>NZ_JBITHF010000010.1:0-415803 GCF_044457745.1 Streptomyces sp. NPDC050534
ACCGGGGGGCGCCCGACCCATTAATTGCCGGGGATGGGCGGGTTTTTACATTACGTTATGTTCCCCCCTATTTTTGGGGGGGGGGGGGGCCCCGGGGGCCCCGGGGGGGGGCCCCCCCCGCCGCCCCCCGCGTCTCGGCTCAGCCGATCAGAACATCGATCGGAACACCGGTCAGAACGGTTCGAACCCGTCGAATTCCTTGAGGGACTCGTCCCGCTCCGCCTCACGGTCACGGCGCCGCTGCGCCGCGGGCCGCGGCGCCTCGAAGCGGTGGTCCTCGCCACGCCGGCCGAGCATCTCGGCCCCGGACATCATCGACGGCTCCCAGTCGAAGACCACGGCGTTGTCCTCGGGGCCGATCGCCACGCCGTCGCCGGACCGGGCGCCCGCCTTCATCAACTCCTCCTCGACACCGAGGCGGTTGAGCCGGTCGGCCAGATAGCCGACGGCCTCGTCGTTGTTGAAGTCGGTCTGCCGCACCCAGCGCTCGGGCTTCTCGCCGCGCACCCGGAACAGCCCGTCCTCCTCCTGCGTCACGGTGAAGCCGGCGTCGTCGACGGCCTTGGGCCGGATGACGATCCGGGTCGCCTCCTCCTGCGGCCGCGCGGCACGCGCCTTCGCCACCAGGTCGGCGAGCGCGAACGACAGCTCCTTCAGGCCGAGATGGGCCACCGCCGACACCTCGAAGACCCGGTAACCGCGCGCCTCCAGATCCGGGCGCACCATCTCGGCGAGGTCCTTGCCGTCGGGTACGTCGATCTTGTTGAGGACGACGAGCCGCGGCCGCCGGTCGAGCCCGCCGTACTGCTTGAGCTCCTCCTCGATGACGTCGAGGTCGGAGACGGGGTCACGCTCGGACTCCAGCGTCGCCGTGTCCAGTACGTGCACCAGCACGCTGCACCGCTCCACGTGCCGCAGGAACTCAAGGCCCAGGCCCTTGCCCTGGCTGGCGCCCGGGATCAGCCCCGGCACGTCGGCGATGGTGTAGACGGTCGAACCGGCCGTCACCACGCCCAGGTTGGGGACCAGCGTCGTGAAGGGGTAGTCGGCGATCTTCGGCTTGGCGGCGCTCAGCACCGAGATCAGCGAGGACTTGCCCGCGCTCGGGTAGCCCACGAGCGCCACGTCGGCGACGGTCTTCAGCTCCAGGACGATGTCCTGGAGATCCCCCGGCTCACCGAGCAGCGCGAAGCCGGGCGCCTTGCGGCGGGCCGAGGCCAGCGCCGCGTTGCCGAGTCCGCCGCGGCCGCCCTGGGCGGCGACGTACGAGGTGCCGTGGCCGACCAGGTCGGCGAGCACGTTGCCCGCCTTGTCCAGCACCACCGTGCCGTCCGGCACCGGCAGCACCAGGTCCTGGCCGTCCTTGCCGGAGCGGTTGCCGCCCTCGCCGGGCTTGCCGTTGGTGGCCTTGCGGTGCGGGGAGTGGTGGTACTCGAGCAGCGTCGTCACCGACTGGTCGACGGTGAGGATCACGTCCCCGCCGCGCCCGCCGTTGCCGCCGTCGGGCCCGCCGAGCGGCTTGAACTTCTCACGGTGGACGGAGGCACAGCCGTGGCCTCCGTTACCCGCGGCGACATGCAGTTCGACGCGGTCCACGAAGGTGGTCATGGTAGGTGCCTCCAGCACTGCGAATACGTACGGATATGTCTCTGCTGTAACACGCGAAAGGCGGACCCGCCTTCCCGACCGGGAAGTGAGGTCCGCCTCGCGAAACGTTCGGTCTGAGCCGTGAAGTCAGAAGACTCAGGCGACCGGAACGATGTTCACGACCTTGCGGCCACGGTGGGTACCGAACTCCACCGCACCGGGCTGCAGCGCGAACAGCGTGTCGTCGCCGCCACGGCCGACGCCCGCACCGGGGTGGAAGTGGGTGCCGCGCTGGCGGACGATGATCTCACCCGCGTTGACGACCTGACCGCCGAAGCGCTTCACGCCGAGCCGCTGGGCATTGGAGTCGCGACCGTTCCGGGTGGACGATGCGCCCTTCTTGTGTGCCATCTCTCCTCAGTCCCTTACTTCGCAGCCGCGGGGATCTCAGTGACCTTGATCGCCGTGTACTGCTGGCGGTGGCCCTGACGACGGCGGTAGCCGGTCTTGTTCTTGTAGCGAAGGATGTCGATCTTCACACCCTTGTGGTGGTCCACGACCTCGGCCTGGACCTTGATACCGGCCAGCACCCACGGGTCGCTGGTCACGGACTCGCCGTCGACAACGAGCAGGGTCGAGAGCTCGACCGTGTCGCCAACCTTGGCAGTGGAAATCTTGTCAACCTCAACGATGTCGCCGACAGCAACCTTGTGCTGGCGACCACCGCTGCGCACGATGGCGTACACGCGGATCTCACTCTCTCGCTCGGGAACGGCACCCCCGCAGTCCAGCCGTCCGGAAGACGGGCGGCCTCTCCAGGGCGGCCGGTGCAGTGCACCCGGCGCTCCGGAGGAAGAGGTTTACGGGGATGTGGCGCGTCCTAGTCCATGGACACGCCGACGGTCAAGGTTACGGGGCCGGTGCCGAGGGGGTCAAACCGGGCCGGGCCCCACAGACGTGCGGCCGGTCACATGACCGGCCGCACGCTCACTGCATCGCTCCGCTCGCGCGGCTCAGCTCTCGTCGGCGGCGGCCGAGACCGCGGTCTTCTTCGCCGTCGACTTGGCCGCGGCCGTCTTGGCGGTCTTCGCCGCCTTCTTGGCCGTGGTCTTCTTCGCCGCCGTCTTCTTGGCCGCCGTCTTCTTGGTGGCGGCCTTCTTCGCGGTGGCCTTCTTGGCCGTCTTACGCGCCGTCTTCTTGGCCGGAGCCGCCTCGCCCTCCTCCGTGGCCGGCGCCTCGTCCGCCGTGCCCGACGTGACGACCACGACGGCCGTCTCCTCGGACGCGGTGGGCGCGGTCTCCTTGCGCACGGCACGGCGCCGCGGGCGGGCCGGAGCCGCGCTCTCCGCCGGAGCCTCGGGCTCCGCGGCCGGCTCGGCCTCGGCGGCCGGCGCGGACTCGGCGACCGTCACCACGGTGGCCTCCGCCCCCGCGGGCGACCCCGCCGGAGCGGACACCTTGCGGGTGGCGCGACGGCGTCCACGCCCCTTGGGCGCCGCCTGCTCGGCGGCCGGGGTCTCGGCCGGAGCGACGGCGTCCTCCATGGCCGCGGGCTCGGCGAGCACCTCGGCGGCGGGCTCCGGCTGCACCGGGCGCTCCACCTCGGCCTCGACGGTGACCTCCTGAGCGGTCGGAGCCTCGGCCTTGCGCTCCTCACGCCGCGGCGCACCCGCCGGAGCGGACGCCCGGCGGCCCGACCGGCGCCGCGAACGGCCACGGCCGGCCGCGGCCTCCGCCTCGGCGACGCTGCTGTACAGCTCCTCGTCGGGCGCGAAGTCGGGCTCGGCCAGCGGGACCGGCGCCGCCACCTCGGCGGCGACCTCGGCCTCGGTCTCCTCGGCGGTCTCCGCCTCGACGGCCTGGCCGGTCTCGTGCTCGTGGACGTGCCCGTCGCCGCCGCGCCCGCGCTTCTTGCGCTTGCCGCCGCCACCGGCGGAGGTCGGCTGCTCCATGTGCACGATGACACCGCGGCCGTTGCAGTGGACGCAGGTCTCGGAGAAGGACTCCAGCAGGCCCTGGCCGACCCGCTTACGGGTCATCTGCACCAGGCCCAGCGAGGTGACCTCGGCCACCTGGTGCTTCGTACGGTCGCGGCCCAGGCACTCCAGCAGACGCCGCAGCACCAGGTCCCGGTTGGACTCCAGGACCATGTCGATGAAGTCGATGACGATGATGCCGCCGAGGTCGCGCAGCCGCAGCTGGCGGACGATCTCCTCGGCCGCCTCCAGGTTGTTCCTGGTGACGGTCTCCTCGAGGTTGCCGCCCTGGCCGGTGAACTTGCCGGTGTTGACGTCGACGACGACCATCGCCTCGGTCCGGTCGATCACCAGCGAACCGCCGCTGGGCAGCCAGACCTTGCGGTCCAGCGCCTTGGAGAGCTGCTCGTCGATCCGGTACGTGGCGAAGACGTCGACCTCGGAGGTCCACTTCGACAGGCGGTCGGCGAGGTCGGGCGCAACGTGCGAGACGTAGCCGTAGATCGTCTCCCACGCCTCGTCGCCGCTGACGACGACCTTGGAGAAGTCCTCGTTGAAGATGTCGCGGACGACCCGGACGGTCATGTCCGGCTCGCCGTACAGCAGCGTCGGGGCGTTGCCGTTCTTCGACTTCTTCTGGATCTCCTCCCACTGTCCCTGGAGCCGCTCGACGTCACGGCGCAGCTCGTCCTCGCTCGCGCCCTCGGCGGCGGTGCGCACGATGACGCCCGCGTCCTCGGGGACGATCTTCTTGAGGATGGTCTTCAGCCGGGCCCGCTCGGTGTCGGGCAGCTTGCGGCTGATGCCGGTCATCGAGCCCTCGGGGACGTACACGAGGTAGCGGCCCGGGAGGGAGACCTGGCTGGTCAGGCGCGCGCCCTTGTGGCCGATCGGGTCCTTCGTCACCTGGACGAGGACCGACTGGCCGGACTTCAGGGCGGACTCGATACGGCGCGGGCCGTTGGCCATGCCCAGCGCCTCGAAGTTGACCTCACCGGCGTAGAGCACGGCGTTGCGGCCCTTGCCGATGTCGATGAAGGCGGCCTCCATCGACGGCAGCACGTTCTGGACCTTGCCCAGGTAGACGTTGCCGACGTACGAGGTCGACTGCTCCTTGTTGACGTAGTGCTCGACGAGCACGCCGTCCTCCAGGACGCCGATCTGCGTGCGCTCGCCGCTCTGCCGGACGACCATCACGCGCTCGACGGCCTCACGGCGGGCCAGGAACTCGGCCTCGGTGATGATCGGCACGCGGCGGCGGCCCTGCTCACGGCCTTCGCGGCGGCGCTGCTTCTTGGCCTCCAGACGCGTGGAGCCCTTGATGGACTGCACCTCGTCGGACGGCTCGGACTTCGGGCGGGGCTCGCGGACCTTGACGACGGTGCGCTCCGGGTCGCCCTCGCCGGGCTCGGCGTCCGTGGAGGAGTCACCGGAGCGACGGCGACGGCGCCTGCGACGGCGGCTGCTGGAGGACGAGCCGCCGCTGTCGTCGGTGTCCTCCTCGTCGTCGTCCTCGGCCTGCTCGGCCGTGTCCTCGGCGTCCTGCGCGGCGGTGTCGTCGGACTCGTCCGACTCGTCGTCACCGCCGGAGTCGGCGGACTCGCCACGACGGCGACGACGGCCGCCCCGGCGACGGCGACGGCGCGAACCGGTCTCCTCGGAGTCGTCGCCCTCGGCGGCGTCCTCGGCCTGGTCCTCGGCCTCCTCCGGCTCGTCCTCGGCGCTCTCGACGCTCTCGGCGGTCTCGGTGGTCTGCGTCTCGGCCTCGTCGCCGAACGCGCCGCCCCGGCGGCGGCGCCGGCGGCGCGCCGCGGACCGCTCCTCGGGGAGTTCCTCCGGTTCGGCGGTCTCCTCGGCCTGCTCGGCGGCGGCCTGGGCGGCGGCCCGCTCGGGCGTCTGGAACTGCGGCTCGGTGAAGACGGGCGCCTGGAACACGGCGACGGCGGGGCGCGCCCGGCGGCGCGGCTCCTCGCTCGCGGCGTCCTCGGTGTCCTCCGCCTCCGCGGTCCGGGCAGGCGCGGAGAACCCGGTCGCGGCCTTGCGGGCGGTCCGGCGCCGCGAACGCCGCGGCGCGGCCTCCTCCTCGGCCTGCTCGGCGGCGGGCGCCTGCGCCTCCTCGGCGACGGCGGCGGGCTGCGCGGCAGGCTCCTCGGGGGCCTCCTCCGCGGGTTCGGCGTCGGTCACGGCCGTCTCCTCTGCGGGCGAGGTCACATGACGCGTGGCCCGGCGACGGGTACGGCGCGGGGCGGCCTCCTCGGCGGCCTCGCCGGACTCGGCGGCAGGCTCGGCGGTCTCGGCCGCGGCAGCCGTCCCGGCGTCCTCCGCGTCAGTCGCCTCCGCGGCGGTGGGCGCGGACACACGGCGCGTGGCGCGACGGCGCGTACGCGGAGGAGCTGCGTCCTCGGCCGGAGCCTCGGCGACGGCCGCACTCTCCTCGGCCGCGGTCTCCGTCTCGGCGGGAGCGGCGGCCACGACGGTCTCGGCCGTCTCCGCCTCGGCGGGTGCCCCGGCCGGCGCGGACGCACGACGGGTCGCACGGCGCCGCGAACGCGCGGCGGGCGCGGGTGCCTCGGTCTCCTGGGTCTCTACGGCCTCTTCGGACGCGGTGGTGGCCGCCACCTCGGCGGTCTCGTCCTCGTCGGCCTTCTGGTCGCCGTCGGCCGGTATGGCCGGCGCGACGATCTCCTCCGGGGTCCCGGAGGCGCCCGCGGCGGGGGGACCCGCCGGGCGGGAAGCGGCACGGCGCCGACGACGCGGCGGCAAGGTGTCGCTCGGAGTGTTCAGTTCGGAGCCCGTCGAGGACTCTGCGGGTTCGGTCGGTTCGAGCATGCGGGCATTTCTCCCGTCAGGCTCCCGGGCGCCGCGCCTGGTCCGGCAGAACGCCGGTGACGTCCGCGGCTCGCGCGATGCGCGGTGCCGCCGTCCGGGGCGCGGGCGCCGCACGGGAGCTTTCCGTGTCCTGTCTCGCCGGTTCCGTACACCTCATGCGTACGGCCTGGCGAAAGTCTTCTGGTCGGTGCGCTGCCCGACCCAGGTGGCTCCCGAGTACCAGGGCTGCGCTTTCGACGTCCGTCCCTCGCGGGACCTTCCTTACGCCGGCGCCTTCGCGGCGGCAGCGGAGTCGGCCATGGGTAGGGCCGTCGCCGCCTCGCGGTCGGGCGCGAGCGGGTCGGTCACCGTGCCGGTCTCTGCATCGAACAGCCCCTGCGCCAGCCTGGTCACCGCTGCGGGGACCGGCGGCGCCAGGTCGGCCACGGCGCGGAGACCGGACAGGACGTCGTCGGGTCGTACGGCAGGCGTCACGTGCCGAACAACCAGCCGCAGTATCGCACAGGGCTGGTCGGTCGGCCTATCAGCCGTCGAACGGTGCGTTTCCAGTTGTGCGACCGCCGAGCGTGCGTCGAAGGTCCGCACGCCGTTCTTGGCCATGCGCTGGACCTCGACGGTCTCGGCGGCGTTGAAGGCCGCGACGGCGCGCTCCGCCTCCGCCGGGTCGACGCGTTCCAGCCGCAGCTCCCACACGGAAGCCGTGAGCCGGTCGGCGAGCCCGGAGGTGCGGGCCTCGACCGCGTCGACCACGTCGAGCCCGTCGGGCAGCGACTCGTCGAGCAGTGCTCTCAGCTGCTCCGGATCCCGCGCCTCGGTGAGGGCGATCTCCAGGTACTCCGCCTCGCTGCCCGTGCCGGTGGGTGCGGCATTGGCGTACGACACCTTCGGATGCGGCGTGAACCCCGCCGAGTACGCCATGGGCACCTCGGCGCGGCGCAGCGCACGCTCGAAGGCGCGCTGGAAGTCACGGTGGCTGGTGAACCGGAGGCGGCCGCGCTTGGTGTAGCGCAGTCGGATGCGCTGCACCGCGGGTGCGGGCGGCGGGCCTTCGGGCTGTCGCTTGCCCAGTGTCGTTCAGTCCTTCGTGAGTGCGGTCGTACTGCTATCAAGAGTACGTGCCGCGCGGCCCACAGGTTCCCGCCGGTCCACAGCCTCGACCGGTTCCGGGGGCTCGCCGAACAGCATGCGCCGGAAGTCGGCCCGTGCCTGCCGCACGGATTCCCGCGCGGAGGCGAGTGCCGTCCGGGCCGTCCGACCCACGCTGCGTGCCGCCTCGGCGGCGGGCCGCAGCACGATGTCCCGCACGACGTGGCCGACGGGGGTGAGCACGGTGCGGTGGAACCAGCGCACGGGCTCCACGAAGATCCACCGGAAGAGGGTCGCGAGGACCCGGCCCACGGTGAGCGAGATCCGCCCGGCGACCCGCCAGGCATGCCCGAGCGCCTGCCCCACCTCGCGCCCGACGACGGCGAGGAGGCGCCCGACGGGCGTGAGCACCCACCGCCACAGGGCGAGCGCGGGCAGCACGAGCAGCACCCGCAGGACCCAGTACAGGCAGATCCCCACTCCGCTGGCGATCAGGCCCACGCCCCGCAGGAGCCCCTTCGCGCACCAGGCGACCGCTCGCCCCACCGGCGTCAGCACCGACGCGTACAGCCACCGGGCGGGCACGACGACGAGGTACCGCGCGAGCCACGCGAGGGCGTGCCCGAGGGGTGTCAGGGCGTATCGGTAGAGCCAGGTGAGCGGTACGGCGACGAGTACGTGCCCGAGCCGGGTGAGCGCCCCGCCCAGGGGCACGACGACGTATCGCCACAGCGCGACGCACGGCCACACGAGCAGCACCCGCGCGGTCCACAGCAGCGCCCGTCCTGCCGGCCGCAGCACGGTGTCGTTCAGGAAGCGCCCGCCGGCCACGAGCGCGTCCCACACCATCCGCAGCGGCAGGACGAGCACGAGGACGACGATCCGCACCGGAAGACGGATCGCGACGACCAGACATCCCTCGGGGGCCTGCCGCGCGGGCTGCTGTTCCGGTGTCCCGGCGGGCGGCTTCTGCAGTTCCATACAGACCTGGACGCCGCAATCGCCGCCGCGGATCCCGGATCGGTCAGTCGCACAGTGCCTGGTCGGCCACCAGCAGGGCATGCCAGTACCGGTAGTACCGCACGCCCTCAGGGTGCCCGGTGAACTCGCAGTACTCGACCGCCGCAGCGAGGGCCTCGAGCACCGGCGGGTAGACGGAGGAGGGCAGGTGCGTGTCCGGGGCGGGCGCGGCCAGGCCGCGGATCGCGTCGTGCGCCGCGGCGATCACCTCGCCCTCCAGATCGGGGAGGTGCCTGCTCAGCGCCGCGTAGTACTTCAGGTGTTCCTGCCGTGCCGTGGTGAGGAGATCGCTCGTCCCGGCCATGAGACCTCCCGCGCAGGTGAGGAGAACCGCTTGATGCCGTCAGACTAGGGCGCCCGCCGCCGAACCGCCCTTCCTCGTCCGGGGAGTTCGGGTCCGGGAAGTCCGGGCCGCCCGTTCACCGGCTCAGCAGGCTCTGCACCAGGGGCAGCAGTTCCTGCGGGCCGGCGTCCGCCAGCTCCTCGAAGGCACCGGAGCCGCGGCCCAGCAGCACGCCGACGAAGGCGGCCACCGCCACCTCGGCCCTCAGCTGCGGCCGGTCCAGCCCCTGCCGCTCGTAGGCCTCCTTCAAGGGCGCGATCAGCCGGACCCGGAGTTCCTCGTGGGTGGCGGTCTCGACCGCGGGGTCGCGCGGGCGCTGGACCGCGGCCTGGAAGATGGGGCCGGGACCGCGCTGCCCGATGCGCTCGAACAGCTCCCCCACCCGCTCGGGATCGAGCAGGTCCAGCTCCAGTTCGCCGCCCGCCTCGGCGCGCAGGACGGCGATGAAGAGCTGTGCCTTGCCCCCGAAGTACCTGGCGATCAGGGCCTGGTCGAGCCCCGCGCGTTCGCCGATGTCGCGCACGGTGGTGCGCTCGAACCCGCGCTCGGCGAGCAGCTCGCCCGCGGCCCGCACCAACAGCTCCTTGCTGCGCGCGGAGTCCCTCCGGCGCGCGGGCTTCTCGGCGCTCATCGGCGCGACATCCCTCCTGTTACGGCCTGTCACTCCCGGCGACTCTGCCATGCCGGGGCCCTCACATGCGCACCAGGAGGGTTCCGGGCCGCCACGGCCCTCCTTGGACGCGGGCGCCGGATTCGCCTACAGTCGTTATGTCAGCACTTGCTGACTTGCGGGTGCGGGAGGCATCCGCAACCTCCCCGGGGAGGCGCGATTCACCAGGAGATGCGCTCGTGCTGAAGCAGGACGTCATGAAGCCCGACACGAATCCGGACGTGGGCCGGCACCGCGCGGGGACACCGCCCGACGAGGCGCCCGTCCGGCCCGGCCTGACCGGCCCCAAGGCGGTGCTGGCCCCGGTCGTCACCGTGCTCACCATCGGGCTGGTCTTCGTCGCCGTCTTCCTCGCCGCGTTCCACACGCCCACGCCCCACCGGCTGCCGGTCGCCGTGGCCGCCTCGGACCGGGCGGCGGCGCTCTTCGACGTACGGCTGCAGCGCGCGGCGCCCGACGCGTTCCAGCTGGAGCGCTACCGGGACGCCGACGCCGCCCGCTCGGCGGTCGAGCACCGCACCGCGTACGCCGCCTATGTGGACACCTCCGGCCCGCCGCGCCTGCTGTACGCGGGCGCCAACGGCCTGGCCGTCCAGGCGATGGTCACTCCGCTCGGCCACGCCGCCACCCCCGACGGGAGCCGGATCGAGGTGCGGGACATCCTCCCGCTGTCGAAGGGGGACAGCCGCGGACTGTCCGTCTTCTACGCCTCGTTCGGGCTCGTCCTCGCGGGATTCCTGTTCGGCCAGATGACGTACCAGCTGGCGCCGCGCCTGTCCTTCGCCCAGCGCCTGCTCAGCCTCGCGGTCTTCGCCGTCACCGGGGGCCTGGCCACCGCACTCATCGCGAGCACGGTCTTCGACGCCATACCCGGGTCCTTCCTCGCCCTCGCCGGTGTCGTCGCGCTCATGGCCGGCGCCGTGGCGGCCGGGACCGGTCTGCTCATCCGGATCTTCGGCTCGCTCGGCATCCCGCTCGGCTCGATCTTCATGCTGGTCATGGGCAACGCCTCCAGCGGCGGCGTCCTGCCCCCGTCCTTCCTGCCCGGCTGGCTGCAGCCCCTGGCCTCGGTCATGCCGGCCGGTGTCGGGGTGCGGGCCATCAACGGGCTCGCCTACTTCCACCACGACGGGCTCGACAGCGGCTTGGTGATCCTCTCCGCCTGGGTGGTGCTGTGCACGGCGGCCGTCTACGGCCTCGACCGCGTCGCCGCGTCGACGGGCATCCGGCACGTCGCCCACCGCGGCCGCTCCGCGGCGGGCGCCTGAGCCCGGGGACCCGCCGCCCGCGGGAGGGGGTCAGTGACCGCTGACGGCGAGTTCGTAGTCGCCGACGAGGTCGCCGAGGAAGGTGCCCGCCGTGAGGTCGCTGGGCAGGTGACCGGCCATGTAGAGGCGGGAGTAGAGGACCTCGGCGCGCATCCACTCGTAGTCCTCGGCGCGGTGCGGGGAGAGGGCCGAGAGGAAGGTGACGGCCGCGGCGGAACGGGCGGCGTGCCGGGACGGATAGGAGTACGGGCCCTTGGCGCCGGGCTTGATGTGCTTGTCCGGGCGCAGGCTCGGCTCCAGGACGAACGGCGCCGGCTGCCTGTCCTTGGCGGCGAGCTGGTCGCTGATCGTCTTGGCCAGCTTCAGGGCCGCCTTGAGCTGGGCCTTCTCGGCCGTGCCCTGCTGGGCGGGGATCAGCTCGCGCTGGTCGTGGAGGTAGAGCTTCCAGATGTCCTTCTTGCCGTAGAGCTCCAGCCAGGTCGCGGCCTTCTTCCCTGCCGCGGTACGGGACCCGGCGAGCGCCTGGACCTGGTGGAGTTCGGCGGTGCGCTGCCCGGCCGACGGCGGCGCCGGGACCTGCCGCGCCGCCCAGGCGGCGAACGCCTTGTCGTCGCGGACGGTGCCGTGCGCGGCCTTCCACTGCGCGAACGCGGCGTCGGCCTTCTTACGCTGGGCCACCGCCTGCTGGCCGGTCGAGGCGATCTCGGCGTCGCCGAAGAGCCTGGGCGGCGGGTTCTGCTTGACCCGTTCCGTGGCCCCGGGCTTCTTCTTGGCGGCGGAGGTGGAGGCGGCGGCCGGGATCAGCTGCGGCCGCAGCACGCCGAACGCGGCGGCCGCGACCGCGAGCAGCGCGATCAGGGCGTACGGCCATTTGATGCCATGGGGGGCGTTCATGCGGCGGGGGTCCTTTCGAGGAGCGGCTGCGTACGCGCCTGGGTCGTGAAGTGGGTGCGGACCAGGCGGCGTACGTCGTTGTCGGGCAGGCCGGGCGTGAGGAGGGACTGGCCGACGACGTACTTGCTGAGCGGCACGGGCCTGCCGCCCAGCCGCAGCAGCAGCCGGTCGGCCGGGGCGGGCCGGGCGCCGCCCTTGGTCTCGACGAGCACGAGGCCCGGGTCGAGCGCGGCGCCGCGGGCGCCGTGCCGGAAGGTGAGCGCGCCGTCGAGGGTGACGCGGGTGCCGTGCTCCAGATCCGCGAGGGCGGCGCGGACGTAGCGGATCTCGGCGGTGGGGGCCAGCTCCCCGGCCGTGACCGGGATACCGGCCCCGCCCAGCACGTCGCCCACGAACCCGGCGGCCTGCGGGCCGAGCCGGCCGTACGCGTCCGCCGGTATCCGGAGCGCGTGCTTGACCGTGGCGCCGCGGCCGTCCTTGGTCTTCACCTCCGCCCGGCACAGCCCGTCCTCCGCGTACAGGCGGGTGCGGACCTTCCAGCGGCGGCGCCGGCCCTGGACATGGGCGCGCCAGGCGGCGAGGTGCTCGGTGTCGAAGTAGGTGCTGAGGTAGCTCGTCGTACGGCGCCCGCCGAGGTCGAGGACGTGATGGCTGCCGGCGAGCAGGCGGACGAACGTCCGGGCCTCGTCGAGCGGGAGCAGGTACTTGCGGTCGGTGCGGTGCTGGAGGGCCGCGGCGGCGTCGACCTCGGCCAGCGTCGCGCCCCGCAGGGCGGACAGTCCGAGCCCGGTGGCGAGGGAGAACGCGGGGGTCACGCAGCCGTCACCCGCTCGGCCGGTACGGCGTCGGCAGCGGGCTCGCTCGCGTCCGGCAGGGCGGGGTAGCGGGCGGAGACGCGGGTCGTCTCGCGGACGTAGTCGACCTCGTCGACCTCCACGGAGAGCGGCGCCTGCCCGAAGCGGAGCGCCACGTCCTCGGCGATGAGGGCGGGCTCGGGATAGATCCGGTCGAGCGTGAGTCTCACGGTCCGGGTCGGCGGCTCGTACGTCCGGGGGTCGTCGACCAGCAGCACGGCGACCAGCACGGCCGCGCCGAGCACGACGACGAGCCAGGTCTGGCGGTGCGGGAGCCCGGTGCACAGGGCGATGACCAGGGTGACGAAGGTGTAGGCGACGTCCCGCAGGGTGAACGCGGCGCTGCGCAGCCGCACCAGGGAGAGGATGCCGAACAGGCCGAAGCCGACACCGGCGGGGAACTTGCCGGAGCTGATCGTGCTCATCGCCGCGAACAGGCCGATGTTCAGCGAGGCCAGGACGAGGGGCATCGCCGGTGCGCTGGGGCGGCGGCGGTAGAGCCAGCCGACCAGGAGGAGCAGGGCTATGACGTCCAGACCGCCGCGGGCCATCAGGTCCGCGGGCGCGATGTGGTCGGTGATGCCCTTGGCGGCGAGCACCGTGACCGCTGCGTGCATGACTGTCCCTTCCGTCACGGCACGTCGGACGGCGGACCGGTCGCGGTCCGCGGAGCACCGCGACGTGAACGACGGTAGGGACGGGACATGAACAGACCATGAAGCCTCGTACCGGCCCCGGACGGGAGCGGTGTGCGCGGGCCGTTAGCCTGACCGCCATGCACTACCTGGTCGTCGACGACGAGATCCGCCTCACGGACCTGGTCGCTCACTACCTGACCGAGTCCGGTCACACCGCCGAGGGCCGCTACGACGGCCGGTCCGGCCTGGCCGCCGCCCGCGACCCGCGCGTGGACGCCGTGGTCCTCGACGTCATGCTGCCCGGCCTGGACGGGGTGGAGGTGTGCCGGACCCTGCGCGCCGAGGGCATCGACGTGCCTGTGATCCTGCTCACCGCGCGCGGCGCGATCGACGAGCGGGTGGCCGGGCTTGACGCGGGCGCCGACGACTACATGGTCAAGCCGTTCGCGATGGAGGAGCTGCTGGCCCGGCTGAGGGCCATCTCCCGGCGCCGCCCCGACTGCCTGGGCCGTCTGCAGACCGGCGACCTGGTCCTGGACGCCGAGCAGCAGCGGGCCTGGCGGGCCGACACCGAACTCGACCTGTCCCGCCGCGAGTTCGACGTGCTGCGGGTGCTGATGGAGAACGCCGGCCGGGTCGTGACCCGCCTCCAGCTGCTCGACGAGGTCTGGGACGGCGAGACCGACCTGCGCAGCAACGCCATCGACGTGCACGTCTCCAAGGTGCGCGCCAAGGTCGACCGGGCCTTCGACCGTACGACGATCACGACCCTGCGCGGGCGCGGGTACCGCCTGGAGACCGCCCCGTGAACCCGCGCGACCGGGCCCGGGCGTGGTTCCGGCGACTGCCCGTCGTCACGCGCCTGGTGCTGGCCGTCGCCGTCACCATGTCCCTGGTCCTGGCCGGGGCGGCCGGCCTCGTCTACTGGCGGGTCAGGACCGCCCTGGACCAGCAGCTCGACGACGACCTCACCACCTACCAGCGCAGCCTCGACCGGGCCGTGCGCGCCGGGGAGCAACTGCCGCCGGGACCCAGCGGCAGTCTGCAGCAGGTCCTCGACGCACAGGGCCGCGTCCTGCACTCCAGCGCCGCCCTCCGCCACCAACTGCTGCTCACCCCGGCCGAGTTGAGGCGCGTGGTGCACGGTGCCACCGTCCGGCGCGACATCGGCTCCCTGCTGCCGATCACCTCGGGCACGCTGCGTCTGCAGGCCAGGCCCGTCACGGCGGACGGGCACGGCAGGATCGTGGTGGCCGCCGTGCGGCGCGGCCACCGCGACGAGGCGCTGCGCGAACTCCTCGCCCAGCTGGCGTTCGCCTCCGCCCTGACCCTGATCGCGGCCTCCTACGCCGGCTACCGCACCGCCCGCGGCGCCCTGCGCCCGGTCGAGCGCTACCGCAGCGGGGCCACGACGCTGGCCGACGGCAACAAGCACCTGCGCCTGGACGTGCCGGCCGACCGCCACGACGAGATCACCCGGCTCGGCCACACCCTCAACCACATGCTCGACCGCCTCGACGCGTCCGCCGAACGCGAGCGCCGGTTCGTTGCGGACGCCAGCCACGAGCTGCGCACCCCGCTGACCCTGATGCGGGCCGAGATCGACGTCGCCCTGCACCGCCCCCGCTCGGCGCAGGAGCTCACCGGCACACTGCGCTCCGTGGACACCGAGGTGCAGCGGCTGATCGACCTCTCCAACGCCCTCCTCGACCTGGAGGAGCTCGGCAGTACCGGACACATCACCCGCTCCCCCGTGCCCCTGTCCGACCTGGTCCAGGACGCGATCGCCGCCCATCTGCACACCGCCGAACAGACCGGGCGCACGCTGACCGCCGAGGCGGCCGGCACGAGTGCCGACGTGGACGCCCGGTGGCTGCGGCCCGCCCTCGGCAACCTGGTCGACAACGCCCTGCGCCACGGCCACGGCGCCGTCCACGTCATGGCCACCGTCGAGGACGGCAGGCTCCGGCTGTGCGTCAGGGACGAGGGACCCGGGTTCCCGCCCGGGTTCCTGCCCCGGGCCTTCGACCGCTTCGCCCGCGCCGAGGCGAGCCGCACCGGCGAGGGGTCGGGCCTGGGGCTCGCCTTCGTCCACGCGGTGGCCACCGCGCACGGCGGCACCGCGCACGCCGAGAACGACGGGCACGGCGTCATCGTCGCGCTCGACCTGCCCTGCTGATCGGCGGGCGTCCGTCGGCCCGCTTTTCTACGTCTCGTAGTAATTTGGACCGGCCGGAGAGTGAGCCCGTGGGCGGACGGGACGCCGAGCGGAAAGAGGTGCCTGAGTGGCGGGCGACAGGGAGTCCGGGCGGCGTGCGCGTGGTGAGCTGGAGAGCGGGGTGCTGGCGGCCCTGTGGGCGGCCGGCGGGCCCGCGAGCGCGGCCGTGGTGCAAAAGCACCTGGTCGGTGACACGGCGTACACCACGGTGCTGACGATCCTGACGCGGCTGTGCGACAAGGGACTGGTGACCCGGCGCAAGGAGGGCCGCAGCCACCTGTACGCACCCGTGCACGACCAGCCGGGCCTCGCGGCGGCCGGGATGCACTCGCTGCTGGACGAGGGCGGGGACCGGGCGGCCGTGCTGGCCCGGTTCGTGTCCGACCTGTCGGCGGAGGACGAGCGGATGCTGGAGCAGCTGCTGCGCGGGGACGGCCCCGAGCGGACGTAACGGCACGAGGATCCCTACGGCCGGCCGCCTCGGGTGCGCAGTCGCTCGCCGAGGGGCCCGGGTGCCGTACGGCACCCGGGCCCCGAGCTTTCAACACCATCTACCGGCGGGCTGCGCCGGCTTCTGTATCCGCGGCGGCCGCCTGGGAGGGCGGGGCTGCGGGGATCGCGGATGCGTGACCGGGGACCACCTTCCAATCCGGGGCCTTGCGGTACCCGGGCGGACACGTCCTCGCCCGGGCGATCCTGATGGCGTTCGGCTCCTTACCTTCGACTTCTCGGTCGTACTGCTGGATACCGCGGGTACTGCCCACGACCCTTCGGGTCGCGTCCTGCCTGATCTGCTCGCACGGCAGTTCGTCTCTGCCGTGCCCACTTCGACTTCCTGGGTACGGCACATACAGTAGCTCGGCAGCACGCCAATGTCTACTGCCGCCACAATAGATTTCCTCTGCTGGTCAGGCGGCCTGGGTGAGTTCGGCGCGGCCGAACAGCAGTGCGTAGCCGCCGGGAAGCCGGCGCAGGATGCGGGTGAGCAGTTCGGGGCCGGCCAGGGCGGCGACGGCGACGAGGACGGAGCCGGTGTCCCAGCGGGTGGTGCCGAGGGTGGCGCCGCTGCGGGTGGCGAGGTCCTTGACGAAGGCCCAGCCGGTGAGGGGCCGGGTGTCGGGGATCTGCTCGGTGAGGATCCGTGCCGCTTGAAGGGGCAGGCGGGCGGCCAGGTCGACGCGTTCCTCGCCCGTCAGCTGGCGCCCGAGTCCCGAAAGGACCAGACGGACGGCTTCCTCGGCCCGTTCCCGGGTGGGGTAGGCCCCTTCGTAACGGACCTTGTCCAGCATCTGCTCGAACGTCATCGCGGGCAGGTGCTCGAGCGGTGCAAGCCGGTCGGACATCACTGCGGTGGTTGCCTTTCTGTCGCCGAGGTGGGGACGCCGGTGCCCGGCAGGGCGCGCGGGCACCGTGCGTGGGGGTGGTCAGGTGGGCTGCGGGCGGCCGAAGAGGAGGTCGTAGCCGGCGGGGAGCTGGAGCAGGATCCGCCCCACGAGGTCGTCACCGGCGGCGTCGGCGACCGTGCTGAGGACGGCGCCGACGTCCCAGGTCGCGGTCTGCTCGGTGGCCCCCTCGATCCAGGCCGCCGTCGCCCGCACGAACCGCTCGGGTGACAGCGGTTCGGCGCTTTGCAGCGGGTTCAGCAGGATCAGGGCGTAGTCCTCCGGCAGGCGCGCCGCCAGCTGGGCGCGTACCTCGCCGACCAGGTGTGCGCCCAGCAGGGCGAGGACCACGCGGGCTGCGCGCTCCGCTTCCTGCGCACTGCGGTACTCGCCGCGTTCCTTCACATGGTCGAGGAAGGCTTCCCGTCGCAGGGTCACGTCGGCCGCCGCCCTTCTTCAGCTGCTGCACTCCGTCGGGGGCGGAGGACGGGTGAGGGGGAGATCAGGCTCCCGTCCTCCGCCGTTGACCGGCCCGGTACGCCGGGCTCAGCCGGAGATCTCCTTGCGGGAGGACTCCCCGCCGATCGCGATCTTGCGGGGCTTGGCGCGCTCGGCGATCGGGATGCGCAGGGTGAGCACCCCGGCGTCGTAGTCGGCCCTGATGCGCTCGGTGTCGAGTGTGTCGGCCAGCACGATCTGGCGGGAGAAGACGCCCAGCGGACGCTCCGCCAGGTCCATCTGCACGTCGTCGCTCTTCGCCACGGGCCGGCGCTCGGCCTTGACGGTCAGCATGTTCCGCTCGACGTCGATGTCGATCGCCTCGGGGCTGACGCCCGGCAGGTCGAAGGCCACCACGTACTCGTCGCCCTCGCGGTAGGCGTCCATCGGCATCGCGGACGGCCGTGACCAGGTGCCGGGGCCCATCAGCTGCTGGGTCAGCCGGTCGAGCTCACGGAAGGGGTCGGTGCGCATCAACATCGTGAAACACCTCCAGAAGGTTCAGGGCAGTACCTGCCAATGCGCCTCACGGAAACCGTTGTAACATGTCATCCAATGGATGACAAACATGGGGTCATCGAAAGGACGACACATCGGAGAGAGGTACCCGTGACAGCAGCCGAGCGACCGGAATCCCGTCCCGGCACCCAGAACCCGGCATCGTTTCTCGCTGCCGCGGCGGCCCTGGACACCATCAACGACGCCCTGCGCGCCGCCCAGGACGAGGCGTCCGAGGCCCCCGACCACATGGATGCCGGGCGGGAGCAGGCCCTGGCCTCCCTCCTGCTGCTGCGGCAGGTGCGTGAGCAGCTCGCCGGCTGGGAGGCCGGCCTGATCGAGACAGCCCGGGACGCGGGCGCCAGCTGGGCCGACCTCGCCCACCCCCTCGGCGTCGCCAGCCGCCAGGCCGCCGAACGCCGTTATCTGCGAAACCGGCCCGGCCCGGCCGGAAGCACCGGGGAACAACGCGTCAAGGCCACCCG
The DNA here is from genome assembly GCF_044457745.1 of Streptomyces sp. NPDC050534. Taxonomy (NCBI): domain Bacteria; kingdom Bacillati; phylum Actinomycetota; class Actinomycetes; order Kitasatosporales; family Streptomycetaceae; genus Streptomyces; species Streptomyces sp. NPDC050534. The sequence goes on from NZ_JBITHF010000010.1 coordinate 18,247, forward strand.
CGAACGCCGCGCCGCCGACCGCACCCTCACCGCCTGGGCCCGGAACAACGCCGCCGACCTGCGCCGCATCGCCGGCCAGATCACCGCCCTCACCGACCTGCCCACCGCCGCCCGCCTGCCCGTCAGCCAGCTCGACGCGGCCCTGGCGCGGGACGATCCCACCGCCCTCGTCCGCCCCCTGAACGCGGCACGCCCCCACCTGACGGACGACCACCCCGACCTCGCCGCCCGCCTCGACACCCTCACCGACTCCGCCCAGGCCACAGGCGGCGCCCCCGACTGACCGGTGCGGGTCGGCCGGCCTTGCCGTGACGCGCGCGGCAGCGGTCGCGTCGGGGCGGGGCGCCGATCCGCGCTGCCTCCGCCGGGAGCAGGCACCGCCGATGCCGCCGCACGGGTGGGGATCGTGGCACGCGTCGCGGGCCGGCCCCTGGTCAACGGCTGCGACCGCAGGCGCCCGAAGCCCGGCCGTCCGCCCTGCGAATGGCGCCGGACGCGCCCCCACCCTCAGCCCTGGCTCCTCTCCTCCCGCACCGTGCGCTCCCGCTCCACCGGGCTCGACGGGGAAGAGCGCTCCGGCCCCCGCTGGCGGCGGCGCAGCAGATGACGTGCCACCAGGGCGGCCAGGACGGCACCCGCGCCGACGAGCACGTAGAGCTCGTAGCGCCGGATGGTCGGGTACAGGGTGCCGATGTGGGTTCCGGCCAGCTCGCCGAGAGTCACCCAGACGCCCACCCACAGCGCCGCGCCCAGGGCGTTGAAGAAGATGAACCGGCGCCAGGGCAGCTCGCTCAGTCCGGCGACGATGCCGTTGGCCTGGCGCAGTCCCTCGACGAAGCGGGCGACCGTGATGACCTTTCCGCCGTTGCGGACGAAGAACGCCTCCGCCTTCTCGACCCGGGCCGGGGTGAGCAGCACGTAGCTGCCGTAGCGGGTGACGAGGCGGTGGCCGCCGTACCGGCCGATGACGTAGCCGATGTTGTCGCCGCAGACGGCGGCGAGGAAGGCGATCACGGCGACCGCGACGACGTTCAGCTGCCCCGCTCCCGCGTACACGGCGGCGGCGATCAGCACCGTCTCCCCGGGGGCGGGCACGCCGAAGTCCTCCAGGAAGAGCAGACCGCCGACCGCCGTGTAGCCCCAGTGGTTCAGGAGCGGCGCGAGGTCGGCGAACACGCCCGGCAGTTGAGGCGCGGCCATCAGGGATCACCTCTGGATCGATCAGAGCCTCGACCGGCGGGGTACCCGGGGGAGGTGGAGCCATGCTGCCGGGACGGGCGCCGCGTCGCGTGGCCGTAGTGGACGAAGCGGATGGTGGAGACCACGTACACGGCGGGTCTGCCCGGGTCGTCGAGGTTCACCGTGATCTCGCGTGAGGGATGCAGGCCCGGTGCGGGCAGCGTCGTTCCCGCCCAGTGGCGGCCCGCCGGGAAGCGCCAGCGGACGCGGGCGCTTTGGCCGCGGGGAACTGCGATCGTGACGCGGCCGTGGCGCAGGTGCGCGCGGCTGGTGCCGGTCCGGGCCAGGAAGCCGGTGAGCCCGGCGCGGGTGGTGGTGAACTGCACGTACAGCGAGTCCTTCTCCCATGTGTTGGCCTCGAAGAAGGCGACATCGCCCGCGCCGGGCGGTACCGGCACCTGGTACACGCCGCGCTGCACCGCCGAGGGCGTCTCGTGGACGAGCCCCTTCTGCTCGGCCCGCAACTTCCGCGCGGCGGTCACGTTGTGGCTCTGGTCGGCCGAGATCGCCAGGTACACGGCCGGGATCACCGTCAGGAGCACGGCCGCGGCCCAGCGGCGCAGGCGGCCCGCGACCGCCGGCGGCCGCCTTCCCGCACCCGGCTCGCACTCCGTGCCCACCTCTCCTGCTTCCGGTTCCACGACGGCATCCTATTTCTACATGTCGTAGAAGATTTACACGCTCACTCCCTCCGCGCCGTTCCCCAACTTTTACATCATGTAGTAGCTTCGGCTCCCGGCGCCCACAGCCCACGGCGCACATCCCGTCAGGAGGCTGATCGAGCGTGCTTCACCGTGACGACCGGGTGCCGGAACCGGCCCCTTCGCCGTTCGCCGTGCCGCTGCTGCCGGGGCCCGGGCCCCGGCGGATCGCGATCATCTCCGCGAGTGTCGGCGCGGGGCACGACGGCGCGGCCGCGGGACTGGCCGCCCGGCTGTCCGCGCACGGCTTCCTGGTGGACCGGTACGACCTCCTCGACCTGCTGCCCGCCGGCACGGGCACGCTGCTCCGCGGCACCTACCGCCGCATGCTGACCTGGGCACCGGAGGGTTACCAGCGCCTCTACCAGGCCACCGAGCACGCCGTGCGCCCCGGTGCCGTGTGGCGGGCACTGTTCCGCCGTACCCAGCGACGTCTGCTGGCGACACTGCGGCCGGACACCTGCGCGGTCGTCTCGACCTACCCCGGCGCCTGCCAGGTCCTCGGCGGACTGCGGCGGCGCGGGCTGCTGACGGTGCCGGCCCTCACCTACCTGACCGACTTCTCCGTCCACGCCCTGTGGGTGGCCCCCGGCATCGACGCGCACCTGGCCGTGCACGCGGTGCCGGCGGCCCAGGCCCACGCACAGGGCGCGGCCGCCGTCACCGTCGCCGGACCGGTCACCGATCCGCGCTTCACCCCGCGCACCCAAGGTCAACGGGCCGCCGCCCGCGACCGGTTCGGGCTGCCGGGGCACGCACCGCTGGCCCTGCTGGTCGCCGGTTCGTGGGGAGTCGGCGCGATACGGCGGGCCGCCGCCGAGATCAGTGCGACAGAGGTCGCGGTGCCGGTGGTGGTGTGCGGGCGGAACGAGGCACTGGCAGCGCAGCTGCGCCAGGACGGGATCGAGCACGCCTTCGGCTGGGTGGGCGACATGCCCGGCCTGATGCACGCCTGCGACGTGCTGGTCCAGAACGCGGGCGGGCTGACGTCACTGGAGGCGTTGGCAGCCGGACTGCCGGTGGCGAGCTACCGCTGCATCCCCGGTCACGGCCGGACCAACGCCGCCGCCCTCGACGAGGCGGGTCTCGCGGCCTGGATACGCGACCGCGCGGACCTCGGCCCGACGCTCACCGAACTCCTCCACGGCCCGCGCGGCAGGTCCCAGCGCGCGGCAGGACTCACCCTGCACCGCACCGGCCCCGGACCCGTGCCCGCCATCGCCGCGCGAACCGGGCCGCAGCCCGCGCCGCGCACACGGCCGGCCCCCGCAGGCCGCCTCCCGCGCGGCCGGCGGCTCGCCCTGACGGCATCCACGGCGGCGGCCATCGTCACACTCGGCGTCGCCGCCCCGCTCGCCCACACCTACGCCGAGACCCCGGCGCGGTTCGCCGCCGTGGCCCACTACCTGGACGGAGACGGACGATGACCCCGGCCCGCCGCGCTGCCCTGCGCACCGCGGCCGTGGCGCTGCCCGCGCTCGCCGCCGCCGTGCACGCCGCACCGGTGATCTCGACCTTCGGGCCCCTGCGCAACAGGGCCATGCCCCGGCTGGCGGGACAGGGCCGCCCGGACCACATAGCCCTGACCTTCGACGACGGTCCCGATCACCTGTCGACCCCGCACTTCGTGGACCTTCTCGCGGCGCGCGGAATCCGCGCCACCTTCTTCCTGCTCGGCTCGATGCTGGTCCGCTCGCCCGGACCGGCGCAGGAGACGGCGGCGGCCGGCCACGAGATCGGCGTCCACGGGTGGCACCACCGCCCCCTGCTGCTGCGCGGGCCCCGGGCCACGTACGACGACCTGGCCCGCGCCCGCGACGCCGTGGCCGACGCCACCGGAAAGCAGCCGACGCTCTTCCGGCCCCCGTACGGCGTGATGACGACCGCCGCCCATCTGGCCTGCCGCCGCCTCGGCCTGACCCCGGTCCTGTGGACCTGCTGGGGCGAGGACTGGCGCCGACGGGCCACGCCCGGATCGGTCCAGGACACCGTCCTGCGCGACCTGCGCGGCGGCGGCACGATCCTCCTGCACGACTCCGACTGCACCTCGGCCCCCGGCTCCTGGCGCACCACCCTCCGGGCACTCCCCCGCATCCTCGACACCTGCGAGACGCAGGGCTGGAGGATCGGCCCCCTGCGGGAGCACGCCGTGCCCGGCACGATGCCCCGTCCGACTCGCTGATACGGCATCAGCCGCGCAGCCTTCGCAGTGTCCGCCCCGCCGCGAGCACTCCGCGCCCGGCATCGTGATCCGCTTACGCCACCTCGATGCCGTAGTCCTGAACGAGTTGCTCCAGCCCGCCCGGGTAGCCCTTGCCGCCGAGCACGAACTCCCAGTTGCCGCTGCTCCTGCGCCGGAAGGAGCCGAGCACCAAGGCGGTCTCGCCGGGGCGGCCGTCGGAGACCACGAGGCGGTCGAGTTCGGTCATGCCCGGGTCCAGCAGGCGGATGCAGGCGTTCGTGAACCCCGACAGGTCGGCCCCAGGGTCGGCCTGCGGGTCGACGGCGGCCACCAGGACGAGCCGGTCGGCGCTCGCCGGCAGCGCGTCGAAGGAGACGCGTACGGCCGCCTTGTCCGGCGGCGTGGCCGCAAGCGCGACCACCGAACCGTCCGGCGTCCGCCTGTTGTTGAAGAAGACGAAGTGGTCGTCGCTGAGGACGCGCTCGCCGGAGCAGACGAGCGCGCACACGTCCAGCGCCACCCCGCCGGACCAGGTCATGCCCAGGATGTTGTGGTCCTCGGGCGGGGCGGTGGCGCCGGGCGGCGCGGGCCGCGCCGGCGTCGCCCGTCCGCCCGTGCCCAAACGCCCCCGCAGTCCGTGCCGGTGCAGCAGGTCGACGAGTTCGCCGCCCGAGACGAGTTCCAGCGGCTTGCCGTTGGCGAAGGTGTGCGAGCCGGGGCCGAACCCCGCCGTCGTCACCAGGACACCCTTGTTGGCGCCGACGTCCTGCACCGTGCCGTACAGGTCGCGGACGGCCGTCGGCGGCACGGTGTGGCGGTAGCGCTTCACCTGCACGACGATCTTGCCGCCGCGGATCGGCGCGGGGTCCACGGCGTCGACGTCCACGCCGCCGTCGTTCGAGCGCTGGGTCGTCACGGCCTGCATCCCCATCGCCCGGAAGAGGTCGGCGACGAGCATCTCGAAGGCGATCGGATCCATCTCGAACAGATCGGGTTCCTCGTCCCCGCCCTGGGGCTCGTCCCCGCCATGGGTGACGACGGCGTTCCCGACGTCCTGCGGCCTGCGCCCGGGCCGCACCGGAGCGAGCTGGTCCGGCCGTGCCGCGAGCTGCCCCCGCAGGCCGTCGGTCAGGCAGCTCACCGCGTCCACCTGCTCCAGGTGCAGCCCGCCGAAGACGCACCGCCGTGCCATGACGGTCGCCAGGAAGATGTGCGCCCGCCGCCCGGTCGCCGGATCGTGGTCGTCCACGAAGCCGTTCAGCGCCACTGACTCGAGCGCGTCGAACTCGTCGGCCGCGAAGAGTTCGTGCAGCACCAGCACCATGGACTGCGCGAGCACCTCGCGGTACAGGGCCCGGCGCTGCCCCACCGGGCGCGGGGTCTCCTTGTCCTGGTCGACGGTCGGCATGTACCGCACCGACTTCGTCCCGGGGACGACGCCGTAGCCCGGCAGCTCCCAGTCGAGCACCAGCTCCCGGGCCGCCGGGTCGTAGGCCGCCGTGACCTGCCGGGGAAATCCCTCGGGCCACGCCGACGACGAGTAGAGGGCCGCGGAGAAGTACTCCACGGCGGCATCAGGGTCCCTGCGGCGGACCCCTTCGGTGACCTCGGTGATGCCGGCGTTGTGCCGGCGCACCTCCGACAGCTGCGCCTGTGCCCACTGCGTGTACTCACGCTGCTGCGCGGCCAACTGCTGCTGCCGCTGCTGCTCCGCGGCCTGCGCCGCATACCAGTCGCGCTCGAAGCGGGCCCGCGCCTCGGCCTCCGCCTGCGCGCGCCGGTTCGCGGTCCAGCCGCCCTGCGCCTGGTACTGGTTCGGGTCCGGCATGGAGAGGGGGACGGCCAACTGCCCCGGCGCGAAGGGCCGCACGTCCACGGAGCGCATGAGCGAGGCCGCCCGGAAGGCCGGTGCCCGGCAGCCGGCGGCAAGGATTCCCTGGAGCGCCGCGACCTCCGCCTCCATCTCCTCGGTACGCCGCCGGGCCTCCGCCTGCCGGTACTCCCGCTGGGACTGGGCGACCTGCCGCTGATAGGCCCGCGCCTGCCGCGCCTGCTCCCTCTGCCGCCTGGCCTCGGCCTCCGCCTGACGCTGCTGCTCGCGTTGCATCTCGGCCCAGACGCCGACAAAACCGCTAGAGCGACGACCCATGAACCGCAAGCCCTCCCCAGGACGCCGGCCGAAACCGACCAGAACTCCGGTTGTCCCCGCAACCGGCCGTGACGATATGACTGTAGCCAGCAACCGTCACCCTGGGCGGTACGACGGAGCGATCAGGGTGCGACGAGCTGCTGGCCGCCGTCGATGTCGTAAGTGGCGCCGGTGAGCGCGTCGTTGGCCATGAGGTGCAGGGCCAGGGCGGCGACGTCCGCCGGGCCGACCACCCGCCCGATCGGCAGAGTCTTCCTCAAGTGATCGCGGCGCGCGTCGAGTTGGTCGCCCAGCAGGGACGCCGACAACGGAGTGTCCACGAATCCGGCCGCGATGAGGTTGACCCGGATCGGCGCGATCTCCAGTGCCAGGTTGGCGGTCAGCGCGGGCAGCGCAGCGGTGAGGGCGCCCGTCACGGCCATCCCGAGGGCGGGCCGCCGGCCACCCGTACCGCCGATGAACAGCAGCGTACCGCCGGCCCTGACCTTCGCCCGGCTCGCCCGCGCCACCGCCAGCAGCATCGCGATACGCCCGCCGAAGTCCCGTCCGGCGTCGGCCAGATCGATCTCGTCGAGGGGGGTGTACGACGGACTGCCCGCCGTGACCAGCACATGGTCGACCTGTCCGGGCAGCTCCCCGAGGAAGCGCTCCAGACGATCGGTGTCGTGGGCGTCGAAGGCGGCCGTGCTCAGCGCGTTCAGCTCGTCCGCCGCCCGCTTCAGACGTTCGGCGTTGCGTGCCGCGAGCACCACCTGGCCGCCCGCCGCACGTACCTGCCGCGCGGTCTCCAGACCGATCCCCGCGCTGCCGCCCACCACCACGACCGTCTGCCCGGCGAGGGTCTCACCCGGCGCGTGCCGTGCCGCGGAGGTCCCGGAGGTCTCGGAAGTCATGAACAGTCCCCAACCGGTCGGCGAGCGGATCGATCACAGCTGGACTCCGTGGCTCCACAGTCTGTCACCCGCCCGGGCAGGCTGCATCCGGACAGGGGCAGCGCGGCCGGGCCGGGCCCGGCCCGGCGATCGAGGCGGCCGGATCAGGTCGGCCGGATCGGACCGGTCGGGATCAGACCGGCCGAATCGAACCGTCCGGATCAGACCGGCCGCACCGACCCTTGTCCGGGCGCGGGAATCACTCCCGCCGGCCCCGATCCGCGGCCTGTTCGCGGTAGTACGTGCGCCAGATCAGCCGGTGGACCCGCGTCCAGCGCGGCACCGAGCGCACTCCGGGGATGAAGGGGACCAGCAGCAGGGCGAGGCTGAGCAGGGCCATCAGACCCCAGATCAGGGCGTCGGCGTTGCCGGACGACTTGAAGGGCTCGATCTGGTACCAGAAGGTGTACAGCCACAGCCACGCCTGGCCCGGGTAGTTCCCGGTCTCGTTCATCATCCCCCACTGGTCACCGCCCAGGTGCTCGGCACGGGCCAGGGACTCCAGGTAGGAGCCGTCGGAGAGGAAGAGCAGCGAGCGGGTGTAGTCGGTCTCGTAGAACTTGCCCTGCGCCTGGAGCTGGCCGTCCAGCGCGCCGCTGCGAGCGAGTTGGAGCAGGCGCGCGGTGAGGATGGGAACAGGGCCGTAGTTGCCCTGCGCGGGGGCACCGCCGTGGGCCTTGGCCAGGGCATCGGAGTAGGCCGTGGTCCATGCCTGGTGCCGGGCGGCGGAGGCGGCGTCCCAGGCGGCGAGGGCAGCGGTGACGACGGGCGGTTCCGGAACGTTGCGCAGCGGCCCCAGAACGAAGTCGTTCGCCGTGTCCACCGGGATGCGGACCCCCGCGGCGCTCTGCAGCCCGAGCGGGCCCAGCTTCTGCGCCGCGCCCGGCGTGTGGTTGTACGGCGGCCCGTACTCGGCCGTACCGCTGGTGCCGCCGAGTTCGGACACGGAGGTCGCGGTGAAGTCGGCACCGTCGGCCCTCGACCAGGAGGCCAGCGTCACCGGCGTGACGTCGGGCGACGAGAACACGGCGGCCAGGCCCACGGTCAGCAGCGCCACCACGACCAACGTGATGGTGAACTCCTTGACCAGGTCGTACGGCCTGGTCGGGAAGGTGGACGGGTCGGGAACGGCCGCCTTGCGGGTACGTCGGTTCATCACGGCGCCGCCTCCTCCTGCGTGATGGCGTCCGCGGAAGGTGCGGTGGCGTCGATCGGCGGCACGATCCCGCGCAGCCGGACCAGCAGGAGGTGCCAGCCCGTCAGCAGGAACAGGACGAACGGCAGCAGAGTGATGTGCCACATCAGCATCTGGCCGAAGTCCAGCACGTTGAAGAACGCGCCGATCCCCACCGAGTTGAGCCCGTCCTTGGCCTGCCCTGCGATCCACTGGGAGTCGAAGTTCTGCTGGACCAGGTAGCCGGTGAAGGCCGTGCCGATCGAGGTGAAGAAGCACACCGTGCCGGTGATCCAGGTCAGCGCCCGCCGACCCCGCCAGGCGGCCATGAAGAACTTGCCCCACAGGTGGATGACCATGAAGAACATGAACAGCTCGACGCTCCACAGGTGCAGGCTGTTCACGTACTTGCCGACGTCCGAGACGTGCCACCAGGCCGGCCCCTTCAGGGCCAGCACCCCACCGGTGACCAGGACGACGATCAGCGAGGTGAGGGTGAGCACACCGAAGACGTAGATCCATGAGGCCATGTACGCGGGTTGCGTGTCCGGCATCAGCTTGTCCGGGGGCAGTGCCCGCACCGACTTCCGCCGTACCGCTCCGGTCCAGCCGCCGCCGCTCTCCGGCACCCCGCTCATCGCCGGCCTCGCCCTCTGGGGAACGGCAGGAGCAGGGCCGCCACGAAGACGACCAGCATCAACCCGATCACCACCAGGTTGGCGACGGACAGCTGCACCACACCCCAGTGCACATAGCTCCCGGTCCCGTTGAGATCGATGGGCGCGGCAAGCACGCTTCCATCGGAAAGCGGATGTCCTGTCATGAGCCGGCTCCCCTCGGAGTTCGAGAGCAAGTAGAACGCCTCGTAAGACACTCGGCCCGTCGGCCCACCCCGGCCATGGGCCGAACGGCTCAATCACACGAAGAGTGCCGGGAGGGGAGTCACTACGGAACTCGGCAAACACCGCCCGCAGCCCGGGCAGGCCCTGCGAACATTCCTGGATGCCTTGGGTGCGCGTTCCGAACCGACTGATCGTCACCCGGTGATCGGGAGCGGCCGGAAAGGCGGCACTGCGCCGTTCGGTTCTGGCTCCCGCATGGACGCGGCTCTTAGACTGCTCGCCACAACGGCGAACAGTTGTTCCCGATGGAGAGGTCATGGACGGCGTGGACATCGACTTCAGGGCTGTGTTCGGGGCTGTCCCAAGTCCATGCCTGGTGCTGACCACCGGGTTGGTGATCGTCGACGCGAACCCGGCGTATCTGGAAGCCACCGGCCGTACGTATGAGGACCTGGTCGGCCGGTTCCTGTTCGAAGCGTTCCCCGACAACCCCGATGATCCTCACGCGGACGGGACGCGAAACCTGAGCGCCTCCTTGAACCGGGTCCTGGCCACCGGCGCGCGGGACACGATGGCGGTGCAGAAGTACGACATCCCGGTGGCCGGGCGGCCGGGGGTGTTCGAGGAGCGGTACTGGAGCCCGGTCAACGTCCCTGTCCTGGACGCCGAGGGCCAGGTGGTGCTGCTGCTCCACCGGGTGGAGGAGATCACCGCGTTCATCCAGGCCCGCGGCGGAGCCGGCGGAGCGAGCCGCGCCGAGGAGGAGATGGAGGCCGAGCTCTACACGCGCGCCCAGGAGATGCAGCGGCTCAACGAACAGTTGCGAGCCGCGCGCGACGAACAAAGCCGGCTGCATGTGCAGGCTGAGCGGCGTCATGCCTGGGAGCGGGCTCACGCCGAGATCACCACGACACTGCTGCAGGGGCAGGATCTGGGGCAGGCGCTGCGTCTGATCGCCGAGCGGGCTTGCGAGGTCGCGGAGGCGGACATGGCCGCGCTCGCCCTGCCGCTTCCCGGCACGTCCGTACTCATGGTGAGCGAGCCGACCGGACCCCACGCGGCCGACCTCGCCGGCCTGCAGTTGCCGGTGGACGGTTCGCTGTGCGGCCGGGTCTACGGTGAAGGAGTACCACTGATCAGCGACAGCATGATCACGGACGTGCCCGGCGGCGCCTGCCGCGACACCGGCATGGACCGACTCGGACCGGTGATGATCGCGCCGCTGGCCGAGGGCCGACACACCACAGGGGTGCTCTTCGTAGCCCGCGTCCAAGGCGGTCCGCGCTTCGACCAGGGTGAGCTGGACATGCTGACGCTGTTCGCCGGCCAGGCCGCCCTTGCCCTGCAACTGGCCGCCCAGCGGGCCCATCTCGAACTCATGCACCAGATGGAGGACCGCGACCGCATCGCCGCGGCACTGCGCGACCGCACCATCAAAGAGATCTTCGCCATCACCATGACCCTCAACGGTCTCGCCACCACTCTTCGGGCCGATCATCAGACGTCCGTGATGGACGTGACCGCGCGCCTGGACAAAGTCATCCGCGACATCCAGACCACCGTCTTCACGTCGGCCCCCGATCCTGGCCGCCCTCACACCGGGCCGGACGGCGACTGAGTGTTAGCCGATCCGCGTAGCCGATCCGCGTAGCCGATCCGCGAACCTGAGCCCGAAGGTCGCTTCATGAAGCGGCCTGGAAGCCATGGCCGCCCACGTGCTCCGTACCGGAGTGAAGCGCTTCTGAGGACACCCGGAAGAGTCAGTGCTGCGTCGGCACTCCGAGTTCGTCGAGGAGGCCGCGAACACGGCGCTCGATCTCGTCGCGGACGGGCCGGACGTCGGCGACGGATTTGCCGGCGGGATCGTCGAGGATCCAGTCGAGGTAGCGCTTGCCGGGGAAGACGGGGCAGGCGTCGCCGCATCCCATGGTGATGCACACGTCCGAGTCCTTGACCGCATCCACGGTGAGGACCTTCGGGACCTCTGCGGAGATGTCGATACCCACCTCGGCCATCGCCGCAACGGCGGCGGGGTTGACCTGCTCACCCGGGTCGGATCCGGCGGAGCGGACCTCAACGCGGTCCCCGGCCAGGCGGCTCAGCCATGCCGCGGCCATCTGGGACCGGCCGGCGTTGTGAACACAGACGAAGAGCACGGAGGGCTTGTCGGACATCGAAGGTCTCACTTGCCTCTGCAACGGAAACGGAAACGGGAAAGGAAAACGGAACGGGAACGGGAACCGGAACGGGATCGAATCACATCAGCGCCTGGTGATATCAGCCACCATTGATGTGACAGTATCAGCGCATGCTGACGTCAGTCGACACTGATCTGATCCGGGTTCTGGCGGACCCGCTCAGGCTGAAAATCGTGACCCTGCTCGCCGAAGAGACGCTGTGCACCACGCACCTGGTGGAGGAGACGGGCGCCCGTCAGACCAACCTCTCCAACCACCTGAAGGTGCTGCGCGAGGCCGGGGTCGTTCAGACGGAGCCGTGCGGCCGGTTCACCTACTACAAACTGCGCGCGGACGTCATCGCATCGCTCGCCGGTCAGTTCGCCGAGCTGGCCGAGTCCGCTCGCCACGCCGCCGAGAACAAGAGGGCCTGCCCGTGACCCGCACCGATCCAGCCGCGTCCGCCGAGGAGTCCTCGGTCGTCGCGAAGCTGTCGACGCTCGACCGTTTCCTCGCCGTCTGGATCCTGCTCGCCATGGCCGTCGGACTCGGTCTGGGCCGGGCTGTTCCCGGCCTGAACGGCGCCTTGGCCAAGGTTGAGATCAGCGGTATCTCCCTGCCGATCGCCATCGGCCTGCTGATCATGATGTATCCGGTTCTGGCCAAGGTCCGCTACGACAAGCTCGACGCCGTCACCGGCGACAAGAAGCTGATGGTGTCGTCCCTGGTCATCAACTGGCTGATCGGTCCGGCCGTGATGTTCGCGCTGGCGTGGATCTTCCTGCCGGACCTGCCCGAGTACCGCACCGGTCTGATCATCGTCGGCCTGGCCCGCTGCATCGCCATGGTCATCATCTGGAACGACCTCGCCTGCGGCGACCGCGAAGCCGCCGCCGTCCTGGTCGCCCTGAACTCGGTCTTCCAGGTCCTCGCATTCGGCCTGCTCGGCTGGTTCTACCTCGACCTCCTGCCCAACTGGCTGAACCTGGGCGAGGGCCGGCACCTGAACATCTCCATGTGGAAGATCGCGCTGAATGTCCTCGTCTTCCTGGGCATCCCGCTGCTGGCCGGCTTCCTCACCCGGCGCGTCGGTGAGAAGAAGCTGGGCCGCGAGAAGTACGAGACGAACTTCCTGCCGAAGATCGGCCCGTGGGCGCTGTACGGCCTGCTGTTCACCATCGTCATCCTCTTCGCCCTGCAGGGAAGGACGATCACCTCACAGCCGCTCGACGTCGCCCGCATCGCGCTGCCGCTGCTGGCCTACTTCGCGATCATGTGGTTCGGCACCTTCGCCCTCGGCAAGGCCATCGGGCTGGCCTATGACCGCACCGCCACGCTCGCCTTCACCGCCGCGGGCAACAACTTCGAACTGGCCATCGCGGTCGCCATCGCCACCTTCGGCGTCACCTCCGGTCAGGCCCTGTCCGGCGTGGTCGGCCCGCTCATCGAGGTCCCGGTGCTGGTGGCCCTGGTCTACGTCTCGCTCGCCTGGCGGCGGACGTTCGTCGCCTCCCGACAGCTGACACCGGTGCCGCAGGAGGGCTGATGATCTGCCTGGACTGCCACGAGATCGGCGCACGAGCAGTTCCTGACGTGCACGTGCGGCGCAGGTGGTGCATAGCACGCGTCGTACCGGTGGCTTGACGGCCACCGGGGGCCCGAATCCCGACGTGCTGGTCACACCCCGGCCGACGGGATGGTCAGCAGCCTGCCCATCGTGGCCAGCACGGACGGCTCAACCCGGTAGTAGACCCAGGTGCCGCGCCGCTCGGAGGTGAGCAGCCCGGCCTCCTTGAGCTTCTTCAGGTGGTGGGACACCGTCGGCTGGGAGACGCCCACGTCGGAGATGTCGCACACGCACGCTTCGCCGCCCTCGTGCGAGGCCACTGCCGAGAACAGCCGCAGCCGCACGGGGTCACCGAGCGCCTTGAACATCCGGGCGGCCGTCTCTGCCTCCTCTGCGGTGAACGGGCGCTCGGTGAGCGGCGGGCAGCACAGCCATGCCGCCTCGCCGACGGCGGGTTCCAGCAGCGGCAGCGCCTTGGTATTCGACATACATCTATGTTGACACACATCGAACCAAGCGGGCCAGGTGAGGCATCATCACTGATTCGACAAATGTCTATGTTGACGCCTGTCGATACAGATGCCATCCTGGGGCGCGCAGGGGATCGACAGACGTCGAATCAAAGGGGAACACAGTGAACGAGCCCACCACCGACCAGCTACCCGTCGTGGTCATCGGAGCCGGCCCCGTCGGCCTGGCCGCCGCCGCTCACCTCGTCGAGCGCGGCCTCGAACCGCTGGTCCTGGAGGCCGGACCCACCGCCGCCACCGCCGTACGCAACTGGTCGCACGTCCGGCTGTTCTCCCCGTGGGCGGAGGTCACGGACCCCGCCGCCGAAAAGCTCCTTGCCCCCACCGGCTGGACCCGCCCCGACGGCGCCACCTACCCCACCGGCGCCGACTGGGCGGAGCACTACCTCCAGCCCCTCGCCGACGTACTCGAAGGCAAGGTCCGCTACAGCGCGACCGTCACAGGGGTGGCTCGCGCGGGACGGGACCGTATCGTCGACGCCGACCGCGACCAGCAGCCCTTCACCGTCCACATCCAGACGGCCGACGGTGGCGAGGAACGCCTCACCGCCCGTGCCGTCATCGACGCCTCCGGCACCTGGAGCATCCCCGGCCCCATGGGCGCCGACGGCCTGCCCGCACTCGGCGAGAAGGCGGCGGCTGCCCAGATCTCCTACCGGGTTCCCGACCTGAAGGACCCTGCCGTCCGCGCCCGCTACGCAGGCAGGCGCACGGCCGTCATCGGCTCCGGCGCCTCCGCCTTCACCGCACTCGCCTACCTCGCCGACTTGGCCGAGGACGAGCCGGGCACGCACACCGCGTGGGTCTTGCGTCGAGGCATCGGCGCAAACACCTACGGCGGCGGCGAAGCCGACCAGCTCCCCGCTCGCGGCGCCCTGGGCCTGCGAGCCAAGGCCGCGGTCGAGGCCGGTCACGCCGGCGCGGTCACCGGCTTCCGCACACAGGCGGTCGAACGCGACGGTGACCGGCTCGTCCTGGTCGCCGAGGACGGCCGCCGCCTGGACCCGGTCGACGAGGCCATCGTGCTGACCGGATTCCGCCCCGACCTGTCCTTCCTCTCCGAGGTCCGCCTCGGCCTCGACGAGCGACTCCAGGCCCCGACCGCGCTGGCCCCGCTCATCGACCCCAACGTCCATTCCTGCGGCACGGTCTACCCACACGGCGTGAACGAGCTGACCCACCCGGAGCAGGGCATCCATCTGGTCGGCATGAAGTCCTACGGCCGCGCCCCGACCTTCCTCGCCATGACCGGCTACGAGCAGGTCCGATCCATCGCCGCGGCGATCGCCGGCGACCGTGAGGCCGCCGAACGCGTCGAACTGACCCTGCCCGAAACCGGCGTCTGCGGCGGCGCGGGCCTCTACGACGATCCCGACGCGGCCCGGAGCAGCGAAGACGGAGGCTGCTGCGCAGCCCCGGCCACCCTGCACATCGGCACCGACGCACCCCGCACGTCCGGCGGGTGCTGACGATCTACGGATCACCGACATCCACGGCAGGTTGGATGCTGGCCAAAGTCGCGATGGCCAGCACCTTCATGCAGGTCACGCCTCCTGGGTCGATCGGCGCTCGACCAACACCCGACCTCGGAGACGATCCGCGACGCCTCGCTCACCTCAGTGCGAGTGCCCGCTCGAAGCAGCTGCCGGGCCGGTGTTCTTGACCGTAAGAGGCAGCAACTTCTTCCCGGTCGGGCCGATTTGAATGGACGTGTCCATCTGGGGGCACACCCCGCAATCGAAGCAAGGCGTCCACCGGCAGTCCTCGACCTCCGTCTCGTCGAGGGCGTCCTGCCAGTCCTCCCAGAGCCAGTCCTTGTCGAGGCCCGAGTCGAGGTGGTCCCAGGGGAGGACCTCCTCGTACGTCTTCTCGCGCGTCGTGTACCAGTCGACGTCCACGCCGAAGGCGGGCAGCGTCTTGTCCGCGCAGCTCATCCAGCGGTCGTAGGAGAAGTGCTCACGCCAGCCGTCGAAGCGGCCGCCGTCCTCGTAGACCGCGCGGATGACCGCGCCGATACGGCGGTCGCCGCGGGAGAGCAGGCCCTCGACGATGCCCGGCTTGCCGTCGTGGTACCGGAAGCCGATCGAGCGGCCGTACTTCTTGTCGCCGCGGATCTTGTCGCGGAGCTTCTCCAGGCGGGCGTCCGTCTCCTCCGCCGAGAGCTGCGGCGCCCACTGGAAGGGCGTGTGCGGCTTGGGGACGAAGCCGCCGATCGAGACGGTGCAGCGGATGTCGTTCTGGCCGGAGACCTTGCGGCCCTCGGCGATCACGTTCATCGCCATGTCGGCGATCTGCAGGACGTCCTCGTCGGTCTCCGTCGGCAGGCCGCACATGAAGTACAGCTTCACCTGGCGCCAGCCGTTGCCGTAGGCGGTGGAGACGGTCCGGATCAGGTCCTCCTCCGAGACCATCTTGTTGATGACCTTGCGCATGCGCTCCGAGCCGCCCTCGGGGGCGAAGGTCAGGCCCGAACGGCGACCGTTGCGGGTCAGTTCGTTCGCCAGGTCGACGTTGAAGGCGTCCACGCGGGTGGAGGGGAGGGAGAGGCCGATCTTGTCTTCCTCGTAGCGGTCCGCCAGGCCCTTGGCGATGTCGCCGATCTCCGAGTGGTCCGCGGACGAGAGCGAGAGGAGGCCGACCTCCTCGAAGCCCGTCGCCTTCAGGCCCTTGTCGACCATGTCGCCGATGCCGGTGATGGAGCGCTCGCGGACCGGGCGTGTGATCATGCCCGCCTGGCAGAAGCGGCAGCCGCGGGTGCAGCCGCGGAAGATCTCCACCGACATGCGCTCGTGGACCGTCTCGGCCAGGGGGACGAGGGGCTGCTTCGGATACGGCCACTCGTCGAGGTCCATGACCGTGTGCTTGGACACGCGCCACGGGACGCCCGACTTGTTGGGCACCACGCGGGCGATCCGGCCGTCGGGGAGGTACTCGACGTCGTAGAACGCCGGGATGTACACCCCGCCGGTCTTGGCCAGGCGGAAGAGGACCTCCTCGCGGCCGCCGGGGCGGCCCTCCGCCTTCCACTCCTTGATGATCCGCGTCATGTCGAGCACGGCCTGCTCGCCGTCGCCGATGATCGCCGCGTCGATGAAGTCCGCGATCGGCTCGGGGTTGAAGGCGGCGTGGCCGCCCGCCAGCACGATCGGGTCGTCCAGGCCGCGGTCCTTCGACTCCAGCGGGATGCCCGCCAGGTCCAGCGCCGTCAGCATGTTCGTGTAGCCCAGCTCCGTGGAGAAGGAGAGCCCGAACACGTCGAAGGCCTTCACCGGCCGGTGGCTGTCCACCGTGAACTGCGGGACGCCGTGCTCCCGCATCAGCGCCTCCAGGTCCGGCCACACGCTGTAGGTGCGCTCGGCGAGGACGCCCTCCTGCTCGTTCAGGACCTCGTAGAGGATCATGACGCCCTGGTTCGGCAGGCCGACCTCGTAGGCGTCGGGGTACATCAGCGCCCAGCGGACGTCACAGGACTCCCACGGCTTGACGGTGGAGTTGAGCTCACCGCCGACGTACTGGATCGGCTTCTGCACATGCGGGAGCAGAGCTTCGAGCTGCGGGAACACGGACTCGGCGGCCGCAGCGACTTCGGCAGGCATCTCGCAAACCTTCGGGGGGCTGGACGGAACTGACAGGGGTGACCATCTAGCCTAACGCGGCGCCGCGGTCGCCCTGACCGCCCGGATCGCCGCGGGGCCCGTCGGCCGGATCGCCACGAGGCCCCTCGGACCGACCGGCCCGCGCCCGCCACTCACACCCGCATCCCGTCCGTGACCTCCCGCCAGGCCCCCGGCAGCTCCGCCTCGTCCGCCGCGGCGCGTGCCTCCTCGCGGCCGTAGAGGAGTCCGTACGTGAAGACGTTCTCCCCCGCCGCGTGCGCCACGGCCGACAGCTCGCGCAGGGTCTGGCGGGTCATGACGCTGTCCTGGTGGTCGCCGAGCAGGTTCTGGAGCGACTTCATCGACTTGGCCAGCGCGGTCGCCGGGTCGCCGAGGGAGGCGATGGCGGCCTCCGCCGCATACCGCGTCCGCTTGGCCTTCTTGCGCGCCTCGTGCAGGGCGAGGTCGCGCTCGGTGCCGGGCTCCGCGGCGATGGCCTGCTCCACCATGCCGGCCAGCCTCCCGAAGTCCTTGCGTACGGCCTTGCCGATCACCTTCTCCGGACTGCCGGCGGCCGCCCGCAGCAGCGGCGGTTCGGCGACCAGCGCGTCCACGCTGTCGAGCAGCGTCAGGTACCGCGTGGAGTCCAGGACACCGATCAGCCTGCGCCGCGATCCGCCGTGCCGGGCGTGCGTCCAGGTGCGCAGCCGGGTGCGGACGGGGCCGTAGACGAGGGTGCGGGGCAGCTCGGTCAGGGCCGCGGTGAGACGCTCGGCCAGCACCTCCTGGTCCCGGTCCACGCCGAGCTCGCCGGCCAGCCACTTCAGCTCCTCGCCGATCGGGTCGGTGACGGTCCGGTCGAGGACCTTGGCGTACGAGAGGAAGGCGCTGCGCATACGGCGGGTGGCGACGCGCATGCGGTGCACGGAGTCGTACGTGTCCTGCCGTACGGCCGGGTCGAGCTCGACGAGGGCGTCCCGCTGCTCGCGGACATAGGCGAGGACATGGTCACCGGCCGTATCCGGGGGCCCGGGCCGCCGTTGCCCGCCGGCCTTCCCGGCATTCACGGCCTTCCCGGTCTTCCCGCTCTTCTTGCGCGGTGCCGTCTCCGCCAGGGCCCGCGCCAGTTTCGACGCCGACGCGGACGGCCGTACGCCCGCCTTGCGCAGCCGCTTGTCGACCCTGTCGAGGAAGGCGGGGTCGCCGCCGTCGGCGAGCTCCACCTCCAGCTCGGTCCACTGGGCGACGCCGCCGTCGCCGGTGAGCCGCTCCGCGCGTACGGCGTCCACGCTGACCTCGGCGAGCAGCCGGCCCCCGGCGTCGACGAGGTCGCGGATGTCGCGGTCGGACAGCAGCCGGACCACGGGCCGCAGCTCGGCGTCGCGCACACGGGAGCGGATCAGGCCGGCGAGGCTGCGCGGCAGGCTGTCGGAGAGCGGGGCGTGGATCTCGTCGCGGACGCCGGGGGCGACGGGGAACTTCAGGTGCCAGCCCGCGTCGGCACCGCCGGTGCGGCGGCGCAGCGTGATCGAGGAGGCGGCGAGGCGCTCGTCGGCGGTGTCGTAGTACGTGGCGTCGAGATGCGCCACACCTTTGTCGACGACGGCGTCGACGCCGGTCACGCCGGTCAGGTCCGGCAGGCCACTGTCGTCGGATTCGTACTTCCGCTCGATCTCACGCTTCGTGTCCGCCATGAACTGAATCTAGTGGGATTCACCCCCGAGCGGCAGGGCCCTTCGGGGGCGAATCCCAGGCAAAGGCGGATGCAACACCAGGCTCACTACGCCGACATGGGCCGCTGCGCCTTGATGGACTGCAACAGCCCCACGGCCAGCCAGACGGCGAACATCGACGAGCCGCCGTACGAGACGAACGGCAGTGGCAGGCCCGTGACCGGCATGATGCCGAGGGTCATGCCGACGTTCTCGAAGATCTGGAAGGCGAACCAGGCGACGATCCCGGCGGCGACGATCGTGCCGTACAGCTCCGTCGAGTCGCGGGCGATACGGCAGGCCCGCCACAGGATCAGGCCGAGAAGCAGGATGATCAGCCCCGCGCCGACGAAGCCGAGCTCCTCCCCCGCCACCGTGAAGACGAAGTCCGTCTGCTGCTCGGGCACGAACTGGCCGGTGGTCTGCGAGCCGTGGAAGAGTCCCGAGCCGGTCAGACCACCCGAACCGATCGCAATCCGGGCCTGGTTGGTGTTGTAGCCGACGCCCGCCGGGTCCAGCGCGGGGTTGGCGAAGGCCGCGAACCGGTTGATCTGGTACTCGTCCAGGATGTGCAGCTGCCAGACGGCGACCGCGCCCGTGGCGCCGGCCGCGATGAGGCCGAACACCCAGCGGTTGGAGGCGCCGGAGGCGAGCAGCACGCCGAGGATGATCACCACCATCACCATGACCGATCCGAGGTCGGGCATGAGCAGCACGACCAGGATCGGTACGGAGGCCAGGCCCAGGGCCTGCAGGACCGTGCGGTGGTCGGGGTACTTCTTGTCGCCCGCGTCGACCCGCGCCGACAGCAGCATCGCCATGCCCAGGATGATCGTGATCTTCACGAACTCCGAGGGCTGGAGGGAGAAGCCGCCGCCGAGCACGATCCACGAGTGCGCGCCGTTGACGGTGGAACCGAGCGGAGTGAGCACCAACAGGATCAGCAAGACCGAGAGGCCGTACAGGAACGGGATGACGGTGCGCAGGGCGCGGTGGCCGATCCAGATCGTGCCGATCATCAGGCCGATCCCGATGCCGGTGTTCATGAGATGCCGGATGAGGAAGTAGTACGGGTCGCCCTGGTTGATCTCGGTGCGGTTGCGGGTCGCCGAGTAGACGAGGGCCGTGCCGATCAGCGACAGCGCGATCGCCGCGAGCAGTATCGGCCAGTCCAGCCGGCGCGCGAGCGAGTCGCGGGCGAAGATCCGCGTCCAGCCCGCCCGCTGGGGCCCGTACCCCGGGACGGAGAAGCTGTTTCCGGTCATGTGAGCATCCTCCGGTTCCCGCGCCTGCGCGCCCGCCTGCGGGTGTTCCGGTTCGTCGTCGCGGTCGGCGAGGCCGTGGCCGCGGGCGGCTGGGTCCCGCCCGGGGTGGCCGCGCCCTTCTCCTGGGCCTTCTTCAGGTCCTTGACCGGGTCCTTGCCGACCTTCGGGGAGTCGATCGTGCCGTCCGTCTTGACCTTCGGCAGGCCCTTCTGCGGGGTGGGAAGCAGCGCCTTCTTCCGGTCGATCGAGCCGTCGCCCTGGACGCCGTAGAGGGAGCTGTAGATGTTGCGCACGGCCTCACCGGAAGCGCCGGAACCCGTACCGGCCTGGGCGATCGTCATGACGACCGTGTAGTCCTTGGAGTACGTGGCCAGCCACGAGGTGGTCTGCTTGCCGTAGACCTCCGCGGTACCGGTCTTGGCGTGCAGCGTGATCTTGTCCTGCGGCCAGCCCTGGAACTTCCAGGCGGCGGTACCGCTGGTGATGACGCCCGCGAGCGCCTTGTCCATGCCCTTGAGGGTGGCCTTGCTGACCGGGAGCTTCGCCTTGACCTGCGGCTTGATCGGCGTGACCGTCTTGCCGTCGGCGCTGATGACCGCCTTGCCGATGGTGGGGACGTACTCGGTGCCGCCGTTGGCGAGCGCCCCGTAGATCATCGCCTCCTGGATCGGGGTGAGCAGCGTGTCACCCTGCCCGATGGAGTAGTTGATCGAGTCGCCCTCGCGCATCTTGTTGCCCTCGAGGCAGTTCTCGTAGGCGATCTTCTCGACGTAACTGCCGTCCTTCTTGCCGGACTTGCACCAGGCGTCCTTGTTGGCCTTCCAGTAGTCCAGCTTCCACTGGCGGTCCGGGACGCGGCCGGAGACCTCGTTCGGGAGGTCGACGCCGGTCTGCTTGCCGAGGCCGAACTGGTGGGCGGCCTTGTAGAAGTAGTCCTTCGGCTCGCCCTTCTTCGGGTTGATGCCGCCGTCCTTCTTCCACTCGCGGTCGGCGAGGCCGTAGAAGACGGTGTCGCAGGAGACCTCGAGCGCGCGGCCCAGCGAGATGGGGCCGAAGCTCTCGCCCTCGAAGTTCTTGAAGACCTGGCCGCCGACCGAGTACGAGCTGGTGCAGGGGTAGCCGCCGTCCCAGGCGTAGCCGGCCTCGACCGCGGCGGCCGTGGAGACCACCTTGAACGTCGAACCGGGCGCGGACTGACCCTGTATGGCGCGATTGAGCAGCGGGTAGTCGGAACCCTTGCCGGTGAGCTGCTTGTAGTCCTTGGCGGAGATGCCGCCGACCCAGACGTTCGGGTCGTACGTCGGCGCGGACGCCATGGCGACGATACGGCCGGTCTTGGCCTCCATCACGACGACGGCGCCCGAGTCGGCCTTGTACTTCTCGCCGGTGACCTTGTCGTACTGGGTCCGGGCGATCT
Organism: Streptomyces sp. NPDC050534; assembly: GCF_044457745.1. Taxonomy (NCBI): domain Bacteria; kingdom Bacillati; phylum Actinomycetota; class Actinomycetes; order Kitasatosporales; family Streptomycetaceae; genus Streptomyces; species Streptomyces sp. NPDC050534. Next base: position 39,730 of record NZ_JBITHF010000010.1, read on the forward strand.
TCATCGCGTTGTCCAGCTCGTACTCGGCGACGCGCTGGACGCGGGAGTCGATGCTGGTGACGAGGTTCGAACCGGGCTGGGCGGCATCGGACTTGGCCTTGCCGATGACACGCCCGAGGTTGTCGACCTCGTAGCGGGTGACCCCCGCCTTGCCGCGCAGGTCCTTGTCGTACTGTCGCTCCAGGCCGCTGCGGCCGACCTGGTCGGAGCGCAGATACGGCGAGCTGGTGTGCTGGGCCTTGGTGATCTCCTCGTCGGTGACCGGCGAGAGATAGCCGAGGACCTGGGAGGTGTTGGCCTTGCCGGGGGCCGGGTAGCGGCGCAGCGCCTCGGGTTCGGCGCTGATGCCGGGGAAGTCCTCGGAACGCTCGCGGATCTGCATGGCCTGGCGGGGCGTGGCCTCGTCGGTGATGGGGATCGGCTGGTACGGCGAGCCGTTCCAGCACGGCTGCGGCGTCTTGGCGTCGCACAGCCGGACCCGCATCATGACGTCCGTGGGCTTCATGCCCAGGACCCCGGCCAGCTTGGTCAGGACGGCCTTGCCGTCGTCCTTCATCTTCAGCAGGTCGGTGCGGGAGGCGGAGACCACCAGGCGGGTCTCGTTGTCGGCGAGCGGCACGCCGCGCGCGTCCAGGATCGAGCCGCGCACGGCGGGCTGGACGACCTGCTGGACGTGGTTGCCGGACGCCTCCTTGGCGTAGGCGGAGCCCTCACGGATCTGCAGGTACCACAGCCGGCCGCCGAGGGTCCCGAGCAGGGAGAGGACGAGGATCTGGATGACGACGAGTCGGATCTGGACCCGTGGGGTCCGTCCGGTCTCGGGGATGTTGGTCACTGCGGCTGCCTCCCCCTCTCAGTGTGTGTACGTGTCATATCCGACGGACCTGTGAACGGCGGCCGCCAACTCACGTGCCCTCACAACCGCTTGACCCCCTTGATGCGCCCCACGCGCGCGGTGCGGGTTCTGGCCCTGGTCTTCAGGCTGCCCAGGGCGCCTCGCTGGCCGCCGACCTTGAGGCCGGTCCCGGCGGAGATCCAGCCGGAGGAGATGTCGGTCGCCTTCTTGGACGAGGAGGCCGCCTCCGCGGCGAGCGGGTCGTTCTCCGCGCGCCGGGCCAGGAACATGATCCCGGGGACCACGAAGGGCGCGAGGAGCAGGTCGTAGAGCGCGGCCGTGAACAGCAGGCCGGCGAGGCCGACATGACGGGCGGCGGTGTCGCCGACGAGGGCGCCGACGCCCGCGTACAGCAGGGTCGAGCCGATGGCGGCGGCGACCACGACGACCATCGGGCCGGTGGCCGACTTCAGCCGTCCGTGGTCCGGCTTGACCAGCCCGGCGAGATAGCCGATGACGCACAGCACCAGGGCGTAGCGCCCGGCGGCGTGGTCGGCGGGCGGCGCGAGGTCGGCGAGCAGGCCGGCGCCGAACCCGACGAGGGCGCCGCCGACATGGCCGTACACCAGGGCCAGGCCCAGCACGGTCAGCAGCAGCAGGTCGGGCACCGCGCCCGGCAGATGGAGCCGGGCGAGGACGCTGACCTGAAGCACCATGGCCACCACGATCAGGGCCGAGGAGAGCAGGATCCGGTTGACGCGCATGGGGATTCAGCTCCTACAGCTACGAGGTCGGGCTGGGGACGGGCGCACTGGCCGACGGGGTGGCCGTGACGGTGACCGTCGGCGTGGGGGTCGGCTTGGGCTTCTGCGGCAGCACCGTGTCGCGCGGGTCCTTCTTCGGGGCCTCCACGACGACGCCGACGACGTCGAGCTTGGTGAAACTCGCGTACGGCGTCACGTAGATGGTGCGGGTCAGGGCGCCGCCGGACGGGTCGACGCGGGAGACCACGCCGACCGGCACGCCCGGCACGAAGGGCTTGTCGGCCTGGGAGCCGAAGGTGACGAGCCGGTCGCCCTTCTTCACGTCCGCCTTGCTGTTGAGGAGTTCGACGCGCAGCGGGCGGTCGCCCTGTCCGGAGGCGAATCCGAGCTCGTCGCTGTTCTCCATGCGGGTGCCGACGGTGAAGTCCGGGTCGTTGGCGAGCAGTACGGTCGAGACGTCGGGGCCGACGTTGGTGACCCGCCCGACCAGACCGTCGCCGTTCAGCACGGTCATGTCGCGCCTGATGCCGTCGTTGGCGCCGATGTCGATGGTGATCGTCCAGGAGAAGCCCTGGGCCGCTCCTATGGCGATGACCTGAGCGCCCTTGATGCCGTACTGCCCCTCGGCGGAGACCTTCAGCATCTTGTCGAGCTGCCTGAGCCGGCTGGCGTTGCGATCGTCGCTGCCGAGCCTCGCCTTGAGGGCCGCGTTCTCCGTCTCCAGGCGGGCGAGCCGGTCGTGGCGGGTGCCCGAGTCGCGGACCGCGGAGACCGCGTCCCCGACCGGGTTGACCGCCGACGACACCCCGTCCTCGACCGGGCCGAACACCGTGGCCGCCACCTGGCGGGCACCGTCGACCGGTGAGTCCTCCCCACCGCGGATGTCCACCGTGATCAACGCGAACGCGATGGCGATCAGCAGCACCAGGAGCAGCCGGCTCTCTCGTGTGTCCCTCACGTGCGGCGGCCGTGCCTTCCTCATAGGAATGTGCAGAGGTCTGGATGTTCAGGTGTCGGGCGTGCAGAGGCTTATGGGTGAGCTTATGCCTCAATATCAACGATCCGCCGCACGAGAAGAGATCGTCTCGTACGGCGGAATCGAAGAGTTACTTCATCTGCGCGGCTGGGCGTCCAGCACCTGCTGGAGCGCCTCGAACTCCTCGACGCACTTGCCGGATCCGAGCGCCACGCTGTCCAGCGGATCCTCGGCGATGTGGATGGGCATGCCGGTCTCCCGGCGCAGCCGCTCGTCGAGTCCGCGCAGCAGCGCCCCGCCGCCCGTCAGCACGATGCCCCGGTCCATGATGTCGCCGGACAGCTCCGGCGGGCACTTGTCCAGGGTCGTCTTGACGGCGTCGACGATGGCGTTGACCGGCTCCTCGATCGCCTTGCGCACTTCGCCCGCGGAGATCACGACGGTCTTGGGCAGCCCGGAGACGAGGTCCCGGCCGCGGATTTCGGTGTGTTCGTCGGAGTCCAGTTCGTACGCCGAACCGATCGTGATCTTGATCTGTTCGGCCGTCCGTTCACCGAGAAGAAGGCTGTACTCCTTCTTGATGTGCTGGATGATCGCGTTGTCCAGCTCGTCCCCCGCGACGCGGATGGACTGGGCGGTGACGATGCCGCCGAGCGAGATGACCGCGACCTCGGTGGTGCCGCCGCCGATGTCCACCACCATGTTGCCCGTGGCCTCGTGGACCGGGAGGCCGGAGCCGATGGCGGCCGCCATGGGCTCTTCGATGATGTGGACCTGGCGCGCGCCCGCCTGGGACGACGCCTCGATGACGGCACGGCGCTCGACGCCCGTGATGCCCGAGGGCACACAGACGACGACCCGCGGACGGGCCAGATACCTCCGCTTGTGGATCTTCAGGATGAAGTAGCGGAGCATCCGCTCGGTGATCTCGAAGTCGGCGATGACGCCGTCCTTCAGAGGTCGTACGGCGACGATGTTGCCAGGAGTCCGGCCGATCATCTTCTTCGCCTCGGCGCCGACCGCGAGGATGCCACCGGTATTGGTGTTGATCGCGACGACTGACGGCTCGTTGAGTACGATCCCGCGACCCCTGACGTACACCAGCGTGTTGGCGGTCCCGAGGTCGACAGCCATGTCACGGCCGATGAACGACATTGAGTTCCCCATCAGGATTCGTCTGGCCTTCCTGGGAGCTTTTGAGGGCTTTTCAGGTAGGCGAAGTGGGTGCTGTGACGTGAAGGCTTCCATCGTAATGGCGCCTGCACGAACACTGCGTAAGGGTCTCCGCCATTGTCAGCAGATGCTGGGTGCGTTCGCTTGGTGAGAGGGGCGTTCGGGGGCTCTCGTTCCCTCGATCGCCACGCATATGCCAGATGGTCGAGGGTAAACGCCTCGACCTCACACTTCTGTCGGCCGGGGCTCACGCACGGCCGGGGAAGAAGATCTTCACCTCGCGCTCGGCGGACTCCTCGGAGTCGGAGGCGTGGATGAGGTTCTCCCGCACGATCACGCCGTAGTCGCCGCGGATGGAGCCGGGGGCGGCGGCGATCGGGTCGGTCGGTCCGGCGAGCGCGCGCACACCCTCGATGACCCGCTCGCCCTCGACGATCAGCGCCACGACCGGCCCGGAGGCCATGAACTCGACCAGCGGCTCGTAGAAGGGCTTGCCCTTGTGCTCGCCGTAGTGCTGCTCCAGCGTCTCCTGGTCCAGGGTGCGCAGCTCCAGCGCCGTGATCCGCCAGCCGGCCTTGCGTTCGATGCGGCTGATGATCTCGCCGCTCAGGCCACGGCGGACGGCGTCGGGCTTGAGCAGGACGAGGGTGCGCTGGCTCACTGCGGGCTCCTATGGATCAAGGCTTGTGCGAGGTGTTCGAAGATTACAGGGCGTGTCCGGGCCGGAGTTACGCAGCGTCAGGAGTGGAGGAGGCGGCCTCCGCCGCGAACCGGGCCTTCGCCTCGTCGATCTTTCTGCCGTAGTGCACCGAGGCCCACCACAGGGCCGCGAAGACCGCGCCCAGGAAGAACATCGTCGGGACGACGAAGCCGGAGGCGATCAGCGCCACCTGGAGGATCCAGCCGAGGGCGATCCCGCCCGGACGCGTCACGACGCCGCACAGCGCCAGGCACAGGAACATCGCGATGCCGCTGACCGTCCACACCGTCGCCGTGGTCAGGTCGGGGTCCTTCATGGCGACCAGGCCGGCGAAGCCGATCACGAAGAACTCGCCGATCAGGGTCGAAGCACAGAGCGTACGCAAAGGTGGTCAGCGCCTTCCCAGGAGCAGTCGGGCCTCGCCGACGGTGATGACGGAGCCGGTGACGAGCACACCGCCGCCCGCGAACTCGCCCTCCTCCTCGGCCAGCGTGATCGCGGCCTCCAGGGCGTCGGGCAGCCGCGGTTCGACCTGGACGCGCTCGTCCCCGAAAACCTCCACGGCGATCGCGGCGAGTTCGTCGGCGTCCATCGCGCGGTGGCTGGAGTTCTGCGTGACGACGACCTCGGCGAAGATCGGCTCGAAGGCCTCGAGGAGGCCGCGTACGTTCTTGTCGCCGCTCGCGCCGACGACGCCGATCAGCCGGCTGAAGTCGAACGCCTCCCCCACGGCCTCGGCGGTGGCGCGGGCGCCCGCCGGGTTGTGGGCCGCGTCCAGGACGACGGTGGGCGAGCGCCGTACGACTTCCAGACGGCCCGGCGAGGAGACGGCGGCGAACGCCTTGCGCACGGTGTCGATGTCGAGCGGCTCGGGCCGCTGGGCGCCGACGCCGAAGAACGCCTCGACGGCGGCGAGCGCCACGGCGGCGTTGTGCGCCTGGTACGGGCCGTGCAGGGGGAGGTACACCTCGTCGTACTCGCCGCCCAGGCCGCGCAGGGTGAGCAGTTGTCCGCCGACGGCGACCTGACGGGAGACGACGCCGAACTCGAGCCCTTCCCTGGCCACCGTGGCGTCGACGTCGACGGCCTTCTTGAGCAGCACCTGGGCCGCGTCGACGGGCTGCTGGGCCAGGATGACCGTGGCGTCCTGCTTGATGATCCCGGCCTTTTCCGTGGCGATCTCGCCGGGTGTCTCGCCGAGCCGGTCGGTGTGGTCGAGGTCGATGGGGGTGACGACGGCGACGTCCCCGTCGATGACGTTCGTGGCGTCCCAGGAACCGCCCATGCCGACCTCGACGACCGCGACGTCCACCGGCGCGTCGGCGAAGGCGGCGTACGCCATGCCGGTCAGCACCTCGAAGAAGGACAGCCGGTACTCCTGCTGGGAGTCGACCATCTCGATGTACGGCTTGATGTCCTCGTACGTCTCGACGAAGCGCTCGGCGCCGATGGGCGCGCCGTCGAGGCTGATGCGCTCGGTGATCGACTGCACGTGGGGGGAGGTGTAGCGGCCGGTGCGCAGGTCGAAGGCGCCGAGCAGGGCCTCGATCATGCGGGCCGTGGAGGTCTTGCCGTTCGTGCCCGTGATGTGGATCGAGGGGTACGCGCGCTGCGGCTCGCCCAGCAGGTCCATCAGCGCGGCGATCCTGCTGACCGACGGCTCCAGCTTGGTCTCGCCCCACCGGGAGGCCAGCTCCGTCTCGACCTCGCGCAGCGCGGCGTCCGTCTCGGGGTCCTCGGGGCGCGTCGGCACGTCTGCCTCCGGCGGACCGCCCTGGGTACGCAGGGTGCGGCTGCCGGCCTCGATCACCGCGAGATCGGGGTCTCGGCCGGTCTCCTCCGCGATCAGCTCGTCGAAGGGGTCGGGCTCGTTCTGGTCGCTCACGGGGCCAGTCTACGGAGGCGGACTGACAGCGTGCCCACGGAGTGGGGTGGCCGGTCATGGTCGGCGGGCGCGGGGAGTCTGTGGCTGGTCGCGCAGTTCCCCGCGCCCCTGGGGTGCTTACTGCTGAGGCAAGCGGTCCAGCTGGGCCTGGATGCGGGCGATGTCCTCGTCCGCCTTGGCCAGGCGGCCCCGGATCTTGTCCACGACGTTGTCGGGGGCCTTCGCCAGGAACGCCTCGTTGCCGAGCTTCGCCGTCGCCTGGGCCCTCTCCTTCTCCGCGGCGGCGAGGTCCTTGGCGAGGCGCTTGCGCTCCGCCGCGACGTCGATCGTGCCGGAGAGGTCGAGAGCGACCTCCGCGCCGGCGACCGGCAGGGTGGCCGTGGCCGTGAAGTCCTCGCCCTCCGGCTGCAGGCGCAGCAGCTGACGGATGGCGGCCTCGTGCGGGGCCAGGGCCGTACCGTCCAGGGCCAGGCGCGCCGGGACCCGCTGGCCGGGCTGCAGGCCCTGGTCGGCGCGGAAGCGGCGGACCTCGGTGATGACCGACTGGAGGGACTCGATCTCCTTCTCGGCGGCCGTGTCACGGAAGCCGCCCGGTGCGTCGGCACCGGGAACGGACACAGCCGTCGGCCACTCGGCGACGACGACCGACTCGCCGCCGGTGAGGGTGGTCCACAGCGTCTCCGTGACGAACGGGACGACCGGGTGCAGCAGCCGCAGGGTGACGTCGAGGACCTCGCCGAGGACCCGCTGGGAAACCTTCGCGGCCGCCCCGCCCGCCTGGAACGTCGTCTTGGACAGCTCGACGTACCAGTCGAAGACCTCGTCCCAGGCGAAGTGGAACAGCGCGTCCGACAACTTCGCGAACTGGTAGTCCTCGTAGAGCGCGTCGACCTCGGCCACGACGGAGTCGAGCCGGGACAGGATCCACCGGTCCGTGGACGACAACTCCGACGCGTCGGGCAGCGGCCCCTCGACCGTCGCGCCGTTCATCAGCGCGAAGCGCGTGGCGTTCCAGATCTTGTTGGCGAAGTTGCGGGAGCCCTGGACCCAGTCCTCGCCGATCGGGACGTCGACGCCCGGGTTGGCGCCGCGCGCGAGGGTGAACCGGAGCGCGTCGGAGCCGTACTTGTCCATCCAGTCCAGCGGGTTGACCGCGTTGCCGAAGGACTTCGACATCTTCTTGCCGAACTGGTCGCGGACCATGCCGTGCAGAGCGATGGTGTGGAAGGGCGGGGTGCCGTCCATCGCGTAGAGGCCGAACATCATCATCCGGGCGACCCAGAAGAAGAGGATGTCGTAGCCGGTGACCAGGACGGAGTTCGGGTAGAACTTCGCGAGCGACTCGGTCTGTTCGGGCCAGCCGAGCGTGGAGAACGGCCACAGACCGGAGGAGAACCAGGTGTCCAGGACGTCCGTGTCCTGCTTCCAGCCCTCCGTCTCGGTGCCGGGCGGCTGCTCGTCGGGGCCGACGCAGACGACCTCGCCGTTCGGGCCGTACCAGACCGGGATGCGGTGGCCCCACCACAACTGCCGTGAGATGCACCAGTCGTGGAGGTTGTCGACCCAGTCGAAGTACCGCTTCTCCATCTCCTGCGGGTGGATCTTGACGCGGCCGTCGCGGACCGCGTCGCCGGCGGCCTTGGCGAGCGGGCCGACCTTGACCCACCACTGCATGGACAGGCGCGGCTCGACCGTGGTCTTGCAGCGCGAGCAGTGGCCGACGGAGTGGACGTAGGGCCGCTTCTCGGAGACGATCCGGCCCTCGGCGCGCAGCGCGGCGACGATCGCCGAACGGGCCTCGAAGCGGTCCTGGCCCTGGAAGGGGCCGTGGACGGTGATGACGGCGTGCTCGTCCATCACGGTGATGGCCGGCAGGTCGTGGCGCCGGCCGATCTCGAAGTCGTTCGGGTCGTGGGCCGGGGTGACCTTGACGGCGCCCGTGCCGAACTCCGGGTCGACGTGCTCGTCGGCGACGACGGGGATGGAGCGGTCGGTCAGCGGGAGCTTGATGAGCTTGCCGACGAGGTGCTTGTACCGCTCGTCCTCGGGGTGAACGGCGACGGCCGTGTCGCCGAGCATCGTCTCCGCGCGGGTGGTGGCGACGACGATGGTGTCGTCCCCCTCCCCGTACTTCATGGAGACGAGCTCGCCGTCGTCGTCCTGGTACTCGACCTCGATGTCGGAGATCGCCGTCAGACAGCGCGGGCACCAGTTGATGATGCGCTCGGCGCGGTAGATCAGCTCGTCGTCGTAGAGCCGCTTGAAGATGGTCTGGACGGCCTGGGAGAGGCCCTCGTCCATCGTGAAGCGCTCGCGGGACCAGGCGACGGCGTCGCCGAGGCGGCGCATCTGGCCGGAGATCTGCCCGCCGGACTCGGCCTTCCACTGCCAGACGCGCTCGACGAAGGCCTCACGGCCGAGGTCGTGTCGGGACTTGCCCTCCTTGCCCAGTTCGCGCTCGACGACGTTCTGCGTGGCGATGCCGGCGTGGTCCATGCCGGGCTGCCACAGCGTCTCGAACCCCTGCATGCGCTTACGGCGCGTCAGCGCGTCGATGAGGGTGTGCTCGAAGGCGTGCCCGAGGTGCAGGCTGCCGGTGACGTTCGGCGGCGGGATGACGATGGTGTACGGAGGCTTGTCGCTCTTCTCGTCCGCCTCGAAGTAGCCCCGCTCCACCCAGCGCTCGTACAGCGGCCCCTCTACGTCGGCCGGCGCGTACTGGGTCGGCAGTTCGGTGAAGGGCGCTGGTGGCTGCTGCTGAGCGTTCTCGGTCACGCGCTCAGTTTAGGGGTGTCACGGGGCAGTCCCGAAACGCGTTTGTTCTTTGACATCCTCCCGGCAGTGACCTGCAGGGATTCCTTGTAGCCCTCGATATCCGACAGTGACTGGGCCACCGCGGACGAGGGGTTCAGGGGTTCACGCGTGCTCCCCGTACACGTACGGGGCGTGGCAGGCCGGGCTTGGCCTGTCGATGCGTGCTGTACACCGCAATGTCCTGCGGCTGAGGCCGCGCCAGCCTGGTCGGGGAAGGCGCGACCGAGGATCACGACCGAGGCGTTGTGGTCCGCGTCGTCCGTGTGCCCGCACCCCGTGCAGGCGAAGGTGTCCCGGGTGGTCCGTGATGCGGGGTCCCAGAGGTTGCAGGCACCACATGTCTGCGATGTCCTGGCCGGCGGCACCAGAATGAGCTCGGATCCGTAGGCCGGCCACTTGTAAGCCAGCTGTCGCCGTCGCTCGCCCGGAGCGTTGTCGAGGACCGCCCGGTTCAAGCCCGCTTTCTGAGAGACGTGTACGCCGGGCTCAGACTGCGTGCCCCTGGCGCTGCGCGTCATCTGCTTCACACGAAGATCTTCGATGGCGACCAGGCCGTGGCTCTTGGCCAGGTCGGTGGTGAGCTTGTGCGTGAAGTCCGCTCGGCGACGGGCTTGCCGCGCTTTCAACTCCGCGATGGCGCGGAGTGTGCGTCGTAGTCGGTTGCTGTACTTGCCCCCACAATGTCTTTTGGCTTCCCGGATCTGCCTTTCTCTACGTCGTTCCAGCCCTGCCAGCCTCCGCTGCTCGCCTTTGGTCAGCGTGTGAGGCATGAGCCGAGGCTCCGTCTCAGCCGAGAGGTACGCCGCCTGCTTCACGCCGAAGTCGACTCCGACTGGCGGTTGTCCGTTCGGCGGCGCGGCATCTCTTCCCGTATGGACGCCGAAACTGACGTGCCAACGTCCTGCCGCATCCCTTCGGATCGCCGCAGTCTTGATCCGGCCGCCAAGCGGACGGGTCAGCCTGAACTTGACCTCCCCTAGCTTGGGGATACGCACGCAGGCCCATTTGCGGTTCAGCTTGTTTCCCGCACCGCCTGCCCTGGCAGGGGGATCGCCAAGCGGGAGGCGCGCTTCTTGAATCGGGGGAATCGTGCTGGATGTTCCGGGTTCCAGAAGTTCTGGTAAGCCTGGTCGAAGTGCCTGAGGACCTGCTGCGGCACCTGAGAGGGAAGGTCGGCGATCCACTCGAGATCGTGGCGCGCCTTGGTCAGATAGCGGCACTGTTCACCAGCCGACAGATGCTTGCGCCGTTGGTCGTACACATAGAGCCGCTGCTCCAGCGGCACGTTCCAGACAGCACGGCAAGTGTGCCCCCACTCCCTGAGTCGCTCGGCCTGCTGAGGTGTGGGATGGAGGCGGTACTTGCGACCGATGCCAGCGGCTTCGTTGGTCTTCCCGGCTGCTCTCCTGCGCCTCTTCACAGCTAGTCCCCCATCTACCCGACTCAACCGGCCCCACCGGAAGACCGTCAGGGCATTCACACGGCTCGGCGTATCCCGGGATGCCGTGTACGCCCTCAACTCCAGGAAGGAGAACGGGTTTCCAGAGCCCGTCTACATCGGCCGGACCCCGATGTGGACGTCATCGCAGTTGGATGCCTGGCGGGCAGCCCACCCTTCGAAGCGGCCCGCGCGCAGGCATGCCAAGCATCAAGCCTCCGAGCGAAGCACGGCCCAGGACTGGCACACCTTCGCGCGCTCCTGGCATTCGCAACCGAGCTTCGCCGCTCGCCTCTCACCTCCGAACTGTTCTCAGTAGCCGAGCACGCGATGCGCACTGAGGCGCGAGAACTCGAGGCGGAGATCGAGCAGTTACACGTCCAGGCCCACCTCGTCGAGATCACGGTGAGTTATCGGGCCGACACGTCCATCATGAACCTTGCCAAGCGATTGAGAAGGGCCGCAGAACGAGCCATACGGCAGTCGGGGAGCACGAGCGACCATGCATGGACAAAGCACTACTACGCGGCATCTGTTGGGGCACACTCGTCTGGCGGGCTGCGTCGGTATGTGGAACATCTGGAACAACCTGCCAACAACTAAGCATCAATACCCCCCGCGCGCGACGCGCACCCACCCCTTCCGTCAAGATGTTCAGGCCACATAAGCCTCTGGAGGGGAACCCAGAAATGAGTCACAACCAGCCGGGCCCGTACGGCGGGCAGCCCCAGCAGCCCGGACCGTACGGTCAGCCGGGACCCTACGGCCAGCAGCCGCCGCAGGCGCCCCAGCCCGGCTATGGCTACCCTCAGCAGCCGCCGGCCCAGCCGGGCTACGGCTACCCGCAGCAGCCCCCGCAGGGCGTACCGCCCCAGCAGCCCCCGTACGGCCAGGCCCCGTACGGCCAGCAGCCGTATCCCCCGCAGCCGCCGCAGCCCGGTGGCGGCGGCAAGAAGACGGGCCTGATCCTCGGCGCGGTCGCGGTCGTCGTCGCCATCGGCGTCGGCGTGTACTTCGTGGTGGGCGGGGGTGGGGGGTCCAGCAGCGGTGGCGGGGGCATCGCGGACGACGGGCCGCACAAGCTGGTGGCGCAGTCGTCGGTACTCAGCGGCGAGTACAAGAAGAGCGGCAACAGCGAGACCAACACCATGACGAGCGACGACGTCAAGGACGCGGAGTCGTGGGGGGTCAAGAACGCCAAGGACGTCAGCGCCACTTACACCTCGGGGTCCGGCCTCACCGCGAAGAGCCTCATGTTCGCCGGTGTGTACGGCACCATCGACGACCCGGAGAAGGCCGTCGACGCGATGTTCGCCAAATCCAAGGAGAACTCCCAGAAGGAGTCGTCCTCTTCGTCCTCCGGTTCCGACACCAAGCTCGTCGGCAGCCCGGAGGTGGTCAAGCCGGCCGGCTTCTCGAACGGCATCATGAAGTGCCAGTACGCCGAGACCACGTCGTCCGGCAAGACCACCAAGATGCCGATCTGCATCTGGGGTGACCACAGCACGCTGACGTACGTGCTCTCGTACGATCTCGCCTCCATGGCCACCGGCAAGTCCACCACGATCGATGAAGCCTCGGCCCTCGCGGCCAAGCTCCGCAAGGACGTCCGCGTCAAGGCGTGACCCGAGCGCGACGGTGGGCGCCCGGCCGGACCGCCGGGCGCCCGTTCGTTGCTCCGTCGGCTGCCTTGTCAGGCCCTGACGCAAGCCTCGTACGCGTCACCGTTCTTGACGCCCGCCGCCACAAGGTCGTACTCGCAGTACGGGTTGGGCTGCCCGGGAGCGATCCGCCCGTTACTGCAGGCAGCCTTCACTTTCGGGCCCACTCGGTAGCCGTGGTTTCCGATGTAGTTCACGCAGTTGCTCTGGGCGGCGCTGGCCGACGTCGCTGTCAGCAGGGGAACGACTCCCGCTGCCACGAGCAGCCTCTTCGACTTCCGCTGCTTCATGTGGAGCCCTCCCGTTTCCATTCCACCGATCACTCGAACTGGCGATCGATGCGGTCGGATCCACTAGATCACGAAGCAGGCACCGTTCCGTGGCCGGACGTCAGAATGGCGTGATCCTTCTGACCAGGTGGCCGGGACATGCAAAGTGCCCGGCGCTTTCTCAGCGTCGGGCACTTCTTGGGTTTGTGAGGCCGGTCAGGCCGTCTTCTGCTCCCCCGGCCCCCGGCCGTTGCGGGCGTCCCGTGGGATCAGGGTCGGGTTCACGTTCGAGTGGACGACGTCGGCCGTGACGACCACGCGGGCCACGTCCTTGCGGGACGGGACCTCGTACATGACCGACATCAGCACCTCTTCCATGATGGCGCGCAGGCCGCGCGCGCCGGTCTGGCGGAGGATGGCCTGGTCGGCGATGGCCTCCAGCGCCTCGCGCTCGAAGTCCAGCTCCACACCGTCGAGTTCGAAGAGGCGCTGGTACTGCTTCACCAGGGCGTTGCGCGGCTCCACCAGGATCTGCAGCAGCGCCTCGCGGTCGAGGTTGTGGACCGAGGTGATGACGGGGAGGCGGCCGATGAACTCGGGGATCATGCCGAACTTGACCAGGTCCTCGGGCATGACGTCCTCGAACTGGTCCTTGGCCTCGAGCTCCCGCTTGGAGCGGATCGTCGCGCCGAAACCGATGCCCTTCGCGCCGGCCCGGGACTCGATGAGCTTCTCCAGGCCCGCGAAGGCACCGCCCACGATGAACAGCACGTTCGTCGTGTCGATCTGGATGAACTCCTGGTGGGGGTGCTTGCGCCCGCCCTGCGGCGGCACCGAGGCCGTGGTGCCCTCAAGGATCTTGAGCAGGGCCTGCTGAACGCCCTCGCCCGACACGTCGCGCGTGATGGAAGGGTTTTCACTCTTCCTCGCGACCTTGTCGATCTCGTCGATGTAGATGATCCCGGTCTCGGCCTTCTTGACGTCGTAGTCCGCCGCCTGGATCAGCTTCAGCAGGATGTTCTCGACGTCCTCGCCGACATAACCCGCCTCCGTCAGCGCCGTCGCGTCCGCGATGGCGAACGGGACGTTCAGCATGCGGGCCAGGGTCTGCGCGAGCAGCGTCTTGCCCGAGCCCGTGGGGCCGAGCAGCAGGATGTTGGACTTCGCCAACTCGATCGCGTCGTCACGGCCGTTGGCCCCGCCGTTCTCGCCGGCCTGGACACGCTTGTAGTGGTTGTAGACCGCCACCGAGAGGGCCTTCTTCGCCGGCTCCTGGCCGACGACGTAGCCCTCGAGGAACTCGTAGATCTCGCGGGGCTTGGGGAGTTCCTCCCAGCGCACCTCGCTGGTCTCCGCGAGCTCTTCCTCGATGATCTCGTTGCAGAGGTCGATGCACTCGTCGCAGATGTACACACCGGGCCCTGCGATGAGCTTCTTGACCTGCTTCTGGCTCTTGCCGCAGAACGAGCACTTGAGCAGATCGCCGCCGTCACCGATGCGTGCCACGGTGTGCTTCCCCTTCGCCTGGGAGACGCCTAGGTCCAGCGGCTCCTGGTGCTGCCTTCATCCGACGGTACCTTGCCGAGCCCCCCGTTCGGGCCCCCCTTGGCGCGGTTCACTTTGACGTGCAGCGTGTCAAAGCACACCAACAGTGCCAAGGGGCGGCAGACGATACAGCGTCCGTGTCCCTCAGTGTCAGCGGACGGACGCGTTGTTCATCTTGCGGGTGGAGATGATCTGGTCGATCAGGCCGTACTCCAGCGCGTCCTCGGCCGTGAGGATCTTGTCGCGCTCGATGTCCTCGCGGATCTTCTCGATCGGCGTGGTCGAGTGCTTGGCCAGCATCTCCTCCAGCTGCGAACGCATCCGGAGGATCTCGTTGGCGGCGATCTCCAGGTCGGAGACCTGACCGCGGCCCGTCTCGCTGTAGGGCTGGTGGATCAGCACGCGGGCGTTCGGCAGCGCCATGCGCTTGCCCGGCGTACCGGCGGCCAGCAGGATGGCGGCGGCGGACGCCGCCTGGCCCATGCAGACCGTCTGGATGTCGGGCTTCACGAACTGCATCGTGTCGTAGATGGCCGTAAGCGCCGTGAAGGAGCCGCCCGGGCTGTTGATGTAGACCGAGATGTCCCGGTCGGGGTCCATCGACTCCAGGCACAGCAGCTGCGCCATGACGTCGTTGGCGGAGGCGTCGTCGATCTGCACGCCGAGGAAGATCACCCGCTCCTCGAAGAGCTTCGCGTACGGGTCGTACTCGCGGATGCCCTGCGAGGTGCGCTCGACGAAGCGCGGGATGACGTAGCGGGACTCGGCGGCCGGACCCGTGTACTCGGCGCGCGTGCGGTCGTGCAGGCCGCTGCCGGGGAAGTCGTTCACTGTCTCTCTCCTAGGAGCTGTGGCGGTCGGCTGGGGGCTGTGCGGGGGGCCTCAGGCCGCCCCGGTGCCGCCGCCGCCCGGCATTCCGGCGGCCGTCGGGATGACGTCGTCGATGAGGCCGTACTCCTTGGCCTCGAAGGCGTCGAACCAGCGGTCACGGTCCGAGTCGCGGGTGATCTGCTCGATCGACTGGCCGGTGTGCTGCGAGGTGAGCTCGGCCATGCGCCTCTTGGTGTGCAGAAGCCGCTCGGCGTGGATCTTGATGTCGGATGCCGAACCGGCCAGACCCGCGGAGGGCTGGTGGATCAGGATCTCGGCGTTCGGCAGCGCGAAGCGCTTGCCGGGGGTGCCCGCGCTGAGCAGGAACTGACCCATCGAGGCCGCGAGGCCCATGGCGATGGTCACCACGTCGTTCTTGATGAACTGCATGGTGTCGTAGATCGCCATGCCGGCCGTGATCGATCCGCCGGGGCTGTTGATGTAGAGGTAGATGTCCTTGTCCGGGTCCGCGGCAAGGAGCAGCAGCTGTGCGGTGATCTTGTTCGCGATGTCGTCGTCGACCGGCTGGCCGAGGAAGATGATCCGCTCGTTGAGCAGCCGGTTGTAGACCTGGTCGCCGAGGCCACCACCGATGGAAGGCTCGCCGGCGGCTGAGGGCATCAGATTCGTCACGTATCCACCTGCTCGTCTTACGACGGCGCCGGGCCGTCTCACGTTTCCCTGCGGGGGCCTCCGGCGGTTCCCGCCGACTTCTCCGGCCCGTATTCATGGACCCTAACGCGCTGGTCCCTTCGGTGAATCCCGGAGCGGGGACTGTTCGCCGGGGGCGTAGCGCCGCGGTGACATTTCGTACGCGGGAGGCTGGGGGTCGTCCGCGGTCGCTCGCGGACTTCCCCGGGCCCCTGGTAGGCAAACGGGTCCCGGGTCAGCAACATGACCCGGGACCCGTCCTACGACCCGTACAGGGCGCCGTGGGCGTCAGCCCTCGGTCTTCTCCTCGGCCTCGGTGGCGTCGGCCTCCGTGGCCTCGGCGGCGACGTCGGCGGCCGCCTCGGTCTCGTCCTCGTCGTCGAGGTCGATGACCTCGCCGTTGGTGTCCTTGACCGTGGCGGACTCCACGACGACCGCGAGGGCCTTGCCGCGGGCGACCTCGCCGACCAGCAGCGGAACCTGGCCGCCCTCGACGACGGCCTGCGCGAACTGGTCGGGGGACATGCCGGAGGAGGCCGCACGCCGCATGAGGTGCTCGGTGAGCTCCTCCTGGTTGACGTTGAGCTTCTCCTGCTTGACCAGCTCGTCGAGGACGAACTGGGTCTTGATGCCCTTGACCGCGGCTTCCTTGGTCTCGGCGTCGAACTCCTCGACCGTCTTGCCCTGGATCTCGAGGTACTTCTCGAGGTCGAGGCCCATCTGGCCGAGCTGGTGGTGCTCCAGGTTGTGCTTGCGGGTGTTGATCTCGTCCTCGAGCAGCTTCTCGGGGACGGGCACCTCGACGAGCTCCAGCAGCTTCTCCAGGACGCGCTCCTGGGCCTGCGTGGCCTGGTCGTACTGCTTCATGTTCTCCAGGCGCTTGCGGCTGTCCGCCTTGAGCTCCTCGAGGGTGTCGAACTCGGACGCGAGCTGCGCGAAGTCGTCGTCCAGCTCGGGCAGTTCGCGGGCGGCGACCTGGGTGACCTTGACGGTGACCTCGGCCTCCTTGCCGGCCGCGGAGCCGCCCTTGAGCTCGGAGGCGAAGGTGGCCTCGCCACCGGCCTCCAGGCCCTTCACGGCGTCGTCGATGCCGTCCAGCAGCTCGCCGGAGCCGATGGTGTAGGAGACGCCGCTCGCCACACCGTCCTCGAGGACCTCGCCCTCGACCTTGGCCTCGAGGTCGATCGTGACGACGTCGCCGTCCTCGGCGGCACGCTCGACGGGAGAGGTGGACGCGAAGCGCTCACGCAGCTGCTCCACGGACTTCTCGATGTCCTCGTCGGTCACCTCGACCGCGTCGACCTCGACCTCGATGCCGGAGTAGTCCGGGATCTCCAGGGCGGGTCGGATGTCGACCTCGGCGGTGAAGTTCAGCGTCTCGCCGTCCTTCAGGTCCGTGATGTCCACCTCGGGCTGGCCCAGGACGTTCAGCTCGGCCTCGTTGACCGCTTCGGTGTAGAACTTCGGAAGCGCGTCGTTGACCGCCTCCTCCA
The DNA here is from genome assembly GCF_044457745.1 of Streptomyces sp. NPDC050534. Taxonomy (NCBI): domain Bacteria; kingdom Bacillati; phylum Actinomycetota; class Actinomycetes; order Kitasatosporales; family Streptomycetaceae; genus Streptomyces; species Streptomyces sp. NPDC050534. Next base: position 56,804 of record NZ_JBITHF010000010.1, read on the forward strand.
GGACCGCACCGCGGCCGAACCGCTGGTCGATGACGCGCGCCGGGATCTTGCCCTTCCGGAAGCCCTTCACCGTGACCTGCTGGTTGATCTTCTTGTACGCCGCGTCGAGGCTGTCCTTGAGCTCCTCGAAGGGCACCTCGACAGTGAGCCGAACCCGGGTCGGGTTCAGGGTCTCCACGGCGCTCTTCACGGTTCGGTCTCCTTGTGGCTGACATCTGGGTTTCTGCCGGAGCCAGAGTGGTCCGGCGGATTTCGCCGCCCGGAGGACTTCGTAGGGGAGAGACACACGGGCGTGCAGCTTGCATAGTAACGGCAGCGGCGACACGCCCCAAAGGCGATCACGGGACACGATCACCCAAGGTGATCGGGTCCGTGGCCGGTGTTGACCGGTGCTGGTCGGGGTGGCGGGATTTGAACCCACGGCCTTCCGCTCCCAAAGCGGACGCGCTACCAAGCTGCGCCACACCCCGTCAGGTGCGACACGTAGGGTACATGCACGCCGTCGGTGCGGACGCCGCATTTCCCGGGCGGTGACGCCGGGCCGGTGCGGGCGGTGAAGGGGTGTGCGCCGAGCGCGTCCGACCCGCTACGATGCTTACCGTGCCGCGATCACCGATCTGTGGCGCACGTTGCGCGGGCGTAGCTCAATGGTAGAGCCCCAGTCTTCCAAACTGGCTACGCGGGTTCGATTCCCGTCGCCCGCTCCACATGTTCAGGGCCCGGTTCCACGGAACCGGGCCCTGAAGTGTTTCCGGCTGGCGTCACGGCCGACGAGCGGGGCGTCGCCTGACCGGGGCGCGGCGCGGTCGCGCGGCGCCCGGCGGAGACCGGCCGTCCCGGAAGCTGCTGCGGGTCAGAAGCTGATCGAGTTGATCGTCTCGGCTATCGAGTTCAGGAACCGGTTGATGGACGGCGCCATGCCGGTCGACGCCAGGAAGAAGCCGAAGAGGATCGCCACGATGGCGGGGCCGGCCTTGATCGAGCCTCCTCGGATCAACACCACCAGGATGATCGCCAACAGAAGCACCACTGACAGTGAAATGGCCACAACTGATCACACCCTAGGTCGGTCCGCTCTCCCGGCCCGGAGGTGCCGACGCCCGCGCACCCCCGCCAGAACCATCGTGCCACCAACGGGGCCCGGGTATGCGGCACCTGAGGCATCGTCGGCCACACCATGTCGGACCTTTGCCCTGCGCCGGCGGCCGAGGCCCGTGGGCGAGCCCAACTCGGCTTCCCCGCACAGCATTTCGAGGATGCCCCCGCACAGGAAATTCAGCGGGATCGTTTCCATGTCCACACAACGCGTTCGCAGGTATTTCGAATTGTTGTCACGGTTGCCTGACAGCTCTCAACGAGGGCCCCAGCAAAGGCGAATGAAGTGGACATTCCGCCGGAGCCGCCCCCGGGTCATATGCCCCGTTTAGTCAGGACGAGTCGTGACAACCAGGACATGTAATGGTGTGTTGACCATCACCTACACAGAGAAGTCAACTTGCCTTAATGATGGGTACCCGAAGCCAATAACCAGGAAAGACGTGGGGAGTTTTACGAAAACCCACAGACGACGCTAGGGTTCCTCAGATGTTTCACGCTGCCTCGTCCCCCGCATGTGCAGCGAGGTCCGGGATCGCCTCCCCCCGTTTCCGGGGGGAGGGTCTGTGACGAACTCGTTGCCACCGCACGGCCACAACAGAACGCCGCTCCCTCCGGCACGCACACCGGCCCCAGGAGTGCCGAGTCCGCGCCCGTCGCAGGAACAGCAGGCCGCCCAGCCCGCCCGGCGCGGGAAACAGCGCGACGCGTTCTTCGACAACGCGAAGTACCTGGCGATCGTGCTGGTGGCCATGGGCCACTCGTGGGAGCCGCTGAAGGGCGACAGCCGCATCCTGGAGGGCGTGTACACCGTCGTGTACACCTTCCACATGCCGGCCTTCATCATCATCTCCGGCTATTTCTCGCGCAGTTTCGACATGCGCCCCGACCGCCTCAGGCGCCTGGTCACCGGTGTCCTCGTGCCCTACGTCGTCTTCGAGACGGCGTACTCCCTCTTCAAGCGCTACGGCGACCACGACCCGGGCATGGACGTCAGTCTGCTCGACCCCTGGTATCTCACCTGGTTCCTGGTCGCGCTGTTCGTCTGGCGCCTGACGACACCGCTGTGGAAGAACCTGCGCTGGCCGCTGCCGGTCGCGCTCGGCGTCGCGATGTTCGGGTCGGTCTCACCGGAGATCGGCAACGACCTCGACCTCCAGCGCGTGCTCCAGTTCCTGCCGTACTTCGTGCTGGGTCTGTGCATGAAGCCCGAGCACTTCCAGATGGTGCGCACGCGGACGATGCGGATCGTCGCGGTGCCGGTGTTCGCGGCCGCGCTGGTCTTCGGCTGGTGGGCGGTGCCGCGGATGAACACCGCCTGGTTCTACCACCGTGATTCCGCCCAGGAGTTGGGCGCGCCGTGGTGGGCCGGGCCGATCATGGTGCTCGCGCTGTTCGGCTGCTCGCTGCTGCTGACCGCGTGTTTCTTCGCCTGGGTGCCGCGCCGCAAGATGTGGTTCACCGCGCTCGGCGCGGGCACGCTGTACGGCTATCTGCTGCACGGCTTCGTGGTCAAGGCCGGTGACTTCCACGGCTGGTTCGACCACAGGTGGATGCACAAGCCGCTCGGTGAGATCGCCGTGACGCTCGCGGCGGTCGCCATAGTGACAGTGCTGTGCACGCCCCCGGTGCAGCGGATGTTCAAGTTCGCGATGGAGCCCGAGATGAAGTGGGCCTTCAAGCGCGACGCGGCGGAGCTGGCCCGCGAGCGCGAGAGGCAGCAGCAGCGGCGCGAGATGGCGAACGTCTAGACCGAGGGCTGCCGAAGACCGAGAAGTGCGCGCATCCGGGCGTACTTCTCGGTCAGTCGTTTGCGGGTCGCCTCGTCGGCGAGCCGGGCCAGGCGGGCCGGGTCGGCGTTGTGCGCCAGGTCCGCCTCCTTCACCAGCAGGGCGCCCGGCGTGCCGGCGATGCGCGCCGCGTAGTCCTCCGGCGTCTCCCCCGCGCGCTTGGTGACCGCCCGCACGATGTCCTTCGTACGGCGGCTCAGCGCGGCCTCCTCCAGCCACTGCGCGGAGAGCGCGTCGTCCTCGACGGCGTCGTGCAGCCAGGCCGCCGCGATCTGCTCCTCGTCGCCACCGCGCGCGCGGACGCCCTCGGCGACGGCGCTCAGGTGCTCGGCGTACGGCCGTCCCGCCTTGTCGGTCTGCCCCTCATGGGCGGCACGGGCGGTGGCCTCGACGTCGGCCAGGGTCATCGGCGTTCGGGATGTTCCGGTCACTCGTCCAGTGTCTCCTTACGGAGCGCCGCGCGGGCCGGGAGGGTCGCGGCCGTCACCCCGAGGACGACGATCGCGCCGGCGAAGGAGCCGTAGACCAAGGGGGGAATGTACGGCCCTTGTCCCGTCAGCCCCTTCATCATCGGGACCAGGGTGGCCAGCGCGATGGCCGTGCCGAGGGCGATGCCCGCGAGGGCGACCAGCAGCGCCTCCCAGCGGATCATGCGCAGCACCTGGCGGCGGGTGGAGCCGATGAGGCGCAGCGTGCCGAGTTCGCGGCGGCGGTCGAGGACGGTCATCACCAGCGTGTTGACGGCGGCGACGGCCGCGAAGCCGCCGAGGACGCCCGCCATCACGGAGTTGGCCCAGGAGCCGAGCTCGCGGTCGAGGGACTGGGCGGTGGTGTAGCCGCCGCGGTCCAGGACGGTGCCGATCCGCCCCAGCCCGGCCGCCGTTCCGCCCTTCGTCCACAGCTCGGTGTCGTAGGCGGAGGTGACGTGGGTGGCGAGGTCGGCGCGGGCCATCGTCACCTGGGACAGGCCCATGCCCCGTCCGTACGTCGCCACGACCACCGGGGCGGCCCTGGTGCCGTCGGGCAGCCGGAGGTGGAGGCGGTCGCCGACCTTGACGTGGGCGTTGCCGGCGAGCCGGCCGTCGACCGCGATCTCCCCGCGCCGCAGGGACAGCCGTCCGTGCTCGACGTCCAGGTCCTGTACGGCGGCGAGGTCGCGGGCGGAGCCCGTGACGCCCTGCGCGGAGGCCGACTCCAGGCCACCCGAGGCCGGGACCAGCACGGAGGTCCGCAACAGGCCGACCGCCGCGGTGACTTCGGGGCTGTGCCCGGCCCGTCGTACGGCGTCCGGGGTCAGACCCGGGTCGGCGGTGACGATGTGGTCGGCGAGGACGCCGGCGTGCTGCTGGTCGGCGGTGACGCGGTCGGTGCTGGTCTGCATGAAGATCAGCACCGAGGAGAACGCCATGGCGAGCACGATCGGGGTGATCGCGGAGGCCAGACGGCGGGCGTTCGTACGGGAGTTGGCGGCGGCGAGCGCGGCCGGGGCGCCGGCGCCGCGCAGCGGCAGGCCTAAGAGGCCGGCGCAGGCACGGGCGACCAGCGGGCCGAGAAGCGCCACCGCCAGCATGAACAGGAAGACGATGCCCAGGGACGCGTTGGCGGCGTCCTCGCCGGTCAGGGAGGCGGACAGCCCGGCGCAGACGAAGCCGCCGGCCGCCGCGGCGATGCCGAGGGGCGTACGGATCCAGCCGATGCGCAGCCGCTCCACGGACGCCTCGCTCAGCGCCTGGCCGGGCTTGATGCGGGAGCTGCGGTGGGCGGCGGTGTAGCCGGAGAGCAGGGCGGTGAGGAGGACCGCGCCGGCCGCGGAGACGAGGGGAATCCAGGAGACGGACAGGTCGACCGCCTCCGGCACCGCGCCCTTGTCCTTCAGCTGCCCGAACCACCAGCGGGCCAGGGCGATTCCGGGCAGGCAGCCCAGGGCACCGGCGAGGGGGGCCACCAGGAGCGTCTCGGTGGCGATCGTGCGGCGGATCTGGCGCGGAGTGGTGCCGATGGCCCGCAACAGGGCGAACTCGCGGGCCCGTTGGCCCACGGCGAGCGCCACCGTGCCGGCCGCGGTGAACATGGCGACCAGGGTGGCGACGCCGCCGAAGGAGCCGCCGATGCCGGTGAGCGTCTCCTTGGCCTCGCCGAGGGAGGGGTCCTCGACGCCGCCGCGGTCGTCGCCGGTGTACACCTCGGCGTGCTTCCCGAGTGCGTGCGCCACCTGGGACTTGAGGGCCGCGGTGGAGACGCCGGCCTCGGGGAACACCGCGACGGCGTCGATACGGCCGGGGTGGCCGGAGAGGCGTACGGCCTCGTCGTCGGCGAGCCAGGCGGCGGTGCCAGGAGTGCCGGTGGTACCCGAGACACGGTAGGAGTGCGTGCCCTCCGGGGTGGTGAGGGTGACGTGCGAGCCGGCCTGCGCCCTGCTTCCGGCCAGGACGACCTCGCCCCGCTGCGGCGGGCGGCCGGAGGCGAGCTGCTCGCCGGTGAAGGCGGTGGAGGCCCAGTTGTGGACGCTCAGGGGGCCGTTCGGGCCGCGGCCGGGGAAGGTGACGTCGGCGACGGCCGTACGGGCACCGGGTGCCGAGGCCGCCTTCGCCACCAGGGAGCCGTCGAGGCGGGCGCGGTCGGGCACCGGCTGGCTGTCGGCGTCGTCGCCGTGGCCGTAGGGAGCGGTCTGGGCGGCGGCCGCGACGACGGGGGCGGCGGCGTAGCGGGCGGACGGGACGCTCGCGCGCAGGCCGGTCTCCAGCAGGATGCCGCAGGCCGACACGACCATCGCGGCCATCACCAGCGCGACGAAGGTGCCGGCGAACCCGGAGGGGCGGAAGCGGAGCGCCGCGCGGGCGAGGCCGTTGGGTGTGAACATCACGCCGCCGCCTGTGCGAAGGCCGGGCGCGCGGTGAGAGCCGTCATGCGGGCGGCGATCCGCTCGGCGGGCGCGCGGTCCAGGCGGTCGACGATCTCGCCGTCCGCGAGGAACAGGACGCGATCCGCCCAGGCCGCGGCCGAGGGGTCGTGGGTGACCATGACGACCGTGGCGCCGTGGGTGTCGACGGCCTGGCGCAGCAGGGAGAGGACCTCGGCGGCGGTCGTGGTGTCCAGGGCGCCGGTGGGCTCGTCCGCGAAGACGACGTCGGGGCGGGTGACCAGGGCGCGGGCGATCGCGACGCGCTGCTGCTGGCCGCCGGAGAGCTGGCCGGGGCGGCGCCGGGCCTTGTCGGTGAGGCCGACCTGGGCGAGGACCTCGGCGGCGCGGCGGCGGTCGGGGCGCCGGCCCGCGAGGCGCGTCGGCAGGACGACGTTCTGCTCGACGGTGAGGGACGGCAGCAGGTTGAAGGCCTGGAAGACGAAGCCGAGGCGGGTGCGGCGCAGCGCGGTGAGCTTGTTCTCCTTCATGCCGGTGATCTCGGTGCCGCCGAGGCGGACGGTGCCGGCACTGGGCCGGTCCAGGCCCGCCGCGCACTGCAGGAAGGTGGACTTGCCGGAGCCGGAGGGGCCCATCACGGCGGTGAAGCTGCCCCGGGGCAGGGTGAGGTCGATGCCGCGCAGGGCGTGCACGGCGCCGCCGCCGCGGCCGTAGCGCTTGCGGACTCCGTGCAGTTCTACGGCCCAGTCGCCTGACATGCCTGTTTCCTTCCGGTCCGGGGTGATGCTTCGAACCTACGGACCGGAGGTGGGGCGGGCGATGAGGGCGGCTGGCGAATGCGGGCGGGGGTAAACCCCACCCGCCGTGTTCCGGGGCTCTCAGTGCAGGATCGGCGGCTGGGCCGTGCCCGTCGGGCCGTCGCGGCAGATCAGCAGCAGCGCGCGGTCGTCGTTGACGTCCTTGGCCACTGCCTCGATCAGGTGCCAGGCGGCGCCGTGGAAGCCGCCGGCGACATAGCGGTCGGCCTCGCCGGTGAGGCGGTCGATGCCTTCCACGATGTCGCGCTCGGAGGTCTCCACCAGGCCGTCCGTGAACAGCATCAGCACGTCGCCGGGGCGCAGCGAGCCCTTCACGGGGTCGAACTGCGCGCCGTCGTAGACGCCGAGGAGCGGGCCCTCGGCGGCCTTCTCCTCCCATCGCCCGCTGCCCGCGCTGAGCTGGAGGCCCGGGGGATGTCCGGCGGAGTACAGCTCGTAGTCCCCGGAGTCGAGGTCCAGGACGAGGTGGATGGAGGTGGCGAACCCCTCCTGCCAGTCCTGGCGCAGCAGATAGCCGTTGGCCGCCGGGAGGAAGGCGTGCGGGGGCAGCGAGCCCAGCAGGCCGCCGAACGCCCCCGACAGCAGCAGCGCACGCGACGCGGCGTCCATGCCCTTGCCGGAGACGTCCGTCAGGACGACCTCCAGCGTGCGGCCGCCGCCCGTGCGGGCGGCGACCACGAAGTCGCCCGAGAAGGACTGGCCGCCCGCCGGTCGCAGCGCCATCTCGCGGTGCCAGCCCATCGGCAGGGTCGGCAGCTTGCTCTGCACCCGGATGCGTTCGCGGAGGTCGAAGAGCATGGTGCCGCCGCGCCGCCAGGGCACGCCGACCCTGCTGCGGAACTGGGCGATGAGCAGGCCGAAGAAGCCGCAGGCGGCGACGACCAGCACGACGCCGGGGGTGACACGGGAAGGGCCCTCCGTGTAGGGCCCCAGTTTCACCGACTCCACGATCAGTGCCGTGGCGGCGGCCGCGTACAGACCGAGCAGGCTGGCCGGGCGCAGCAGCAGGCCCCCCGCCACGATCGGCAGGACCAGCACGGCCGGGGAGCACCACACGGAGTTGGCGAGTGTGACGGCCGCGATCACCGGCACCATGATGAGCAGGCCGGCCAGCGCGACCCAGTCCGAGCCGTCCCCGCGGAAGTAGTCCACGGCGCTTCTGCGCAGGCCGACGCGGACCCGGTGCCACTGCATCTTCCACCGGGCCGTGAACGTGTCGGCTTCCGCGCGCCGCTCTCGTCCTGCTGCCATCAGTTCGGGACCCTATCCATCGAACCAGCTGCTTGGCACGGGAGGTCCCACTTGTCCCCCGTCCGAGGCTCAACTTCACAGTGAACTTCACAGAAAGCCGTTGCGGGCCCGCCAAGGCGAAATTCCCTCGCTCGTCCGGCAATGCCCTGGTAGGCATGGTTCATGGCGACTGACTTGCGCGTGCTGCGGCAGGACGACTGGGACGAGTGGTACGACAACCTGATCCGCGCCTTCGGCGGGGTCCCGGAGTCGGCCGAGGAGCGCGCGTTGTTCCGCGAGCTCACGCGGACGGACCGTTCCATAGGTGTCTGGGACGACGATACGTGCGTGGGCACGGCCGGGGCATTCGCTTTCCGGCTGACCGTGCCCGGCGGTGCGGCGGTGCCCGCGGCGGGCGTGACCATGGTCTCCGTGGCCGCCACGCACCGTCGGCGCGGTGTGCTGACGTCCATGATGCGGCGGCAGTTGGACGACGTACGGTCCTGGGGCGAGCCGCTGGCCGTCCTGACCGCCTCGGAGCCCGCGATCTACGGCCGGTTCGGGTACGGCGTCGGCACGTACCACCTCAGCGCCGAGATCGACACGACGCGCGTACGGCTGTCCGTACCGCCCGGCACCGATGACGTACGGCTGCGGTACGCGTCGCCCGCCGAGGCGCTCGGCGCGTGCGAGGCGGTGTACGCAGAGCTGGTGCCGCGGCGTCCCGGCATGGTGGCGCGGATTCCGGGCTGGGAGCGGCTGTGGGTGCTCGACCCGGAGAGCGGGCGGGACGGTGCGTCACCGCTCCAGTGCGTCGTCGCGGAGCGGGGCGGGGAGACCGTCGGGTACGCCCGCTTCCGGATCAAGCCGGGCTGGGAACCGGCGGGCCCCAAGGGCACGGTCGTCCTGCAGGACCTGGACGCGCTGGATCCGGCGGCGCAGGCGGCGCTGTGGCGGTTCCTGTTCGACATCGACCTGACGTCGAAGGTGACCACGCGCGGGCGGCCGGTCGACGAGGGCTGGCAGCACATGGCCTCCGACGTCCGGCGCTGCTCCCTGCTGATGCGGGACTCGCTGTACGTACGCCTTGTGGACGTCGGGGCGGCTCTGGAAGCGCGGACGTACCAGGCGCCGGTGGACCTGGTGCTGGACGTCGAGGACGCCTTCTGCCCCTGGAACACCGGGCGTTGGCGGCTGACCGGCGACGCGAAGGGCGCGTCCTGCACGCGCACCGAGGACGCGGCCGATCTCGCGCTGACCGTACGGGAGTTGGGTTCGGCCTATCTCGGCGGTGTGACGCTGGACGCGCTCGCCGCGGCCGGGCGGGTGCGGGAGCTGCGGCAGGGCGCGCTCACGGAGGCGTCGGTGGCCTTCGCGTCCACCGTGGCGCCGTGGCTGCCGCACGGGTTCTAGACACCCTCCAGGGCGTCAGCGCTGCTGGCAGACGGGGCACCAGAACAGATTGCGGGCGGCGAGGCCGGCGGTGCGGATCTCGCCCCCGCAGATGTGGCAGGGCAGCGTGGCCCGCCGGTAGACGTACACCTCGCCGCCGTGGTCGTCCACGCGCGGCGGTCGGCCCATCGCCTGCGGCATGTGCTCGGGGCGGACGGTGTCGATGCGGTTGTTGCGGACGCCCTCGTGCATCAGCTCGACCAGGTCGGCCCAGACGGCGTCCCACTCGGCAGGGGTGATGTCCTTGCCCGCGCGGTAGGGGTCGATGCCGTGCCGGAAGAGGACCTCGGCGCGGTAGACGTTGCCGACGCCGGCGATCACCTTCTGGTCCATGAGCAGGGCGGCGATCGTCGTACGGCTGCGGGAGACGCGCCGGTACGCCGCCCGGGGGTCGGCGTCGGCCCGCAGCGGGTCGGGGCCGAGCCGGTCGTGGATCGCGTCCTTCTCGGTGTCCGTGATGAGCGCGCAGGTGGTCGGTCCGCGCAGATCGACGTACGAGGTGTCGTTCGCGAGCCGGAGGCGGACCGTGTCGGTGGGCGGCGGGGCGGGGGCGTCACCGAAGGCGACCTTGCCGAACAGGCCCAGGTGGATGTGGACCCAGTCGGTGTCGCGGAAGCCGAGGAAGAGGTGCTTGCCGTGGGCCTCCGTGCGGGTGAGCCCGGCGCCGTCGAGCAGGGCGGCGGCGTCGGAGAACTTGCCCTGGGGGCTGGTCACACGCGGTGCCGTGCCGGAGAAGCGGTCGGCGTAGTCGGACGCCAGCCGGTGGATCGTGTGCCCCTCTGGCACGGTGCCTGTGTCCTTCCCGCCCCCTGGAGGGCGTCAGTCCTGCTGCGGGTGGTGCGCCGGGATCGGGGGCAGCTCGCCGGTCGTCTCGTAGTCCGCGAGCATGTCGATGCGGCGGATGTGGCGCTCGTCACCCGAGAACGGGGTGCCCAGGAAGGTCTCGACGAACTTCGTCGCCTCCTCCGTGGTGTGCATGCGGGCGCCGACCGCCACGACGTTGGCGTTGTTGTGCTGGCGGCCCAGCGACGCGGTCTCCTCGCTCCACGCGAGTGCCGCGCGCACGCCCTTCACCTTGTTCGCCGCGATCTGCTCGCCGTTGCCGGAGCCGCCGATCACGATGCCGAGGGACTCGGGGTCCGCGGCCGCCTTCTCCGCGGCACGGAGGCAGAACGGCGGGTAGTCGTCCTGGGCGTCGTAGAGGTGCGGGCCGCAGTCGACGGGGTCGTGGCCTGCCGCCTTGAGCCACTCGACGAGGTGGTTCTTGAGTTCGAAGCCGGCATGGTCGGAGCCGAGGTACACGCGCATGACTCCGAGTGTGACACGGGTGTTTCCGGGTAGCAGCCCCGGGTCTCGGCCAAGGGGAATTGTGACTGCACCCACAGAACCTCAAGGAAACCTCAAGTAACGATCCCATTTCAAAGGTTCACGAATTCCTTAGCCTCCGTTTCACTGGTCCGACCCGTACACCGCTCGTACGGGGACCGCTCACAAGGCGCGAAGGAATTCCCCCATGACTGGTCTCCAGGCCGGACTCAAGAACCGTCATCTGACGATGATCGCCATCGGCGGTGTCATCGGAGCCGGACTGTTCGTCGGTTCCAGCTCAGGCATCGCCACCGCAGGCCCCGGCATCCTCCTGTCGTACGCCCTCGTCGGCACCCTCGTCGTGCTCGTGATGCGCATGCTCGGCGAGATGTCCGCGGCCAACCCGACCTCCGGATCGTTCTCGGCGCACGCCGACCGGGCCCTCGGCCGCTGGGCCGGGTTCTCCATCGGCTGGCTCTACTGGTTCTTCTGGGTCGTGGTGCTCGCGGTGGAGGCCACCGCCGGCGCCACGATCCTCCACAGCTGGGTACCGGCCGTCCCGCAGTGGGGCTGGGCCCTCATCGTGATGCTCGTGCTGACCGCCACCAACCTCGTCTCCGTCGGTTCCTACGGCGAGTTCGAGTTCTGGTTCGCCGGGATCAAGGTCGTCGCGATCGGCGCGTTCATCGTCGTCGGCGCGCTCGCGATCTTCGGTGTGCTGCCCGGCGTCCACAGCGACAAGGCGAGCTTCGGCAACCTCAGCGACCACGGCGGCTTCCTGCCCCACGGCCCCGGCGCCATCCTCACCGGTGTGCTGCTCGTCGTCTTCTCCTTCATGGGCAGCGAGATCGCCACCCTGGCCGCCGGCGAGTCGGAGAACCCGCAGCAGGCCGTGACCAAGTCCACGAACAGCATCATCTGGCGCATCGCGGTCTTCTACCTGGGCTCGATCCTCGTGGTCGTCTCGCTCGTGCCGTGGAACGACCCGACGATCAAGGAGAAGGGCTCCTACGTCGCCGCCCTCGACTCCCTCGGCATCGCGCACGCCGGCCAGATCATGAACTTCATCGTGCTGACGTCGGTGCTGTCCTGTCTCAACTCCGGCCTCTACACGGCCTCCCGGATGGCGTTCTCGCTCGGCGAGCGGGGCGACGCGCCGAAGATGTTCGCGCGGACCACGTCCCGCGGTGTGCCGAGGGCCGCGATCATCGCGTCCGTCCTCTTCGGCTTCGTCGCGGTCTTCTTCAACTACAAGTTCCCGGACTCGGTGTTCCTCTTCCTGGTCAACTCCAGTGGTGCCGTGGCCCTGTTCGTCTGGCTGGTCATCTGCTTCTCGCAGCTGCGCATGCGGAAGATCATCCAGGCCGAGGCGCCGGAGAAGCTCGTCGTGAAGATGTGGCTGTACCCGTACCTGACCTGGGCGGCGGCCGGCGTGATCGTGTTCGTGCTGGGCTACATGCTCACGGACACGGAGCACGACGGACGCGAGACCGTGCTGCTGTCGCTGCTCGTGGCAGCGGTGGTGCTGGTCGTCGCGCTGGTCAAGCAGAAGATGCTCGGCGGCGGGACCGCCGCGGCCGAGGCCGCCGCGGCGCCGGACAAGGTCAAGACGGGCTGACGCCGGGGGCGTTGCGCCCGTACGAGTGCCGATGAAGGTGAGGGGCCCGCGGTGATCGCCGCGGGCCCCTTTCCGTGTCCGCCGCGCGCCGTCCGCACGGTTCACAGCACGATGAAGCCGTCCTTGGTCCTGTCGTAGGTCTTCAGGGCCTGGCTCTCGATGCCCGGCTGGTACCAGGTGTTGATCTGGAACGTCTTCCCCTCCTGGGTGAAGCCCAGCAGCCGGGCGTGCCAGGGGGTGCCGTTCAGCGTGAACGTGTACTCCCACACGACCGCCGGGTTGCCTCGGAAGGTCGTCTTCTCCAGGCGGATCTTCCGGTAGTTCTGCCCCTGGTGGGCGTTCTGCTCCGACTTCGCCCAGGTGTCCATCAGGTCGCCGCGGGCGACGGACGACGCGGCCGCGAGTTCCTGCGTGCCGTCGGGGGACGTGTAGTGCACCTCCGAGCCTGTCTTCACGTCACGGCGCCAGCCCTTGGGAGTCGCCCACGCGTAACCGCCCTCGCGGTGCACGCCCGGCGGCAGGGTCTGCGGCCTCGACGTGCCTTCCACGGTGGGGGACGAACTGCCGTCCGGCGTGGTGGCGGACGACGAGGACGACGAGGAGGAACCCGCGCGGTCGCCGCCGGGCGACCCGGAGTTCGCCAGCAGGACCACGGCCACGACGGCGCCCGTGGCGGCCAGACCACCGGCGGCGATGAAGCCGGCACGGCGACGGCCGCGGCCGGGACCGGGACCGGCCGGGACGGCGGGGCCGGGGAGTTCGTGCCGCGGCGTGCGGAGCGGGTGGGGTCCCAGGGCGGGGCGGGTGGACGGCTCCGCGGCGGGCGCAGGGGCCTGCCGGACGCCGGGCGCCGCCGCCCCGGAACCGTTGCCCTGCGGGGAGTGCGGTTCGGGGACCGTGGGGGTGCGGACCAGCGAGACGGCGGGGCGTTGCCGGGAGGGGGGCGCGGAACCGGCGGACGGGGCCTCGGAGCGGACGTCCGGTCGCGCTTCGGAGCGCACCTCGCTGGAGGCGTTGACGTGGTGGTGGGCCGAGGGCGCCGCAGGCTCCGGCGTGCCCTGCGGTATCGCGTCCTGGACGGGGGCGGGTTCGGGCGCGGGTTCGGGCGCGGGTTCGCGTCGCCTGGGGTCGCGTGCGGCTCGTACGACACGGGTGTCCAGGTAGACGGGGGTGGGCCGCTCGGGCTCCACGGCGGGCTCGGCCTCCGGGCCCGTGATCTCCTCGGTCGCGGGCTCACCGGCCTCCGCCTCCTCCCTCTCGTGCTCCTGCGCGCCCCCTTCCCCCTCTCGCGCGCCCACGGGAAGCGTCGGCATGGTCGGCGGGAAGGCGACCAGGAGCAGGGCCCCCTCCAGGTCGTCCAGGTTCGGGCGGACCGAGGGGTCCTTCTCCAGCAGCGCGGCCAGGACGTCCCGCAAGGGACCGGCCGCCGCCGGGAGTGTGGGCTCCTCGTACAGCACCGCGTGCAGCGTGGCCAGGGTCGTGTCGCGGGAGAAGGGGGAACGGCCGCCCAGGGCGGCGCAGAGCGTCGCGCCCAGCGACCACACGTCGGAGGGCGGGCCCTGCGGGCGGCCGGAGATGCGCTCGGGAGCCATGTAGTCGGGGGAGCCGACGAGCATCCCGACCATGGTGAGCGCCTTGGCGTCCTGGATCGCGGCGATGCCGAAGTCGGTGAGCACGATGCGCTCCGCGCCGTCCTCCACCAGGACGTTGCCCGGCTTGATGTCACGGTGCAGGACACCGCGCGCGTGCACTTGGCGCAGGGCCCTCACCAGCCCCAGCCCGATCCGTGCCGTCGCGCCCGGCGACAGCGGGCCGTCCTGCGCCACGAGCCGTTCCAGGGAGCGGCCGCCGACCAACTCCATGACGATCCACAGCCGTTCGCCCTCGTCGACGACGTCGTAGACCCGCACCACATTCGGATGGTCGATCCGGGCGGTCGCCCTGGCCTCGCGCAGTGTCCGTTCGCGGCGGGTGCGCGCGTCCTCCGCGTCGAGCCCGTCGATGCGCATCTCCTTGACGGCGACCGGGCGGTCGAGCATTTCGTCGGCGGCTCGCCACACCCGTCCCATTCCCCCCTGGCCGATACTCTCGACCAGCCGGTAGCGCCCCGTCACCAGAAGCCCTGGAACTCCGCCGCTTCTCGTATTCCCCGGCAATCCGCTGCACCCCCTCAATTACCGCTGCAACGTCCCGACTGTCCCACAATGGTCACACTTCAGGCCGTACCAGCATAGTGCGGAGAAATCTTGTGGTAGCTCTTCAAGTACTGCGAATTCAGGCGCAGCCAAGGGGGATGTGAACATGAGTTCTCGTCGCATGACGACAATCGCGGGATCGCTGGTCGCGGCATCTTTTTCGACGGTGATGATCCTTTCCTTCACCGCCAGCGCGGACGACCAGGGACCTGGCAGCAGCAAGGGGGGAAAGGCCGTCGACGAGGCACCGGCAGGGGTGAAGCTGACTACGCTCCTGCCCTCGAAGATCTCGGTCGACAACGGCTCGCAAAAGACGGCGATCACCGCCACGGTCAAGAACGAGGGGACCAAGGACAGCGGAAAGATCCAGCTTTTGGTCGTCGGTTTCGACGGCCTCACGGTCAAGAGCGTGCAAGGCTGCTCCCAGATTGCCGAAAGTAAACTTCCGAAGGGCTCGAACAGCGGTTTCTCCTGCCCGATCGACAATCTCGCGGCCGGTAAGTCGAAGTCGTACGCCGTCGATGCCACCTACGACCTGAACAAGACCGGCAAGATCTGTCTGCCCGTGACGTCCGGTGACGGGAAGAAGACGTACTGGCAGCAGGGCCCGGTTCCGTTCGGCACGACGAACCCGTCGCCGAACGCCCCGGCCACTCCGCTGCTGCTCGGCACCGACAACAAGCCGGTGGCCCCGGGCGGCGACCAGAAGGAGCTGCCGAAGACGGGCGTCGGACGGGACGTCCTGCCGCTGGGTGCGGCCGGCGCGGCACTGATGGCGGCCGGTGCGGCGGGGCTGTGGTGGACGTCGCGGCGTCCCACCCACCAGCTGCGCGGCTGACACTCCCGACGGCTGCGCGCCATCCGCGACAAGGCCGGGGTGCCCGCGCACCCCGGCCCTCTTCTCACCCGAAAAGCTGACGGCAGATGTCAGGTTATGCGGGCACGATGCCGGTCATGAACATCGCCGACACGACCGGCGGCACCGCCGGCCCGCTCACCCTCCGCCCCGGCGACCCCGGCTACGACGAGGAGATCGCCGGTTTCCAGACCGGGTTCGCCCAGCGTCCCGCCGTGGTCCTCGCCGCCTCCTCGGCCGACGACGTGCTCGCCGCCGTGCGGTACGCGGCCACCGAGCACCTGCCGATCGGCGTCCAGGCCACCGGCCACGGCCTGCCCGGCGCGTCCGAGGGGGGCGTCGTCGTCACGACGAAGCGCATGGACGGGGTGACCGTCGACGCCGGGGCCCGCACCGTCCGCGTCGAGGCGGGCGTCCGCTGGGGGCAGGTCGTGGCGGCCGCCGAGCCGTACGGCCTGGCGCCCCTCAACGGCTCGGCCCCGAGCGTCGGCGCCGTCTCCTACACGCTGAGCGGCGGACTGCCCATCCTGGCCAGGGAGTTCGGGTATGCGGCCGACCACGTGCGCTCCCTGGACCTGGTCACCGCGGACGGCCGGCTCCGGCACGTGACCCGGGAGTCCGAGCCCGACCTGTACTGGGCCCTCCTCGGCGGCGGGCACGGCTTCGGCATCGTCACCGAGCTGGAGATCGGACTGGTCCCGGTGCGGACCCTGTACGGCGGCTCCGTCTCCTTCGACGGCCGGCAGACCGGCCCGGCGGCCCTGCTGCGGGCGTACGAGAAGTGGACCCGGACCGTGCCCGACGGGCTGACCTCGTCCTTCGCGGCCGTACCGTATCCCGACATCCCGGCGCTGCCGCCGCATCTGCGCGGCCGGTACGTCGTCTCCGTGCGCGTCGCGTACACCGGCGCCGACGGCCCGGAACTCACCGCTCCGATCAGGGGGTTCGGCCCCGTGCTCGCCGACACGCTGCGGGAGATGCCGTACGCCGAGAGCCGCACCGTCCACAGCGACCCGGACTTCCCGCACGCCTACTACGGGGACAGTGCCGTGCTGGGCGAGCTGGACGTCGCCGGGGCCGGCGAGGTGCTCGCGCGGACCGGTCCGGACGCCGGCGGCCCCATGTGCGTCGTGCAGATCAACCACCTGGGCGGGGCGCTCGCGCGGCCCGCGCCGAACTCCGTGCCCTATCGGGACGGGCGGTTCCTGGTGCGGCTGCTGACGGCCGGGGACCGCGAGCAGGCGCGCGCGGTGCTGGACCCGGCGTTCGCGCTGCTGGCGGACGTGACCCTGGGCCGCGCCCGCGGCTTCGCCTTCGGCGCCGGGGACCGGACCGAGGGGTTCTACGACGCCGGGACGCGAAAGAGGCTCGCCGGGCTGAAGTCGCGGTACGACCCGGCGAGCCTCTTCCGTGACGACTTCGGCGTCAGCGCTTGCCGATGAGCTTCCACGCGGTGGGCGTGACGCCCATGGCCAGGGCCGCCTTGAGAGCGTCGCCGATCAGGAACGGCGTCAGACCGGCCGCGATCGCAGCGGTCAGGGACATGTGGGCGGCGTAGGCGAGGTACGGGACGCCGACGGCGTAGATGATCGCCTCACCCAGCAGCATCGTGCCGGCCATGCGCACCACGGAGCGGTCGGCGCCGCGGCGGGCCAGGGCGCCGACGGCGGCGGAGGCGAGCATCATGCCGATGATGTAGCCGAAGGAGACGGAGACACCGGAGGTGCCGCCCGCGAACCACGGCACACCGGCGAGCCCGGCCAGCGCGTACAGGACGAGCGAGGCCAGGCCGCGGCTCGCGCCGAGCGTCGTGCCGACCAGCAGGGCGGCGAAGGTCTGGCCGGTCACCGGCACCGGGGAGCCCGGGACGGGCACGGAGATCTGGGCCGCGAGGCCGGTGAGCGCGGCGCCGCCGAGCACGAGGGCCACGTCCCGAAGACGGGTCGCGGGCAGGAGGTCGGCGAGGACCTCGCGGGGGCGGGCGGTGGCGGCAGCGGTGCTCATGAGGACTCCGCGAGTGACGAGGACATGCTGGGACACGGTGACGCTATCCCAGCGGTCCGGAGCCGATCACCATCAGCGATCGACAAAGGCGGGACGGCGGGCTTGGTGGGCTCCGGACAAAGGATGCGGCTTACACCGGCTTCGGCGTGACGCCGGTCACGGAGGCAGCGAGGCCGGACTCACCCTGCGGGGCGGGGGCGGGCCTGTAGGGTCCCGCCAAACGAATCCTAGTGGTCTGGTCGGATTCACCTTTCCCGGTCTACCCTTCGAGCCATGGTTGCCCAGGCCCGGAACTTCACGTCGCGTCGCTATGTCGACCTGCGACGCCAGGGCACGGCCACCTGTCGCCGCACGCGAGTGATCACCAGCAGTCGAGTGATCACCAGCGCGTGAGGCGGGCTCCGGCGCGCCTCGACCTCCGAGACGTGTCGGCCCCGTTCCCCTGGACGGTCTTCCATGCCCCGCACCGCGGCGACCCCGGTCGCTTCCCCTTCCATCTCCCCGTCCCCCACCTCCCGGCGCAGGACGAGCGCGAGCGTCGTCCTGCGGTCCGTGCTGGACCACGGCCCGGTGGCCCGCAGCACGATCGCCCGGCTGACCGGCCTGTCCCCGGCATCGGTGACCGACTACTGCGCCCGCTTCACCGAACTCGGCCTGATCCGCGAGGCGTCCGCGCCCCGGCGCTCGAACGGCGTCGGGCGCCCGCACGTCCCCGTCGACCTGGACGACACGCGGTTCGTGGTCGGCGGCGTGCATGTGGCCGTGCCGTACACGACGGTCGCGCTGCTCGATCTGCGCGGCCGGGTGGTGGCCCGGCGTGAGCTGAAGCACGAGCACACCGAGCCCGGCCGGGTGCTGGCGCGGGCCGCCGACGCACTGGCCGCGCTCCTGGCGGGCGCCCCCGGCTGCCGGCCTCTCGGGGTCGGCGTGGCCGTCGGCGGCTGGGTGGACCGCGCGTCCGGCACCGTCGTGGAGCACCCGCTGCTGGGCTGGCGGGACGTGGCGGTGCGCGAGATGTTCGGCCGACGCACCGGGCTGCCCGTCCACGTCGACGGACACGCGCGTGCGCTGGTCAACGCGGAGCGGCTGTTCGGCCTGGCGCGCGAGAGCCGGAGCGTGCTGCACCTGTTCGTCGGCAATGTCGTCGACGCGGCCTTCGCCACCCACGACGAGGTGCACCACGGCCCCCGCTCCCAGGCGGGCGCGATCGCCCATCTGCCGGTGCCCGGCGGCACGGAGCCCTGCCACTGCGGGCGCGTCGGCTGCCTCCAGGCCGAGTTGGGCGAGCGGACGCTGTGCCGCAGAGCGCGGGAGGCGGGCCTCGTCGACGGCACGAACCCCCTGCACGTGGTCGGCGCGGCGGCGACCGGCGACCCGGAGGCCGTACGACTGCTCGTGGAGCGGGCGCGCGCCGTCGGCCGGGCGGTCCGGCTGCTGCTCGACGTGCTCAACCCGGAGACGGTGGTCGTGACCGAGGTCGGGATCATCCACCGGGAGGACTGCCTGAGCGCGCTGCGCGAAGAGGTCGGCGACACACGGGCCGCATCCGTCGTGCCGACGAGTTTTCCGGACGCGGTGCTCGCTATGGCCGGCGGCGCGGTGGCGCTGGACGTGCTCTACCGCGATCCGCTGGCCGCGTCATCTCGCCTTATTTAATTCAGCGACTCACAATATTGACAGGGGTTGTGAATGACGGGGAACATCCTGCTCATGAGCCTGTTCGTGAGCTGTCGCACCCTTTGTTGCTGACACGTTGCCGCGTGTGAAGCGCTCATTTCATTCTGCGTAAATTCCCGCGCGAATCCTGCGCGATCCCGCGCGATCCCGCGCGAACCCTGTACCGATCCCGCGTGCATTCTCTTTTCCCGGCCTTCGCGGGCCGGAATTCCGCACGCGTTCCACGTTCTCGATCCATGGAGTTCTGCCATGCCTTCATCACCCGTGCCGGGTGTCGACAGACGGCTCTTTCTCGCCTCGCTTCTCGGCGCCGCGGCCGGTGTCGCCGGATTGAGCGGCTGCGCGAACGGAAGTGCGGCCGCCGAGACCAAGGGGGCCTCGTCCGCGCCACTGGCCCGCAAGGTCCCGGCCGGTACGAGCCTGAAGATCGCCTCGTATCAGAACGTCCAGCAGATCCAGTTCCGGCTGGCGAAACTGGACCTGCCGTTCAAGGTGTCGAACTGGCTGAACATCGGCGCCGGACCCGATGTCATCAACGCCTTCCGCGCCCGGTCGCTGGACCTCGCCAACAACGCGGGCATTCCGCCGATCCAGGCGCACTACCAGGGCTTCGACGCGAAGATCGTCGCGATCAACCTCACCCGGAAGCCCAACTACCTCTTCGCCACCAAGCCGGGCAGCGACATCCGGACGGTCGCGGACTTCAAGGGGAAGAAGCTCGCCTTCTCGCAGGGACAGGCCCAAGGGGTGGTGCTGCTGCGGGCGTTGAAGAAGGCGGGGCTCGCCTACGACGACGCCCGGCTCGTCCCGCTGACCAGTAACCAGTTCCTGACCGCCCTGCAGTCCGGCCAGGTGGACATCGCGCCGCTCGCCAACAGCCAGGCGCCCGCCTATCTCCAGCAGTACGAGTCCAAGGGCGCCCGCGTCATCACCACGGACGTCGTCGACCTGCTCAACCTGCTGTGGGCGCCGGTCACCGTGCTGAACGACCCCGCGAAGGCCGCCGCGGTCGCCGCGTACATCCCGGCCTGGGCCAAGGGCCAGGTCTGGACGTACGAGCACCCCGACGCCTGGAACGAGCAGTTCTACGTCAAGACGCAGAACCTCACTCTCGAGCAGGCGCAGGGCATCACCGAGCTCGCCAACAAGCCGCTGTTCCCGCCCAGTTGGGCCGAAGCGATCAAGTGGGAGCAGGAGACCGCCGATCTGCTCGCGGAGGGCGGCTTCGTGAAGAAGTTCGACGTCTCCTCGCTCTTCGACCACCGCTTCGAGGACATCGCCGCCAAGGCCGTGCCGGCGGAGTACCGGAGGTGACCGCCATGACCACCACCACGTCCAACTCGTCCACCGCGTCCACCACTTCCGCCGCCGCGCCGGTCACGGACCGGAAGGAGAGCCGTCGGCCACGACGACGGCGACGGCGCGGCCTCTCCCCCGGCCGGCCGCTGCCCGCCTCGCGTCTGATCGGCCCCGTCCTCCTCGTCGCGCTCTGGGCCGCCGCGTCCGCCGCGGGGCAGCTCGATCCCGGCGCGATCCCGGCTCCCTGGACGGTACTGGGGACGGCCGGCCGGCTGTGGAGCGCCGGGACCCTGCCGACCGACATCCTGACCTCGCTGGAGCGTGCCGCGTACGGCTTCGCGATCGGCCTGACCGCCGGAGTCGTCCTCGCGCTGGCGTCCGGGCTCAGCCGGGTCGGCGAGGCGCTGATCGACGGGACGGTGCAGCTCAACCGGGCGATCCCGACCCTCGGCCTGATCCCGCTGTTCATCCTGTGGCTGGGCATCGGCGAGACGTTCAAGATCGCGATCATCGCCATCGTCGTCTACGTCCCGGTCTATCTGAACACGCACGCGGCCCTGTCCGGCATCGACAGCCGTTTCGTCGAACTCGCCGAGGTGCAGGGGCTGTCCCGGCTCCGGTTCGTCCGCCAGATCGTCATCCCCGGCGCACTGCCCGGATTCTTCGTGGGACTCCGGCTCGCCGTGACCGGCTCATGGCTCGGCCTGGTGGTGCTGGAGCAGATCAACGCCACCAGCGGGCTCGGCTACATGATGTTCCAGGCCCAGAACTACGGCCAGTCGGACGTCATCCTCGTCGGCCTCCTCGTCTACGGCGTCTTCGGCCTGATCTCCGACAGCGCGGTCCGTCTCGTCGAACGGAGGGTGCTGTCGTGGCGCCGCACACTGAGCAGCTGACCCGGCCCGCCGTCCAACTGCGGGGCCTGACCCGGTCGTTCGAGGACCGTACGGTGCTCGACGGCATCGATCTCGACATCCCCGCCGGGCAGTTCGTGGCCCTCCTCGGGCACAGCGGCTCCGGCAAGAGCACGCTGCTGCGGGCGATCGCGGGCCTCGACCACAAGGTGGCGGGGAGCGGGCAGCTGACCGCTCCGGCGCGGGTTTCCGTGGTCTTCCAGGACTCACGGCTGCTGCCGTGGCGGCGGGTGCTGGACAACGTACTCCTCGGTCTCGACGGCAAGGAGGCGGCACAGCTGGGCCGCGAGGCCCTCGCCGAGGTGGGCCTGAAGGGCCGCGAGCGGGCCTGGCCGAACGAGCTGTCCGGCGGCGAGGCGCAGCGCGCCGCGCTGGCCCGGTCACTCGTCCGCGCACCCGAACTCCTGCTGGCGGACGAGCCGTTCGGGGCACTGGACGCGCTGACGCGGATCAAGATGCACGGGCTGCTGCGCGAGCTGTGGCAGCGGCATCGGCCGTCGGTGCTGCTGGTCACGCATGACGTGGACGAAGCGATCGTGCTCGCGGACCGGGTGCTGGTCCTGGAGCAGGGCCGTATCGGTCTCGATCTGGCCGTCGACCACGAGCGCCCGCGTGACGGGTACCGGGCGCGGTTGCTCAGCGCGCTGGGTGTCACGGAGGACGCCCGGTGAGCGCCGGAACAGACCTGCCCGACCCCCGCCGGAAAGACCGGCGAGACCGGAAAGAAACGGACACCGCATGACCCGCCGGCTCCACCTCAACGCCTTCCTCATGAACACCGGTCACCACGAGGCCTCGTGGCGGCTCCCGGAGAGCGATCCGTACGCGCATGTCGAACTGGACCACTACGTCGGGCTCGCCCGGACCGCCGAGCGCGGCACCTTCGACTCGCTCTTCCTCGCCGACGGGCCGCAGCTGTGGAACAACCTCGCGCAGCGGCCCGCCGGCGCCCTGGAACCGCTCACCCTGCTGACCGCGCTGGCGACCGCGACCGAGCACATCGGGCTGATCGCCACCGCCTCCACCTCCTACAACTCCCCCTACAACCTGGCCCGCAGGTTCGCCTCGCTGGACATCGTCAGCGGCGGCCGGGCGGGCTGGAACATCGTCACCACGGCGGGTGCCGAGGCCGCGCGCAACTTCGGCCTGGACGCGGAGCCCGCGCACGCCGAGCGGTACGCGCGGGCCGCCGAGTTCCTGGACGTCGCCCGCAAGCTGTGGGACAGCTGGGAGGACGACGCGATCGTCGGCGACAAGGCGGCCGGCGTCTGGGGCGACGACGCGAAGATCCATCCGCCCCGGCACAGGGGGACGTACTTCAGCGTCGAGGGCGCCCTCAACGTCCCCCGCTCACCGCAGGGTTACCCGCTGCTGGTGCAGGCGGGGTCGAGCGAGGACGGCAAGGCGTTCGCGGCCCGTCACGCGGAGGCGGTGTTCACCGCCCAGCAGACGCTCGCCGACGCGCAGGCCTTCTACGCCGACCTCAAGTCCCGTACGGCGGCGGCCGGCCGCGATCCCGGGCACATCAAGGTGCTGCCCGGGATCGTGCCCGTCATCGGCTCGACGGAGGCCGAGGCGCGGGCGAACGAGCAGCTCCTGGAGGACCACATCGTGCACCGGCACGGCGTCGACCGCCTGGAGCGGCTGCTCCAGCTCGAGCCCGGCACCCTGGACCTGGACGCGGAGCTGCCCGCCGGCCTGCCGTCCGAGGACGCCGTGGAGGGCGCCAAGAGCCGGTACACGCTCGTCGTACGGCTGGCCCGGCGCGAAGGCCTCACCGTCCGGCAGCTGATCGGCCGGCTCGGCGGCGGCCGCGGCCACCTGACCTTCGCCGGGACGCCCGAGCAGGTCGCCGACGCGATCGGCACCTGGTTCACCCAGGGTGCGGCGGACGGCTTCAACATCATGCCCGCCGTGCTGCCCTCGGGCCTGGAGACCTTCGTCGAGCAGGTCGTCCCGATCCTGCGCGCCCGCGGCCTGCTCCGCACCGAGTACGGGCCGCGCCGCACCCTGCGGGAGCGCTACGGCCTGCCCCGCCCCGCCAACCAGTACGTCCCGCCCGCCCAGCCCGCCCTCGTCTGAAAGGACCCGCACATGTCCGGCATCGAGATCCAGCAGGTCACCGCCCACATCGGCGCCCGAGTCTCCGGCGTCGACATCTCCAGCCCCCTCGGCGAGGAGACGGCCGCCGCGATCCGCGAGGCCCTGAACGTCCACAAGGCGCTCGTCTTCGACGACGTGAACCTGGACGACGAGGGCCAGCAGGCGTTCGTCCGCCACTTCGGCGACATCACCACCGCGCACCCGACGGTCTCCTCCGTCGACGGGGTCCCGAACGTGCTGCCCGTCGACAGCGAGCGCGGCCGCGCCGCCAACCACTGGCACACCGACGTCACCTTCGTCCTCAACCCGCCGCAGGCCAGCACCCTGCGCAGCATCACCCTCCCGCCGTACGGCGGCGAGACCCTGATCACCAACTCGGCGGCCGCCTACCGCCAACTGCCGAACTCACTCCGCCAGTTGGCGGACACCCTGTGGGCCGAGCACACCAACGACTACGACTACGCCGTGCCGGAGGAGGACGTGGACGAGGAACAGGCCGCCCAGCGCGACCAGTTCACGTCGATCAAGTACCGCACGGTCCACCCCGTGGTCCGCGTCCACCCGCTGACCGGTGAACGCGGCCTGTTCATAGGCGGGTTCGCCCAGCGGATCGTGGGCCTCTCCCCCGGCGAGTCCCGCAAGATCCTGGACCTGCTCCAGGCGTACGTCACCCGGCCGGAGAACATCCTGCGCCATCGCTGGTCGCCGAACCAGCTCGTCCTGTTCGACAACCGCATCACCCAGCACTACGCCGTCGACAACTACGACGGGCTGCCGCGCCGGCTGCACCGGGTGACCGTCGCCGGTGACGTGCCGGTCGGCATCGAGGGCAAGGAGAGCTACTCGATCGAGGGCAACGCGTCGCACTACACCTCCGTGGCCGCGTAGCGCGCCGGGCACGCTGCGTCACCGGCATGTCCGGATAGTGGGCGGCCGATCCCCCTGAGCGGGGCGGCCGCCCACACTGTGGGCGTTTTTGCCCACCTCACGCATTGGACGAGCCGCGCCCATGCAGAACAGCACCACCACGGTCGACACGCCGGTCCCGGCGGACGCCGCCCCTCTGTCCCACAGCCTCAAGCAGCGCCATCTGTCGATGATCGCCCTCGGCGGCGTCATCGGCGCGGGCCTGTTCGTGGGCTCCGGCGCGGGTATCGCCGCCGCCGGCCCCTCCATCGTCATCGCCTACACCCTCTCCGGCCTGCTCGTGATGCTGGTCATGCGGATGCTCGGCGAGATGTCGGCCGCGTATCCGTCCTCGGGCTCCTTCTCGGCGCACGCCGAGCACGCCATCGGCCCCTGGGCGGGCTTCACCGCGGGCTGGTCGTTCTGGGTGCTGCTGTGCACCGCCGTCGGCCTGGAGGGCATCGGCGCCGCGAAGATCGTGACGGGCTGGCTGCCGGGGACGCCCGAGTGGGCGTGGGTCGCCCTGTTCATGGTGGTCTTCTGCGCCACGAACCTCGCCGCGGTGAAGAACTTCGGCGAGTTCGAGTTCTGGTTCGCGGCCCTGAAGGTCGGCGCGATCGGCCTGTTCCTGGTCCTGGGCGTCCTGGCCATCACAGGCGTGCTGCCCGGCACCGACGCCCCGGGGACCGCCAACCTCACCGGCGAGGGAGGCTTCCTGCCGAACGGCAGCGAGGGCCTGGTCGTCGGCCTGCTCGCCTCGGTCTTCGCCTACGGCGGCCTGGAGACCGTCACCATCGCCGCCGCCGAGTCGGAGAACCCGGTCAAGGGCGTGGCGAGCGCGGTCCGTACCGCGATGTGGCGCATCGCGCTGTTCTACATCGGCTCCATGGCGGTCATCGTCACCCTCGTCCCGTGGGACTCCGAGGCGGTCGTCGAGGCCGGCCCCTACGTCGCCGCCCTGCGCCACCTCGGCATCCCCGGCGCCGGCCAGGTGATGAACGTGGTGATCCTCGTCGCGCTGCTGTCCGCGATGAACGCCAACATCTACGGCTCCTCGCGCATCGCCTGGTCGCTGGTCGGGCGCGGCCAGGGACCGAAGGCGCTGGGCCGGGTGTCCGGCGGCGTCCCGCGCGTCGCGGTCCTCACCTCCTCGGTCTTCGGCTTCGTGTGCGTCGTGCTCAGCTACTGGCGCCCGGACGACGTCTTCCCGTGGCTGCTGAACATGATCGGCGCGGTGATCCTCGTCGTCTGGATCTTCATCGCCGTCTCCCAGCTCCGCCTCCGCGCCCGCCTGGAACGCGAGGCCCCCGAGAAGCTCACCGTCCGCATGTGGGCCTTCCCCTGGCTCACCTGGCTCGCCCTGGCCGCCATGGCAGCGATCTTCGTCCTGATGGCCCGGGAGCCCGGCACCCGCGTCCAGCTCTACGGCACGGGCGGCATGACGGCGGCGCTCGCGGCGACCGGGTACGCGTGGCAGAGGGCACGCGCCAGGGACTGACCCCCACCTGCTCCGGCGTACCGCTCCGAAAGACCCCTGCGGTGAACGGGCATCACGACACCTGGGCGGGCTCCTGTTCGCACGGCACGTTCAGGGAGATCAGCCCGACCGACCCGGCCTCCACACGGAGTTCGGTGACGGCGGCGTTCCGCAGCCGCGGCAGGACGCGGCGATAGTCGGCGAGCGGGATCGACAGCAGCCGGCACAGGACCAGGCGGAGCAGGGTGTTGTGGGCGACGACCAGGACGCGCCCGCCGTCGTGCGCGGCGGCGATGCGCCGCAGGGCGGCGGCACCCCGTTCGGCGGCCGCCTTCGGGTCCTCGGCGCCAGGGAAGGGGTGCGCCACCGGGTCGGCGCGGAAGGCCGCCGCAGCGTCGGGGTCCCCCTGCGCGAACTCGGCGAGCGTACGGCCCTCCACCACGCCGAAGTCGCACTCCCGCAGCGCCTGTTCGCGGTGCGGGGTGAGTCCGAGGGCGCGGCAGGCGGGCTCGGCGGTGGCGATCGCGCGGGAGACGGTGGAGGTCCAGACCGCGTCGACGGGATGGGCGGCCGCCCAGCGCCCGAGCGCCTCGGCCTGCGCGCGCCCCGTGTCGGTGAGCGCCACGTCGCTCACCCCGGCGTAGCGGTTCTCGGCGTGCCAGACGGTCTGCCCGTGCCGGGCCAGCAGCAGCGTCGTACTCATGAGTCCGGAGTATCGCGGTGCGCGGCGCCCTCCAGGGTCTGCCGGAGCCGGGTGTGCGCGTGTCCCGCCACCGGGGACGGGAGCCAGCCGCGGGCCGTCAGCTCGTCGATCAGGCGGGCGTACGGCTCGGCGAAGCGGGCGGTGCGCCCGGGGTCGGGTTCGAGGCGGGTGCCGATGCGGACCATGCGTTCGGCGATGTCCACCAGAGGGCCCGAGCCCGTCCCGTGGGCGGCCAGCGCGGCCATGCCCAGGGCCGGTTCGGTCTGCTCCGGTACGCGGGCCGGACGGCCGAGGATGTCGGCGCGCAGCTGGTTCCAGTACGGGCTGCGGGCGCCGCCGCCGGTGAAGGTGAGCGGGCCGTCCAGCGGGGCGCCCAGGTGATGCAGGTAGTCCAGGCAGAGCCGCTCGGTGAAGGCGACGCCCTGGAGCAGCGCGGCCCACAGGTCGGCGTCCCCCGCCGGCTCGCCCAGCACCAGGGCGAAGGCACCGGGCGCCAGGAACGGGAACCGTTCGCCGGGCGACACCAGGGGGTACGCCACCGCGCCCGCGGGCTCGAACGCGGCCGCCCGCGCGTCCATCGCCGCCGGGTCGGCGCCCGCGAAGGCCGCGGTCAGCACCCCCGCGCCGACGCTGGACGCCCCGCCCGGCAGCCAACTGCCGTCCGGCGCACGGTGGTTGTAGACCACGCCGGACGGGTCGCGGACGGGTTCGGCGGCGGCTCCCTTGAGGACGAGGGTGGTGCCCAGCACGGAGTTCCAGGAGCCGGGGCGCAGGGCGCCGGACGCGATCTGCGCCGCGCAGCCGTCGGTCATCCCGGCGACGACGGGCGTGCCGGCGGGGATGCCGGTGGCCTCGGCCGCGGCCGGGCAGACCTCGCCGAGCAGGGTGCCGGGCCGGACGACGTCGGGCAGGGCCTCCCTGGGCAGGCCCATGACGTCCGGCCAGGCCTCCCGCCCGACGTCGTAGGCCGTCTTGAGGGCGTGGCTGGAGTCGGTCGGCACCGGCTTGCCGACCAGCCGGGCGGTGACGACGTCGGGCTGGTGGGTGATCCGTCCCCGCCCGTACTCCTCGACGAGCCAGCGTGCCTTCGGCAGCGCCCAGGTGTCCTGCACCGCGAGTCCGGCCTCCCGCGCCCGCGCCCCCTGCTCCGCGGCCCGCCCGTCGTCGTACATGAGCCCGGGGCTCAGCGGCCGCCCCGATCCGTCCGTCAGCAGCACGGTTCCGGACGTCCCGCACACCGCGAGCCCGCCGATCCGTACGCCCGCGACCGGGCCGAGCGCGGCCCGGGAGGCGGCACACACCCCCTCCCACCAGTCCCCCGGATCCTGCTCGTGCCGCTCCCGCTCGCGGCGCCCGCCGATCGGGGCCGAGCCGCCGCCGAGGACCGTGCCGTCCCCGGTGACGGCCAGCACACGGACGCTCTGCGTACCGAGGTCGACCCCCAGCCACGCCTCCTGCTCGTCCCGCATCCCTGCCTCCCGGACATCTCGGACCGTTCTGTGAACTTCACGCCTCCCTCCGATATTGACGTGTGATTTTCGCTTGCGCGAGGGATTGACGCGCAACTTCCGCCGTTACACCCTCTGTTAACGAGTCGACTCGACGTGTTGCCCCCCACCGCCACAGCGCACCGGACCCGCCCCCACACGGAGGTCACGGATGGACACGCACGCGCACGACCGCAGACGGTTCCTCGCCCTCACCGCCGGAGCCGCCGCCACTCCCCTGCTGGCCGCCTGCGGTGCCGGCTTCGGCGGAGACGACGGCAAGAAGGGCGGCGGCTCGGCCGCGGACGACGTCACCGGCTCGTTCGACTGGAAGAGGGAGAAGGGCACGACGGTCAAGGCACTGCTCAACAAGCACCCGTACACCGACGCCCTGATCGCCGACCTGAAGTCCTTCACCGCGAAGACCGGCATCAAGGTCGAGTACGACGTCTTCCCCGAGGACAACTACTTCGACAAGCTCACCGTGGACCTCTCCAGCGGGCGGGCCTCCTACGACGTCTTCATGCTCGGCGCCTACATGGTGTGGCAGTACGGGCCGCCCGGCTGGCTGGAGGACCTCGGGCCCTGGATGCGCAACTCCTCGGCCACCGGCGCCGAATGGGACCAGGCCGACTTCTTCCCCAACCTCCTCCGGTCCGACCAGTGGTCGCTGAAGGCCGGTGCCCCGCTCGGACAGGGCGGGCAGTACGCGCTGCCCTGGGGCTGGGAGACGAACGTCGTCGCCTACAACACCGAGGTCTTCAGGAAGCTCGGCCTGAGGCCGGCGGAGACCTTCGACGAGCTGCGCGAGCTCTCCGGCGTCATCAAGCGGAGGGCGCCCGGGGCCGGTTACGACGGCATGTACGGGATCGCCGTGCGAGGCTCGCGCAGCTGGGCCACCATCCACCCCGGCTTCATGACCATGTACGCCCGCAACGGCCTGCACGACTTCACCGTGGACGGCGGGAAGTTGAAACCCGCGATGAACACGCCGGAGGCCGTCGCCTTCACCCAGGACTGGGCCGGCATGGTCAAACAGGGCGGGCCGCCGTCCTGGACGTCGTACTCCTGGTACCAGTGCTCCAGCGACCTCGGCGCGAAGAAGGCGGGCATGCTCTTCGACGCGGACACGGCCGCCTACTTCCAGGCCGTGAAGGGGGCCAGCCCCGCCTCCGGGAAGATCGCCTTCCACCCCGGCCCGAAGGGGCCGGACGGCTCGCTCGCCACCAACATGTGGATCTGGTCGCTCGGCATGAACGCCAAGAGCCGCAAGAAGAGCGCCAGTTGGCTGTTCCTGCAGTGGGCGACCGGAAAGGAGCACCTGCGCAAGGGGGCGATCACCCACAACCACATCGACCCCGTGCGGAAGTCGATCAGCCAGGACGCCGCGTACAAGGACAAGATGCGGCATCTGCCGGGCTTCATCGAGACCTTCGAGACGGTCGTCGACCAGACGAAGATCCAGTTCACCCCGCAGGCCCAGTTCTTCGACGCCACCACCAGCTGGGCCGCGGCCCTGCAGGAGATCTACGGCGGCAAGAACGCGAAGTCGGTGCTGAACGGCCTGGCGAGCGACCTCGCCTCCAAGGTGGACTGAGCGCCATGGGCTGGCGGCTCACCCTGCGCCCGTACGTCCTGATCGTCCCGGCGCTGCTGCTGACCTGCGGAATCCTCTACCCCTTCGGACTCGGGCTCTACTACACGCTGTTCGACTTCTCGGCGAGCAAGCCGCAGCCGGACATGGTGCGGCTGCAGAACTACGAGACCGTCTTCACCCAGGACGCCTTCTGGAACTCGGCGTGGGTGACCGTCCTGTACGCGGTCGGGGCCGCCGCCGTCGAGACCGTGCTCGGGGTCGCCGTCGCCCTCCTGCTGCACCGATCCTCGCTCGTCGGCCGGGTGCTGGAGAAGATCCTCATCCTGCCGCTGATGATCGCCCCGGTGATCGCCGCGATCATGTGGAAGCTGATGCTCCAGCCGTCGGTGGGGGTGGTGAACCATCTGCTGAAACCCTTCGGGCTGGGGGGAGTTCAGTGGACGGACACCCCGACCGGCGCGCTGCTCTCGTCGATCGCCGTGGACGTCTGGGTCTACACCCCGTTCGTGGCGATCCTCGCCCTGGCCGGTCTGCGGTCGCTGCCCACCTCCCCGTTCGAGGCGGCGGCCGTGGACGGCGCGGGCTGGTGGTACACCTTCCGCCGGCTGACCCTGCCCATGCTGTGGCCGTACGTCCTGGTCGCGGTGATCTTCCGGTTCATGGACTCGCTGAAGGTCTTCGACATCATCTACGCCCTCACCGAGGGCGGGCCGGGCGACTCGACCGTGGTCCTGCAGATCCGGGCGTACCTGGAGGCGATCCGCTTCCAGCGCTACAGCTTCGGCATCAGCTACACGATCGTGCTGTGGGCCGTGGTGTACCTCGCGGCGATGGTGCTCGTACGCCATCTGGGCCGCATCCAGCGGAAGGCGGCCGAGGCGAAATGACTCCCAGGAAGCGCCTGTCGGGATGGCTCGCGGACGCGGCCCTCATCCTCTACTTCGTCTTCGCCCTGTTCCCGATCGCCTGGATGGTGATCCTCTCGCTGAAGCCCGCGAACCAGCTCTTCAGCACCTACTTCTCCTTCACCCCGACCCTCGGCGCCTACCGGACCGTCCTCGGCGACAGCGAGGGCATCCCGTTCGTGCGGTTCTTCGTGAACAGCCTGGTGGTGTCGGTGGGGGCGGTGCTGCTGTCGCTCGCGGTCGGGCTGCCGGCCGCGTACGCGTCGGCGCGCTGGCGGTTCAAGGGCTCGGAGAACCTGATGTTCACGCTGCTGTCGTTCCGGTTCGCGCCCGAACTCACCGTGATCATCCCGCTGTTCGTGCTGTACCAGAAGCTCGGGCTGTTCGACACGTACGTCGGCATGATCTGGGTCCTGCAGCTCGTCACGCTGCCGCTCATCGTGTGGATCATGCGGTCCTACTTCGCCGATCTCACCCCGGAGCTGGAGCAGGCGGCCCTGCTGGACGGCTACACGCGCAAGCAGGCGTTCTTCAAGGTCGCCCTGCCGCTGGTCAAGCCGGGCGTCGCGGCCGTGTCGCTGCTGGCGTTCATCTTCGCCTGGAACAACTTCGTCTTCCCGCTGATCCTCACCTCCAACGAGGCCCAGACGGTGACCGTCGGCGCCCTGTCCTTCCTCGGCGGCGACCGCCCCAGGTACAACCTCACGGCCGCGGCGGCCCTGGTCTCGGTCGTGCCGCCGCTGCTGCTGGCCCTCACCATCCAGCGGTATCTGGTGCGGGGACTGTCGTTCGGGGCGGTGAAGTCTTGATCGGGCTGCGCGGGATCACCAAGTCATACGGCAAGACCACCGCGCTCGACGGGATCGAACTGGACGTCCGGGAAGGGGAGTTCTTCTGCCTCCTCGGCCCGTCCGGGGCCGGGAAGACGACCACGCTCAAGACCGTCGCCGGGCTGGAACGGCCCGACTCCGGGACCGTGCTGCTCGACGGCGAGGACATGGCGGGTGTCGAGCCGTACGACCGGGGCGTGGCGATGTGCTTCGAGAGCTACGCCCTCTACCCGCACCGCTCGGCCTACGACAACCTCGTCTCCCCGCTCCGCTCACCCCGCCACCGCCTGCCCGCCGCCGAGGCCCGCGACCGGGTCGGCGCGATCGCCGAACTCCTCGGCATCGGCGGCCTGCTGGAGCGCCAGGTCGGTCAGCTATCCAACGGGCAGCGGCAGCGCGTCGCCCTCGGCCGGGTGCTGGTCCGGCCCGCCCGCGCCTTTCTGCTGGACGAGCCGCTGAGCCACCTCGACGCCAAGCTCCGCCAGCAGATGCGCGCCGAGCTGAAGGCGATCGGCGCCGTGCGGCGCACCACCACGCTCTACGTCACCCACGACTCCGTCGAGGCCCTGGCGCTCGGCGACCGGATCGGGGTGATCCGGGACGGGCGGATCGTGCAGACCGGGACACGGGAGGAGATCTGGTACCGGCCGCACGACACCGAGGTGGCGCGGGCGTTCGGCCGGCCGCGGATCAACCTGCTGCCGGGCACGGTCGCCGAGGACGGGAGCTTCCGGTCGGCGGACGGGAAGGTGGAGCTGCCGCTCTCGGCGCGGGCACGGCCCGGCACGGACGTCCTGGTCGGCGTACGCCCCCGGGACGTCGCGCTGAAGGGCGCCGGCGGTCATGAGCTGACCGGCACCGTCTACGTCACCGAGGTGCTCGGCCGCAGCGTCGAGGTGACCGTCCGGCTGGGCGGGCAGCACCTGTCGCTGGTGGCCCCGCGCGGCGACACGGCGGGCCTCGGTCCCGACGATCCGGTACGTCTCACGGTCCGGCCTGAGAACCTGCTGCTGTTCGAGGCCGACCGGCCCGGGCGCCCAGGACGACTGATCGGGACACGATGAGCGGCAACAACAGCGGTGCGCATCAGCAGGGACCCGCGGCCCGGCAGGCCGCCATGGCCGAGCAGGTCCTGGCCGACGGCTCGGCGACCGCGGCCGAGCTCGCCGAGCGCTTCGGGGTGAGCCTGATGACCATCCACCGGGACCTCGACGAACTCGAACGGCAGGGAATCGTGCGGAAGTTCAGGGGTGGCGTGACCGCGCAGCCGTCCGGGGTCTTCGAGTCCAACGTCCAGTACCGGCTCAAGACCATGCGCGCCGAGAAGGCCGCCGTCGCCGAGCACGCGCTGAGGTCGATAGAGCCCGGCATGGCGATCATGCTGGACGACTCCACGTCCACCCTGGAGATAGCCCGCCATCTGCGGCACGGCGGGACGACCCCGCTGACGGTCGTCACCAACTTCCTGGAGGCGATCAACCTCCTCGCCGACCAGCGGGGCATCCATCTGATGGCCCTCGGCGGCGACTACGACCCGCTGCACTCCTCCTTCCTCGGGGTGTCCTGCGTGGAGGCGGTCGAGCAGCTGCGCGTGGACGTGTGCTTCACCTCGACGTCCGCCGTGCACGGGGGTTACGCGTACCACCAGGAACAGCACATCGTGTCGGTGAAGCGGGCCATGCTCGACGCGGCCGCCCGCAACGTCCTGCTGATCGACCACACCAAGCTCGCCCGGGTCGCGCTGCACCGGGTCGTCCCGCTGTCCCGCTACGACCTGCTCCTCGTCGACGACGGGGCGTCGGCCGAGGCGCTGCGGGATCTGGACGAGCACAAGGTCCCGTACGAGATCTGCGCCACGAGAGGCACGAAGGGCAGCGATGACCGAGCTGGAACTACGTGATCTGCGCAAGACGTACCGCTCCCGGGGCCGGCCGCCGGTGGACGCCGTACGCGGCATCGACCTCGCGCTGCACTCCGGGGAGCTGCTCGGGCTGCTGGGGCCCTCGGGCTGCGGCAAGTCCACCACCCTGCGGATGATCGCCGGTCTGGAGAGCGTGACCGGCGGGGACATCCTGGTGGGCGGGACGTCGGTGATCCACCGCCCCGCCCAGGCCCGCAACATCGGGGTCGCCTTCGAGAACTACGCGCTGTACCCGCCGCTGACGGTCGCCGAGAACCTCGCCTTCGGGCTGAAGGCGCGCAGGAGGGGCGTCCGGGGGGACGTGCGCGGCAAGGTCGCCGAGATCGCCGGCCGGGTCGACCTCACCGGCATCCTCGACGCCCACCCGGCCGGCCTGTCCAGCGGCCAGAAGCAACGCGTCTGCCTCGCCCGCGCGCTCGTCCGCGAACCGGACGTCCTGCTCCTGGACGAGCCCCTCTCCCACCTCGACGCGGCCCAGCGCGACACCACGCGCCGCGAACTCAAGCGCATCCAGCGGGACCTGGGCCATACGACGATCCTGGTCACCCACGACCAGGAGGAGGCGCTGTCCCTCGCCGACCGGATCGCCGTGATGAAGGACGGCGTCATCCAGCAGCTCGGCACTCCCTACGAGATCTACGACAGCCCCGCCAACCTGTTCGTGGCGGACTTCGTCGGCGAGCCCGCGATCAACCTGCTGCCGGGGACCGTCGCGGACGACGGCAGCGCCCGCCTGTCGGACGCCGTACGGATCGCCCTGCCCGTGCCGGTCGCCGCGGGCCGCGAGGTGGTCGTCGGCATCCGGCCCGAGGATCTGCGCCTCGGCG
Organism: Streptomyces sp. NPDC050534; assembly: GCF_044457745.1. Lineage (NCBI taxonomy): Bacteria > Bacillati > Actinomycetota > Actinomycetes > Kitasatosporales > Streptomycetaceae > Streptomyces > Streptomyces sp. NPDC050534. Next base: position 90,676 of record NZ_JBITHF010000010.1, read on the forward strand.
GCGACGAGGGCCTGCCCGCCAGGGTCGTCGCCCATGAGCCGCTGCTGGAGGCGGGCATCGCCACCCTCGCCCTGGACGGCGTCGAACGCCCCCTCGTCGTCCTCACCGGCCCCGAGGTGCGCCTCGCCCACGACGAGCCCGTACGGGTCACCGCCGAGGCGCGCCTGACCCATGTCTTCGACGCCGATACAGGAGACTCCCTGCGATGAGCGAAACCGTGCGTGTCGTCGCCGCCGGCGACCACTTCATCCTGCCGTCGCTCATCACGGCGGCGGTCGCCCACGAACTCGACTGTGATGTGCGCGAGTTGACCCTCGGCTGGCCGCTGGAGCCGTTCGGGCCGGTGGCCGAGGTGACGGAGGCCAGCGACGCCGAGGACGAGCTGATCGAGGCGCTGGCCGGTGCCCAGGTGCTGGTCACCCAGATGGGCCCGGTGACGGAGCGCGTCCTGGCGGCCTGCCCGGACCTGCGGCTGGTGGTGGTGTGCCGGGGCGGCCCGGTCAACGTCAACCTGGACGCGGCCAAGCGGCACGACGTCCGGGTCTGCTACGCCCCCGGCCGCAACGCCGCCGCGACCGCCGAGTTCACCGTCGGCCTGATGCTGGCGGCCCTGCGCCGCATCCCGCAGGCGCACAACCTGCTGGCGGGGCAGGGAAGCTGGGAAGGGGCGACGTACTACACGTACGAGCACAGCGGACTGGAGCTGGAGGACCTGCCCGTCGGGCTCGTCGGTTACGGCGCCGTCGGCAGCCGCGTCGCCCGCGCGCTGTGCGCCTTCGGCGCGCAGGTGATGGTGTACGACCCCTATATGCGCGGCCAGATCTTCGGTCTGCGCATGCACTCGCTCGACGAACTCCTGAGCCGCTCCCGGCTGATCACCCTGCACGCCCGGCTGACCGCCGAGACCCGCGGCCTGATCGGCGCCCGTGAGCTCGCGCTGCTGCCGGCGGGGGCCGTGGTGGTGAACGTGGCGCGCGGTCCGCTGATCGACGAGGGGGCGCTGTGCGACGCCCTGGAGAGCGGTCAGGTGTCGGCGGCGGCCCTGGACACGTACGCGGAGGAGCCGGTGCCCGCGGGCTCACGGCTGTTCGGCCTGGCCGACCGCGTGGTGATGACGCCGCATCTGGGCGGGGCCTCGCGCGCGGTGGCGGAGAAGGCGGCCCGGATCGCCGCCGAAGAGGTGGGGCGCTGGGGTCGCGGGGAGCCGCTGGCGCACTGCCTGACCTGACGAGCCGGGAGGCGACATGTACGTCGGTATCGATGTGGGCACGTCCATGGTGAAGGCCGCCGCCTTCGACGGCGACGGGCGTGAACTGGCCGTCGAGGCACGCCCGGTGGGACTCACGCTGCACGCAGGCGTGGTCGAGCAGGACATGGAGGAGGTGTACGCGGCCGTCGTAGAGGTCCTCGGGGAGCTGACGTCGCGGGTCGGGGAAGGGGTGGAGCTGGCCGGGCTGACCGGACAGGGCGACGGGGTCTGGCTCGTCGACAAGAAGGGCCGCCCGGTGCGGCCCGCGGCCTCCTGGATGGACGGGCGCGCGCACGAACTGCTCGACCAGTGGCTGGCGGACGGCACCTTCGAGACGGTGTTCCGGCGCACGGGCAGTGCCATGTTCCCCGGGTGCCCCGGCCCGCTGCTGGCCTGGTTCGACCGCTACGAGCCCGCGTCGCTGGACGCCGCGAGCACCGCCCTGTACTGCAAGGACATGGTCTTCCGCCGGCTGACCGGCGCGCCGGCGACCACGGACGTCTCCGACGCGTCGATGCCGTTCCTCGACCCGCGCACCCGGGCGTACGACAACCGGGTCGTGGAACTGCTGGGGCTCACGCACCGCCGCGGCCTGCTCGCCCCCGTCGGCGACCCGATCACGACGGCCGAGGCGGTGGAGGGGCTGCCGCCGGGCACCCGGCTCGCGAACGGGCCGTACGACCTGCCGTCCTGCGCGCTCGGCGCGGGGGTGACCGGTCCCGGCGACGGTCTGCTGATCGTCGGCACCTGCCTGGCCAGCCTCGTCGCCACGACCGAACTGGACCTCACCGGGGAGCCGGCCGGCCTGTACATCTCCACCGACCGTCCCGGCCACTGGCTGCGCGCCATGCCCGCGATGGTCGGAACGGCGGCCCTGGACTGGGTGCTGACGACGACCGGCGTCCACCACGAGGAGGTCGACGCGCTGCTCGCGGACACCCCGCCCGGCGCGAACGGCGTGCGCGTGCTGCCCTACTTCGCCCCCTCCGGCGAGCGCGCCCCCTTCGTCGAACCCCGGCTGCGCGCCGAACTCACCGGCGTCTCCCTGGAGTCGACGAAGGCCGACCTGATCCGCGCCACCTGCGAGGGCATCGGCTACGCGGCCCGTCACTGCCTGGAGGCCGCAGGTCTGACCGGCTCCCTCGCCGTCTGCGGCGGCGGTACCCGCAGCCCCGCCTGGATGCGCCTGCTCGCCGACGCCCTCGGCCGTCCGCTCCGGGTCGTCGAGGGCGAGGTGGGTGCGCGGGGGGCGGTGCTGGCGGCGGCGGAGCGGTACGGGGTCTCACTCGACGCACAGACCTGGACGCACCCGACCACGGTGGTGGAACCTGACCCGACCCGGGCGGCGTACTACACGATGGCCTACGAGGACCACCTGGCCCGCCTGGCGGAGGCCCGCAGCCGGGCCCGTGCGTGAGGAGGCTTCCATGACGGAGATCGAACGGGAGTGCCCGACCTGCCGAAGCAGACAGAAGTTCCGCCCGCTCGACAACGCGGAGAAGGCGGCGGTCCGCGAGAAGAAGGGTCCTCGCTTCTACGTGGGCAACCTCTGGCGCTGCACCGCCGAGCGGTGCCTGTGGTACCAGCCGTATCTGAACAGGGGAAAAGGCGGCCTCCTGCCCGAGAGTTTCCGCAAGGAGGCCGCCTCGAAGTGAGTGCTAGAGGTTGCTGAAGTCCGGGCCCACCGTGCGGGTGCGCTTGATCTCGTAGAAGCCGGGGACCGAGGCGACCGCGAGGGTACCGTCCCAGAGCCTGGCGGCGGCCTCGCCCTTGGGGGCCGGGGTGACGACCGGGCCGAAGAAGGCGATCTGCTCGCCGTCCGCGCCGGGGACGGCGATGACCGGGGTGCCGACCTCCTGGCCGACCTTCTCGATGCCCTCCTTGTGGGAGGCGCGCAGCTCGGCGTCGAACTCGAAGTCCTCCTGGTCGGCGTAGTCGATGAGGTCGGCGGGCAGGCCGACGTCGGCGAGGGCGCCGGCGACCGCCTCGACGGTCGGGCCCTCGCCGTTGTTGTGGATGCGGGTGCCGAGCGCGGTGTAGAGCGGGCCGAGGACGTCCGCGCCGTGCTTCTGCCAGGCCGCGGTCACCACGCGCACCGGCTTCCACGCCTTGGTCGCGAGCATCTCCCGGTACTCGTCGGGCAGCGTGTCCAGCTTGTCCTCGTTGAGTACCGCCAGGCTCATGATGTGCCAGCGCACCTCTATGTCCCGGACCTTCTCCACTTCCAGCACCCATCGGGAGGTCATCCAGGCCCACGGGCACAGCGGGTCGAACCAGAAGTCGACGGGGGTCTTGGCGGACGTGGTCGCGCTCTCGGACATGGCTCTCCTCGAAATGGTGTCGATTTCAACAAGCAACGCCGGGCATCACCCGCTCCATTCCCGGTCGGCCGCCCGATTCCCGGGTGCCCACTGTCAGGAGCACATGGCAGGATCGGCCCTGTCCACATGCCGAACAGCAGCCGAGGGAGTACCGCCCGTGCCCGGTGAGAATCTGACCCGCGACGAGGCCCGGGAGCGGGCCGCCCTGCTGTCCGTCGACGGGTACGAGGTCGCCCTGGACCTGCGTTCGGCGGTGGGCGAGGACGCCGGGGACGGCCCCCGCACCTTCCGCTCCGTCACCACGATCCGCTTCCGCAGCAACGAGCCCGGCGCCGCCACCTTCGCCGACCTGATCGCGCCGAGTGTGACCTCCGTCTCACTCAACGGCCGCGACCTCGACCCCGGCCAGGTCTTCGACGGCTCGCGCATCCTCCTGGAGGACCTCGCCGCGGAGAACGAGCTGGTGGTGGACGCCCAGTGCGCCTACTCCCGCACCGGCGAGGGCCTGCACCGCTTCGTCGACCCCGAGGACGGCGAGGTGTACCTGTACACCCAGTACGAGCCGGCCGACTCCCGCCGCGTCTTCGCCAACTTCGAGCAGCCCGACCTCAAGGCCCCGTACCGCTTCGAGGTGCGGGCGCCGGAGGGCTGGACCGTCTGGAGCAACGGCGCGGGCGAGCGCTCCGACGGCGTGTGGCGGTTCGCGGAGACGAAGCCGATCTCGACGTACATCACCTGTGTGGTGGCGGGCCCGTACCACTACGTGACGGACTCCTACGAGCGGACCTTCGAGGACGGCACGAAGCTGGAGATCCCGCTCGGCGCCCTGTGCCGCAAGGGCCTCGCGCCCTACTTCGACGCCGACGACGTCTTCCTCGTCACCAAGCAGGGCCTGGACTTCTTCCACGACCACTTCGACTACCCGTACCCCTTCGGGAAGTACGACCAGGCGTTCGTGCCCGAGTACAACCTCGGCGCGATGGAGAACCCCGGACTGGTCACGTTCCGCGAGGAGTTCATCTTCCGCGGCAAGGTGACCCGCGCGTCCTACGAGGGCCGGGCGAACGTCATCCTGCACGAGATGGCGCACATGTGGTTCGGCGACCTGGTCACCATGGAGTGGTGGGACGACCTGTGGCTGAAGGAGTCCTTCGCGGACTTCATGGGCGCGTTCTCCCTGGTCGGCGCCACCCGCTTCACCGACGGCTGGATCACCTTCGCCAACCGCCGCAAGGCCTGGGCCTACCGCGCGGACCAGCTCCCCTCGACCCACCCCATCACCGCCGACATCCGCGACCTGCAGGACGCCAAGCTCAACTTCGACGGCATCACCTACGCCAAGGGCGCCTCCGTCCTGAAGCAGCTGGTGGCGTACGTCGGCCAGGACGCCTTCCTGGAAGGCGCCCGCCGCTACTTCAAGCGGCACGCCTACGGCAACACCCGCCTGGGCGACCTGCTGTCGGCGCTGGAGGAGACCAGCGGCCGGGACATGGGCACGTGGGCGCGCGGCTGGCTGCAGACCGCCGGCGTCAACTCCCTCACCCCGCAGGCGCTGTTGACCACCGAGGGCCGTATCGACGAGCTCGCGGTGGTGCAGGAGGCCGTCGAGTCGCACCCCGAACTGCGGCCGCACCGTGTGGCGGTGGGCCTGTACCGCCACGAGGACGGCCGCCTGGTGCGGTACGCGCGCGCCGAGGTGGACGTCGACGGTCCGCGCACGGTCGTGACGGAGCTGGCCGGCGAGCAGGCACCCGACCTGATCCTGGTCAACGACGACGACCTGACGTACTGCAAGATCCGCTTCGACGAGACCTCCCTGGCCACGCTGCGCGAGCACCTGGGCGCGATGACCGACCCGCTGGCCCGCGCCCTGTGCTGGTCGGCGCTGTGGAACATGACGCGGGACGCGCTGCTGCCCGCCTCCGACTTCATCGACCTGGTGATGCGGTTCGGGCGGCGCGAGTCCGACATCGGCGTGCTCCAGATGCTGCACGCGTGGGCGGGCTCGGCGCTGGTCCACTACTCGCCCGCGTCGTGGCGGCCCAGGGGCGAAGAGATGCTGGCCCGCACCGCGCTGCGGGACCTGCGGGCGGCCGAGCCGGGCAGCGAGCACCAGCTGGCGTGGGCGCGGTTCTACGCGACGGTGGCCTCGGCGCCGGACGACCTGAACCTGCTGCGCGGCCTGCTGGAGGGCACGGAGAAGATCGACGGCCTGGAGGTCGACCAGGAGCTGCGCTGGACGTTCCTGGAGCCGCTCGCCGCGCACGGGGCGGCGGACGAGCCGATGCTGGCGGCCGAACTGGCCCGCGACGACACCGCGTCCGGCAGGCGCCACCAGGTCCGCTGCCTGGCCGCCCGTCCGTCGCAGGCGGTGAAGGCGCAGGCGTGGGCGCAGGTGGTGGAGTCGGACACGCTGTCCAACGCCCTGGTGGAGGCGACGATCGCGGGCTTCACGCAGCCCTCGCAGCGCGAACTGCTCGCGCCGTACACGGAGAAGTACTTCGCGGTGATCGAGCGGCTCTGGACGGAGCGGTCCATCCAGATCGGCATGGACGTGGTGCGCGGCCTGTTCCCGGCGCTGCAGGACTCGCCCGCGACGCTCGAGGCGACGGACGCATGGCTCGCCGGTCACGAGGGCGCCGCGCCCGCGCTGCGCCGGCTGGTGCTGGAGGCGCGGGACGATCTGGCACGGGCCCTGCGCGCCCAAGCTTTGGCCAACGACTGATCGGCCCGTGACCGTTACGGAATCCGGTCAATAACACCCGTAACCCCTGGCCCAACCCGAATGGACCAGGGGTTTTCCGTGCCCTATCGGCACCCGAACACCCGTCCTTTAGTAATGCCTTGTCCGCATTTGTCGACAGGCGTGTAACAGCGGTTAAAGAACCGACCGGACGCGGGAAACCCCGAGTCATGAACCACAACACCCCGCTCCCCCCGGCTTCCCCCCGCCCCCTGCGTCACCTCTCCGAGGTGCACCGGCGCGTACTGACGACGGCTCAGCTGCGCGCCCACGGGGTCTCGTCGGCGGAGATGAGCGAGCAGTGCCGCGTCGGCGGCCCCTGGCAGCAGATCCTCCCGGGTGTCTTCCTCCTCCACCCGGGCCCGCCGACCAGCGAGGAGCGGCTGCACGCGGTGCTGATGTACGCGTCGCGCGAGTCGGCGCCGGGTGTGCCGGCCCAGCCCGGCCCGGACGAGCCGCACCGGCCCGTCTACGCGGAGGCCATGGTCACCGGCCTGGCGGCCCTGACGCTCTACGGCTTCACCTCCGCGCCGCCGCTGCTGTCGCTGGAGAAGATCGACGTCCTGGTCCCCCGGCTGCGCCGGCTGCGCTCGACGGGCTGCGCGCGCATCGTCCGCACGGCCGCCCTGCCGACTCCCGTGGCGGTGAGCGGAGTTCCGCTCGCGCCGGTGCCGCGCGCCCTGGCCGACGCGGTGTCGGAGCTGGCGGACGCCTCCACGGTGCGGCGCCTGCTGACGGAGGCGGTGCGCGGCGGCCACTGCGAACCGGCCTCGGTGGTACGGGCGTTGAACCAGGCGAAGCTGCTCGGCCGCCCGCACGTGGTGGACGCGGTGGACTCCCTGCTGGCCGAGGGCCGCGCGATCGCGGAGGACCGCCTGTACCGGATGGTCCAGGAGTACGGCCTGCCCGACCCGGTCTGGAACGTCGACCTCCGTCTGCCCGGCGGCCCGCACCTCGGCGGCCTGGACGCCTACTGGCCCGAGCAGGCGGTGGCCGTGGAGCTGGACACCCGGGCCCCGCGGCAAGGCCTTCGGCAGGACGATGACGCGCTGTGGTCCGAATACGCCCGCAAGCGCGAGCACTTGGAGCGCCTGGGCATCACCGTCGTTCACATCACGCCCAGGAAGCTCCGTGAGTCGATGGAGCAGCAGGCGGCGGTCGTCCGCACGGCGCTGATGGCGTCGGGCGACCGGGAACCGGCCGCCTATGTCGTGGTGCTGCCCCGCTAGTGACGGACCGGGCCGGTATCAGGAGGGGAGAGGAGGGGCCGCCGCGTCGACCGGGCGGCCCCTCCTCGTGCTCAGCCTCCGCAGAACTCCGCCTGGATCACGGTGTTGGTGTCGCCCGTCCAGTCCCCGTTGAGGTTCAGCGCCAGGGAGTGCCGGCCGTCCGCAGTGGTCACCACGTCCGACGAGGAGCCGTGGATGCCGCCGTCGTGGCCCCACAAGTGGACCTCGCGGCCGCCGCAGGACAGGGTGCGGTCCATCAGGCCCAGTCCGTAACGGACGTTGGGCGCGCCCTCGATCTTCACCGTGGTCTTCATCTCCTTCAGCTGGTGGGGCGGCAGGAGGCGGCCGCCGAGCAGGGCCGAGTAGAAGCGGTCGAGATCGGCGGAGTCCGAGATCATCTCGCCGGAGCCGTAGGCGATGGCCGGGTTCAGGGTGGTGACGTCGTACGTCGGGCCGGTCGCCGTCTCCGCGAGCTTGGAGTAGGCGCGGCTGCTGGGCTGCGGGACCGTGACGCGGGTGCCGGGGACCGAGGTGGCGGTCAGGTGCAGCGGCGCGATGACGCGGTCGCGGATCTCGGCGCCGTAGGGGCGGCCCGTGGCCTTCTCGATCACCAGCGCGGCCAGCAGGTAGTTGGTGTTGGAGTAGTTCCACGAGGTGGCGGGCGCGAAGTCCGGCTTGTGGGACATCGCGATCGCCAACAGGTCCGCGGGGGATGTGCGGTCGTAACGGTGCTCGAAGAAGCCGTCCTTGAGGAAGTACTTGCGGCCGAAGTCCTTGTCGGCGGTGTAGTTGAAGACACCGCTGGTGTGGTTGAGGAGCTGGCGGAGGGTGATGGCGCGGCCGTCGTGGCCGTGGCCGCGGACCTCTCCCGGCAGCCACTTGTCCACCGTGTCGTCCAGCGACAGCCGCCCCTCCGCCTCCAGCTGGAGCAGCACGGTGGAGACGAAGGTCTTGGTGATGCTGCCGACGCGGTAGCGGTCCTCGGCCGAACGGGGCGCCTTCGTGCGGAGGTTGCCCACGCCCGCGTTCGTCGACCAGGTGGCGCGGCCCTCTCTCGCAGTGAGCGTCACCCCGGGCACGCCCTCCCGCACCACGGCCTCGACGGCCCGCCGGGTCGCGTCGTGGCCGCCGGCGGCTCCGGCGGGCGCGGCCGCGATCGCGGGGCCGGCCAGCGCCGCGGACAGCGCCGCGGCGGTCGCCGCGACCAGGGTCGTACGGACGCCTGTGTTCATGTCTTCTCTTCCCCCATCTGACTCTGCTCTCGCTCTGCGGCGAGCTCGGACGGGAGATCAGACCCGGTCCGCGGTAAGCGGGTTGACGCGTCGCGGGCCGGTTGGGCCGCTTTCAGCCCTTCTTCAGCACCAGCTCCGTGTTGCGGTCGTTCGCGTCGCCGCCCAGGCTCGTGCCGGCACCCGGCGCGTTGTACGACACCTCACGGTAGAGGGCCGCAAGGCCCGTCTGCGTGAGGTCGGAGAAGTCGGTGCGGTGCGGGGCCGCGGACTCGACGAGCGTGGTGAACAGGGAGATCGTGCCGTCCTTGTTGTCCGCCAGCTCGATGACCCGGGCGAGCTGCGGGTAGTCCACGTGGGAGGCCGTGGAGATCTCCCAGAAGGAGCCGCCGGCCGAGGACGAGTGCGCGGTGATGTCGTTGCGGTGGATGTGGCCGTTCACCCAGGCGAGGACGTTGCGGTGGCGGCCGAGGGTGGCGAGGACCTCCTGGCCGTTGTGGCGGCGTTCGTTCGGGCGGGCCGGGTCCACGTGGCCGGTGTTCGTCATGGTCTTGCTGGTGTGGTGGCTGAAGACGACGACGTACGAGCCGTTGTTGTCGTTGTCCTTCAGCTGCTTCTCCAGCCAGTTCAGCTGGGCCGTGCCGATGGAGCCCTCGTAGTGGCCGCCCGGGTCGGTGGTGTCGATGCTGATGCCCACGACGTCGTCGGCGATACGGAAGGTGTAGTACTGCGTGCCGGCCTCGAGGTTGGCGGTGGAGTAGCCGTGGCCGACCGGGCCGAGGCCGCGGTACGCCGGGTCGAGGTGGGCCTTGAGGTAGTCGGCCGGGGTGTACGGCGCGCGCGCGGGGTCGGGCGTGACCGAGCGCATGTCGCGCGCGTGGGCCTTCAGCAGGTCCCGGAAGGCGAGGCCCTTCGGGTCGTTGCCGCTCTTGATGTGATCCTGAAGCTTCTTCGCCTCGGACGCGGACAGCGACATCAGCTTCCTGCCACCGACCGCGTACTCGGCGAGCCAGGAGTCGCCGTGGCCGTAGCAGCCGAGCGGCATGGCGTCGTGGTTGCCGACCGTGGAGTACCAGGGCAGGTTCAGGCCGGGGCTGCGCACCTCGCGGATCGCGGCGGCCAGGTAGCCCTGAAGGTGCGGGAATCCGAGCTGCTTGTCGCCGTCGCGCACGGTGGAGTCGGGCTGCCAGTAGGTCTTCAGGCCGCTGTTCTGGACGCCCTCGTAGTGGCGCGGGTCCCCGGTGTTGGGCGTGATCCGCCCACCGCTCATGATCTTGAGGAACCACTCCAGCTCGGACTTGGCGTTGTTGTCCGTGTTGTCGCCGGTGGTCATGGCGAAGTGCAGCGCGGAGCCGGTGACGGGTGCGCCGCGCAGCGCGTTGATCCGCTCGACCAGCGAGATCGCGCCCTGCACGGTCAGCGCCTCGTGCGGGCGCCAGGCGTGCTTGTCGGTGGAGCGCAGGTACTCCAGGCGCATCGGGTGCTGGGCGTCGATCAGGTGCAGGTCGGTGAGCTGCACGAACGCGGCGAGCGCGGTACGGCGGCCGGCCCGTCCCGACTTGGCGGCGGCCAGGTCGCCGCGCACCACACGGGACCAGCCCGGGCCGTCGCCGAGGCGGCGGTAGCCGGAGGCGGAGCGCGGGGCGGCGACGCTCGCGAGGGTCGTGCCCTTGGTGTACGGAGCGAGAGGCGCGACCGGGGCCCGGCGCGACTGCGCCACCACCCGGGTCGCCTCCGTGCCGGCTTCGGTGGCGGCGTGGCTGTCCGTCGGCCGCAGGGCGTAACCGACGCCCGCGGAGACGGCCGCCGCGCCGGTGGCGGCGAGGACGGTACGGCGGTTGACCGCCGGGATGCTGGTGGCGACAGAGCGTATGCGCGACATGGCGCGATCTCCCCGAGTGCGAACGCGTCGGCAGTGGTCGCGGGCGATCGCTGTCGCGAACATTCCCGCTCGCTCTGGATGCTTGGCACCGGGAATGACCTGCGCGTGAACGAGACCGCAACGCGCAACACCGATCACCGTACGTGGATCTTGGCCCACCCGGCACGCCCCCGACCGCTCGTCGCGCGGCCCGGGGGCGGTCACTCCGTGTTCATCTTTCGGGGTACTCAAGGCAGTTCACGGCCCTGTGGATGTGGCGCCTGTCACTCTTCGGCCGTCACCGCCACCCGCCCCGTCACCGGCCGCTCCCGCCACAGCCTCAGCCCCACGTCGACCAGGCCGACGCGGTTCAGGGCGGTCACCTCCGTGAGGGGGTGCCAGGCCGCCATGTCCGTGGAGCCGCCGATCTCGGGGCGGAGTTCGCCGGCGGTCACGCGGGCCTCGTACACGAGGCGGACGCCGTGGTGGTCGGTCCTGCGGCCGAAGCGGTGGGAGGCGCTGCGGCTGATCGAGTTCACGCCGAGCAGGCCGGTGATCTCGACGAGGTAGCCGGTCTCCTCCTCCACCTCGCGGAGCACGGTGTCGTAGGGATCCTCACCGTGCTCCATGCCGCCGCCGGGCAGCGTCCACTCGGGGCGGCCCTCGCCGTCGATCCAGCGGGCCAGCAGAATCTTCTCGTCACGGATGCACATGGCGTAGGCCGCCACCCTCAATGTTCGGCGCACACAAGGAAGTTAGTGCGCCCGGGCGGGATTGGCAGGCGAGTATTCCGGCGCCGACCAGCGCAGCGGGACCGCGGACGGCGTCTCCACGACCTCCGTCACCACGAACCGCACCGTCAGCTCCCCGTCCTCCCCGTCCTCCGTCCGCGCCTCGCCCGTCAGCTGCAGCACCGCGCCCGTCTCCCAGTCGAGGAACAGCAGGCCCGCGCGGGGGTCGGAGCGGAGGTTGCCCAGGGTCAGGAACATGGAGTTGCCCGGGTAGTCCCGCCAGCTCAGCCCGTGCGCCGAACCGGCCCGTACGAAGCCGGGGTTGCCGCCCTTGTGGCTCACCTCGACCCGCCCGGCGTGCACGGTCGCGACGAAGAAGGTGTCGGCCGACTCGATGAACTCCCGCTGTAGAGCGGAGAGTTCGCCGCTTCGTGTGGTCCGGCCCGGGCCGCCGTCCGCCACCACCTCGTACGACTCCCTCCGCTGGATGTACTTGGGGCAGTTCGCGAACACCCGTTCCGCCGCCACCGCGAAGCCCCGCGCCGTCGGGCGGAGGCGGCCGTTGAGGCGCATGCGGCGGCGGGTGCGGGGGTCGAGGGCGATGGTGGCCACCTGGGTGCCCTCGGTCGCGAGCGCCGGTGCGAGGGGGTCCGCGGGGCGGACGCCGCCCGTCACCGACATCTGGCGCGGGCCCGTCGCCCGGACGAAACCGGGAGTCCCGGCCAGCGGCGACGCCCAGACCGCGCCCGTCGACGGGTCGGCCGCGCCCAGCACCAGCAGCGGCTGGAGTTCCAGGAAGGCGGCCGCCACGGGCTTGATCCCCGCGCCGATCGCCAGGCCCACGTGATCGGCGGCCTCCCGCACCCCGGCCCGGTCCTGCAGCGCCCGCGAGCCCGCGTGGTAGACGCCCGTCATTAGAAGAACCCGCAGGTCGGAGACGCCGCATGGGGCGCCGGCGCACCGTCCGCACCGCTCGGCACGGAGATCTCCAGACGGGTGCCGTCCGGGTCGTGGAAGAAGATGCCGCCCGACGCCGCGCCCTCGCGGTGGGCCACCACGCCCTCGTACGCGAAGTCGACGCCGTACGCCCGCAGCGCCTCCTCGTACTCCCTGACCCGTTCGATCGACTCCGCCTCCAGGGCCAGGTGGTGCAGGCCCGCGCGGCCGCCGTCGTACGGCTGGGCCGCCTGCTGCCAGAGGGTGAGGACGAGCCGCTCGCCGTCGCCGAGGAACGCGTACCGCCGGTCGTCCTCCTTGCCCTCCCCGACGAGGACGAAGCCCAGGACGTCGCGGTAGAAGGCGAGCGAGCGGTCGAGGTCGCCGACGTTCAGGCCGATGTGGCCGGTGTTCAGGGTCATGGGTCTCTCCCGGTCGTTGGTAACGGCAGTCACATATAACCGTCGTACTCAAACTTAGCGGTTAGGATCGAAGAAGGTCAACCGGTCACGTACCCTTCACTGGTTAGCCCGGAAGGAGCCCCCATGTCCGCCGCCCCCGACCCGCGCCCCCTCATCGGCGAGCCCCTCGCGCTCGACCTGCTCAACACGCGCTGGAACAGGGAGGGGGTCACGCAGGACCTGCTCGACGACGTCGACGGGCTCACCGTGTGGCTCGCGGCGAACGGGCTCGACGGACGGTTCACCGCCGACGCGGCGACCCTGCGGCACACGCTGGAGGCCCGCGACGCCCTGAAGAAGGCCGTGGACGGATCGCTCGCGGAAGGGGCGGACGCCGTCGACGCCGTTCTCGCCCACGGGCGGATCCGGGCCACCCTCACCGCCGGCGGCCCCGGCGAGGTGCCCGAGTTCAGCGACCCGTCCTGGGGCCCGGCCTGGCTCGCCGCCCGCGGCTATCTGGAGCTGCTCTCCGCCGCCCCCGACCGCATCCGCGCCTGCGCCGGCCACGCCTGCGTCCTGCACTTCTACGACACCTCGCGGAACGGCACCCGCCGCTGGTGCTCCATGGCAGCCTGCGGCAACCGCGCCAAGGCGTCACGGCATTACGCCCGCTCGAAGGAATCTTGAATCACCGCACCTTTTGGCGCTATTGGGGACTCATCCAGCTAAAGGCCATCGGGGGTTTTCCCCATACCTGCCCCTCGTTTCGGTCAACTCTTCCCAAACAACGGCCCCTTGGGTAAAGCTGTGCGCTCGTCCGGCACAGGAACTTCACGTACGAGGGATGCCGATGACCCACCCCCAGCGCGATCCGATATCCGGCGCGAGACGCGTGGCCCGCATAGCCGTGGCCACCGGTCTGGTCGCCGCGCTCTCCGCGGCCGGCCCGATACCCATGGCCTTCTCCGCCGACAGCCCGTCCACCACCGCTCCCGCGGACGCCACCGTCAAGTCCGCGCAGGACAAGCTCGGTTCCGACGACGCGGACCTGCTCGCCGAGGCCCAGGCCGAAGGCGCCAAGAACGTCACGATGATGATCGCCACCGCGCCGGGGCAGACCGAGCAGGTCGCCGGCAGGCTGGACGCGGTCAAGGGCGGCTCGGTCGGCCGGACCTACGACAAGCTCGGCTACGTCCGCGCCACCGTCCCGACCTCGAAGGCGGAGTCGGCCATCGCCGCCGCCGTGAAGCTCTCCTCCGTGCACGGCATCGACCTGCGCAAGGAGATACCGCTGGACGACCCGAGCGCGCAGAGCGCCGCCAAGGCCGCGTCCGCCACGAAGACTTATCCGGCGCCGGGCAGGAACACCCCCGCCGAGAACCCCTACAACCCGTCCTTCGAGACGGGTGCCGTCGACTTCGTGAAGGAGCACCCGAAGTCGGACGGCCGCGGTGTCACCATCGGCATCCTCGACTCCGGCGTCGACCTCGGCCACCCGGCCCTGCAGAAGACCACCACCGGCGAGCGGAAGATCGTCGACTGGGTGACGGCGACCGACCCGATCGTCGACGGCGACGCCACCTGGCGGCCGATGGTGACCTCGGTCTCCGGCCCCAGCTTCACCTACGGCGACCGGACCTGGACGGCGCCCGCCGGGTCGTACCAGATCAGCACGTTCAGCGAGTCCGTCACCGCTGGCGGCGACGCCAAGGGCGACGCGAACCGCGACGGTGACACCACGGACAAGTGGGGCGTCCTCTACGACCCCGCCGCCGGTACCGTCCGCGTCGACCTGAACAACGACTACGACTTCGGCGACGACACGCCGATGAAGCCGTACAAGGACGGTTACCAGGTCGGCTACTTCGGCACCGACGACCCGAAGACCGACGTCGTGGAGCGCCAGCCGTTCGTCGTGCAGATCCGCAAGGACGTGCCGATGGACCCCTACGGCGGCGACTGGGTCGGCAAGAAGGCCGACTTCGTCAACATCGGCGTCATCGAGTCCGAGCACGGCACGCACGTCGCCGGCATCACCTCCGCCCACGGACTGTTCGGCGGGCGGATGAACGGCGCGGCCCCGGGCGCGAAGCTCGTGTCCTCCCGTGCCTGCACCTGGAGCGGCGGCTGCACCAACGTCGCGCTCACCGAGGGCATGATCGACCTCGTCGTCAACCGCGGCGTCGACATCGTCAACATGTCGATCGGCGGCCTGCCGGCCCTCAACGACGGCAACAACGCGCGCTCCGAGCTCTACACGCGCCTCATCGACACCTACGGCGTGCAGCTGGTCATCTCGGCCGGCAACTCCGGTCCGGGCGCGAACACCATCGGCGACCCCGGCCTCGCCGACAAGGTGATCTCCGTCGGCGCGACCATCTCCAAGCAGACCTGGGCCTCCAACTACGGCTCGGGCGTGGAGAAGAAGTACGCGATGATGCCCTTCTCCTCGCGCGGCCCGCGTGAGGACGGCGGCTTCACACCGACCCTGTCCGCGCCGGGTGCCTCGATCAACACCACGCAGACCTGGCTGCCGGGCTCCCCGGTCGCCGAGGCGGGCTACCCGCTGCCGGCCGGCTACTCCATGCTGCAGGGCACCTCGATGGCCTCCCCGCAGGCCACTGGCGCCTCCGCGCTGCTGCTGAGCGCCGCCAAGCAGAAGCACATCGACCTGAAGCCGGCCACCCTGCGCACTGCCCTCACCTCGACCGCCGACCACATCAAGGGTGTTCAGGCGTACGAGGAGGGCGCGGGCCTGATCGACATCGTCGACGCCTGGGACGCGATCCGCCACGGCGCCACCGCGCACGAGTACGGCGTCAAGGCGCCGGTCGACACCGCGATCGACTTCGCGCTGAAGACGCCGGGCTTCGGCACGGGCCTCTACGACCGCGAGGGCGGCCTCAAGGCCGGGCAGAAGAAGACGTACGAGGTCACCGTCACCCGCACCTCCGGCGCGGACAAGGCGATCCCGCACGAGCTGCACTTCGCGAACAACGCCGGTGACACCTTCCACATCGTCGGCCCGGACGAGGTGAAGCTGCCGCTGAACCAGCCCGTCACCGTCAAGGTGCAGGCGAACCCGCGGTCCGCGGGCCTCAAGAGCGCGATCCTCGAGGTCGACGACCCGAGGACGGAGGGGGTCGACAAGCAGATCCTCACCACCGTCGTGGTCTCGACGCCGGTGAAGTACACCTACTCCGCGTCGAACACGGTGCAGCGCAACAGCACGCAGTCCTACTTCCTGACCGTGCCCGAGGGCGCCAAGGCGCTGGAGGTCGCGATCGGCGGGCTCAAGGACAAGAGCCAGACCCGCTTCATCTCGATCCACCCCTACGGCGTCCCGGTCGAGGACACGGGCACCCCGTACTGCTACAGCAACTACCCGAACACCAACGGCTGCAAGCCCGACGTGCGCTCGTACGCGGACCCGCAGCCCGGCGTCTGGGAGATCGAGGTCGAGTCGCGCCGCACCTCGCCGCTGCTCGACAACCCCTACAAGCTGGACGCCGCCGTCTACGGCGCGGCCTTCGACCCGGAGACCGTGACGGTCCCCGAGGCCAAGGTCGGCACGCCGGCCGCCGTCTCCTGGAAGGCGACCAACGCCTTCGCCGCCCTCGACGGCCACCTGGTCGGCGGCCCGCTCGGCTCCGCCGAGTCGGCCCGCCCGTCCATCAAGGAGGGTGACACCCAGACCACCACGGTCGAGGTGCCCGCGGGCGCCAAGTCGCTGGACGTCGCCATCGGCAACGTCTCGGACACGGCCGCCGACCTCGACCTGACGGTCAAGAACGCGGCCGGCAAGGTCGTCGGCCAGTCCGCCGACGGCGACTCGGAGGAGGCCGTCTCCATCGCCTCGCCCGCAGCCGGCACGTACACGATCGAGGTCGCCGGCTACTCGGTGCCGTCGGGCTCCACGGCGTACGACTACCGGGACGTCTTCTTCTCCTCGTCGCTGGGCACCGTCAGCGTCGACGAGTCGGCGCCGGTCAAGCTCGGCACGGGCGACTCGGCGACCGTCTCCGGCAGCGTCACCGCCGCGGCGGCCGCCCCGGAGGGCCGTGAGTTCTTCGGCCGGGTCCAGCTGGTGAACGCGCGCGGCACGGTCGCGGGCCTCGGCAGCGTGCAGATCGAGAAGGTCACGCCGTAGTCCTGACCACGACAGCGAGGGCGGGCGTCCGTAGGGGCGCCCGCCCTTTCTCATCGGCCGCAGCTCAGGCCCGCCGCCGCGGGGAGCGCGCGGACGAGCCCGGCGCGCTCGCGGCCGATCTCCCGCGCGCCGACGACCACACGGTCGGCGACCGCCGAGTGCTCCGGCAGGGCCACCAGGATGCGGTCGCCCTTGTGCAGCCCCTTCTCGACGAGGCCCTCGCCGAGCACGAAGACCACCTCCTTGGGGCTCTTCGCCGGCTTGTACGAGCGGGTCACGTGCAGGGTGATCCGTTCCTGCCCGGTGACCGCGGGCACCGGCCGCACGTCCGTGACGTCACCCTCCGCGATCAGACGCGTGCAGGCGAGGTAGCCGGGGTCCGCGAAGGCGGCGCCGTCCGCGGCCGCCGACGGCGCCGCCTTCGCGTCGCTGCCCGCGGAGTCCGCGGAACTGCCGCCGCCGCTCTGTGCCACCAGCCACGCCATCCCCGCCAGCATGCCGCCGACGGCGGCCACCGTCACGGTCGCGAAGGCGAACCTGCGCACCCGGTGCCGGTCCCGGGGCGCCCGTACGGGAGCGGGCTCCGGCCGGGGCGGCGCCTCGGCCGCCAGCGCGTCCCCGATGAGCACGAGCTGCTCCCGGAGCAGGGCCAGGTCGGCCTCGGCCTCGCGGTGCCCGGTCATGAAGGCGGCGTCCGCGCGGGCCTCGCCGGACAGGTCCTCGCCGGTGAGCGCGGCCATGAGCGCGTCGCTGCCGTCGTGTTCCGCGGTCATGTCACACCACCTCGTCCTCGTGCAGGCGGACGCGCAGGGCCCGTACCGCCGTGTGCAGCCGGCTCTTGACCGTGCCCTCGGGGACGCCGAGCTCCTCGGCTATCGAGCGGACGGGCAGGTCGGCGTAGAAGCGCAGGACGAGGACCTGGCGCTGGGCGTCGGGCAGCTCGTCGAGGCCCTGGGCGACGGCGAGCGAGAGCACGCTGGTGTCCTCGCCCGAGGGGTGCTCCAGCTGCCTCAGCGAGGCCAGCCGCTCGCCGATCCGCTCCTGGCGGCGCTTGGCGCGGTGCCAGTCCATGGCCAGGTTGGAGGCGACGACGGCCGCCCACGCGGAGACGTCGCGCGGCGCCTCGTACCCCTTCGCCGCCCGCTCCAGCAGCCGCAGCCGCACCTGCTGCACCCCGTCCGGCAGGTCCGCCTGCGGCACCCCGCCCAGCGCGAGCACCGCCCGCACCCGGCGTTCCTGAGCCGTGTCCAGAGGATCGTCGTCCTCCGGCGCACGGCGGGCCCTTCTGCGCAGCACAAGCCACCCCCTTCACCGCGTTTCCCCTACGACGTCGCAGCGCACGGAAACGTTCGGCGGATCGCCGTGAACTTGTCCAGAGGCGGACGTCACACCCCCGGGCGTTCCACTCCTCGGGCATGGAGTGCAAAGAATTGGACAGGCGGACCCGGGTCGGCCGCATGATGGAAACACCGCAGACACGCAGCAGCCGCAGCCGCAGCCGGACATGAACACGCAGAGGGAGTCACCGTGAGGGTCGGAATCGTCGGAGCCACCGGACAGGTCGGCACGGTCATGCGCAGGATCCTCAAGGAGCGGAACTTCCCGGTCACCGAGCTGCGCCTGTTCGCCTCGGCGCGCTCGGCGGGGACGGAGCTGGACGGCGTGACGGTGGAGGACGCGGCGACCGCCGACTACACCGGCCTGGACATCGTCCTGTTCTCCGCGGGCGGCGCGACCTCGAAGGCGCTGGCCGAAAAGGTCGCCTCGCAGGGCCCGGTCGTGATCGACAACTCCTCCGCCTGGCGCAAGGACCCCGAGGTTCCGCTGGTCGTCTCCGAGGTGAACCCGCACGCGATCGCGAACCGCCCCAAGGGCATCATCGCCAACCCGAACTGCACGACGATGGCCGCGATGCCCGTCCTGAAGGCGCTGCACGCCGAGGCGGGCCTGGAGGCGCTGACCGTCGCCACGTACCAGGCGGTGTCCGGCTCGGGGCTCGCGGGCGTGGCGGAGCTGCACGGCCAGACCCAGAAGGTCGTCGCCGACGCGGACAAGCTGACGCACGACGGCGAGGCGGTCGACTTCCCGGAGCCCGCCGTCTACAAGCGCCCCATCGCCTTCAACGTGCTGCCCTTCGCCGGCAACCTCGTCGACGACGGCCTGAACGAGACCGACGAGGAGCAGAAGCTCCGCAACGAGTCCCGCAAGATCCTGGAGATCCCCGGGCTGAAGGTCTCCGGCACCTGCGTGCGCGTCCCGGTCTTCTCCGGCCACTCCCTCCAGGTCAACGCCCGCTTCGCCCGCGCGATCTCCCCGGAGCGCGCGACGGAGCTGCTGAAGGACGCCCCGGGGGTCGAGCTCTCCGACATCCCGACCCCCCTCCAGGCCGCCGGCAAGGACCCCTCCTACGTCGGCCGCATCCGCCGCGACGAGACCGTCGACAACGGCCTCGCCCTGTTCATCAGCAACGACAACCTCCGCAAGGGCGCGGCCCTGAACGCGGTGCAGATCGCGGAGCTGGTGGCGGAGGAGCTCAAGGGCTGACGCAGCGGGGTCAGGCCCGCCTGACCTCGTAGAGGAAGCAGCCGTACTCGACGGCCCGGACGTGGACCAGTGCCACGGCCGGGTCGTCGAACGCGTTGTGGAAGGCGTCGTCGTCCGGGGCGGGGACCAGGGCGCCGCCCAGGATGCGGCCGTCGGCGGAGTAGCGGCGGAGCGTGCGGTGGGCGTTCGCGAAGGGGTAGCCGGAGCCGCCGTCCGGGCCCGGGCAGTGGTTTGCATGGATGAAGACGGGGCCCTGCTCGTCGTAGGCACCCGGCCGGGCGCCCGTCTCGGCGGCCCAGCGGCGCAGGGGCGCGTACGACACGAGGGCGATCCGCTCCCCCGGTGCGCTGCGGCGCAGGCAGCAGCGCAGCGGGGCGCCTCCCTCGTCGTCGGTGAAGGGGGCCGCCGGGCGGCCCGCGTCGTCGGTGGTGCGCAGTTCCTTGAGGACGGACGGGCCGATGGGTCGTGCGGTGTAGGTCGTCATGCGTCCCAGGCTGGCGCGGGCGCCGCCGGATGACCGGCGGGAAACGGACGTGACCCTTCTCGGGGGATACGAGGGATAGCCCTCGGTTCAACCGCCCCGCCACATGGAAGGATGGCGCAACCGACACATTGACGAGGAGATGACCCGGTGCCTGGCACAAACCTGACCCGTGAAGAGGCGCAGCAGCGGGCGAAGCTGCTCACCGTTGACTCGTACGAGATCGATCTCGACCTCTCCGGCGCGCAGGAGGGCGGCACCTACCGGTCCGTGACCACGGTGCGCTTCGCCGTGGCCGAATCCGGCGCCGAGTCCTTCATCGACCTGGTGGCCCCGGCCGTCCACGAGGTGACGCTCAACGGCGACGCGCTCGACCCCGCGGAGGTCTTCGCCGACTCCCGCATCGCCCTTCGAGGGCTGCTCGAGGGCACCAACGTCCTGCGGGTCGTCGCCGACTGCGCCTACACGAACACCGGTGAGGGCCTGCACCGCTTCGTCGACCCGGTCGACGAACAGGCCTACCTCTACACCCAGTTCGAGGTCCCGGACGCCCGCCGCGTCTTCGCCTCCTTCGAGCAGCCCGACCTGAAGGCGACCTTCCGGTTCACCGTGAAGGCGCCGACCGGCTGGACCGTCATCTCCAACTCCCCGACGCCCGAGCCCAAGGACGACGTCTGGGAGTTCGCGCCGACCCCGCGGATCTCCAGCTACATCACCGCGCTGATCGTCGGCCCGTACCACTCGGTCCACAGCGTGTACGAGAAGGACGGGCAGAGCGTCCCGCTGGGCATCTACTGCCGCCCCTCCCTCGCGGAGTACCTGGACTCGGACGCGATCTTCGAGGTGACCCGTCAGGGCTTCGAGTGGTTCCAGGAGAAGTTCGACTACGCGTACCCGTTCGAGAAGTACGACCAGCTCTTCGTGCCGGAGTTCAACGCCGGCGCGATGGAGAACGCGGGCGCGGTCACCATCCGCGACCAGTACGTCTTCCGCTCCAAGGTGACGGACGCGTCGTACGAGCTGCGCGCCGAGACCATCCTGCACGAGCTGGCCCACATGTGGTTCGGCGACCTGGTCACCATGGAGTGGTGGAACGACCTGTGGCTGAACGAGTCGTTCGCCACCTACACCTCCATCGCATGCCAGGCGCACCACCCGGAGTCCCGCTGGCCGCACTCGTGGACGACCTTCGCCAACTCCATGAAGACGTGGGCCTACCGGCAGGACCAGCTGCCCTCCACCCACCCGATCATGGCCGAGATCAACGATCTCGACGACGTGCTCGTCAACTTCGACGGCATCACCTACGCCAAGGGCGCCTCGGTCCTCAAGCAGCTCGTCGCCTACGTCGGCATGGACGAGTTCTTCGCGGGCGTGCAGGCCTACTTCAAGCGCCACGCCTTCGGCAACACGCGCCTGTCCGACCTGCTCGGCGCGCTGGAGGAGACCTCCGGCCGCGATCTGAAGACCTGGTCGAAGAAGTGGCTCCAGACGGCGGGCATCAACGTCCTGCGCCCGGAGATCGAGACGGACGCCGACGGGGTCATCACCTCCTTCGCCATCCGCCAGGAGGCCCCGGCACTCCCGGCGGGCGCGCAGGGCGAGCCCACTCTGCGCCCGCACCGCATCGCCGTCGGCCTGTACGAGCTGGACGCGGACAGCGGCAAGCTGGTCCGCACCGACCGCATCGAGCTGGACGTCGACGGCGAGCTGACCGCCGTGCCGCAGCTGGCCGGCCGGCGCCGCCCGGCCGTCGTGCTGCTCAACGACGACGACCTGTCGTACGCCAAGGTCCGCCTGGACGAGCAGTCGCTGGCCTTCGTCACCGAGCACCTCGGCGACTTCGAGTCCTCGCTGCCGCGCGCCCTGTGCTGGGCCTCGGCCTGGGACATGACCCGGGACGCGGAGCTCGCCACCCGCGACTACCTCTCGCTGGTCCTGTCGGGCGTCGGCAAGGAGTCCGACATCGGTGTCGTGCAGTCGCTGCACCGCCAGGTCAAGCTCGCGATCGACCTGTACGCCGACCCGTCCGCCCGCGAGGCCCTGCTCACCCGCTGGACCGACGCCACGCTGGCCCATCTGCGCGCGGCCGCGGCGGGCAGCGACCACCAGCTCGCCTGGGCGCGGGCGTTCGCGGCGACGGCCCGCACGCCGGAGCAGCTGGACCTGCTGGAGTCGCTGCTGGACGACTCGCAGACCATCGAGGGCCTGGCCGTCGACACCGAGCTGCGCTGGGCTCTCGTGCAGCGGCTCGCCGCGGTCGGCCGCTACGACGAGACGGAGATCGCCGGCGAGTACGAGCGCGACAGGACCGCCGCCGGTGAGCGGCACGCGGCCAGCGCCCGCGCCGCCCGGCCGACGGCGGAGGCGAAGGCGGAGGTGTGGGCCTCGGTCGTCGAGTCCGACAAGCTGCCGAACGCCGTCCAGGAGGCCGTCATCGGCGGCTTCGTCCAGACCGACCAGCGCGACCTGCTCGCGCCGTACGCCGAGAAGTACTTCGAGGTCGTCAAGGGCGTCTGGGACTCCCGCTCGCACGAGATCGCCCAGCAGATCGCGATCGGTCTCTACCCGGCGGTCCAGGTCTCCCAGGAGACGCTGGACCGGACGGACGCCTGGCTGGCCTCCGCCGAGCCCGGCGCGGCCCTGCGCCGCCTGGTCTCCGAGTCCCGCGCGGGCGTGGAGCGCGCGCTGAGGGCGCAGGCGGCGGACGCGCAGGCGTAGTCCTTCGTACGGCGAAGGGCGCCCGGTGTCGCACCGGGCGCCCTTTCTCGTTCCCGCGGTCGGCGGTCCCGAGGTTGGCGTTTTCGCGGTCGGCGGTCCCGCGGTCAGCGCGGGACCATGCCGCCGGTCACGTTGACGAAGGTGCCGGTGATGCCGGCCGCGTGGTCGGAGGCGAGGAAGACGGCCGTGGCGGCGACGTCGGCGAGCGTGGGGTTGCGGCGGGTCATGCGCATCCCGGCGAGGCCCGCGATGATGCCCTGGACGGCGTCCTCGTCGATCGCCGGGTTGACCGCGGAGAGCTTCTCGACGGTGAACGTCTCCGGCACCCCCGCCGCCCACAGGCCCACGGCCCGCACGCCGCGCGGCCCGCACTCCATCGCGAGGTTGCGCACCAGCGTGTCGATCGCCCCGTCGGCCGGGCCGGTGCCGCCCATCATCGGACTGCCGTGCGCCGAGCCGCTGTTGAGGGTGAGGATCACACCGGAACCGCGCTCGGCCATCCGGCGGGCGGCGCCGCGGGCGGTGATGAAGTTGGCACGGACACCGTTGATCACGGGCCGCATGAAGTCGTCCACGGGCATGTCGGTGAGCGGGGCGCCCTGCACGTCGCCGCGTGTGACGAGGTTGAAGGTGACGTCGACGTCGCCGACCTGGTCCAGATGCCTCTCCACGGCCGTCTCGTCGAGGGCGTCCACGACGGCCACCTCGGCGTTCCCGAGGTCGGCGGCCACCGCCTCCAGCGTCTTACGGGTACGTCCGACGAGGTGCACCCGGGCGCCCTCGGCGGCGAAGGCGCGGGCCACCGCACCGCCGATGGAACCGCCGGCGCCGTACACGATCGCGTTCTTGCCGGTGAGCAGCATGGTGATCAACTCCCTGTTGGGGTGGTGTCGTTCGAGTCGGTCATACAGACGCACGGCACCCCGGCCGCTCATCGGTCGGGAGGTCACAGGCGCAGGGGCAGTCCGAAGGCCGGGAAGAGGTGCGGCTCGAAGGAGGTGATCTCCACGACGCGGTCGTCTCCGTCGAAGCGGAGGACGTCCAGGACCTGGGCGCGGTACACGTTCGTGCCGGGCCTGCGGACGTAACCCCCGGCCGCCAGCTGGCCGTTGGCGCGGGCGGGCAGGTGGCGCCAGTGGCCGAAGAACATGGGCGACGCCGGGTCGAGCGTGGGGCGCAGGAACTCCAGGAGAGCGTCCCGGTCCGTGAACCAGAACGGGTTCGGCGGCATGGTGAGCCGGACGTCCTCGCTGAGCAGCTCGGCCATCGCGGCGAAGTCGAGTCCCTCGGCGGCCTTCATGTACCGCTGCAGGACCCCGCGTTGGCCCTCGGTGGGCCCGGTGGCACTCCAGTCGGCGCGCTGCCGGGGCAGGTGGTCGCGAAGGGTGGGGCGGGCCCGCTGCAGGGCGCTGTTGGCGGAGGCCACGGTCAGGCCGAGGGACTCGGCGGTCTCGGCGGCGGTGAGGCCGAGCACGTCCCGCAGGATCAGCACGGCCCGCTGGCGGGGCGGCAGATGCTGGATCGCGGCGAGGAAGACCAGCTCCAGCGTCTCGCGGGAGACGGCGGCGGTCTCCGGCTGCTCCTCCGCCGAGGGCAGCTCGTCGTCGGGGTAGGGCTGGAGCCAGGTGAGCCGGGCGGGGGTCTCGCCGGTGCCGTGGTTCATGCCGGGGACCGGCTCGTAGCGCTGCGGGCGGCGGGCGGTGCGGCGCTGGAAGTCCAGGCAGGCGTTGGTGGCGATGCGGTACAGCCAGGTACGGGCGCCGGCCCGCCCCTCGAAGGCGTCCCGGGCCCGCCAGGCCCGCAGGAACGTCTCCTGCACGAGGTCCTCGGCGTCGTCGTAGGAGCCGGTCATGCGGTAGCAGTGCACCTGGATCTCACGGCGGTGGGACTCGGTGAGGGCGGCGAAGTCGGACTCGGTGAGCAGGGGCGCGGCGGCCTCGGGCCGTTTCGTCACGGGGACCGGCGTGACGGATTCCTTGGCCGTGTCCCGGGCCAGCCGCGCCACCCGCCTGAGCCGCGCGACGGACGACGACAGGTCGGTCACGCCCGAATACAGGACGGAGGGTGGCTGCGGCGCCAGCTCCTTCACCTGCCGGGCGATGTCCTCGATCAGACCGTCCACCCCGGCCGCTCCGGGCTCCTCGGATCCCTGCCGCCTGCGGTACGCCTTCTGCCGGCACGCCGGTGAGCAGTACAGGGAGCTGCGGCCGGTGCGGCCGGCTCGCGCGGGCAGCGGCTTGCCGCAGCTGGCACAGGCATCGGCGACCACGGGCACCTCCGGCATCAGGGAACTGCGTCGAGTCCGGGAATTGCGTCACGCGAGGACGGAGTGACGCTATCGCGCGCCGGTCCCGACGGCACCCGAAAACCCCGCGGCGACCGTCCGCAACGCCTCCAGCACCCGCCCCACCGCCGCGCCCTCCCCGGCGCCCTTGCGCACCGCCACCACCACGTGCCGGCGCGGCCGGTCCGCGGTGAGCTCCCGCATCGCCACGCCGTCCCGGCGCACCGCCGCCGTGCGCGGCACCAGCGCGACCCCCATCCCCGCCTCGACCATCGCCAGGATCGCCGTCCATCCGGCCGCCGAGTGCGCCTGTACCGGGCTGAACCCGGCCGCCTCACAGGCTCCCCGGGTGATGTCGGACCAGGGGCCGCTGCCGCCGAAGATCCACGGCTCCTCGGCGAGGTCGGCGAGGCGCAGCCCGGCCGCGGCGGCGAGGGCGTGGTCGCGGGGCAGGGCGACGTCGAGGGGGTCGGCGAGCAGCGGGACGCGGGTGAAGCGCGGGTCGGCGGCCGTCGGGGCCTGCGCGGCGAGGGACAGCGCGACGTCGACGTCCCCTGCGGCCAGCAGCCCGTACGCCTCCCCGGCCTCCGTCTCCCGCACCCGCACGCTCACCCCGGGGTGCGCGGCCCGCAGCGCCCGCACGGCCGGTACGACGAGGGCGGGCACGGCGGTGGAGAAGGCGCCGACCCGCACCTCACCCACCTCGCCGTGCACGTAGGCCGCCAACTCGGCGTCGGCGCGCTCCAGTTGCTCGAACACCGCCTCCGCGTGCCGCAGCACCAGCCGCGCCGCGTCCGTCAGCCGCACCCGCCGCCCGTCCGCCTCCAGCAACGGCACCCCGAGCTGCTTCGCCAGATTGGTCAGCTGCTGCGAGACGGCCGACGGCGTCATCCGCAGCGCCTCGGCCGTCGCGGTCACCGTCCCGCGCTCCCTGAGCGTGCGCAGGATCTGCAGTTTCCGGATGTCCCACTCGGCCATGGCGGCAACCTATCGGCCGTGGCGGCGACCTATGCGGCGGCGCCCAGCACCACCCCGCCGAGGATCAGCGCCATGCACAGGACCTGCGCGGGGCCGACCCGTTCACCGAGCACCGCCCAGGACAGCAGGGCCACGCAGACGGGCTGGAGATGGTAGACCGCTCCCGCGCGGGCCGCGCCGACCAGGGCGATCGCCTTGTTCCAGGCGAAGAAGGCGACGGCGGAGGAGGCCACGCCGACGTAGAGGAGGGGCAGGACGGTGCCCGGCGTGGGGGTGAAGCCGCCCTGGACGGTGAGGCTCACGGCCTGGGCGGGCAGCAGCAGTGCGGTGCCGAGCAGGAACGTGGTGAACAGGAAGGCGCCGCCGCCCAGTTCGGCCGGCCTGCGGCGCAGCAGCGCGCTGTAGGAGCCGAAGCAGCAGGCGGCGGCGATCATCCACAGGTCGCCGGAGGAGAGGCCCGCGCCGCCGCCGACCAGGAACACCACTCCGCCGCACGCCGTCAGCAGCCCGACGACCCGGCGGGCACCCAGCCGTACGCCCCCCACCCGTTCGGACACCGCCATCAGCACCGGCGAGGCGGCCATGATCATGCCCATGTTGGCGGCGGAAGTCGTCAACCCGGCCTGGTTGACGAGGGTGTTGTAGACCGCCACGCCGAGCAGCGAGACGAGGAGCACGAAGCCGCCGTGCCGCCGGATCGCCTTCCGCTGCCGCCACGCCTGCCGGGCGCCGAAGGGGGCGACCGCGGCGAGCGCCACCAGCCAGCGCCAGAAGGCCTGTTGCACCGGGGGCACGCTGTCGTGCAGGGCGCGGGAGGTGACGAAGCTGCCCGACCACACGACGGTGGCGAGCGCGGCAAGGACGATCCCGAGGGCGGCAGCCCCCGGGATCGGGGTGGTGCGGGTGGTCCTTTCGAGGACGGCGGTCACGCAGTTCCTTTCGCTGGTCGGCGGTCCATGTGATGCCACCGTCGCAGCGCCGCACCTGTCACGTCCATCGAATGTTTTCGACCGATATTTTCAGTTCTACTGAACAGTCACCGGGCGATCACGGCAGGTCCGTCATCCGACGTGGGCGGCGACCGCCGCCTCGATTGCGGCGCCGTCCGCCGAGTCCGCCGCCCAGGCCACGTATCCGTCGGGGCGGACCAGGACGGTCGTACGCCGGCCGCTCGCCCAGCGCTCCACCGCCAGGCGGTCCTTGCGGCCGCCGGCCGTCCCGTACGGCTCCGGGGTGATCAGCACGAACCGGCCGCCGCGCAGGGCCTCGTACAGGCGGCCGCTCTCCAGGGCGACGTCCGGCACGCGGGTGCCGGTGAGGCGGTGCGCGCCGCGCGGGGCGGGGTAGCGGTAGCCGATGCCGGTGATCCCGCCGACCGCCTTGCGCCGGGCCGGGCCGGCGTTGTTCAGGAAGGTGGTGAGCGCGGCCCGCAGCGCCAGCGTCCAGGGGCGCTTGGCCATCGCGAGGCGCACGATGCCGCCGCTGCTGCGCAGCACGGCCTTGCCGACGGGGTGCCGTTCGGCCTGGTAGCTGTCGAGCAGGGCCGGGTCCGCGTGGCCCTGGACGACGGCGGCCAGCTTCCAGCTCAGGTTGGCCGAGTCCTGCAGCCCGGTGTTCATGCCCTGGCCGCCGGCCGGGGTGTGGACGTGCGCGGCGTCCCCGGCCAGGAAGACCCGGCCGACGCGGTAGGCGGGAGCCTGGCGTTCGTCGCTGTGGAAGCGGGACATCCAGCGGGCGTCGTGCATCCCGAAGTCGCGGCCGAGGGCGAGCCGGGTGACCTCCTTGACCTCGTCGAGGTCGAGGGGCTCGCTGTCGGGCACGTCGTGGGCGCGGTTCCAGGCGATGACGCGGTGGTAGCCGTCACCGAAGGGCGCGACGAAGGCGAAGGCGTCACCGACGGCGTTGACCGTCAGCAGGTTCTCGGGCTGCTCGGCCAGCCGTACGTCCGTGAGGACGACGGAGCGGATGACGGAGTGGCCGGGGAAGGGCAGCCCGATCGCCTCCCGCACGGCGCTGCGCATGCCGTCGGTCCCGACGACGTACTCCGCGCGCAGGCTCTCCGTCTCCCCGCCGCCCGTGCGGACCTCGACCGTCACGCCGCCGGCGTCCTGGGTCAGCCCGGTCAGCTCGGTCTCGTGGCGGAACTCCACCCCGGCCTCGACGGCCCGCTGTTCGAGGGCCTTCTCCACCTCGTACTGCGGGATGACGAGGAGATGGTTGTAGCGGGAGGGGAGCGTGCCCAGCTCGATGCTCAGGCGGCCGAAGAGGCGGAGGCTGTCGAGGGGGCGGCCGGCCTTCTCCAGGCCGTCGGCGAGGCCGCGGGCGTCGAGCTGCTCGAGGGTGCGGGCGTGCAGGACGAAGGCGCGGGAAAGGTTGCTGATCTTGTGCGGGCGCTTCTCCAGGAGGGTGACGGGGACGCCGGCGGTGGCGAGGTCGCCGGCCAGCAGAAGACCGGCGGGGCCCGCGCCTACGACGATCACGGAGTGCTGGGTCTGCATGATGACCTCCGGTTGCCAACGCTTGTTTGCCTACGACTGTTTGCCAACGTGCGTTGGCCACCGTAGAGCCGCCCTCACGACGAAGTCAACACTTGTTGGCCAACGCAGGTTGGCCTATGCTTGTTGATGTGAAAGTCAGCGACAGCAGCAGCACAGATTCCGGTTCCGGGGCCCGCCGGCGCTCCGACGTCACCCGTGACGCGATCCTCGCCGCGGCCCGCGAGCGCTTCGCCGCCGACGGGTACGAGCGGGCCACCATCCGTGCGATCGCCAAGGACGCGGGCATCGACCCGTCGATGGTGATGCGCTACTACGGCAACAAGGAGGGCCTGTTCGCCGCGGCCGTCTCCATCGACCTGTCGATGCCGGACGTGGCCGCGCTGCCCCGGCAGGACGTCGGCCGGGCGCTCGTGGAGCACTTCCTCGGCATGTGGGAGGAGAACGAGGTGCTGACGGCCCTGTTGCGGGTCGGAGCGACCAACCCGGCCGGGGCCGAACGGATGCAGGGCGTCTTCCGGGACCAGCTGGTCCCGGTCGCGTTCGCGGTGTGCCCCGATCCCGAACAGGCCCCCGCGCGGGCCGGGCTCGGTGCCGCGCAGCTGCTGGGGCTGGCGCTCACGCGCTACGTGCTGCGGCTGCCGCCGACCGTGGCGCTCAGCCGCGAGGAGATCGTGGCGTGGCTGGCGCCGACGCTCCAGCGCTATCTCACGGCGCCGAGCCCCTGAGGGCGCCAAGGCGCCCTGAACACACCGAGGGCGCCGTCCCCCGCCGTCACGGCACGGGGGGCGACGCCCTCGAAAGCAGAGGGGGTCAGGCCTTCGCCTTCTCCTTCGCCTTGGTCTTCGGCTCGCGGTCCGTGGACCCGTCCAGGGCGACGACCAGGCCCGCGATGATCGCGAACAGGGCGAGCGGGATCAGCACGTAGAGGCCCAGCGTCTGGATCACGCTCAGGCCCGTGCCGGGGTCGTCACCGTCGTCGCGGGTCAGCGCGAGCGCGGGGGACGTCATGAGCAGCATCATCAGCGTCGTACCGGCAGCCAGGGCGCCGGCGCGCAGGGCGTTCTTCTTGTCCACGGTCCCAAAAGTAGCGAACGCCGATCGGGGGCGCTCGTCCGGGGTGCCGTACGAGCGCTCGCGCCCGCTTGCTCCCTGCTCGCCGCTACTCCTGCGGCGCCGTCCGCAGCACGTCCATCAGAGCGTGCAGTCGGGGTGAGCGCGCCAGTTCCTCCAGCGTCACCGGGTGGCCCTCCGCGTCCGCGACCGGCAGCCGCCAGTTCGGGTACTGGTCCCAGGTCCCCGGGAGGTTCTGGGGGCGGCGGTCGCCCACCGTGTCGGGCAGCCAGACGCCGACCATGCGGGACGGGGTGCGCAGCAGGAACCGGTGCACGGCCTGGATCTGCGCCTCCTCCTCCGACAGGGCGTGGCCGCCGCCCGTGCCGTGCAGCAGACCGAGGCGGCCTAGCAGGGCCAGCCATTCCGCCGCGTCGGCCGCCGCCTCCGCGCGTTCCTCCTCCAGCGGCCGGGTCAGCAGGTCCAGGCGGTGGCGCAGTTCGACGTGCTCGCCGGTCAGGCGTGCCGCGGTGGACGGCAGGTCGTGGGTGGTGGC
Source organism: Streptomyces sp. NPDC050534 (assembly GCF_044457745.1). Lineage (NCBI taxonomy): Bacteria > Bacillati > Actinomycetota > Actinomycetes > Kitasatosporales > Streptomycetaceae > Streptomyces > Streptomyces sp. NPDC050534. Next base: position 120,638 of record NZ_JBITHF010000010.1, read on the forward strand.
GGTGGCGAGGCAGTCGGCGCGCCAGCTCTCCGGCGGCAGCGGGCGGCCGTCGCCCTCCCAGTGCCGCTCGAACCACAGCACCGAGGTGCCGAGCACCCCGCGCTCGCGCAGCTTCTCGCGCACGCCCGGCTCGACCGTGCCCAGGTCCTCGCCGATGACGATCGATCCGGCGCGGGAGGCCTCCAGCACGAGGATCGCGAGCATGGCCTCGGCGTCGTAGCGGACGTAGGTGCCCTCGGTGGGCGGATGGCCCTGCGGCACCCACCAGAGGCGGAACAGGCCCATGACGTGGTCGATGCGCAGGGCGCCTGCGTAGCGGAACAGCGCCCGCAGCAGGCGGCGGTAGGGCGCGTAGCCCGACTCGGCGAGGCGGTCCGGCCGCCAGGGCGGCAGGCCCCAGTCCTGGCCGCGCGCGTTGAAGGCGTCCGGCGGGGCGCCCACCGACATCCCGGCCGCGAAGTACTCCTGCTGCGCCCAGGCGTCGGCGCCCTGCGGGTGCACGCCGACGGCGAGGTCGTGCACGATCCCGATCGGCATCCCGGCCTCGCGCGCGGCCCGCTGGGCCTCGGTGAGCTGGGCGTCGGTGAGCCAGGCGAGGCGGCAGTGGAAGTCGACCCGGTCCATCAGCTCGCCGCGCGCCCGGGCCGTTTCGGCCGAGCGGGGGTCGCGCAGCGCCTCGGGCCAGCGGTTCCAGTCGGAGCCGTGCACCTCGGCCAGGGCGTACCAGGTGGCGTGGTCCTCCAGGGCCTCGCCCTGCTCGGCGAGGAAGTCGACGTAGGCGGCGCGCCGCCCGGGCCCCAGCTCCACCTCGCGGATCAGCTCCAGCGCCTGGCGCTTGAGCTCCCACACCGCGTCGCGGTCGATCAGAGCGCTTTTCTCCAGCACCGAGGCGCGCAGTTCGGCCGCGCGGGCCGACAGCGCCCGCAGCCGCGCGGGGTCCTCCACGTAGGCGTACTCGGGGACGTCCTCGACGCGCAGGTGCACGGGGTCCGGGAAGCGGCGGGAGGAGGGGCGGTAGGGCGAGGGGTCGGTGGGGGCGCCTGGCACGGCCGCGTGCAGCGGGTTGACCTGGACGAACCCCGCGCCGAGCGAGCGCCCGGCCCAGGCGCCGAGTTCGGCGAGGTCACCGAGGTCGCCCATGCCCCAGGACCGCTGCGAGAGCAGGGAGTAGAGCTGGACCAGCAGGCCGTACGAGCGTCCGGTGGGCGTGGGCAGCCGGGGCGGTGCGACGACCAGGTGGACCTCGGCGCTCCGGCCGTCGGGCGCGGTTGCCGTCAACCGGTGTACACCGGGCGGGAGTTCGTCGGCCGAGGTGCGGTTCTCGCCCTGTTCGGTCTCGACGCGCAGCCGGGTGCCGGCCGGGAGGGCCGCGAGTGCGGGGGACGTGCCGCCGCTCCAGATCACGACCGTCGGGGGAAGCAGCCGCTCGCTCAGCTCCCGCTCGCGCGAGGCGAGCGCGGCGCGGACGGCCTCGGGGACGGAGGCGTCGACGCCGAGGGCGGCGAGGGCGAGGGTGACAGCGGTGGCGGAGGCCGCGACCGTGCGGTCCGGGGAGGGGCTGTAGGAGGTGGCGACGCCGTGCAGTGCGGCGAGCCGGGTCAGGTCCTCGGAGGGCGGTTCGGCCGGCCCCTGCGCTGTCATCTAGGGCCTCGTGGTCTCCGGCTCGAGGCCTACCGCCTCACTGGTCAGGGGCGTGGCGTCGGCGAGCGGCGGCTCGCTGGTGAGGGGCTCGGCGTCCGGCAAGGGCGGTTCGCTGGTCAGCGGGGTCTCGAGGCAGGTGCCCTCCGCGTCGAACGCGCACAGGTGCGGTTCGTAGCCGGCGAACTCCTCGCGTTTGGAAAGGGCCGAGAGCAGAAGATGTGCGGATGCGGCCACTGGGGCCTCCTTGTCGAGTACGGCGACGGTTACCGCAGCCCTACCCCGTCCGCGCGAGGGCAGACGTACGGGACGGAACATCGTGCCTCTCATCACATTCTGCGCCGCACATTCTGTGCCGGTCACGCGCCTCAGGCTCGGATCTTTGTGCGGACGGCCCTCCCGGCCGGTCCTCCGCGCACCCCGGAGCCGAACCGCACCCCGGAGCCGAACCGCGCCGCGGGGCGCCGGCCCCGAAGGGCACAGCGGTGCCCCGGGGCCGGCGCCAGGTGCCGCGTGTCCTGGGGCCGCGGGTGTGCGAAAGCCCGGACCTCAGGCGGATATGCCGTCGATCCGGGCCATGGCGTCTTCCGCGCCGTACGGCTGCAAGTACGGCAGCCAGCGCGGGTCCCTATGGCCGGTGCCGATGATGCGCCAGGCCAGACCGGAGGGCGGAGCGGGTTTGTGGCGCAGCCGCCAGCCGATCTCGAACAGGTGTCGGTCGGCCTTCACGTGGTTGCAGCGGCGGCAGGACGCCACCACGTTGTCCCATACGTGCTTGCCCCCGCGGCTGCGCGGAATGACATGGTCGACGCTGGTTGCGGCGCCACCGCAGTACATGCACCGGCCCCCGTCGCGCGCGAAGAGCGCCCGCCGGGTGAGAGGAACGGGCCCCCGATAGGGAACCCGGACGAATCGCTTGAGCCGGACCACGCTGGGTGCGGGGACTGTGACGGTTGCGCTGTGCATGAAGGCGCCGGTCTCCTCGAGGCAGACTGCCTTGTTCTCGAGGACGAGGACGAGCGCGCGGCGAAGCGGTACGACGCCGAGTGGCTCGTACGACGCGTTGAGGACCAGGACGTGCGGCACGGAATGCCTCCTTGGGCGTCGGCGGCGCGTGGCTCGCGCCGGGACGATCTGCAGTCAGTGTCCCCTCCGGCCTGGGGGAAGCGCCACCATGTCCCGGTAACGGGCTGGGAGTGTTTTCGACCACATCTCATTCATCCCCAGGACGGCGAACTCTTCATCCCACCTGTTCATCCCCACGTGAGCACCGTCTCTCCCCAGAAGATGGCAAGGATCCACACACCGTGCACCGATAGTGTGGTGGCCCCGCCCCGCCAGTGACCTATTCGTGACCTTGACCATCTGCCGGTGGAGCGGATCGCTGCACCTGGAGGTTCCCGCCGTGTCCTTGCCCGCCGTCCTACTGGCCGCCGGTTCGTCGCCGTCACCGACCCCCTCGGAGTCGACGACACCGGCGGTCCCCACGCTCCAGGACGCCCAGGAGGGCGCGACCAACGCCGCCAGCTGGGTCGAGCAGAACTGGTCGACGTGGCTGGCCATCGGGCTGAGAGTCCTGCTGATCGCGGTGATCGCGGTCGTGCTGCGGGTGATCGTGCAGCGGTCGATCACCAAGCTGATCGACCGGATGACCCGCACCGCCCAGGCCGCGGAGGGCACCGCGCTCGGCGGGCTGCTGGTCAACAACGAGCGCCGCCGCCAGCGCTCGCAGGCCATCGGCTCCGTGCTGCGCTCGGTGGCGTCCTTCCTGATCCTCGGCACCGCGGCGCTGATGATCCTCGGCACGTTCCAGATCAACCTCGCGCCGCTGCTGGCCTCGGCCGGTGTCGCGGGCGTGGCGATCGGTTTCGGCGCCCGCAACCTCGTCACGGACTTCCTCTCCGGCGTCTTCATGATCCTGGAGGACCAGTACGGCGTCGGCGACCAGATCGACGCGGGCGTCGCCTCCGGCGAGGTGATCGAGGTCGGCCTGCGCGTGACCAAGCTGCGCGGCGCCGGCGGCGAGATCTGGTACGTCCGCAACGGCGAGGTCAAGCGCATCGGCAACCTCTCCCAGGGCTGGGCCACGGCCGGCGTCGACGTGACCGTGAAGGCGTCCGAGGACCTGGACCGGGCGAAGTCCGTGCTGGACGAGGTCACCGAGAAGATGAGCGCGGAGGAGCCCTGGAACGAGCTCCTGTGGAGCCCGATCGAGGTCCTCGGTCTGGACAGCGTGCTGCTGGACTCGATGGTGGTCCACGTCTCCGCGAAGACGATGCCCGGCAAGTCCCTCACCGTCGAGCGCGAGCTGCGCTGGCGCATCAAGCGCGCCTTCGACGCGGCGCAGATCCGCATCGTGGGCGGCGCGACGGCCCCGCCGGAGGAGGAGATAACCGACCCGGCGGCCGCGGTCGCGGCCCCGTCGGTGTTCGCCAACTCCGAGTCCCCGCAGGCCGCGGCGGCATCCCCGATCGTGCAGCAGCGGCCGCCGACGAAGTAGCGGCCGCCCGGCCCGCCGGCACCACCACCGCCCCCGAGGTAACGAGTCTGTTGCCTCGGGGGCGGTTTCTCTTGACGCCCCCTTCGCCCTGGGCTTACGTTCCTTTCCAGCCAATAGGAAACTTTCCTAACAGTGATCAATGAGAAGCTTCGGGCAGTGGAAAGGCAGGTGGCGCCCCATGGCAGGAACGGCCGGTACGCCGGGCACCCCGCGCGTCCTGCGCGCCATGAACGACCGCGCCGCGCTCGACCTCCTCCTGGAGCACGGGCCGCTGTCCCGCACCCGGATCGGCAAGCTCACCGGCCTGTCCAAGCCGACCGCATCCCAGCTGCTCGCCCGCCTCGAGGCGGCCGGCCTCGTCCTCGCCACCGGCACCACCGAGGGGCGGCCCGGCCCCAACGCCCAGCTGTACGAGGTCAATCCGGCCGCCGCGTACGCCGCCGGGCTCGACGTCACCCCGGAGCGCATCCTCGCCGCCGTCGCCGACGTCACCGGCCGCACGGTGGGCTCCTACGAACTCCACACCCCGGGCCGGCGCCCCGCCCAGCCCGTCGTCCGGCAGGTCACCGACGCCCTCGACGGCGCCGGGAAGGCCGCGGGCCTCGCCCGCGACGACGTCCACCGGATCGTCATCGGCACCCCCGGTGCCTTCGACCCGAACACCGGCCGCCTGCGCTACGCCTCGCACCTGCCCGGCTGGCACACCCCGAGCCTGCTCGACGAGGTCGCCGCCGCGCTGCCGATGCCGGTCGAGTACGAGAACGACGTCAACCTCGCCGCCGTCGCCGAGCAGCGGCTGGGCGCGGCCCGCGGGCACGAGGACTTCGTGCTGCTGTGGAACGAGGGGGGCCTCGGTGCCGCCCTCGTCCTCGGCGGGCGGCTGCACCGCGGCTGGACCGGCGGCGCCGGCGAGGTCGGCTTCCTGCCGGTGCCGGGCGTGCCCCTGGTCCGCCAGGTGACCAAGGCCAACAGCGGCGGCTACCAGGAACTGGCGGGCTCGCAGGCCATCCCGAAGCTGGCCCGCAGCCTCGGCATCGAGGACATCCCGCCCGGACCGTACGCCGAGTCCGCCGCCGCTCTGGTCGCCCGCGCGGCCGAGTCCGACGACGGCCCGCACCGGCAGCTGCTCCAGACGTACGCCACGCGCCTCGCCACCGGTCTCGCCTCGCTCGTCTCCGTCCTCGATCCCGAACTCGTCGTCCTCAGCGGCAGCGCGCTCACCACGGGCGGCGAGGTGCTGCGCGCCCTCGTCCAGGCCGAGCTGGAGGAGCTGGCGGCCTCCCGGCCCCGGCTCGTGGTCGGCGGCGTGCCCGAACATCCCGTGCTGCGGGGCGCGTTGGAGAGCGCGCTCGCGGCCACCCGCGACGAGGTCTTCGACACCTCCCGCTGAACCTCTGCCCCTTCCTCACCCCGCGCCTCCCCTTCATCCACCCCGTCCCGCCCCTGGGAGACCTTGCCATGCCCGGAAAGTCCTGGAAAGTCGTACCCGGAGTGTCCCGGAAGGCGGCCGTCGCCCTCGCCGCGTCCGCCTCCCTCGCCCTCCTCGCCACCGCCTGTACCGGTCAGTCCTCCTCCGGTGCCGACGACGACGCCTCGAAGGAGACGACCATCAACTTCTGGCACGCCTGGAGCGCGCCGAACGAGGTGAAGGCCGTCGACTCCCTGATCGCCGGCTTCGAGAAGGCGCACCCCAACATCCATGTGAACGTCGTCGCCAACATGACCGACGACAAGATCAACCAGGCCCTGCGCACGGGCGGCGGCAAGGCCCCCGACGTCATCTCCTCCTTCACCACCAACAACGTCGGCAAGTTCTGCTCGTCGGGTGCGCTGGTCGACCTGGGTCCCTTCTTCAAGAAGGCGGGCATCGACCCGGAGACGACGTTCCCGAAGGCGATGAACGAGTACACCCAGTTCGACGGCAACCGCTGCACCGCGCCGCTGCTGGGCGACGCCTACGGGCTCTACTACAACAAGACGGCGTTCGCGAAGGCCGGCATCAAGAGCCCGCCGAAGACCTGGACCGAGTTCGAGGCCGACGCCAAGAAGCTGACCATCGCGCAGGGCGACAGCTACAAGCAGCTCGGCTTCATGCCGGACTACCACGGCTGGGAGACCACCACCGAGCACTACTTCGGGCAGTTCTCGCCGACGTACTTCGGCAAGGCCGGCAAGTCCGAACTCGCCACGGACCCCGCCTTCCAGGCCGGGTTCACGCTCCAGAAGAAGCTCGTCGACGACCTCGGCGGCTTCAGGAGGCTGGAGACCTACCGCTCCAAGCTCGGCGACGAATGGGGCGTCAAGCACCCCTTCCACACCGGCCAGGTGGCCATGCAGCTCGACGGTGAGTGGCGCCTGGGCATGGCCCTGGACGCCAAGCCCAAGTTCGACATCGGCGTGGCCCCGCTGCCCGTCCCCGACGACCAGGCGAGCCAGTACGGCAAGGGCTACATCACCGGCACCATCACCGGCATCGCCGCCACCAGCCACAAGCAGAACGCGGCCTGGGAGCTGGTGAAGTACATGACCACGGACACGGACGCGGTGGTGAACTTCTCCAACGCCATCCACAACGTCCCCTCGACGCTGGCCGCCCTGAAGTCGCCGAAGCTGAAGTACGACCCGCGCTTCAAGACGTTCCTGGACATCGCCGCGAACCCGAACTCGACGACGTCTCCCGCCTCCATCAACGGCGGCGTGTACCTGACGACGATCCAGAACTTCGGTTACGACTACGAGAGCGGGAAGGTCACCGACCTCAAGGCCGGCCTGAAGAGGACTGCCGCGCAGATCGACACGGACATCGCGCAGGCGAAGTAATGACCACGATCACCCTGGCGTCGAAGCGCCGCAGGTCGGCGCTGCGCACCCTCGCCTTCATGTCGCCCTGGCTGATCGGCTTCGCGGTCTTCTTCGCGTACCCGCTGATCTCCACGGTCTACTTCTCCTTCATGCACTACGACGGCTTCAAGCCGCCGACGTGGAGCGGGACGAAGAACTGGACGTACGTCTTCGAGCACTACCCGTTCTTCTGGCCGGCCCTGCGCAACACCCTGTGGCTGGTGCTGGTGATGGTGACGCTGCGGGTCGTGTTCGGCCTCGGCGTCGGCCTGCTGATCACCAAGATCAAGACGGGTACGGGCGTCTTCCGCACCCTGTTCTACCTGCCCTACCTGGCCCCGCCGGTGGCCGCGACGATGGCGTTCGCCTTCCTGCTCAACCCCGGCACGGGCCCGGTCAACTCGATCCTGGAGAAGGTCGGCGTCCCGGCCCCCGGCTGGTTCAACGACCCCAGCTGGTCCAAGCCGGCCCTCACCCTGCTCGCCCTGTGGGGCATCGGCGACCTGATGGTCATCTTCATGGCCGCCCTGCTCGACGTGCCCCAGGAGCAGTACGAGGCGGCCGAGCTGGACGGCGCCTCCGCCTGGCAGCGGTTCCGGTACGTGACGCTGCCGAACATCTCGCCGATCGTCATGTTCGCCGTCGTCACCGGCGTGATCCAGACGATGCAGTACTACACACAGCCGCTGATCGCCGGGAAGGTCGCCTCCGGCGTGATCCAGGGCGCCGGCACCCAGTTCGAGCCCGGCTACCCGGAGAAGTCGACCCTGACCCTCCCCCAGCTCGTCTACAACCTCGGCTTCCAGCGCTTCGACTACGGCTCCGCGTGCGTCGTCGCCCTGGTCCTGTTCGCCCTGTCCATGGTGTTCACCGCGTTCCTGATGCGGCGCCGGGGCGGTCTCAACCTGGCAGGTGACTGACCATGGCCCAAGTCCTGGACAAGCCGGTGCAGTTGAAGGCACCGGTCTCGCCCGCGGAGCGCACGGCCCGCCGCCGCACCCTCCTGGAGTGGGTCGCGATCCACTCGTTCGGCGTCGCGGCCGCGCTCTTCTTCGTCCTCCCCTTCGTGTTCGTGTTCCTGACCTCGCTGATGAGCGACAGCCAGGCCCTGAGCCGCGACCTGATCCCGCACACCTGGGAGTGGTCCAACTACAAGAAGGTCTTCGACACCCCGGGCTTCCTGACCTGGTGGAGGAACACGCTGATCTACGCCGGGCTGGGCACGGTCCTGACCGTCGTCTCCTCGATACCGGTGGCGTACGCACTCGCCAAGTTCCGCTTCCGCGGCCGCAATCTGGCGCTCATGCTGGTGATCTCGATGATGATGCTGCCGCCGCAGGTCGTCATCATCCCGATGTACCTGTTCTGGGCGAAGCAGCTGGACCTGTCCGGCACGCTGTGGCCGCTGATCATCCCGATGGCGTTCGGCGACGCGTTCTCCATCTTCCTGCTGCGCCAGTTCCTGATGACCATCCCGAACGAGTACCTCGACGCGGCGAAGGTGGACGGCTGCAGCGAGCTGCGCACCCTGCTGAAGGTCGTCCTGCCGATGGCGAAGCCGGGCATCGCGGCCGTGGGCCTGTTCCAGTTCTTCTACGCCTGGAACGACTACTTCGGCCCGCAGATCTACGCGTCGGAGAACCCCGGCGCCTGGACCCTGTCCTACGGTCTGGAGTCGTTCAAGGGCGCGCACCACACCGACTGGAACCTCACCATGGCCGCCACCGTGCTGGTCATGGCCCCCGTGATCCTCGTGTTCTTCTTCGCCCAGAAGGCGTTCGTCGAAGGTGTCACGCTCACCGGAGTGAAGGGTTAACCACCTATGAAACTCACCGTGGTCGGCGGAGGCTCGACCTACACCCCCGAACTCATCGACGGTTTCGCACGGCTCAGCGACACCCTGCCCATCGAGGAGCTGGTGCTGGTCGACCCGGCCGCCGAGCGCCTGGAGCTGGTCGGCGGTCTCGCCCGCCGCATCTTCGCCAAACAGGGCCACAGCGGCCGCATCGTCACCACCTCCGACCTGGAGGCGGGTGCCGACGGCGCCGACGCCGTGCTGCTCCAGCTCCGCGTCGGCGGGCAGGCGGCCCGGGAGCAGGACGAGACCTGGCCGCTGGAGTGCGGCTGCGTCGGCCAGGAGACGACCGGCGCGGGCGGCCTCGCCAAGGCGCTGCGCACGGTCCCGGTGGTGCTGGACATCGCCGAGCGCGTCCACCGCGCCAACCCGGACGCCTGGATCATCGACTTCACCAACCCGGTCGGCATCGTCACCCGGGCCCTGCTGCAGGCCGGCCACAAGGCGGTCGGCCTGTGCAACGTGGCGATCGGCTTCCAGCGCAAGTTCGCGGGCATGCTGGGCGTCGCCCCCTCCGACGTGCACCTCGACCACGTCGGCCTCAACCACCTCACCTGGGAGACCGGCGTACGCCTGGAGGGCCCCGAGGGCGACAACGTGCTGCCCAAGCTGCTGGCCGAGCACGGCGACACGATCGCCGGCGACCTGCGGCTGCCCAGGGCCCTGCTCGACCGCCTCGGCGTCGTCCCGTCGTACTACCTGCGCTACTTCTACGCCCACGACGAGGTCGTGCGCGAGCTGCGCACCAAGCCCTCCCGGGCCGCCGAAGTCGCGGAGATGGAGCGGCAGTTGCTCAAGATGTACGGCGACCCGGCCCTCGACGAGAAGCCGGAGCTGCTCGCCAAGCGGGGCGGCGCCTACTACTCGGAGGCGGCGGTGGACCTGGCGGCCGCACTGCTGGGCGGAGGCGGCAGCCCGTACCAGGTGGTCAACACCTACAACCGGGGCACGCTGCCCTTCCTGCCCGACGACGCGGTGATCGAGGTCCAGGCGGCCGTGGGGTCGAAGGGAGCGCACCCGCTGGCGGTGCCGGCCGTCGACCCGCTGTACGCGGGCCTGATGGCGAACGTGACGGCGTACGAGGACCTGGCCCTGGAGGCGGCGCTGCGCGGCGGCCGCGACCGGGTCTTCCGCGCCCTGCTCGCGCATCCCCTCATCGGGCAGTACGCGTACGCGGACGCCCTGACCGACCAGCTGATCGCACACAACCGGGAGCATCTCGCGTGGGCATGACCGCACGTGTCCTCGCCGTCGACGCGGGCAACAGCAAGACCGACGTCGCGGTCGTGGCGGCCGACGGAACCGTCCTCGCCACCGCCCGCGGCGGCGGGTTCCGGCCGCCGGTGGTGGGCGTGGAGGCGGCCGTGGACACCCTCGCCGAGGCGGTGGGCACCGCGTTCGCCGCGGCGGGGGTGACCTCCGTGGACCAGGTCTCGGCGTGCCTGGCCAACGCCGACTTCCCCGTCGAGGAGGAGCAGTTGGCGGCCGCGCTGCAGGCGCGCGCGTGGGGCACGGCCGTCCAGGTCCGCAACGACACCTTCGCCATCCTGCGCGCGGGCATCACCGAGCCGCGCGGCGTGGCCGTCGTGTGCGGCGCCGGCATCAACTGCGTCGGCATGCGCCCCGACGGGCGCACCGCCCGCTTCCCCGCGATCGGGCGCATCTCCGGTGACTGGGGCGGCGGGTGGGGCCTGGCGGAGGAGGCCCTGTGGTTCGCCGCGCGCGCGGAGGACGGCCGCGGCAAACCCACCGACCTGGCCCGCACGCTCCCGGCCCACTTCGGCCTCCCCACCATGCTCGCGCTGATCGAGGCGCTGCACCTGGAGCGGGTGCCGCACGACCGCCGCCACGAGCTGACGCCGGTGCTCTTCGCGACGGCGGCGGACGGCGACCCGATCGCCCGCGCGATCGTCGACCGGCTCGCCGACGAGGTGGTCACGATGGCGACGGTGGCCCTGACCCGCCTCGACCTGCTGGAGGAGGAGACCCCGGTCCTGCTCGGCGGCGGCGTCCTGGCCGCACGGCATCCCCAACTCAGCGATGGGATCAGCGAGTTGCTGGCGGTACGCGCACCGAAGGCGGTGCCGCGGGTGGTGACGGCGAGTCCGGTGCTGGGCGCCGCGCTGCTGGGCCTGGACCAGGTGGACGCGGGGACGGAGGTGCACGAAAAGGTGCGCGCCCACTTCGAATCCTGAGCTCCGGCCAGCCATAATCAGCCGGGCCGCAACAAGGGTCCGGGGCGGCCGCCCCGGACCGGAACCGAACTGATTCCCCAGGCGTATTCATGGGCAGGGTGATGCGGAACCCTGCCCTGCCGCCGGCAGCACCCGCCAGGGATACTTGCGGCGACGGATGACCATGGGGGAGGTCGAAGTGACACACCCGCCGAAGAGCAGTGCGGCGCCACCGGGATCCGGCGTGCCCACGATGCCGGCCGTACCGCCGCAGCAGGGGGCCCCCACTCCCCCGCCGTCCCCGGGCCCCACCGCCACGCCCACGCCGGCACCCGCCGCCAAGCGCCGCACGGCCTTCGCCGAAGGCGCCGACCGGCTGCGTGAGGCGGCGACGACGGAGCCGGGCCGGCTGCGCATCATCGGCGCGCTCGTCGCCCTCCTCGTCGTCGCGTTCGGCGCGGTCACCGCCTGGCAGATGACCGACCGTGCGACGGCCGCCGACGACGTGCTCACCAGCAGCCAGCCGCTCAGCTCCGACGCCGCCGACATCTACCGCTCCCTCGCCGACGCCAACACGGCGGCGGCCAGCGGTTATCTCGCGGGTCCGCAGGAGAAGCCGGCGATGCGCAAGCGGTACGAGGACGACATCCGCACGGCCGCGCAGAAGCTCGTCACCGCCGCCTCCAACTCCAAGGCGGGGTCCGAGTCGGCGAAGACCATCGAGGACCTCAACACGCTGCTCCCGCAGTACAAGGGCCTGATCGAGACGGCCCGCGCCAACAACCGCCAGGGCTACCCGGTGGGCAGCGCCTACCTGCGGGCGGCGAACGAGCAGATGCAGCAGCAGATGCTGCCCAAGGCCGAGAACCTGTACCAGAAGGAGAACCAGCGGCTCCAGTCCGACTACGCCGACGCGAAGTCGTTCCCGTGGGCCGCGATCGGCCTCGGCCTCGTCGCGCTCGGCGGTCTGGCCTGGGCCCAGCGCCGCAACTACCTGCGCACGAACCGGGTGCTGAACCACGGCATGGTCACCGCCTCGGCCGCCTCCGCGGTGGTGCTGCTCTGGCTCGTCGTCGGCCACACCCTCGCCCGCTCCGGGCTGAACGACTCCTACGACCACGGCGTCCGCTCGCTCAACGTCCTGCACGACGCCCGCATCGCGTCCCTGACCGCCCGCAGCGACGAGAACCTCAGCCTGATCCGCCGCGGCGCGGACACCAAGGACGTGAACGGCAAGCCCGTGGACGCCTACGCGTTCGGCTACGACGACCAGATCGGCCGGCTGGCCACGTCGCTGACCAAGGCCGGCGGTCTCGCGGACGACTCGGCGGGCAAGAAGCCCGTGAAGGACGCGAACAGCTTCATGCAGGCGTGGAAGGACCGGCACGGCGTCGCTCAGGGCCTGAACGACAAGGGCGAGTACCAGCAGGCCCGTGACAAGGTCATCGGCGTCGGCAAGGATCCGACGAGCGTGTGCTTCGACAATGTGGACAAGGCCCTGCAGACGGCGCTCCTGCACGAGCAGGCGGAGTTCAAGCAGGCCGCGGGCAACGGCAAGGACGCGTTGACCGGACTGCCGTACGGCGCCGCGGTCCTGGCCGTGCTGGGCGCGGCGGGCGCGGTGCTGGGCATCGGGCGCAGGCTTTCGGAGTACCGGTGAGAGGGGGCGTGAAGATGGATGCACACCGTCTGGCCCGACGTCTGCGAGCCGGGCTGCGGGGCTGGGGCGGGGTCGGTGCGATGGCGGCCGTCTGCGTGCTGGCCCTGGCCTTCGTGCTGCTGCTGCCCCGGACCCAGTCGAGCGGTGCCCCCGACAGCGCCGTCCAGCGCCTCGCCCACGGCACCCAGGCCAGGGCGGACACCAAGTGCGACAACGGCGTGGCACCGCAGGACCAGAGCCTGTCGCCGTCCGGTGGCGGCGGCACGGATGTCGTCGACAAGATCAAGGCCCGCGAGGACAGGCGGCTGATCGTCGGCGTCGACACCAACAGCTACCGCTGGGGCTACCTCAACCCGAACAACACCTCCGGCGCGCTGGAGGGCTTCGACATCGACCTCGTCCACCAGATCGCCAAGGACCTGCTCGGCGATCCGAACGCGGTCTCGTTCAAGGCCATTCCGACCAACCAGCGTGTTCCGGCGATCCAGAGCGGCGAGGTCGACATGGTGGTGCGCACCATGACGATCAACTGCGCCCGCCTGAAGGACGTCGCCTTCTCCGCCCCCTACTTCAGGACCGGCCAGCAGGTCCTGGCGCCCAAGACCTCGAAGATCACCGGCTACGACGGCAGTCTCGCCGGGAAGAAGGTCTGCTCGGCCGAGGGCTCCACCGCGCTCGACAGCTTGCGGGCGGACAAGGGCGGCAAGATCCCTGCCTCCACCGACATCAGCACCGTCGTCCCCAACCAGCTCGACTGCCTGGTGAAGTTGCAGCTCGGCGAGGTCGACGCGGTGGTCACCGACGGCGCGCTCGCCGCCAGCCAGGCCGCGCAGGACCCGACCGTCGAACTGAAGGGCGGCCTGTTCACCGACGAGTACTACGGCGTGGCGATGAAACGGGGTTCGGACGATCTGGTACGCCAGGTCAACCGGACGCTGCAGAACTACATCAAGAACGGTGGGTGGGCCGACTCGTACGCGAGGTGGCTGCACCCCACCATGGACCAGGCCGGCAAGAAGTCGACGTCGGCGACCCCTCCCGCCGCGCACTACAAGTGACCGATCATCAGAAGGACTTCAGGGACAAGACGGCAGCGACCACACGACGGCACACGACAGCAGCGAGAGGTGATCGATGGGCGTCACGGACCCCGCCGGGCCGGTGATGGACCGGGACGAGGTGGACCGTGCGCTGGCGCGGCTCGGCGCGGAGCACGAGGCCATCGAGACCTCGCTCCTCGCCCTGCAGGACCACGCGGGCCGCAGACTCCTCGAGGGCGCGGAGCTCACCGGCGTCACCAAGGAGCGCTGGTCCGCCGCGGACGCGTCGATCACGCTGCTGTGGACCTACTTCGACGCCTACACGGACGCGTTGCGCTCGGCCCGGGACATCCGCTCCCGCCGCCGCTGGTCCAGCCACGAGGACCTGGTGGAGCTGACCGAGCTGCTGCGCGGCGAGGCCGTCACCATCGCGGACGCCGTCACGGCCACGGCGAACGCGCCCACGCTGCAGGGCGGTTCCGGCAAGCTCAGCCGGCGGTTCTCGCTGGCCGCCCTGGTCGACGTGATGAACGAGCTGTACGCGACGAGCCTGGACATGGTCGTCGCCGCCGACGCGGTCTGGTCGGCGCTGCCCGCACGGATCGATTTACTGGCCGCGGAGCTCCAGCGCACTCGCAAGCTCGCCCACTCCGTCGGCGTGCGCCCCGGTGAGCACCCGTCCGGCGACGACCTCGAGCGCATCACGCGCACCCTGACCTCCCTGCGCGAACAGGTCATCTCCGACCCGCTCGCGTACTGGCTGCCCGCACAGGGGAGTTCGGCACCCGGCGGCGGCCGTCCGGACACCACCGTCTACGACCGTGAGGCGCGCGCCCTGGAAGAGGTGCGCCGGGAGATCGACGCCGTGCTCACCGTCCGGCAGGACGCCGAGCAGCGGCTGGTGAGGCTGCGGGACGTGCTCAGCCGCGCGGACCGCACGCTCGCCGAGGCGCGCACCGCGCGCGGGGAGGTCCTCGCGAAGATCGCCGCCACGGAGGTGCCGGTCGTCAGCGGTCCGCCGACCCAGCTCCAGGAGCAGCTGTCGACGGCCGCCGAGTACCGCAGGCACGCGCAGTGGCACCGGCTCTCCCCGCTCCTGGAGTCCCTTGAGGAGAAGGCCGAGGACGAGCTGCTGCGCGCCCGCGAGTCGCTGACCGCGGTGACCGCGCCGCTCGCGGTCCGCGCGGAGCTGCGCGGCCGCCTCGACGCGTACAAGGCGAAGGTGGCCCGGCACGGGCTCGCCGAGGACCCGTTCCTGATCGAGCGGTACGACGCGGCGCGCCGCATGCTGTGGAGCGCGCCCTGCGACCTGCGCGTCGCCGAACAGGCCGTGCTGCGCTACCAGCACGCGGCCGCCGAAGCGCTGAGCACCCCGCGGGTGCCGGGTCAGAGCGGACCCGTGGACCGCAGGGGGCCGGGAGCGTGAGTGACGAAGGGGGTGCTGTGACGTCATGAGTCAGGCACAGCAGCAGTGCCAGCGGCCGGGCTGCGAGGGCAGTTACGAGGACATGGGCGGCGGTGAGCTGTACTGCGACACCTGCGGCCTCGCCCCGGTCGTGTCCCAGAACGGCATGGTGAGCTCGCCGGCCACCGGCATCACGGGCGGCGGCAGGGGCTCGCGGGGCAGCGGCAGTTCGCGCTCCAGCAGCCGCAGCAGTTCGCGTACGTCCTCGCAGTCGTCGAAGTCGCGGCGCTCGGTCTCCGGGCGGCTCTCCCGTTCCCTGTCGGGCCGTACCTCCAGCCGCTCCGTGTCGGTGCGCAGCTCCGGTTCCAGCACCAACACCAGCGGCCGCGGCCGGCTGGGCGTGGGCCTGGTGCTGGTGCCGGACGTGCCGCGGCCCGACCCGCGCGCGATGGTGCTGGACAACCCGGAGGTGCCCGAGCGCAAGCGGTTCTGCTCGCGCTCCGACTGCGGGGCGCCGGTCGGCCGGGCGCGCGGTGAGCGCGCGGGCCGCACCGAGGGCTTCTGCACCAAGTGCGGCAACCCCTACTCCTTCGTGCCGAAGCTGAAGACCGGCGACGTGGTGCACGGCCAGTACGAGGTCGTGGGCTGTCTGGCGCACGGCGGGCTCGGCTGGGTCTACCTCGCCGTCGACAAGGCGGTCTCCGACCGGTGGGTGGTGCTCAAGGGCCTGCTCGACACCGGCGACCAGGACGCGATGGCGGCGGCGATCTCCGAGCGGCGCTTCCTCGCCGAGATCGAGCACTCCAACATCGTGCGGATCTACAACTTCGTCGAGCACCTCGACCAGCGCACCGGCTCCCTGGACGGCTACATCGTCATGGAGTACGTCGGCGGCAAGTCGCTGAAGGAGATCGCCAATTCACGCCGTACGCCCACGGGCAAACGGGATCCGCTGCCGGTGGAGCAGGCGTGCGCGTACGGCATCGAGGCGCTGGAGGCGCTCGGCCATCTGCACAGCCGCAACCTGCTGTACTGCGACTTCAAGGTCGACAACGCCATCCAGACCGAGGACCAGCTCAAGCTCATCGACATGGGCGCGGTGCGCCGGATGGACGACGACGAGTCGGCGATCTACGGCACCGTGGGCTACCAGGCCCCGGAGGTCGCCGAGGTCGGCCCGTCGGTGGCGTCCGACCTCTACACGGTGGCCCGTACGCTCGCCGTCCTGACCTTCGACTTCCAGGGCTACACGAACGTCTTCGTGGACTCCCTGCCCGACCCGGACAACATCGAGGTCTTCCGCCAGTACGAGTCCTTCTACCGGCTGCTGGTCCGCGCCACCGACCCCGACGCGGCCCGCCGGTTCGCCTCCGCGCAGGAGATGGCGGAGCAGCTGACGGGTGTGCTGCGCGAGGTCGTCTCCCTGCAGTCGGGGCGGTCGCGGCCCGCGCTGTCGACGCTGTTCGGGCCCGAACTGAGAGTCACCGACACGGAGTTGTTCCCCAAGCTGGAGGGGGACGTGTCGCTGCTGGGGACGCGGGCGCTGCAGAAGGCCAGGCAGCAGCCCCGGCTGCCGGCCTCGCCCAACGGCTCCCGGTCGATCGTCAAGCCCGTCAACTCCCCCGCCGCGGCCCTCGCCCTGCCGGTCCCCCGCGTGGACCCCTCCGACCCGAACGCCGGATTCCTCGCGGGCCTGATGACGACCGCGCCGGCCGAACTGCTCGGGGCGCTGGCCGCCGCGCCGTCGCCGTCGATCGAGACACGGCTGCGGCAGATCCGCGCCTGGCTGGAGAACGGCGACTCGTACACCGCGCTGGAGGCCCTGCTCAACCTGGAGGAGGAGCGGCCCGACGACTGGCGGGTCGTCTGGTACCGGGGCGTCGCCGCGCTGGTGACGGGCGACCACGAGGGCGCCGCGCTCGCCTTCGACGCGATCTACGACGCCTTCCCCGGCGAGCCCGCGCCCAAGCTGGCGCTCGGCCTGTGCGCCGAGGTGCTGGGCCAGCTGGACAACGCGGCCGAGTACTACCGGCTGGTCTGGGCGACCGACCCGAGCTATGTCAGTTCCGCCTTCGGCCTGGCCCGCGTCCAGCTCGCCACCGGGGACCGGCCGAGCGCCGTACGGACGCTGGAGTCGGTTCCGGAGTCGTCGATCCACTACACGGCCGCACGGGTGGCAGCCGTGCGCGCACGGCTGCGCGGGCGTACGGCGACCGCCGGCGACGTGGCGTTCCTGGACGATCTGACCGCCGCCGCGCGGCAGGTCGAGGCGCTGGACGCCTACGGTCTGGACCCGGCGCGCCGGGAGCAGTTGTCGGCTGAGGTCCTCGGCTGCGCGCTGGACTGGATACTCTCCGGAGGCCGGAGTTCCGCGCCCGCCGCCGGTCGGGTGCTGCTCGGCAGCGATCTGGACGAGCGGGGCCTCCGCTTCGGCCTGGAGCGTTCGTACCGCACGCTGGCCCGGCTGGCGCCCGGCGGCGAGGAGAGGATCGACCTGGTGGAACGTGCCAACCGTTACCGCCCCCGGACGTGGGTGTAGTTGATGTCGCAGATGCCCCAGCAGGCCGCCCTGTCGAACTGCCCGAGCTGCGAGTGGCCGCTCGAGTCGGATGACCGTTTCTGCGGCGCGTGCGGATACGACCTGTCCGCGGTGCCCGCGCCGCCGGACGACCACCCGACGATCACCCTGAACGGCTCGGCGCCGCCCTCGCCCGACGGCGACGGCGGTGCGCCCTGGCCGCTCGCCGCCGAACCGGACAGCACCGACACACCGGCGGCGACGCACCGGTCGGCGGACGTGCCCGGGACGGACTCGGGCGACTCCCCGCTGCCGCCGGCGCCGCCCACGGGTTCACCGGTCTCCCCGGCCTCCGGGGTGCGCTTCGACCGGCCGCCGGAGCCCGACGAGTACCCGCTCCAGGCACCGGACCCGCGCATCGCCGACCTCCCCGCGTCCGCCGGGCCGGCCAAGCTCTGCGTGGCCTGCCGCGCGGGCCGCGTCGACAACGACGGCTACTGCGAGAACTGCGGGCACGCCCAGCCCCGCGAGCGCGACCACATGGAGCAGGAGGCCGGCCCGATCGCCGCGGTCAGCGACCGCGGACTGCGCCACCACCGCAACGAGGACGCGTTCGGCATCGGCCGGAGCACGCTCCCGGACGGCTCCCCCGCGTCCGTGGCCGTGGTCTGCGACGGCGTCTCCTCGGCGACCCGCCCCGACGACGCCTCGCTCGCCGCAGGCCGGGCAGCGAGCGAGTCGCTGCTGGCCGCCCTGCCGCGCGGCACCCACCCGCAGCAGGCCATGCACGACGCGATCGTGGCCGCCTCGCACGCCGTCAACGCCCTTGCCGACGAGCCCGCGACCGCCCGCGAGCACAGCCCGCACCAGAACGCTCCCGCGTGCACGATCGTCGGCGCGATCGTGACGCCCGGGCTGCTGGTCGTCGGCTGGGTCGGCGACAGCCGCGTCTACTGGGTCCCGGTGGACCGCACCTCACCCCCGGCCCGGCTCACCGAGGACGACTCGTGGGCCGCGCAGATGGTCTCCGCGGGCCTGATGAGCGAGGCCGAGGCGTACGCCGACGAGCGTGCCCACGCGATCACCGGCTGGCTCGGCGCGGACGCCTACGAACTGGAGCCGCACACCGCTTCCTTCAAGCCGGACCGGCCGGGCGTGGTGGTGGTCTGCACGGACGGGCTGTGGAACTACGCCGAGGCGGCGGAGGAGATGGCCGAGGTCGTCCCGCCGGACGCCGCGACCCGTCCGCTGCACAGCGCCCGCGTGCTGGTGGGCCATGCCCTGGACGGCGGGGGCCACGACAACGTAACAGTGGCCGTCGTCCCGTTCCCGGCCGTGCCTCAGGGGGCAGGATCGGCCTGAGGCCGCGTACGGGGATGGCCTCGGCGGACCGGAGGGGACCGGTCCACTTCCAGGAATCACCTCACAACTGTGAGGTTTTCAAGGGGGATTTGAGTAGGCATGGCCAATTTCTCGAAGTCCAACGTGCCGCAGTTCTCGATGGACGTGTACCAGAACGAGTACCTGCCGGACGGCGGTCGTGAGGTCAACGCCATCGTCACGGTGACCGCCACCGGCGGCGGCACGGTCGGCAGCGCCGTGGCCGCACCCCACCTCTACGCGCCGGGACACGGCCCGTCCGCGGCAGTGGCGATCATGGTCGACTGCTCCGGCTCCATGGACTACCCGCCGACGAAGATGCGCAACGCCCGGGACGCGACGGCCGCCGCGGTCGACACCCTGCGCGACGGAGTGCACTTCGCCGTGATCGGCGGCACCCACGTCGCCAAGGAGGTCTACCCGGGCGGCGGGCGCCTCGCCGTCGCCGACGCCACCACCCGGGAGCAGGCCAGGCAGGCCCTGCGCAAGCTCAGCGCGGGCGGCGGCACGGCCATCGGCACCTGGCTGCGCCTGGCGGACCGCCTGCTCTCCTCCGCCGACGTCGCGATCCGCCACGGCATCCTGCTCACCGACGGCCGCAACGAGCACGAGTCCCCCGAGGACCTCAAGGCCGCCCTGGACTCCTGCGCCGGACGGTTCACCTGTGACGCACGGGGCGTGGGCACCGACTGGGAAGTGAAAGAAGTCACAGGGATCGCCTCCGCGCTCCTCGGCACGGCGGACATCGTCGCCGACCCGGCCGGCCTCGCCGCCGACTTCACGCACATGATGGAGACGGCCATGGGCAAGGAGGTCGCCGACGTGACCCTGCGGCTGTGGACGCCGGTCGGCACCGCCATCAAGTTCGTCAAGCAGGTGGCGCCCACCGTCGAGGATCTGACCGACCGCCGCACGGAGGCCGGCCCGCGCGCCGGGGACTACCCCACCGGCTCCTGGGGCGACGAGTCCCGTGACTACCACGTATGCGTCGAGGTGCCGTCCGCGGGCATCGGCCAGGAGATGCTCGCCGCCCGGGTCTCGCTGGTCATCCCGCAGCCCGACGGGAGCGCGCAGAACCTCGGCGCCCAGGGCCTGGTCCGGGCCGTGTGGACCGACGACATGGCGGCCTCCACGGCGATCAACCCCCAGGTCGCCCACTACACCGGGCAGGCCGAACTGGCACAGGCCATCCAGCAGGGGCTCGATCTACGCAAAGCAGGAGATTTCGACGGAGCAACGGCCAAACTGGGCCGGGCCGTTCAGCTCGCCAGTGCCTCCGGAAACGCGGATACTGCGAAACTGCTTGCGAAGGTGGTGGACGTTGTCGACGCCGCGACCGGTACTGTGCGACTGAAGGCAAAGGTCGAGGACGCCGACGAGATGACGCTCGAAACTCGGTCGACAAAGACTGTTCGTGTAAAGAAGTGACATAGCAAAGAGCGAGCCCGGCCCCCTGGGGTTGGAGAAACCCGGCCGGACGGCCGGTGAAGGAGAGGGGGAAGCGCCGACATGCCGACCTGCCCGAACGGACACCAGTCGGGTTCCGACGACTGGTGCGAGGTCTGCGGTCACCGCATGGCCGGTGCCGTACCTCCGCCCCCTCCGCCGCCCCCGCCCGGCGGCGGCTACGGCTTCCCGCCGCCCGGCCAGGGCCCGCAGCCCGGTGGCCGCGGGCATCTGTCCTCCGTACCGGACCCCGAGCCGGAGCTCTGCCCGCAGTGCCGCACGCCCCGAGAGGGCGGCGCGCCGTTCTGCGAGGAGTGCCGGTGGAACTTCCTGACGAACACGGCGACGTCCTACACGCCGGCCGCCCCGCGCCCGCCGGCGCCCGGCCCCGCGGTGCGCTTCCAGCAGCCGCCCGGCCCCGCCGGACCCGGTCCCGGTGGCCCCGGCCCGTCGTACGGCGGCGCCGGTGACTCGTACGAGTACCAGGGCTCACGCCCGTCGCAGATGAACCGTCCCGCCGAGCCGATCCCGCCGAGCCCGCCCTACGGCTCGGACCCCTCGGGCCCGAGCGGTCCCTTCGGCGGCCCGTCCAACTTCGGCCCGGACCCCTCGCGTCCGGTCCCGCCGCCCGGCCCGACGCCGCCCGCCGGCCCCAACGGCCCGGGTGGCCCCGGTGGCCCTGACGGCCCGGGTGGCTTCGGCGGTCCCGGTGGCCCCGACAGCCCGGGTGGCTTCGGCGGTCCCGGTGGCCCCGACAGCCCGGGGGGCTTCGGCGGTCCCGGTGGCCCCGACAGCCCGGGGGGCTTCGGCGGTCCCGGTGGCCCTGGTGCACCCGGTGGCGCCCCGCAGGCGTTCCACCAGCCCGGTCCGCCGGCCCCGCCCGCGTACCCGCAGGAGACGGGGCGGCCGCCGCAGCCCGGCGGCCCGTCCTTCGGCGGCGGTGAGGACGACTGGGTGATCTCCCCGCCGACCGGCGGTCCGGGAGGTCCCGGTGGTCCCGGCGCACCTGGTGGTCCCGGCCAGGGCGGTGGCTACGGCTATCCGCAGCAGCCGGGCCCGGCCCAAACCCCGCCCCCGCCGCCCGGCCAGGGCTACGGGCAGCCGTCCGCCGGTCCGGCCACCTGGATGGCGACGATCGGTCCGGACCGCGAGTACTTCATGGCGATGATGCAGCGCTCCGGCCCCGAGGCCGCGGGCCTGAACCTGCCCGCGTACTCGCCCGAGCAGCAGCGCACGCTCAGCGGCAACCAGATCACCATCGGCCGCCGCCGCCACTCCACCGGCGACACCCCGGACATCGACCTGGCGGTGCCGCCGGAGGACCCGGGCGTCTCGCACCAGCACGCGGTGCTGGTCCAGCAGCCGGACGGCAGCTGGGCGGTCGTCGACCAGAACTCGACGAACGGCACCACGGTCAACAACTCCGAGGAGCCGATCCAGCCCTTCGTGCCGGTGCCGCTCCAGGACGGCGACCGGGTGCACGTGGGCGCCTGGACGACGATCACGATCCGCCGCGGCTGAGTCGTCGCGACTACGCGGGCAGGGGCCAGACGTACGGCCCCTGCGGATCGTCCAGCCAGGCCCACTCCCGCTCGCCGCAGACCGTGATGCCGTAGCGCTCGCGGGGCGGCTGTTCCTCGCGCTCCCACAACACGAGGGCCTCCTGCGGGCCGAGGGTGCCGTGGGTCAGGGAGAGCAGGAACCGGAACAGTTCGTGCTCCTTGGCCCGGCGCGGGATCCCGGCGAGATCGGCCGGCTCCCTCTCGGGGCGGCCCGCGCCGCGCAGGGGCACGAAGTAGGCGGGCGTGTGCAGGAAGCGCCCCTCCGCCCGGCCGGCGTCCCGGACCGTCAGGGCGATCAGCCCGGTGGCGAACGGCGCCAGGATGCGGGCGCCGGGGCTGCACTGGGCGAGCCAGGCGCGCGGCACCGAGCTCAGCGCGCAGGTCACGATGATCCGGTCGAAGGGGGCCCGTTCGGGGACCCCGCGCGCGCCGTCGCCGGTGACGACGGCCGGGTGGTGCCCCACGGCCTCCAGGTGCCGCCTGGCGGACTCCGTGATCTCCGGCTCCAGGTCGACGGTGGTGACCAGGTCGTCGTCGCCGAGCCGGTGGGCCAGCAGGGCCGCGTTGTAGCCGGTGCCGGCGCCGACCTCCAGGACCCGGTTGCCGTCCTCGACCCGCAGCTCGGTCAGCATCATCGCCATCAGCGACGGCTGGCTGCTGGAGGACAGCAGCTCGCCGTCGCGCAGCCGGGTGGCCAGCGGGACGTCCGCGTAGGCCCCGCGCACCCACTTCTCGCGGGTGAGCGGATCGGGGCTCTCGCCCCACCGCCGCTCGTAGCCGCCGACGGCACCGACGTAGTAGTACGGCACGAAGAGGTGGCGCGGGACCGCCGCGAACGCCTCCCGCCACACCGGGTCGTCCGCCCAGGCCCCCTCCGCCTCGATCTCCCGCACGAGCTCCGCCCGCGCCGAGGCCGCGAGGCCGGCGAGGTCCTTGTCGCTCTCGTCGAGAGCATGCGCGCCCATACGTCCACTGTCCTGCGGCCCGGGGCGCGAGGCGAGCACCGGAACGGCCTGATCCGGAATCGGGCCTTTCCGCGAGGGTCCTAGGCCTCACGTACTGGTTCCCGCCGTCTGAGAGCATGGACGGGTGAATGAGATTCGGCGCGGCACGGTTCAGGAGCAGACCTTCTACGAGCAGGTCGGCGGGGAGGAGACCTTCCGCCGCCTGGTCCACCGCTTCTACGAGGGCGTGGCTCAGGACCCGGTCCTGCGACCCATGTACCCCGAGGAGGACCTCGGCCCGGCCGAGGAGCGCCTGACCCTGTTCCTGATCCAGTACTGGGGCGGCCCGACGACGTACAGCGACAACCGCGGTCACCCCCGCCTGCGCATGCGCCACGTCCCCTTCACCGTGAACCGCGAGGCGCACGACGCCTGGCTGCGGCACATGCGCGACGCGGTCGACGAGCTGGGCCTGTCCGAGGAGCACGAGCAGCAGCTGTGGAAGTACCTGACGTACGCCGCCGCGTCGATGATCAACACTCCCGACTGACCGTCCCCGTATGACATGCGGATTCCGGTCGTTGTACGCCGGAATCCGGTCACGATCCGGTCAAGCCCGACGTACAAGCGCTTACCCGTGAGCTGCCCCCTCTGACAGCATCGCCCGAAGGTCTGGACAACCACGGGGGGTTGGGCGTGACGGCGTTCGGTGCGGTGGCACGGTTCGTCGTGCTGCGGGCTCGCGCCCACCGTCTCCTGCTCGCCGCCGCGCTGCTCACCGTGCTCCTGACCACGGCCGTCCTGGCCACGCTCACCGCATACTCGGGCGCGATCGGCGACGCGGCCCTGCGCCACTCGCTGCGCTCTCCCGAGACCGCCGCCGACGCCGCCCTGATCGTCAAGGCGGACGTGCCGGCCGGCGGGCGCGCCGCCGCCGACGGCACCGTACGGCAGGGGGCGCGGCGGACGTTCGACGGACTGCCGGTGACCGTGCGGACCCTGGTGCGCTCGGGCCCGTACGGACTGCCGCGCTCGCTCCAGCCGCCCGCCGAGCGGTCCGGGGAGCCGGATCTGACGTATCTCGCGGCGCTGGACCCGTCACAGGTGCGGATCGTCTCGGGACGGGCGCCCCGGGACGGCGCCGGCATCGAGGCGGCCCTCCCACAGACGGCCGCCCGGCGGCTCGGCCTGAAGCCCGGCGCCCGGCTCCTCCTCACCGACCGGCTCGGCGGCCCGAAGGTGCGCGTCACGCTCACCGGCCTGTACCGGCCCGCCCGGCCGGACGCGCCCTACTGGCGGCTGGACGACCTGGGCGGCCGGGGCGTCAGGACGGTCGGTTTCACGACGTACGGCCCACTGCTCGCCGCCCCCGGCGTGCTCGGCGGCGGCCGGGTGAGCGCCGGCCAGTCGGCGTGGCTGGCGACGGCCGACTTCTCGGCGCTGACGACCGCGCGGATCGGCGCGCTGCGCGAGGCGGCCGGCGCGGGCGGCGCGTCCCTGCGCGGGCAGCCCGCGCTGCGGGGCACGACGGTCGCGAGCACCTCCCTGCCCGATGTCCTCGGACGGATCGAGCGCTCGATGCTCGTGTCCCGCTCCACCCTGCTGATCGTCGCCCTGCAGCTGGCGCTGCTCGCGGGCTGTGCGCTGCTGCTGGTGGCACGGCTGCTGAGCGCCGAACGCGCGGGCGAGGTACGGCTGTTGCGGGCGCGCGGCGCCTCCCGCGCCCGGGTCGCGGCGCTCGCCGCCCTGGAGGCGCTGTTCCTGGCGGTGCCCGCCGTGGTCTGCGCGCCCCTGCTGTCGGGTCCGCTCACCCGGCTGCTGGCCGGGCACGGGGCGCTGGCCCGGATCGGGCTGCGGCTGGACGTGCCCGCCGCAGGGCGGCCCGGGGTGTGGCTGGTGGCCGCGTGCGTGGCGCTGGGGTGCGCGCTGGCGGTGACGCTGCCCGCGCTCACCGTGGAGGGGTTCGGCCCGGTGCGGGCCCGCGCCCTGCCCGGCCCGGTGCGCGCGGGCGCGGACCTGGGCCTGCTGGCGGTGGCCGCGGTGGCGTACTGGCAGCTCGGCCGGCACACGTCGGGCGCCGTGACCGGAGGCAGGTCCGGCACCCTCGGCATCGACCCGCTCCTGGTCGCCGCCCCCGCCCTCGCGCTGCTCGCCGGCACGGTGGTGACCCTCAGGCTGCTGCCCCTGGTGGCACGGCTGGCCGAGCGCCGGGCGGCCGGCGGGCGCGGGCTGACCGCGCCGCTGGCGGGCTGGCAGCTGAGCCGCCGCCCGATGCGCGCGGCGGGCCCGGTGCTGCTGCTGGTCCTCGCCGTCGCGCTCGGCATGCTCGCGATCGCGCAGGGCGCCTCCTGGGACCGCTCGCAGGACGACCAGGCGGACTTCGCGGCGGGGGCGCCGGTGCGCGTCCTCGCCGAGGGGGTGGGCGGGCTCGGGCGCACGGAGAGGTACGCGGCCGTCCCCCACGTACGGCAGGCGGCCCCGGTCCTGCGCACCGAACTCCCGCTGACCGGCAGCAGAACGGCCACGCTGCTGGCCCTGGACACCGCGCACGCGGCGGACACGGTGCTGATACGCCGGGACCTCACGCCGGAACCCGTACGGCCGCTGCTCACGGCGCTCGGACCGAAGGGACGGACCGCCGGGGCGAAAGTGCCCGCGCACACCGCCCGGCTGCGGCTGACGGCGTCCCTGCACAGCTCCTCGGGCCCCGGGACGGCGGCGGACGTGACGGTCACGCTGGAGGACGCCTACGGGACGCCGTACGACGTACCGGCCGGTCAACTCCCCTCCGACGGACGGGCGCACGCCCTGGACGTGCCCGTGTCCGACGGGCCGCTGACCCTCACCGGAGTGCAGCTGGTGATGCCGCAGCCGATCAGGGATCCCGAGCAACACCGGCTCCGTATATCCCAGTTGACGGCGACGGGGACGGACGGCACCGCGCGGACGGTCGCGCTGCCGGTCTCCTGGAAGACGTCCGTGAGCAGTGACGGGCAGATCGCGTCGCCGGACGAGAAGACCAACCCCGAGAAGCTCGGCACGAGTTCGTCGGGACCGCCGGTCTTCTCCTACGGCACCGGGTACGTGCCGGTCGACGAGACCTGGGCCGGCCCGTCGCTGACCGTGGGGATGCAGGTCCGCCAGCCGAGCCCGCCCGGGATCACGGCGGTGGCGACCGACCGGTTCCTCGCGTCGGCGGGAGCGCACACCGGGCAGCGGCTGGACGTGACGGTCGGCGGGGAGAGCGTGTCGGTGCGGATCGTGCGCGCGGTACGGGAGTTGCCGACGACCGGCGCCTCGAACGGGGGCGCCCTGCTGGTGGATCTGCGATCGGTGAACCGCGTGCTGGAGGCCCGGCACGGGACGGGCGTCACGCCCACGGAATGGTGGCTGCGGACCGGTCCCGGCGAGAGCGCCCGCGTCGCCGCGGCCCTGCGCGCGTTCCCCGACCTCGATCCGTCGCAGGTCCTGGTGCGGGACGAGACGGCCGCGCAGTTGCGGGACGACCCGTTCGGCGCGGGCCCCGAGGCGGCGTTCGCGGCCGCCGCCGGGGTCGCGGCGGCGCTGGCCGCGGTCGGCTTCGCGGTGAGCGCCGCGGGTTCCCTGCGGGAGCGGGGCGCCGAACTGGCGATCATGCGGGCCCTGGGCGCCCCGCGCCGCCGGCTGGCCCGCATGATCGCCGTCGAGCAGGGCGTGCTGGTGGCGCTCGCGCTGGTGGTGGGCGCGGCGCTGGGCACGGTGCTGACCCGGGCGGTGATCCCGCTGATCGTGCTGACCGCACAGGCCACGCGCCCGGTGCCGGACGTGCAGGTCGAACTCCCCGTGCCGGACGTGGCCTTGCTGCTGGCGGCGGTGGCGCTGACGCCGCTGCTCGTGACGGCGGTGCCGGCGCTCCGGCGGGGGGACCCGGCGGTGTCGCTGCGGGAGCAGGGGGAGTGACGGGGGGTGAGGGGGTGAGGGGGGTGAGCGGAATGAACCCGGTGCGGGCTCCGTGGATCCGGACGCGGCTGCGCGCCGCGCCCGGTGCCGCCTGCGCGCTGGCGGTGCTCGTGGCGCTGACCGCCTGTCTCGCGGCCGCGTTCCCGCGGGCCGGCGACCGGTACGAGGACGCCGGTCTGCGCCGGGCCGTGGAGCGGGCGCGGCCCGCGAGCACCAGCGTGGACGTGTCGGCCCAGCAGCCCGGCCTGCTCATGTCCCAGGAGCAGCGCGAGGAGGCGCTGCGCCCCGGCACACTCGGCCGGCAGTACGCACAGGTCCTCGCCGGTGTCCCGCGCCCGCTCGCCGTCGATCCCGGCCAGTCGACGTACGGGGTGCGCACGGCCGGCTCGCTGCCGGCACCGGACCCCTGGCTGCCGCGGCCGAGCGGGCTGCCGCCGCAGCTCACGCTCGCCGCACAGCACGGCCTGGCGGAGCACGCGACGATCCGCACCGGACGCCTGCCGCGCGCCGGCGGCCACGTCACCGCCGCGACCGCCGAGGTCGAGGCCGCCGTCACCGTGGAGACCGCCAGGAGCCTGCACATCAGGGCCGGTTCGGTCGTCCACGTGCCCGGCGTGGAACGCCCGCCGCTCGCCGTCCGGGTGACCGGCGTCGTCGCCCCGCGCGACCCCGGCGGCGCCTTCTGGGCCACCGAGCCCCTCCTGCGCAGCCCGAGCCTGGTCCTGGCCCCGGGACCCGACCACGACACGTACTGGCGTGCCACCCTGCTGCTCGCCCCCGAGGCCGCCCCGGCGCTGCTGGGCACGCCCGGAAACCTGTGGCGCTACTGGCAGTTGGCGCCCTCGCCGGCCGTGCTCCGCGCCCATCAGGCGGACCGCGTGAGGTCGGCGATCGCCTCCCTGGAGGCAGGCCCGGCCCTGGGCCGGATCCGTACGGCGACCGACCCGTCCACGACCGTGAGCACCGCCCTCGACGACGTGCTGACCGGGTTCACGCAACTCCGCGGCGGCGTCCGCCCGCTGGTCGCCGTCGCCGCCTTCGGCACCGGAACCGTGGCCGCCGTCGTGCTGCTGCTGGCGGGCGGCCTCGCCGCCGACCGCCGCCGGACCGAACTCGCCCTGCTGCGCGCCCGCGGTGCCTCCCTGCGGGGCCTCGCGGGCCGCCTGTTCGCCGAGACGGCGGTGGTCGCGCTGCCCGCGGGAGCGCTGGGCCTGGGCGCGGCGCTGCTCGCGGTCCCGAGCGAGCGCGCCACCTACGCGATCGCGGCGGCGGCGACGGTCACGGCGGTCGCCTGCGCGGTCCTGCCCCTGCGGGCGGCGGCCGGCCACCGCGTGGTGCGGCTGCACGCAGGACGCGGCGACGTGACATCGGTACGGCCCTCCCGGCGCCGTACGGTCGCGGAGCTCACCTTGGTCGTCGTGGCCCTGGGCGCGGTGGAGACCCTGCGCCGGCAGGGCACCTCGGGCGATCAACTCACCTCCCTGGCACCGGTGTTGGTGGGCGTGGTCGCGGCCCTGCTGCTGGTCCGCCTCTATCCCTTGCCGCTGCGCGGCCTGGCCCGCCCGGCCGCCCGCCTGCGCGGCGCGATCGGCCACCTGTCGCTGGCCCGCGCGGGCCGCACCTCCGCCTCCGCGGTCCTGCCGCTCCTCGCCCTGCTCAGCGCCCTCACCACGGCGGCCTTCGGCGGTTCTGTCCTGACGGGGGTGCGCGAGGCCCGCGACCAGGCGGCCCTGCTCACGGTCGGCGCCGACGCCCGCATCGAGGCGACGGGCGCCCTGCCGCGGGATCTGCCGGACCGCGTCCTTCGCACACCGGGCGTGCGGGCCGTGACGCCGGTGAGCATCACGTACGATGCGAGGCCGACCGACCTGACACAGTCGGTGCCGCTGGCGGGCGTGAACCCCTCGCGTTACGCCGAGTTGGCGCGCGAGACCCACATCGGCCCCTTCTCCGCGGGTGAGTTGCGGCGAGGCGGCACCCGCGCCGCCCTCCCGGCGCTGGCCTCCCCCACGACCGCCAGGACATACGGCACCCGGCCCTTCCCGGTACGCCTGGACGACGGCACGACGATCACCGTCCGCATCACCGCCGTACGGGCCCGCACGCCCGCCGTGACCGGCGACAACTTCCTGGTGGTGGACCGCGCCGGCCTGAACGGCCCGGCATCCCGCCCCACAGCCCTGCTGCTCACCGGCACCCACCTCGACGGACCCGCCCTGCGCGGCGCGGCCCCGGCCTCGGCGGACGTGCAACTCCGCTCCGAGGAACGGGCGGGCTACGTCGACTCCCCCCTCCAGTCGGGCGCCGAACGCGTCTACACGGCAGCGGTGGCAGCCGGCGCCGGCTACGCCGTGCTGGCCCTCCTCCTCTCCCTGCTCCGCACCGCACCCGAACGCACGGCCCTCCTGGCCCGCCTGCGCACCATGGGCCTGACCCGTCCGCAGGGCCGCCGCCTCCTGATCCTGGAGTCCCTCCCCCAGGCGGCGCTGGCAGCGGCGGGCGGCGCGCTGACCGGCTGGGCCACGATCCGCCTGCTGTCCCCGGGCGTCGACCTGACGGCCGTCGCCCTGGCCACGGCCCCGTCCCCCGCGCAGGAAGCCGCCTTGCACACCGACGCCCTGTCGCTGGCGGTCCCGGCGGCCGCGATCGTCCTGCTGACGGTCGGGGTCTCGGCGGCGCAGGCGTGGTGGACGGGGCGACGGGGGGCGGTGGCGGAGTTGCGGGCGGGAGACACCCGATGAGCCCACGCACGGCCTCTCACGGCAGCCGCACAGCTGCTCCATCCGGGCCACTGTCCGTGCCCCGAGCCCCAGGAGGCGTCCGATGACGGCACCGAACCCGACCCTCGCCGATCTGGCCCACCGCGCCACCGAGCACCGCAGCCGCCCCGCCTACGGCCACGACGCCCTCATCACCTGCGACCGCCTGGTCCGCATCTTCACCACGGACGGCGTGGAGGTCCAAGCCCTCCAGGGCCTCGACCTCCTGGTCCGGGAGGGCGAACTCATGGCCCTCGTAGGCGCGTCCGGCAGCGGCAAGTCCACCCTCATGAACATCCTCGCCGGCCTGGACACCCCGACCGCGGGCGCGGCCCGCGTAGCCGGCCGCGACCTGCTCACGATGGCCGCGAAGGACCGTCTCAGCTACCGCCGCACCACCGTCGGCTTCGTCTGGCAGCAGACCTCCCGCAACCTCCTGCCCTACCTCACCGCGGCCCAGAACATCGCCCTCCCGATGCAGCTCACCGGCAGGGCGACAGCCACCCACCCCCGCAAGTCCCGCCGCGAACAGACCGAACGCGCCCTGCATCTCATGGAGTTGCTGGAGATTTCCGACTGCCGGGACCGCCGCCCCCACCAGATGTCCGGCGGCCAGCAGCAACGCGCGGCCATCGCCGTGGCCCTCGCCAACGACCCCGCCGTCCTGCTCGCGGACGAACCCACCGGCGAACTCGACTCCCACACCGCGGAACAGGTCTTCGCCGCGTTCCGCACCGCGAACGAACAGCTGGGCACGACCGTCGTGATCGTCACCCACGACCAGGCGGTGGCCGGCGAGGTCCGCCGCACGGTCGCCATCCGCGACGGCCGCACCTCCACGGAGGTCCTGCGCCGCAGCGAGGTCGACGAGGCGACGGGCCGCGAGACGGTGGTGGCGCGCGAATACGCGATGCTCGACCGCGCGGGCCGCCTCCAGCTCCCCGCCGAGTACACGCAGACCCTGGGCATGCGCGACCGGGTGGCCCTGGAACTGGAGCCGGACCACATCGCCGTATGGCCGGAAGACAGCGGCCACGAGTGACGATCCGGGCCGTGCGAAGGTTCAGCGGACGCTGACGTCCAGCGCCCCAAGTCCCGCCCGCCGCACGGCGACAGACCCGAAGGGCGTGCGCAACCGCAGCCACGCCCCGGACGAGAACAGGTCCACGGGCGCACCGGCCCGGAGAAACCCCAGCGACTGTGCCGCGTGCGCGGCCCGTACCGGAAGGCGCGTGTCCCCGACCGTCCGGGACCAGATCTCCCGCCCGATCCGGTCGAGTTCGGCCCGTGTACGCCGCTCGTCCGCCAACTCCTGCGTGCGGGACCGGAATTCGGCGACCGCCGCCCCGACCGTCGCGCGCAGCGCATCCGGTGCCGGCAGCCCGGACTCGGCACGCCAGCCGCTCCGCGGCGGCAGCACCCCGGCCCACGGCGGCCCGGTCACCGCACCCGGCACCTGCGCCGTGGCCGCCGACTCGTCGACGGACTCGAGGAGTTCACCGGCGGAGACGGTCACGTCCAGCGTCACGTCGAGACCGTTCTCGTACGGCTTCGCGAGCCGCACCGCGCGGACCGCCAGCACCTCGAAGGACGGCGGCCGCCCGAAGACGGCGAGCGCGGTCCCGGCGGCCTGCAGCCGTACTGCCGCCGAACGGTCGTAGTGGATCAGCCGGGAGAGGAAGGCCGCGAGGTCCGCCGCCTCCCCTTCGTCGGCGAGATGGAGCACCGTCATGCTGCGACGGCCTCCTCCTTGTCGTCGTCCCGGTATTCCTCGAGGAAGTCCCGTTCCTCCGCGGTGATCCGCCGCGGACGCTGGGCCTCGAAGTCGAACGGCACTATCACCGTCGACGCCCGGACATAGACCTGGTCGCCGTCCTTCACCTCGTAGGTGATGGTGAAGGACGCCGCCCTGATCTGGGTGACCCACAGCTCGATGTCCACGGGCGCGTGCCGGTGGACGAGCTGCCGCTTGTAGTCGATCTCATGGCGTGCCACCACGGACCCCTGCTGGAAATCCTTGTCCGGGCGGAACAGGAAGTCGATACGGGCTTCCTCCAGGTAGCGGAGGAATACCACGTTGTTGACGTGGCCGTACGCGTCCATGTCCGCCCAGCGCAGCGGGCAGCGGTAGATGTGCCGCAAGATCGATCAGCCCCGGGTCAGCTTCTTGTAGGTGGCACGGTGCGGACGCGCCGCGTCCGGGCCGAGCCGCTCGACCTTGTTCTTCTCGTACGACTCGAAGTTGCCCTCGAACCAGAACCACTTGGAGTCACCCTCGTAGGCGAGGATGTGCGTGGCGACGCGGTCCAGGAACCACCGGTCGTGGGAGACGACCACGGCCGCACCCGGGAACTCCAGCAGCGCGTTCTCCAGCGAGGACAGCGTCTCGACGTCGAGGTCGTTGGTCGGCTCGTCGAGGAGGAGCAGGTTGCCGCCCTGCTTGAGGGTGAGCGCGAGGTTGAGGCGGTTGCGCTCACCGCCGGAGAGCACGCCGGCGGGCTTCTGCTGGTCGGGCCCCTTGAAGCCGAACGCGGAGACATACGCGCGGGACGGCATCTCGACCTGGCCCACGTTGATGTAGTCCAGCTCGTCGCTGACGACGGCCCACAGCGACTTCTTCGGGTCGATGTTCTCGCGGCTCTGGTCGACGTACGAGATCTTGACCGTTTCGCCGACCTTGATCGAACCGGAGTCGGCGGTCTCCAGACCCTGGATCATCTTGAAGAGCGTGGTCTTGCCGGCGCCGTTCGGGCCGATGATCCCGACGATGCCGTTGCGCGGCAGCGTGAAGCTCAGATCATCGATGAGGACCTTGTCCCCGAAGGCCTTGCTGAGGTTGTTGACCTCGACGACCACGCTGCCCAGCCGGGGGCCCGGCGGGATCTGGATCTCCTCGAAGTCCAGCTTCCGCATCTTGTCCGCCTCGGCGGCCATCTCCTCGTAACGGGACAGACGCGCCTTGGACTTGGCCTGACGCCCCTTGGCGTTGGAGCGCACCCACTCGAGCTCTTCCTTGAGCCTCTTCGCCCGCTTGGCGTCCTTCTGGCCCTCGACCTTGAGGCGGGAGGCCTTCTTGTCGAGGTACGTGGAGTAGTTGCCCTCGTACGGGTGAGCGCGGCCGCGGTCCAGCTCGAGGATCCACTCGGCGACGTTGTCGAGGAAGTACCGGTCGTGGGTGACGGCGACGACGGTGCCCGCGTACTTCGCGAGGTGCTGCTCCAGCCACTGCACGGACTCGGCGTCCAGGTGGTTGGTGGGCTCGTCGAGCAGCAGCAGGTCGGGAGCTTCGAGGAGCAGCTTGCAGAGCGCGACGCGACGGCGCTCACCACCGGAGAGGTTGGTGACGGGCCAGTCGCCGGGCGGGCAGCCCAGGGCGTCCATGGCCTGCTCCAGCTGCGTGTCCAGGTCCCACGCGTTGGCGTGGTCCAGGTCGTCCTGGAGCTTGCCCATCTCCTCCATGAGCGCGTCCGAATAGTCGGTCGCCATCAGCTCGGCGACCTCGTTGAACCGGTGCAGCTTGCCCATGATCTCGGCGGCGCCGTCCTGCACGTTCTGCAGCACGGTCTTGGACTCGTCGAGCGGCGGCTCCTGCAGCAGCATGCCGACGCTGTATCCGGGCGACAGGAACGCGTCACCGTTGGAGGGCTGCTCGAGCCCCGCCATGATCTTCAGAACGGTGGACTTACCGGCACCGTTCGGCCCGACCACACCGATCTTCGCGCCGGGCAAAAAGCTCAGCGTCACGTCGTCAAGGATGACCTTGTCGCCGTGCGCCTTGCGCGTCTTGCGCATGGTGTAGATGTACTCAGCCAAGAGAAACCGTCCGGCAGCTTGAAATCTGGCAGTGGGCAGATACACCCCATCTTGCCTGACGTCCACCCTGTGAAGGAAACCCGTTTGGCGGTAGGGCGCTGACCTGCGCTTCCACCGTCGGCTGTGGCGGCGCGGGCCATCACGGTCAGTGGCCGGTGCCCCTCTTCGGCGCCTGCTGGGCCAGGAGCAGAGCTGCCGCGGCCGCCGCCCCCACCGCCCCGGCCGACCAGACGCCGCGCGAGGAGCGCCAGGAAAGCGCCGACCACTGTGACTGCGCGGACAGCACCGATCCCTTGCTCAGCCACGAGCCGGCCGAGATCAGTGAGAGTGCCGATCCGATCGAGCCGGCGGAGAGGACGCTGCCGATCGAGCCGACGGACAGGGCGGAGCCGACGGAACCGATCGAGAGCACCGATCCCACCGAACCGATCGACAGGACCGAGTCCTTAGACCACAGGGACAGCATGGAGCCCGAGGCGTCACGAGGCGTCGGCGGTGCGGGTGGAGGGGCCATGGGACCATCCTGCCCGCCGGACGGGCCGGCCGCGGCTCCGACGGCCGGATCCATCGGGGACCCGCGCCGCCGGAGGCGGTACCTGCGGCCGGTTCAGTCCTGGGTCGGCGCGTTCTTCCTGCCCAGGAGCACCAGGGCCGCACCGCCGATCAGCACGAAGGCGATGGCGATGCCCGCGATCAGCGGGGTGGTGCCGGAGCCGCCGGTCTCGGCGAGGTTGGTGTCGTCCGCGGTGCCGCCCACGGTCGCGGGGCTCGGCGCGCTGAGGATCTGGGTCGTGTCGCCGCTCCCGGTGCCCTGGGTCTGGCAGTCGAGCACGCCGGCGAACCGCTTCCCGAGGCCGCCAGGCCCCTTGATCGTGAAGTCGTACGCCTGGTCCTCCCGCAGCGGGATCGTCACCGTGCGGGACTGCCCGGCCGGGATGCTGTACCCGGCCCCCATCAGCTCGAAGGTGAACGCCGCGTCGCCCGTGTTGGCGGCGGTGACGTCCAGGCCGCCCTTGGTGCAGTTCTTCACCGCGGACAGTGCCGGTATCGCCCCCTTCGCCGCCCAGGTCGCGCTCGCGGGTGCCGAGACCGTCGACTCGCTGGAGCCGGCCAGGATCTGCGTCTGGCTACGGGTCTCCGAAGTGAAGGCGCGGCCCACCGGCACGGTGGTCGAGGCCTGCACGGTGATGTCGGCAGATCCTGCGGGGGCATCCCCGGGCACGTCGAAGAAGATCTGGCTGCCGTTCACCGCGGAGGTGACCGGCTTGCCGTCCTTGCCGACAATCCGCACTCCGCTGGTCGCCGCGTCCGCCGGAGGAGTCACCGCCGCGCCGTCCGCGTTGGTGTGGACGGTCACCGGGCCGAGCAGCTCGCCGGGGTGACCGGAGACCGCGGGCGGGCTGAGCGTCAGCGACGCCTTGGGCTCCGGCAGGGCGACGGCGCTCTTCTGCAGGTAGTCCGCGAGCCGCTCCGCCTGCGGGTCGACGGCGTCGACGTCGGCCCCGTCCGAGTAGCGCCAGATCGCCACCTGGGTGCCGGCCGCCGCGTCCTGCTCGGTCAGGCCGCCCTTGACTCCGGCCTTCGCCGCCAGCGCCGCGAGGTCGTTCACCTGCGGGTAGGAGTTCTGCAGGATCCAACGGATCTTGCCTGCTTCGTTGTTGGTCCCCAGCGAGGTGCCGCTCCAGGCGGTCTCGTGGTACTTGGCGTCCCGCTGGGTGGGGTTGTGGATGTCGACGCAGTACGTCTGCAGGGTGCCGCCGCCGTCGACGGACATCTCGAACAGACCCGCCGAGACCTGCTGATCGCCGCCGGCGTCGTGGATCACGGCGGCGCCGTACGTCTTGAGCGCGCCTATGGTGGCAGTCGCCCCGCCCTGGCTCTGTGTCGTCTGCTGCGCGTCCGCCGCGGCCGCACCGGCACCGGCGATCACACCGACGGCCACGAGACCGGATGCCAGGGCCGCGGCGGCGAGACGCGCGGCCCCCCGCCTGCGCGCGGACCGCGCGGAGAAAGAAGAAAACACCAAATTCCCCTTCGAGCAGGACCGTTGACGTGGGGGGTGTGGTCCCACCAGCAGAATCAGAAGCCCCGAGAGCTATGCCCGGCATCCTAAGGACGTGGCGCACCGCGCTTGCCGGTCATACCGTCGGACAAGCGATCCGAATCGGAATCGTTATCGCCAACACGGCCCGTGAGCAGGGCTTATCGACAAATCCACCGAATCGTTCGGAACGCATTCACCGATAAGCCGCAGTACGGTCAGCTCGGGACAGGAGCTGACATCACGTCACTGCCGCCGGTTCCGGGACCTGTTGGGCCGAGTCCGCGTCCGAATTCCCTGTCGGAGTTTCCCAGTTGGGCTCCGGCTGCCCTTGAGCCGCGGCGGACGCACCCGCCTCCGGCCTGCTCGTGCGCCGGAACGCGGAGGTCCCCCGCGTGAGATCGTGGCCGATCGCCACCGCCTCCAGGTCCGCCGAGGTCCAGCTCTGCCCCTCGCGCACCTCCGAACGCACCTTGAGCCTGCCCTGCACGATGACGGGGTCGCCGACGTTGAGCGACCCCGACACGTTCATGGCCAGCTGCCGCTTCGCCCACACCGTGAAGAAGTTGGTGTGGCCGTCGGTCCACTCGTTCTTCTCCCGGTCCAGATAGCGCGAGGTCACCGCCAGCCGGAACCGCGCGGAAGATCCCGTCCCCAGCTCCCGGAACACCGGCTGCGTCGCCACGTTCCCCACGGCGCAGATGATCGTCTCGTTCATCACGAACCCCTCCCTCGCCCGGCCGCCGGGCCGGACGGACCTGCCTACGGGCCCGTCCCGTACGGCTGCGTCTGCCGCGGCGACCGTGTGTGCCGTGATCGCCGCAGAGCCAGACTGCCTCCGCCGGGCCGAGCCCGCTGAGCCCTGTGGACCGTCCACCGCCTGTGGATAACTTCGTCACCTTGACGAGTGATCATGTGGCGAGAGACCGGCCGTCACACTCCGGCCGTTCCGACCCCCGTCACCCGCCCGTACTGCTCGCGCACCTCCCGGTACCGCAGCAGCTCGGCCGCCACCGGATCGAGCACCCGGGCTCTCCCGCATCCGGCGGCCGCCTCCCGCAGACGCCGTTCCGCCTCGGTGCCGTAGCGGCGAGCGGGTCCGCGTGCCGCCATGCGGCAGCTCCACTCGACGATCGGCCCCCCGACGATCCCGGCCAGCATCAGCAGCACCGGCACCCCGAGGTTCGGTGCCATGAACCCGATGATCTGCCCCAACAGCCAGAGCCCGCCGACGACTTGGAGAAGCGTCATCGACGCCTGGACCAGTACGGCCGCCGGCCACCAGCCGGGCCGCGGCGGCCGGCCCGGGGGCAGGCCCGTCCGTGTCGCCAGGGAGTCCAGCGCCTCGGGCAGCCCCTGGGAGCCGCGTACGGCCGCCTCGCGCACCGCCTGGGCCCAGGGTGCGGGCAGCCCGGTCGAGGCCCGGTCGGCCAGCGTCCGTACCGCCTGCTCGACCCGCTGGCGCGCCGTGGCCTCCTCGTCCGTCTGGGCACGCAACGGCACCCGCCCCGTGGCCGGTTCGGACCGGTCGTGGTACCACCGCCACAGGCGCAGCCATGGCGTTCCGCAAGCGCGGTTGGCGTTGCGCAGCCACGCGCGTTCGGCCGCCTCGCCCGCGGCGGAGGCACCCACCGCGTCCGCGAGCCGGGCGGCGAACTCGTCCCGTGCCTCCTCGCTGAGGCCGGTCCGCCGCCGTGTGGCGTAGAGGGGCCGGAGCCCCGCCGCGGCGGTGTCCAGGTCGGCCGAGATCCGGCGTGCGGGCGCCCCGCGCTCCGCCACGAACTGCCCGAGCGCCTCCCGCAGATCCCCGACGCCCTCCCCGGTGAGCGCGGACAGCCCGAGCACGGTCGCCCCGGGTTCGCCGTACTCGCCCAGCGCGATCCCGTCCTCGTCGAGCAGCCGCCGCAGGTCGTCGAGGACCTGTTCGGTGGCCTCGCCGGGCAGTCGGTCGGTCTGGTTGAGGACGACGAACATGACCTCCGCGTGTCCCGCCATGGGCCGCAGGTAGCGCTCGTGCAGCATCGCGTCCGCGTACTTCTCGGGGTCGACGACCCAGATGACGGCGTCCACGAGAGCCAGGACCCGGTCCACCTGCTCACGGTGCTGCACGGCGGCCGAGTCGTGGTCAGGCAGGTCGACCAGGACGAGCCCACGCAACTGCGCCTCGGTCTCGGGGTTCTGCAGCGGGCGCCGGCGCAGCCGGGGCGGGATGCCGAGCCGCTCGATGAGGCTCGCCCCGCCGTCGCTCCAACTGCACGCGATCGGCATCGCCGTGGTGGGGCGCCGTACGCCGGTCTCCGAAATGGGCACCCCGGCGAGCGCGTTGAAGAGCTGCGACTTGCCGCTGCCCGTCGCGCCCGCGATGGCGACGACGGTGTGCTGCCCGGACAGCCGGCGCCGCGCCGCCGCCTCGTCCAGCACCCGGCCGGCCTCGGCGAGCGTCCGGCTGTCGAGCCGGGTGCGCGAGAGCCCCACGAGTTCCCGCATCGCCTCCAGCCGCGACCGCAGGGGGGCGTCGTACACGAGCGGTCCTGCCACCTGGGCGCCGTACCCCCGGGTCTCCACCGGGAGAACGTGCGCGGCCCCGGCGCTCTCCTCGCTGACGCGCCGCGCGATCAGCCCGTCGTCCCAGGAACCGCCGGAGTCCGTGGCGTCCGTACGGGAGGCGTCGTTACGAGCGGAGTCCGTACGAGCCGAGCCCCCGCGACGGGAGGTGTCGCCGCGCTCCACGCGCGCGTGGCCGTCGTTCTCCCGGGCGCCGTCCTTCTCCGGGCGCTTTCGGTCACGTCTGCCGCCGTCGGAGTCGCGCCCCGAGACGTCCGCCTCCCCGGAGCGCCCCTTTCCGCCTTTCCCGAAAATGCGCCTCCCTGTGTTGCCCTTTCCGGAAGGGCCCCCTTCGGAAGTGCCCTTCCTGGAGGCGCCCTTGCCGGCATCGGCGGAGGCTCCGTCCGCGGAGGAACGCTGCCCGGAGGAGTTCTGCCCCGAATCGGCCGCCTCGGCGGTGTCCTCTCCGGATGGCTTCGTCCCGGACGCGTCCTTCCCGGAGGCGCGCTCATCGGGACGCTCGTCCCCGGTGGCGCCCTTGTCGCCTGCTTGATCGGCGTGATCCGTGTGGTCCTGGTCAGTGACGGCAGTCACCGGTCACCTCTCCTTCTGCAGTACGGACAGCGCGGCGATGAGTTCGGCCTGGGACTCGGGGTGGACGTCGAGGGCGTCGAGTGGCGCGAGGCGGCGCTCGCGTTCGGTGTGCATGACCCGGTCGAGGTGCTCGGTGAGCAGCCGCCCGCCGCGGTCGCGCAGCCGCAGCGCCCCGTGCGCGCCGATCCGCTCGGCGAGCCCCTCACCGGCCGATCGCGCCCGGCGGCCGCCCAGCAGCACGGTGGCGACGAGCACGGCGATGAGTTCGGGGTCCGGCGCGACGTTGCGGTCGAGTTCGCGCACCTCCTCCTCGGCGAACTCCTCGAGTTCGCGCCGCCAACGCCGTACGGCGATCCCGATGCGGTGCTCGGCGCTCTCCAGGGAAGGGTCGCGCTCGCTCAGTTCCGGTGCGCGCGCCGCGGGTTCGCGCCGCCAGGCGTCCTCGACGCGCTCGTCGGCGGCGGCGACGGAGCACAGCAGGAGGGCCGCCAGGCTCTCCACGAGCGCGTCGAGGAGCTCGCCGGCGGAGCAGTCCAGCGGGAACGCGCGCCACCGCTTCAGCGCGTCCCCCGCGAGCACGGCGCCGGCCTGCAACCGCCCCCGCACGCGCGCGTGCTCGCTGTCGTACGCCGTGTCGACGGCGGAGGTGAGCCGGAGGGCGGCCGCGTACTGGGCGGCTGCGGCACTGGCGAGTTCGGGCATCCGCGCCTTGAGGGAGTTGAGCACCCCCTGTGCGGTACGGGCCATGACGTGCTGCCGGGCGGCCGGGTCCTGGGCCAGGTGCACCAGCCAGGTCCGCAACGAGGCCACGGCGGTGGCCGGCAGCAGCCCACTCCCCCAGGCGGACTCGGGCAGTTCGGGCACCGTGAAGCGCGGCACGTCGCCGAGGCCGGCCTTGGTGAGCAGTGCGCCGTACTGCCGGGACACCTCGGAGACGACCTGGTGCGGTACGCGGTCGAGAACGGTCACCAGGGTGGCGTCGTACTCCTTGGCCGTGCGCAGGAGATGCCAGGGGACGGCGTCGGCGTACCGGGCCGCCGTGGTGACCATGATCCAGATGTCGGCCGCGCAGACCAGTTCGGCGGCCAGTACGCGGTTGTCGGCGACGAGGGAGTCGATGTCGGGGGCGTCGAGGAGGGCGAGGCCGCGCGGCATCGTGTCGGCGGTCTCGACGCGCAGTACGCGCGCGGGGTCCTCCCCGGGGAGCAACAGCTCGTCCCCGGCGTCCTGATGGGGCACCCACACGCGGGTGAGGTCGGGCAGCACCCTCATCCCGCTGAACCAGTGATGGTCCTCCGGATGGCATACCAGCACCGGTGTCCGCGTGGTCGGCCGCAGCACGCCCGCCTCGCTGACGCGCCGCCCCACGAGCGAGTTGACGAGGGTCGACTTGCCGGCACCGGTGGAACCGCCCACCACGGCCAGCAAAGGCGCTTCGGGCTCCTTCAACCGGGGCACCAAGTAGTCGTCGAGCTGTGCGAGCAGTTCGTCGCGGTTGGCACGCGCGCGTGGAGCCCCGGCAAGGGGCAGCGGGAAGCGAGCGGCGGCGACA
Source organism: Streptomyces sp. NPDC050534 (assembly GCF_044457745.1). Lineage (NCBI taxonomy): Bacteria > Bacillati > Actinomycetota > Actinomycetes > Kitasatosporales > Streptomycetaceae > Streptomyces > Streptomyces sp. NPDC050534. The sequence continues at coordinate 160,843 of NZ_JBITHF010000010.1, forward strand.
CGGTCGCGCAGGGCGGAGAGTGCGTCGAGCAGCTGAGGCCGTACGTCCAAGGTCACCACATGCGAAGAATGCCCAATTTTAGGGGAATTCTGAAGCATATGAGCATGTCTGCGCGCCGATAGGACACAAGGGACGGAAGGGATGACTGGGACGCAGGCACAGTCCAGGCATAACGAGTGCACAACACCCGGTGCGCGAGAGGCCAAAAGCGGTGCACGATTCGTACCTGCCTGCGATTATCAGGACCGCTTCACCGAACCTCCACATTGAGCCACGGAGGCGAAGCAACAGGGGCATGGACGCGGGAGCCCTATCCTTGTCCCCGGCAACGTCACGGATCAGCCCACACCCGGGCACCACGACAGAGGCCATACACCCGGCCCCCGTAGCTCAGTGGATAGAGCAGGCGCCTTCTAAGCGCTTGGCCGCAGGTTCGAGTCCTGCCGGGGGCGCCAGTCTCCGCCCTCCCCCTCGGGAGGGCTTTTTGCTGGCCGGGGCGGCGGAGCCGCACCCGGGCCCGCTACGGCGCCGAGTCCTTCTTCGTGGCGGCCGCCGCGTACGCCTGCGCCGGTGTCATCGGGACGCCGTTGATCTGAACTGTCTTGTAAGGGCTCACCTTGGCGCAGCTCTTGGCCTTGTCGGCGGTCTGGGCGTGGGCGTCGGCCACCGCCGCGTGGGTGTCCGCGGGGCCGGAGGACGAGCCGCCCGAGGAGCCGTACGCGGTGCCGGTCGGCCAGTCGCTGCCGATGACGAGGACCACGCCGGCGGTGCCGCCCTGTGTGACGTGCGAGGCGGGCAGGCCGAGCGCCGCGGCGGCCGTCTGGGCCTCGGCCTTCTGGCCGGGGCCGTAGGTGATCGTCGTCTTCGAGGACTGCTCGGGGGCGTTGCCCGTGGTCGTGTTCTGGCTGAAGCCCTTGGCGGTGAGAGCCTGGGCGATCACCGAGGCGCGTCCGGCGGTGGTCGTGCCGTTCTCGACCTCCACGGCGACCCCGGAGGCCGGCACGGTGGCGACGGCGGACGGGGACGCGGACGTCGCGGCCTTCTTCTTGCCGTTGCTCGACGTCAGGGACTGGTCGTTGGCGATGGTCGCGAACAGCGACTTCGCGGCTGCCGCCGGTACGACGCGGTCGGAGTTGGTCGGGTCGGCGGCCGTCTGCATCGTCGTGAACGTCATCCGTTTCGACGGCACCTTGTTCAGGTCGGTCGCCAGGTCGACGAGCTTGCTGACGCTGCCGAGGCCGGTGTCCACGGTCAGCGCCTTGGTGGCGGCGTCGGCCAGCGAGTAGACCTTGGCCGGGTTGGCCAGGGTGCCCGCGCTCTTGAACTTGCGGATCATGGCGCCCAGGAAGAGGTGCTGGGAGACCGTACGGCCCAGGTCGCTGCCGTCGCCGAAGCCGTGCCGGGAGCGCACGAACTCGAGGGCCGCCTGACCCTTGAGGGTGTGCGAGCCCTTGGACAGCTTCAGGTGCGAGTAGGTGTCGTAGACGTTGTCGCTGACGCACACCGACACCCCGCCCACGGCGTCGGACATCTTCACCACGCCGGAGAAGTCGAGCATCACGAAGTGGTCGATGGTGATGCCGGTGAGCTGGTGGACGGTGTCGACCTGGCAGGCCGCGCCGTACTGGAGCGCGCTGTTGATCTGCCCGTGGAAGCCGGACGTCGACTGACCGGTGTCCGAGTCCTTGCAGGCGGGTACGTCGGTCATGGTGTCGCGCGGGATGCTCATCACCGTAGCGTTGGAGCGGTCCGCGGAGACGTGCACCACCATCTCGACGTCCGCGTTGTGCCCGGCGGTCGAACTCGCCGAGCCGCAGCCGCCGCCCAGCTTGCAGTCGGTGGCGTTGTTCCGGCCGTCCGAGCCGATCACCAGGAGGTTGATCGGGGTCCGGCCGAAGGCGTCCGCCTTCTCCTGGCCGCCCTTGCCGTCGAGCGAGACGCTGTTGATGTTGCCGTTCAGGTGCTCGTACAGCCACGCTCCCGCACCCGCGGTGACCAGTATCAGCGCCGACACCGTGAGCAGGGCTATGCGGGCGAACCTCCTGCGCCGGGCGGCGGGCCTGGCCCGCCGGCTCGCGCGGCGCCCCCGGGAGTGCGCCGCCTGCCGGGCGGCCGCCCTGCCTCCGTGCGACCCGCGATGAGGTCCGCCGTCGTCCGCGTGGCGCTGGCGCGGCACGGGCGCCGAGCGATCGCGTACGGAGGACCTGTCACGCGCGGCCGAGCGGGCACGGGTGGCCGCACGGCCGTGGCCTTCGCCCCAGGGGTCGCTCAAGTCCCACTCCCTCTGCTCTGGCCGACGCCAACCGCCGGCGCGACGGCCGGGAGCAGGACACCGCCCCGCACGTCAGGGCGCACCCCACGGATTGGATGATTGCGCAATATAGCAACTGTGTCTGAGTGCGCATGTGGTTTACACCACAGCCACACGCTGCGACAACGCGGTTACAGAGCGGGTCCCCCGTCTCCCGCGCTCAGTTGGCCGTGCCGTCCCCGGGCACGGAGTGGACGGCGCCCTCGTCGTCCTTCATCGCCTTCGCCTCGCTCTTGAGGATGCGCATCGACTTGCCCAGCCCGCGGGCGGCCTCGGGCAGCTTCTTCGATCCGAACAGCAAGATGATGACGATCGCCACGATCAGCAGGTGCCACGGTTCCAGTCCGTTGCGGAGCATCCCGCCCACCCCTCTCCACGGTCAATGGTTGCTACATTGCGCAACTGTACAACCAAGAGAACCGGGTTCCGGATCGGCGCTACAAGCTCAACTCGCCCGGCTCCCGTTCCTCCAGCCTCCGTTCTTGCGGCCTCTGTTCTTGCGGCCTCCGCTCCTCCCGCGCCCGGACCGCCACCAACCCCACCGCATACAGCGCGAGTACGGCCGCCAGCAGCAGGTAGTACAGCAGCGGCAACGGCGACAGCCCGAGCAGCGACCCCACCGGCGACACCGGCAGCAGCAGCCCTACGGCGGCCAGCGTGCCCGCCGCCCAGCCGATCGGACCCGGGCCGCCCTGGCCCCAACGCCGCCGCCCGGCGCGCAGCAGCACCATCACCAGCGCCTGCGTGAGCAGGTTCTCGGTGAACCAGCCGGAGTGGAACGCCGAGGCGTCGGCCAGCCCCTCGAAGCCGCTCAGGGCGAACGCCAGCACCCCGAAGGTGGCGAGGTCGGCGATCGCGTTCAGGACGCCGAAGCCGGTGATGAAGCGCAGCAGTTGGCGCGGGCGCAGCACGGTCGGACGGCGCAGCACCGAAGGATGCGGCCGGTCGTGGGCGAAGGCGAGCTGGGCCGTGTCGAAGCAGAGGTTCTGCGCCAGCACCTGCGCCGGGAGCATCGGCAGGTAGGGCAGCAGGAGGCCGGCCGCGAGCATCGCGATGACGTTGCCGAGGTTGGAGGACAGGGTGATGCGCAGATACGTGGCGATGTTGCCGCCCGCGTACCGGCCGGCTGCGATGGCGTGGTCGATCGCCGTGAGGTCCTTCTCGGCGAGGACCAGGTCCGCGCTCTCCCGGGCGACGTCCACGGCGTCACGCGGTGCGATGCCCACGTCCGCGGCGCGCAGGGCGGGCAGGTCGTTGACCCCGTCGCCGAGGTGGCCGACGGTGTGCCCGCTCGCGCGCAGCGCGGTGACGACACGGGCCTTGTGCTCGGGGGCGCAGCGGGCGAAGACGACGGTACGGGCGGCAACCTCGGCCAGTTCGGCATCGGTGAGTCCGTCGACGCGCTCACCGGTCAGGACGCCGCCCTGTGGCACGTCCACGCCCAGGTCCCGGCAGGCGCGCACCGCGGTGCCCGGATGGTCGCCGGTGAGGACCCGGACGGAGACGCCCCGCCCCGCGAGGACCCGCAGCGCCGCGGCGGCGCTCGGCGCGAGCGCGTCCTTGAAGGTGACGAACCCCCGGAATTCCAGGCCCCGTTCGTCGACCGGCGTGTAGTCACGCGTGCGTGCCGTGCGCCCGGCGGCGGCGACCGCCAGCACCCGCAGCCCCTCGTCCGCGTGCCGTGCGGCGAGCGTGAGCAGTTCCGCGCGCTCCTCGTCCGCCAGGACGCAGCGCTCCAGTACGGCCTCGGCGGCTCCCTTGACGACCAGGGTGTGCACGGCCGGCCGGCCCGGCGTACGGACGACGGCCGTGGCGAGGCGCCGTAGCGGATCGAAGGGCAGGGCCGCCACGCCGTCGAAGGGCATGACGTCGTCCTCGCCGGCGGCGTCGAGCACCGCGTCGTCGAGGGCGTCCGGTGCGGGCAGGTCGGCGAGCTGGAGGGTCCACCAGGCGTTCACCGCGGCCCAGCGCAGCACCTCGGGGTCGTCCCGTCCGTCGGGGCCGAGGGCTCGGTGGAGGACCGGCCGGTCCTGGGTGAGCGTGCCGGTCTTGTCGAGGCACAGCACGTCGACGGCGCCCAGGTCGTGCAGCGCGGGCAGCCGCTTGACGATCACCCCGTGCTGCCGGGCGAGCAGCGAGGCCCCGCGCGCCAGGCACAGGGTGACGATGACGGGCAGCATCTCCGGCGTCAGTCCGACGGCCACCGCGACGGCGAACGGCAGCGTCTCCGGGCCGCGGTCGCGCAGGGCGGCGCCCGCCATGAGGACCAGCGGCGGGGTCAGCAGCATGAACCGGATGAGGATCCAGGAGATCCCGTGCACGGACCGGTCGAAGGCGCTGGCCTCCCGCCGGTCCTCATCACCGCTGTGCGCGGCGGCGAACCGGGTGCGCGCGCCGGTCGCCACGACCACCGCGGTGGCGCTCCCGGAGGCCACGCTGCTGCCCTGGAAGCAGAGCTGCGGCCGGTCGAATCCACCGCCGCCCGCGGTGACCGCCGCGTCCCCTGCGTCCTTGGCCACGGGCGCCGACTCGCCGGTGAGCGGCGCCTGATGCACGGTCAGCCCCCGCGCGCGCAGCAGCCGTACGTCGGCCGGGACCAGGTCGCCCGGGCCGAGCCGGATCACGTCCCCGGGCACCAGCTCGTCCACGGGGAGCTCCCGCACGTTCGGCGGGAGGTCCTCCCCGTCCCGGCGCAGGACCGTGGCCGTGGTGGCGACCAGGCCGCGCAGCCCGGCCATGGACCGGTCGGCCCGGTGCTCTCCGGACGCCCGCAGCGCGCAGCTGACCGCGACCAGCAGGAGGATCACGCACGCGGTGCCCCAGGAGGCGACGGCCGCCGAGACCAGGCCGAGGCAGAGCAGTACGGCGGTGAAGGGATCGCGCAGACTCCGCAGCAGCGCCGTCGGCCAGGAGGACTCCCGGCGCCCCGGCAGCGTGTTGGGGCCGACGCGGGCCTGCCGCTCCGCCGCCTGTGCCTCGGTCAGGCCGCGCGGGCCGCTGTCCAGGTGCCGCAGCGTCTGGAGCAGGGTCGCCGCACCGGGCTCCCCCACCGCGCCGGGGACCCGCCCGACGGATGCGCCGTCGGCGGGTTCCGGGGCCGCGGCGCTGTCAGCCACCGGTGCCGCGCAGCCTGTGCACGGACGCGGACGCCCCCTCGGCCCGCGCCGACAGCTGGCCCACCATCACCCGGACCACGGTCACGACGTCAGGGTCGTCCACGAAGTAGATCTGGCGCCGGCCCTCGCGGCGGGAGCGCACCAGTCCGGCGAGCTTCAGCTTCGCCAGATGCTGGCTGACCGCGGGCAGCGCGCCGCCGACTCGGTCCGCGAGATGCGTGACGTCGCTCTCGCCCTGCGCCAGCGCCCACACGATGTGCAGCCGGGCCGAGGACGCCAGCAGCCCGAAGGCGGCGGCCGCCTCCGTGAGCACCTCGGCGGAGGGATCCTCGAAGCCACCGGTGTCTGCCGCCACAGTCCTACTCCCGTCCCGCCCTGTTCCGCGCGCCGCACCGCGCCGCTTCAGTCTAGGTGTCCGTACGAGCACGTCCGGGCCCCTGTGGACAGAGGCGCACGTGATCTCTTCTTGCGGGACCATTACTGGCCTGCACCGAGACACCGACGAAGGGACCCGCCGTGCGGCTGCGCTGCGCTGTGCTCGACGACTACCAGCAGGTCGCGACCGAGGTCGCCGACTGGTCGCCCGTGGCGGACCGGGTGGAGACCGTCAGCTTCCCCGAGCACTTCGCCGGCGAGGACGAACTGGCCGCCGCCCTCGCCGACTTCGACATCGCCGTCACCCTGCGCGAACGGGTCCCCTTCCCGGCCTCCCTGTTCGCCCGCCTCCCCCGGCTGAAGCTCCTCGTCGCCTCCGGGATGCGCAACAGCGTCATCGACTACGCCGCCGCCGACGCCCACGGCGTCACCGTGTGCGGCACGGCGAGCACCTCGACCCCGCCCGTCGAACTGACCTGGGCCCTGTTGCTGGGGCTGGCCCGCGGGATCGTCGAGGAGACCAACTCCCTGCGCTCCGGCGGGCCTTGGCAGCAGACGGTCGGTGCCGACCTGCACGGCCGCCGGCTCGGCCTGCTCGGCCTCGGCAAGATCGGCAGCCGGGTCGCCCACGTGGGCCTCGCCTTCGGCATGCACGTCAGCGCCTGGAGCCGGAACCTCACCAAGGAGTACGCCGGCGAGGTGGGCGTCCACCTCGCCGCCTCCAAGGAGGAGCTGCTGTCCGGCAGCGACTACGTCTCCGTCCACCTCGCCCTGAGCGACCGCACCCGCGGCCTGCTCGGCCCCGCCGAACTCGCCCTCCTCAAGCCCACGGCCTACCTGGTCAACACCTCCCGCGCCGCGATCGTCGACCAGGACGCCCTGCTCGCCGCCCTGCACGAGGGCCGTATCGCCGGCGCGGGCGTCGACGTCTTCGACACCGAGCCGCTCCCCGCCGGCCACCCGATGCGCACGGCCCCCCGCCTGCTCGCCACCCCGCACCTCGGCTACGTGTCGCGGTCGAACTACGAGACGTACTACCGCGAGGCGGTGGACGACATCCGCGCGTTCCTGGACGGAACACCGGTACGGCGCCTGGGCTGAACCCCCGGCCGGGTCAGGCCCGACCACGGACCCGGCCCGGTCAGGCGTACCGGTAGATCCGGCTCACGTCCTCCATCTCGCGCGGTGTCACGTCCCACGGCGGCATGCGCTCGTCCCGGGCGACGATCCGCCCGCGCTGGTCGTCGCCGGGCCCGGGCGGAGCGGCCGGCAGATAGCGCGCGCTCTTCCGGTGCCGCTGCTGCCACCGGGTCCACTGCATGTCGACGAAGGCGTGGTGCAGCCAGAACACGGGGTCGTTGACGGAGGCCCCGCCGAGCATGAGGCCGCCGACCCAGCGGTGGACGCGGTTGTGGTTGCGCCAGGTGACGTGGTCCTGGCCGGTCCCCCACCCCTCCAGCTTGTTGCGGAACCCTTTGGTGCAGGTGGAGTCCCAGGGCGAGGTGTCGTAGACCTTGTCGGCGAGCGCCGCGTCCAGGTCGCTCTTCGTCGGCAGGTCGATGGGGTACCGGGGGCGTCCGAGGTCCCGGGTGAGGAACGCGCCGTCGGTGACGCCCTCCTTGATCGGCCAGTACCCCTGCGCATAGGCGAACGGCCCGCTGACGACCTGGCGGTCGGGGCTGCGCCCGTTCCCGCCGAGGAGGTCGTCGGTCCAGGGCGTGGCCGTCGTCGAACGGTCCCGCGTCCAGTCCCAGTACGGCACCGTCACCGACGGGTCGACCCGCTGCAGCGCCCTCTCCAGATCGAGCAGGAAGCGCCGGTGCCAGGGCAGGAAGGAGGGTCCCATGTGCGCCGCGCGCAGGCCCTTGTCGCCGTCGGCGGTGTAGTACTCGATGTGCAGCCGTACGAACTCGTCGTACACGCCCCGCCATTTGATCTCGTGCAGCGCGTTGACGAACCGCCGCCGCTCGTCGGGCGTCAGCTTGCCGACGTTCTTACGCACGTACGCCATGATGTCCCCCCATGTGCGCGTCCCGCTCGCCGAACGGGCCCGGCGCCAGATCGCGCAGCCGCCGCCCGGGCCCGAGTTCGTCGACGGCCGCCCGGGTCGCCTCCAGCGAGGTCCGGTACGAGCTGTAGTGGTCGACCATGGTCAGCCAGGTGCCGTCGGCACGGCGCATCAGATGCAACGGATGCCCGTCCACGGTGACCTGCCACCCACAGCCCTCGGACCCGCACGCCTGGCCGGGCAGCGGCGTGCCCTTGATACGACGGCCGCGGTACACCTCGTCGAAGGCCTCCTCCTTCACGTCCCCAGGACCTTCGTGACCGGCCCCCGGCCGCGGGGCGCGCGAGGCGGCGACGAGCGGGGCGAGTGCGAGGGCCACGGCGGAGGCGAGCAGCCCGCGCCTTATCACCCGCCGTGGCCGCCGCTGCGGCCCGTGGTCCGCCCGGACACCGGTCTCCGGCTCCGCGCCCTTCGGCACCCCGTCGTCAGCACTGACCGTCATGGCTCACTCCTTCGGACAGATCTTGATGTCCGCAGCGGTTAACCACAGGTCGGGCCGCACCGTCACCACCGATACGGCCAAACGGCCCTGTCCTGGCACCCTGGAGGAGTCAGCTCGTCCAGAAGTCCCACCAGCGCGTCAGGATCAGCATGCCGACGACGCCGATGTGCAGCACGGGCAGTACCCAGGTGAACTCCGCCAGGAAGCTCTTCACCGGACCCGGCGCGGGCAGGAAGCCGGCCCGCACGACGAAGGACGTCACGTACCAGAACACCAGGATCGTCGCGGCCCAGGCCAGACAGCACCACAGGCACAGTGCGTTGATCCGGTACAGCGACTCGAACTGGAGCCAGGACACGAACCCGATCCCGAACAGACAGCCCGCTTCGAAGGTGAGCCAGTACCAGCCGGGGAACTCCGCGCCGGCCAGCAGACTCATGCCCACGCAGATCACGGCGGCGTAGGCCACCAGGCCCAGCATCGGGTTGGGGAACCCGAAGACCGAGGCCTGGGCGCTCTTCATGACGCTGCCGCAGGACACCACCGGGTTCAGGCTGCACCCCGGGACGAAGGCGGGGTTCTTCAGCAGCTTGAACTCGTCGATGGTGATGACCCAGGAGGCCAGCAGCCCCGCCGCGCCCGTGAGCACCAGCAGCACGGCGAACGCGGGGCCGTTCCCGGCCCGCCGCATCAGGCGCGCGGGCCCTGCGCCGGAAGGACGACGTGTGCGGCGGCCCGCAGGGTCTGCTCGGCGCCGACGAAGGTGGTCAGCGCCTCCGTCTCGATCGGCAGACCGGGTCTGCCCTCGGGCCACGGGCGGGTGGTGAACACGAGATAGGCGTAACCGCGTTCGGCGATGGCCGTCAGCCAGGCGGGCGGGGCGGCGCACCGGGCGCCCAGCTGCGGCATGTCGACGACGGCCTCCCCGCCCTCGACGCGCAGCGTGACGGAGAGACCGGTCCCGGCGGCGGTGCCGTCGACGAGTACTCCGCCGGCCGTCAGCCCGTTGCTCGCCAGCAGCCCTTCGACCGCGGCGGCCGTCGTCTCAGGACCGCCCTCGGCGTCCCCGAGGGAGTAGGCCAGCAGATACGGCATGTCGGCACCGTCGGCGGCCCCGCTGCTCCAGGGCAGCAGGACGAGCGTGCCGAGGTGCGCGAGGTCGAAGGGACGCGTCTCGCTCGGGGTGGAGGTCACCGCGTCACTTCCTTCAGAAGCGTCATCATGTTCCTTTCGCGGCGCCTGACGCCGCCCCGGGAAAAGCTGGTGCCACGCTCAACGACTTCCGTCCGGGCCGGAAACCCCGCGCCCGGAAGACATATGAGATCCCCGCAGGGCGACGACCGTGAAAACGCCGCCGCCGGACCGTCTTGGGAGACGGCCCGGCGGCGGAGTGCACGAACTCACTTCACTTCATTTGATCACCGGATCACCGAAGGCGCATCCGGAGCATCACCCCACCGGCAACGGCAGCGAGGGCAGGGCGGGCAGGCCCGGCAGGTTCGGGGCGGGCAGCCCGCTGTTGAGCAGCGTCGCGGCCAGGAAGTTGACCACCGAGGTCAGCACGCCGGTCACCGCCGGGACGACCTTGCTCACATCGCCGGAGGTCACGGCCGCGAGCAGGGTGTCGAGCGCCTTCTGCAGACCGGCGAGCGCATCGGCCTTGAGGTCCTTGGGCGCAGGCGTCCTCCCGTGAGCACCCTGCTGCGACAGGGACGGCAGCTTCACCGGCGAAGCCACCGTGGAGTTCGGGGGCGCGACCGGCGCGGTCGCGGCACCGGGCAGGGTCGAGGCCGGCGTGGTGATCTTGGTGATGGCGTCCTTCACGGCCGCGATGAGCTTCTGCGCCTCGTCGGCGGAGAGCTGGCCGTTGTCGGCCTTCAGTACCGCGTTGAGCAGAGCGGAGACCGGGGTGAGCACACTGCCCAGATCGCCGAGGCTCTTGACCTGGGCGAGCAGCGCGTCCGCGCCCGGGACGGGGGCCCCTCGGGACGCGGCATGGGTGCTTTCCCGGACCGTGTCGGCCGCGACGGCGGCCGGGCCGGTGATGCCGACCAGAAGGGTGGCGCAGACGGCGGTGGCCGCGATACGCCGTGCGGACAGACCACGCATGGGTGTTCCTTTCGAATGCGTCGGATCTTGAACCCACGGTGAGATCGCCCGTCGCGGCCTGCAACCGCTGACGCCCCGTTGGAGGGACGGCCGTCGGCCGAACCCCTCAGCGGTACACGCGCAGATGGTCCACGGCGAAGGTGACCGGCCCCGTGCCGGAGGGAGCCGGGTGGTAATCGCCCGCGCACAGCGAGAGGTTCAGGATCAGGTACGCCGACCAGCCGTGGCCCACTCCGGTGCCGTCCCGGAAGACCCGCTCGCCGCCCACGTACCAGTCGACGGAACGCGCGCCGTAGTGACTGCCGAGGGTCACCCACCGGTCCGGGACGACCGCGTCGGCGTCGGTGTAGTACGTGCAGGCGTCGTTGACGTGGTTGGACAGCTCCAGCAGATGCGGGTTGTCCGGGTGGTACTCGAAGGTGTCGACCTCGTTCCCGCCGTCCTTCCAGGTCCACAGCGCCGGCCAGGCGCCCGCCCGGTGCGGCAGCCTGACGCGGACCTCCGCGTAGTCGCCGGTACGCACCTGGAAGCCCTCGTCGGAGTACTCGGTGGTGAGCAGGCCGGTGCGCCAGGCCTGCCGGCCGTTCTCGAGGGTGTGGTGGGCCGGGGTGGCGGTGAAGGTGGCCACGCTGCCCGACACCTTCACGCAGCCCGGGTCGAGCCAGTCGAGCTTGTTGTCGTCCGGGTTGTGGTTCGCGTAGCGATAGGCGCTGGTCCTGTCGCCGACCCACCTCGCGCCCCAGGCGATCGGGATGTCGAACTCCTCCGACCAGACGAGCGACTTCCCGAGGGCCGATCCGGTGAACCCGGCGGCTCCTGCGGAGGACGCGGCCGGCGTGTATTTGCTGCTGTCGGCGGTCATGGCCGCGAGGGTAGGGCCGTTCGGCGGCCGGCCCCGCCGAAGTACCGGAGACCCCGCTGGAATTCCCCCTCCGGACTACCCGTCCGGCCGACATCCGGCGCACCATACGATCAATCGATTCACCGACGATGTGAATCCCTCGGCAAGGCGCCGCCGGAAAGCATTCTCACTCCTCCGAATTTCATGCGTATGGAGTAACGCGTCGATTTGCGCAGCGCATCCACTGCTATGTTCTCCAGCCGTCGGATCAGAGGTAACTTTCAACCGAGGTGAATCATGAAGAAGGCAGTTTTCACCACTGCTGCATTGGCCATCGGCGCGGGGCTCGTGGGTGGCTCCGCCGCCGCGGCATCGGCCGCCGCCGCGCCCGCCCCCTCGGCCGGTCTGCTCGGTGTCATGTCGCCGACCAAGGTCACTCCGGCGGTCGTTCCTGCCGCCGACGTCGTCACGCGCATCGCCCGCGACGGCAAGATCACCAACGGCAGCGCGTTCGACGAGAAGCCGTCGGGCGGCGCCTCCGGCGTCTACCTGGACGGCATGGACCCGAACGCCGCCAAGAAGCCCACCATCCCCGTGCACAACCCGGCCGGCCGGGGTTCCGTCCAGGTCCACCCGCTGCAGGCACCGACGGCCGCCGGCCTCGGCAGCCTGCTCGGCAAGTGACACCACGCAGACCGTAGGAGTCGGCAGCACCGGCGAAAGCCCTCACGGCTTCACGACGCTTTCGCGGCCGTGACCCAAGACCGACACCGCGCCCAGGACCCGGCGGACCGAAACCCCGGATCCCACGCAGCATCTCTCCGGCCCACCGGCCCTCTCCCTTCCGGTGGGCCGGAGACGCGTCGGCCTCCGGTTCGTACGACCCCGCGCGCAGTTCGTCCCGGCCCGGAGCGCCACGGCCCTTTCCCCGTCGGCCGCCGCGCTCGCCATTCGGATTGTCGTTCATATGGGCCGCAAGGATTCCCTCTGCATTCCTCGTTGACACCTCCGGGGCGCCTTACATTGCGCCATCCGATGGAATCAGCCCTGTTTAGCCGCTCTTCCCGTGACTTATGCGCGCATATCAAGGTTTCCTGGTATGCAAGCGTGCGCAACCGTGAATTGAGGAAGGAACTGAGTTGCCCAGGAAGTTCGCGGTCATCACTGCCCTCACCCTCGGCGCTGTGGTCAGCAGCGTCGGCGTTGCTTCGGCTCACGACAACAACACCGAAATCAAGGGTGGTGGCGGTTTCTCGTCGTCCCCGGTCGTCGTGAACGCCCCGCAGCAGGGTGTTCTCATCGTCAACGGCACGGTCGTCGACGGCCGTTGCATCGCGCCGTGGTCCAACGGAGCGGTTCTCGCGGGCGTCATCGCCCCGAACTCGCACTACGCCGCGTGCAACACGGACCAGATCGACCAGTCGCAGAACGCCCCGTACGCGGGTGGCCTGCTCCTCTGACCCCTGCCCGAGCACATCGGATCAGGTGCAACACCCACATTCAGCCCTGAAAGGCGCAACTCATGCGTAACAAGGTTACGGCCATTTCCGCCCTCGCCGCGGGCGTCGTCCTCGCTGCGGCAGGCACCGCCGCGGCCGACAACTGCACCACCGTCAAGGGTGGTGGCGGCTTCTCGTCGTCCCCGGTCGTCGTGAACGCCCCCCAGCAGGGTGTCGCCGTCGTCAACGGCACGGTTGCCGACCTGCGTTGCGTAGCGCCGTGGTCCAACGGAGCCGTCCTCGGCGGCGTCCTCGCCACGAACTCGCACTACGCCGCCTGCAACACGGCGGACATCGACCAGTCGCAGAACGCCGCCTACAAGGGCGGCCTGCTCCTCTGACCTGTTCCGAGCCATTCGGAACACGGAAATCCCCAACTGCCCACCGAAAGGCGCATCTTATGCGTAACAAGGTTACGGCCATTTCCGCCCTCGCCGCCGGCATCGTCCTCGCGACCGGTGGGGCTGCCGCGGCCAGCGACAACAACACCGACGTCACCGGTGGCAACGGCTTCTCGTCGTCGCCGGTCGTCGTGAACGCTCCCCAGCAGGGCGTTGCCGTCGTCAACGGCACGGTTGTCGATGGTCGTTGCATCGCTCCGTGGTCCAACGGTGCCGTTCTGGGTGTCATCCTGGCCCCGAACTCGCACTACGCCGCGTGCAACACCGCCAAGGTCGACCAGTCGCAGAACGCCCCGTACGTGGGTGGCCTGATTCTCTGATCTGCCTTTCGCCCGATGGCGGTCCGCCGGAACTCTCCGGTGGGCCGCCATCGGCTTTTCCGTGCCCTGGTCGCACGGACGGAAAAAGGCCGCGGGGCCTGTCTGCGTCTGCTGAGTATGACGCTGACAGGCCCCGCGGTCAGGAGGCGGCCGGCGAAGTCCGGCAGGTTCGTCGCTCGGAAGGGGCGGCCAACAAGGAGGAAAGGCGCCCGTCCGCCACGACATTCCTGCCGGCGCTCCGCAATGCGGTCCACGCCGGGCTGTTCCAACAAGACCAACGGAACCGTGCTGCCGGCGGTCACTCCCTGTCCTTCGTTTGGCCCAGCGCACTGAGATCGCGCTCCCCCGGGAAATACCGAAGGGCCGGCTCCCGGAAATGGAGCCGGCCCTGATCGTCGAACCCGAGGGCGGGAAGTACCGCCCCCTGTCGGCTACTTGCCGAGCGGAAGGCCGCCGAGCAGCTGCCCGTCGACGGAACCCGGCAGAGCGGGCTGCGGCAGGGCGCCGCCGACGACGGGGGTCTTCACTCCTGCACCCTTCACGCTGGACTTCACGCCGTCCTTCACGTTCTGCGCCACCTGCTCGACGTCCTTGCCCACGTAGTTCGTCGACACCTTGGCTGCCGCGGGGACGCCGCTCGCGACGCTCTTTCCGCTGTCCACCAGGCCCTGCGCCGGCATGTCCAGCGCGACAGCCGGCACGGCTACGCCGGCCACGGCAAGGGAGCCTGCGACGACGGCGGCAGCCTTCAGAGTCTTCATCGTGTGCCTTTCTTTTGTAAGCCCTACTTCCCCCCGCCTAACGAGGGGCGGACGTCCTGGAAACCCTGTCGCCTGCAGTTCGAGGAACTCATACGAACGGACCTGCGGCGGACGCTGCTCCAAACGGGTGGCCGAAGATGACAAATAGCCCATGGAAACGCCACCATTCCGACACAGTTGGCGGGTTCGCGGATAAATAGGGTTGAGCGGCTAGAGTGGCTCACCTCGTGATTTCAGCGATGCCGGTTGAACAACGGAACGCACGCTCTCGAACGAGTGCGGGATTTTATATCAAGAACACGAGCCGCACGTCTTGGCCCCCGGCTCGGACTCTTTTGTTCGGAAGGGCAGCGTCGCTCATGAGTAATTCCCCACGCGTCCCTCACGTCCTGCATGTCGCCCAGCCCGTCGAGGGCGGAGTCGCACGGGTCGTGACGGACCTGGTGGCGGCTCAGCTCGCCGCGGGGCTGCGGGTGACCGTCGCCTGTCCGGTGGGTGGCACGCTGTCGGACGCGCTGCGCGCACAGAGCTGCACGGTGCTGCGCTGGGACGCGACCCGCTCGCCGGGGCACCGGCTGCCCGGTGAGGTACGGCAGTTGACGGGGATCCTGCGCGCGGTGCGGCCGCATCTGGTGCACGCGCACAGCGCCAAGGCGGGGCTCGCGGCCCGGCTCGCCGTACGCGGCCGTATCCCCACCGTCTTCCAGCCGCACGCCTGGTCGTTCGAGGCCGCGGGCGGTGTCGTCGCGCGTGTGGCGCTGAGCTGGGAGCGGTGGGGGGCACGATGGGCGACGCGCGTGCTGTGCGTGAGCGAGGCCGAGCGGCGCACCGGGGAGCGGTGCGGGATCGGCGCGGCCTGGGAGGTGGTCCCCAACGGGGTCGACACCCTCAGGTTCCGTCCGGAGGGTGACCGCGCCGGGTCCGGGACGGGGCCGCTCGTCGTGTGCGTGGGCCGGCTGTGCCGTCAGAAGGGGCAGGACGTGCTGCTTCGGGCCTGGCCCGAGGTGGTGCGGCGGCTGCCCGGCGCGCGGTTGGTGCTGGTCGGCGACGGTCCCGACGCGGACCGCCTGCGCGCTTCCGCGCCCGCTTCGGTGACCTTCGCCGGTGCCGCGGCCGACGCCGCCCCCTGGTACCGCGCCGCCGACGTCGTGGTGCTGCCGTCCCGCTGGGAGGGCATGGCCCTCGCCCCGCTGGAGGCCATGGCCTGCGCCCGGCCGGTCGTCGTCACGGACGTCGACGGAGCGCGCGAGAGCCTTCCGCCGGAGTTCGTGCAGCACTGCCTGGTGCAGCCGGAGGACCCCGGCGCGCTGGCGCGGGCGACGACGGCGCTGTTGCGGGACGAGCCGCTGCGCGCGGCGCTGGGCGCACAGGGCCGCCGGCACGTGCTCGCCGCTCACGATCTACGACACGCGACGGACGCCGTGATCGACGTGTACCGCGCCTTGCCCGGCGTCGTCGTCACGCCGGCCGTCGTATCCAACTAGAGCAGGAAGTGCATCACCTGATGACTGCGGAAAGTACCGTTCCCCCTCCTGCGGGGCAGCATCCGCGGGCGGCAGCGCGCGCTGTCTCCGTCCTCGCGCCGCGCGGCCCCGTGGCCGGACGCCGACTGCCAGCCGGACGCAGCCGCCGCCGTCCGCGGCGTGCCTCCCGGATCTTCTTGCCCCTCGTCGACTCCGCCGCCGCGCTGCTGGGGGCGCTCGTCGTGCCCGGGGCCCTCGCGTACCCCTTGGTCATCGCCCTGCTGGCGCTCGGCGTGATGACGCTGAACCGGCGCGCCCGTCTGTACGACACCGCCTTCGTGCGCGGTGTGCTCGACGAACTGCCCGCCGTCTGCGGGCGGATCGCCGTCGGCTGGACGGCGGTGGCGGCGTTGTCCCCGCTGCGGCCGCTGCCGCTGACCGTGCTGGCCGGCGCGTTCGCCGTGCACTGCGCGACGGCCTGCGCGGGCCGCGCGGCGCTCGGACGCCGGGCCGCGCGGCGCCGGCCCGAGCCCGCACTGGTCGTCGGACCGGTCGCGGCGGCCCGGCCGGTCGCGGCGGCGCTGCTGCGCCAACCGGGCTGCGGCGTAAGGCCGGTGGGCCTGGTCGCCAACCCTCTCGACGTCCTCACCGACTCGGGCGAGGGACCCAAGCTGCCGGTGCTCACCACGGACCAGGAGACGCACCGCGCGGTCATCCAGAACGGTGTGGAGACGGTGCTGGTCGTGGGGCCCGCCACCCGGGTGGAACGGACCGCTCTGCTGCGGGATCTGGCCGCGTACGGCTGCGCGCTGTGGGAGCTGGACGCCGGTTCGCCGTCGTACGGCTTCGGCGGGCGGCGGGAGAGTGCCGGGCAGCTGGCGGGCTTCTCGCGAAGGCTGCTGTGGCCGGCGGGCGGACCGAGGCGCGGTGGCCTGGGCAAGCGGGTGCTGGACCTGGTGCTGTCGGGCTCGCTGCTGCTGCTCGTCTGCCCGGTGCTGCTGGTGTGCGCGGTCGTGCTGCGGGTCATGGACGGGCCCGGCGTGGTCTTCCGGCAGGAACGGATCGGCAAGGACGGGCGGCCGTTCACCCTGCTGAAGTTCCGCACCCACCGGCCCGCCAGCGCGCACGAGGCGGCGACCCGCTGGAGCGTGGCGAACGAGCAGGAGATGAGCCGCTTCTGCCAGTTCCTGCGCCGCACCTCGCTGGACGAGCTGCCGCAGCTGTGGAACGTGTGCCGCGGCGACATGAGCCTGGTCGGGCCGAGGCCCGAACGGCCTTACTTCGTCGCCGTGTTCAGCCAGACCCATCCGGGCTACCGGGAGCGGCACCGGATGCGGACCGGGATCACCGGGCTCGCCCAGATCCACGGGCTGCGCGGCGACACCTCGATCGAGGACCGGTGCCGCTTCGACAACGCCTACATCGACAACTGGTCGCTGTGGCAGGACATCTGCATCCTGGTGCGCACGGCGGTGCTGTTCGTGCGGCCGACGGGGAGCTGAGCGCGGGTGAGCTCTCCCCCGGCGGCCTCCGTCCCGTTCGTGCCGTCGCCGGCGGCGCTCGGCCGGGTCGCTCCCGTGCTGCCCGTCGTGGCGGTGATCGCCCTGATGGGGCTGCCGTCCGCGTCCGACAGCGGTGCCTCGCCCGCCGACGCGGCCTGCGGACTGGCCGTGCTCTGGGCCGCCGTGCGAACCGTGCGGGAGGCACGGCGTCCGCTGAGCCGGACCGCCGCGGTGGTGCTCGGGCTGCCCGTGGTGGGCATCGCGGTTGCCGCGACCGGGGCGGTGACGCCCGGCGACGGGATCACGGGACTGGCCCGCTATCTCCAGGTGTTCGTGCTCGTCCCGCTCGCGGTCTTGCTGCTGGTGCGCGACCGGCGCGACGCGCGGCTGGTGCTGTGGTCGCTGGCCGGGCTCGCGCTGTGGCAGGGGGCGGTCGGGGTGCACCAGTACCTCACCGGGACCGGCGCCTCCTACCAGGGCGCCGACATCCGGGCGGTGGGCACCTTCGGGCCGTCCGACGTGATGGGGATGGCGAGCGTGGTGGCCTGCGGAGTGGTGGCCCTGACCGCGCTCGCGCTCGGGGCGCCCGCGCGGCGGCAGCGGATCGTGGCCGCGGGATGCGCGCTGGCGCTGCTCGTGCCGCTCGCGCTGTCCTTCAGCCGGGGCGCCTGGATCGCCACGGCCGTGGCCTGCGGGACGCAGCTGCTGCTGGCCGGGGTGCGGCGGGCGCTGGCGGTGCTCGCGGTGGCGGCCGCGGCCGCGGTGGTGCTCGTGGGCGGGTTCGGCGTGGGCGCCGCGGCGCTTCAGGAGCGGCTGACCAGCATCACCCAGGTCACCGACGCGCCGGACCAGTCGGTCGTCGACCGGTACACCATGTGGGCGGCGGCCACCGACATGTGGCGCGAGCACCCGGTGACCGGAGTGGGCCTGAAGGCCTTCCCCGCCTACCGGGACGCCCACGCCTCGCTCGCGCTGTCGTCGGGCAGCGACACCGAGGGCGCCGGCCAGGCCTACAAGCGCCAGCCCCTGCTCTCTCCGCACAACATGTACATGCTGCTGCTGAGCGAGCAGGGCCTGCTGGGCCTGCTCACCGTGGCCGGCAGCTGGCTGGCTCTCCTGGTCTGCTCGCTGCGCCGGCTGCGGCGCGCGGGGCGCGCCCTGGACTGCGCCCTCGCGGGCTCGGGCCTGCTGCTGTGGCAGCTCGTCAACTTCCTCTACGCCGACATCGGCGGCCCCTCCACCACGATGACGGCCGTCTGCTTCGGCTTCGTCGCCTGGTGGGCGCTGGCGGGCGCGCCGGCGACGGATCCGGCCGCGGAATCGGGCGCCCTGTGAGGCCCGGAGCCGCGAGGACGGCGGGCGCACCGGACCGGACCACCGGTACGTACGGCCCGCTCCCGGCGGGCGGTGGCCCCGGCCCGGCTGCCGCCCGCGCGGCGGACGGCGCGCCCTCGCGCCGCTTCCTCGCCCGGGCGACCCTGCTCAGCGCCGCGCTCTCCATCGCCGGGGCGGTCCTCGGGCTCGGCCGGGACCAGTCGCTCGCGCACCTCTTCGGTGCCGGTGCGGAGACCGACGCGTTCCTGGTCGCCTGGACGGTGCCCGAACTGGCGGCGACCCTGCTGATCGAGGACGGCCTGTCGTTCGTGCTGGTGCCCGCGTTCAGCGCGGCGCTGGCGCTGCGGGCGCGCGGGAGGGGCACGCCGGACCCCGTGCGCGCCCTGGTCGCGGCCTCCCTGCCCCG
The DNA here is from genome assembly GCF_044457745.1 of Streptomyces sp. NPDC050534. Lineage (NCBI taxonomy): Bacteria > Bacillati > Actinomycetota > Actinomycetes > Kitasatosporales > Streptomycetaceae > Streptomyces > Streptomyces sp. NPDC050534. The sequence continues at coordinate 179,792 of NZ_JBITHF010000010.1, forward strand.
GCTGTGCCTGGCCTTCGCCGCCACGGCCGCCGCGCTGGTGGCCGGGGCGCCGCTGGTGGTGTCCGTCCTCGCGCCCGGTCTGCGCGACGCGTCGCTCGCCGTCGCCTGCACCCGGCTGACCGCGACCTGCGTACTGAGCTTCGGTCTCGCCGGGTACTGCAGCGCGGCGCTGCGCGCCCACCGTGCGTATCTAGCGCCCGGCGCGATCTACATCGCGTACAACATCGCGATCATCACCTCGATGTTCGTCCTCGGTGCGCGCTGGGGCGTGCGGTCCGCGGCGCTCGGCGTCGCCCTCGGCGGGTGCCTCATGGTGGCCGTACAGGCGCCGTCCCTGGCCCGGCGGCTCGCCCGCAGGCCCCGGCGCCGGGCCCTCGCCTACGACGGGGACGGTGGCCGGCCGCTCGCGCCCGGCCTGGTCTGCGCGGTGCTGCTGTTCGCCCTGTGCCGGCAGTCGCAGGTGCTGATCGAGCGCTATCTCGCCTCCGGGCTGCCCGCGGGCGCCATCTCGCACCTCAACTACGCGCAGAAGGTGGCCCAGTTGCCGATGTCGCTGTCGAGCATGGTGTGCGTCGTCACCTTCCCGGTGGTGGCGCAGGCGATCGCCGAGGGCGACACCCGGCGGGCCCGGGACCGTGTCGAGCGGGACCTGGTGCTGATGGGTTCTCTGGTCCTGCTCGGCGCCGCGGTGGTGCTGGCCTGCGCACCGCAGATCGTCCAACTCCTTTTCCAGCGAGGCGCGTTCACCGCGCAGGACACCGCCGCGACCGCGTCCGTGATGCGGGTGTACGCGACCGGGCTGCTCGGGCAGACGCTGGTGGGGGCGTTCGTGCGGTCGTACTTCGCGGCCGGCCGCACCACCTGGTTCCCGCTGGGCGCGATGGGCGTGGGCGCGCTGGCCACCGTCGCCGTCGGCGCCTGGGCCGTCGGGCCCTGGGGTGCGTGCGGCATCGCCGCGGCCAACGCGACCGGCATCACCGCCACCGCGCTGCTCCTGCTGCACGGCCTGGGCCCGGGCAGCGTGCCCGTGCGCGTGCGCCGGTTGCTGGCCGAGCTGGCCCGGCCGCTGTTCGCGGCGGTGTGCGCCACCGGGGCGGGCCTGTTCTGCTCCGGGCTGTTCACCTCCCCGGCGGCCGCCGTCGCCGTCTGCTGCACCTGCGTGACCACCGTCTTCCTGTCGCTGGCCTGGCTTCTCGACGCCGCCGGCGCCCGGTCCCTCCTGCTTCCTGTCGCGCAGTACCTCCGTAGCCCCGTCACACGAAAGGTGGGCCATGGTCGCTGACGTTTCCTCCGCATCGCCCACGGCTGGACCCGACCCACGGCCGCCCGCGCGAGACCTCGGCCGGAGAGGACCGGCCGCCTGGGTGGCCATGTATCACTCCGTCTCGGACTGCCCGGACGACCCGTACAACGTCACCGTCACCCCCGAACGCCTCGGCCGCCAGCTCGCCTGGATGACCGGCCGCGGTCTGCGCGGCGTGAGCATGCGGGAGCTGCTCGCGGCACGCGCCCGCGGCGCGGAGCGCGGCCTGGTCGGGCTCACCTTCGACGACGGGTTCGCCGACTTCGCGAGCACCGCGCTGCCCGTGCTGCACCGCTGGGGCTGCACGGCGACCGTGTTCGTGCTGCCCGGGCGGCTCGGCGGCGAGAACGGCTGGGAGCCGCACGGACCGCGCAAGCCGCTGCTCGACACGGGCGGCATCCGCCGGGTCGTGGCGGCGGGGATGGAGGTCGCCTCGCACGGCCTGACCCACCTCGACCTGACCAAGGCCTCGGACGAGGTGCTGCACTCCGAGATCGACGACAGCCGCCGGCTGCTCGCCGGGATCATCGGGCGGGACGTCGAGGGCTTCTGCTACCCGTACGGCTACATGGACGAGCGCGTCGCGGCCGCGGTGCGCCGGGCCGGTTACCGCTACGCCTGCGCGATCTCCCCCGGCCCGGAGTGCTGCGGCGACTTCGCGCTGCCGCGCATCCACCTCGGGCGGGCCGACACCGCGCCCCGGCTGGAGCTGAAGCGGCGCCTGGCCCGGCGCTTCGGCCGCGCCGTGGGGGCCGTGTGAGGGCGCTGCACGTCATCACCGGTCTCGGTGTGGGGGGTGCGGAGCAGCAACTGCGGCTGCTGCTCCGGCATCTTCCCGCGCAGTGCGACGTGGTGGCGCTGACCAACCCCGGCCCGGTCGCCGCGGGCCTGGCGGCCGACGGTGTCCGCGTCACCCACCTCGGGATGGGCGGCAACCGCGACCTCGGCGCGCTCCCCCGCCTCACCCGGCTGATCCGCGCCGGCGGCTACGACGTCGTCCACACCCACCTGTACCGGGCCTGCCTCTACGGCCGGATCGCCGCGCGCCTCGCGGGAGTTCGGGCCGTCGTCGCCACCGAGCACTCGATCGGCGACACCCGGCTGGAGGGCCGGCCGCTGACCGCGGGCGTGCGGGCGCTGTACCTGGCCGGTGAGCGGCTCGGCCGTGCCACGGTCGCCGTCTCCCCGGCGGTGGCCGAGCGGCTGCGGCAGTGGGGCGTACCGGCGTCGCGCCTCCACGTCATCCCGAACGGCATCGACGCCTCCCGGTTCACCTTCGACGAGGTCCGGCGCAAGGAGGCTCGGGCGTTCCACGGGCTGCCCGAGGACGCGTACGTCATCGGCGGGGTGGGGCGGCTCGCCCCGGGCAAACGCTTCGACCTGCTCGTGCGCGCGCTGGCCCGGCTGCCCGGTGACGTACGGCTGCTGCTGGTCGGCGGCGGTCCCGAAGAGGAGGCGCTGCGGCGCCTCGCCCGGGGGCTCGGGGTCGCAGACCGGCTGGTGCTGGCCGGTGAGCGGCCGTATCTGCCGGGCCCCGGCGACGACGCGCCCGGCGTCGTGGCGCTGCTGTCCGCGATGGACGTGCTCGCCTCGCCGTCGGCCGAGGAGGCCTTCGGGCTGGCCGTGGTGGAGGCGCTGGCGGCCGGGCTGCCCGTGTTGTACGCGAGCTGCCCCGCCGTGGAGGACCTGCCGCCGGACGCGGTGCCGGAGGCCCGGCGGGTCACCGGCGCATCCGGCGCGTACGCGCGGGAACTGCAGCGGCTGCGCGCGGCGGGCCCCGGCGGGCGCACCGCGCCGGACGCCGTGCGCCGCTACGACATCGCGTGCAGCGCCCGGCAGTTGATGGATGTGTACACGGCCGCTCTGTACGGCTCGACCCTGGAAGTGAGTTCCTCATGACCGACAACCCCGTTCAGCCCGCCCGGCTGCCGCGCCGTGCGCGCACTCGCGCGAGGCGGCTGCCCGCGTGGTGGGCGCTGCCGGCCGGCGCGCTGCTCGGCGCCGTGGCCGGCGGCGCGTACGGGCTGGCGAAGCCGCCGCAGTACACGGCGACGAGTTCCGTCGTCGCGGTGGCGGCCGGCCGGTCGGACGTCGACTGCGCCGACGCGCTCGGCTTCGCGCAGGCGTACGGCCGGGTGGCCCCGCAGCTCGCGGCGCTCGGGGACGCGCAGGGGGCGGCGGGCGTGCCGGCCGCGGCGCTGCGCGACAGCGTGCAGGTCGCGTCCTCGCCGGACGCGCCGATGGTCTCGGTCTCGGCGACCGGATCGAGCCCCGCGCAGGCCGCCGCCATCGCCAACGCAGTGTCCGGCGCGCTCGTCACGCAGGCGGGACACACCCAGAAGGCCACCGGCATCCGCCTGGAGCGGCTCTCCCCTGCCCTGAAGCCCACCGAGCCTTCGTCGCCGTCCTGGAAACTGACCGGACTGGTGGGCGCGAGCGCCGGAGGTCTGCTCGGCGGCCTCGCGCTGCTGGCGCGGCCGCGGCGGTCCGCGGACGCCGTCCGGGAGCAGGCGACGGTGCCCGCCCCGACCCACGCCGTGGACGCCCACGGGAAGCTCGGGTGACCGCGGCCGGCCGCGCGCTGTCGGTCGAACTGTGCACGGATGAGGCGGAGTTCGCCGCGCTGGCCGAGGAGTGGGGACGGTTGCACGCGTCCTGCCCGTCGGCGACGCCGTTCCAGACCCACGCCTGGCTGCACTCCTGGTGGCTGTCGTACGGCACACCCGGCGGGCTGCGGCTCTTCCTGGTCCGGCGGGACGGCCGGCTCGTGGGCGCCGCACCGCTGACGATCGAGTGGCGCCCCGTGCCCCGGCTGGTGCCGATCGGCGGCGCCATCTCCGACTTCCGCGACGTGCTGCTCGACGAGGCGGACGCCGAGGAGGGCGGTCAGGCGCTGGCGGACGCCCTGGCCGGCGCGGCCCGCACCGCGCTGGTCGACTTCCGCGACGTCCGGCCGGGCAGCGCGGTGGAACAGGTCTACCGGCACTGGCGCGGTCCGCGCTGCCGCCTGCGCGACTCGACGTGCCTGGAGCTGCCCGCCCTGCCCATGAGCGACCTGATCAAGCGGCTGCCGACGACGCGCGCCCAGCGCATCCGCAACAAGGTGAACCGGCTCGGCCGGCTCGGCGTCGAGTGGCGTGTGGTGGGCCACGACGAGACGGAGAACGCGGTGCGGCGGCTGATCGAGCTGCACCGGCTCCAGTGGGAGGGCAAGAAGGTCACACCGGAGCACACCCGGCCGCGGTTCATGGAGCACCTGACCCGCTCGGTGGTCCCGATGGCCCGGTCGGGGCAGGCCGCGGTGACCGAGTTCCTGCTGGAGGGCTCGGTGGTCGCGGTCGACCTGCATCTGCTGTCAGGGGGGTTGACCGGCGAGTATCTGTACGGCTTCCACCCGCGGCTGCGGGACAGCAAGCTGGACGTGGCGACGATGCTGCTGCGCGCGTCCAGCGAGCTCGCCTGCGGCGGCGAGGGCCGGGTGCTGAGCCTGCTGCGCGGTGACGAGCCGTACAAGTACCGCTGGTGTCCCGAGACGGTCCACAACGAGCGCCTCCTGATGGCCGGTCCGCTCGCCGCGCCGCTGCTCGCGGCCTCCGTCTCGCACGCCACGGCCCGGCGTGCGGCCAAGAAGGTCCTGCGCAGGAAGCCCGAGCTCCAGGCGCACGGGTAGCGCTCATCTCGGGGGCCGGCCGGCGGCCGGGGACGGTGGCGTCGCAGCCGGCGTCGGCACGGGTGTCGGTCGCGGCACCGGTGTCGGCGTCGGAGGCGTCACCGCGGGTCGCGTGGGCGGTGCGGGCGGCGCGGGCACGGGCAGCGCGGGCGGGGCGGGGAAGGACGGCCCCGGTGCCGGCCTGGGCACGGGGGCGCTGGACAGCGACGCGCGGTACAGGGCGGAGGCCCGGGGGTTGCCGCCGCACTGCCAGACGCCGTGCGGGCAGTAGTCGGTGAGGGTGTTGTACAGCGGCTTCTGCTCGTCCATCCAGGCCAGCATCCGCAGCATGTACATGCTGTCGTCGCCGTTGCGGAACAGGCCCCACTCCGGGTACGAGAACGGCTTGTGGTGCTCGCGCGCGAAGTCCACGTGGAACTGGAGACCGTAGGGCTCGGAGATCTGCTCGTCGAAGGACATCCCGTGGGGCTGGTCGTAGGAGTCCATGCCGACGATGTCGACGACGTCGTCACCGGGGTAGCACTCCGGCCACGGGATCGCGTCCCGGCCGCGGCTGGGGGCGAAGTCGAACCTGAACTTCTGGCCCGGCACCGAGCGCATGACGGTGACGATGCGTCGCCAGTACTCCTTCCAGTCCTCGGGGTCGGGGCCGCAACGGTGCGTGTACGTCGTGCCGTTCATCTCCCAGCCGAGGACGAGGACGGTGTCCGTCGCACCCAGGTCGACCAGCCGCTGCGCCAGGACCCGGAAGTGCTCGTCGTAGGCGCCGGCCGCGGCACGCCGGAGCAGACGCCTGACGGCCGTGTCGGAGACCTCCGCCTCGTTGTGCTCCATCAGCGGGACGTTGAGCACGAGCATCCGGTCGGGCTTGGCCTGCCGCCACCGGGCCCAGCTGTCGAGGAAGCCGCTGCCGCCCTCGATGTTGCTCCACACGTCGCCCGGCAGATACGTATGCCCGACGCGCAGTTCGGTGCCGCCGAGCCAGCTGCTGAACTTCCGCATCCGCGCCAGTCCCACGGCCTCGGAGTCGAGAAAGGCGCCGAACGCGGGCCGCTCGCTGTCCGCGCCCGCGGGGAAGGGCGCCTCGGGCGGGGCGGGGGTGGGACCCGGCGCGGTGGGCACCACCGGCGGCGGGTCGGGGTTCTGGTCGTCGTCGGGCGCGGACACCGGGCCCCAGACGAGCGAGGCCAGCGTGAGCACTCCGGCGGTGGCGAGTGCCAGCCGTACGAGGGCGGACCGGCGGCGAGGGATCATTCGTCCTCCTTCGCCGCAGATCCTACGTTCAGTGACACTTAGTCATATATCACTTTATTGCCCCACTTGAGTGGTCGGCTGGGCATGAGTCACCCGCGCGAGTGACCGGAGCTGTGACGTCAGCGGGCGTACAGCGCCTCTATCTCCTCGGCGTACGCCCCCGTGACCGCATGGCGCTTGACCTTCAGCGACGGCGTGAGCAGACCGTTGTCCTCCGTGAATTCACCCTCGACCAGGGTGAACGCGCGGATCGACTCGGCCCGGGAGACGGCCTCGTTGGCGTAGTCCACGGCCTTCTGGACGTCGGCGCGCATGCGCGCGTCCCGCACCACCTCGGACATCGGGGTGTCCGCGGGCAGCTTACGGACCGTCAGCCAGTGCTCCACGGCCTCCGGTTCGAGGGTGATGACGGCGGCGACGAAGGGACGGTTGTCGCCCACGACGATGCACTGGCCGACCGGCGGGCGGCTGCGCAGCCGGTCCTCCAGGACGGCCGGGGAGACGTTCTTGCCGCCGGAGGTGACGAGGATGTCCTTCTTGCGGCCGGTGATGGTGAGGTAGCCGTCCTCGTCGAGGGCGCCGAGGTCGCCGGTGGCGAACCACTCGTCCTGGAGCACCGCGTCGGTGGCGGCCGGGTTGTTCCAGTACGCGCCGAAGACGACGCCGCCCTTGATGAGCACCTCGCCGTCCTCGGCGATGCGCACCGCGGTGCCGGGGACCGGGACGCCGACGGTGCCGGGGCGGGGCTTGAGGGGCGGGACGATGGTGGCGGCGGCACTGGTCTCGGTCAGGCCGTAGCCCTCGTAGACGATGATTCCGGCGGCGTAGAAGAACAGGTTGAGGTTGCGGTCGAGGGGGGAGCCGCCGCTGATGGCGTAGCGCATGCGGCCGCCGAGCTCCTTGCGGACGCGGCGGTAGACCAGCAGGTCGTACAGGGCCCAGGCGGCGTACAGACCGGGGCCGGGGCCCTTGCCCGTCTCCAGGAACTTGTTCAGGTACGCCTCCCCGAAGCGGACGCCGACGCGGTCCGCGCGGTCGAAGGAGGCACCGCGGCCGATCTTCTCGGCGGTCGCGCGGCCGGTGTCGTGAATCTTTTCGAAGAGGTACGGGACGCCGACGAGGAAGGTGGGGCGGAACTCCTTGAGGGCGGGCCTGAGTTCGGCGGGTTTGATGCTCGGGCAGTGGCCGATCTCGATACGGGCCATCAGGCACGCGATCTGGAGGGTGCGGCCGAGGATGTGGGCGAGCGGGAGGAAGAGCAGGGTCGAGGCGACCTGGCCCGTGACCTCCTTGAAGATGGGGTGCAGCATCTCGACCGTGTTGGCGGCCTCGGCGTGCAGATTGGCGTGGGTGAGGACGCAGCCCTTGGGTTTTCCGGTGGTGCCGGAGGTGTAGCAGATGGTCGCGGTCGTGTCGGGGGTGAGTGCGGCACGGCGCTTGGTGACCTCCTCGTCGGGCAGGTCGCGGCCGAGCGCCGTGAGGTCGGCGAGGGCACTTTCGTCCAACTGCCAGACGCGGGGCGGGTGTTCGTGGCGGGCCGTGCCCGTCGCCACCGTGGCCGCGTTCTCGGCGGTCTCGGCGACGACGAGCCGGGCCCCGGAGTCGCGGACGATCCACTCGACCTGGTCGGCCGAGGACGTGGCGTAGACGGGGACGGTCTGGCCGCCCGCCGCCCAGATCGCGAAGTCCAGGACCGTCCACTCGTAGCGGGTGCGGGACATCACCGCGACCCGGCCGCCCGGCTCGAGGCCCGCCGCGATCAGCCCCTTGGCCACGGCCGTGACGTCGCGGGCGAAGGCCGCCGCGGTCACCGGCCGCCAGCTGCCGCTCCGTCTGCGGCGCAGGACCACGGCGTCGGGCGCCTCGGCCGCGTTGATGTAGGGGAGATCGGCGGTACTGCCGGAGGTGGTGCGGGGCGCGAGGGCCGGCGTGCGGGCCTCGCGTACGACGCCGTTCTCGTCCCTGGTGACCTCGACCCTGGTGCGGGCCGCCAGGTCCGTGCGCTGCTTTGCCCTCTTCAGATCCCTGCGTACACCCATGAAGGCTCCCGGTCGGCTCTGACTGGGGGGTCAACTTACTCGCAAGTAAGAAAAGGTCAATGGGGCCTCGCGACTGAACTGGTGTCCTAGCCCTGACCTCGGCCGGCCTCCCCGATCGCGTCCGCGAGGCGGCGTACGTCCCGGTCCTCGGTCCGCTTCGCCAACCCGTCCGCGCGATCTTTGAGTTCGCCGAGTCCGGGGTCGCCGGGGAGGGTGGACCAGCGGTCGTCGCCCAGGCGCAGGGCGTCGGCGAAGTAGGCGGCCACGGCGGTCACCTGGAAGCGGGGGGCCGCCTCCCAGACGGAGTCCCCCAGGCCGGTGGTCTCCACCTCGCCGGACCGCTCGTGCGGCGCGCGGGTGTCGGGGTCGAGCCAGCGGACGGTCGCCGTGGCGAGGTGGCCTTCGGCGCCGGGCCGGGTGCGGACCGCGTAGAGAGCGGTGACCGTGTGGCCGGGGCCGACCTCGCCGCCGTCGACGCGGTCGTCGCGGAAGTCGTCGTTCGCGACCTGGCGGTCGTCGTAGCCGACCAGGCGGAAGTCGGCGACCGTGGCGGGGTCGAAGGCGACCTGGGCCTTGGCGTCGCGGGCGGTCAGGTCGATGTTCTGCGGGAGTTCGTCGCAGAAGACCTTGCGGGCGTCGTCCTCCCCCGACACGTACACGGTGTGGCCGTCGCCCTTGTCGGCGAGGCGCTCCATGAGGGCGTCGCCGTAGTCGCTGCCGACACCGACCCCGAAGAGGGTGATGCCGTACTCGCGGCGGGCCGTGGAGATGCGGTCGAGGATGGAGTCCGGGTCGGTGTCGCCGTCGTTGGCGAGGGCGTCGGAGATCAGGACCACGCGGTTGGTGGCGTGCGCGCGGCGGCCCTTCACGGCCGTGGCGTAGCCGGTCTCGACGCCCGCGCCGAGATTGGTGGAGTACGTCGGCTCCAGGCTGTCGATCGCGTCGCGGATCTCGCCGCGGTGGCCGCCGAGGCGGGTCATCGGCAGGACGGTCTCGGCCTGCTCGCTGAAGGTGACGAGGGCGACCGAGTCGTCGTCGCGCAGCCGGTTCGTCATCGTGTCGAGGGACTTCTGGGCGAGGTCGAGCCGGCCCGGCTCGGACATGGAGCCGGAGATGTCGATGACGAAGGTGAGGGCGGCGGGCGGGCGTTCTCCGGAATCGCCGGCGGGACGGGTGGCCAGGCCGACCCGGACGAGGGACCAGTTCCGCTCGTCGGTACGGGCGCCGTCGACGGTGACCGAGAAGCCGTTGCCGTCGGGGCGTTCGTAGTCCTGGCGGAAGCTGTTCACGAACTCCTCGGGGCGGATGGTGGCGGGGTCGGGGCGCCCTCCCTGGGCGAGGGTGCGGCGGGCGTACTCGTAGGAGGCGGTGTCGACGTCGAGGGCGAAGGTGGAGAGGCGTCCGGGGGACGGGGAGGGGCTCGCGAACCTGTCCCCGCCCTTCTGGTCACCGGCCGTCGGGGCGGCCGGGGCCGGGAAACCGTGCCGGTACGAGCCGTCCGAGCTCTTGCTGCTGCTGTCGGAGCCGCCGCCCGCGCTGCAGGCCGTGAGCAGCAGGCCACCCGCCGCCGTGAGCGCGAGGACGGCGGTGCGCAGCGTGCGGGTGCGCCGCCGGCCGGTGCGCTGCCGGCCGGTGCGGCGGTGTGGCGTGCCCGGCCGGGGTGTTCGGTACCGCTCCATCTTCCGTGCCCCCTTGGTGAGTTGACGCCGATGTCTGTGACTGTGACGGCGCAAGGGGGCCGGACGTGCGGCACGGGGCGTTGCGGATGGATCTCAAACGGGCCACGATCATGGGCCGCCGAGACCGGTGGGTGATCCTCCGTTGACCTAGGACACGATGTCCTTGCGGGCGAAACCCCGGAAGGCCAGGGCGAACAGGACGAGCGCGTACGTTATCGAAATCGCCGTGCCCTCGATCATGCCGGACCACTCGGGATGCGGCTGGACGGCGTCCGCCCAGGCGAACTGCCAGTGCGCGGGCAGGAAGTCGCGCCAGTGGCCGAGGGCGGTGACGGCGTCCAGGACGTTGCCGACGATCGTCAGACCGACCGCGCCGCCGACCGCGCCGAGGGGCGCGTCGGTCTTCGTCGAGAGCCAGAACGCGAGCCCCGCGGTGACCAGTTGTGACACGAAGATGTACGCCACGACCACCAGCAGGCGCTGCGTCGCCGTGCCCGTGTCCAGCGCGCCGCCGGTGGGGATCTGGAGCGGGCCCCAGCCGTACGCGGCCGTGCCGACGGCGAGCGCCACCACCGGCAGCAGGATCATCGCGGCCAGGCTGAGGCCCAGGGCGACGAGGAGCTTGGACCACAGCAGACGGGCCCGCGGCACGGGTGCGGCCAGCAGATAGCGCAGGGAGGACCAGCTGGCCTCCGAGGCGACGGTGTCCCCGCAGAACAGGGCCACGGGGATGACGAGCAGGAAGCCCGCGGAGACGAAGAGGTTGACGGCGGCGAAGTTGGCTCCCGACGCGGTGGCCGTGTCCATCAGCGTCACCCTGTCGTTGCGGCCGCCCGGGTCGCCGCCGATCGCGAACGCGATCAGCAGCACGAACGGCAGCAGCGCGAGGATCCCGCCCATGATCAGCGTCCGGCGCCGCTTGAGCTGGCGGACCAGCTCGACCCGCAGGGGCAGCGTGCGGCCCGCCTTGTACCCGGAGGCGGTCCCGGTGCGCTCGACGAGCGTGCTCATGCGGAACCTCCGATCAGGGTGAGGAAGGCGTCCTCGAGCCGGCGGTGGGGGCCGAGGGAGGAGACGGGGATCTCCAGGCGTACGAGGTCCACGAGGAGTTCGGCGGAACCTGTGCGGGGCGGTTGTTCGTCTGCGGCTTGGTCGTGGCTGGTCGCGCCGTTCCCCGTGCCCCTTGGGGGCGCTGCCGGACCGGAGCTTGCCAGGCGCACCAGCAGGCCGCCGGCCGTCCGTACCGCCGACTCGACGCCCGGCAGCGCCGCCACCTTCTCGACCAGCGGGTCCGGGATGTCGGTCGCGAGGCCGACGAGGAGGGTGTCGCCGGAGCCGATGATCTCGGACACCGGGCCCGCCTGGACGAGACGGCCGCGGTCCATGACGACGAGGTGGGTGCAGGACTGCTCGACCTCCGCCAGGAGGTGGCTGGAGACGATGACCGTGCGGCCGGCCGCCGCGTACCGGATGAGCACCTCGCGCATCTCGCGGATCTGCGGCGGGTCGAGGCCGTTGGTCGGCTCGTCGAGGATGAGCAGGTCCGGGAGGCCGAGCATGGCCTGCGCGATCGCGAGGCGCTGGCGCATCCCCTGGGAGTACGTGCGCACCGCGCGGGCGAGCGCGTCGCCGAGACCGGCGATCTCCAGGGCCTCGTCCAGATGGGCGTCCTCGGGCGGCCGGCCCGTCGCCCGCCAGTACAGCTCCAGGTTCTCGCGGCCGGACAGGTGCGGCAGGAAGCCCGAGCCCTCCACGAACGCGCCGACCCGCGACAGGACCGGAGCACCGGGGCGGATCCCGTGCCCGAAGACCCGGATCTCGCCGGAGTCCGGCTTGATGAGGCCCATCAGCATGCGCAGGGTGGTGGTCTTGCCCGCGCCGTTCGGCCCGAGGAGGCCGAGGACCTGGCCCTTCTCCACGCGGAAGGACAGATCCCGCACCGCGTAACGGTCCGCCGACCGGGCGTACCGCTTGCTCAAGTCCGTGATCTGGAGCGGGACTTCGGCGAGTGCCGGGTCCGGAGGCGCCGCGGTCGTACGGCGGCGGCCGGCCAGCAGCAGCGCCAGGGCGATCACCGCGCCCGCCATCGGGAGCCACCACACCCAGGACGGCAGCGGGGCGGCCGCCGTGCTCACGCCGGGCGCCGTCGGCACCTTCAGGTCGCTCTTCAGGGAGACGGTGTACGTCGCCGGGTTCACCGGGGAGGCGTAGCCCAGGTCGGTGGAGGCGAGGACCAGGCGCAGCCGGTGGCCCTGCTCGACCTGGTGGTCGACGGCCGGGAGGGTGATCGTGACGTCCTTGCCGGCCTTGGCGCCCTCGACGCGGACGGGGGTCACCAACTGCGCGGGCAGCTGGGGTGTGCCACCTCCGGGAGAGACGTCGTACACCTTCCCGAAGAGCACGGCGTCGTCGCTCGTCGACTTCACGTGGACGGTGACCGTCGGCGATCCGGTGATCCGCAGGCCGCCGGTGAGCGGCGCCGACTCGAACTGCGCGTACTGGCCGGGGAAGTCCAGCGACACCCCGACGCCGAGCGAGGACAGCTGGGCGAGTCCGCCGGAGCCGCCGAGGCCGGGCAGTGCGGAGACGCCGGGCGGGCTGCCGCCGGCCGGGTTGGCGAAGCTCTGCTCGGTGCCCCGCAGCCGCAGCGGGCGCTGCCCGCTCTCCAGGCCGGGGTACGCGTCGGCGCTCGCGCCCCGCAGCACCGCCGCGCCGCTCGTGGAGTCGACGCCGCCGCTGCGGCTGATGCGGAAGGCCGGGCCGGTGTCCGTGCCCTTGTCGTTCTTGAGGTAGCGGTCGAACCACGTACGCACGCGTGCCTGCACGCGGCTCGACTCCAGGTCGCCGCCGTCGTGGCCGCCGGCGATCCAGTCGACGTCGACCGGGGCGCCGCCCGCACGGACGGCCTTCGCCGCCGCGTCGGCCTGGCCGAGCGGGAAGAGGGAGTCGGTCTGGCCCTGCACCAGGAGCGTCGGCACCTTGATGCGGCCGGCGACGGCGGACGGGGAGCGGGCTTCCAGCAGCTCGCGCGCCTGCGCGTCGGGCTTGCCCGACTCCGCGACCCGCTCGTACATGCGGCACAGCTGGGGCTCGAACTTCGCGCACCCGCCGCCGGAGTTGACGAAGATCCCGGCCCACAGCTTCTTGAACACGCCGTCCGGGAACAGGGCGTCCGCCAGGTTCCAGTACGTGATCGCCGGGGCGATGGCGTCCACCCGGTGGTCGTACCCCGCGGCCAGCAGCGAGATCGCGCCGCCGTACGAGGCGCCGGCCACGCCCACGCGCGGGTCGCCGGGCTTGTCGAGCTGGACCTGGGGCTGTTTCGCCAGCCAGTCGATCAGACGGGAGACGTCGGCGACCTCTCCCTTCGGGTCGTTCAGCCCGATCCTGCCGGTGGACCTGCCGAAGCCGCGTGCGGACCAGGTCAGGACCGCGTAGCCGTCCCTGGCGAGGTCCTGCGCCTGCTGACGCACGTCCTGCTTGCTGCCGCCGAAGCCGTGGGCGAGCAGCACGGCGGGGTGGCGTCCGCCGGTCGAGGGGGGTGTGAAGTACGAGGTGTCGATCTTCACCCCGTCCATCGACATGAGGCGGTCGGTCCGGTGCACGGCAGGCTTTTCGTCCGAGGCGACGGCCGTCCAGGTGCCCGCGCCCGCGAGCACCACGACGGCGGCACCGGCGGCGAGTGCCCTCCGGGGGGTTCGCAGCAGCCCTCGCAGGCGGGACGGTCGAAGATCCATGCTTCAACGGTACGGGGGGTCTCTGACAGTTGGGGCAGCCTCCGGGGTGAACAGGTGCCCCTTCCCCGGGAGTACGGATTTGCTTCGCCGTACCGCGGTTGTGGTACGTCCACGAGCTCGGGCGGTTCCGTGGTCGGACGGCTGCGGGTTCGTCGTGGTTGCTCGCGCAGTTCCTCGCGCCCCCAAGAACTCTGCAGCTCAGGCTTCGACGTCCTCCGGGATGGACACCAGCCACCTCGTGTCCCTGCGGGGGCGGAGGTACAGGACCCAGTAGAGGGTTGCCACGGCTGTGATGCCGCCCGTCCACAGGAGGTAGCTCGTCTCCTGCTGACTGAGGATGTAGGCCAGGACCGCGATCAGGAGGACCGGCATCGCGGGCCACAGGGGCATGCGCCAGGCGGGCCTGTGCTTGTGGGAGCCGCGGCGGGCCAGGAGGGCGGCGACGGCGACGAGGAGGTACATGCCGGTCACCGAGACGCCCGTGACGCCGTAGAGCGTGTCCAGGTTCACGAAGCACAGGAGGGCGCCGGGGACGCCGACGGCGAGGGTCGCGACCCACGGGGAGCCGAAGCGGCCGAGCTTGGCGAAGACGGTGTTGACCGGGCCGGGCCAGGCCTTGTCGCGGGCCGAGGCGAACAGGACGCGGGAGTTCTGGATGACCATGACGATGCCCGCGTTGATGATCGCGAGGGCCACGCAGAGGCTGACGAAGGTGCCGACCGCGGAGTTGGACCAGGCGGTGACCATGCCACTGATGTCGCCGCCGGTCAGCTGGGAGATGTCGGAGGCGCCCATGGTGATCGCCGCCACCGGCACCAGGATGATCACCGTCGAGATGGCGAGGGTGACCAGGACCGTACGGGCGACGTTGCGGCGCGGGTTCTCCAGTTCCTCGGAGAGGTAGACGGCGGTCGAGAAGCCCTGGGTGACGAAGAGGGCGATCGCGAGGCCCGAGACCACCAGCATCGCCGTCACCGTGTCCGTGTGGCCGTGGGTGCCGGCCACCTTCATCGACACCAGACTGCCCAGGCCCCGCTGGCTGTGCGCGAAGCCGAGGAGGGCGACCACGGCCGCCGCGATGACCTCAAGGACCAGGAAGATGCCGGTGATCCAGGCGTTGGCGCGCAGGTCGAGCAGGCCGGCCAGGGTGGCGAGCAGCATTACGCCGGCACCGGCGACCGCCGGATCGAGGTGCACGATCGGCGTCAGGTAGTCCGCGGTGCCCATCGCGATCACCGGCGGCACGATCATGACGACCAGCAGGGAGAGGACGAACACCAGCCAGCCCGCGAGCCGTCCGGCCATCGTCGAGACCATCGCGTACTCACCGCCCGCGCTGGGGATGAGGGTGCCCAGCTCCGAGTAGCAGAACGCCACGGCGATGCACAGGAGGGAGCCGATCGCGATCGTCAGGGCGGTGGCGGTGCCGAGGGAGCCGAACAGGTCCGGCACGACCACGAACAGCGTGGAGGCGGGGGTCACGCAGGAGAGCGTGAGCAGGGTGCCGCCGACGACTCCGATGGAGCGCTTGAGCGTGGCGGGACCGGCGGTGGCCGCTGCCTCGGGAGCGGCGGTGTCGACGGGGCGGAGCGTGTCGGTCATGCAGCGGTTCCGATCGACTGGTGCGGATGCCTCCGGCGGCTGGGTGGGATGCATAGAACCCCGACGAAAACCGACGCGTCAATAGGTGTCTGGCTACGAAATCAGTAGGACAAGGGCCCTTAAGAGAGCGTAAACAGCAGTTCGGCGCAGACCGTTCCGGGCGCTTGAGCCGTACGGGAACCGCAGGGCGGGCGTCAAAAAAACGTGAGGACGTCCGGTATCCGGACCTGTCAGAGTGTCCCGCTAGAGTCAGCGACCACAGAACTTCACAACCGAATCACAGCAATGGGTGGGGACTCATGAAGCTGAAGCACACCGCTGCCTGGGTGGGGATCACGGCGGCGGCGACACTCGCGGTGTCCGCGTGCGGCGCGGACGGCGCGAAGACGGCGGCCAAGGCCGTGGACAACGCGGACAAGATCATGGCCGTCCTGTCGCGGGCGACCGACCGCACCGAGCAACTCGGCTCCGCCCAGGTCAAGATCAGCACCGACCTGGGCACGGGCACCCCGGTCACCATGGACGGGACGTACTCCTGGGGCGACGGGCTGGCGATCGACGCCGAGATGGACACGGCGGCCGCGCAGATGCAGCGACTGCAGGACAGCCCGAAGATCCGGATGCTGTTCGTGGACGGCGCCTACTACTACGACGTCGACCCGCAGCCCTCCGGCCCGCTCAAGGGCAAGGAGTGGATGAAGATCGACTCTTCGGCGATCTTCGGCGACAAGGGCTCGCAGGCGTTCAGCGGCAGCAGCGGGAGTGGCAACCCCGTGGCCTCTATGCGCGTCCTGAAGTACGCGAACGACGTCAAGGACCTGGGCAGGGCGACCGTCGGCGGCCGGAGCACGACCCACTACCGGGCCGTCGTCGACAAGGCGCACATGGGCAAGTTCAAGGACGCCTACACCGGTGACAACCTCATGCGCTCGGTGACCGGCGGCGCCGACTCGCTGACCATGGACATCTGGGTCGACTCCAAGGACCTCCCGGTCCGATTGGAGGAGCAGATCGGCACGGTCGAGGTGACCATGGACTTCCAGAAGTTCGGCGCCACGGCCCCGGTCAAGGCTCCGCCTGCCGCACAGACCGGCGACCTCACCGACCAGGTCAAGAAGGCCCAGGAGCAGCAGGGCTGAGCTCCGGACACGGCGGTGCCCCGCTCCCTCGGAAACGGGGCACCGTGCGGCCTCAGTGGTTGCGCGGGAAGCCGAGGTCGACGCCCGCGGGGGCGTCGGCGGGGTCCGGCCAGCGGGTGGTGACGACCTTGCCGCGGGTGTAGAAGTGCGTGCCGTCGTTGCCGTAGATGTGGTGGTCTCCGAAGAGGGAGTCCTTCCAGCCGCCGAAGCTGTGGTAGCCGACGGGGACCGGGATGGGCACGTTCACGCCGACCATGCCGGCCTCGATCTCCAGCTGGAAGCGGCGGGCGGCGCCGCCGTCCCGGGTGAAGATCGCGGTGCCGTTGCCGAACGGCGAGTTGTTGATCAGCGCGACACCCTCCTCGTAGGTGTCCACGCGCAGCACGCACAGCACCGGGCCGAAGATCTCGTCCTGGTACGCCTTCGCCGACGTGGGGACCTTGTCGAGCAGGGACAGGCCGATCCAGTGGCCGTCCTCGTAGCCCGCTCCTTCATAGGTGTACGCCGAACCGTCCAGGACCACCTCGCAGCCCTCGGCGGCGGCACCGTCCACGTAGGAGGCGACCTTGTCGCGGTGCACCTTCGTGATGAGCGGGCCCATCTCGGAGGCCGGGTCGTCGCCGGGACCGATCTTGATCTTCTCGGCGCGCTCGCGGATCTTCTCCACCAGGGTGTCGCCGACCGCGCCGACGGCGACGACGGCGGAGATCGCCATGCAGCGCTCACCGGCGGAGCCGTAGGCCGCACTCACCGCGGCGTCGGCGGCCGCGTCCAGATCGGCGTCGGGCAGCACCAGCATGTGGTTCTTGGCGCCGCCCAGGGCCTGCACGCGCTTGCCGTTGGCGGCGGCGGTGGTGTGGATGTAGCGGGCGATGGGGGTGGAGCCGACGAAGGAGACGGCCTTGACGTCCGGGTGCTCCAGCAGGCGGTCGACGGCCACCTTGTCGCCGTGCACGACGTTGAAGACGCCGTCGGGCAGGCCGGCCTCCGACAGCAGCTCGGCGATCTTGAGAGAGGCGGACGGGTCCTTCTCGGAGGGCTTGAGGACGAAGGTGTTGCCGGTCGCGATGGCGATCGGGAACATCCACATCGGCACCATGGCCGGGAAGTTGAACGGGGTGATGCCCGCGACCACGCCGAGCGGCTGGCGGATCGAGGCCACGTCGACGCGGCTGGCGACCTGGGTGGACAGCTCGCCCTTGAGCTGGACGTTGATGCCGCAGGCCAGGTCGACGATCTCCAGGCCGCGGGCCACCTCGCCCAGCGCGTCGGAGTGGACCTTGCCGTGCTCGGCGGTGATCAGCTCGGCGATCGCGTCCCGGTTGGCGTCCAGCAGCGCGCGGAAGCGGAACAGGATCTCGGTCCGCCTGGCCAGGGAGGACTGGCCCCAGGTGACGAAGGCGTCCTTCGCGGCGGCGACCGCGGCGTCCACCTCGTCGACCGTCGCGAACGCGACCTTCGTGGTGACCGCGCCGGTCGCCGGGTCGGTGACCGGCCCGTACGTACCCGACGCGCCTTCGACGGTCTTGCCGCCGATCCAGTGGTTGACGATCTTCGTCATGCCCGGTTTCTCCTTCACAGATGGCGGCGTCGGGTGGAGACGTGCCGTTCGTACAGCTCTCGTGCCTTGACCGCCGACGGTCGGGTCGCGGTCTCGGCCACGGGTACATCCCACCAGGCCTGGGCGGGCGGCGGGCCCGACACAGTGTCGGCCGTTTCGGTCTCGACGTAGACACATGTGGGAGTGTCGGCGGCGCGGGCCTCGGCGAGCGCCGCGTGCAGATCACCGACGGTCTTGGCGCGCAGCACGCGCATGCCCAGGCTGGCCGCGTTGGCGGCGAGATCCACGGGCAGCGGCGCCCCCGTGTACCTGCCGTCGTCCGACGGGAACCGGTACGCGGTGCCGAACCGCTCGCCGCCCACCGACTCCGACAGACCGCCGATGGACGCGTACCCGTGGTTCTGGATCAGCAGGACCTTGATCGCGACGCCCTCCTGCACGGCGGTCACGATCTCCGTCGGCATCATCAGATACGTGCCGTCGCCGACCAGCGCCCACACCGGCCGGCCGGGCGCGGCCAGCTTCACGCCGATCGCGGCCGGGATCTCGTAGCCCATGCAGGAGTAGCCGTACTCCAGGTGGTACTGGTCCCGCGAGCGCGCCCGCCACAGTTTGTGCAGGTCGCCGGGGAGGGAGCCGGCCGCGTTGACGATCACGTCCGTCTCGTCGACCAGAGCGTCGAGCGCGCCGAGGACCTGCGGCTGCGTCGGCCGCACGTCCGGCTCCTCGGCCTCGTAGCAGGCGTCGACGCGTTGCTCCCAGCGCTCCTTGTCCTCGGTGTACTCGGTGACGTAGGAGGCCGCGACCCGGTACGCGTGCGTGTCCAGACCCGCGGTCAGCTCCTGGAGGCCGCTGCGGGCGTCCGCGATCAGCGGCAGGCCGGCGAGCTTGTGGCCGTCGTAGGGCGCGATGTTGAGGTTGAGGAAGCGGACGCCCTCGCCGGTGAAGAGGGTGCCGGAGGCGGTGGTGAAGTCGGTCCAGCGGGTGCCGACGCCGATCACCAGGTCGGCGGTGCGGGCGAGTTCGTCGGCCGTCGCCGTGCCGGTGTGGCCGATGCCGCCGACGTCCTGGGGGTGGTCCCAGCGCAGCGAGCCCTTGCCGGCCTGCGTGGAGGCGACCGGTATGCCGGTGACCGCCGCGAACTCCGCGAGGGCCTCCTCGGCGCGGCTGTGGTGGACACCGCCGCCCGCGACGACCAGCGGCCTGCGCGCGGACCTGACCGCCGTGACGGCCTCGGCGAGTTCGGTCGGGTCGGCGCCCGGGCGGCGGACCACCCAGGTGCGCTCGGCGAAGAACTCCTCGGGCCAGTCGTACGCCTCCGCCTGGACGTCCTGCGGGAGCGCGAGCGTCACGGCGCCGGTCTCCACGGGGTCGGTGAGCACCCGCATGGCCTGCAGCGCCGCCGGAACGAGCTGTTCGGGGCGGGTGATCCGGTCGAAGTACCGGGAGACCGGGCGCAGGCTGTCGTTGACCGACACGTCGCCCGCGTACGGGACTTCGAGCTGCTGGAGGACGGGGTCGGCGGGCCGGGCCGCGAAGACGTCGCCCGGCAGGAGCAGGACCGGCAGATGGTTGACGGTGGCGAGGGCGGCGCCCGTCACGAGGTTGGTCGCGCCCGGTCCGATGGAGGTCGTCACGGCGTGCGTGGACAGGCGGCCCGACTGCCGGGCGTAGCCGACCGCCGCGTGCACCATGGCCTGTTCGTTGCGGCCCTGGTGGTACGGCATGTCGTCCGCGTACTCGACGAGTGCCTGGCCGATCCCCGCCACGTTGCCGTGGCCGAAGATGCCCCAGGTCGCGCCGATCAGCCGCTGCCGTACGCCGTCCCGCTCGGTGTACTGGACGGACAGGAAGCGCACCAGCGCCTGTGCGACCGTCAGCCTCGCCGTCGAGGTGGTCGGAGTCATCGGTAACCCCCAGTGCCTTGTGCGTGGGCCGGATGGAAGCAGATCCGCGGCTCCCGTCTCCGGACGCCGGATCCGCCCTCACGGGAGGGAGATACGCGCTGACGGCCGAAACCGTTCGGGACCTCCGGCGCGGGGCCGTAGCGGGCGGGGAGTCGTCGCTCGCACTTCGCTCCTGCCAGGGCGAAGCGGCCTCCCGCGCCGGAGGCGATCTGGGTCCGGGCGTCACGGGGAACGTACGCGAAGTCGGAGACCGACGCGAATGCGCTTTCCCCGCCCGGGAGTTGAAACTCTTCGTCCGTCATGTCACCGGCCGGCCGTACCGTACATCCGCCCGGCGGCGGAAGCACGGTCCTCTCGGTGTACAGCTCGACCGCGGCCATCAGCTCCTCACAGCAGTCCTACGGCGGTGTCGACGGCGGCGGCCACGTCGCCGTCCGGTGGATACAGCAGCGAGCGGCCGACCACCAGGCCCCGCACGGTGGGGAGTTGGAGGGCGCCGCGCCACTTCTCGTACGCCCCGTCCTGATCGTCCCCCACCTCGCCGCCGAGCAGCACGGCGGGCAGCGTGGAGGTCTCCATGACCTCGGCCATGTCGTCCGGGTTCTCGGTGACGGGCAGCTTGAGCCAGGTGTACGCCGAGGTGCCGCCCAGGCCCGAGGCGATCGCGATGGACTTGGTGACGGCCTCTGCGGACAGGTCGTTCTTCAGCTTCCCCTCGTCCGTGCGGTGGCTGAGGAAGGGCTCGACGAAGACGGGGAGGCGGCGCGCGGCCATGTCGTCGACGGCGCGGGCCGTGGACTCCAGCGTGGTGAGGGAGCCCGGGTCGGCGTAGTCGATGCGCAGCAGCAGCTTGCCCGCGTCGAAGCCGAACCGCTCGATGTCCTCGGCGCGGTGGCCGGTGAAGCGGTCGTCGAGCTCGAAGCTCGCGCCCTGGAGGCCGCCGCGGTTCATGGAGCCCATGACGACCTTGTTCTCCAGCGCGCCGAGCAGGAGCAGGTCGTCGAGGATGTCGGCGGTGGCGAGGACGCCGTCGACGCCGGGGCGGGAGAGCGCGAGGCAGAGGCGTTCGAGCAGACCGGCGCGGTTGGCCATGGCGAACCTGCGGTTGCCGACGCCGAGCGCGCCGCGGGCCGGGTGGTCGGCGGCCACGATCATCAGCCGGCCGGAGTCGCCGACGAGCGGGCGGCGGGCACGGCGGGCGGCGGCCTCCGCCACGGCTTCGGGGTGGTGCGTACGCAGGCGGACGAGTTCGGAGACGTCCACGCGCGCGTGCGCGACGCCGTCGCCGCCGTGGGCACCTTCGTGGTGGGTGTCGTCGTGGTGGGCGCCCGAGACCCGGCCCGCCCTCACAGCACCGCTCCGGCTTCGAGCGCGGCCGCGATCTCGTCGGCGGTCGGCATGGCGGAGGAGCACTCCAGGCGGGAGGCGACGATCGCGCCGGCCGCGTTGGCGTGCCGCATGATCGTCTCCAGGTCCCGGCCCGCCAGCAGGCCGTCGCAGAGGGCGCCGCCGAAGGCGTCGCCGGCCCCGAGGCCGTTGAGGACGCTGACCGGCAGCGGCGGCACCTCGGCGGACTCGCCCTCGCTGTTGACCGCGAGGACACCCTTGGGGCCCTGTTTGACGACGGCGAGTTCGCAGCCCGCGTCCAGCAACGCCTGGGCGGCGGCCCGCGGTTCGCGCACCCCGGTGGCGACCTCCACCTCGTCGAGGTTGCCGACGGCGACGGTGGTGTGGCGCAGGGCCTCCGCGTAGAAGGGGCGGGCGCCGCTGATGTCGCTGTTCCAGAACATGGGGCGCCAGTCGAGGTCGAAGACCGTGGTGCCGGCCTTGGCCCGGTGGGCAAGGGCCGCCAGCGTCGCCGTACGGCTGGGCTCCTCGCTCAGCCCGGTGCCGGTGACCCAGAAGACGCGGGTGTCGCGGATGGCGTCGAGGTCGAGCTCGTGGGCGTCGATCTCCAGGTCGGGGGCCTTGGGCTGCCGGTAGAAGTACAGCGGGAAGTCGTCCGGCGGGAAGATCTCGCAGAAGGTGACCGGGGTGGGCAGGCCCGGGACCGGGGTGACCCACCGGTCGTCGACGCCGAAGCCGCGCAGGGCCTCGTGCAGATACGTGCCGAAGGGGTCGTCGCCGGTGCGTGTGATCACCGCGGTGCGGTGCCCGAGACGGGCCGCGGCCACCGCGACGTTGCTCGCCGAGCCGCCCAGGAACTTGCCGAAGCTCGTCACCTGCGGCAGCGGCACGCCGGTCTGGAGCGGATAGAGGTCCACCCCGATCCGCCCCATGGTGATCAGGTCGTACGCCATCGGCTTCCCTTCGTTGCGCGTCCTCCCCGGTTTCTAGCCGGGCACACGGAGCCCTGTCAATGTTTTGTCCAGACATTCGGACCAGACCTTGACACCCCCTGCCGGGGCCCGCACTCTGGCGGCCATGACGTCGTTGTCTCCTCAATCTTCCGGCCTTTCCCGTATCCGCGTCGGTTCGGCGCCCGACTCCTGGGGCGTCTGGTTCCCGGACGATCCCCGCCAGGTTCCCTGGCAGCGCTTCCTCGACGAGGTCGCGGACTCGGGCTACGAGTGGATCGAACTGGGGCCGTACGGGTACCTGCCGACCGATCCGGCCGTCCTCACCGAGGAGACGGCCCGGCGCGGTCTGAAGGTGTCGGCAGGCACGGTGTTCACGGGCCTGCACCACGGCGAGGCCGTATGGGAGAAGACCTGGGCGCACGTCGCGGACAACGCGGCCCTCGCGCAGGCGATGGGGGCGTCCCACCTGGTGGTCATCCCGTCCTTCTGGCGGGACGACAAGACCGGCGAGGTGCTGGAGCCGGACACGCTGACGCCCGGTCAGTGGCGCAACCTGAACTCCCTGACGGAGCGGCTGGGGCGCCAGGTGCGGGAGGAGTACGGGCTGCGGATCGTGGTGCATCCGCACGCCGACACGCACATCGACAGCGAGGAGAACGTCGTACGGTTCCTCGACGGGACCGACTCCGACGTGGTGTCGCTCTGCCTGGACACGGGGCACTACGCGTACTGCGGCGGCGACAGCGTCAAGCTGATCGAGACCTACGGCGAGCGGATCGGGTATCTGCATCTCAAGCAGGTGGACCCGGAGATCCTGGCGGACGTGCGGTCGAAGGGGACGCCGTTCGGGCCGGCGGTCGCGCAGGGGGTCATGTGCGAGCCCCCTGCGGGGGTGCCCGAGCTGGGGCCGGTGCTGGATGCCGCGCAGGCTTTGGGGGTGGAGTTGTTCGCGATCGTCGAGCAGGACATGTATCCGTGCGAGCCGGACACTCCGTTGCCCATTGCCCGGCGGACTCGGGCGTTCTTGCGGTCCTGTGGGGCGTAGCCCTCCGGAGGTGGGGCCGGGTGCCTACTCCTCTGCCGGGTTCTGTGCGTGGGCGGGTGCGGCCTGAGTGGGGCTGGTCACGCAGTTCCCCGCGCCCCTAGGCAGGGTGCAGGGGGCGTAGGACCATGTGTCGATGGCGGACGGGGTGCGGAGTCGGGCCGGGGCCGGGCCCTGGGGTTCCTGGGAGACCGTGCTGGCTCGGCCGCATCCTCGGCTGCGGCCCGGGGTGATCAGTTATCGCGGGGTGCGGCTGGCGCTTGACCGGCCGCGGCGGCGGCTGGAGGCGCCCATCGGGGCGGCGACGCTGCTGCTCGGCTTCGGGGAACCGCTCCGCATCACGCGCACGGGGCGGCCCCCCGCGACGCTCGTCTCGGTGTTCTCGGGGCCGACGACCACGCCGGCCGTCGGCGAGCACGGCGGGCGGCTGTCCGGCGTCGAGGTGCTGCTCATGCCGTGGGCGGCGTTCACGTTGTTCGGCACCCCGCAGTACGAGCTCGCCGACCGCACCGTCGACCCCGACGACCTGCCGCACGTCCTCGGCACCCGCCCGGACGCCGGCCGCCGGCGCAGCATCGGTGAGCTGTCCGCCGCGCTGGCCGCGCTGCCCACCTGGCAGGACCGTTTCGGGCTGCTGGACGACGAGTTGACGCGCTGGTCGCAGGCCGGGACGCCGAGTTCCGCGAGGGTCGTGCGGGCCTGGTCGGAGCTGGTGCGGACCTGGGGCTCGGTGCCGGTACGGCTGCTGGCCGAGGAGGTCGGCTGGAGCGTACGGCACCTGGAGAACCGGTTCCGGGAGCAGATCGGGCTCGGACCGAAGGTCGCCGCCCGGGTGCTGCGGCTGCAGCGGGCACGGCGGCTGCTGGCGCAGGGACGCGGGCAGGCGGAGACCGCGGCGATCTGCGGTTTCTACGACCAGGCCCATCTGAGCGGGGAGTTCAGGGCGATGACGGGGTGCACGCCCCGCGAGTTCACCATGGCGCGGGTGATCCCGCCCGTGGCGCAGCCCATGGTGCCGGCCGCCGACCGGATGACCGGCGAGGCGACGAGCCTGTTGCTCACATCCGCACGAAGTTCGGTTTTCTCCAAGACCGGCGGGGTCCGCTGAATGCACGCTGATCTTCCGGCCGGTGATCCCGGGGGGAGGTCACCGACCGCACGTCCTCGAGGACGACGGCACGTCCTCGGGACGGAAACCGGGGGAGCCGGTGGGCCGGGCCCGGCGCAGCGGGTCCGGCCCACCTCGCCACGGCACTCGGGCGGCGTCAACGCGCCATTGCCGGACCCCCGTTGTCAACGCGCCGCGCCTTCGAGCCCGCGCACGCCTTTGCAGCACTCGTGTCACAAACGCCCCCTTCGTGTCACACATGTCCCGTGTACGCGGGCTCCGCGTCACACCCGCCCCACAGGCCCTGCCCTCCTTTGGCCGCCCCTCGTTGACGGGGCACAGGCTTTGTGATCGCCAGCGCAGCGCCCGGCTCCCCCGACGGCCGCCCCCCGGCCGACCCCGCGGCGCGCGCAGGGAGGTGCTACCCATGACCGACCGAAGGCTCTGGTCGTACAAGGAGATCGCCGCGCACATCAAGGTGCAGCCGGACACCGTGCGGTCCTACCGCAAGCACGGGCTGCTGCCCCCGCCCGACCATGTCGAGGGCGGCAAGCCCTTCTGGTTCGCCGACACGGTCCGCGCCTGGGTCGCCTCGAGGCCCGGCAACCGCGGCCGCAGAGAGGACGAGATCTCCTGACCCTCCGGACGTCCGGCCGTCCGGCCTCCTGAAAAAGCACCTGTGCCCCACCCCGCGCGTGGGGCACGGTTGCTCCATGAGCGACTTCTCCGTGAAACCCGTCCTGACCGGCGCGAAAACCGTACTGCGGCCCTTCACCGCGGCCGACGCCGAAGCGATGTGGGAGATCCTCCAGGATCCCGACGTCGTCCGCTTCACCTTCGAGCCGTCCACAGAGCTGACGCCTGAACGGGTGCGCTCCTTCTACGGCACCCGCGCCACCGTCCCCGACCGGCTCGACCTCGCCGTCACCGACCCCGTCACCGGCGAACTCCTCGGCGAGGTCGTGCTGAACGAATGGGACCCGCGGGCCCGCAGCTGCACGTTCCGCACCCTCATCGGCCCCCGGGGCCGCGGCCGCGGCATCGGCACCGAGGCGACACGCCTCATAGTCGGATACGGTTTCGAGCAACTCGGCCTGCACCGCATCGAGTTGCAGGCCTACGGCACCAACCGTCGCGCCCTGCGCGTCTACGAGAAGGTCGGCTTCGCGGTGGAGGGCGTCCGACGCGAGGTGCAGCTCCGGGACGGCGAGTGGGCCGACGAGGTGATCATGGGCATCCTCGACCGCGAGTGGGCGGCCCTCAACTCCACGGCTCGATGACCGTCACCCCCGCTCCCGGCGCCGTCCCCATCGCCGCCAGCGCCGCGGGCGTCGCGTCCAGGGTGATGGCCGAGGTCACCAGCAGATCGGGACGGAGGACACCCGCCCGCACCAGCTCCAGCATCGGCGGGTAGGTGTGCGCCGCCATCCCGTGGCTGCCGAGGAGTTCGAGCTCCAGGGAGATCGCGCGGGCCATCGGGACGGGGGTCGTGCCGGCCGGCGACGGGAGCAGACCCACCTGGACATGGCGGCCCCGGCGGCGCAGGCCGTTCACGGAGGCGGCACAGGTCACGGGCGAGCCCAGGGCGTCGAGAGACAACTGGGCGCCGCCGCCCGTCAGCTCGCGGACCGCCGCGGCCGTGTCCGGCGTCGCCGCCCCGTCCACGCACTCCGCCGCGCCGAACTTCCGCGCCAGGTCCAGGGCCCGCGGTGACACGTCCACCGCGATCACCCGCGCCCCCGACGCCGCCGCGATCATCACCGCGGACAGGCCCACTCCCCCGCAGCCTTGCACCGCGACCCACTCCCCCGCCGCCACCCGGCCCTGCTGCACCACCGCCCGGAACGCCGTGGCGAACCGGCAGCCCAGCGCCGCCGCTGTGGCGAACGACAGGCCCTCCGGAATCGCCACCAGGTTGACGTCGGCGTGGTCCAGCGCCACGTACTGCGCGAACGAGCCCCAGTGGGTGAACCCGGGCTGGGTCTGCCGCTCGCACACCTGCTGGTCCCCGGCCGCGCATGCTCCGCAGGTTCCGCAGGCGCAGACGAAGGGGACGGTGACGCGGTCACCGGGGTGCCAGTTGCTCACGCCGGCTCCGACCGCCTCCACCACACCGGCGAGTTCATGTCCGGGTACGTGCGGGAGCGTGATGTCGGGGTCGTGGCCCTGCCAGCCGTGCCAGTCGCTGCGGCAGAGGCCGGTGGCTTCTACGCGTACGACCACTCCGTGGTGGGCCGGCCGAGGGTCGGGCACCTCACGTACGTCGAGCCGGCTCCCGTACTGCTCGAACACCACTGCCCGCATCTGCGCTCCCATCGCCGCTTTCGTCCGCGGGTCCATCGTGGCCGGTCGCGCAGTTCCCCGCGTCCCTGGAGGGGCGCTCGTCCCCACCTTCGCTCAGACCGAACCGCTCGTGCAGTCTCCGCAAGGGGGCCGGGGCCCACCAGGTGGCCCTGCCCGTCAGCTTCATCACGGCCGGGACCAGCAGGCTGCGCACGATCATCGCGTCCATCAGGACCGCCAGGGCGATACCGAGCCCGAGCATCTTGGTGTTGGTCACCCGCGAGGTGCCTATCGCGACCATCACCACGGCCAGGATCACCGCCGCCGCCGTG
Organism: Streptomyces sp. NPDC050534; assembly: GCF_044457745.1. NCBI lineage: Bacteria > Bacillati > Actinomycetota > Actinomycetes > Kitasatosporales > Streptomycetaceae > Streptomyces > Streptomyces sp. NPDC050534. The sequence continues at coordinate 206,748 of NZ_JBITHF010000010.1, forward strand.
ATCAGGCCGCCCGTGCGCTGGAGGCCGTGCCGGACCGAGGTGTTGTGGTCGCCCGTCCTGTCGTACTCCTCCTTGATGCGGGAGAGCAGGAAGACGCCGTAGTCCATGGAGAGCCCGAAGGCCACGCAGAACATCAGGACCGGCAGCGTGGTCTCGATGGAGCCGGGGCTGGTGAAACCGAGCAGGCCGGAGAGGTGGCCGTCCTGGAAGACCCAGACCACCGCACCGAACATGGCGCTCAGGCTGAGTGCGTTGAGCACCACCGCCTGGACCGGGATCAGCACGCTGCCCGTCAGCAGGAACACCAGGAGCAGGGTGACGACGGCGATGAAGACGGCCGCCCAGGGCAGGCGCTCGGCTATCGCGTGCTTGGAGTCGACCAGGACGGCGGCCGTGCCGGTCACCTTGGTGTCGAACGGGGCCTTCGCGGCGCGCAGTTCGCCCACCAGGCGCTGGGCCGTGTCGTCGACGGCCTCGCCCTTCGGCTGCACGGTGAAGTACGCCGACCGTCCCTTCACCAGCGGGCCGTCGACCCGCAGCGCACCGGGCAGCTCCGCCATACGCGCCTTGTACGCCGCGTACTGCGCCGGTGTCGCCTTCCCCTCCGCGAGCACCTCCAGGCCGCCGCCGGGGCTGCCCGGGAAGCCGTCGCGGATGTGCTGCTGCACGACGTGGGACTCGGCGCCCGAGGGCAGCTGGCGGTCGTCCGCGGTGCCGAACTTCACGCCCAGGAAGGGCAGTCCGAGGACGATCAGGACGGCGGTGGTCGCCACGGCGAAGAGCGGGGCCCGGCGCATGACCAGCGTCGCCGCCCGCGCCCAGGCCGTGCCCTCCTCGCCGGAGGTCCGCGCCGGGTCCCCACGCCGCAGCAGACGCCGCAGGTCCAAGGAGTTGACCCGGTGTCCCAGCAGGATCAGGGCCGCCGGGAGCAGGATCAGCGCGGCCGTGGCGGCCAGCAGCACCACGGCGATGCCGGCGTAGGCGAAGGACCGCAGGAAGTACTGCGGGAAGAGCAGCATCGCGGCCAGGGAGACGGCCACCGTGAGCGCAGAGAAGAGGACCGTGCGTCCGGCGGTGCGCAGGGTGGTCGCCACGGCGGTCAGCGGTTCGGCGCCGGTGGACAGCTCCTCGCGGAAGCGCCGGACGATGAACAGGGCGTAGTCGATGGCCAGTCCGAGACCGAGGGCCGTGGTGAGGTTCAGCGCGAAGACGGAGACGTCGGTGAACTCCGTCAGCCCGCGCAGCACCGCGTTCGTGCCCAGGATCGCGACGATGCCGATGCCCAGCGGCAGCAGCGCGGCGACGGCACTGCCGAAGACCATCACCAGCAGCACGAGCGTGACCGGCAGGGCGATCAGCTCGGCGCGGGTCAGGTCCTCCTTGATGGTCGTCTGCATCTCGTGCCGCACCGCGACGATGCCGCCGACCTTGACCTCCACCGGGCCATGGGCGCCCCGGAAGGCAGGCGCGATGCGGTCCAGGGTCCTGCCCATCGCGTTCTCGTCGCCCGTGATGTGCGCGGCGATCAGCGCTTCGTGGCCGTCCTCGGCGCGCAGGGACGGTGCCGTCGAGGCGTCGGCCTGCCAGTAGGAACCGACGCCCGTGACGCCCTTCTCGCCTGCCAGGCGCTCGGTGAGGTGCCGGGCTTCGGCCGCCACCGCCGGGTCGTCCACCGACGAGCGGCCGGAGTCGACGAGCAGCAGGAGGTTGGGCTGGGAGGCGGGGAACTCCCGCTCCAGCGCCTTGGTCGCGTACGTCGACTGGGCGTCCGGGTCCTCCCAGCCGCCGCTGCCCAGGCGGTCGGCGACTCCGCTGCCGGCCAGCACAGCGAGGGCGGTGATCACGAGGGCGACGAGCAGCGACAACCGCGGGCGGGCGGTGACGAAGCGGGTCCAGCCGCCCAGGTGTGGTGGCTTGTTGACTTCGGTCATCGTGCGGTGTCCCCTTCAGCGAGGAAAACCATAGACTGGAAACACGAGAGATCACTCGTGTTTCTCCAGAATGCGAGCGACCGCTCGCGTTTGTCAACGGCGTACGGAGATCTGGGGATAACGCGTGCCCGACAACTCACAGAAGGACAGTCCGCAGAAGGAACAGCCGCGCCGCCGCCAGGCCCGGGGCGAGCGCCGCATCACCCAGCTCCTCGAGGCCGCGGCCTCGGTCTTCTGCACCACGGGCTACACGGCCGCCAGCACCAGCGCCATCGCCCGCGAGGCCGGCGTCTCACCCGGCACGCTCTACCAGTTCTTCCCGAACAAGGAAGCGATCGCGATCGAGCTGGGCGACCGGCTGATGCACGAGATGCGGGAGGCGTACGGCGAGGCGCTCGCCCCGGTCGCGCCGGCGACCCCGCTGGAGGAGGCGGTCGGCGCCGCCGTCGACCGGTTCATCGCCTTCAACTGCGACCACCCGGTGTTCTTCGCGCTGATGCACGGCCCCGACATCCCGGGCCGGATCGCCGAGGAGCACGACGCCCTGCACGCGACGCTGATCTCCCGGGTCGAGGACCTGCTCCTCTCGCTGCTGCCGGACGCCCGGCCGGCCGACGTCACACGGACCGCGCACGTGTGCCTCGGGGTGTACAAGGCGGGTCTGGAGCTGGTCCTCTCCCACGAGGGCGCCGAGCGCGACGCGTACATCGAGGAGATCAAGAAGGTTCTGATCGGCTACCTCGGCCCCCTGGTCGGCGACCGGCTCGGCATCACCGGAACCACCGCGACCCGGCCCGCCTGACTCGTCGCCCCTCCCGCCCCGAAGCACGGCCGCCACGATGGAAAAGTACCCCCTAGGGGTATAGTCTGAAAGCGGTGGGCCCCCGTGGGCCCCCATGTTCCGCAAGCCGCACAAGCCTCGACGAGGAGAACGACATGACCGCGCAGACCGACACCCCGGGTACCGTCACCGCCGTCTACAAGGTGAGCGGGATGAGCTGCGGCCACTGCGAGGGTGCCGTCTCCGGCGAGATCTCCGAGCTCCCCGGTGTCACCTCCGTGACGGCGGTCGCCGCGTCCGGCGAGGTCACCGTCGTCTCCGCGGCCCCGCTCGACGAGGCCGCCGTACGCGCGGCGGTCGACGAGGCCGGCTTCGAGCTCGTCGGCCAGGTCTGACCACAGGAGGCCGGGTACCCCAGATGACCAGCACCACCGCAGCGACACCGGCACCGATACGCACGGCCGCGGACGGCTCCGAGGTCGAGCTGCTCATCGGCGGGATGACCTGCGCCTCCTGCGCGGCCCGCGTCGAGAAGAAGCTCAACCGCATGGACGGCGTCACCGCCACGGTGAACTACGCCACGGAGAAGGCGCGGATCACCTACCCCGCCGGCATCCAGGTCGCCGATCTGATCGCCACCGTGGTGAAGACGGGGTACTCCGCGGAGGAGCCGCCTCCGCCGCAGGCGGAGCCCGCCGCCGTTCAAGAGACCCCGCAGGACCCGGAACTCGCCTCCTGGCGCAGGCGGTTCACGGTCTCCGCCCTGCTCGCGCTCCCCGTGGTGCTGTTGTCGATGGTCCCCGCCCTTCAGTTCGACGACTGGCAGTGGCTGGCGCTCACCCTCGCCGCGCCGGTCGTCGTCTGGGGCGGGCTGCCCTTCCACCGGGCGGCCTGGACGAATGCCCGGCACGGCGCGGCCACCATGGACACGCTGGTCTCCGTCGGCACGCTGGCGGCGTTCGGCTGGTCGCTGTGGGCGCTGTTCCTCGGCGACGCGGGCATGCCCGGCATGCGCGACGAGTTCAGCTTCACCGTCTCCCGTACGGACGGGGCTTCCACGATCTATCTCGAGGTCGCCGCGGGCGTCGTCGCCTTCATCCTGCTCGGCCGCTACCTGGAGGCCCGCTCCAAGCGGCGGGCGGGTGCCGCACTCAGGGCGCTGATGGAGCTGGGCGCCAAGGACGTGGCCGTGCTGCGCGACGGCCGTGAGATCCGCGTCCCCGTGTCCCGGCTGGCCGTCGGGGACCGTTTCGTCGTACGCCCCGGGGAGAAGATCGCGACCGACGGCACCGTCGTCGAGGGCACGTCCGCCGTGGACGCCTCGATGCTGACGGGCGAGTCGGTGCCGGCGGACGTGACCACGGGCGACGCCGTCACCGGGGCCACGGTCAACGCCGGGGGCCGGCTCGTCGTCGAAGCCACGCGCGTGGGTGCCGACACGCAGCTCGCGCGGATGGCGAAGCTGGTGGAGGACGCGCAGAACGGCAAGGCCGAGGTGCAGCGACTCGCCGACCGGATCTCGGCGGTCTTCGTGCCCGTCGTCATGCTCTTCGCGGTCGCGACGTTCGGCGCCTGGCTCGGCGCCACCGGTGACGCGGTCGCCGCCTTCACCGCCGCCGTGGCGGTCCTGATCATCGCCTGCCCGTGCGCACTGGGCCTGGCGACGCCCACCGCGCTGATGGTCGGCACGGGGCGCGGCGCCCAGCTCGGCATCCTCATCAAGGGCCCCGAGGTCCTGGAGTCCACGCGCCGCGTGGACACCGTCGTGCTCGACAAGACCGGCACGGTCACCACCGGCCGGATGACCCTCCACGAGGTGTACGCCGCCACCGGAACCGACGAGAGGGAGGTGCTGCGGCTCGCGGGCGCCGTCGAGCACGCCTCCGAGCATCCTGTCGCCCGGGCGATCGCCTTGGGCGCCACTGAGCATGCCGGACGGCTCCCGGAGGTCGAGGAGTTCGAGAACGTGCCCGGTCGGGGCGTACGTGGGCGTGTGGAGGGCCGCGAGGTGTCCGTGGGGCGGCTCGCCGAGTACGCCGCGGAACTGCCGGAGGAACTGGCCCGCGCGAAGGCCGAGGCCGAGCGCGGCGGACGTACGGCCGTGGTGATCGGCTGGGACGGCGTGGCACGCGGTGTCGTCGCCGTCGCCGACGCGGTCAAGGAGACCAGTGCCGAGGCGGTGCGCGAGCTGCGCGCGCTGGGGCTCACGCCGGTGCTGCTGACCGGGGACAACCGGGCGGTGGCCGAGGCGGTGGCGCGCTCGGTCGGCATCGAGCAGGTGATCGCGGAGGTCCTGCCCGAGGAGAAGGTCGAGGCCGTACGGCGGCTGCAGGCCGAGGGCCGTCGCGTCGCGATGGTCGGCGACGGCGTCAACGACGCGGCCGCGCTGGCCACGGCCGATCTGGGGCTGGCGATGGGGACCGGGACGGACGCGGCGATCGAGGCCGCCGATCTGACGTTGGTACGCGGGGATCTGCGGGTGGCCGCGGACGCGATCCGGCTCTCCCGCAGGACGCTGTCCACGATCAGGGGCAATCTCGTATGGGCCTTCGGGTACAACGTCGCGGCGCTGCCGCTGGCCGCCGCCGGGCTGCTCAACCCGATGATCGCCGGGGCCGCCATGGCCTTCTCGTCCGTGTTCGTGGTGACCAACAGCCTCCGGCTGCGGACGTTCTACTGAACTGCGGCAAAGTTACCGGCGGTTAGGCGAACTCGAGGCAAGAGCACCTCTGGAGTCCGGGGCCAGGCTCACATAAGCTCTTCACAAGGCTCGCGCATCATCCTTACGCTTGGGTCCCGATCGGCGTATCGGGGCTCTTGCGCATCTAACGGACATATGCAAGAGACGCAGATCACAGTGATGTGAACGTAACCATTGAAGGGGTACGAAGGTCTAAGTTGACGATGTCAGGCAGCGTCTTGGGGGGCGTTTCCTGGCATCTGAGGATGTCTTGGGGGACTTCCTCAGAGGTGCGTTGCCGGGGCACGTACACCGGGGAGCTTTGAGCGGCCCTCCCGAGCGTGCGTTGTCCCGGCAGACCGCACACAACAGCGATTCAGGCGCTGTCCTCGCAGACGCCCGGCCGGATCCCGTGGGGGGAATCCGCACCGGGACATGGGAAGGCGCCCTGGACGTCGGCCCGTGGGGGGACCGGCGCCAGGGCGCCTTCTGTTTTGCCTGTTCGCCGCCATCGGGCGGCACTGCGGAGGGAACAACCCGGCGGCGACGGGGCACCGGCCGGCCGGCGCCCCACGACGACAGGTGTCAGCGCTCCTCGACCGGGATGAAATCGCGCTCGACGACGCCCGTGTAGATCTGGCGCGGGCGGCCGATGCGGGAGCCGGGCTCCTTGATCATCTCGTGCCACTGGGCGATCCAGCCGGGCAGGCGGCCGAGGGCGAACAGGACCGTGAACATCTCGGTCGGGAAACCCATGGCGCGGTAGATCAGGCCGGTGTAGAAGTCGACGTTCGGGTAGAGGCTGCGCGAGACGAAGTAGTCGTCGGAGAGCGCGTGCTCCTCCAGCTTCAGCGCGATGTCCAGCAGCTCGTCGGACTTGCCGAGCGCGGACAGGACGTCGTGCGCCGCCGCCTTGATGATCTTCGCGCGCGGGTCGAAGTTCTTGTAGACCCGGTGGCCGAAGCCCATCAGCCGGACGCCGTCCTCCTTGTTCTTCACCTTGCGGATGAAGGAGTCGACGTCGCCGCCGCTGGTCTGGATGCCCTCGAGCATCTCCAGCACGGACTGGTTGGCGCCGCCGTGCAGCGGGCCCCAGAGGGCGTTGATGCCGGCCGAGATCGACGCGAACATGTTGGCCTGCGAGGAGCCGACCAGACGGACCGTGGAGGTCGAGCAGTTCTGCTCGTGGTCCGCGTGCAGGATCAGCAGCTTGTCGAGCGCGGAGACGACGACCGGGTCGAGGTCGTACTCCTGGGCCGGGACCGAGAAGGTCATGCGCAGGAAGTTCTCGACGTAGCCGAGGTCGTTGCGCGGGTAGACGAACGGGTGGCCGATCGACTTCTTGTACGCGTACGCCGCGATCGTCGGGAGCTTGGCGAGCAGGCGGATCGTGGAGAGGTTGCGCTGCCGCTCGTCGAAGGGGTTGTGGCTGTCCTGGTAGAACGTGGACAGCGCCGAGACCACCGAGGACAGCATGGCCATCGGGTGGGCGTCGCGCGGGAAGCCCTTGTAGAAGTTCTTGACGTCCTCGTGCAGCAGGGTGTGCTGCGTGATCTCGTTCTGGAACGAGGTGAGCTCGTCCACGGTCGGAAGCTCACCGTTGATCAGCAGGTAGGCGACCTCCAGGAAGGTGGAGCGCTCCGCCAGCTGCTCGATCGGGTAGCCGCGGTACCGGAGGATGCCCGCCTCGCCGTCGAGGTAGGTGACGGCGGATTTATAGGCGGCGGTGTTGCCGTAACCGCTGTCCAGCGTCACCAGACCGGTCTGGGCGCGGAGCTTCCCGATGTCGAAGCCCTTGTCGCCGACGGTGCTGTCGATCACCGGGTAGGTGTACTCGCCGTCGCCGTACCGCAGTACTACAGAGTTGTCGCTCACGTCTTCCCTCACCGACGTAGTGCCTCATCTTCGAGGTTGCCCTGACTGTCTCTACCATCCCCCAATTGGCTCAGGAGAGTGCACTCGGGGCCGACCATCGGGTCTATCGGCGGCACTGAGTGCCGCCAACTTGCACATCCTGCCCCCTTGTTTCTCCATCCGGAAGTGCTCTGTGACCTTCGCGACTCATTTGATCGATCATTTTTTGTGATGCCTGCCGCACGAAGGCGCCACGGAGGTCGCAAGCGCTCTCACAGAGGTCTGGGAGAAAGCCGGAAGTCGAGCGCCGTGCATCGCCGCCCCGCGGACACCGTACGCACCGCCTGACCGATCGCCTTGCGTGAACCGACGAGGACCACCAGCTTCTTGGCCCGGGTGACCGCCGTGTAGAGCAGGTTGCGCTGAAGCATCATCCAGGCACCGGTGGTGACCGGGATCACCACCGCCGGATATTCACTCCCCTGCGAGCGGTGAATGGTCACCGCGTACGCGTGGGCCAGCTCGTCCAGTTCGTCGAATTCGTACGGAACCTCCTCGTCCTCGTCCGTCAGCACCGTCAGGCGCTGGTCGACCGGGTCGAGCGAGGTGACAACGCCGACGGTGCCGTTGAAGACACCGTTCTTGCCCTTCTCGTAATTGTTGCGAATCTGGGTGACCTTGTCGCCGACGCGGAAGACGCGGCCCCCGAACCGCTTCTCCGGAAGGTCGGGCCGGCCCGGGGTGATCGCCTGCTGGAGCAGGCCGTTGAGCGTGCCGGCGCCGGCGGGGCCGCGGTGCATGGGGGCGAGGACCTGGACATCGCGCCGCGGGTCGAGGCCGAACCTGGCCGGGACACGGCGGGAGGCCACGTCCACGGTGAGCCGCCCGGCCTCCTCGGTGTCGTCCTCGACGAAGAGGAAGAAGTCCTTCATTCCGTCGGTGACCGGGTGGTGGCCGGAGTTGATCCGGTGGGCGTTCGTCACCACGCCGGACTGCTGGGCCTGGCGGAACACGCGCGTGAGGCGCACGGAGGGGATCGGGCTGCCGTCGGCGAGCAGGTCACGCAGGACCTCGCCGGCCCCCACGCTGGGCAGTTGGTCGACGTCCCCGACGAAGAGCAGGTGGGCGCCCGGCGGGACCGCCTTGACCAGCTTGTTCGCGAGCAGCAGGTCCAGCATGGACGCCTCGTCGACGACCACCAGGTCGGCCTGGAGCGGGCGCTCCCTGTCGTACGCCGCGTCGCCGCCGGGCTTCAGCTCCAGCAGGCGGTGGACGGTGGAGGCTTCGGCGCCGGTGAGCTCGGACAGGCGCTTGGCGGCGCGGCCGGTGGGGGCCGCGAGGACGACCTTCGCGTTCTTGGCGCGGGCCAGCTCCACGACCGAGCGGACGGTGAAGGACTTGCCGCAGCCGGGGCCGCCGGTCAGTACGGCGACCTTCTTGGTCAACGCGAGCTTGACCGCGGCCTCCTGCTCCGGGGCGAGGTCCGCGCCCGTGCGGTCCTTCAGCCAGCCCAGCGCCTTGTCCCAGGCCACGTCGTGGAAGCCGGGCATCCGGTCCTCCTCCGTGCGCAGGAGGCGCAACAGCTGGGCGGAGAGGGAGAGTTCGGCACGGTGGAAGGGCACGAGAAAGACGGCCGTCACCGGGTCGCCGCCGTCCGGGCCCGGCACCTTCTCCCGTACGACCCCGGGGTCCTCGCCTTCCTCGGGCTCCCGCGCGAGCTCGGCGAGGCACTCGATGACCAGGCCGGTGTCGACCTGGAGCAGCTTCACCGCGTCGGCGATCAACTGCTCCTCCGGGAGGTAGCAGTTGCCCTGGTCGGTGGCCTGCGACAGCGCGTACTGCAGGCCCGCCTTCACGCGCTCCGGGCTGTCGTGCGGGATGCCGACGGACTGGGCGATCTTGTCGGCGGTCAGGAAGCCGATGCCCCAGACGTCGGCCGCGAGGCGGTACGGCTGGTTCTTCACCACGGAGATCGAGGCGTCGCCGTACTTCTTGTAGATCCGCACGGCGATGGAGGTGGACACCTCGACGGTCTGGAGGAAGAGCATGACCTCCTTGATCGCCTTCTGCTCCTCCCAGGCGTCGGCGATCTTCTTGGTGCGCTTGGGGCCGAGACCGGGGACCTCGATGAGCCGCTTCGGCTCCTCCTCGATGATCTGCAGGGTGTCCAGGCCGAAGTGCTGGGTGATGCGGTCGGCGAAGACCGGTCCGATGCCCTTGACCAGGCCGGAGCCGAGGTAGCGCCGGATGCCCTGGACGGTGGCCGGCAGCAGTGTCGTGTAGTTCTCGACGGTGAACTGCTTGCCGTACTGGGGGTGTGAACCCCAACGCCCTTCCATGCGCAGGGACTCGCCGACCTGGGCGCCGAGCAGCGCGCCGACGACCGTGAGGAGATCGCCCGCGCCTCTGCCGGTGTCGACGCGGGCGACGGTGTAGCCGTTCTCCTCGTTGGCGTACGTGATGCGTTCGAGGACCCCCTCGACCACCGCCTGATTGGACATGATCCGACCGTACCGGTGAGGACTGACACTCAGCGGAGACGAGCGGATTTCAGGGCTTCGAGGAAGGTGGTGAAGGTGGGGGCGGGGAAGGTGAGGGTGGCTCGGGTGGGGGTCTTCGAGTCGCGGACGGCTGTGCGGGTGGGGGTGGTGGCTATCTCTACGCACTCGTTGCCGTCGTCCGGGCCCGAGTAGGACGACTTGCGCCAGTTGTCCATGGGGTGCCTCACAGCTCTTTCGCCAGCCGGTTGATGAAGTCGCGTGACCGCTCGGGGTCGAGCGATACGGCTTCCACCTTACGGAAGCGCGTTCGAAAGGCGCCGAGCTGTGAAGCAGAGTCGATCAAGGCCGAGCCGTGGGGCACATCACGGACCACCGTGTCCAGCTTGGGCACGGGACCGCCCACGTACGTCATCGTGCTGGAGGCTCGGGAGAAGCCGTCCAGGTCGAACGGGATGACTCGCACGGTGACGTTCTCCGCTTCCGAGAGCTCCAGGAGCTTGCCGAGTTGGGCGCGCGAGGCAGGGCGGTCGCCGACCCTGATCCGTAGGGCCGACTCGTGGATCACCAGCTCGTACGGGATGGTGATCTCCTGGCCCGCCATGCGGTGGCGGACACGCAACTCGAGTTCCTCGTGGGTGAGCTCGGGGACCCTGCCGGAGAAGACGGCCCGGGCGTACTCCTCTGTCTGGAGCAGGCCTGGCACGTACAGGATCGCGACGTCGCGCCGAAACGACGCATGGTGGTTCAGCTCGGAGAGGTCCAGGAACGATGTGGGCAGTTGACCCCGGTACTTCTCCCACCAACCGCGTGTGCGATCGACGGCCATCACCGCCAGGGCGTCGACGAACTCCTGGTCCGTACAGGCGTAATGGGATGCAAGGCGCCGCACCCGTTGCTCGCTCACACCCACGAGCCCAGACTCGATCTGACTGATCTGGACCCGGTTCGCCCCGAGCAGGGCCGCCGCCTCGATGGCGGTGAGCGCCGCCGCCTCGCGAAGCCTGCGCAGTTCGGCTCCCAGGCGCATCTGGCGAGCGGTTGGTTCGCGCCTGAGGACCATCGACTGCTCCTTGGTTCAACCCGTCCGGAACTGAGGCTCGTTCGGGGTCAGATTACGCGATCGGCTTGCCTTGGATTACATGAAACCCCTACCGTCGGTGACGCAACGCACACGCTGCGGAAGTGCACCGCTCCGTCCTGCTCGCCCGGACGGTCGCGGCGATGCCACCGCCAACCCCCCACCACCGAACCGGAGTTGACGCATGCCCGAAAGCACCACCGAACCTTGGGAGTACTGCCTCTCCATCCCCAACGACCTCCGCGCCGTCACCGTCAGTCGCCGCACCCTCCGGCTGATCCTCACCGCACACGGACTGATCGGCCTCGTGGACGTCGCCGAACTCCTCGCCACCGAGCTGGTCACCAACGCCGTACGGCACACGAAGGGGCCGGCCGCCCTGCGGGTCCGCTGGGCGCCGCCCGGCACGCTGCGGATCGGGGCGTGGGACGCGGACCCCGAACCGCCCGAGCCGCCCGTGCCGTTGGCGCGCCTCGGCGAGGCGGAGGAAGGACGGGGACTGGTGCTGGTACGGGCCTGCTCCGACCTGTGGGGCTGGCACCCGCTGTCGCGACACGGCAGCCGGGGCAAGTACGTGTGGTGCGAACTTGCGGTGGCGTAGGTCGTCGCCGACAAAGGCGGTTTTCGTCGACTCCTGCCTGGCCGATCCCCAGGCAAAGCAGATGTGGAGGATCTGATGACGGCGATCCAGTACTTCTGGCGACACCCTCTCGCGGAGCAAGTACGCGCGGAAGGCAGGGAACAAGGCCTGGAATAAGGCCGGATTCAGGACCGCCAGGAGATGACACTGCGCATCCTGGAGTGGCGCGTCATCCCGGTGCCCGACTCCGTCCGTGAGCGCGTGATGGCCTGCACGGACCTGGCGCAGCTGGAGGTGTGGGCCCAGCGCGCCGTACGTGCCACGCACGGGGCGGAGTTGTTCGCCGAGGAGTGAGCAACCCGCGGTGCGATGTCGCGCGGCCGCTCACCCGGCCTCATCGGTGAGGCCGGCGACCGGCCCTGGACGGCGCCGGCACCGTGCCGGGCCGCGGCGACCGGCGGCACCTCCCCATGACGAGATGGCCCGCCGCCCCTCCGGGCACGTTCATCACGATCCGGTATCAGGGTCTTGCACTGTCGCCGTGTAATCGATTCCAATCCTCCGTGACGCATCGTTGTAAACGATTCCACGAGGAGGTGGGCGTCGATGGCGGGCATCAAGGACGTTGCCGCCGAGGCCGGTGTGTCCGTCGCGACGGTCTCGCGGGTGCTGAACGACCATCCGTCGGTGAGCGCGGCGGCACGCACGCGGGTGCTGGCCGCCGTCGAGGCGCTGGGCTACCGCCCGAACGCCGTCGCCCGTTCACTGCGCACCGACCAGACCCACACCCTGGGCCTGGTCATCAGCGACGTGCTGAACCCCTACTTCACCGAGCTGGCCCGCTCCGTCGAGGAGGAGGCCCGCGCGCTCGGCTACAGCGTCATCATCGGCAACGCCGACGAGCGGCCCGATCTGCAGGACCATCACGTACGGAACCTGCTGGACCGCCGTATCGACGGCCTGCTCGTCTCCCCCACCGACGGCGGCTCGCCGCTGATGCTGGACGCCGCGCGCGCGGGGACGCCGATGGTCTTCGTCGACCGGTGGATCCCGGGCGTCGACGTGCCGGTGGTGCGCTCGGACGGACGGGCCGCCGTACGGGACCTCGTCGCGCATCTGCACCGGCTGGGGCACCGGCGGCTCGCGATCATCGCGGGCCCGGCCGCCACCACGACCGGCCGGGAGCGGGTGGACGCCTTCCGGGAGGCGCTCGGCGCGTACGGCCTCGAACTGCCCGACGCCTACATCGGGCAGGGCGACTTCCAGGCCGAGAGCGGGCGGCGGGTCACCGAGGGCTTCCTCGACCTGCCCGAGCCGCCCGAGGTCGTCTTCGCCGCCGACAACCTGATGGCGCTCGGCGCGCTGGACGCGCTCCGCGCGCGCGGGCTGCGGGTGCCGCACGACATGGCCCTGGCCGCCTTCGACGACATCCGCTGGTTCGTGCACACCGATCCGCCGATCACCGCGGTCGCCCAGCCCACGGGCGAGCTGGGCCGGGCCGCCGTAAGGGCCCTGGTGGACCGCATCGAGGGACGGACCCCGCAGTCCGTCACCCTCCCCGCCCGTCTCGTCGTACGCCGCTCCTGCGGCGAGGACCCCGCCGAGAACCCCGCAAGGAACAGGAGCCAGTCGTGAGCAACGCGGACGAGTTGCTGCGCATCGAGGGCATACGGAAGAGCTTCCCCGGAGTGGTCGCGCTCGACGGCGTCGACTTCGGTCTGCGCCGCGGCGAGGTGCATGTGCTCCTCGGCGAGAACGGCGCGGGCAAGAGCACGCTCATCAAGATGCTCTCGGGTGCGTACACGCCCGACGCCGGCCGGATCCTCGTGGGCGGCGAGGAGGTGCGCATCCATGGTGCGCAGGACTCCGAGCGCCTCGGGATCGCCACCATCTACCAGGAGTTCAACCTCGTACCGGACCTCACGGTCGCCGAGAACATCTTCCTGGGGCGCCAGCCGCGCCGCTTCGGGATGATCGACCGGAAGAGGATGGAGGCGGACGCCGAGGTCCTGCTGAAGCGGGTCGGCGTGAACGTCTCGCCACGCGCGCGCGTGCGTGAACTCGGCATCGCGCGCCTGCAGATGGTCGAGATCGCCAAGGCGCTCAGCCTGAACGCGCGCGTGCTCATCATGGACGAGCCGACCGCCGTGCTCACCTCCGAGGAGGTGGAGAAGCTCTTCGCGATCGTGCGCACGCTGCGCGAGGACGGCGTGGGCGTCGTCTTCATCACCCATCACCTGGACGAGATCGCCGCCCTGGGCGACCGGGTCACGGTCATCCGGGACGGGAAGTCCGTCGGGCAGGTGCCCGCCGCCACGCCCGAGGACGAGCTCGTACGCCTCATGGTGGGCCGCTCGATCGAGCAGCAGTACCCGCGCGAACGGGCCGACACCGGCGCCGCGTTGCTCACCGTCGAGGGCCTGACCCGCGACGGCGTCTTCCACGACGTCAGCTTCGAGGTGCACGCCGGCGAGGTGGTCGGCATCGCCGGGCTCGTCGGGGCGGGCCGTACGGAGGTCGTCCGGGCGGTGTTCGGCGCGGACCCGTACGACAAGGGGGCCGTGAAGGTCTCCGGTTCCGCGGTGCGGCGCGGGGACGTCAACGCCGCGATGGCGGCCGGCATCGGGCTGGTGCCCGAGGACCGCAAGGGCCAGGGGCTGGTGCTGGACGCTTCCGTGGAGGAGAACCTCGGCCTGGTGACGATGCGGGCCGCCACGCGCGCGGGGCTCGTCGACCGCAGGGCGCAGCACGGGGCGGCCGAGCGGATCGCGCGGCAGCTCGGCGTGCGGATGGCCGGACTCGGCCAGCACGTTCGGACGCTGTCGGGCGGCAACCAGCAGAAGGTCGTCATCGGCAAGTGGCTCCTCGCCGACACCAAGGTGCTGATCCTCGACGAGCCGACGCGCGGCATCGACGTCGGCGCCAAGGTCGAGATCTACCAGCTCGTCAACGAACTCACCGCCCAGGGCGCGGCCGTCCTCATGATCTCCAGCGATCTGCCCGAGGTGCTCGGCATGAGCGACCGCGTGCTGGTGATGGCCCAGGGCCGGATCGCGGGCGAACTCGCGGCCGGCGAGGCCACGCAGGACGCCGTGATGGCACTCGCCGTGACCAACCCCACGACCGGAACGGAGGCCAGCCGTGGCCACTGACACGCTCAAGAGCCGGGCGGGCGCCGGTGGCGCCACCAGCGGCCTGCGCCGACTGCTGCTCGACAACGGCGCGCTCACCGCGCTGATCGTCCTCCTCATCGCCCTGTCGGCGCTGTCCGGGGACTTCCTGACGACGGACAACCTGCTCAACGTGGGCGTGCAGGCGGCCGTGACCGCCGTGCTCGCCTTCGGCGTCACCTTCGTGATCGTCTCGGCGGGCATCGACCTGTCGGTCGGCTCGGTGGCGGCCCTGTCGGCCACCGTCCTCGCCTGGAGCGCCACTTCGCACGGCGTACCGGTCGTCCTGGCCGTCGTGCTGTCCGTCCTCACCGGCATCGCGGCCGGCCTCGTCAACGGCTTCCTGATCGCGTACGGGAAGCTGCCGCCGTTCATCGCGACGCTCGCCATGCTGTCGGTGGCCCGCGGTCTGTCGCTGGTGATCTCCGAGGGTTCCCCGATCCCCTTCCCGGACTCGGTCTCGCACCTCGGCGACACGCTCGGCGGCTGGCTGCCCGTGCCGGTGCTGGTCATGATCGTGATGGGGCTGATCGCCGCGTTCGTGCTCGGCCGGACCTACATCGGCCGCTCCATGTACGCGATCGGCGGCAACGAGGAAGCGGCGCGCCTGTCCGGTCTGCGGGTGAAGAAGCAGAAGCTCGCCATCTACGCCTTCTCCGGTCTGTTCGCCGCGGTCGCGGGCATCGTGCTCGCCTCACGCCTGTCCTCCGCGCAGCCGCAGGCCGCCGACGGCTACGAGCTGGACGCGATCGCCGCGGTCGTCATCGGCGGCGCCTCGCTCGCGGGCGGCACCGGCAAGGCGTCCGGCACCCTGATCGGCGCGCTCATCCTGGCGGTGCTGCGCAACGGCCTCAACCTGCTGAACGTCTCCGCCTTCTGGCAGCAGGTCGTCATCGGCGTCGTCATCGCGCTGGCGGTGCTCCTGGACACGCTGCGGCGCAAGGCCGGGGCGACCCCGGTGGCCGCGGGCGCGGGCGGGAACAAGGGCAAGCAGGCGGGGACGTACGCACTGGCCGCGGTCGTGACCGTGGCGCTGGTGGGCGCGACCTCGTTCCTGCACGGCGGCTCGAACTCCACCGACCCGAAGATGGGCCTGTCCCTGTCCACCCTCAACAACCCCTTCTTCGTGCAGATCCGGGCGGGCGCCCAGGCCGAGGCGAAGAAGCTGGGCGTGGACCTGACCGTCACCGACGCGCAGAACGACGCCTCGCAGCAGGCCAACCAGCTGCAGAACTTCACCAGTTCGGGCCTCGGCGCGATCATCGTCAACCCGGTGGACTCGGACGCGGCGAGCAACTCCGTGAAGGCGGCCGACAAGGCGAAGATCCCGGTCATCGCGGTCGACCGCGGCGTCAACAAGGCGGCCGTGGACGCCCTCGTGGCCTCCGACAACGTCAGGGGCGGCGAGCTGGCGGCGAAGACGATCGGGGACAAGCTCGGCGGCAAGGGCAAGATCGTGATCCTTCAGGGCCAGGCGGGCACGTCCGCGGCCCGTGAGCGCGCGGCGGGCTTCGCGGCCGGTCTCAAGGCCTACCCGGGTCTGAAGGTCGTCGCGCAGCAGCCGGCAGACTTCGACCGCACCAAGGGCCTCGACGTGATGTCGAACCTGCTCCAGGCGCACCCGGACGTCCAGGGCGTCATCGCCGCCAACGACGAGATGGCCCTCGGCGCGATCAAGGCGCTCGGCTCCAAGGCCGGGAAGTCGGTCCAGGTCGTCGGATTCGACGGCACCCCGGACGGGCTCAAGGCGGTCGAAGGGGGCACTCTGTACGCATCTGTGGCACAACAGCCCTCGCAGCTGGGCAGGATCGCCGTGGACAACGCGCTGAAGGCCCAGCAGGGCAAGAAGGTCGAGGAGACGGTGAAGGTGCCGGTGAAGGTGGTCACGAAGGCCAACGTGGCCGGCTTCAGCGGCTGACGACGGGGAAACGGGCGGGCGGTCAGGGGGACCGCCCGCCCCAGGTGATCTCTCAGGGAGTCTTGTTGATGTACGGGGAGTCCTTCTGATGTACGACTACGACCTGCTGGTCGTGGGGTCGGCCAACGCCGACCTGGTGATCGGAGTCGAGCGCCGGCCGGACGCCGGTGAGACCGTGCTCGGCTCCGACCTGGCCGTCCACCCGGGCGGCAAGGGCGCGAACCAGGCGGTCGCGGCCGCCCGGCTCGGCGCCCGTACGGCCCTGCTGGCCCGGGTCGGCGACGACGCGTACGGCAGGCTGCTGCTCGACTCGCAGCGCGAGGCCGGCGTCGACACGGTGGGCGTGCTGGTGGGCGGGGCGCCGACCGGCGTCGCGCTGATCACCGTCGACCCCTCGGGCGACAACAGCATCGTGGTGTCACCGGGCGCGAACGGCAGGCTCACGCCGGCCGACGTCCGGGCCGCCGCGTGCCTGTTCCAGGCCGCGCACGTGGTCTCGGTGCAGCTGGAGATCCCGCTGGAGACGGTGGCCGAGGTCGTCCGCTGTCTCTCGCCGGGCAGCCGTTTCGTCCTGAACCCGTCCCCGCCGCGACCGCTGCCGTCTCAGGTGCTGGCGGCCTGCGACCCGCTGATCGTCAACGAGCACGAGGCGAAGGTGATCCTGGGCGAGGCGTGCGTCTCGGACCGCCCGGAGGACTGGGCCCGGCTGCTGCTGGCCAAGGGCCCGCGTTCGGTCGTGGTCACCCTGGGCGCGGAGGGCGCGCTGGTGGCCGGGGCGGACGGGGTCGCGCGGGTGCCCTCGGTGAAGGTCGGCGCGGTGGACACGACGGGTGCGGGCGACGCGTTCACGGCGGCGCTGGCGTACCGGCTCGGGACGGGTTCGACCCTGACGGAGGCGGCCGGGTACGCGGCGCGGGTCGGCGCCGCCGCCGTCACCAAGGAGGGGGCGCAGGTGTCCTTCCCGACGGCCGAGGAGGTCGACGCGCTGTGCTGTGCCATCCCGGGGGACAACTCCCGGGCCCCCGACAGGAAGAGCGGGCCGGGCAGCGCATCCGGAACTCCTCAGCGGGGTGGGGTGCAGTGAAGCGGGCGGGAATCCTGAACCGTCATCTCGCCGGCGCGCTGGCCGAGCTGGGCCACGGCGACGGCGTCCTGGTCTGCGACGCGGGCATGCCGATCCCGAAGGGCCCGCGCGTGGTCGACCTCGCCTTCCGCGCCGGGGTGCCGTCCTTCGCCGAGGTGCTGGACGGGCTGCTGGCCGAGCTGGTGGTGGAGGGCGCCACGGCGGCGACGGAGATCCACGACGCCAACCCGCCGGCCGCGGCCCTGCTCGGCGGCCACTTCCCCGGGCTCGGCCTGGTGTCGCACGAGCGGCTCAAGGAGCTGTCGGCCGGCGCGCGTCTGATCGTCCGGACGGGAGAGGCGCAGCCGTACGCCAACGTGCTCCTGCGCTGCGGCGTCTTCTTCTGACGACGGACCCCGCCGGACGGCGGGGCACAAATTCGAGGGGGCCCGATCCGTCGACCGGGCCCCCTCGGCTTTTCCCCTCCAACATCAGAACCCCCGCGATCCCCCCAGATCCCCCTCCGAGAAGTCCTGATGCCAATTACGACCCGCTAGGTGGGGGAAGGGTTGTACGGCTTCCTCAGATTCTTCAGAACTTTTTCGCGGCCCCCCGTCCGCTCATGTGTGCTCCACGAACCGCCGGGCCGTCTCCCTCAGAACCTCGCGGCCGTCGCGGGCCCACAGGCCGTCGTTGAACAGCTCGACCTCGATGGGGCCGGTGTAGCCGGCGGCCTCGACGTAGCCCTTCCACTCGCGCATGTCGATCGAGCCGTCGCCGATCTGGCCGCGGCCGTTGAGGACGCCCTGCGGGAGGGGGGTCGTCCAGTCGGCGAGCTGGAAGGTGTGGATGCGGCCGCCGGCGCCCGCGCGGGCGATCTGTGCGGGCGCGGTGTCGTCCCACCAGATGTGGTACGTGTCGACGGTGACGCCGACCTGGTGGGCGGGAAACCGTTCGGCGAGGTCGAGGGCCTGGGTGAGGGTGGAGACCACGCAGCGGTCGGCGGCGTACATGGGGTGGAGCGGCTCGATGGCCAGCCTCACCCCGCGCTCCTCGGCGTACGGGCCCAGCACCGCCAGCGCGTCCGCGATGCGCTCCCGCGCACCGTGCAGGTCCTTGGAACCGGCCGGGAGGCCGCCCGAGACCAGGACGAGGGTGTCCGTGCCGAGCGCCGCGGCCTCGTCGACGGCCCGCCGGTTGTCGTCCAGCGCCCTGGCACGCTCCTGCGGGTCGATCGCCGTGAAGAAGCCGCCGCGGCACAGGGTCGTGACGGCCAGGCCCGCGCCGCGGATCAGTTTCGCCGTCGCGTCGACGCCGTAGGACTGGACCGGCTCGCGCCACAGGCCCACGCCCGGGACACCCAACTCGACGCAGGCAGACACCAGTTCGGGCATCGACAGCTGCTTCACCGTCATCTGGTTGACGGAGAAGCGGGACAGGTCACCGAGAGCGCTCACTGGTTCACTCCGTACAGGGACAGCAGGTTCTTCATCCGTTCCTCGGCCAGCTTCGGGTCGGGGAACAGGCCCAGGCCGTCGGCGAGTTCGTAGGCGCGGACGAAGTGCGGCAGCGACCGGGCCGACTGCAGGCCGCCGACCATGGTGAAGTGCGACTGGTGGCCGGCCAGCCAGGCAAGGAGGACGACGCCCGTCTTGTAGAAGCGGGTCGGGGCCTGGAAGAGGTGCCGGGAGAGTTCGACCGTCGGGTCGAGCAGCTCGCGGAATCCGGTCACGTTCCCCGTGTCGAGGACGCGCACCGCCTCGGCCGCCAGCGGGCCCAGCGGGTCGAAGATGCCGAGCAGGGCGTGGCTGAAGCCCTGCCCGTCGCCGGCGATCAGCTCGGGGTAGTTGAAGTCGTCGCCCGTGTAGCAGCGCACGCCCTGCGGGAGCCGGCGGCGGACGCCGATCTCCCGCCCGGCGTCCAGCAGGGAGACCTTGATGCCCTCCACCTTGTCGGGGTGCGCGGCGATGACGTCGAGGAACGTGTCCGTGGCCGCGTCGAGGTCGCCCGACCCCCAGTAGCCCTCCAGCGCCGGGTCGAACATCGGGCCGAGCCAGTGCAGGATCACCGGCTCGGTGGCCTGGCGGAGGAGGTGGCCGTAGACCTCCAGGTAGTCCTCGGGGCCGGAGGCGGCCGCGGCGAGGGCCCGGGAGGCCATCAGGATGGCCTGCGCGCCGGACGCCTCGACGAGGGCGAGCTGTTCCTCGTAGGCGGCGCGGACCTCGGCGAGGGACCCGGCGGTGAGCTGGTCTGTGCCGACGCCGCAGGCGATACGGCCGCCGACCGCCTTGGCCTCGGCGGCCGAACGCCGGATCAGCTCGGCCGCGCCCGCCCAGTCCAGGCCCATCCCGCGCTGGGCGGTGTCCATGGCCTCGGCGACGCCGAGCCCGTGGGACCACAGGTGACGGCGGAAGGCGAGGGTGGCGTCCCAGTCGACGGCGGCGGGCGCGTCGGGCGACCCGTCCGCGTACGGGTCGGCGACGACGTGCGCCGCCGAGAAGACCGTGCGGGAGGCGAAGGGGGCCCCGGGGGTCACCACCAGGGGCTCGCTGCGCGGCTCGTAGGCCCTGAACCCGCCCTGGAAGGACCCGTCCTTGAACTCCGGGAGTCGGATGGTCACAGCGAGATCTCCGGTACGTCGAGACGGGCGCCCTCGGCCGAGGACCGCAGGCCCAGCTCGGCGAGCTGGACGCCGCGGGCGCCGGCGAGCAGGTCCCAGCGGTAGGGGGCGTCGGCGTACACGTGCCGCAGGAACAGCTCCCACTGGGCCTTGAAGCCGTTGTCGAACTCCTCGTTGTCCGGGATCTCCTGCCACTGGTCGCGGAAGGAGTAGGTGGCCGGGATATCCGGGTTCCACACCGGCTTCGGGGTCATGCTGCGGTGCTGGACACGGCAGTTGCGCAGGCCCGCGACCGCCGAGCCCTCCGTGCCGTCGACCTGGAACTCGACGAGTTCGTCGCGGTTGACGCGCACGGCCCAGGAGGAGTTGATCTGGGCGATGGCGCCGCCGTCGAGTTCGAAGATCCCGTACGCGGCGTCGTCGGCCGTGGCGTCGTAGGGCTTGCCGTCCTCGTCCCAGCGCTGCGGGACATGGGTGGTGGCGATCGCCTGGACGGACTTCACGCGGCCGAACAGCTCGTGCAGGACGTACTCCCAGTGCGGGAACATGTCGACGACGATGCCGCCGCCGTCCTCGGCGCGGTAGTTCCAGGAGGGGCGCTGGGAGGACTGCCAGTCGCCCTCGAAGACCCAGTAGCCGAACTCGCCGCGGACCGACAGGATCCGGCCGAAGAAGCCGCCGTCGATGAGGCGCTTGAGCTTGAGCAGGCCCGGCAGGAAGAGCTTGTCCTGGACGACGCCGTGCTTGATGCCCTTCTCGTGCGCGAGCCGGGCGAGTTCGAGGGCACCGGCCAGCCCGGTGGCGGTGGGCTTCTCGGTGTAGATGTGCTTGCCCGCGGCGATCGCCTTCGTGAGGGCCTCCTCGCGGGCCGAGGTCACCTGGGCGTCGAAGTAGATGTCCACGGACGGGTCGGCGAGGACGGTGTCCACGTCGGTCGTGAAGTGCTCCAGGCCGTGCCGCTCGGCGAGCGCGCGCAGCGCGTGCTCCCGGCGGCCGACGAGGACCGGTTCCGGCCACAGCACCTCGCCGTCACCGAGGTCCAGGCCGCCCTGTTCGCGGATGGCCAGGATGGAGCGGACCAGGTGCTGGCGGTAGCCCATGCGCCCGGTCACGCCGTTCATGGCGATACGCACCGTCTTGCGTGTCACGTCATTCCCTTCGCAGGCGTCGTACTCAGCGTCGTTCGCGGGTGTGCGCGCCGCGATGGCCCTCCTGTTGAGCGTCACAGCAAGCGCTTTCTATCTCTCATGAGAAGCTAGCCTCTGACCACCGGTCCAGACAAGACCGTGACCGCTTCGAGTTGTTCGAGGGGACGAACAGTGGGGGCATCTGGCCGTAAGGTCTGCTCGACGTACTCGGAACCGTGGGCCCCTGGTGCCTGTCTACGAGGGCGTACGACGAGGTGCGACGAGATGCGTGACCGGAGGACGACGAGATGACGGTGACCCTGGCGGACGTGGCGGCCCGCGCGCAGGTCTCCCCCGCGACGGTGTCGCGCGTGCTGAACGGGAACTATCCCGTGGCCGCCTCCACCCGGGAGCGGGTGCTGAAGGCGGTCGACGAGCTGGACTACGTGCTGAACGGTCCCGCGAGTTCGCTGGCCGCCGCCACCTCCGACCTGGTCGGAATTCTGGTCAACGACATCGCCGACCCCTTCTTCGGGATCATGGCGAGCGCGATCCAGGCGGAGATCGGCGGGCCGGGCGGGCGGGCCGGCGGCGAGCGGCTGGCGGTCGTCTGCAACACCGGGGGTTCGCCGGAGCGCGAACTGACGTATCTGACCCTGCTCCAGCGCCAGCGGGCGGCGGCGGTCGTGCTGACCGGCGGTGCCATGGAGGACGCGCCGCACGCGGCGGCGGTCGCCTCCAAGCTGCGCAGGCTGACGGAGGCGGGCACGCGCGTGGTGCTGTGCGGGCGGCCGCAGGCCGAGGACACCGGAGCGATCGCGATCACCTTCGACAACCGCGGCGGCGGGCAGCGGCTGACCGAGCATCTGATCGGGCTGGGGCACCGGCGGCTCGGGTACATCGCGGGGCCGGAGGAGCGGACGACGACGCGGCACCGGCTGGAGGGGCATCGCGCCGCGCTGGCCGCGGCGGGGATCTCCGAGGACCCGGGGTGGACGGTGCACGGGCGGTACGACCGGACCTCCGGGTTCGAGGCGACGCTGGAGCTGTTGCGGCGGGACCCCTCGCTGACCGCCGTGGTCGCGGCCAACGACTCCGTCGCGCTGGGGGCTTGTGCGGCGCTCAGGGAGTCGGGGCTGCGGATTCCGGAGGACGTGTCCGTCGCCGGGTTCGACGATCTGCCGTTCAGCATCGACGCGGTGCCCGCGCTGACGACGGTGCGGCTGCCGCTGGCGGAGGCGGGCGCCCGGGCGGGGCGGATCGCCATGGGGCGCGAGGACGCGCCGCCCGGGGGTATCGCGACGGTGCGTGGAGAGCTGATGGTGCGGGGGTCGTCCGGGGCGCCGCGGCAGCACGTGTCCGCCTGACCGCCCGCGGGCGGCCGGGCCCTCGCGTCGGCGACGCGTTCGGCGGTCACCTGTCCTTGCGCAGCTCCCGCTGCCACCGCGGGCCGCTCGAGGGCGTTCGGCCCCCCGGGGCAGGCCATGGGTCCTGGCCCGGACCCGGCCGATGAGTTCCGCGCGGCCCATCAGTCCCTCGGGATCGAAGTACGGACGAGACCACCCGCCGTGCGCGAACCCCCCGTCCGTGTCCTCTGGTGGGCGGGGCCTTCGCCGCGGGGCTGGAGAACGCCGAGGCGCTGCTGTACGGGCGGCGGACGTATCTGACGATGGCGGGGGCCTGACCCGAGCGCGCCGGGGATGATCCTCCCCCGCGAGCGGGGCACCCCCAGCCGACCGGCTGAACGCGCTGAAGAAGTACGTCGTGACCGACACCCTCTCCGACGCCGAGCTGACCTGGACCAACACGGAGCGGATCGCGGGGAGCGAGGCGGTCGCGCGGATCCGGGAGCTGCGCGCGGCGCCCGGTGGCGACCTGGCGATGATGGGCAGCCCCACGCTCGTGCGGACGCTGATCGGCGCGGGGCTGGTCGACGAGCTGCAGCTCATCCACATGCCGGTGATCCTCGGCGGCGGGAAGTCCGTCTTCCCCGAGGACGGCGCGAAGCGGGGCTTCGAGCTGGACTCCGCGGCGACGGGCAGGACCGGCGTGCAGGTGAGCGTCTACCGGCCCGTGGCCGCCGAGGGGTAGCCCGCGCGGTGCGGGTGTCCTAGTCTCGAACCGACGGCATCTCTGACTGAGTCAAGTATCCGGGGGTTCGATGCTCATGACCGTCCAGGACATCCGCACCTTCAACCGCTTCTACACGAACGTCATCGGCGCCCTCGACTACAGCCGCCAGCTGTACGCCCCGTACACCCTGACCGAGTCCCGTGTGCTCTACGAACTCGCGCACTCGCCGCGTACGGACGCCGCCGATCTGCGGACCGAACTCACCCTCGACGCCGGGTACTTGAGCCGGATCCTGAACAAGTTCGAGGAGGACGGGCTGGTCGAGCGGACGCCGTCGGCGCGTGACCCCCGGCGGGTCCGCGTCACGCTCACGGCCCGCGGCCGGGAGACCGCCGCGCTGCTCGCCGAGCGGGCCAACGAGTCGGTCGGCGCGCTGCTCGCCTCCGTGCCCTCCGCCGACCGCCCCCGGCTGTCCGAGGCGATGCGCACGGTCCGCGAGATCCTCTCCGACGGCCGCGCGCCCCGCCGCGAGGACGTCGTGCTGCGCGACCCCTCCCCCGGCGACCTCGGGTGGATCGTCCAGCGCAACGCCGCCCTGTACGCCTCCGAGTTCGGCTGGAACGCCGACTACGAGGGGCTGGTCGCGCGGATCGTCGCCGACTTCGCCGAGGACCACGACCCGCATCTGGAGCGGGTGTGGATCGCCGAGCTCGAAGGCCGCCCGGTGGGCTGCGTGATGTGCGTACGGGACGACGCCCCGGCCACCGCCCGGCTGCGGCTGCTGCTGGTCGAGCCCGACGTGCGCGGTCTCGGCATCGGGGACCGGCTCGTGCGCGCGGTGATCGACTTCGCGCGCGGCGTCGGCTACCGCGAGCTCGTCCTGTGGACCAACGACGTGCTCGCCTCCGCCCGCCGCGTCTACCAGCGTCACGGATTCGTGCTCGTCGGGGAGAAACCGCACCGATCTTTCGGAAAGGACCTGAACGGCCAGGACTGGCGGCTGGACCTGCACGGCACCCCGGGGTGACAGTAGGGACCATGAGACTGGCTTTCTCCACCCTCGGTGTCCCCGGCCTGCCCGTCACGGACGTGATCAACCTCGCGGCCACCCACGGCTACCACGGCGTCGAGCTGCGCGCGCACCCGGAGGAGCCGGTCCACCCCGGCCTCAACCTCGACCAACGGGCGGATGTGGCCTCCGAGTTCAAGGCGGGCGGCATCGAGCTCCTGGGACTGGCGGGGTACGCGCGCGTGGCCGCGCCCGGCGACGACGGGCCGGTGATCGACGAGATCCGCGACCTGCTCCACCTGGCCCGCGACCTCGGCGCCCCCTACGTCCGGGTCTTCCCGGGCGCCGGCGCCGAGCAGACCCGCGAGCGCGCCGACGCGACGGCCGCCCGGCGGCTCGGCACGGCCGCGGAGTACGCCGCCGACCTGGGCGTACGCATCCTGCTCGAGACCCATGACTCGCACCGCACCGGCGCCGACGCGATCCGCGTCCTCGGCCTGGTCGGCCACCGCCATGTCGGCGCCCTGTGGGACGTCATGCACACCTGGCTGGGCGGCGAGCAGCCCTCGGAGTCGTACGCGGCCCTGTCGCCGTATCTCGGCTACGTCCAGGTCAAGGACATCGCCTCCGCCGACGACACGACTCCGCTCGCACTCGGCGCCGGGGTCCTCCCCCTCACCGAGTGCGTGGAGGTCCTCTCGCGCCACGGCTGGGACGGCTGGCTGTGCTGGGAGTACGAGAAGCGGTGGTACGAGGACGCCGCGCCGCTGCAGGATCTGCTGGCGGCGGGGCGGGAGCATCTGGGGCGGTTGCTGAACGAGTGCGCGTAGCCGGCCGTCCGGTCAGCCTCGTGCCGTGGCCCGCGCGAGTGAGCGGGCCACCCGCTCCTCCAACCGCCCCCGGCAGTCGGGCCATTCGTCGGACGTGATCGAGTAGATCGCCGAGTCCCGCAGGCATCCGTCCTCGCCCGGGGCCCAGGAGCGCGACCAGTTGCGGAGCACGCCCTCGAAGCGGGCGCCCACGCTCTGGATCGCCGCGCGGGAGCGTGCGTTGCGGGCGTCGGTCTTGAGGTCGACGCGCGACACCGCCCATTCCTCGAACGCGTGCCGGAACAGCAGCAGCTTGGCCTCGGCGTTGATGCCCGTGCCCTGCGCGGAGGCGCCGAGCCAGGTGAACCCGACCTCCACGGCGTCGAGTCGGCCGTCGGCCAGCCAGCACCGGGGCTCCCAGTACGAGGTGGCGCCGACCGCACGGCCCGTCGCGAGCGACACCTGGGCGTAGGGAAGCAGGCGCCCCGTCTTCGCCCGGGCGAGCTGCTCGTCGACGTACCGCCCGACCTCGTCGGCCCGCGGCACCCAGGTGAACCCGTAGCTGCCGCGGTTCTCCTCCGCCGCGACCGCGAGGTCGGCCACGTGCCGGTGTCCCAGCGGCTCCAGCCTCACCAACCAGCCCTGCAGCACCGGTGCTTCACATGTGAACGTCACCCCGGCGAGTCTGCCGGGCCCGCCGCGCTCCGTCGAACGATTATCCGGGCAGACCGGCCCGGACCGCCGCGAACGCCTCATGGAAACCCGGGAACGTCTTCCGTACGCAGCCGGGGTCGTCGAAGGAGATGCCCGGCACCCGCAGCCCGGCGACCGCGAAGGACATCACGATGCGGTGGTCGCCGTAGGACTTGATCTCCGCGCCCGCCGTGGCGGACGCGCCCGGGTGGATCTCGATCCAGTCGGGGCCCGTGCGCACGTCGGCTCCCAGGCGCCGCAGGTTCTCGGCGCAGGCGTCCAGGCGGTCGCACTCCTTCACGCGGGTGTTGGCCACGTCCTCGATCCGCACCGGACCGGAGGCGAACGGGGCGATCGCCGCCAGCGTGGGCATCGTGTCCGAGATGTCCCGCATGTTGACGGTGAGGCCGCGCAGCGACCCCGTACCGCGGACCGTGGTGCCGTCCGGGCGTACCGACACCTCCGCGCCCATCCGGCGCAGCACGTCGACGAAAGCGAGGTCGCCCTGGAGTGCCCCTTCCCCCAGCCCCGGCACCGTGACCTCGCCGCCCGGTGTCACCGCGGCCGCCGCGAAGAAATAACTCGCCGTGGAGGCGTCCGGTTCGACGGCGTAGGTGGTGGCGCGGTAGCCGCCGGGCGGGACGGCGAAGACGTCCTCCCCCAGGACCGTCTCCCTCACCACCTCCGCGCCGAACGCCCGCATCATCGCGATCGTGATCTCCACGTACGGCACCGACACCAGGTCCGTGACGCGGATGCGCAGGCCCTTGCGCGTGAGCGGGCCGAGCAGGAGCAGGGCCGTCAGGTACTGCGACGACTGGCCCGCGTCCAGGACCACTTCGCCGCCCTCGACACCCGCCGCCCGCACCGTCAGCGGGTGGTGCCCCTCCGCCCCCTCGTGCCGCAGGTCCACGCCGAGGTCGCGCAGGGTGCGGGTGAGGGGCAGCAGCGGACGGCGCCGCATCTGGGGCGAGGCGTCGAAGCGGTAGGTGCCGTGGCCCGCCGCCGCGAGCGTCGGCAGGAAGCGGGCGGTCGTGGCGCCGTCGCGGCAGTACACGTCCGCCTCGCGCGCCGGAGGGCCCTGCGGGCAGCCGTCCACCTGCCAGGCGTCCGGGGTCCGGCCGACGCGGTGGCCGAGAGCCGTCAGCCCTTCGGCGAAGCCCTCCGTGTCGTCCGAACGCAGGGGGCGCCGCAGGGTGGTGACGCCGTCGGCCGCCGCCGCGAGGAAGAGCGCGCGGGCGGTGATGGACTTGGAACCGGGGATGTCGACTACGGGCATGCCTTCATGATCGGCCGACCGTCACCGGCGACGCCGGTGCGTCCACGGGATGGACCGCTTCCCGTCGCCCACCCGTCACCGGCACCGGCTCCGCCCCCACCGTTCCCGTACGCCCGGTGGCGCAAAGGAGCCGCCCGCCGACCGCAGAGACCGTACGCACACTGCAGGAGCCGTGGCCGCACATCGCGTCACAGTCGTCCCGCCCGCCCCTCGGCCCCCGACTTCCCGCATTCGCCCGGAACGGGGGAACCCGGCCCCTTTACGGTTCGTCCAACCCGCAAGCTGCCGGATGAGTCTCCGCCGTGCGGTGTCGGCCCTCGCTGCTGGCTGCGATCGCTGACCCACCCTCTCCGCCGTACTGCGGCCGGCAGCACGCCGCCATCGGCGCGCCCCCCTCCAACAGCGCCGATGGCGGCCCCTTTTCGTCCCCCTCGCGTCCTGTGCGTTCCCTTGACTGGCAGAAACTTCCCGGTTATTGGTGACTCCTTGGAAGTTTCCTTCAGTGGATCCTCCGGAAGGAGCGCACGTGCCCTCCAGACGTACCGTTCTCGCCGCCACCGCGGGCGTCACCGCCGCCCTGGCCCTAGGCACCCCCGCACACGCCGCCGCGGTGGACGACAAGAAGCTCCGGTCCCTCATCTCCCGCATGACGCTGGAGGAGAAGGTCGGCCAGCTCTTCGTCATGCGCGTCTACGGCCACTCCGCGACCGACCCAGACCAGGCCGACATCGACGCCAACCTCAGCGAGATCGGCGTGCGCACGGCGGCCGAGCTGATCGCCAAATACCGCGTGGGCGGCATCATCTACTTCACCTGGGCGCACAACACCCGCGACCCCCACCAGATCGCCGAACTGTCCAACGGGATCCAGCGCGCCTCGCTGACCCTGCCCCGCGGCCTGCCCGTGCTCGTCACCACCGACCAGGAGCACGGCATCGTCTGCCGCGTCGGCGCGCCCGCGACACTCTTCCCGGGCGCGATGGCCATGGGTGCCGGCGGCTCCCGCGAGGACGCCCGCACCCTCGGCCGCATCTCCGGCGCCGAACTGCGCGCGATCGGCATCAACCAGGACTACTCCCCCGACGCCGACGTCAACATCAACCCGGCCAACCCGGTCATCGGCGTGCGCTCCTTCGGCGCCGACCCGGACGCGGTGGCCGCGATGGTGGCCGCCGAGGTCGGCGGGTACCAGCGCTCCTCGGTCGCCGCGACCGCCAAGCACTTCCCGGGCCACGGCGATACGGCCGTCGACAGCCACTACGGCTTCCCGGTCATCACCCACAGCCGGGAGCTGTGGGAGAAGCTGGACGCCGTCCCCTTCCGGGCGGCCGTCAAGGCGGGCATCGACGCGATCATGACCGCGCACATCCAGTTCCCGGCCCTGGACGACTCCGGCGACCCGGCCACCCTCTCCCACCCGATCCTCACCGGCATCCTGCGCGGGGAACTCGGCTACGACGGCGTGGTGGTGACGGACTCGCTGGGCATGGAGGGCGTACGGACGAAGTACGGCGACGACCGCGTCCCGGTGCTCGCGCTCAAGGCCGGCGTCGACCAGCTCCTCAACCCGCCCGACCTCCCCGTCGCCTGGAACGCCGTCCTGAAGGCCGTACAGGGCGGCGAGTTGACCGAGGCGCGCCTCGACGAGTCGATCCTGCGCATCCTGCGCCTCAAGGCACGCCTGAAGCTGTTCCAGCAGCCCTACGTCAGCGGTCACGGCGTGGACGGCACGGTCGGCACCCGCGCCCACCTCGCAGCGGCCGACCGCATCGCGGAGCGCACGACGACCCTGCTCGTCAACGACGGGCAGCTGCTGCCGCTGTCGCGGGCCGCGCACCGCAGGCTCCTGGTGGTGGGCGCCGACCCGGCCTCGCCGTCCGGCACCACGGGCCCGCCCACCGGCGTCCTCGCGACCGCGTTCTCCGGGCTGGGCTTCAGCGCCACGGCCCTGTCCACGGGCACCGCCCCCTCCGCCGCGACGATCGCGAAGGCGGTCGCGGCGGCACAGGACGCGGACGCGGTGGTCGTGGGCACCTACAACGTCACCGCGGGCAACGCGCAGAAGACGCTGGTCGAGCAACTCGTGACGACCGGGAAACCGGTGGTGGCGATCGCCGTCCGCAACCCCTACGACGTGGCCCAACTCCCCACCGTCCGGGCCTACCTGGCCAGCTACTCCTGGACCGACGTCGAGCTGCGGGCCGCCGCGCGGGTGATCGCCGGGCAGGTGGGGCCGCGCGGACGCCTGCCGGTGCCGGTGCAGCGGGCCGACGACCCGACGCAGGTGCTGTACCCCATCGGGCACGGACTGTCGTACTAGACGGGACGTAGGGCGCATACGCCGCACACCCGGCGTGCACCCGTCAACCGGCCCAAAGCCTCCCGCGTCTCTGGCGTGTGCCCGCTGCGGCGGGTCACGCTGGACCGGGGTATCCGGGGGGTTGGCGATGCGTGAGAGAAGTTCCGTGGGGGTGGTCTGCGCACTGCTGGTTCTGGCCATGGCTCTGCTGACCGGCTGCCAGATGCTGTCGTCGTCCGGTACGGGCGAGGACGCGACCGGCGAGCGGCCCACGGCTGGCGGCGCTACGAGCTCGACGCCGGCATCGGGGTACGGCGAGGTGTTCCTCGCCGTCGACGAGTGCAGTTCGTTCGGCACTACGAGCTTCACCGAGGTGCCGTGCACCAGCGAGCGGGCGGCGGCCCGGGTCGTGGCGCGCTTCGACGGCCCGGTGGGCCGGGGCCCGCTGTGCCCGGCGACGACGGACTTCGTCCTGCACATCAGCGCGCAGAAGTCCTCGTCCGGCGGGGAGAGCCCGGTACCGCAGGGCTACGCCTGCATGCGCGATCTGGAGCCGCCGCATCCCGGCGACCCGGGCGGCGGGGGCGGTCCCCGCACCATCGTCGGGGACTGCGTCTACGGCTCCGGCAGCGGCCAGGTCCGCGAGACCGCCTGCGACGGCAGCGGCGGGAAGAAGCCGCAGTACAAGGTGGTGAAGGCCGTCGCCGAGCGCACCCGGTGCCCGGCGGCGACGGCGCTGTACGTACGGCTGGAGGGCAAGGCGCCGGTGGGCTGCGCCCGGCCGGTGTGACCAACGGCCGGACGCAGCAGCGGAGTTGCCGGCTCCTACGGACGCAGCGCCGGATCGCGCTCCGCGTCGCGCACGTCCAGCCTGCTGTCGAACTTCGCCAGCGGCTTCGCCTGCGCCGCGGTGGCGGCGGGGACACCGGCCCAGTCCAGGATGCGGGCGGTGGCCAGCGCCTTCTGGCCGGCGACCAGGCCGGCGACGTTGGCGCCGTGGTTCATCCCCGGGGCCGTGAAGACGTACGCGTCCTTGGACCCCTTGCCGACGCCGAACCGCTCGGCGCCCCACGGGTCGTTCGAGCCGTAGACGAAGAGCATGTGGTGGGCGTGGTGACGCACCCAGGAGTCGACGTCGCGCATCGCGTACGGCTGGAACGTCATCGGGATGTCGCGCGGCACGAAGTTGCGCGGCGGCTGGTAGCCGTAGCGGACGTACTTCTTCTCGATGTACGGGAAGTGGATCGTCGGCGCGCCCAGCTGCGTGCCCGCCTGGTAGTAGTACGGCGTGTACGGCGCCAGGCCCTGGTCGGTGTAGAACGAGAACCCGGAGATCGTGTCGACCGAGTTCCAGATCTGGTCGTCGGTCGCGCTCTTCGCGTCCGGCGGGACCAGGCTGCCGTCACCGCAGTTGGCGAGCAGGTTGTACTGCCAGAAGCCCCAGACGTAGTCGAGGACGACGGCCTCGTAGGCGCGGTCCAGGCTGCCGATGGTGGTGAAGGTGTAGCCGTTGTCGGCGGCGTAGGCCGCGTACTTCTTCTCCAGCGGCTCGCGGCGCACGAGCGCCTCGCGCTGCACCGCGTTCAGCCGGTCGCGGCACTCCTTGGTGCCGACCTGGGTGAAGAAGCGGTCGTAGGCCGAATCCTCGTCGTCGACCACGTCGTTGGGGGCGACGTACGCGACGACGCCGTCCATGTCGCGCGGGTAGAAGCGCTCGTAGTAGGTGGCGGTCATGCCGCCCTTGGAGCCGCCGGTGGAGATCCAGTTCCTGCTGTAGATCTTCTTCAGCGCCTTGAAGATGCGGTGCTGGTCGCTGGCCGCCTGCCAGATGTCCAGCTTCGACCAGTCGGCCGGGTCGGGCCGGGACGGCGTGAAGAAGCGGTACTCCATGGAGACCTGGTTGCCGTCCACGATCTGGGTCGGCTCGCGGCGGCTGGGCGTGGTGGAGACGTTGTAGCCGCCGGTGTAGAAGACCGTCGGGCGGCTGACGTCCTTGTGCAGCACGGTGATCCGCTGCTGGAACGTGCCCTTGGACGGGTGGCGGTGGTCGATCGGCTGGGTGTAGTCGAGGACGAAGAAGCGGTAGCCGGGATACGGCTTCTCCTCGATCAGGCTCATGCCCGGTATCGCGAGCAGCTGATCCTTGATGTCGGTGGTCGCTTTGGTGGTGGTGGCCGTCGGCTCCGCGGCGGTGGCCGCGCCTGCCGTGCTCACCGTGCCTATGCACACCGTGAGCGCCATCAGCCATCTGAGCGCCTTGCGCATGCACCCTCCCCTGTGAGACAGATGTGCGTGCGGAGCCTACGGAGCAACTCCCTTGCGCACCAGGGGCCGTGAGGGTCAGAAGCGCTTCCAGCCGCGGGAGTCGTACGAGCCGCGACCCACCGATCCCTTGATCCACACCGTGCGGTGGCCGACGTACGCCCGCACCGGTCCGGCGTGCTGGGCGAACCGCCCCTTGTCCACGACGGGTTCGAAGCCGCGCACCTGGAGGCTGACCATCATCTGGCGCCGGGCGCCGGGGTTTTCGGGGACGGTGAGGGCGCAGAGGTAGTTGCCGCTCCTGTACAGCTTCACGGAACCGGTGGAGAAGGTGAACGTCCGGATGTTGCGGCCCGGGCAGGACGACGACGCGGCCTGCGCGTCGGCCGCGGGCCCCAGGACGGCGAGCAGCCCGGAAGCGGCCAGCACGGCAAAAAGCGTCACGCCTCGCCGCCGTATCGCACCACAGTCCACTGTCGTCCCTCCCGCACCCCGGCAATGAGCGTACTGGTGTACGGACGCACGACGTATGTCGGATGGTTGCACGAACGTCAGCGAGACACCCCCGCCCCCTACCGGGAGACCCTCACCGGCTCCTCGGGTTCACCCTCCCCGATGAACGTCCGCCACAACTCCGCGTACGTGCCGCCCAGTTGCAGCAGCTCCTCGTGGGTGCCGTCCTCCACCACGCGGCCGTGATCCATGACCACCACACGGTCGGCGCGGGCCGCGGTGGTGAGGCGGTGGGCCACCACGAGGGTGGTGCGGCGGCCGGCGAGGCGGTCCGTGGCCTGGTTGACCTGGGCCTCCGTGGCCAGGTCGAGGGCGGCCGTCGCCTCGTCGAGGAGGAGGACGTCGGGGTCGACCAGCTCGGCGCGGGCCAGCGCGATCAGCTGGCGCTGCCCGGCGGAGAGGTTGCGGCCGCGTTCGGCGACCTCGTGGAGGTAGCCGCCGTCGAGCGTGGCGATCATCTCGTGCGCGCCGACCGCCCGGGCCGCGGCCTCGACCTCGGCGTCGGTGGCGTCCGGGCGGCCGTAGGCGATGGCGTCCCGGACGGTGCCCTGGAAGAGGTACGCCTCCTGCGGGACCACGCCGAGCCGGTGGCGGTAGGCGGTGATGTCCAGCGCCCGCAGGTCCTGGCCGTCGACCGTCACGCGGCCGCCCGTGGGGTCGTAGAACCGCGCCACGAGCTTGACGAGGGTCGACTTGCCCGCGCCGGTCTCGCCGACGAACGCGACCGTCTGTCCCGCGGGTATCCGCAGCTCGATGCCGCCGAGCGCCTCCTCGCCGTCGCCGTACGCGAAGTGCACGTCCTCGAAGGCGACTTCGCCCCGCAGGGCGGGCACCTCACGCGGCGCGCCGGCGGCCTGGGTGGAGGTCTTCTCCTGGAGCAGTTCCTGGATGCGGCCCAGGGAGACCGTGGCCTGCTGGTAGCCGTCGAAGACCTGGGAGAGCTGCTGGACCGGTGCGAAGAACAGGTCGATGTAGAGCAGGTACGCCACCAGCGCGCCGGTCGTCAGCGTCGCGTCGTCGATCCGCCCCGCGCCCGAGACGAGCACGGCCGCGGCGGCGACGGACGACAGCAGCTGCACGAAGGGGAAGTAGATCGAGATCAGGAACTGCCCCCGGATCCGCGCCTGGCGGTAGCTGTCGCTGCGCTCCGCGAACCGCCGTCCGCCGTCGCGCTCGCGCCGGAACGCCTGCACGATCCGCAGCCCGGACACCGACTCCTGGAGGTCGGCGTTGACCACCGACACCCGCTCACGCGCGAGTTCGTACGCCTTCACGCTCGCCCGCCGGAAGAAGAACGTCGCCACGAACAGCGGCGGCAGCGTGGCGAAGACGACGAGCGCGAGCTGTACGTCGATCACCAGCAGGGCGACCATGATGCCGAAGAAGGTGACGACCGAGACGAAGGCGGTGACCAGCCCCGTCTGCAGGAACGTGGACAGCGCGTCCACGTCCGTCGTCATGCGCGTCATGATCCGGCCGGTCAACTCCCGCTCGTAGTAGTCGAGTCCGAGCCGCTGGAGCTGGGCGAAGATCTTCAGGCGCAGGGAGTACAGGACCCGCTCGCCGGTGCGTCCGGTCATCCGGGTCTCGCCCCGCTGCGCCGCCCACTGCACCAGCACCGCGAGCAGCCCCAGCAGCGCGGCCGACCAGACCGCTCCGAGGGCCATCCTGGTGACACCCTGGTCGATGCCGTGCCGGATCAGGACGGGCAGCGCGAGCCCCATGCCCGCGTCCACGGCGACCAGCCCCAGGCTGACGAGCAGCGGGAGCCCGAAGCCACGCAGCAGACGCCTCAGTCCGTACGACTCCTCCGGCCGCACCGCCCGCGCCTCGTCGATGTCCGGGACGTCCGTCGCCGGGGGCAACGCGTCCACCTGGGCGAGGAGTTCGGGGGTGGCCGGCATGCCCTCCAGCGCGGTGTCCTTGGGCTCACGGTCGCCGGTCCACAGCCGCGGGGTGACCCCGCGCTCGGCGTCGAACTCGGCGTCCAGCTCCGCGCGGACGGAGGTGTCCTCCGGCGGGCAGGCGGGCTGGGCGTGGCCGGGCGAGACGCCGCCCAGCTCGTCCGGGTCGGTGAGCAGCCGGCGGTAGAGCGCGGACCGCTCCTGGAGCTCCTCGTGGGTGCCGACGTCGGCGAGGCGGCCCGCGTCGAGCACGGCGATCCGGTCGGCGAGGCCCAGGGTGGAGCGGCGGTGCGCGATGAGCAGGGTGGTGCGCCCCTGCATGACCTGCTTCAGCGCCTCGTGGATCTCGTGCTCGACCCGGGCGTCCACGGCGGAGGTGGCGTCGTCGAGGACGAGCAGCCGCGGGTCGGCGAGGATCGCGCGGGCGAGGGCGACGCGCTGGCGCTGGCCGCCGGAGAGGGTGAGGCCGTGCTCGCCGACCTTGGTGTCGTAGCCCTCCGGGAGCTCCCGGATGAAACGGTCCGCCTGGGCGGCGCGGGCGGCGGTCTCGATCTGCTCGTCGGTAGCGTCGGGGCGGCTGTAGGCGATGTTGGAGCGGACCGTGTCCGAGAAGAGGAAGGAGTCCTCGGGGACCAGTCCGATCGCGGCCCGCAGCGAGTCGAGGGTCAGCTCGCGGACGTCGTGGCCGCCGATCAGGACGGCGCCGTGGGTGACGTCGTAGAAGCGCGGCAGGAGGAGCGAGACCGTCGACTTGCCGGAGCCGGAGGAGCCGACGACGGCGAGGGTCTCGCCGGGGCGGATCTCGAAGCTGAGCCCGTCGAGCACCGGACCGGTCCTGCCGGCGCGGTCGTAGCCGAACGACACGTCGTCGAACTCGACCGTCGCGGGCGCGTCGGCGGGGAGGGTCTTGGTGCCGTCCGCCATCGACGGCTGGGTGTCGATCAGCTCCAGGACGCGCTCCGTGCCGGCCCGCGCCTGCTGCCCGACCGTGAGCACCACGGCGAGCATCCGGACCGGGCCGACCAGCTGGGCGAGGTAGGAGGAGAAGGCGACGAAGGTACCGAGGGTGATGTGCCCGCGCACCGCCAGCCAGCCGCCGAGCGCGAGCATGGCCACCTGACCGAGCGCGGGGACGGCCTGGAGGGCCGGGGTGTACTTGCTGTTCAGGCGGATGGTGCGCAGCCGCCCGGCGTACAGCCGGCGCCCGACCTCCCGGAGCTTGCCCGTCTCCTGGTCCTCCTGCCCGAAGCCCTTCACCACGCGTACGCCGCTGACGGCGCCGTCGACCACGCCCGCGACGGCGGCGGCCTGGGCCTGGGCGTACCAGGTGGCGGGGTGCAGCTTGGAGCGGCTGCGCCTGGCGATGAACCACAGGGCGGGGGCCACGGCGAGGGCGACCAGGGTGAGCGGCAGCGACAGCCACGCCATGATCACGAGGGAGACCACGAAGAGCAGCAGGTTCCCGATGGTCATCGGGAGCATGAAGAGCAGGCCCTGGATCAGCTGGAGGTCGCTGGTCGCGCGGCCGACGACCTGGCCGGTGGAGAGCTCGTCCTGTCTGCGGCCGTCGAGCCGGGTGATCGTCTCGAACATCTCGGTCCGCAGGTCGTGCTGGACGTCGAGGGCGAGGCGGCCGCCGTAGTAGCGGCGTACGTAGGTGAGGACGTAGACGACGACGGCGGCGCCTATGAGGACGCCGGCCCACGGGGCCATGGTGCGGCTGTGGTCGCCGATCACGTCGTCGATGATCACCTTGGTGACCAGCGGGACCAGCGCCAGGACGGCCATGCCGCCGAGGGAGGAGCCCAGGGCCAGCACGACGTCCTTGGGGTGACGCCATGCGTACCCCGCCAGTCGTCGTACCCATCCCCGTTGCATACTCACGCGGGTGCCCTCCGTCAGCTGTCCTGATCTACCGGAAGGCACCAACGCGGAATGAAGCGGATTTCATCCCTCCGCAACAATTCGGGAGGGGACGGGGGTCAGATACGGACCCGCAGGTAGTAGAACCGCGTGGTCTGGGTCGCGCCCTGGTTGTCGTCGCTGACCAGGAGGACCTTCAGACGGCCCTGGTCACGGCCCGTGATCGTCATGCCCTCGATGTTGTCGAGCAGGGGGTTGGGCTGGGGCTGCTTCGCGGTGGCGCCGAGGGAGGGGCAGTCGGCGATGTCGGCCAGGAGGGTCTTCGTGATCACGCGCACGCCGGCCTGGCCGGTGAGGTTCTCGACGCCGCTCGTGTCCGTCGCGTGCCGCGGGTCGGCCAGGTAGAGGCGGACGGTGTTGCCGACGCCCGCGGTGAAGCCGCGCTCCAGGACGAGCAGCCGGCCGTCGGGGGTGGCCTGGACCTCGGGGACGCCGAGGCCGGCGTCGATGCGGTACGCGTACTGCGCGCCGAGCCGGAAGTGGTTGCCCTTAGTCCGGGTCCAGGTCTGGAAGCGGACGAGGTCCGTGGAGTCGCCGGAGATCGCGTTCTCCATGGACGCGAGGAGGGTGCGGCCGCCGGGCAGGAGGGTCAGGCCCTCGAAGGTCTGGTTGGAGGTGGCGCGCCCGGCCGGGGCGACGACGAGGGAGGCGGGGACCGGGAGGCGGTCGAGGATCTTCCCGTCGCGGGAGTAGCGGCGGATCGACGGCTCGGTCTCCGAGGTGACCAGACGCGTTCCGTCCCTGTCGATGACGAGGCCCTCGCTGTCGAGCGCGGCGCCCTTCTCGTCGGCGAGCCGGACCACGCCCTTCGGCCGGAGCGTCCGCGCGTCGAGGCTGAAGAGCGAGGAGCGGTCCTCCAGGGCGGCGAGCGAGCCGTCCCGGTCCACGGCGAGCGCGGAGAAGTTGCCGACGAAGGTGCCCTGGTACGTCGTCTTGTCGAGCGCGTCGGAGAAGCGGTCGATGGAGACGGACGACGAACAGGCGTGGTTCGTCACGGGGTTGGCCGCGGCGGGCCCGGCGGCGGTCGGCATGGTGGCCGCCGCCAGGGCCGCGGTGACGGTCGCGAGTACGGTTCTCAGGCGCATGGGCGCCACCGTAGGACGGGCCGGTGACGGGCGGGAGACCCGCTCATGAAGCGTCAGCTCGCCGCCAGGTCCTTGTGGATGACCTTCGCGACGCCCTGGATCGTGTTGATGCCGTAGCTCATGTCGCTGTTGCCCCAGGTGAGCACGGTCATCATGTAGTCGTGCCCGCCGCCGGTGAAGGTGCCGACGCTGTGCACCCGCCAGCCGTGCGTGGACCGCTGCAGCCAGCCGTTCTTGACGTGCCAGGTGACGTCGGCCGGGCGGCCGTACGGCGTGCCCCAGCGCTGGGAGGAGATGACCTGGCCCATCAACTTCAGGATGTAGGCACGGGAGTTGTCGCTCAGCACCGTGTTCCTGGCGGTGATCAGCTTGAGCTGCTTCTGCTCGTCGGTGACGTTGATCTGGGTCAGACCCCAGTAGCCGTTCGCGCCCGGCACGGTCCTCGTCATCCCGGCGGCGGCCAGGAAGCCCTTGATCTTCGTCATGCCGAGCTGCTTCCACAGCTTGGTGGTCGCGTCGTTGTCCGACTTGGTGATCATGGCCTTGGTGAGCGTGACCTCGGTGTCGGTGAGGTACCGGTTGTGCTTCTTCGCGTCCCACAGCAGCGTGGCGAGGACGGTGACCTTGACGACGCTCGCGGAGTCGAACGAGCTGGTCGCGCGGAGCGAGCAGGTGGTGCTGGTGGAGCGGTCGTAGAGGCCGACCGCGATCGTGCCCTTGCGGTTGGTGAGGGCGGCGTTGATGTCCTTCTGGAGTTTGGTGGCCAGGCCCGCCTTGGCCGATGTGCAGCTGACGGTGGGTGTCGTGGCCGCGGCGGCGGGCGCGGCGGCGGCCACGCCGGGTATGAGGACACCGAGTCCGATGGCGAGCGCTCTTGCGCGTCCGGTGAATCTGCCGTGAGTCATGCCCTGTTGACGCACAGATCGACATGAATGGTTGTACGCCTCCCCCGACTCGTTGGGCAAAGGCCGCACACGGCGTTATCACTCCCCTTGCGCATTCACAGGCGGGAGCCAGGTTCAGCACAGCGCGCACTCACTCCGCCTCTGCACGATGCGCGGGTGACATCTGCCACCGATCCCCTCCCCCACACCCCGACCATGTCCGCCGACCGGCCGCCGCCGGCCCCGCACACGGCGCCCCCGGACAAGGCCCCGCGCTGGTCGCTGCCCGCCCTGGTCGCGATCCTGGTCCTGGCGGCGGTCCTGTACGCCTGGAACCTGTCCGGCAGCAGCCTCAACAGCTTCTACAGCGCGGCCGTCTACAGCGGCACGCAGAGCTGGAAGGCGTGGTTCTTCGGCTCGCTCGACGCCGGAAACTTCATGACCGTCGACAAGCCGCCGTTCGCGCTCATGGTCATGGGCCTGTCCTGCCGCGTGTTCGGCTTCGGCACCTGGCAGATGATGGCGCCCGAGATCGCCGCCGCGCTGGGCACGATCTGGATCCTGCACGCGTCCGTGAGGCGGTACTTCGGGCATGCGGCGGCCGCGATCGCGGCGCTGGTGCTCGCGCTCACACCCATCACGGTCGCCATCGACCGCGACAACAACCCCGACACGATCCTGGTCCTGCTGATGGCCGGGGGCGCCGCTCTCGCCCTGCGCGCGGTGCGCAACGACAGGCTGCTGCCGCTCATCGGCTCCGCGGTCTGCTTCGGGCTCGCCTTCAACACGAAGATGCTCCAGGGCTACATCGCCCTGCCGGCCGTCTTCGCCGTGTACGTCTTCGCGTCCCGCCTCGGCTGGAAGAAGAAGGCCGTCAACCTGGCGCTGGCAGCCGGGGCGTTGGCGGTCTCCAGCTTCTGGTGGGCGACCGCGGTGTCCCTGGTTCCCGCCGACGACCGTCCCTACATCGGCGGTTCGACCGACGGCTCCGCCTGGAACCTGATCACGGGCTACAACGGACTGGGCCGGGTCCTCGGCGGCGAGGGCAACGGCGGTGGCGGTGGGGGTGCCGGTGGCGGCGGGGGCACCTTCGCCGGGACCGCGGGCCTCGGCCGGATGTTCAACGACATCCTCGGCGGCCAGATCTCCTGGCTCATCCCCTTCTCGTGCATCGCGCTCGTCGCCGGCCTCGTGCTGTGCGGGCGCGCCCCGCGCACCGACCCCACCCGCGCCGCGCTGGTGCTGTGGGGCGGCTGGCTCGTGCTGCACTACCTGACCTTCGCGATGGCCGAAGGCACCATGCACCCGTACTACACGACCGCCCTCGCCCCCGGCATCGCGGCGCTCACCGGAGGCGGCGGCGTCCTGCTGTGGCGCGCCTTCCGCGGCGGCGACGCCCGCTGGTCCTGGGTGCTGCCCGCCGGGCTCGCGGTCACCGGCATCTGGGCGGTCGTGCTGCTGCGCCGGGCCACGGGCTGGCACACCTGGCTCTGGCCGGCCGTCGCCGTCGTCATGGTCCTGGCGATCGCGGGCCTGGTCGTCTTCCGCTCGGGCAACCGCGTACGGCTGCTCGCCGCGTCCGCCGCCGCGGCGATCCTGGCGTCCCTCGCCGGCCCGACGGCCTACGCCGCCTCACCCGCCTTCGAATCCTCCGGCGGCGGCATGATGGGCGGCACGAACCCCACGGCGGGACCGTCGACGGGCGGGATGGGCGGGCCCGGTGGCGGTTTCGGGGGCGGCGAGTTGCCGGGCGGCGCTCGGGCGGGCGGTACGCAGCGGGGCGGCGAGTTCCCCGGTGGTGGCAACGGGCAGATGCCCGGCGGCATGGGCGAACTCCCCAGCGACAGCCGTCAGATGCCGGGCGGCGGCGAACTCCCCCAGGGCGGCGGCGCTCCCACCGGCCAGGGCGGCCAACAGGGCGGTACCGGCCGGGAGTTCCCGGGCGGCGGCACCGCACCCTCCGGGGGCCGCGGCGGAATGGGCAGCGGCATGGGCGGCGCCGACAGCGAGCTCGTCTCGTACCTCAAGAAGCACCAGGACGGCGCCAAGTGGCTCCTCGCGGTGTCCAACTCCCAGAGCGCCGCTCAGATCGAGCTGAGCGCCAAGGCCCCCGTCATCTCGATGTTCGGCTTCACCGGCTCCGACAAGGCGATGACCCTGGCCAAGCTCAAGGAGCTGGTGAAGAAGGGCGAGTTGCACTACATCCAGACCGGCGGCGGCATAGGCATGGGCGGCAGCAACACCCTGAGCCAGGAGATCAGCACCTGGGTGCAGAAGCACGGAACGGCCGTGAAGGAGAGCGCCTACAGCAAGAGCTCCACGTCCTCCAAGTCCACGACCAGCTCGTCCACGACGTCCTCGTCGCTCTACCGGCTGGACCCGTCCGACGTCACCTGATGCGTCGGCGCGAACATCCGCAGCACCGCCGGGAGTACGACCACCGCGGGGCCCGGCTGGGACAGCGCCTTCGCCAGGTCGGTCTCCAGGGTCCCGGGGGTCGTCCGCACCCCCGGGACCCCGAAGGACTCGGCGAGGGCCACGTAGTCCGGGCGCGTGAGCTCCGTCGCCGTCGGCCGGCCGAAGGCGTCCGTCATGTACTCGCGCAGGATGCCGTAGCCACCGTCGTCGACGATCAGCCAGGTGACGTCGAGGTCGTACTGGCGGGCCGTCGCGAGTTCGGCGATGGAGTACAGGGCGCCGCCGTCCCCGGACACGGCGAGGACCGGCCGGGTCGGGTCGGCGGCGGCCGCGCCGAGCGCGGCCGGGAAGCCGTAGCCGAGGCCGCCCGCGCCCTGGGCCGAATGCATGGTGTTGGGGGACTTCGCGTCGAAGGCGGACCAGGCCCAGTACGCGAGGATCGTCATGTCCCAGAAGGACGGGGAGTCGCCGGGCAGGGCCCGGCGGACCGACGCCAACACGTCCTGTTCCAGGGTGAGTTCCTGCGCGCGGATGCGGTCGGCGACCTTCGCGAGAAGATCCCGTACGCGCTCCGGAGCCGTCGGGTCGACGCGCTCGGCCACCGTCTCCAGCAGCGCCTGCAACGCGAGCCGCGCGTCCGCGTGGATGCCGAGCGCGGGGTGGTTGGACTCCAGCTTGCCGAGGTCCGCCTCGATCTGGATCACCCGGCCCCGGGGCCTGAACGTGTGGTAGTTCGAGGAGAGTTCACCGAGACCCGAGCCGACCACGAGCAGGACGTCCGCGTCCTCCAGAAGGTCGGTGGTGTGGCGGTCCTCCAGCCAGGACTGCAGGGAGAGGGGGTGCGTCCAGGGGAACGCGCCCTTGCCGCCGAAGGTCGTGACGACCGGTGCCTGCAGCCGCTCGGCGAGCCGGCGCAGCTTGCCCGAGGCGTCCGCCCGTACCACTCCCCCGCCCGCGATGATCGCGGGCCGCTCCGCGCGCGACAGCAGGTCGGCGGCCACGGCGGTGAGTTCGGGGCGCGGCGGCAGGTCGTCCGGGGTGGCGTCGAGCGCCGTCACCACCGGCAGGTGCGTCCCGGCGAGCAGCACGTCCTGCGGGATCTCCACCCACACCGGCCCGTGCGGGGCGGTCAGGGCCGACTTCCATGCCTCCGCGATCGCCGACGGGATCTGCGACTGGGTACGCACGGTGTGGACGGACTTCACCACGCCCCTGAACGAGGCCGCCTGGTCGGGGAGTTCGTGCAGGTAGCCGTGGCGGCCGCCGCCCAGCCCCGGCGTCGGCACCTGGCTGCTGATCGCCAGCACGGGGGCGGAGGCGGCGCGCGCCTCCTGAAGCGCCGCGAGCGAGGTGAGCGCGCCCGGGCCCGTCGACAGCAGCAGCGGCGCCGCCTCGCCGGTGACGCGGCCGTACGCGTCCGCCGCGAACCCCGCGTTGTTCTCCACCCGCAGGCCGACGTAGCGCAGGTCGGAGCGGCGCAGCGCGTCGAACATGCCGAGCGCGTGCTGGCCGGGCAGCCCGAACACCGTCGTCGCGCCGAGCCCGGACAGCGTCTCCACGACCAGGTCTCCGCCGTTGCGGCCGCCGGGCGGGTTCAGCGCGGCCTCGGTCTGCGCGGCCGTCGGGCGGAGTTCCAGGTCGTGGTCGTGCGTCACTGCTCGCGGGCCTCTGCAATCTGGCGGGACATGATCGTGGTCAGTTCGTACGCGGTGTGCGAGGCCGCCACCGACGTGATCTCGGCGTGGTCGTAGGCCGGTGCCACCTCGACGACGTCCGCCGACACCAGGTTGCAGGATGCCAGCCCGCGCAGGATCTCCAGCAGCTCGCGGGAGGTCATGCCGCCGGCCTCGGGGGTGCCGGTGCCGGGCG
Source organism: Streptomyces sp. NPDC050534 (assembly GCF_044457745.1). Lineage (NCBI taxonomy): Bacteria > Bacillati > Actinomycetota > Actinomycetes > Kitasatosporales > Streptomycetaceae > Streptomyces > Streptomyces sp. NPDC050534. The sequence goes on from NZ_JBITHF010000010.1 coordinate 249,071, forward strand.
CGTGCGCCGGGTCCAGGCAGTCGATGTCGATGGAGATGTAGAGCGGGCGGTCGCCGATCCTCTGGCGCAGCTGGTCGGCCACCTCGTCGGCGCCGCGGCGGTAGACGTCCGCCGAGGTGACGATGCCGAAGCCCATCTTCTCGTCGTCGGTGAGGTCCTGCTTGCCGTAGAGCGGGCCGCGGGTGCCGACGTGCGAGAGGGCGGAGGTGTCGAGGATGCCCTCCTCCACCGCGCGCCGGAACGGCGTCCCGTGCGTGTACTCGGCGCCGAAGTAGGTGTCCCAGGTGTCGAGGTGGGCGTCGAAGTGGAGCAGGGCGACCGGGCCGTGCTTCTTCGCCACCGACCGCAGCAGCGGCAGCGCGATCGTGTGGTCGCCGCCCAGGGTCATCAGCCGGGCGCCCGTGCCGAGCAGCTCGTCGGCGGCCGCCTCGATCGTGTCGACGGCCTCGTTGATGTTGAAGGGGTTCGCGGCGATGTCGCCGGCGTCCGCCACCTGCGCCAGCGCGAAGGGGGACGCGTCCTGCGCCGGGTTGTAGGGCCGCAGCAGCCGGGACGCCTCGCGGATCGCGTTGCCGCCGAAGCGGGCGCCCGGCCGGTAGGAGACGCCCGAGTCGAACGGCACGCCCACGACGGCGACGTCGGCGCGGCCGACCTCGTCGAGGCGGGGCAGCCGGGCGAAGGTCGCGGGTCCGGCGTACCGCGGTATGCGGGAGGAGTCGACGGGTCCGCGGGGCGTCTCGTTGCTGCTCATGGGGTGCTGCCTTCTTTCCTGCGCTTCATCGCGTATGGAGCGATATGTACTGCTTCTTGTACGACTCTACTGGGCCGCGGGCACCGGCTCGGCGGCGGCTTCCGTGGTCCGTCCGGCCAGGCGCTCCCGCCAGGCGGCGAGGACGGCCGCGTCGGTGGCGGGCGTGGCGAGCGAGACGGCCACGTAGGCCACGAGGGAGGACAGCAGGCCGTAGTACACGGGCTCGTTGGCGAGGATGCCGTAGCCCGCCATCAGGCCGACGACCGCGAGGCCGCCGACGACGACCGAGGCGAGGGCGCCCTGCGCGGTGCCGCGCTTCCACAGCAGTCCGCCGAGGATGGGGACGAGGAGGCCGCCGACGAGGAGGTTGTAGGCGACCGTCAGCGCCTCGACGACGTTGTTCAGCGCGATCGCCGTGGCGATCACCGCGAGGCCCATCACCAGGATGAAGACGCGGTTGCCCCTGACCTCGTCGTGCGGCTCGTCCGAGCGGCGCACCGCTCCGCGCAGCCGCGACCAGATGTCGTTGTTGGCGACGGTCGCGCAGGCGATCAGCGCACCGGAGGAGGTCGACATCACTGCGGCCAGGGCGGCGGCGAGCACCAGGCCCCTCACGCCGGCGGGGAGTTCGTCCTTGACGATGGTCGCGAAGGCGTCGTCCGGGCTGCCGAGCTTGGGGTACAGCACCTTGGCCGCGGTGCCGATGACGGCGCCGGCGAGGGCGTAGACGAGGCAGTAGGTGCCCGCGACCGTGCCGCCCCACTTGGCGGTCCTGTCGCTGCCGGCCGTGAACACGCGCTGCCAGATGTCCTGCCCGATCAGCATGCCGAACGTGTAGATCAGGACGTACGTGAAGATCGTCTCGCCGCCGATGCCCAGCGGGTCGAAGTACGAGGTCGGCAGCTTGGCCTTCATCTCGCTGAAGCCGCCCGCCTTGACGACCGCGATGGGGAGCAGCAGCAGGAGCACGCCGATGGTCTTCACCACGAACTGCACCATGTCGGTGAGGGTGATCGACCACATGCCGCCGAGCGTCGAGTACGCGACGACGATCGAGCCGCCGAGGACGATCGCGACGGTCCGGTTCATGTCGAACAGGACGTCGAAGATCGTGGCGTACGCGATGGTCGAGGTGACCGCGAGCATCAGCGTGTACGCCCACATGACCACGCCGGAGATGACGCCGGCCCGGCCGCCGTAGCGCAGGTCCAGCATCTCGGAGACGGTGTAGACCTTCAGCCGGGCGATGCGGGCGGAGAAGAAGACGGACAGCGCGAGCAGGCCGAGGCCGATGGTGAAGACCATCCAGGCGCCGGAGAGGCCGTACTGGTAACCGAGGCCCACGCCGCCGATGGTGGACGCGCCGCCGAGGACGATCGCGGCCATGGTGCCGGAGTACATCGCGGGCCCGAGGCGGCGCCCGGCCACCAGGAAGTCGCTCTTGGACCTGGCGCGGCGCATGCCCCACCAGCCCATGGCCAGCATGCCGGCCAGGTAGATGACGATGACGGTGTAGTCGACGGCCACGGGGCCTCCTTCGCTCGGTCTCGCCGGCGGGTGATGAGCACTGACACTAGGTGGCCGGAAAGCGACTGCGAAGTGTACGTTTCATCCATTCGTACGGCGTCGGATGGAGGCAACGCACACCATGCCGGACCCCGCTGTCCCCCCTACGCCACCGGTGTCCCTGGCATCGCTCCTGGCCCGTGAGGACCTGGCTCTGCGGCAGATCGCCGGGCCGTCCGACCCGGGCATCGTGATCCACTGGGCGCACACCTCGGAGATGGCCGATCCGTATCCGTACCTGCTGGGCGGGGAGCTGCTGCTGACGGCCGGCGTCCACGTCCCGGAGGGCGCGGGCTCGGACGCCCACCCCTCCTATTTCGACGACTACGTGGCGCGGATCGTCGCGGCGGGCGGCGCCGCTCTCGGCTTCGGCCTGGCGCCCGTGTTCGACACGGTGCCGCCCGCCCTGGTGACGGCCTGCGAGACACAGGGGCTCCCGCTGCTGGAGGTCCCGCCGAGGACCACGTTCTCGGGCGTGGCCCGCGCCGTCTGGCAGCTCATGGCGCAGGCCCGGCTCGCGGAGCTGCGCCGGGTCACGGAGGCCCAGCAGAGCCTCGCGGCGGCGGCCTCCCGCCCGGACCCGGTGCCGTCGGTGCTGCGGCAGCTGGCCCAGCGCGTGAGCGGATGGGCGGTGCTGTACGGACCGGACGGCGCGGAGATCGCCTCCGCGGGGCGCCCAGCGGAGGCGGACCTCGCGGTGGCGCTCGCGGGACTCGCCGGCGTCGTACGCCCCTCGGGCCCGGGCACCCCCACCTCCGCCACCGACAGCAAGGCCGGCACCCACCTCGCCGCCTACGCCCTCGGCGCCGGCCAGGGCTTCGTGCTCGGGGTCGCCGCACCGCGGCGCGACCCCGGCGACCACACCATCGCCTCCGTCGCCGCCGTCCTGCTCGCCCTGCTCACCGGTGAGCACCAGAGCGGCACGGGCGCGGCCCGGTCCTCCGCGCTGGTACGGCTGCTGCTGGGCGCGCCACCGCCCGACGTCGCCCCGCTCCTCGGGCCCGGGCGCTGGCTCGTGGTGCACGCCCGGCCGGACGCGCAGTCCCCCGACCCGGTCGCCGCCTCGGCGCTGGGCGCGGCCCTCGGGTCACCGCTGGTCGACCTCGCGCAGGACGTCGTACGGGTCCTCGTGCCGGCCGACCGCGAACCGGCCGCGCAGCCCGGCTGGACGCTGGGCGTGAGCGCCGCCGTGGCCCCGGCCGAGTGGCCGTCCGCGGACACGCAGGCCGCCCGCGCGCTGGCCCGCGCCCGCGCCACCCGCACCCCGCTGGTCCGGCACGGCGACCGCGCGGGCCTCGCCGGCCTGGTGCCGCCCGAGGAGGCCGAGGCCCACGCCCGGCTGCTGCTCGCGCCGATCGCGGCCGCCCCCGCGCTGGCCGAGACGCTGCGCACCTGGCTTTCCCTGCACGGCAGTTGGGACCGTACGGCGGTCGCCCTGTCCGTGCACCGCAACACCGTCCGCCAGCGCATCGCCCGCTGCGCCGCGCTCCTCGACACCGACCTGGACGACCCGGACGTACGCATGGAGCTGTGGTTCGCGCTGCGGCAGCGGTAGGTGCGGCGGTTCCCGGCCACCGGCACGGGCGTTCGCGGCACGGCAATAGGTACGAAGACCCATGGCGATGAGTACGTGAGCCACGTCCCAGGGTGCGGGACGCCAGGGACTGGCGCGGTCACCTGCTCCACAATGGGCTGCATGCCGATATCCGGGACACCCAGCCGCGCCGAGCTCGTCGACCACCTCGTACGGACCCGCATCGCGGGCGACGTCGCGACGCCCCGCGAGAACAATCTCAGCCACTACCGCAAGCTGGCGAACGGCGACCGCCACTACTGGCTCGGCCTGGAGTTCGGCGACCGCTGGCGGGACGAGCAGGACGTGCTCGCGGTGATGGCGGAGCGGGTGGGCGTGAACGACGACGCCGAGTACCGGTACGGCCAGGACACCATCGATCCCGAGCTGACCGTCGACGCCCTGGACCGGATGGCGGCGCGGCTGCGCAAGGCGGCCGACGGGCAGCAGCGGGTACTGTTCGCGACCGGCCACCCGGGCGGGCTGCTCGACGTGCACCGCGCCACGGCCGCCGCGCTGCGGGCGGCCGGCTGCGAGATCACCGTGATCCCGGAGGGGCTCCAGACGGAGGAGGGCTACGTCTGGCAGCTCGCGGACGTCGCGGTCCTGGAGCACGGCGCCTCCCTGTGGCACACGCACTCCGGCGAGCCGATGAAGGCCATCCTGACGGCGCTGGGCAACTCCAGCCGCCCGCTGCCCGACCTGGTCGTCGCCGACCACGGCTGGGCGGGCTACGCCGGACAGCACGGCGTCGACTCCGTCGGCTACGCCGACTGCAACGACCCGGCGCTGTTCCTGGCGGAGGCGGAGGGCACCGTCCAGGTCGTGGTCCCGCTGGACGACCATGTCGTCAGCCCGCGCCACTACGACCCGATGACGGCGTACCTGCTGGCGGAGGCGGGGCTCTCCTGAGCCTCCCGAGCCGTCGCCAGTGCCTGTTGCGGCACTAGATACCGGCGATCGAGGCGGGGGCGCGCTCGGCGCGGGCGAGTCCCCTGATCACGTCCATCGTGCCGTGGCGGCGGACCGCGAGGCGCGCGAGCAGCTCGACGACGGGTGCGCTGACGTGCTCCGGGAACGCCGGCGTCGGCAGGCCCACGCTCGCGGCCAAGTCGTCGCTGTGGACGACGAGTTCCAGCAGCCGGGTGAGCAGGAAGTCGTCGAGTTCGAGGGACCAGTCGCCCCAGGAGGGGATGTGCAGGGGCCGCGCGGCGGGCGCGCCGGGCACCTCGGTCCGCAGCAGGTCCAGCGCCTCACGCACGCGCGCGTGCAGCGCCGCGTGCCCGTCCGCGGCGGTCGCCTCGCCGCCCTGCCGGATGCGCCCGCTGACGGGCGCGCCGGGGCCGGCGTCCAGCCAGCTCACCTTCTCCAGGTAGTACGCGCGCAGGGACACCACCGGCTCCGCGGGCACCGGCCCCGCGAGCAGCCCGGGCAGCGCCAGCTCCTGCCAGAACATGTGCCCGGCCAGCCCCCGCACACCGAAGTGCTCCAGCACGCTCGGCTTCTCCCACCCGTCGGCGACGGCCGCCTCACCCAGCAGCCCGGCAGCGATGTCCGCGGCCTCCAGGAACGCAGCCCTGATCCGCCCGCCCCGACAGTTCCACGTCTCCGCCGATGTCCCCGCCGATGTCTCCTCCATGCCACCATCCCACCGTGGCCGCACGCCCGGCTCAACCGACTTTCACGGCCCTTCACGGCCAGGGGTTCAGCCCCTCGGTCCGCCGCTGAGCGAACCCCGGTGTCGGGTCCAGGTACACCCTGGTCACCGTCGGGAAGACCGACCGGAGCCGCAGCTCGGCGGTCTCGCAGGCCCACTCGACCTGCGCCGCCGTCGAGCGGTCCCGGAAGTCGATCTTGGCGGCGATCAGGGCCTCCCGCGGCCCCTGCACGAGGGTCGTCAGTTCCAGTACGGCCTCGATGTGCTCCACGTCCAGCAGCTCGGCCTTGATCCGCTCCCGTACGGACCTGGGCAGCGAGCGGCCGATGAGCAGCTCGGCGTTGGAGCGGCCCAGCACCCAGGCGACGACGAGCAGCAGCAGGCCGATCAGCAGCGAGGCGATCCCGTCCCAGACACCGGATCCGGTGAGCTGCCCGCCGAGCAGACCGCCCGCGGCGAGCACGAGGCCGATCAGCGCGGCCGAGTCCTCCAGGACGACGGCCTTCACGGCGGTGTCGGGCGTGTGGCGGAGGTAGAACCTGAAGGGCGCCCGGACGCGCCGGGCCTCGCCGCGCGCCTGGCGCAGCCCCGTCCGCAGCGAGAAGCCCTCCAGCACGAAGGCGATCAGCAGGACGACGTACGACACGAGCGGATCGCCCAGGCCCTCGCCCGCCACCAGGGTGTGGACGCCGTCGTAGATCGAGAAGACGGCGCCGCCGACGAAGGTGGCGACGGCGGCGAGCATCGCCCAGATGTAGCGCTCGGGGCCGTAGCCGAGCGGGTGTTCCTCGTCGGCGGGCTTCTCGCTGCGTTTGAGGGCGGTCAGCAGCAGGACCTCGGTGACCGTGTCGGCGACCGAGTGCGCGGCCTCGGAGAGCATCGCGCTGGACCCGCTGATGATTCCGGCGACCACCTTGGCGAGAGCAATCCCGAGATTGGCGACGGCGGCGACGACGACCGTGAAGGTGCTCTCGCCGCCGCCCGCCTCTGGAGAGGTCATGCCTGTCAGTGTTCCCGCGGAACGCGAACCAGACCTTCCTGGATGACCGAGATGGCGAGCTGCCCGTCCTGGGTGTAGATACGGGCCTGGCCGAGCCCGCGCCCGCCGTGGGCCGACGGCGACTCCTGGTCGTACAGCAGCCATTCGTCGGCGCGGAAGGGCCGGTGGAACCACATGGCGTGGTCGAGCGAGGCCCCGACCACGTCCCCCACGGCCCAGCCGCCGCGGCCGTGCGCGAGCAGGACCGAGTCGAGCAGGGTCATGTCGGAGACGTAGGTGGCGAGGACGACGTGCAGGAGCGGGTCGTCGTCGAGCTTGCCGTTGGTGCGGAACCACACCTGGGAGTGCGGCTCGCGCGGCTCGCCGAACTTCCCGTACGGCGGCTCCTCGACGTACCGCAGGTCGACCGCCTCGCGCGCCTCCAGGAACTTCTCGACCACCACCGCATCGAGGTGGCCGTAGCCGCGCAGCCGCTCCTGGGAGGTGGGCAGCGTGGCCGGGTCGGGCGCGGACGGCATCGGCGCCTGGTGGTCGAGGCCGTCCTCGTCGGCCTGGAAGGAGGCCGAGAGGTGGAAGATCGGCTTGCCGTGCTGGACGGCGACCACGCGGCGGGTGGTGAAGGAGCGGCCGTCCCGGATGCGGTCGACGTCGTAGACGATCGGCGCGCCCGGGTCACCCGGCCGCAGGAAGTACGCGTGCAGGGAGTGGGCGTGCCGGTCCGCGGGGACCGTGCGCCCGGCGGCGACCAGCGCCTGGGCCGCCACCTGCCCGCCGAAGACCCGCGGGACGACGGCGGACCGGGACCGGCCGCGGAAGATGTTCTCCTCGATCTGCTCCAGGTCGAGCAGATCGAGGAGATCCTGAAGTGCCTGGCTCATGGCAGACAGTTGTACCCGCCAGTTATTTCTCGGGGTTTCGCGGGCCTTACAGGCCCATGTCCTTGGCGATGATCGTCTTCATGATCTCGCTGGTGCCACCGTAGATGCGGTTGACCCGGTTGTCCGCGTACAGGCGGGCGATCGGGTACTCGTTCATGAAGCCGTAGCCGCCGTGCAGCTGGAGGCAGCGGTCGATGACGCGGTGCGCGACCTCGGTGCAGAACAGCTTGGCGCTGGCGGCCTCGGCGGGGGTCAGCTCGCCCGCGTCGAGGGCCTCCAGCGCGCGGTCGGAGACGGCCTCGGCGGCGTCCACCTCGGCCTGGCAGGCGGCCAGCTCGAACTTGGTGTTCTGGAAGGACGCGACGGTCTTGCCGAAGACGGTGCGCTCCTGGACGTACTCCTTGGCGAACCGCACAGCGGCCTTGGCCTGCGCGTAGGCGCCGAAGGCGATGCCCCAGCGCTCGGAGGCGAGGTTGTGGCCGAGGTAGTAGAAGCCCTTGTTCTCCTCGCCGAGCAGGTCCTCGACCGGGACCTTCACGTCGACGAACGCCAGCTCGGCGGTGTCGGAGGTCTTCAGGCCGAGCTTGTCCAGCTTGCGGCCGATGGAGTAGCCCTCGGACTTGGTGTCGACGGCGAAGAGGGAGATGCCGAAGCGGCGGTCCTCGGCGGTCGGCGCGGAGGTGCGGGCGCAGACGATGACGCGGTCGGCGTGGACGCCGCCGGTGATGAAGGTCTTGGAGCCGTTGAGGACGTAGTGCGTGCCGTCCTCGGAGAGCTTGGCGGTGGTCTTCATGCCCGCGAGGTCCGAGCCGGTGCCCGGCTCGGTCATCGCGAGGGCCCACATCTCCTCGCCGGTGACGAACTTCTCGAGGTAGCGCTTCTTCTGCTCGTCGGTGGCGAGCATCTTGATGTACGGCAGGGCGAGCAGCACGTGCACGCCGGAGCCGCCGAACTGGACGCCCGCGCGGGCGGTCTCCTCGTACAGGACCGCCTCGAACTTGTGGGTGTCCAGGCCCGCGCCGCCGAACTCCTCGGGCACGTTGATGCCGAAGATGCCCAGCTCGCCGAGCTTGTGGTAGAAGTCGCGCGGCGCCTGGCCGGCTGCGAACCACTCGTCGTAGACGGGCACGACCTCGGCCTCGATGAAGGCCCGGATGGTCTCCCGGAACGCCTCGTGGTCCTCGTTGAACACCGTACGGCGCACCGCCGCCACCTCCTGGTTCCCGTGTCTAAGCGCTTGCTCAGACACTTAAGGTACCGGCGGGTAGGGAGAGGCGTCCAGAGGAGATCCCGTAACGCTCGTCACGCCGCCGCGGCCGCGAAGGCCCCCTTGGCCATGCGGTGCAGCAGCTCCGCCGTCGTCCCGCGGCCGGGCAGCGAGCCCGGGCGGCCCAGGTGCGGGGTCGAGTTGAGCAGGCCGAAGACCGAGTGCACGGCGGACCGGGCCGCGGGTTCCGCGATACCCGGGTAGACCTCCCGCAGCACCGCCACCCACAGCTCGACGTACTGCCGCTGGAGCTGGCGCACCAGCTTGCGGTCGCTGTCCCGCAGGCGGTCCAGCTCGCGGTCGTGCAGGGTGATCAGGGGGCGGTCGTCGAGCGCGAAGTCGATGTGTCCTTCGATGAGCGAGTCGAGGACCGCCTCGGGGGGCGTCCCGTCGGCCTCCTGAAGGCGCCGCTTCGCGCCCGTCAGCAGCTGGCCGCTGATCCCCACCAGGAGTTCGGCGAGCATCGCGTCCTTGCCCGCGAAGTGGCGGTACAGGCCCGGGCCGCTGATGCCGACGGCGGCACCTATCTCGTCGACTCCGACCCCGTGGAAACCGCGCTCGGCGAACAGCCGCGCGGCCTCCTTGAGGATCTGCTCACGGCGGGTGGGTGCGTCGGTTCTGGTGGCCATGGAGGTAATTCTAGACAGGGAGGTTAGCGGTCGTTAACCTGATGGAAATGGTTAACGCTCATTAACAGTCCGACCACTGGGTGAGGGGACCGCACGATGCACGAGGCACCGGAGCTGACGAGCGCGGCAGATCCCGCGTCGGAGGCCTGGAGGGCCAACGAGGCGGCGCACCGCGCACTCGTCGAGGAGCTGCACGGCAAGCTGGCCGCGGCCCGGCTCGGCGGCGGCGAGAAGGCGCGGGCCAGGCACACCGCGCGCGGGAAGCTGCTGCCGCGGGACCGGGTGGACACGCTGCTCGACCAGGGCTCGCCCTTCCTGGAGCTGGCCCCCCTCGCCGCCGACGGGCTGTACGACGGGGCGGCCCCGGCCGCCGGCGTCATCGCCGGGATCGGGCGGGTGAGCGGGCGCGAGTGCGTGATCGTCGCCAACGACGCCACCGTCAAGGGCGGGACGTACTACCCGATGACGGTGAAGAAGCACCTGCGCGCCCAGGAGGTGGCCCTGGAGAACCGCCTCCCCTGCATCTACCTGGTCGACTCCGGCGGCGCCTTCCTGCCCATGCAGGACGAGGTCTTCCCGGACCGGGAGCACTTCGGGCGGATCTTCTACAACCAGGCGCGGATGTCCGGGGCGGGCATCCCGCAGATCGCCGCGGTCCTCGGCTCCTGCACGGCCGGCGGCGCGTACGTCCCCGCGATGAGCGACGAGGCGGTCATCGTCCGCAACCAGGGCACCATCTTCCTGGGCGGCCCACCCCTGGTGAAGGCCGCCACCGGTGAGGTGGTGACCGCGGAGGAGCTCGGCGGCGGCGAGGTGCACTCCCGGATCTCCGGCGTCACCGACCATCTGGCCGAGGACGACGGGCACGCGCTCAGCATCGTGCGGAACATCGCCGCCACGCTGCCCGCGCGCGGGGCACTGCCCTGGGAGGTGCGGCCCGCGGCCGAGCCGAAGGTCGATCCCTACGGCCTCTACGGCGCGGTGCCGGTGGACTCCCGCACCCCGTACGACGTGCGCGAGATCATCGCGCGCGTGGCCGACGGCTCCCGGTTCGCGGAGTTCAAGGCGGAGTTCGGGCAGACGCTGGTCACCGGCTTCGCCCGCATCCAGGGCCACCCGGTCGGGATCGTCGCCAACAACGGCATCCTGTTCTCCGAATCCGCCCAGAAGGGCGCCCACTTCATCGAGCTGTGCGACCAGCGCGGCATCCCGCTGGTGTTCCTGCAGAACATCTCCGGCTTCATGGTCGGCAAGGACTACGAGGCGGGCGGCATCGCCAAGCACGGCGCCAAGATGGTGACGGCCGTGGCCTGCACGCGCGTGCCGAAGCTGACGGTCGTGGTGGGCGGTTCGTACGGCGCGGGCAACTACTCGATGTGCGGCCGGGCCTACTCCCCCCGCTTCCTGTGGATGTGGCCGAACGCCAAGATCTCCGTCATGGGCGGCGAGCAGGCCGCCTCGGTCCTCGCGACCGTCAAGCGGGACCAGATGGAGGCCCGGGGCGAACAGTGGCCGGCCGAGGACGAGGAGTCCTTCAAGGCGCCGGTCCGGCAGCAGTACGAGCGGCAGGGCAGCGCCTACTACGCCACCGCCCGCCTCTGGGACGACGGCGTCATCGACCCGCTGGAGACCCGCCAGGTGCTGGGTCTCGCACTGACCGCCTGTGCCAACGCGCCGCTGGGTGAGCCCCAGTTCGGCGTCTTCCGGATGTGAGGAGGGGACCCATGTTCGACACAGTGCTCGTGGCCAACCGGGGCGAGATCGCCGTCCGCGTGATCCGTACGCTCCGCTCGCTGGGCGTGCGCTCGGTGGCCGTCTTCTCCGACGCGGACGCCGACGCGCGCCATGTCCGCGAGGCCGACACGGCGGTACGGATCGGCCCGGCCCCGGCGGCCGAGAGCTACCTGTCGGTGGAGCGGCTGCTGGAGGCGGCCGCCCGCACCGGCGCCCAGGCCGTCCACCCCGGCTACGGCTTCCTCGCGGAGAACGCCGCCTTCGCGCGTGCCTGCGCGGAGGCCGGGCTGGTCTTCATCGGACCGCCCGCGGACGCCATCTCCCTGATGGGCGACAAGATCCGCGCCAAGGAGACGGTGAAGGCGGCCGGGGTGCCGGTCGTCCCCGGGTCCAGCGGCAGCGGCCTGACGGACGGCGAACTCGCCGGCGCCGCCCGCGAGATCGGCATGCCGGTGCTGCTCAAGCCGTCGGCCGGCGGCGGCGGCAAGGGCATGCGGCTGGTGCGGGACACGGAGATGCTGGCGGACGAGATCGCCGCCGCCCGCCGCGAGGCCCGCGCCTCCTTCGGCGACGACACGCTCCTCGTGGAGCGTTGGGTGGACCGGCCCCGGCACATCGAGATCCAGGTCCTGGCCGACGGCCACGGGAACGTGGTGCACCTGGGCGAGCGCGAGTGCTCGCTCCAGCGCAGGCACCAGAAGATCATCGAGGAGGCGCCCAGCGTGCTCCTCGACGAGGCCACGCGCGCGGCGATGGGCGAGGCGGCCGTGCAGGCCGCCCGGTCCTGCGGCTACCGCGGCGCGGGCACGGTGGAGTTCATCGTGCCGGGCGGCGACCCGTCGTCGTACTACTTCATGGAGATGAACACCCGCCTCCAGGTCGAGCACCCGGTCACCGAGCTGATCACGGGCCTGGACCTGGTGGAGTGGCAGCTGCGGGTGGCGGCGGGCGAGCAACTCCCTTACAAGCAGGGCGACATCACGCTGACCGGGCACGCGGTCGAGGCCCGGGTCTGTGCGGAGGATCCCGCGCGCGGGTTCCTGCCCTCCGGCGGCACGGTCCTTCGGCTGCACGAACCCCAGGGCGACGGCATCCGCACCGACTCCGGGCTCAGCGAGGGCACCGAGGTCGGCAGCCTCTACGACCCGATGCTGTCCAAGGTCATCGCCTACGGCCCGGACCGCGAGACGGCGCTCCGCAAGCTGCGCTCGGCCCTCGCCGGGACGGTGACGCTGGGCGTGCAGACCAACGCCGGGTTCCTGCGCCGGCTGCTGGCCCATCCGGCCGTCGTGGCAGGCGAGTTGGACACCGGCCTGGTGGAGCGGGAGGTGGACTCGCTCGTCTCCACCGATGTACCGGACGAGGTGTACGAGGCGGCCGCGGCCGTGCGGCTGGAGGCGCTGAAGCCCGGCGGCGACGGCTGGCGCGACCCCTTCTCGGTGCCGAGCGGGTGGCGTCTCGGCGGCACACCCCGTCCCGTCGCCTTTCCCCTCCGGGTGCCGGGACTCGAACCCGTCACCCATGAGACCCGGGGCACCCACACCGTCACCGCCGACACCGTGGCGGTCACCCTGGACGGCGTCCGGCACACCTTCCACCGCGCCGCCGACTGGATCGGCCGGGACGGCGACGCCTGGCACGTGCGCGACCACGACCCGGTCGCCGCGTCCCTCACGCGCGCGGGCCACGCCGGCGCCGACTCGCTGACCGCGCCCATGCCCGGCACGGTCACCGTGGTGAAGGTCGCCGTCGGCGACGAAGTGGGCGCGGGTCAGAGCCTGCTGGTCGTCGAGGCGATGAAGATGGAGCACGTCATCTCCGCCCCGCACGCCGGCACGGTCGCCGAACTGGACGTCGCGCCGGGCACGACGGTTGCCATGGACCAGGTGCTGGCGGTCATCGCCCCGGTGGAGAACTCGGTGGAGGAGAAATGACGCTGCCCATGGTCGTACCGGCCTCCGGTCTGCCGGCCCGCGTCCGCATCCACGAGGTGGGCGCCCGCGACGGACTCCAGAACGAGAAGACCACCGTACCGACGCAGGTCAAGGCGGAGTTCGTGCGCCGCCTGGCCGACGCCGGACTGACGACGATCGAGGCCACCAGCTTCGTGCACCCGAAGTGGGTGCCCCAACTGGCCGATGCGGAACAGCTGTTCCCCATGGTCGGCGGGCTGTCCGTCGACCTCCCGGTCCTCGTGCCGAACGAACGCGGCCTGGACCGTGCGCTGGCGCTCGGGGCCCGCCGCGTCGCCGTGTTCGCCAGCGCCACCGAGTCCTTCGCCAAGGCCAACCTCAACCGCACGGTGGACGAGGCCCTGGCCATGTTCGAACCCGTGGTGGCCCGCGCCAAGTCCCAGCAGGTCCATGTCCGCGGCTACCTCTCCATGTGCTTCGGCGACCCCTGGGAGGGAGCGGTCCCGATCCCCCAGGTGGCCCGGGTGTGCAGGGCCCTGCTGGACATGGGCTGCGACGAACTGAGCCTGGGCGACACGATCGGGGTCGCGACACCCGGCCATGTGCGGGCGCTGCTGACCGAGCTCACCGAACACGGCACTCCCGCGGAGCGGCTGGGCGTCCACTTCCACGACACCTACGGCCAGGCGCTGGCCAACACCTACGCCGCCCTGGAACACGGCGTCACCACCGTCGACGCCTCCGCGGGCGGCCTCGGCGGCTGCCCGTACGCCAAGTCCGCCACCGGAAATCTCGCCACCGAAGACCTCGTGTGGATGCTGCAGGGTCTCGGCATCGACACCGGAGTCGACCTCGGCCGTCTCGTCGCCACCAGCGAGTGGATGGCCGGCCAACTGGGCCGACCCAGCCCGTCCCGCACCGTCCGAGCGCTGTCCCACAAGGACACCGAGGCCGCCGAGGCCACTGAGGAGCAGTGACCGTCATGGACTTCCGTCTCTCCCCCGAGCTCGAAGAACTCCGCCGCACCGTCGAGGCGTTCGCCCACGACGTGGTGGCACCCAAGATCGGCGAGTTCTACGAGCACCACGAGTTCCCGTACGAGATCGTCCGCGAGATGGGCCGCATGGGCCTGTTCGGGCTGCCGTTCCCCGAGGAGCACGGCGGCATGGGCGGCGACTACCTGGCGCTCGGTGTGGCGCTGGAGGAGCTGGCCCGTGTCGACTCCTCGGTGGCCATCACCCTGGAGGCCGGCGTCTCGCTGGGCGCCATGCCGATCCATCTGTTCGGCACCGAGGAGCAGAAGCGCGAGTGGCTGCCGCGCCTGTGCTCGGGCGAGATCCTCGGCGCGTTCGGCCTCACCGAGCCCGACGGCGGCTCGGACGCGGGCGCGACCCGCACGACGGCCCGCCTCGACGAGTCGACGAACGAGTGGGTGATCAACGGCACCAAGTGCTTCATCACCAACTCGGGCACGGACATCACGGGCCTGGTCACGGTCACCGCGGTCACCGGCCGCAAGCCCGACGGCAGGCCGCTGATCTCGTCGATCATCGTCCCGTCCGGCACCCCGGGCTTCACGGTGGCGGCGCCGTACTCGAAGGTCGGCTGGAACGCCTCGGACACCCGCGAGCTGTCCTTCGCGGACGTGCGCGTCCCGGCGGCGAACCTGCTCGGCACCCAGGGCCGCGGCTACGCCCAGTTCCTGCGCATCCTTGACGAGGGCCGTGTCGCCATCGCGGCACTCGCGACCGGCCTCGCCCAGGGCTGTGTGGACGAGTCGGTGAAGTACGCCAAGGAGCGCCACGCCTTCGGCCGCCCCATCGGCGCCAACCAGGCCATCCAGTTCAAGATCGCCGACATGGAGATGAAGGCCCACACCGCCCGGCTCGCCTGGCGGGACGCGGCCGCCCGGCTGGTGACCGGCGCCCCCTTCAAGAAGGAGGCCGCCCTCGCCAAGCTCCACTCCTCCACGGTCGCGGTCGACAACGCCCGAGACGCCACCCAGATCCACGGCGGCTACGGCTTCATGAACGAGTACCCGGTGGCACGGATGTGGCGCGACTCCAAGATCCTGGAGATCGGCGAGGGCACGAGCGAGGTGCAACGGATGCTGATCGCACGGGAGTTGGGCCTCACCGGCTGACCGGACCCGGGCGCGGAACGCCCCCTGGACATCGACTGAGGTTAGGCTAACCTATGTTGACAGTTGTCCGGCGGGCGTTCCGCCCCGTTCGAAAGCAGCCTCACCATGTCCAACGCCAGAGCCACTCACCTCACCCGCCGCGGCATCCTCGCCGCGGGCGGCGCCCTCGGCCTCGGTGCCGCGCTCGCCGCCTGCGGTGACGACGACGCGAAAAGCGGGGGCTCCGACGCGACGACCGCGGCCAAATCCGGCCCCTGGACCTTCAAGGACGACCGCGGCAAGACGGTGAAGCTCGACGAGGCGCCCAGGAACATCGTGGCGTTCACCGGTGTCGCCGCCGCCCTCCACGACTACGGCATCGGGGTCAAGGGCGTCTTCGGCCCCACGAAGACCACGGGCGGCAAGCCCGACGTCCAGGCCGGCGACATGGACATCAGCAAGGTCACGATCCTCGGCAACGTCTGGGACCAGTTCAACGTCGAGAAGTACGCGGCCCTCGCGCCCGACGTGCTCATCAGCACGATGTTCGACGACGCCGGAACGCTCTGGTACGTCCCCGAGGCGTCCAAGGACAAGATCGCCCAGCTGGCCCCCAGCGTCGGCATCTCCGTCTACGACCGCCAGCTGACCGAGCCGCTCCAGCGCATGTGGGCGCTCGCGGAGTCGCTCGGCGCGGACATGAAGGCGGCCAAGGCCACCGATGCCAAGAAGAAGTTCGAGGAGGCGGCGGCCCGGCTGCGCAAGGCCGCGAAGGCCAAGCCGGACCTCAAGGTGATGGCCGCCTCGGCGGCCGACACGCTCTTCTACGTCTCCGGCACGAACCTCTCCGTCGACCTGGAGTACTTCAAGGCGCTCGGCGTGAACTTCGTCGAGCCCCCGGAGAAGGCGAAGGCCAAGGGAGGCGGCTGGTACGAGTCGCTGAGCTGGGAGAACGTCGACAAGTACGCGGCGGACATCATCATGATGGACGACCGGACCTCGGCGACTCAGCCCGCCGACATCACCAAGCCCACCTGGAAGAAGCTCCCCGCGGTGAAGGCGGGACAGGTCATCCCCCGGTCCCCCGAACCGATCCTGTCCTACGACAAGTGCGTTCCGCTGCTCACCAGTCTGGCCGAGGCGCTGGAGAACGCGAAGAAGGTCAGCTGACGCGCCCCTGAGGTACGCATCCCCTGACGTCGATTCAGGAGTTCCGCATGACGACGGCCGTAGCCGCCCCGTTCCGTTTCTTCTCTCTTCAGGTCGTGCGGACGAGGCGGCTGGGGCCGTCCTTGGTGCGCGTCACCTTCGGCGGGGAGGATCTGCACGCGTTCCGCTCCGACGGGCGCGACCAGTCCCTGTCCCTGTTCCTGCCGCACCCCGGGCAGCGCGAGCCGGCCGTGCCGTACGAGCTCGGCGACGGCTGGTGGCAGGCATGGCGTGAACTGCCCGACGGCGTACGGGCGGTGATGCGCTCGTACACCCTGCGCTCGCTGCGGCGCGACCCCGACGAGATCGACATCGACTTCGTCCTGCACACCCCGTGCGGCCCCGCCTCGGGCTGGGCCGCACGGGCCGGCGCCGGTGACCGGGTCGTCCTGCTCGGCCCCGCCGTCGCGGACAACCGCGCGATCCGGTTCCGGCCGCCCGCGGACACCGACCTGACGCTGATCTGGGGCGACGAGACCGCCGTCCCGGCCGTCTCCGCGATCCTCGAGTCCCTGCCCGCCGGCGCCCCCGCCCGCGTCTGGCTGGAGGTGCGGGACGCGGGGGACATCCAGGACCTGGCGACCGAGGCCGACGCCGAGATCACCTGGCTGGTCCAGGACGCGGACGCCGGCGGCGCCGAGGGGTCCCCCATGGCCCTCGACGCCCTGCGCACGGCCCAACTCCCGCCCGCGGAGCGTCCGTACGCCTGGATCGCGGGCGAGAGCGGATGCGTGAGGCAGCTGCGCCGGCATCTCGTCGGCGAGCGCGGGATCGACCGGCGGCGCGTCACCTTCGTCGGCTACTGGCGGCAGGGCCTGAGCGAGGAGCAGCTGCGCGAAACGGGGTGACGGCGGTCACTGGAGGGACAGGATTGGAGGCAATGAACTTAGGTTAGGCTAACCTAAATTGAAGCCGGAAGGCCTTGGGCTTCCCCGCTCTCCCACCCCGCACGGACTGTCCCCACCGGAGGACCCCCACATGCGCTCGCACCTGCTCAATGACCTGACCGCGGAGCGGTACCGCAGCTCCGTGACCGAAGGAGTCGAGCGGGTGGCGGCCAAACTCGCCACCACCGACCGTCCGTTCACCGGTGTCACCGTCGACACCCTCGCTCCCCGGATCGCCGCGATCGACCTGGACCGGCCGCTCGGCGACACCGGCGCCGCCCTGGACGAACTCGAGGACGTCTACCTCCGCGACGCGGTCTACTTCCACCACCCGCGCTACCTCGCCCATCTCAACTGCCCCGTCGTCATCCCGGCGGTGCTCGGCGAGGCCGTCCTGTCCGCCGTGAACTCCTCCCTCGACACCTGGGACCAGTCGGCAGGCGGCACCCTGATCGAGCGCAGGATCATCGACTGGACGGCCGCCCGCATCGGCCTCGGCGACAACGCCGACGGCGTGTTCACCTCGGGCGGCACCCAGTCCAACCTCCAGGCACTGCTGCTGGCCAGGGAGGAGGCCAAGCCAGGGTGGGCAGAGCGGGAAGAGGGGGCCTCCCTCGCCAGACTGCGCATCTTCGCCTCCAAGGCCGGCCACTTCAGCGTGCAGAAGTCGGCGAAACTCCTCGGCCTCGGCCAGGACGCGGTGGTGCCCGTCCCCGTCGGCCACGACAAGCGGATGCAGACCGTCGCCCTCGCCCACGAGCTGGAGCGCTGCAGGAAGGACGGCCTGATCCCCATGGCCGTCGTCGCCACCGCAGGCACCACCGACTTCGGCTCCATCGACCCCCTGCCCGAGATCGCCGAACTGTGCGCCCAGTACGGCGCCTGGCTGCACGTGGACGCGGCCTACGGCTGCGGTCTGCTCGCCTCGCTGAAGTACCGGGACCGCATCGACGGCATCGAGCGCGCCGACTCGGTCACCGTCGACTACCACAAGTCCTTCTTCCAGCCCGTGAGTTCGTCGGCCGTGCTGGTGCGGGACGCCTCCACGCTGCGGCACGCGACCTACCACGCCGAGTACCTCAACCCGCGCCGCATGGTCACCGAGCGCATCCCCAACCAGGTCGACAAGTCCCTGCAGACCACCCGCCGCTTCGACGCCCTCAAGCTGTGGATGACGCTGCGGGTGATGGGCGCCGACGGCGTCGGCGAGCTCTTCGACCAGGTCTGCGACCTCGCGTCCGACGGCTGGCGGCTGCTCGCCGCCGACCCGCGCTTCGACGTCGTCGTCCGGCCCGCCCTCTCCACCCTCGTCTTCCGCTACATCCCGGCAGCCGTCACCGACCCGGCCGAGATCGACCGCGCCAACCTCTACGCCCGCAAGGCCCTGTTCGCCTCCGGCGACGCGGTGGTCGCGGGCACCAAGGTGGGCGGCCGCCACTACCTGAAGTTCACCCTGCTCAATCCCGAGACGACGACCGACGACATCGCCGCCGTACTCGACCTGATCGCCGGCCACGCCGAGCAGTACCTGGGAGAATCCCTTGACCGCGCTTCCTGAGCCCACCGGCTCCGCTCCGAGGACCTACGACTTCGTGGGCATCGGGCTCGGCCCCTTCAACCTCGGCCTGGCGTGTCTGACCGAGCCGATCGCCGAACTCGACGGTCTCTTCCTGGAGTCGAAGCCGGACTTCGAGTGGCACGCGGGCATGTTCCTGGACGGCGCCCACCTCCAGACCCCGTTCATGTCGGACCTGGTCACGCTCGCCGACCCGACGTCGCCGTACTCCTTCCTCAACTACCTGAAGGAGAAGGGCCGGCTGTACTCGTTCTACATCCGCGAGAACTTCTATCCGCTGCGCGTCGAGTACGACGACTACTGCCGCTGGGCCGCGCATCAGCTCGGCAGCGTCCGGTTCGGCACGACGGTCACGGAGGTGACGTACGAGGACGGCCACTACCTCGTGCGCACCGAAGCCGGCGACGTCCACCGCGCCCGGCACCTCGTCCTCGGCACGGGGACGGTCCCGTACCTGCCCAAGGCCTGCCGGGGGCTCGACGGCGGCCTCTTCCACAACTCCCGGTACATGCACCGCAAGAAGGAGCTCCAGTCGAAGAAGTCGATCACCGTCGTCGGCAGCGGCCAGAGCGCCGCCGAGATCTACCACGAACTGCTCGCCGAGATCGACGTCCACGGCTACCAGCTCAACTGGATCACCCGCTCCCCGCGGTTCTTCCCGCTGGAGTACACCAAACTGACCCTGGAGATGACCTCTCCGGACTACATCGACTACTTCCGGGCGCTGCCCGAGGAGACCCGCTACCGGCTGGAGAAGCAGCAGAAGGGCCTCTTCAAGGGCATCAACTCGGACCTCATCGACTCGATCTACGACCTGCTGTACCAGAAGAACGTCGAGAGCGGCGGCCGGCCGGTGCCGACGCGCCTGCTGACCAACTCGTCGCTGACGAGCGCCCGTTACACGGACGGGGCGTACCAGCTCGGCTTCCACCAGGACGAGCAGGCCAAGGAGTTCGAGATCCGCACGGAGGGTCTCGTGCTGGCGACCGGCTACCACTACGAGCCCCCGGCCTTCCTGGCTCCCGTCGAGGACCGCCTGCGCCTCGACGGCCACGGCCGCTTCGACGTCGCCCGCAACTACGCCGTCGACGTCACCGGCCGCGGCGTCTTCCTGCAGAACGCCGGCGTGCACACCCACAGCATCACCAGCCCCGACCTGGGCATGGGCGCGTACCGCAACAGCTGCATCATCCGCGAGCTGCTCGGCACGGCGTACTACCCGGTCGAGAAGACGATCGCGTTCCAGGAGTTCGCCGTTTGACATCTTCCCGCCCCTCCGGGGCGGGAACTCTCACGGCTCGCGCCACGAGTTTTCCTGCTTCATCGCCCGCTGCCCGTCCGGAGGAATTCCGTTGAGGACTTACGCGGCCTCCACAGGCCGACACCGCCTGCCCGGCGGCCACGATGTTCTGTGCGGCATTGTGGTCCCGATCATGCTGGGCGCCGCAGTTCTCGCACGTCCATGCGCGGACTCCGAGCGGCAGCGGGCCGCGGATCGAGCCACACGTCGAGCACGTCTTGCTCGACGGAAAGAACCGATCAACAACGACCAGTTCACGTCCGTACCAAGCACATTTGTACGCCAGCATGACGCGCAACTCCGCCCACGACGCATCCGAAATCGCCCGAGCGAGATTCCGATTTCCCATCAGGTTCCGGACCGGCAGGTCCTCGATCGCGACCAGTTGGTTCTCCTGGACGATACGGGTGGACAACTTGTGAAGATGGTCGCGCCGCCTGTCGGCGACTCCGGCGTGGATTCGGGCAACTTTCCGCCGCGCCTTCGCCTGATTCCTCGATCCCTTCTTCTTGCGAGCGAACTCCTTCTGGGCCTTCGCCAGGCGAGCGCGTTCCCGCTTCCCGAAGCCGGGGGCGGCGACTTTCTCTCCCGTGGACAACGTCACGAGACTGTTCAGTCCGAGATCGATTCCGACGCCCGGGCCGGCGGCTCGAGGCATCTTCTCCGCACGGACCTCGACGAGCAGGACCACGAACCAACGCCCGGCAGCGTCGCGGGAGACCGTCACGGTGGAGGGGTCCGCGCCGTCCGGCAGCGGTCGCGACCAACGGATGTCGATGGCCCCACGCATCTTCGCCAGCGTCAGTCTGCCGTTTCTCCAGGTGAACGCCGACCGCGTGTACTCGGCAGCAGCACAGGACCGCTTCCTCGACTTGAAGCGCGGGTAGGCAGACCGCTTGGTGAAGAAGCTCGTGAATGCAGACTGCAAATGCCTCAACGCCTGCTGGAGCGGAACCGAAGACACCTCCGCCAGGTAGGACAACTCTTCAGTTCGCTTCCATTCGGTCAACATCGCCGAGGTTTGCCCGTAGGAGATTCTGCGGCGTTCCTCGGTCCAGGCCCGACTGCGTGCTTCCAAAGCGAGGTTGTAGGCCTTACGGACACAGCCAAAGGTTTGCAGCAGTTGTTCCGCCTGTTCCGCGTTCGGATAGAACCTGTACTTGAAGGCCCGTTTCACACCTTGCTCCCCCGTGCACTCAAAGGTAGTGGAACCGGAAAATCGCGGTGCGGAATTCACGAAACTCGCATCGCCCAGGATCTACGCATCCGTCTCGCTCGACCTCGACCCACGAACCACGTACTCAAGGAGTCCCCATGACCACCGCGCCACGGGTGGGCATCTTCACCTTCCGCCCCCTCGACCCCCTCAAGGACGCCGAGCTGCTGCACTCCTGGGTCACCCACCCCAAGGCGGCCTTCTGGATGATGCAGGACGCGAGGCTGGTGGACGTCGAGCGTGCCTACATGGAGATCGCGGCCGATGAGCACCACCACGCGCTGCTCGGGCTGCGGGAGGGCGAACCGGCCTTCCTGATGGAGTACTACGACCCCGCCCACCGCGAACTGGCCGGCCTGTACGAGCCGCAGCCGGGCGACATCGGCATGCATTTCCTCACGCCCGCCACCGACACGCCCGTCCACGGCTTCACCAGGGCCGTCGTCACCGCCGTGATGGCCCGGCTCTTCGAGGACCCGGCGGTGCGGCGCGTCGTCGTCGAGCCGGACGTGGCCAACAAGCCCGTACACGCACTGAACGAGGCCGTCGGGTTCGTGCCCGACCGCGAGATACAGAAGCCGGAGAAGAAGGCGCTGCTGAGCTTCTGCACCCGGGAGCGCTTCTTCGCCGTCCAACGCAGCCTGTCCGCCACGGGGGTGACCGCATGAGCCTCGCCGACGCCGTCGCCCACCTCTCCCCCGAACGCTGGGAGAAGGCCAACCGCCTGCTGATCCGCAAGGCGCTCGCCGAGTTCGCCCACGAGCGGCTGATCACCCCGGAGCGGCAGGGCGACCGGTACGTCGTCCGCAGCGACGACGGCCTGACCCGGTACACCTTCACGGCCGTGCTCCGCGCCCTCGATCACTGGCAGGTGGACGCCGGTTCCGTCACCCGCCATCGTGACGGCGCCGAACTCCCGCTCTCCGCAATGGACTTCTTCATCGAACTGCAGAAGTCCCTGGGCCTGAGCGACGAGGTCCTGCCCGTCTATCTGGAGGAGATCTCCTCCACCCTCTCCGGCACCTGCTACAAGCTCACCAAACCGCAGATCCCGTCCGCCGAGCTCGCCCGTTCCGGTTTCCAGGACATCGAGACCGGCATGACCGAGGGCCACCCCTGCTTCGTCGCCAACAACGGACGGCTCGGCTTCGGCATCCACGCGTACCTGTCGTACGCCCCCGAGACAGCGAGCCCGGTCCGCCTGGTGTGGCTGGCCGCCCACCGCTCGCGCGCCGCGTTCACGCCGGGCGTGGGCATCGAGTACGAGTCCTTCGTACGGCAGGAGCTGGGCGAGGAGACCGTCGAGCGCTTCCATGGCATCCTGCGCGAGCAGGACCTGGACCCGGCCGACTACCTGCTCATCCCCGTCCACCCCTGGCAGTGGTGGAACAAGCTCACGGTCACCTTCGCCGCCGAGGTCGCGCGCCGCAACCTCGTGTGCCTGGGCGAGGGCGACGACGAGTATCTGGCCCAGCAGTCCATCCGGACCTTCTTCAACCGCTCGCACCCCGAGAAGCACTATGTGAAGACGGCTCTGTCGGTGCTCAACATGGGCTTCATGCGCGGGCTTTCGGCCGCCTACATGGAGGCGACGCCGGCCATCAACGACTGGCTCGCCCAGCTTGTCGAGGGCGACCCGGTCCTGCGGTCGACCGGTCTGTCGATCATCCGCGAGCGGGCCGCGGTCGGCTACCGGCACCTGGAGTACGAGAAGGCGACGGACCGCTACTCGCCGTACCGCAAGATGCTGGCGGCGCTGTGGCGCGAGAGCCCGGTCTCCTCCCTCGGGGACGGCGAGTCCCTGGCGACCATGGCCTCCCTCGTCCACGTCGACCACGAGGGCGCGTCCTTCGCGGGCGCGCTGATCGAGCAGTCGGGCCTCGCGCCCACCGAGTGGCTGCGCCGCTATCTGCGGGCGTACTTCACCCCGCTGCTGCACAGCTTCTACGCCTACGACCTGGTGTTCATGCCGCACGGCGAGAACGTCATCCTGGTCCTGAAGGACGGCGTCGTCCAGCGCGCGGTCTACAAGGACATCGCCGAGGAGATCGCCGTCATGGACCCGGACGCGGTGCTGCCGCCGGCGGTCGAGCGGCTGCGTGTGCGGGTCCCGGAGGACAAGAAGCTCCTGTCGATCTTCACGGACGTCTTCGACTGCTTCTTCCGCTTCCTCGCCGCGGACCTCGCCGGCGAGGGGATCCTGGAGGAGGACGACTTCTGGCGCACGGTCGCCGAGGCCGTCCGCGAGTACCAGAAGTCGGTGCCCGAACTGGCCGACAAGTTCGAGCAGTACGACATGTTCGCCCCGGAGTTCGCACTGTCCTGCCTCAACCGGCTCCAGCTGCGCGACAACCGGCAGATGGTCGACCTGGCCGATCCGGCGGGCGCCCTCCAGCTGATCGGAACCCTGAAGAATCCCGTCGCGGGGTTCTGATCAACGCGGACGGGCACCCTGGAGTACGGTCCTCCGGGGTGCCCGTCCGCCCTGTCCGGCCTGCATGTCCGAACTGAACGGCGGACCTACTTGGCGGGCCAGGGGACCTGCGGCGACCGGTAGTAGCCGATCCCCAGCGCGTCCCAGCGCGGCGCCTGCGCCGCGAGCCGCACCTTGTAGCCGTCCCAGTCGTGCGTGGCCGCGGGCGACCAGCCGAGCTCGGCGGCACCGGGCAGCCGCGGGAAGGCCATGTAGTCGATGTCGGCGTTCGTCACGATGGTCTCGGTCCACAGCGGCGCCTCGACGCCCTTGATCGCCGAACCGGGCGCCCCTGCAAGGTAGTTGCCCGGGTCCCAGTCGTAGGACCGCCGTACCTCCACCAGGCCGGCCCAGTCCTGGCCGAGCGGGGTGTCCTCGGTGTACTTCATGTCGAGGTAGAGCCGGTCGGCGGGCGAGAGGACCAGCCCGGTGCCGTTCTGCGCGGCCTTCACCACCTGCGCCTTCTCGGCCGCGTCGGTGTCGTCCAGGCCCCAGTACTGCGCGACGGCGCCCTTCACCGGGTGCGCGCCGGTCAGCTGGTGCCAGCCCATCACCGTCTTGCCGTACTTGGCCACGATCGGCTGCACGCGGTCCATGAACGTCACGTAGTCCTCATGGCTGGTGGAGTGCGCCTCGTCGCCGCCGATGTGCAGATAGCGTCCGGGGGTGATCGCGGCCAGCTCGCGGATCACGTCGTCCGCGAAGGCGTATGTGATGTCCTTGCCGGCGCACAGCGAGCTGAAGCCGACGTCCGTGCCCGTGTAGAGCGGGGGCGCCTTGCCGTCGCAGTTCAGGTCGGCGTACGAGGCGAGGGCCGCGTTGGTGTGGCCGGGCATGTCGATCTCGGGGACGACCTCCAGATAGCGGGAGGCGGCGTAGCGGACGATCTCCTTGTAGTCGGCCTTGGTGTAGTAACCGCCCTTGCCGCCGCCGACCTGCGTCGAGCCGCCGTAGGTCGCAAGGCGCGGCCAGGAGTCGATCGCGATGCGCCAGCCCTGGTCGTCACTGAGGTGCAGATGCAGCTTGTTGACCTTGTAGAGGGCCAACTCGTCGATATAGCGCTTGACTTGACCGACGCTGAAGAAGTGGCGGGAGACGTCGAGCATCGCCCCGCGGTAGGCGTAGCGCGGGCTGTCCTTGACGGTGCCGCCGGCCACCAGCCAGGGTCCGGGCTGGACGGCGTTCTTCTCCACCGCCGCCGGGAGCAGCTGGCGCAGTGTCTGCACGCCGTGGAAGAGTCCGGCGGGCTCGGCGGCGGTGATGGTGACGCCCTTGCCGCCGCTGTCGAGGCGGTAGCCCTCGGCGCCGAAGGGGCCTTTGTGCAGGTGGAGCTGGATGCCCGCACCGCCTTGCGTGGTGATCGGCAGACGGTAGCCGGTGGAGGGCCGCAGGATGCCGGCGAGGTACTCGCCGACCCGGCGGGCCTCCCGCGAGTCGTCCACGCGGATGCGGGTGTCGCGGGTGATGCGGTACGGGGATCCGCCCGGGGCGACCGA
This sequence comes from Streptomyces sp. NPDC050534, assembly GCF_044457745.1. Classification (NCBI taxonomy): domain Bacteria; kingdom Bacillati; phylum Actinomycetota; class Actinomycetes; order Kitasatosporales; family Streptomycetaceae; genus Streptomyces; species Streptomyces sp. NPDC050534. Next base: position 274,318 of record NZ_JBITHF010000010.1, read on the forward strand.
CGCGGGTGCCGGAACCACCCGGTCGAGCGGGGTCGCCCCGGTCTTCGCCGCCGGCGCCGCGCCGACGGTGAAGGCCCCGGCCGCCGCTACGAGCAGCAGGGACCCGAGGACACGGGCCGTACGGGGAGTCGTTCTGTGGTGCCGTCTCACATGCGCTCCCTTCACAGGGACCCCTGAGGGACCACGAATGGTAGAGACCACTCTCTCGCAGATCCGGTGAAACAATCACCCCATGGCGGAAATCATCCAGAAGGACGGCACCTGGGCCTTCGACGGCGATGCCCTTCGACTGACGCCGGGGCGGGACAGAAACGTCAGCCTGCTCCGCCGCACGCTGGGTGAACTCGTCATCCCGCTCGGGGCGTTGGCGGGGATCTCGTTCGAGCAGGGCCGCAAGTCGGGTCGGCTCAGACTGCGGCTGCGCGACGGTGCCGACCCGCTGCTGCACGCCTCCGGCGGCCGGCTCACCGAGCCCAACGACCCCTACCAGCTGATCGTGGAGTCCGACCGCTACGGCGTGGCCGAGTACTTCGTGGACGAGGTCCGCAACGCCCTGCTGCTCGACGGGGTTCCGGCGGACCCGGTGAGCGAGTACCTGCTGCCGGGCCCGCCCCTCCCGCTCTCCGTCTCGGCCGGGGACGGCACGGCGAGCTTCGACGGCGAGTTCATCCGCCTGGAGTGGAACTGGAAGACGGAGGACGCCAAGGCCGCCGCCGGCGCCCGCACCCTGGCCGTCGCGGAACTGGTCGCGGTGGAGTGGCAGCCCGCGGCCGGCCTGGAGAACGGGCATCTGCGCTTCACCGTGCAGGGCGCGCCCACCAAGGCGCCGCCCAAGTACGACCCCAACTCCGTGGAGCTGTGGGGCTTCAAGAAGGACCCGCTGATGGCGCTGCTCGCGGCCGCCGTGCAGGCACGCCTGCCACACCCGTCGGCGACGGCCGTGACGGACGCCCCTGCCGAGGAGCCGCGCAGCCACAAGCGGCTCGCGCCCGCGGAACAGCGCGAGGACAACCATGACGCGCTGCTGCGGCGGCTGCGCGAGCTCGGCGAGCTGCACCGCACGGGCGTGCTGACCGACGAGGAGTTCACCCTGGCCAAGCAGGCGGTCCTCAAGCGCATGTAGCGCCCGGGGACCGCCCGCGTGGTGTCCGTCCGGCCTCGCGGGCCGCGGCTGCGGCTACTTGGCCTTGCGGGCCACCGTGAAGTGGTCGATGCGGTCACCGGTCTCGGCGATGCCCGACACCTTCAGCCTGGCGTAGTGGCCGCGCGCGGCGGGCTCCACGTCCACGCGCAGGAACGAGTAGTTGAGGTAGCGCACCCGGGACCAGGCGACGGTCTCGTTGACCTTGCCGTCCTTGGTGTTGACGAAGGAGGCGACGGAGTCGCGCTCGTTCAGGTGCCCCTCGTAGGAGTCCGGCGCGGAGAACGCGTACAGGCTGCGGCCCGCGGCGCCCGCCGTCACGTAGACGACACCCTCGGTCTCGGGGTACGCCGTCTCGCCGATCGGGAGCTTCTTGACGACCTTGTCGCCCTTGATGACGTCGGTGCGCTCGTACTGGTGGTTGTGGCCGTTGATGACCAGGTCCACCGTGTACTTCTCGAACAGCGGCACCCACTCCTGCCGCACGCCCCCCTCCGAGGCGTGCGCCGTGGAGGTGCAGTAGGCGCAGTGGTGGAAGAACACGACGATGAAGTCGATGTCCTTCGCTGCGCGGAACCTCTTGAGCTGGCCCTCGAACCACGTGGTCTGCGTGCCGCCGGAGATGCCGAGGTTCGCCGGGATCTCGAAGGAGACGTCGTTCGGGTCCAGCGAGATGACCGCGGTGTTGCCGTAGACGAAGGAGTAGACGCCCGGCAGGTGCGCCTTGTCCGGCCCGTTGTCGGGCAGCGTGAAGCGCGCCTCCTCGCCGCCGTAACCGTTGGGCGAGTACCAGGCCTCCATGTCGTGGTTGCCGTAACTGACCATCCAGGGGACGGACTTGGCGACCGACTCGGTCTGTGCGAGGAACTGGTCCCAGGTGCGCGAGTCGAAGCCGGTGTCACTGGACTTGCCCTGGCCGGCCGGGTCGCCGTAGGCGATGTCACCGGCGTGCAGGTGGAAGACCGGGTTCTGGCCGAGGATCAGGCTGTCGTTGGCCAGCGCGTGGTAGCTGACGCCCTGGTCGCCGAAGGCCGTGAAGGTGAACGGCTCCTTGTGCGCGGGCGCGGTGGTGAACGTGCCCAGGGTGCCGAGCAGGTGCGGCTCGGCGGGGTCGAAGCCCTGGTGCCCGACGCCGTAGTAGTACGTCCTGCCCGGACGCAGATGGGTCAGCTTGGCGTGGACGTAGTACTGCGTGTGGTCACCGCTCGCACCGACGCCGGCCGGCGTGTACAGCGAGCGGACCTCGGCCTCGATCTTGCGCGAGAGGTCCCAGGGGTGGGCGCCGACGCGGATGAAGGGCTTCTTCACCGCGACCGGGACCTGCCAGGAGACGGTCATCTCGGTGCGCGGGTCGTTGCCGTAGGCGAGGTGGCGGCCGAAGGGGGCGACGTAGGCGCCGTCGACGGCCTCGGTCGCGGGGGCGGAGCTCCGGGCGGGAACCGCGGCCTGGGCCACCGCTCCCGGCACGAACGCGCCACCGGCGACGGCGCCGATGGTCACGGCGCCGCCTCTCATCAGGTTGCGCCGCGAGAATCTCGCGCGCAGGTACTCGTGCTGCTCGGCCAGGCTCATGCGCGCGGCCAGCTGCTCCGGTACTCCCATACGAGGTATGTCCATGACGTCTGAAACTCGTCCACATGAGCGACGGGGCACCTGACTCGGAGTGGACGGACTGTAAACAGGTGTCCATGAGAGCACCAAAGATCGTCCCCAGCAGCCTGCCCGAAATCGGGCAGGATTCTTGCGAAACGGTCTTTCGTACCCCAGGATCGTCGGGTGCACGACGAACTTGTTGATCACCTGACCCGGTCTTCGCCCCTCAGCAGGGGCGAGGCGCTGCGGGTGATCCAGGACGTGCTCGCGTACTTCGACGAGACGACCGAGGAGTACGTCCGTCGCCGCCACCGCGAGCTCCAGGCCCAGGGCCTGGTGAACGCGACGATCTTCGAACGGATCGGGGCGGACCTGAAATACCGGGCGGTGGCACCGCCGGAGCTTACGCTCAGGCAGCTGCGCCGCATCGTCTACGGCTGAGTCGCAAGGCCGGGAACGGGATATCCATACATGTGCGGAATCGTCGGATACATCGGGAAGCGTGACGTCGCCCCCCTTCTCCTGGAGGGCCTGCAGCGCCTGGAGTACCGCGGCTACGACTCGGCCGGCATCGTCGTCGCCTCCCCGAAGACGGCCGGCCTGAAGATGGTCAAGGCCAAGGGGCGCGTACGCGACCTGGAGGCCAAGGTCCCGGCCCGCTTCAAGGGGACGACCGGTATCGCCCACACCCGCTGGGCCACCCACGGCGCCCCGTCCGACGCGAACGCCCACCCGCACCTGGACGCCGAGGGCAAGGTCGCCGTCGTCCACAACGGCATCATCGACAACGCCGCCGACCTGCGCCGCAAGCTGGAGGCGGACGGCGTCGAGTTCCTCTCGGAGACCGACACCGAGGTCCTCGTCCACCTCATCTCCCGCTCCCAGGCCGAGAAGCTGGAGGAGAAGGTCCGCGAGACCCTGCGGGTCATCGAGGGCACGTACGGCATCGCCGTCATGCACGCCGACTTCCCCGACCGCATCGTCGTCGCCCGCAACGGCTCCCCGGTTGTCCTCGGCATCGGCGAGAAGGAGATGTTCGTCGCCTCGGACATCGCCGCGCTGGTCGCCCACACGCGGCAGATAGTGACCCTCGACGACGGCGAGATGGCCACCCTCACGGCCGACGACTTCCGCACCTACACCACCGAGGGCACCCGCACGACGGCCGAGCCGACCACCGTCGAGTGGGAGGCCGCCTCCTACGACATGGGCGGCCACGACACCTACATGCACAAGGAGATCCACGAGCAGGCCGACGCCGTGGACCGCGTGCTGCGCGGCCGCATCGACGACCGCTTCTCCACCGTGCACCTCGGCGGCCTCAACCTGGACGCCCGTGAGGCCCGCCAGATCCGCCGCGTGAAGATCCTCGGCTGCGGCACCTCGTACCACGCGGGCATGATCGGCGCCCAGATGATCGAGGAGCTGGCCCGCATCCCCGCGGACGCCGAGCCGGCCTCCGAATTCCGCTACCGCAACGCGGTCGTGGACCCCGACACCCTCTACGTCGCCGTCTCCCAGTCCGGTGAGACCTACGACGTCCTCGCCGCCGTGCAGGAGCTGAAGCGCAAGGGCGCGCGGGTCTTCGGCATCGTCAACGTGGTCGGTTCGGCGATCGCGCGGGAGGCCGACGCGGGCATCTACGTCCACGCGGGCCCCGAGGTCTGTGTCGTCTCCACCAAGTGCTTCACCAACACCACGGTCGCCTTCGCGCTGCTCGCCCTGCACCTGGGCCGCACCCGGGACCTCTCGGTCCGCGACGGCAAGCGGATCATCGAGGGCCTCAGGCGGCTCCCCGAGCAGATCACCGAGGTCCTCAAGCAGGAGGACGAGATCAAGCGCCTGGCCGAGCAGTTCGCCAAGGCCCGCTCGATGCTCTTCATCGGCCGCGTCCGGGGCTACCCGGTGGCCCGTGAGGCCTCCCTCAAGCTGAAGGAGGTCTCGTACATCCACGCCGAGGCCTACCCGGCCTCCGAGCTCAAGCACGGCCCGCTGGCCCTGATCGAGCCGGCCCTCCCCACGGTCGCGATCGTCCCCGACGACGACCTGCTGGAGAAGAACCGCGCGGCCATGGAGGAGATCAAGGCCCGCAGCGGCAAGATCCTCGCCGTGGCCCACCAGCGGGAGGCGAAGGCCGACGAGACCATCGTCGTCCCGAAGAACGAGGACGAACTCGACCCCATCCTGATGGGCATCCCCCTCCAACTCCTCGCCTACCACACGGCCTTGTCCCTCGGCCGGGACATCGACAAGCCGAGGAACCTCGCGAAGTCGGTGACGGTGGAGTAGCAACTCCCCTTCCCGGACGTGAACGACCCCCTGCGCGCCACCAGCGCAGGGGGTCGTTCCTTCAGGGGCCGGAGCCGCCCAATGCCCCGGCCCGCCGCTGCGTCAGCCGGTGGCCGTCACCCCCCGGCCTGCAGCGCGCCGAGGAAGCACCGTCGGCCAGTGAGCCAGTGCAGCGGTCGCCGCGTACCAGGCGACCGCACCCGCGGCGACGGCGAACCAGCCGCCGACCTTCGTCAGGGACCCGCCGGCCCCGAACTCCGCGAGAGCGAGCAGCACGAGGGAGACGAAGAGCAACCCGTAGGTCCCCTGGGCGAGTTGGTCCCCGCCCGCGAGGGTCAGGGTGAGCGCCACCAGGGCGAACAGCAGCAGGAACAGACCTGCCGCGTTGGCGGACATCGAGTTGCCGGCGGTGACGGCCCAGGTGAACCACAGGGCACCGAGCGCCGAGTAGGCCGTACCTGTCGTCGTGTCACGGTCGCGGAAGGCGAAGAGTCCGGCGACGAACAGCGCAACGCCGCCTACGTAGTGGGCCAGTGAGACGGCGTCAGCGGCCGACACACCGTTGATCACGTCGGTGTTCCCGAGTCCGAACGCCAACAGGGTGATTCCCAGGGCGAGTCGGCCGACCACGGTGGTGGTTCCGCTTCCCGCGGAGACGTCGTTGTCCACGGCGGGCTCCCTTCATGCATGTGCAGTTGTGCGGTGAGCGATATATGCCCTTCACAAAAGCACAAACACCTCTACGCGCCAGTAGGTTGGCGCTTTGCACAAAGGAGACCCGCCGTTCCCGGATCGCATCTCACCAGGGAGAACGGCGCGTCACGGAATGACAACGACGGGACGCCTGGCCCGCTTGGCGAGCCGCCCCGCGACGGAGCCGAAGATGCGCCCGACGATGCCGTGCGTGGAACCGACGACGATCGCGTCCGCCTCGTACTCCCGCCCGACCTCTTCCAGTTCGTGGCAGATGTCGCCGCCGCGCTCGACCAGGATCCACGGCACCTCGGACAGGTACTCCGCGCACGCGAGCTCGAGGCCGAGAACCTCGGTGCGGTGGTCCGGCACGTCGACGAAGACCGGTGGCTCACAGCCGGCCCACACCGTGGTGGGCAGCCGGTTGGCGACATGGACGATGATCAGGCCCGAGCGGGTGCGATGCGCCATCCCGATGGCATAGGCGAGTGCGCGCTCACTGGACGTGGAGCCGTCGAATCCGACGACGACGCCGTGCTTGAACGCTGGATCGCAGGAGTGGCGTGGCTCTTCCGCCGCCTCGGGCTCGGCCGCCGTGGGATCGGCGACGGGCCGCTTGCGGTCCGCGGGTTCGAAGAATTCGTGACCGGCCATGGCTGTCTCGGCGTTTTGATCCTTTATGGGAGGGACGACAGTGTGCGGCGGAGCTGTGTCCGGGAATCATCTTCCCAACCCCATACCCCCAAGGGTACGGCGGCACGCCTCCTTAGCCCAGTTCCCGCCCGCTCCCCCGCTGTCGGCTCGCTCGAACGCGAGGACCCCCGTCGTGGGGGTTCCAGGGAGCATGCACGAGGGTGCGCCCGTAACGCAATGGTTGCTGCGCTGTACAGGCGCTTTGCACAGGGTTCACGTATCTCGCGGCCCGGAGCACGGCGACGCGCACGGGTCCGGAACCCGGCGGCACCCAGTGACCGACCGGTCGAACAGGCGTTGAACACCGTGACCCAGGCCCCAGGGAGCACGCATGTCCGGACCGCGCCCCACCCCCGATACTCCCCGAGCGTCCAATCCGTCCCAGGAGACCGCGACCGACGTGGTCCGCTGGGCGGCCTTCAGCTGTGTCCTGGTTCCCGTGGTACTCGTCTGGTACGGCACCTCGCTCGCCGGCGCCGCGGGCACGGCGCTCGGCCTCGCCGCCGTCACCGCGGTCTGCCGCCTGCTGCTGCGCCAGTCCGAACGCGGTGCGGCCCGGCGCCCGCCGGAGGAGCCCGCCTCGAGCCGGGGGCGCCGTCACAGAAACGGCACGGGCGCTCACAGAGGCGGACGGCGGACCGGTGGAAACACACCGGTCGGCTGACCGGTTTCCGCGCACGCGCACGTCGCTTTTCAGCCAACTTCCGGACCTCGTGCATCCCGTGCCGCAACCACCCCCCAACCCCCGTTCCACCTGCACGAACAGGGGCTCCGGGGCCCCGCGCACCCTATGTGGATTGGCCACTGCGACAAGGCGCACTTCCCTGCACGGCCTGTGAGTGCAACGCTTCGTGATCGAATGCTTCACGCCAAGTTGCCATGTCGACAATGTGCCGGTTCCCGAACTGGGTCACCCCGGCACCACGGGACACAGTAGATTCGATCTTGACGTCTTACGGCGGGGGACTCGTGCAGGACCGAGGGGAAACGTGCAGGAGCGACACAACCGAGGAGCCGCGACCACCGAGGGGGGCTTAGCAGTATGAGCCACGACTCCACTGCCGCGCCGGAAGCCGCGGCCCGGAAGCTTTCCGGGCGACGCCGCAAGGAGATCGTCGCGGTGCTGCTGTTCAGCGGCGGCCCCATCTTCGAGAGTTCCATACCGCTGTCGGTGTTCGGGATCGACCGCCAGGACGCCGGCGTACCGCGCTACCGACTGCTGGTGTGCGGTGGCGAGGAAGGCCCGCTGCGGACCACAGGGGGCCTGGAACTCACCACGCCACATGGCCTGGAGGCGATCTCACGCGCAGGCACGGTCGTCGTGCCGGCCTGGCGCTCGATCACTTCGCCACCGCCGGAGGAGGCGCTCGACGCACTGCGCCGGGCGCACGAGGAGGGCGCCCGCATCGTCGGGCTGTGCACCGGCGCCTTCGTACTGGCGGCGGCCGGCCTGCTGGACGGCCGGCCCGCGACCACACACTGGATGTACGCACCGACGCTGGCCAAGCGCTATCCGTCGGTGCACGTCGATCCGAGAGAACTCTTCGTCGACGACGGCGACGTGCTGACGTCCGCCGGTACGGCGGCCGGAATCGATCTGTGCCTGCACATCGTGCGGACGGACCACGGCAACGAGGCGGCCGGCGCGCTGGCCCGCCGGCTGGTCGTCCCACCACGCCGGACGGGAGGCCAGGAACGCTACCTGGACCGCTCTTTACCGGAGGAGATCGGCGCCGACCCGCTCGCCGAGGTCGTCGCCTGGGCGCTGGAGCACCTGCACGAGCAGTTCGACGTCGAAACGCTGGCGGCACGCGCGTACATGAGCCGCCGCACCTTCGACCGCCGCTTCCGCTCGCTGACCGGTAGCGCTCCCCTGCAGTGGCTGATCACCCAGCGGGTGCTGCAGGCGCAGCGGCTGCTGGAGACGTCGGACTACTCGGTGGACGAGGTCGCGGGCCGCTGCGGCTTCCGCTCGCCGGTGGCCCTGCGCGGCCATTTCCGCCGTCAGCTGGGTTCGTCTCCGGCCGCCTACCGCGCCGCGTACCGTGCGCGCCGGCCGCAGATCGACAAACCGGCAGACCTGGAGGGGCCGGCGAGCCCGGCCCTGCCGAGCCCGCTGCATCCGGAGAGTCCTGTTCCGCTGCAGAGCCGCCGCGCGGCCGCGTCGGCGATCGGCTCGGGCGCGTCACTGTCCGCGGCGGCCGCCTCCGCGGAGAACGGCCGCGAGTCCTACGTCACCAGCCGGGCGAGCGTGCCCGGGCAGCGCAGCGGCACATGAGCGAGTGGCGTATCAGGGGGCGAGGGCTCCCTGATACGCCTCCCTGCACCGCGGGGCGCCTAAATACGGACGCCCGCCTTAGGGTGGTCGCATGAACGATCGCATGGTGTGGATCGACTGCGAGATGACCGGCCTCTCGCTGTCCGACGACGCGCTCATCGAGGTGGCCGCCCTCGTCACCGACTCCGAGCTGAACGTGCTCGGCGACGGTGTGGACATCGTCATCCGCCCGCCGGACCGGGCGCTGGAGACGATGCCGGAGGTGGTGCGTCAGATGCACACCGCGTCCGGGCTGCTGGAGGAACTCGCCGGCGGCACGACCCTGGCGGACGCCGAGGAGCAGGTCCTCTCCTATATCCGCGAGCACGTCAAGGAGGCCGGCAAGGCCCCGCTGTGCGGCAACTCGGTCGGCACCGACCGCGGCTTCCTGCTCAGGGACATGTCGACGCTGGAGAGCTACCTCCACTACCGGATCGTCGACGTCTCCAGCATCAAGGAGCTGGCCCGGCGCTGGTACCCGCGGGCGTACTTCAACAGCCCGGAGAAGAACGGCAACCACCGCGCGCTCGCCGACATCCGCGAGTCCATCGCGGAGCTCCGCTACTACCGCGAGGCGATCTTCGTGCCGCAGCCCGGGCCCGACTCGGAGACGGCCAGGTCGATCGCGGCGAAACACGTCCTGCCTGCGCGTTAGGGGGCCGGAAGGGGCGCCGCGAAAAGCCGTGCGCGAGCACCCCTTCGGACCCTGTACACTTTTTCTCGGCCGGTGGGGAAAGCACAAAGTCCGCTGCCGGTCATGGTGGGTGTAGCTCAGCTGGTAGAGCACCTGGTTGTGGTCCAGGATGCCGCGGGTTCAAGTCCCGTCACTCACCCTGCGTGATCAGCCGGTGGCCCTGGAAACAGGGTCATCGGCTGAGTCGTTTCCGGGGAACCGCCGCAGGCCCCCGCCCGATCAGGACGACGTACGCGTCACCAGCTCCGTCGCCAGCACCACCTGACGGCGGTCCAGGTCGCGGGAGGCCGGCGGGCGGCGGTCGGCGATCTCGCCGAGGAGGAGGTCGATCATGCGGCGGCCCATCTCCTCGATGGGCTGGCGGACGCTGGTGAGCGGCGGGTCCATGTGGCGGGCGATGGCGGAGTCGTCGTAGCCGACCAGCGCCACGTCGTCGGGGATGCGGTAACCCTTCTCGCGCAGAACCTGGCGGGCACCGGCCGCCATCACGTCGGAGCCGGCGAAGACCGCGTCCAGATCGGGATGGCGGGCGAGCAGGTTCGTCATCGCCCGGCGGCCGCCCTCCTCGGTGAAGTCGCCCGGCTCGATCAGCTTCTCGTCCGCCCTGTGGCCCGCGTCCCGCAGGGCGTCCCGGTACCCCTCGACGCGGCGCTGCGCACCGTAGACGTCGAGGCGGCCGGTGATGTGCGCGATGCGCCGCCGGCCCCGGCCGATCAGGTGCTCGACGGCCGAGCGGCCGCCGCCGTAGTTGTCAGAGTCGACCGAGGTCAGGGTCTCCGCGGCGGACCGGGGACCGCTGATCACCGCCGGGATCTCCAGCTGGGACAGCAGGTCGGGCAGCGGGTCGTCGGCGTGCACCGAGACCAGCAGGACGCCGTCCACGCGGTGGGCGGCCAGGTACTGGGCCAGCCGGCGTCGTTCGCGGTCGCTGCCCGCGAAGATCAGCAGGAGCTGCATCTCGGTCTCGGACAGCTCGGCGCCGACCCCCTTGAGCATGTCGGAGAAGTACGGCTCCGCGAAGAAGCGGGTCTCCGGCTCGGGAACGACCAGCGCGATCGCGTCCGTTCGGTTGGCCGCCAGGGCGCGGGCGGCGGTGTTGGGGACGTAGCCGAGTTCCGCGACGGCCGCCTCGACCGCGGCGCGCGTCGCATCGCTGACCCGGGGCGAGCCGTTGATCACCCGGGAGACGGTGCCGCGGCCGACGCCGGCGCGCGCGGCGACCTCTTCGAGGGTGGGCCGGCCCCCGCTCCGGCTCCGCGCTCCGTGGCCTGCCATGGGCTCCGCCGCCTTCCGCCGTTGTTGCTGCTGGCCTGGAATCTAACAGTCCTGCCTGCTGGAGTGACCGGTCCGGGGACCGCCGCCCGCAGACCCCGGCCCGGGCTTCCCAAGAGCCTCGCCTTACCCACCGGAAGACCTGAGAGCATTGACCGGCACCGGAGTCATCGCGTCCACTTAACAGCCCGATAACTGAACACGTCTCGCCCCGCTTCCACCCTTGACACCCCCGCCCGAACCGGCGAACCTTCAACACATCACCTGTGGGAGCGCTCCCACAGTACCTGACACATACACATCCCGCACGTTCCCCGCCCGAGCCGCAGCGAGTACGAACGGGCCCAACCAGTGCAGTTGGCCGGGGGGTCGGCACGTCAGGCAACAGGAGGACCCAATGCGCACGAGTACCCGCCGGTCCCATCGGGTGGTGGCCTTCGCGGCCGTCGCCGCGCTGGCCACGGGGCTGCTGGCCGGCTGTGCCAGTGACGACAACTCGTCGGGCTCGGACAACGGTGGCGGAAACACCAAGGGCAAGACCACGTTGACCGTCGGCACCTTCGGAGTCTTCGGCTACAAGCAGGCCGGCCTCTACGACGAGTACATGAAGCTGCACCCGAACATCAGCATCAAGGAGAACGTCACCACCCGTACCGACGTGTACTGGCCGAAGGTGCTCACCCGGCTGCAGGCCGGTTCCGGCACCGACGACATCCAGGCGATCGAGGTCGGCAACATCACCGAGGCCGTGCAGACGCAGGCGAGCAAGTTCGTCGACCTCGGCAAGGAAGTCGACAAGTCCCAGTGGCTGGACTGGAAGAACGCCCAGGCCACCTCCAAGGACGGCAAGCTGATCGGGCTCGGCACGGACGTCGGCCCGATGGCCATCTGCTATCGCAAGGACCTGTTCAAGAAGGCCGGCCTGGAGACGGACCGCACCAAGCTCGCCGCGATGTGGAAGGGCGACTGGGCGAAGTACGTCGATGTCGGCAAGGACTACATGAAGAAGGCGCCCAAGGGCACCAAGTTCGTGGACTCCGCCTCCTCGGTCTACAACGCGGCTCTCGGTGGTGGCAGCGAGCGTTACTACGACAAGGACGGCAACGTCATCTGGGACAAGTCCCAGGGCGTGAGCAAGGCCTGGGACGTCTCGATGTCGGTGGCGACCAGCAACATGTCGGCCAAGCTCAAGCAGTTCGACAAGCCGTGGGACCAGGGCTTCGCCAACGCCACCTTCGCCACGGTGGCCTGCCCGGCCTGGATGATCGGCTACATCGAGCAGAAGTCCGGTGACTCCGGCAAGGGCAACTGGGACGTGGCGGCGGCCCCGACCGCGGCCAACTGGGGTGGCTCCTTCCTCGGCGTGCCGACGGCGGGCAAGCACCAGAAGGAGGCCATCGCCCTGGCGAAGTGGCTGACCGACCCCGCGCAGCAGGCGAAGGTCTTCGCCAAGCAGGCCAGCTTCCCGTCGACCCCGTCGGCCTACGCGGGTCTGAAGCCGGCCGCGGACACCACGGCCTACTTCTCCAACGCGCCGATCACGCAGATCTTCGCCGACTCGGCGAAGACCATCCCGGTCCAGTACTTCGGTATCAAGGACCAGCCGATCAACACGGCGATCACCGACGTCGGCATCCTCCAGGTCGAGCAGAAGGGCAAGACGCCCGACCAGGGCTGGAGCGCTGCGACCAAGGAAATCAAGGACGTGCTCGGCCAGTGACCAGCTCCAAGCAGGCTCTCGCGCATCCCGCGTCGAGCGCCGAGGCCGCGTCCGGCTCCCAGCCGGGCGCGGCCCGGGGCGCTCACGGTAGCGGTACACAGCCGCCGGACCACGGCTCCTGGCGCAGCCGGCTGTACCGCTGGGACATGAAGGCGTCGCCGTACGCGTTCATCTCCCCCTTCTTCATCATCTTCGGGGCGTTCTCCCTGATCCCGCTGCTGTACACGGCCTGGTACTCGCTGCACGACGTGCAGCTGTCCGACCTGAACCACCAGACCTGGGCGGGCCTGGACAACTACAAGAACCTGCTCAGCTCGGACTTCTTCTGGAACGCGCTGAAGAACACGTTCACCATCGGTGTGATCTCGACCGTCCCGCAGCTGATGGCGGCGATCGGCCTGGCGCATCTGCTCAACTACCGGCTGCGCGGCTCGACCGTGTGGCGGGTCGTGATGCTCACGCCGTACGCCACCTCGGTGGCGGCGGCCACCCTGGTCTTCACGCTGCTGTACTCGTGGGACGGCGGCATGATCAACTGGTTCCTGCACTTCGTGGGGATCGACCCGATCAACTGGCGTGAGTCCGACTGGGGTTCGCAGTTCGCCGTGTCCTCGATCGTGATCTGGCGGTGGACCGGCTACAACGCGCTGATCTATCTGGCGGCGATGCAGGCGATCCCGGCCGACCTGTACGAGTCGGCGGCGATCGACGGCGCCAACCGCTGGCAGCAGTTCCGGCACGTGACGATCCCGCAGCTGCGGCCGACGATCCTGTTCACCGTGGTGGTGTCCACCATCGGCGCGACCCAGCTCTTCGGTGAGCCGCTGCTGTTCGGCGGGGTCAGCGGTTCCAAGGGCGGCTCGGAGCACCAGTACCAGACGCTCGGCCTGTACATGTACGACCAGGGCTGGATCATCGGAAACCTCGGCAAGGCGTCCGCGATCGCCTGGTCGATGTTCCTGATCCTGCTGATCGTCGCCGTGATCAACATGCTGTTCACCCGACGCCTGAGGAAGTCGCAATGACCACCAGTGAACTGACCCTGCCTCAGGCGAGGCGGAAGAGGGGCCCGGGCCGCCGGGTGATGGGCGCGGGCAAGCAGCTGCACGCCGGACCGGTGACGTACATCGTCCTGACGGTCTTCGCGCTGATCTCGCTGGCACCGCTGGTGTGGACGGCGATCGCTGCCTCGCGCACCGACCGGCGGCTGGCTCAGACCCCGCCGCCGCTGTGGTTCGGCGGGAACCTGTTCAAGAACCTCCAGGCCGCCTGGGACCAGGCGGGCCTCGGCACCGCCATGGTCAACAGCGTGATCGTCGCGGGCACCATCACCCTCAGCACGGTGGTCTTCTCCACGCTCGCCGGCTTCGCCTTCGCCAAATTGCGGTTCAGGTTCTCCGGCGCCCTGCTGCTGCTGACGATCGGCACCATGATGATCCCGCCGCAGCTGGCCGTCGTACCGCTGTATCTGTGGATGAGCAACCTGGGCTGGTCGAACCAGCTCCAGACGGTCATCCTGCCGACCCTGGTGACGGCCTTCGGCACGTTCTTCATGCGGCAGTACCTGGTGCAGGCGCTGCCGACCGAGCTGATCGAGGCGGCCCGGGTGGACGGGGCGAGCAGTCTGCGGGTGGTGTGGCACGTGGTCTTCCCGGCGGCCCGTCCGGCGATGGCCGTGCTCGGCCTGCTGACCTTCGTGTTCGCCTGGAACGACTTCCTGTGGCCGATCATCGCCCTCACCCAGCAGAACCCGACCGTCCAGGTCGCCCTGAACTCGCTGGGTACCGGCTACGTCCCCGACCAGGCCGTGATCATGGCGGGCGCGCTGCTGGGCACGCTGCCGCTGCTGATCGCCTTCATCCTGTTCGGCAAGCAGATCGTGGGCGGCATCATGCAGGGCGCGATCAAGGGCTGAGCCCCGGCCGCCTCGTTCTCGCCGTACGTACGCGGGGCCGGGTCACCGCCTGGCCCCCTTCCTCCTCAACTCTTCGGTCTGAACGACCATTTATGGGAGCGCTTCCATGCTTGAGTCCGCACAACCTGCGAATTCGGTGACCTTTCCTCCCGCCTTCCTCTGGGGCGCCGCGACCTCCGCGTACCAGATCGAGGGTGCGGTGCGGGAGGACGGCCGTACGCCTTCGATCTGGGACACCTTCAGCCACACCCCGGGCAAGACGGTCGGCGGCGACCACGGTGACATCGCTGTCGACCACTACCACCGGTATCGCGAAGACGTCGCGCTGATGGCCGAGTTGGGGCTGGCCGGCTACCGCTTCTCGATCTCCTGGCCGCGCGTGCAGCCGACCGGCCGGGGCCCGGCCGTGCAGCGGGGCCTGGACTTCTACCGGCGCCTGGTGGACGAGCTGCTCGCGCACGGCATCAAGCCGGCGGTCACCCTCTACCACTGGGACCTGCCGCAGGAGCTGGAGGACGCGGGCGGCTGGCCGGAGCGGGACACGGCGTACCGGTTCGCCGAGTACGCGCAGATCGTCGGCGAGGCCCTCGGCGACCGGGTGGAGCAGTGGATCACGCTCAACGAGCCGTGGTGCAGCGCCTTCCTGGGCTACGGCTCCGGTGTGCACGCCCCGGGCCGCACGGACCCGGAGGCGTCGCTGCGGGCCGCCCACCACCTCAACCTGGCGCACGGACTCGGCGCCACGGCCCTGCGTTCGGTGATGCCCGCGCGCAACTCGGTCGCGATCAGCCTCAACTCCTCGGTCGTCAGGCCCCTTTCGCCGCAGAACCCGGGCGATCTGGCGGCGGTGCGGAAGATCGACGACCTGGCCAACGGCGTCTTCCACGGCCCGATCCTGCACGGCGCGTACCCCGAGTCGCTGTTCGCCGCGACCGAGGCGATCACCGACTGGTCGTACGTCCTCGACGGCGATCTGCAGGCGATCCATCAGCCGCTGGACGCGCTGGGCCTCAACTACTACACGCCGGCGCTGGTTTCCACGGCGGACGGCCCGGTGGCAGGACCGCGCACCGACGGCCACGGCGCGAGCGAGCACTCCCCCTGGCCGGGCGCGGACGACGTCCTCTTCCACCAGACGCCGGGCGAGCGCACGGAGATGGGCTGGACCATCGACCCGACCGGCCTGCACGAGCTGATCATGCGCTATACCCGCGAGGCCCCCGGCCTGCCGCTCTACATCACCGAGAACGGCGCCGCCTACGACGACAAGCCCGACCCCGACGGCCGCGTCCACGACCCGGAGCGCGTCGCCTATCTCCACGGCCACCTCGCGGCGGTCCGCCGCGCCATCACCGACGGCGCGGACGTCCGGGGCTACTACCTGTGGTCCCTGATGGACAACTTCGAGTGGGCGTACGGCTACGAGAAGCGGTTCGGCGCGGTCTACGTGGACTACGCGACGCTGGCCCGTACGCCGAAGTCGAGCGCCCTCTGGTACGGGCAGGCGGCCCGGACGGGGACGCTGCCCGAGGTGACGACCGACTAGGGCCTGTTGCGAAAGTCCCGTCGTCCGCCCGCCGGGCAGGCGGGACTTTCGCAACAGGCCCTAGGGGGAACACAGGCGGGGGCGGGGCGCGGCGCACGAGGGGAGCGTCGCGCCCCGAACGTCGTCGGGCCGCGGCACTTCACCTCGGGGGAGACGCAGAAGTGCGCCCCGGCCGGGTGGGGGGAGAGCCGGCCGGGACGCGTCAGCCCCCGCTGCGCGGAGGTCAGTTGAAGGCGCCGAAGGCCTTCGAGAAGGCGAACTTGTCCTGCACGATCGAGCTGCAGGTGGCGTCCGCGGTGGGCTTGGAGCCGCCGTCGCACTGCTTGTCACGGGTGGCCGACCACATGGAGAGCCAGCCGAGGCCCTTGGACTTGGCGAAGTTCACCAGCTGGGTGGCGTCGTCGACCTTGAAGATCTCCGACGAGACGTCGTTGACGCCGAGCATCGGGGTGACCGCGACCGTCTTCCAGGCGTCCGCGTCGGACAGTCCCAGCACGCTCTTGACCTGCGCCTCGGTGGCGGTGGCCGCCTGCTCCGCGTAGGTGCCCATGTCGCCGCTGTACGAGGCGCCGTAGTCCATCGCCATGATGTTGACCGCGGAGATCTTCACGCCGTTGGACTTGGCGTCGGACAGCAGGTTCACGCCGTCCTGGGTGAGGCCCTCGGGCATGACCGGGAGGGTGAAGGAGACGTCCAGGTCCGGGTGCTGTTGCTGGAGCTTGGCGATGGCCTTCGCGCGGTTGGTGTTCGCGGTGGAGTTGGGCAGCGCGCCACCCTCGATGTCGAAGTCGACCTTGGTGAGCTTGAACTGGTCCACGGCCTTGCCGTACGCCGCCGCCAGCGCGTCCGCCGAGGAGCACGTCGTCGCCAGTTCGGAACCGGACGCGCCGCCGAAGGAGACGCGGACGTCGCCGCCCTTGGCGCGCAGCGCGCCGATCTGCGAGGCGACGCCGTCGCTGCCGAGGTCGGTGACACCGCCCCACTTGGGCGTGCAGCCGCCGCCGTCGGTGATGAAGGCGAGGTTGTAGTTCTTCACACCGGTCGCCTCGGCGCTCGCGACCAGGTCGAAGGCCGGGTAGAGCGAGGTGTCGACGTACGGCGCGAAGCCGGCGCTCGCCTTGGTGCCGGTGCCGGTGCCCGTGCTCTGCGAGGGGGTGGGCGTGGCCGTGGGGGTGGGCGTCGAGGTGGGCGTGGCCGTTTTGGTCGGCGTGGGGGTGGCGGTCGGCGTCGCGGATTCGGTCGGGCGGCCGCTCGGCTCGGGCGTGGCGCCGTCGTCGGCGGAGCACTTGGCGCCGTCGATGAGACAACTCTTCGGGTCGGCGCTGCCGTTGACGACGAAGCCGACGGTGACGGACTTGCCGGGCGCGAGGCCGTCGGTGTCCCACTTGGCCGGAGTCACGGTGACGTGCTGTCCGCTCACGCTCGACTCGGCGTTCCACAGCGAGCTGAGCTTGGCGCCGGTGGGCAGGTCGAACTCCAGCTTCCAGTTCTTCTCGGTGCTGCCGGTGTTGTTGGTGACCACGTACTGCGCGGTGTAACCCGTCGACCAGTCGCTGGTCTTGGTGTATGCGGCGCCCACGCCGGCCGCCTGCGCGGTGCCCGTCAGCGCAAGGGCGCCGCCGCCCACGACGGCCGCGGCGACCAGACCGCCTATCGCCTTGCTTCTGCCGCTGACCTTGCGCCGATGCGTGCTCATCGCGTGCCTGCCTTCGCTGTTACGGGTGGGGGGTGCGGCAGCACGCTAGCGATCCGGAATCGGGCAAAGCGCCTGATCCGGACGGGGGTTGAGGATCTTAGGGTGCGCTTAAGGAAGGGATCGGAGACGGTTAAAGGTCGAGACCAATCCGGCTACGGCGGGTCACCTGGCGAACGCCTTCCGCCGTCGCCGCACCGACCGGTGCCCCCGTCCGCCGGGGGTGCGCACCCGCCCGTCCAGCTGGATCCAGATGCGCACCTCGGTCCCGCCCAGCACGGACGAACCGAGCCGTACGTCACCGCCGGTCGACTCCGCGAGCCGGCGCACGATGTCCAGCCCGAGGCCCGTCGAGCCGTCGCTGCCCGATCCGCGGCCACGCGCCATCGCCGCCTCGGGGTCGGGAATGCCCGGGCCCGCGTCCGAGACGAGCACGATCACCGCGTCCTCGCCGTTGTGCAGGTCGACCGCGAAGGCCGTGCCCTCGGCAGTGTGCCGGAAGACGTTGCCGAGCAGGGCGTCGAGCGCCGCGGCGAGGTCCGACCGGGCCACGGGTATGCGCACCGGCCGGTCGGCGCCGGCCACCCGCCACTTGCGGCCCTCGTCCTCCGCGAGCGCCGACCAGAACGCCATGCGCTCGCGGACCACCTCGGCCGCGTCGCACCCGGCGCCGGGCCCGGCCGCCGCGGTCTGCGGCTTGGCGTCCCGGGCGGTGCGGATGATGGTGTCGACCTCCCGTTCCAGCTGGGCGACGGCCGCCCGGGTCTGGTCGGCGGCGGGTCCCTCGCCCAGCGACGCGGCGTTCAGCCGCAGCACCGTCAGCGGGGTGCGCAAGCGGTGGGACAGGTCGGCCGCCAGCTCGCGCTCGTTCGCCAGGAGCTGGACGACCTGGTCGGCCATGGAGTTGAACGCGACGGCGGCCAGGCGCAGTTCGGTCGGCCCCTCCTCCGGCACCCTCGCCCCCAGCTTCCCCTCCCCCAGCTCGTGCGCGCCCTCGACCAGCCGCTGCGCGGGCTGCACCATCCGTATGCCGAGGCGGTCGGCGACCGCGACCGAGCCGACGATCAGCGCGACGCCGACCCCGGCGAGCACCGCCCATGCCGTCCCGACGCCGTTGCTGACCTCGGACTCGGGGACGTAGACCTCGACGACGGCGATCGCGCCGGTGCTCAGCGCGACCGGCTGGAGCAGCGTGGATCCGCCGGACACCTCGGTGGTGGAGGCGCGGCCCAGTCTGCGCACGGTCGCGATGTCCTTGGCGGCGGCGCGCTGCCGGCCGATGTCGACGGCCGGCTGTCCGGCGGCTGCGGGTATGTGCACGGCCATGCCGGAGTCCGAGCCCGCGGAGGCCACGACCCGCTCCAACTGGTCGCGCTCGGTGGTGATGGACAGCGCCGGGGCGACCGCGGCCGCCTGGCGCTCGGCGTTGGAGAACGCGCGGTCCCGGGCCATCTCCTTGATGACGAGCCCGAGCGGCACCGCGAAGGCGACCACCACCATGGCGGTGACCGCCAGACAGACCTTGACCAGTGCCCATCTCATCGTGGCGGCTCCCCACCGGGCGGCTCCAGCTTCACGCCGACCCCGCGCAGTGTGTGCAGATAGCGCGGCCGTGCCGCGGTCTCGCCCAACTTCCGCCGCAGCCAGGACAGATGGACGTCGATGGTCTGGTCGTCGCCGTACGACTGCTGCCAGACCTCGGCGAGCAGCTCCTTGCGCGGGACGACCACGCCGGGCCGTCCGGCCAGGAAGGCGAGCAGGTCGAACTCGCGGCGGGTGAGGTCGAGGCGGAGGCCGTCCAGCTCGGCCTGGCGGCGCATCGGGTCGACGGTGAGGCCGCCGACGCGCAGGACGGCGGACGGCGGGGTGTCCGCGGGGGCGGAGCGGGCCCGGCGCAGGACCGCGGCCATCCGCGCGGACAGGTGCTCGACCGAGAAGGGCTTGGTCAGATAGTCGTCGGCGCCCGCGTTCAGCAGGCGGACGATCTCCGTCTCGTCGTCCCGCGCGGTGGCGATGATCACCGGCACGTCGGTGATGCCGCGCAGCATCTTCAGCGCCTCGGACCCGTCCAGGTCGGGCAGTCCGAGGTCGAGGATGACGACGTCGAAGGAGAAATGGGCGACCTCGCGCAGCGCCTCCAGCGCCGTCCCGACACTGCGCACCGTGTGCGCGGCGTCGGTCAGGTGCCTGATCAGCGCCGAGCGCACGAACTGGTCGTCCTCGACCACGAGCACACTTGCCATGCGCCGCACCGTACGCCATGCGGCGGAACCGGGTCCGGGCCTGTGGACAACTCCGCTCTTGTGGACACGGGCGGGACACTGGTGGGACGCGTGAGGCAGTATGGCCCGCGATGCGCAGAGGACTCGTACACGTACTGGCTTGGTCGCTCGCCACGGGCGCGGCGGTCACGCTGTCGTGGTGGGGCGTCCACACGGTGATGGCGGGCACGGCGTACGACCCGCCGCGCGCCCTGCCGATCACGGCGGCCGACGCGACCACACAGGAGTCGAAGCCGCTGGCCTCCTCGACGGGACGCCCCTCCTCGTCGCCCTCGCCGTCGAACAAGGCGCAGGCCAAGCCCTCCGCGACCTCCACACCGTCGCTGCGGCCGGCACCGAGCCCGACCCCCACGCCCACCGCGTCCGGCCAGGTCAAGGCCTACGACACGGACGGCGGGCGGGCGGTGTTCTCGCTCGGCAAGGCGGACGCGACGCTCGTGTCGGCGACGCCGGGCGCGGGCTGGTCGATGCAGGTGTGGAAGACGGAGTCGTGGATCCGGGTGGAGTTCAGCTCGGGAGCGGACCGGGTGTCGGTCTTCTGCACCTGGCACGACGGGCCGCCGCATGTCGAGATCGGCACCTACTGACCGGCGCCCGCTGTGCGCCAGGGGGTGTCTGACGCTCCCTAGCGGAACACCGAGGGCGGTGGCGCCGGCGAGGCGGTCGCCGCGCTGTCCGTCACCGCGGTCGCCCCGCCGGTGAAGTCCAGGAGCGCGCGGCCGTGTTCGACCCGGCCCGGGTGCGGGTCGGAGGCGGCGCGCCGGGTCAGTTCGGCGATCGGCAGGGGCGCGTCGGAGGCGACGAGGACCGCGTTGCCGAAGCGTTTGCCGCGCAGCACGGCCGGGTCGGCGATCAGCGCGACCTCGGCGAAACGAGCGGCCGCGGTGGCGATCTGGCGGCGCAGATGGGCGAGCGGCGGCCCGTCGGCGAGGTTGGCGGCGTAGCAGCCCCCCGGCTTCAGCGCCCGGCGGACGTCGTCGAGGAACTCGGTCGAGGTGAGGTGGGCGGGTGTGCGGGCCCCGCTGAACACGTCGGCGATGACGAGGTCGGCCCAGCCGTCGAGCACCTTGGCGAGCCCTTCGCGGGCGTCCACGGCGCGCACCCGGATCCGGGCGTTCGTGTCCAGCGGCAGTTCCCGGCGGACGAGTTGGACCAGCGTCGCGTCCCGCTCGACGACCTGCTGGGTGGCGCGGGGGCGGGTGGCGGCGACATAGCGGGCGAGGGTGAAGGCGCCCCCGCCGAGGTGCACGGCGTGCACGGGCTTCCCGGCAGGCGCGACGAGATCGATGACGTGCCCGAGCCTGCGCTGGTACTCGAAGGAGAGGTAGGTCGGGTCGTCCAGGTCGACGTACGACTGCGGCGCCCCGTCGATCAGCAGGGTCCAGGCGCGTGCCCGGTCGCGGTCCGGCAGGAGTTCGGCGAGCCCGCCGTCGACGGTCTCGACGACGGCTTCCACGCCGCCGCGCGGGCGGTCGGGGTTCCTGGACCTTCCCATTGCGCCATTATCGGGGGCCCGTGACCGTCACGCCTGCGCGGGTGCGGTCAGCGGCAGCTGTCCGCGGCCTCGATGATGCGGGCCGCCTCGCCGAGCGCGGCGCGCAGCACCGCCGGGTCGGTCGCGAGGTCGGCCTCGCCGGGCGGCAGCAGCCAGTCCGATCCCTCCACCGGCGGTTCGGGATTCAGCCGCAGACCGCGTCCGTCGGTCTCCGTACAGGTGCTGCCCGGCAGGTCCCAGGCGGCGGCGGTGCCCGGCGGCACCACGAAGCCGAGGTGGTGGCCGCCGTCGTCGTGCAGTACGGGACCGACCGCGTCGCCGGCGCCGCGCCGCAGGATGTCGACCGCCTCCAGGCCCTGCCGCGAGGGCACCGTGACCAGGTCGCACGGGCTGCCGTCGCCGGGTGGCGCGCCGCACTCCGCCGACGGGACACGGCCCGCGGCCGTCGACGGCGGACGAGGAACGACGCTCTGGCTGGTCTCCATCCCGGCCTCCACCACGGAACCCCTCCTTGAACGAAGCGGTCGGGAGTCGGGCGGCTCCCGGCCCGCAGGGTTCAACGCGGCGCCGCGTCAACGGCTACGGCGCAAGTCAGCCACAAAGGATGGCACTTCATGGCAGATCCGGTATGAGATATCCGGTTTGTAGCCAAACCCTGCGTGGCGGGTCCGGCACAGCCGGTACGTTCATGCCCGCCGGGAGCGGGGAAGCCACACGGACAACTCACCCCGAATCCGGCATGGTTCGACGGTTCGCACGAGAGGACCCGGCCATGGCGTCGTCAAAGGTGACCTCGTCTCAGCCCACGCCCGCACGGCCACCGCGGCCGAACCTCGTCTTCCGGGAACTGCGCGGTCAGCGCTCCCCGGCCGAGTTCGCCGCGGCGGTTCGACGGGCCGCGCGCGAGATCGGCGAGCGGGTCTGCTGCGACGCGCGCTACGTGGGCCGGGTCGAGGCGGGCGAGATCCGCTGCCCCAACTACGCATACGAACGGGTGTTCCTGCACATGTTCCCCGGCCGAGCCCTCACCGACCTGGGCTTCGCGCCGCGCGCGTCCGTCCGCGGACGCCGGGCGCAGGTTCCCGGTGAGACGCACGGGAGCCACGAGCCGTATGAGACGCAGAACACGCACGACCCGCTCGGGCATCACGAGATCCATGCGCTTCACGAAACCTACGAGGAGAGCGACGTGCTACGTCGCGCATTCATGACCGGCGGTGGCGCCACGGTGGCCGCCGCCTCGATGGGCCAGATGGGGCCCGCATTCGACGCGGCGGCAGCGGGACGACCCGTCCGCCGCCCCGGAACGAGCGATGTGTACGCGGTCGAAGAGGCCGTACGCAGAATCAGGCTGCTCGACGACCGGCACGGCGCGGACGGGCTCTACCGGCGTGCGTCGACGCCCTTGCGCGCCGCCTACGCGCTGCTGGACGCCGGCGCGACCCGGCAGACGACCGCCGACCGGCTGCACTCGGGCGCCGGTGAACTCGCCATCTCCGTCGGCTGGCTGGCGCACGACTCGGGCCGCTTCGACGACGCCCGCTCGCACTACGCGGAGGCGCTGGCGACCGCCCGGATGACCGGCGACGACGGCCTGGAGGCGCACGCCTTCTGCAACAGCGCGTTCCTCGCACGCGACGCCGGGCGTCCGCGCGAGGCGGTGCGGGCCGCGCAGGCCGCGCAACGCGTCGGTCGCTCGCTCGGCTCGGCGCGCCTGATGTCGCTGCTCGCCCTGCGCGAGGCTGGCGGCTGGGCGGGCCTCGCCGACCGCACCGGCTGCGAACAGGCCCTCGTCCGCGCGCAGATCCTCTACGAGCGAGGCCCGTCGGACGCGGACCCCGAGTGGATGAGTTTCTACGGGGAGGCCGAACTGGAGGGCCTGGAGGCGCAGTGCTGGTCGACGCTCGGCGACTGGACGCGCGCCGCCCGCCACGCGCGCCGTGCGGCACACCTCCAGGACCCGCACTTCACCCGCAACATCGCCCTGTACACGGCCGAACTCGCCGACGACCTCGCGCGCGGCGGCCGCCCGGACGAGGCCGCGGCTGCCGGAATGCGGGTGCTTGACCTGCTCGACCAGGTCCAGTCGTCGCGGATCCAGACGATGCTGGCGGGGACGGCACGGGTGCTGCTGCCGCACCGGCGGGCGTCGGGGGTCTCGGGCTTCCTGGAGCGGCACGCGTCGCTGCCGCGCACCGCGTGACCCGCACCCGGCGAGGCGGCTAGCCCGCGAGGTGCCCGAGGTCGTTCCAGCTCTCGACGGCCGCCTCCCCGTAGGCCCATCCCAGCACCGAGAGCGACGTCGGATTCAGCCGGATCCGTGCCGCGAAGTCGATCGGCAGGCCCAGCCATCGCGCCCCGATCGACCGCAGAATGTGCCCGTGGGCGAAGACCAGCACGTCCCGGTCGGCGGACCGCGCCCAGGCCACCACCTCGTCGGCCCGGGCGGTCACCTCGGCGAGCGACTCGCCCTCGGGGACGCCGTCCCGCCAGATCAGCCAGCCCGGCCGTGCGGCCTGGATGTCGTCCGGCGTCAGGCCCTCGTACGCGCCGTAGTCCCACTCCATGAGCGAGTCCCAGACGGCCGCCCGCTCGCCGAACCCGGCCAGCTCGCACGTCTCACGCGCGCGCAGCAGCGGACTGGTGCGCACCTCGACGTCCGGAAGTCCGTCGAAGGGCGCCCGGTGCAGCCGCTCGCCGAGCAACTTGGCGCCGCGCCGGCCCTCCTCCAGCAGCGGCACGTCGGTCCTCCCGGTGTGCTTTCCGGACAGCGACCACTCGGTCTGTCCGTGCCGGGCCAGCAGGATGCGCGGTGCCATGCGGAGAGGGACCTTCCGTAACAAACAACAGGCGGAACCTCTCCATCATCGCGCACCCTGGACCATGGTCTGCCTGGGGCAACCCGACGGGCGATCTCTGCGTCTTTGAGGGCCGGGGGCGCCCGACGGGGGCGCGCACGTACGCCGTAAGGTGGCACGACCCGACCGGCCGGCGGGCGCCGCGCGAGAATGAAGGGGGAGGCGATCGGATGCCGAGGACCGAGACGACACCGGGCATCGAGGCAGCAGCCCCACGGACCCGCCTGCGCTGGTGGACCGAACTGCCGCTGATCCTCCTGGTCTACGGGTGTTACTCGGCGGGCCGGCTCCTCGCCCGCGGCGACACCGCCGGCGCCGTCCACCACGGCGTGGCGATCCTGCGCGTCGAGAAGTTCCTGCACCTCAACGCCGAGCACCCGCTCAACCGGCTCTTCACGCGCGAGACGTGGCTCGGTGTCCCGGCCGACTTCTGGTACGCGTCGCTGCACTACCTGGTCACGCCGGCCATCCTGATCTGGCTGTTCCAGGCGCGCGCCGTGCACTACCGCGCCGCCCGCACCTGGCTGATGACGTCCACCTTCATCGGCCTGATCGGCTTCACGCTGCTGCCGACGTGCCCGCCGCGCCTGCTCTCGGCCGGCCACGGGTTCGTGGACACGATGGCCCAGTACAGCTCGTACGGCTGGTGGGGCGGTGCGGCCAGCGCCCCGAAGGGCCTCGGGGGCATGACGAACCAGTACGCGGCCATGCCGAGCCTGCACGTGGGCTGGGCGCTGTGGTGCGGCGTCATACTGTGGCGCCACGGCAGGACGCCCGCGACGAAGGTCGCCGCCGTCGCCTACCCGCTGCTGACCACGATCGTGGTCATGGGTACCGCGAACCACTACTTCCTCGACGCGGTCGCGGGCGCGGCCGTGATGGGTCTCGGCCTGTTCCTGACGCCGCACGTGATGCGGGGTGCCGACCGGCTGTGGGCCCAGTTCCCGTCCGCCGCAGGGCACTCCGGCGGCACAGGCTCCTCAATTGTCAGTGGCGGATGCCAGACTTCCGCGGGTGAGCGATTTCCACGGCAGCGCGAGTCCCGGGACGGATCCGGAGCCGAGCCGAGTGCCTCTCCCAAGGACGCGGGGGAAGGCGCTCCGGCAGCGGCTCGCTGAGCTGCGCGGTCCCGAGGTACCGGCCAAGGCGCTGGACGCCCGCGCCCTCGCGGCACTCGCCGCCAACCCGGGCTGTGAGCGGCGCGCGATCCTGGACGGCGCCGGGGTGGACAAGGCGGCGGTGGCGAGCAGGCTGGGCTCCCCGTCGGTCTTCGGGCAGTCGCAGTTCGCGTTCACGCGGGGCAACGCGTTCGAGGCGAAGGTCAAGGCGGACGGCGGCGCGGAGCTGCTGCGCCTGGTGCACGAGAAGCTGGACCCGCGCGCGCGGCCGCCCGCCGGGGCACAGGTGCCCGACCTCGCGGCGACCGGCCCCGAAGGACGCGCGGCCCGTACGGAACTGGCGCTGCGCGTGGCCACCGCGGCCCCGGGCGCCTGGACCCTGCTGGACCACCCGATGCTCGCGCTCGAGGTGGCCGGCTCCCCCGCGTTCCTGGAGCCGGACGCCGTCGTGGTGCACCCCGACGGCAGCTGGACGGTCGTCGAGATCAAGTCCTTCCCGATGCTGGACGGTTCGGCGGACCCGTCGAAGGTGGGCGCGGCCGCCCGCCAGGCGGCGGTCTACGTGCTGGCCCTCGAGGAGGTCGCCGAGCGTATCGACCCGGCTCCCGTCGTGCGGCACCGGATCCTGCTCGTCTGCCCCAAGGACTTCTCCAACCTGCCCACCGCCTCGGCGGTCGACGTGCGCAAGCAGCGCGCCGTCACAGGTCGGCAGCTGACCCGTCTGACCCGTATGGAAGACATCGCCGACACGCTCCCCGAGGGCACGTGCTTCTCCCCCGAACTGCCCGCGGCACAGCTGACGGCCGCCGTCGAGTCGGTCCCGGCGACGTACGCGCCGGAGTGCCTGTCCGCCTGCGAGCTGGCCTTCCACTGCCGCGGCCGGGCACGCGCGGAAGGGGCCGTGACCTCGCTGGGCCGCCCGGTCCGCGCCGAACTGGGCGGTCTGACGACGGTCGAGGAGGTCCTGTCGGCGGCGAGCGGCGCGAGCGGCGACCCGCAGGACCCGGCGGTGGCGGCGCTGCGCAGGGCGGCTCGGCTGCGCGAGGAGGCCCTGTCGGCCGCCCGGCACACGATGGCCGTCCCCGGTGAGGAGGCCGCCCCGTGTCACTGATCGCCACCCTCGCCCGCCTCGAAGCCGTCAGCACCGGACGGGCCCGGCCCGCCGCCACCGTCCGGCATCGGCACCTGTCCGGGCGGCCCCTGGTCTTCGTGCCGCTCACCACCGCGGGCGAGGCCGGCGCCCCGCTCGGCGCGCTCGTGGGCACCGACCGGGAGGCCCCGCGGCTGCTGGCCGTACCGCAGCCGCGCGACCGCGACCTCAGGTTCGCGTTCCTGGCCGAGCTCGCCGACGTCGTCCTGCCGCACTTGGAGGGGTACGCCGGCGAGGTGGAGGCCGCGGAGCGCACCGACACCGACCCGGAGACCGGCAAGCGGGTCAAGGTCGAGGTCGAACTGTGCGCGGACGCTCCTCAGTTGATCGTGCCGAGCCGCGCGGGCGTCGATTTCGTACGGCTCCTCGGCCGCTCCATGCGCTTTCGGCGCACGGCGGAGCAGGACCCGGAGACCCCCTATCCGGCGCCCCCGCGCGTGCCGCTGCTCGGCCGCTGGCTGACGCACTTCGGGGAGCGCGCCCGAGTGCCCGGCTCCGCACTGCTGCTGGCGGCCACGGACGTCCTGGCCCGGCACTGGGCGACGGGGCAGTCCAGCCTGGAGGACCAGCACCTCGGCGCGCTGCTCGCCTGGATCGACCCGCCCGAGGGCGCGTCCGGCGCGGAGGCGGCTCTCGCGGCCGAGCTCGCCCGGGACGCGAGGGGTCAACTGGTCTGCCCGCCCGCCGGACCGGCCACCGACCCGGCCTTCGACAACAAACTGCTCGCCCCCGCCATCGAGCGCTACGACCGCGCGCGTACCGCCCTCGCCGCCGCCGAGGACGGTCTGCAGGCGGACGACCGGCTGGGTGAACTGACCGCCGCCGAGCGGGACATCCGCGAGCTGGTGCTCCAGTGCACCCTGCCCACCTGGGAGAAGGTCTGGCGCGGCCTGGACCTGCTGCGGGCTCTGCCCGAGGGCGCACATGTCGAGGAGCGGTGGACGCGCGACCGCTGGTCGTTCACCTCCCACCGCGACCGGGTCGTCGCGGGCGAGCCCCCGCAGCCGCGCCGGGACGACGCGGTCACCGCGGCGAACAAGCTGGCCTCACGCGAGCGCGAGCAGGCCCGGCTGGAAGCCCAGGAGGCGCTCGACGACCCGCTGGTGATGGCGGGGCGGCGGCTGTCCGGGGAGGCGTTCGCCGGCGAGGTCACGGACGTGGTGATGGCGTACAGCGAGGGCAAGCAGCCCCGCCCGCGCCCGCTGGTCACCGTGCGTACGGAGGACCGCCCGCACCTGGGCGAGCGGGCCAAGGTGTACCGCTCGCTGGGCGGCAAGCCGCAGGCGGCGGAGTTCATCGGACAGGAGGCGGACGACCTGTTCGTGCTGCGGATCGTCGACAAGATGGGCCGCGGCAAGGTGCCCGAGGCGGGCTCGGTGCCGGAGAAGGGCGACCTGCTCTGCTTCACGACGTTCGAGCACGAGCAGCGCGGCGGCCCGAAGCTGCCCGACCCGGAGCAGACGCCGTGGACCCACGGCGGGCCGCCGGGCGAAGCCGTCCACGAGAGCGCCGATCCCGTGACCGCGGAGGACGTCCTGTGACCACCGTTCTCGACCCGGGGGCCGCGGCCACCGAGGCCACCGACGCGATCCTCCGCGACACCCTGCACGGCACCCACCGCGGCGTGGTCGTCGACTCCCCACCCGGCGCCGGCAAGTCCACACTGGTCGTCCGCGCGGCGCTCGAACTGACCGACGCGGGCCGCCCGTTGATGATCGTCGCCCAGACGAACGCGCAGGTGGACGACCTGGTGCTGCGGCTCGCGGAGAAGAGCCCCGGGCTGCCGGTCGGCCGGCTGCACAGCAGCGACGCCGACGCGTACGACAAGGCGCTCGACGACCTGCCGCAGGTCCGCACGTCGGCGAAGGCGGCGGAGCTGACCGGCCTCCCGGTCGTCGTCTCCACGGCCGCGAAGTGGGCGCATGTGAAGGTCGACGAGCCGTGGCGGCACGCGATCGTCGACGAGGCGTACCAGATGCGCTCGGACGCGCTGCTCGCCGTGGCCGGGCTGTTCGAGCGGGCGCTGTTCGTGGGCGACCCAGGCCAGCTGGACCCGTTCTCGATCGTGGGCGGCGAGCAGTGGGCGGGCCTGTCGTACGACCCCTCGGCCTCCGCCGTCACCACTCTGCTGGCCCACAACCCCGACCTTCCGCAGCACCGCCTGCCGGTGTCCTGGCGCCTGCCCGCCTCCGCGGCTCCCCTGGTCTCCGACGCCTTCTACCCGTACACGCCCTTCCGCAGCGGCACGGACCACGGCGACCGCTCCCTGTCGTTCGCCGTCCCGTCCGACGGCTCGGGCCCGGACCGGGTGATCGACGAGGCGGCCGTGTCCGGCTGGGGCCTGCTGGAGCTGCCCGCGCGGCACACCCCGCGGACGGACCCGGAGGCGGTGGGCGCGGTGGCGGCGATCGTACGGCGGCTGCTGGACCGCGGCGGCGCGGCGACGTCGGAGCGCAACCCCGGGGAGCCCGTGCCGTTGACCCCGGACCGCGTCGCGGTCGGCACCGCCCACCGGGACCAGGCGGCGGCGGTCCGCGCGGCGCTCGCGGGGCTGGGCGTCACGGAGGTCACGGTCGACACCGCGAACCGCCTCCAGGGCCGCGAGTACGACGTCACGGTCGTCCTCCACCCGCTCTCCGGCCGCCCGGACGCCACCGCCTTCCACCTGGAGACGGGCCGCCTGTGCGTGCTCGCCTCCCGCCACCGGCACGCGTGCATCGTGGTCTGCCGGGCGGGCGTGAGCGACCTGCTGGACGACTACCCGTCGACGGAGCCGGTCCAGCTGGGCACGCTCGTGAAGTTCCCGGACGGCTGGGAGGCTAACCACGCGGTGCTCGCGCGGCTGCGGGAACATCGCGTCGGCTGGCGGCCTTGAGAGGGGGGCGCGCCGAGGGGGCGCACCGAGGGGGGCGCCCTGCGACCGAGGCCCACTTGCGCGATCGCGGGACAATGGACGGTGGCCCTCTTACCGGACGGGCCGTGCACGACGTACGAGGAGGACAAGACATGGCGGAGCCCACGCCGCGTCGGAACGAACCGCGGCTACGCCCCGCGCCCCTGCTCTTCGAGCCCGCGGAAGCGGCCTCCGACCCGGAGCACTTCTTCGACCTGGAGTCGATCGACGATCCGCAGGCGCTGCTGACCCGCGCGACGGAGCTGACGCAGGCGTTCCGCGCGGCCGCCGACCGCGCGGTGGAGTTCCAGGCCATCGCGGCCGCCCAGCTGGCGGACCCCCGGCGGTTCGACCGGCTGACCGCGGCGGACATCGCGGAGCGCGCCGAGTGGACCGAGGACTACGCGAAGAAGATGGTGGAGTACGGCCGCGGCCTGATGAGCGGCGCCGAGGGGACCACGTCCGCCGACCCGGTGTGAACACGGACCGTTTCGCTGTGGCATATGCCAGGCGGGCAAGATACCCCTTCCCGCTCCCACCTGTCCCGGATTCCGGCAACTCCCCGGAGCGGTACGTTCACACCCGGTAGATGTAGTTGCCATGAGCAGCACACGGAACGAACCCTTCGCCGACCGCTTCGACGTCTGCGGCGTCACCGCGGACGGAGCCGCCTGGCTCGCCTCGGCGGGAACGTATCCGCGCTCCACGCTCGCCCTCTGGAAGGAGCGCCCCGAGGCCCCGGTCGTCCTTCCCTGCGGTTCCGTCTTCGACGTCGTCAGCGTCCCCGCGGTCTTCGGCCGCCGCATGGTCGACCGGCTGTGGCACGAGGGCCCGGGCTCGGGCCCGGTGGCGGCCTTCCGGGGCCGGATGCTCCTGTTCGCCGCGCCCGGCACCGCCCAGCGGCTGCCCTCACTGCTGCACTGGGAGGAGTTCGGCCGTACGGCCGCGATCCCGCCGCTGCTGTGCCACGGCAACGGCGACGCGGTGACCGTCCCGGCCCTGCTCTCGCCCACCCCGCCGGCCTCCTGCGACTCCCGCTGGCTCGCCGCCCCGGACACCCGTCACCCCTGGCTGCCGGGCGCGGAGATCCTGCTCTGGGCCGCCGTGCGGGCGGCCCGTGCCGCCGTGCGCATATCGATTTTTCCCCCGACCGATCAGGATGCTAAGGTCTACGACGTCAGCAGGCGCCGCTAGCTCAGTTGGTTAGAGCAGCTGACTCTTAATCAGCGGGTCCGGGGTTCGAGTCCCTGGCGGCGCACCGACAGAAAAGCCCTCCACAGCTGTGGAGGGTTTTTTCATTCCTGCGGGCCGGCCGTGATCTTCACGTTCCAGGCGCCCGACGGCGTGCGGCCCTCGACCGCCACCCGGATGTTCTCGTGCGGCACCTCGAAGGTCTCGCCCAGTCCGACCGGGGCGTCCGCCAGGGGCGGGTAGACGGAGTTCTCCCAGCAGGCCTCGGTGTGGGGGTGGGCGTCGACGACCTGGATGGGGCCGCCGCCGGACTGGGCGGTGCCCTGCACGCGATAGACGAGGATGCCCGACCTGCAGGCCGCCGCGTCGGCGCCGACCTGGCCGCGCGCCTCGAAGGCGAGCACGCTGTCGGGGCCGGTCCGCACCACCGCGAGCTTCACACCCTCGCCGAGCCCGAAGGCCGGCGGCCCCGCCGCGCCCGTCACCGCGACACCCGGCCCCGAACCCAGCGGCTCCAGCGTCACGCGCGTGACGCCCGACTCCCGTACGCACACCACCTGGCGCGGATCCAGCCACCCCAGCTTCCACTTGTGCCAGCCGAACAGGTCGGGCGCCAGCCCGAACTGACTGCCCATCAGGTCCCAGTCGCCGACGTAGGTGTCCCAGTCGCCCTTGCCGTCGTCGGGCCGGTGGTACAGGTCCGGCAGGTCGAAGACGTGCCCGGTCTCGTGGGCCAGCACCAGCCGGTCGGGCGGGTGCTTCTCGAAGACCGTGACGACACGGCGCAGGTTCGTGCCGTCGGCCCGGAGCGGGGTGTCCAGATTGACGACCTTCGTCGCGTCCGAGTCCACGCCGGGCGCGTCCGGGTCGGCGACGAAGTAGACGACGTCGTAGCGCGAGAAGTCGACCTGGGGGTCGGCGACCGAGAGCGCGTCACGCAGATACGCGGCACGGCTCCCGGAGCTCCAGTCGCGCTTTATCGCGTACGCCGTCGACGGCCGCGGCATCCGGATCCAGTGCTTCACCGGATGCGGGCGCAGGGTGAACTTGCCGTAGGAGGCCTGCTCGAAGAAGCGGCTGGTGGCCGGGAAGTGGTCGGCGGCCAGCTGGGCGGGCGTGGTCCGTGGGGCCGCGTCCGGGAACGACAGGAAGACCATCACGGCGTCGAGCGCCCGGCTCGGCCGCGGGTAGGCGGCGTTCCAGGTGTCGAGGCCTTCCGAGTGATGGACCGAGGTGCGCTGGAGCGCGCAGGGCACCGCCGAGAACGGCTCGGCGACCGAGGGTCCGGTCACCAGCGAGGTCGCGGCGATCGCGGACAGAGTGCTGAACACGGCGGCGGTGCTGCGCAGTCGGGGACCCCTGTACGTCCTGAGGGGAAACTGACGCGACACAGGGACCTCCGGGTGCGGTTCGCGGTACTCCGCACCCAGCCTGTGTTGATTTGTAGTACTACGCCCTGTTTGTCTGCCCCAGACGAGTGAGGCGCCCACAGAACCGTCAGGACCGACACCCCCGAAACGCTCACGGAACGTCACAAGCGATCGGGGGACCTATGAAGCCGTCCACCTGCGGGCAGAAACGATCTGTCTGAAGTGCCGGTCCATCCGGGACACTGGACAGTAGCTGCATGGCCTCCGGGTCTGCCTCTATGATCGGCACACTTTCCTGCACGGACAGAGATCGAGTGCACTGCGGGAGCGAGCGGTGAGCGGAACGTCCGAAGGGCCGGCGCCCGCGGCTGACCTCGACCGGGTCGCCGTCACAGAGAGTGACGCCTATGCGTCGCCTCGTACCGAGCAGCTGACGACTCGTAAGGAGCCGTCGGCGTACCACTCGGTCTTCACGGCTGCACCGCTCGCCATGGCGGTGGTCGACCGTGAGGGCCTGGTGGTCAGCGCGAACAGCGGCTTCGGCGAGCTGATCGACAGTCCCCCGGATTCCCTGGTCGGCCGGTTCGCCGCCGACCTGGTGGATCTGGCGTCCGACGCGCGCACCTGGCACTCGTACCGCGAGGTGCTGCGCGGGCGCGAGGCGCGGCTGCACTGCACCCGCCGGCTGAAGCACGCCGACGGGCGCACGGTCTGGGTCGAGGTCACCGTCTCACCGCTGGCCGCCCCGGACGAGGGCGTGCTGATGTCCGTCACCGACATCAGCGCACACCGCGAACTCCAGGGCAGATTGCGGCACTTGCAGATGCACGACCCGGTGACGCGGCTGCCCAACCGCACGCTCTTCTTCGAGCGGCTGACGACCGCGCTGGAAGCGGAGTCCTACGCGGAGACCGGCACCGGGCGGATCGGTCTGTGCTATCTCGACCTGGACGGCTTCAAGGCCATCAACGACACGCTCGGCCATCGCGTCGGCGACCGGCTGCTGGCCGCCGTCGCGGAGCGCCTGACGCGCTGCGCCGACGAGGCGGGGTACGCCAGAGCGAGCGCCCCACTGGTGGCGAGGCTGGGGGGCGACGAGTTCGCGCTGCTGGTGGAGGACTCGACCGGCACGGACCAACTCGCCGATCTGGCCGAGTCGGTGCTGGAGGCGATCCAGGCGCCCTTCGACCTCTCGGGCCGGCGGCTGTCGGTGTCGGCGTCGATCGGGGTCGTGGAGCGCCGTGCGGCGGGCACCACGCCGACCGCCCTGATGCAGGCGGCCGACACCACGCTGTACTGGGCGAAGGCGGACGGGAAGTCACGCTGGACGCTCTTCGACCCGGAGCGCAACGCCCATCGCATGACCCGGCAGGCGCTCGCCTCCACGCTCCGGCCCGCCATCGAGCGCGGTGAATTCGTGCTGGAGTACCAGCCGTTGGTGGGGATGGAGGACGGCAGGCTGCACGGAGTCGAGGCACTGGTCCGCTGGAACCATCCGCAGTTCGGCCTGCTGACGCCGAATCGGTTCATCGGACTGGCGGAGGAGGACGGCTCGATCGTGCCGCTGGGCCGCTGGGTGCTCGCCACGGCCTGCCGGCAGGCGCGGCGCTGGCAGTTGGACCACCCCGACGAGCAACCGCTGTTCGTGAGCGTCAATGTGGCGGTCCGTCAGGTCTGGGACTCGGACCTGGTGGCGGACGTGGCGGAGATCCTCGCCGAGACGGGTCTCGCGCCGCACCTGCTCCAGCTGGAGCTCACGGAGTCGGCCGTCATGGGCTCGGCGGGCCGCCCGCTGCAGGTCCTGCAGGCCCTCAGCGACATGGGCGTCGGCATCGCCATCGACGACTTCGGCACGGGCTACTCGAACCTGGCGTACCTCAGCCGGCTGCCGGTCTCGGTCCTGAAGCTGGACGGCTCCTTCGTGCGCGGCTTCCAGTACGAGAGCGACAAGGAGGGGACCGTCCCGCCGAACCCGGCCGACGAGGTCGTGGTCGAGGCGATGATCCAGCTCGCCCACCGCCTCGGCCTCACGGTCACCGCCGAATGCGTCGAGACCTCGGCCCAGGCCACCCGCCTGCGCCGCATCGGCTGCGACACCGGGCAGGGCTGGCTCTACTCCCGCCCGGTCCCGCCGGATCGTATCTCCGACCTCCGCGTCCCGCTCCACGGCGCGAGCGAAACCGTGGCCGGCAACTCGTAGGCGAGCGCGCCTGTTCGGCTCAGGCGGCCGGCAACCCATAAGCGTCCGCGATGAGTTCGTACGAGCGCAGGCGCACATCCCCGCTGTGGGCGTTGGACGTGATCATCAACTCGTCCGCACCCGTGCGCTTCTGGAGGTCGTCGAGGCCGGCGCGGACCTCGTCGGGGGTGCCGTGGACGACATTGGCGTTCCAGGAGGTGATGAAGTCCCGCTCCATGGGGCTGAATTCGTAGGACTCGGCCTCCTCGGGGGTGGGGACGAGGCCGGGACGGCCGGTGCGCAGGCGGACCATGTTCAGGGCGGCGGCGAGGACCTGGCGGCGGGCCTCCGACTCCTCGTCCGTGGCCAGGGCCGATACGCCGATGAGGGCGTAGGGGGCGTCCAGTACCTCGCTCGGGCGGAAGGACTCGCGGTACAGGTCCAGCGCCGGGACGGTGTTCTGCGCCGAGAAGTGGTGCGCGAAGGCGAAGGGCAGGCCCAGGACGCCCGCCAGGCGCGCGCTGAAGCCCGAGGAGCCGAGCAGCCAGACCGGCGGGCGATGCGGGGACTGGACGCCGCCGGGGGACGTCGCCTGGACCGGGCCCGGCACGGCGTGGATGCGGCGGTAGGGGTGGCCGTCCGGGAAGTCGTCGTCCAGGAAGCGGGTGAGTTCCGCGAGCTGCTGGGGGAAGTCGTCGGCGCCCTCATTGAGGTGGTCCGTGCGCCGCAGGGCGGCCGCCGTGGCGCCGTCGGTGCCGGGCGCGCGGCCGAGGCCGAGGTCGATCCGCCCGGGGGCCATCGCCTCCAGCGTGCCGAACTGCTCGGCTATGACGAGCGGCGCGTGGTTGGGGAGCATCACGCCGCCCGAGCCGAGGCGGATGCGGTCCGTGTGGGCCGCGAGGTGGGCCAGGATCACGGCGGGCGAGGAGGAGGCCACGCCGGGCATCGAGTGGTGCTCGGCGACCCAGTACCGGTGGAATCCGCGGGACTCGGCGAGACGGGACAGGGCGACGCTGGTGCGCAGCGCGTCCGTGGCGGTGTGGCCCGCTCCGACGGTCACCAGGTCCAGTACGGAGAGGGGTACGGGCGCGGTGCCCTGTACGCCGCCCCGGATCTCGTCGTCTGCCGTCACGGTGGGTGCCTCCTGTTGTCGGCCGTGCGCTGTCCTGCGCGGCTAACAGGAGGCACTCTCCGCTTTATTCCCCGAGCCGGGAGCGCGGCGTGCCGGGACCCGTCAGACCTGCACCACCGGCTCGCGCGTGAACAGCGCGCCCAGCGTGGGCGCGTTCACCCGCCGGTCCGCGAGGCGCAGCGCCTCCCAGACCGTGACCTGGTTGGCCGTGAGGACCGGCTTGCCCAGTTCCTTCTCCAGGGCCGGGATGTGGGCCGCCGTGTGCAGGGCCGTGTCCGGCAGCAGCAGCGCCTCGGCGTCGGGCCTGTCCGCCTCCCGCGCCAGCGCGAACACCTCCGCCTCGCCCCACGTGCCGACCTCGGCCGCCGTGATGATCCCGGCGTCGCTCACCGAGGTCACCTCCACGCCGCCGGCCCGCAGGAAGTCCGCGAACAGCCCGGCCACATCCGCGGGATAGGTCGCGCCGACCGCCACCCGCCGCGCGTCCAGTTCCTGCGCCGCGTGCACGAAGGCGAAGGACGTCGAGGACGCCGGCATCCCGGCCGAACGGGCCAGTGAGCGCACCTGCTCGTGGGCGCCCTCCCAGCCGTAGACGAAGCTCCCGCTGGTGCACGCCCACACCACCGACTCGGCACCCGCCATGCGCAGTCGCTCGACGCCGGCCGCGAGGCGGTCGGCCGAGCCCATCTCCAGCAGGGCGTCCACCCGGTGCGCGTCCGTACCGATGTCGGTGTGGACGACGTCGAGACGGATGTCGCTGCCCAGCAACTGCTCGATGCGAGGGTATTCGTCCTCGGCGGAGTGCCCCGGGTAGAGGAATCCGAGTGCGGTCATGACCTGCCTTCCTGCTGCTGTTCACCGTCCGGGAGTTCCGGCAGCACAGGACCGGAGCGCGCCGCCGGATCGATCAGCGCCTGATACGGCCCCACCGCTCGGGTACCCAATCGGGCGAGCGCCGCCCACATCGTCACCTGGTTGGCCGAGATCACCGGTATGCGCAGCTCCGCCTCCAGCTGGGGTATGACGTCGTAGGTCGGCAGGTTGGTGCAGCTGATGAAGAGCACGTCCGCGCGGCGCCGCGCGGCCTTGTGCGCCATGGCGACCACCTCGCGGTACGGCACCTTCCAGATGTGCCGGGTCAGCCCCATGTACGCGCGCCCGGTGACCTTCACCCCCGCCTCGGCGACGTACTTCTCCAGCGCGCGCGTCACCGACACGGTGTACGGCGTCACCAGCGCCACCCGCCGCGCATCGAGCGCCACCAGCGCCTCCAGGAGCGCGCCGGAGGTGGTGACCGAGGGGACCGCGCCCGCGCGCGTCATGGCCGCGCACATCGCCAGCTCCCCGGCGATCCCGCCGACGAAACTGCCCGACGTGCAGGCGTACGCGACGACCTCCGGCGCGACCGCGTTCAGCGTGAGCACCGCGTCGTCCAGCGTCTGATGCTCGCTGACCAGGCGGGCCAGGTCGAGACTGACCTCAACCGGGACGTACGGGGTCCGCGTCAGATGCAGCGAGACATCGTCCGGCATCCATCGCCACAGTTCGCGATCGAGCGCGAAGTCGAAGGGGGCGACCACTCCGACACCGCGTTGCGGCTGAGGTCCACCCAGGAAGGAAACGTCCACAGCGGGCACCGCCCTCACGGTAAGAAAGGGGAGAGCAACGGACCGTACGCAACGCCCGTGTTGACGAAGGTAGGTTCGGGTGCGAGCGTGGTCAATCCGCTCATGTCACCCGCAGATCACGCTGGTGCTAACAGCGGCGTCCCGCCCCACGTCAGACCCTTGATCGCCGTGCAGAAAAAGGTGTTCCGATGGCCGCCGCGCCACCCACCCTTCTCGTCCTCGACGCGGATCCGCCGCCTCGCCTCGGCCGGCTCACCGGCCGGGCCCGGATCGAGCACACCGACGAGTCGGCGCTCGCCGAGCGGCTGCCGCACGCGGACGTGCTCCTCGTGTGGGACTTCGCATCCCGGGCCGTGCGCTCCGCCTGGCCGGGCGAGGGCCCGCGGCCGCGCTGGGTGCACACGGCGAGCGCCGGCGTGGACCACCTGATGTGTCCGGAACTCGCCGCCTCCGACACGGTGGTGACGAACGCGCGGGGGATCTTCGACCAGCCCATCGCCGAGTACGTCGCCGCCCTCGTGCTGACCATGGCCAAGGACCTGCCGAGGACGCTGGAGCTCCAGCGGGAGCGGACCTGGCGGCACCGCGAGACACAGCGGGTCGCCGGCACGCGCGCGTGCGTGGTCGGATCGGGACCCATCGGCCGTACGATCGCCCGCGCCCTCAAG
Source organism: Streptomyces sp. NPDC050534 (assembly GCF_044457745.1). Classification (NCBI taxonomy): domain Bacteria; kingdom Bacillati; phylum Actinomycetota; class Actinomycetes; order Kitasatosporales; family Streptomycetaceae; genus Streptomyces; species Streptomyces sp. NPDC050534. Next base: position 311,848 of record NZ_JBITHF010000010.1, read on the forward strand.
GCGCTCGACATCGAGACGGCACTCGTCGGCCGCGAGCCGCGCGCCGGCCTCCACGGACCCGAGGACCTGGACCGGCTGCTCGCGCGCGCCGACTGGGTGATCGCGGCCGCCCCGCTCACCGAGCAGACCTACGGCATGTTCGACGCCCGGCGCTTCGGCGTGATGCAGCCCTCCGCGCGGTTCATCAACATCGGGCGCGGTCCGCTCGTCGTCGAGGACGCGCTCGCGGAGGCGCTTGTCAAGCGGTGGATCGCGGGCGCCGCCCTGGACGTCTTCGAGCATGAACCCCTCACCCCGGACAGCCCGTTGTGGGAGGTGCCGGGGCTGATCGTGTCCCCGCACATGAGCGGCGACACGATCGGCTGGCGTGATCAGCTCGGCACCCAGTTCGTGGAGTTGTACGAGCGCTGGGAGACGGGCAGACCTCTGCTGAACGTGGTCGACAAGAAACGCGGGTACGTACCGGGACGCTGAACCGCCTAGGCCTGGAGGGCAGATGACGGACCTCGACCTCACCGAGCTGACCGCCGTACGACTCGTCGAGGGGTACCGCACGGGCGAGTTCAGTCCGGAGGAGGCCACGCGGGCCGCGCTGGAACGGGCCGAGCAGATCCAGCCAGATGTGAACGCGTTCGTGCGCCTGCTCGCCGACGAGGCCCTCGCACAGGCCCGTGAGTCCACCGAGCGCTGGCGGCGCGGTGAGCCGCGGGGGCTGGTCGACGGCGTCCCGACGACCGTCAAGGACATCCTGCTGCTGCGCGGCACGCCCACCCTCAAGGGCTCGAGGACGATCTCCGAGGCCGGCCCGTGGGACGAGGACGCCCCCTCGGTCGCCCGGCTGCGCGAGCACGGCGCCGTGTTCATCGGCAAGACCACGACACCCGAGTTCGGCTGGAAGGGCGTCACGGACTCGCCGCAGTCCGGCGTGACCCGCAATCCGCACGACTTCTCCCGCACCGCGGGCGGCTCCAGCGGCGGCGCCGCCGCGGCCGTGGCGCTCGGCGCGGGCCCCCTCGCGCTGGGCACGGACGGCGGTGGCAGCGTCCGCATCCCGGCCGCCTTCTGCGGGATCTTCGGACTGAAGCCGACGTACGGGCGCGTGCCGCTGTATCCGGCGAGCGCGTTCGGCACGCTGGCACACGTGGGCCCGATGGCCCGGGACGCGGCGGACGCGGCGCTGCTGCTCGACGTGATCGGCGCCCCCGACAGCCGCGACTGGTCCGGGCTCCCGGCCGCCTCCGGCCCGTTCTCGGCGCGGCTGGCGGGCGGGGTGAAGGGCCTGCGGGTGGCGTACTCGCCGTCGCTCGGCGGCCAGGTGGCGGTGCGGCCCGCGGTCGCCGCGGCGGTGCGGCGGGCGGTGGAGCGGCTGGCCGGGCTCGGCGCGTACGTCGAGGAGACCGACCCCGACTTCACCGACCCGGTGGAGGCCTTCCACACCCTGTGGTTCTCCGGGGCGGCCCGGGTGACCCAGCAGCTCGGCCCGCACCAGCGGGGGCTGCTCGACCCCGGGCTGCGGGAGATCTGCGCGGCCGGCGCCCGCCGTTCGGCGCTGGACTACCTCGCCGCGGTGGACGTCCGTATGGAGATGGGCCGCCGGATGGGCCGCTTCCACGACTCCTACGACCTGCTCGTCACGCCGACGCTGCCGATCACCGCATTCGAGGCGGGCGAGGAGGTGCCGAAGGGCTCCGGTCACCGGCGCTGGACGGGTTGGACCCCGTTCACGTACCCGTTCAACATGACCCAGCAGCCGGCGGCGACCGTCCCCGTCGGGACCGACGGGGACGGTCTGCCGATCGGCCTGCAGTTGGTGGCCGCCCGGCACCGGGACGAACTGGTGCTGCGGGCGGCCCACGCGCTCTACGAGGCCGGGATCACGCGCGGCGGAAGCTGAGCGTCTCCCCCGCCGCACCCGACCGCCACAGGTCGTTGCAGCCCTCGGCCATCGCCTCCAGCCCCTCGACGATCTGGCCCCAGACGATGCCGGGGACCCAGCCGACGTCGGCGTTCAGCAGCAGGTTGTTGCGCTCGTAGAAGAGGGCGAGATCGACGACCGTGGTGCCCGCTCGGACCTCGCGGTCGTATCCGTACGCCTTCGTGCCGAGCTCCGTCCCCGCGAAGGAGAAATAGCAAAGATCTCCGGGAATCGGTGTGACGGTCGGATTTTCCAGTGGCGGCTCTTTCGCCGCGAAGGGTGGGAAAAGAGCATAGATCTCATTTCGGGCGTATTTTGCGTGATAGACATCGCTGCCCAGTGGAAGGGCGTCCCACACAGCCGCGCAGGTCAGAGGCGCGCGCTCGTCCAGCAGTTTCGCCGTGCAGGTAATTCCACGTTTGGCCAGCGAGACTTCGATGTAGCGATCAGCCATAAAGCCTATGGTGCATACATCGCATGGACTCGGGTAGCCGCGCCGCCATGGCTCCACCTTTTGGGAACGACAGACACACACCCGGGCCCACCCGTCGATCGCTGCTCGCGGGGGTGGCGGCGCTCGGTGCGCTGGGCGCCGCCGGATGCAGTCGCGTGGCCGCCGCTTCGAGCAAGGAGGGCGGTGACCTGCTCGACCGGCTCAAGGCGGCAGGCGTCGTACGGCTGGGTATCGCCGGTGAGATCCCCTTCGGGTACATCGACAAGAACGGCGACCTGACCGGCGAGGCGCCGGAACTGGCCAAAATCATCTTCAAGCGGCTCGGCGTGGACAAGGTGCAGCCCGTCCCGACGGAGTTCGGCTCGCTCATCCCGGGCCTGAACTCGCAGCAGTTCGATGTCGTGGCCGCGGGGATGTACGTCAATCCCGAGCGCTGCCAGCAGGTCATCTTCGCCGACCCCGACTACCAGATGCTCGACGCCTTCATCGTCCGCAAGGGCAATCCGAAGGGGCTGCACGACTACAAGGACATCGTCGCGAAGAAGGCGAAGTTCGCGACCGGCACGGGCTATGCCGAGATCCAGTACGCCGTCGAGGCGGGGTACAAGCAGAGCGACATCCTGATCGTGCCGGACCAGGTCGCGGGGCTGAACGCCGTAGAGGCCGGCCGCGTCGACGCCTTCGCCGGTACCGCGCTGACCGTCCGCGAGGTGGTCAAGAAGTCCGGCAAGACGGAGTCCACCAAAGCCTTCGCGCCCCTCGTCAAGGGCAAGCCGCATGTCGACGGCGGCGCCTTCGCGTTCCGCCCGACCGAGACCGGTCTGCGGGACGCCTTCAACGTGGAGCTGCGCAAGCTCAAGCAGAGCGGTGAGCTGTTCCGCATACTCCGGCCCTTCGGCTTCACCAAGGCCGAGATGACCGACCTCACTGCGAAGGAGCTGTGCGGCGGATGACCTCGGGACTCTGGGAACTCGTACTTCACGGCATCTGGGTCACGATCCAGCTGCTGGTCCTCGCCGGGCTGCTGGCCACGGCGGTCGCCTTCGGGGTCGGCATCGCCCGCACCCACCGGCTGTGGATCGTCCGCTTCCTCGCGGGCGCCTACACCGAGATCTTCCGCGGGACCTCTGCGCTGATCATGATCTTCTGGGTGTTCTTCGTGCTGCCGATCGCCTTCGGCTGGCAGCTGGTCCCGCTGTGGGCCGGCACCCTCGCGCTCGGACTGACCTACGGGGCCTACGGCGCCGAGATCGTGCGCGGCGCGCTGAACTCCGTCGACCCGGCGCAGCGCGAGGGCGGCATCGCCCTCAGCTTCACGCCGTGGCAGCGGATGCGGCTGGTCCTGCTGCCGCAGGCCGTGCCGGAGATGATCCCGCCCTTCTCCAACCTCCTGGTGGAGCTGCTCAAGGGCACCGCGCTGGTGTCGATCATGGGCATGGGCGACCTGGCCTTCAGTGCCAACCTGGTGCGCCTCGCGCTGCAGCAGAGCGCGGAGATCTACACGTACGTGCTGCTGATCTACTTCGTCATCGCCTTCGTGCTCACGCGGGGGATGCGCGGGCTGGAACGCAAGCTCAAGTCGGGCCTGGGCAGGCCGGTCGGCCGCTCGGCCGACCAGGAGCTGCACCGTCCTGAGACGACCGGCGTGGGCGCGGGAGGTTCGCTCGGATGAAATGGGACTGGAGCGCTGTCGCCGACTTCATGCCGAAGTTCTGGGAGGGACTGCTGGTCACCCTGCAGATCCTCGTCCTCGGCTCGCTGATCTCCTTCGCGCTGGGCCTGGTGTGGGCGCTGCTGATGCGCGCGCCGACGCGCTTCGTGCGCTGGCCGATCGGTGTCGTCACGGAGTTCATCCGCAACACCCCGCTGCTGGTGCAGCTGTTCTTCTTCTTCTACGTGCTGCCCGAGTGGGGCCTGACCTGGTCGGCGCTGACCACCGGTGTCGTCGCGATCGGGCTGCACTACTCGACGTACACGATGCAGGTCTACCGGGCCGGTATCGAGGCGGTCCCCGCCGGCCAGTGGGAGGCGGCCACCGCGCTGAACCTGCCGGTACGGCACACCTGGACCGCGGTGATCCTGCCGCAGGCGATCCGCCGGGTGGTCCCCGCCCTCGGCAACTACGTCATCTCGATGCTCAAGGACACCCCGATCCTGATGACGATCACGGTCCTGGAGATGCTCGGCCAGGCACGGCTGTTCTCGCAGCAGAACTTCCAGTTCACCGAGCCCCTGACGGTGATCGGCGTGGCCTTCATCGTCATCGCCTACCCGGCCTCCCTTCTCGTACGAGCCCTGGAGCGACGTCTTGTCCGCTGACACCCCTTTGATGAAAGAACCCGGCGCCGACGCCAACCCGCCGGTGGACGGCGGCGAACTGATCCGCTTCGACCACGTCACCAAGCGGTTCGGGTCGAACACCGTGCTCGACCGGCTCGACTTCTCCGTCGACTCCGGCAAGCACGTCACGCTGATCGGCCCGTCCGGGTCCGGCAAGACGACGATCCTGCGGCTGCTGATGACCCTCACCAAGCCGGACGAGGGCACCATCACGGTCGCCGGCGACCAGCTCTTCCCGGCCCCGGAGAAGCAGATCCGCGAGGTCCGCAAGAAGATCGGCATGGTCTTCCAGCAGTTCAACCTGTTCCCGAACATGTCGGTGCTGCGCAACATCACCGAGGCCCCGGTCACCGTCCTCGGCATGTCCAGGGACGAGGCGACGGAGCGGGCCCGCGAGCTGCTGGAGATGGTGGGCCTCGCCGACAAGTGCGACGCCCGCCCGACCCAGCTCTCCGGCGGCCAGCAGCAGCGGGTGGCCATCGCCCGCGCGCTGGCGATGCGGCCGCAGGTGCTGCTCCTGGACGAGGTGACCTCCGCGCTCGACCCGGAGCTGGTCGCCGGTGTCCTCGACGTGCTGCGCGACATCGCCCGCACCACGGACATCACGATGCTCTGCGTGACCCACGAGATGAACTTCGCAAGGGACATCTCGGACCAGGTGCTGATGTTCGACTCCGGCAGGGTCATCGAGTCGGGCCCGCCGGAGAAGATCTTCAGCGAGCCCGAGAACGACCGCACGCGGGAATTTCTCAGCGCGGTCCTCTGACGTCGTAGGTTGAACGCGATTCAACCTACGAGGTCCGCGCGCCGGTTCGTGTCACTGGCATGTGCCGGCGTGCCTGCGCTGCTGTTGAGAGCGGTGCGGCGGGGTCCAGATCTCGTCAACAGCCGCTCACAACAAGCCGCTTGACCGTTATCGTGGAACTGTTCCGCTGTACGGATCACGGCCAAGTTGCAGAGCGACCGAGCAAGCGCAGGGGGATGCACCGTGGCGCTGAAGCACGAGCCGACCGCGCCGTACCACTCGGCCCAGGACGCGCTGCGCGTCCTGGAGGCCGTGGCACGGCACTCGACAGGAGTCACCGAAACCGAACTCGCCCGCCTCACCGACCTCGCCCCGGAGCGGCTGACCACCCTCCTGCGGATGCTGAGGCGTGAGGGCTACGTGGAGCAGGTCACCGAGGGGGCGTACGTCACCGGCGACGCCCTCACCCGGCTCGGCTCGGCCGAGGGCCGGGACCTGGCCCTGCACGAGAAGCTCCAGCGCACCCTGGACCGGCTGCGCGACTCGGTGGGGGCAGCCGTGTACCTCAGCCGGTACGTCGACGGCGAGGTCAAGATCGCCCAGTACGCCGACGGACCCACCACCCCGGTGGTCCACGAGTGGGTCGACTTCCGCTCCTCGGCGCACGCCACCGCGATCGGCAAGAGCCTGCTCGGCCAGCTCGACCACAACGGCCGGCGCGACCACCTCTCCCGGCACAGGCCGGCCCGGCTGACCTCGCGCACCATCACCAACGACAAGCTGCTGCTCTCGCACCTCGAGGCCCAGCCGTCCACCGTGCCCCACCTCGATCTCCAGGAGTACGCGGTCGGCACGGTCTGCGCGGCCGTCCCGGTCAGCGCCGGCACGTCGGTCGGCTGCCTGGCCCTGTCGCTGCCCGTCGAGGACGCCCACCGCCTGCGCCAGGCCGCGGACGCCCTGAACCGGAACGCGACGCCGGTACTGCTCTCCCTGGCGATCTAGCCGGACCGGGAGGTGGTCGGAAGCACCCCCGCGGACCAGGTAGTATTTTCTTCGTCGCCATCCACGGACACGGTTCCGATGGGCGGCGAGAGTCATGCGCCGCTAGCTCAGTTGGTTAGAGCAGCTGACTCTTAATCAGCGGGTCCGGGGTTCGAGTCCCTGGCGGCGCACCGATGAAGGGCCTCTCGTGGACACGAGGGGCCCTTCGGCGTCCTCCGGGGTGAGCCGCCGATACGCCCGCTCCCCGGGTGGCCGCCACCACACGGGGTCCGCGCACCGGACCCCTTCCTTCCGCAGCCGGGCCCGGTGGATCTTGTTCGTGGCCGTGACCGGCATCCGCTCCACGACCCGGACGAACCGGGGCGCCATCTTCGTCCCGAGGTCGGGCTGGGCCTCGAGGAAGGCCGCGAAGCCCGCCGGGTCGAAGGTCCCGGCGAGGGTCGCCATCACCTGGTCGCCGGTCACCGGGTCCGGCACCGCGTAGACGGCTACGGCGGCGGCACCCTCGTAGCGGGCGAGGATGTTCTCGATGGTCGCGGCGGCCAGGTTCTCGCTGTCGACGCGGAGGCGGTCGTCGGTGCGGCCGGCGAAGTAGAGGTAGCCGTCGGCGTCCCGGTAGAAGAGGTCGCCGGTCCAGTACCCGCCGTCGTGCCGCCGCTCGGCCTCGGCCGCCGGATTGCGCCAGTACCCCTCGAAGGGGTTGGGCCCCCGGTTCACCAGCTCCCCTATCGCCTCGTCCCCGTTCAGCAGCCGCCCCGCCGCGTCGAAGGAGGCGGGCGGGCACTCCTTGCGCGTCTGCGCGTCGAGTACGACGAGACCGGGCGCCGCCCGCCCGACCGCCCCGGCCGGTGTCCCCGGCGACCACTGCACGGCCGCGCCGCCCTCCGACGAGCCGTACCCCTCCACCAGCCGCACCCCGAACCGCCGCTCGAAGGCCGCCGCGTCCACCGCCCCCGCCTCCGTGCCGAAGCCGAGCCGGAGCGGGTTGTCGCGGTCGTCGGCGCGCTCCTCGGTGGCCAGGATGTACTGCACGGCCCGGCCCACGTAGGTGAAGTACGTCGCCCCGTACGAGCGGACGTCGGCCAGGAACCGGGAGGCCGAGAAGCGCCGCCGCAGCGCCACGCCCGCGCCGGCCGCGAGCGCGGGCGCCCAGTCGGCGATCACCGCGTTGCCGTGGAACATCGGCATGCAGACGTAGTGCACGTCGTCGCGGCGCACCCCGAACTGGCCCACCAGCGAACGCCCGGCGGCGGCCAGCCGCCCCTGGGAGCAGATCGCGGCCTTGGGCGCGCCCGTCGAACCGGAGGTGAAGTACAGCAGCAGGCGGTCGCCGGGCGCGGCCCGGGAGGGGTCCGGCTCGGCGCCCGCGTACGGCGCCAGGAGCGCGTCGTACTCCTCGGTGCCGGTCACCAGCATGCGTACGCCCGGGAGTTCGAGGCCGGCGAGCAGCGGCAGATGGGCTCGCTCGGTGACGACCGTCCGGCACTCGGTGTGCAGGATGTCGCGGGCCAGCTCCGGGCCGCGGCGGGTGGGGTTGATCCCGGCGACGGCGGCACCCGCGAGCGCCGCCGCGCTCAACCACATCGGATATTCAGGAGTGTTGTCGAGCAGCACTCCCACGTGCGGCTCGGCGCCGGGCGGCAGCAGGTCGGCCAGCAGCGCGGCCCGCGCCGCGGCTCCGGCGGCCACCTCGTGCTGCGTGAGAACCAGGTCCTCGCACCACAGCCCCGGCCGGTGGTCACCGAACCGCTCCGCCACGAGCTCCGCGACCGTGCCCCGCGCGCTGCCACTGGACTCCATGGCGCGCACGGTAATTGACGGACCGTCAGATTGCTACGGCATGGTGGTCGAGGACCCGGTGTCGGCCGACCAGGAGGACATCGAGTGGAACGTGGCCATGAAGCCGATGCAGAACGCCACCATCACCCCGAGGAACACCAGCGTCGCGACCGTCGACGCCGCGTGCTTGACGCGGCCCGGCTCCTGGGCGGTGGCCACCACGTCCGGCCCGTCCGCGTAGTAGTAGACGGTGACGGGATCGCCCTCCAGGCGGGTCGCCGGGCCGTCCTCCTCCTCGAAGCGGATCGGACGGCCGTCCTTGGCCTGGAACTCGTAGACGTGGTGGAGGGTGGTGCGGACGGAGGTGTCGTTGCCGCCGCCATGGGTCGTGGTGAACACCCGCAGACAGCGCCCCTGGGCGGTGAGCCCGCTGTTCCAGGCGCGGCGCATCTGCAGCCAGCGGCGCATCACGCGGTACGCCATGACCAGGGCCACCGTCATGATCAGGCAGGGCAGGAGATAGAAAAGCACGTCCATGGGGTCCCCCGGTCTCGGTCCGCCGCACCCGTACGGTCGGCCTGCCAGGAACCTACCCACGGGTAGTGCCGCGGTCGCTCAAGAAAGGCTCAGAGATCGGGCGCGTGCGCCGGGACCGAGCCTCCCGGCGCACGCACCCCGTCCGGCGGGATCAGAAGGTGACGTCCGAGCAGGCGTAGAACGCGTTGCCCGTGTCCGCGATCGTCCATACCGCGACGATCATGTGGTGGCCGCTCAGGCCGGACGGCAGGGTGCCGCTGTGGGAGAGGGTGGACGGGGGACGCTGACCGTTGTAGGGCACCGTCAGGAACGGTGTGGTGTTGAGGTCCGAGCGGGCCAGGTTGTGGTTCTGGTTCCAGCCCGGCTTGGTGACGTAGTACTTGAAGTCGGTCGTGGCGTGCATGGCGGTGAACTGCCAGCGGAACGTGTAGCTCTGACCGCCCGTCACCTTCGTGGTGGGCCAGGCGCCGCCGGACGGCGTTCTGGAGCTGTCGAGTTGGGAGAAGCGCGAGTTGCCGCCGGAGCAGATGGACCCGTCGGCCGGCCCGGAGGCCGGGAAGCCCTTGGGGCCCTCGACGCTCTGCGGCTCGTACTGGATGTCGCCGCAGTTCGTCACCGTGCCGTTGGCACACAGCTTCTGCCTGCTGATGGGGAGGTCGGTGTAGCCGTGGCTGCTCGCGCTTCCGGCCGAGAGCACGAATGCTCCTGCCGTGGTGAGCCCGAGCGCGGCGGCGTACCACTTGGTCTTTCTGCGCATGCTGCCGCTCCTGAAGAACGTGGGGGAAGTTCCATGAGGCGTGCAGGTCTAGACCAAGTGCAGAATATTGCGGTTACTTGGCTGTGTCCATACCAAGACGTGTCCATACCAATCACGGCATCTGTTCGCCGCGCCCCGCGCAGAACGCCACCGTCAAGTCCTTGACCAGCGCCTTGCGTTCGTAGTCGTCGAGGTCCACCAGTCCGCGCACGGTCAGCCGCGTCACCGTGTCCTCCACGGAGTCGACCACCGAGGTCAGCACGCTCGCCCGGTGCTGCGCGTCCAGCGCGGCGATACGGCGGCGGTTCATCGCCGCGGCGACCTCGGGGGCGTACTCGATCCTGACCGGCTGGACCGAGAACACCTCCAGGCCGACCGGTGCCGCGTCCGCCGCGGTCAGCCGGGTCAGCGCGTCCCCGGCCGCCTCCGCCGGACCCCGTGTTCCGTCGGGCGTCTCGACCGGCACCCGGGCGAGGGCCGCCTCCACGCACTCGCGCAGATAGGTCTCGTGGTCCTCGATGCCCAGCACCGCCCGCGCGGTGTCCCGCACCCGCCACACCACGAGCACCACCACGCGCAGCGCGACGCCGTTGCCGTCGGCCGCGGGCATCGGCTCGCTGCGCCAGTGCCGCAGCCGTACGTCGACCCGGCGGCGCAGCAGCAGCGGGTTGACCCACATCAGCCCGGTGCGCCGGACGGTGCCCCGGTAGCGGCCGAACAGACCGAGCACCCAGGCCCGTCCGGTCCGGCCACGGGCCAGCCCGCCGAACCCGAAGACGCCGAGCGCGCCCGCGCCCGCGTAGGCCGCCCACTGCGCGGGACCGAGCCCGGCCCCCGGGTGCGCGGGCAGCCGCAGCGCCGCCGCGGCCAGCGGCGGCAGGACGCCGGCCCACCACGAGGTGGCCACGCACCCGGCCGCCCCGCAGGCTCCGGCGAGCACGCCCGCCGCTCCGGGCAGCACCCGCGCCCGCCGCTCGCCCAGCTCGGGGTCGACCTGCGGCACGGCCCGCGGCGTCGCCGGCGCCGGACGGCGGAACCGGGGCTGCTCGCCCGTGCCGTGCCGGCGGCCGACGACCGTCGGCCTGAGCGGCACGGACACCGGGTCCGGGTCGTCGCGGAACAGCAGATGGACGGGGATCTCGGTGGTCGACTCGTTCTGGATGAGCCGTCCGGGCCGGCCCGGCCCCTCGGACTCGGGTGTCTGTGACGTGGTCGTCGTACTCATGCGTGCCTCCAGCCTCCGCGCCAGATGCGTCACAACAGGTGGGTGGAACAGAGCCGTTCAGAAGGAGCGGCCCCTGGGGAGAGCGGAACCGTTCAGGAGAACAGCCGTCTCCACGTCTCGGGCCCCGGAAAGCCGTCCGCCGCGCCGCCGCGCCACCCCTGGGAGCGCTGGAAGGCCTCGACGTTGCGCCGGTCCGCCTCGCCCCAGCGCGGCCCCGGCCCGGTCGTGTAGTACGTGCCGAACCCCTTCTTCACGAGCTGCTGCCCCAGCCGGGTCACGTAGTCGTCGACCGCCCCCGGCCGGAACATCGCCCGCCCCGGATAGGCGGGCACCCCGCTGGACGACGGCGCCGAATGGCCCGCCTTCCCGGTCGCCGGGACCGGCCTGCCGGTCCCGGACACCAGCAGCTCCCAGGTCCGCGGCCCCGGCAGCCCGTCCGCGGCGTCGCCCTGCCAGCCCTGGGCCAGCTGGAACGCCTCGGTGGCACGCTGGTCCGCGTCCGACCAGCGGGGGCCGGGGCCGGAGGTGTAGAAGCGCCCGGCGCCGCGAGCGACGAGCAGCTCGCCGAGCTGGGTGACGTACTTGTTGTTCGCGCCGGGGCCGAAGTACGCCGCTCCCGGGTAGGGCGTCCGGGTGCTCTGGGTGGCCGGCGCACCCGGCTGCGCCTGCGTCGGGTCGGGCGCGAGCCCGTTGTACCGGTAGGGGACGTACCGGTCGGAGTTGGTCCAGTAGGCGTACGGGGTGGCCTGCTTGCGGGCCTGCGGGGGCGTCTGCTCGTAGGCGATGTAGTTGCTGTGCGTGTAGTCGGTCCAGCCGCCGAAGATGACGACGTGCGAGCCCTTCTCCGGGTTCTGCGGATTGTGGAAGAGCAGGATGTCGCCGGGCTGGAGTTCCTCCTTGGAAATCTGCTTCCCGTACTGCCCGAGGCTGCCCGTCCATTCGTTCTGCGGCAGGCCCCAGGCCATCGAGACGAAGCCGGAGCAGTCCTGCCGGTAACCGTCGGACCAGTAGTCGGTCATGCTGTACGGCACCTGCGCGTCGACCCATTTCTTGGCCCGGTTGATGATCTCCGCGCGGGTGGTCGTGGGCGTCTTCCGCACGTCCGCGGGCCCGGTGGTCTTGGCGCTGCGGCCGTACAGCGGGGCCTTGTGGCCCTGCGGGGACCGGTGCCCGTCACCTGCGGGGACGCCGGGGGCGGGCGGTGCCTGTGGGGCCGCGAGCGCCGGGGCCACCTGTCCCGCGCCGAGCGCGGTGGACGCGGCCGCGGCGACGATCACGGCCCGCCGGGCGGCCGGGTGCCGGACCGTCCGTGAATACGGCAGGACGCGGCGCCAGTGCGCACATCCGGGGCAGTCGCAGTCGCTCGCCGGATCGAATTCCTCGAATACCGGTGCCGCCATGCGATTCCCCTCACACTCCCGATGAAAAAGACCGCGCTTGTCCACACTGATCACTTTGCCAACGGTCTTCCGGACTCGCATGTTGACGGTCCGAATGATGTACAGCCCCCTTCCCCGACCCGGCCCCCGGATGGTCGGGACCACTCCCGCCGGTCCGGTAGAGTTACGGCGTCGGCAGGCGCCGCTAGCTCAGTTGGTTAGAGCAGCTGACTCTTAATCAGCGGGTCCGGGGTTCGAGTCCCTGGCGGCGCACCGGAAGTGAAGGTCCCTCGCAAACGCGGGGGACCTTCGGCGTTACGGCGGGTTCCCTCCGGTGCCGCGGAAGCGGCTGGGGGTCCGGGGGTCGTCCCCCGGGAAATGCAGCATCAGCGGGTCCGGGGTTCGAGTCCCTGGCGGCGCACCGGAAGTGAAGGTCCCTCGCAAACGCGGGGGACCTTCGGCGTTACGGCGGGTTCCCTCCGGTGCCGCGGAAGCGGCTGGGGGTCCGGGGGTCGTCCCCCGGGAAATGCAGCATCAGCGGGTCCGGGGTTCGAGTCCCTGGCGGCGCACAGAGCAGAAGAAGGCCCCTCGTGCAAGCGAGGGGCCTTTCTCCTGTTTGGCCGGATACTCTCTGGCCATGGCAGCGCGTGACCTTCAGGAGCGGATCAAGAAGCTCATCGTCGACCGCAGGCTTCCCTCCGGGGCGCCGCTGCCGACCGAGCCCGAACTGATGGAGTACCTGGGTGCGAGCCGGAACTCGGTGCGCGAGGCGCTGAAGGCGCTCCAGGCGATGGGCATCGTGGAGATCCGGCACGGCTTCGGCACCTACGTCGGCCCGATGTCGCTGGCCCCGATGATCGAGGGCCTCGCCTTCCGCACCGTCGCCGGGCACTACCGGGGAGAGGACTCCCTGCTCCAACTGCTCGAACTGCGCGAGGCGGTGGAGACGGGTCTGGTCTCCCGGCTCGCGGGCCGGATCCCGGACACGGACCTCGTTGAACTCGACGCACTCGTGATCCGTATGGAACACCAGGCGGCGCAAGGGGGCGCCGGCCTCGCGGACACCGACCGCGCCTTTCACGCCACCCTGTACCGGGGTCTGGACAACGTGTTGCTGGGTGAGGTCCTGGAGGCGTTCTGGGAGGCCTTCCACCGTGTGCAGACGGATCTCGGCGGCGTGCCGCAGGACCCCAAGGTCACCTGCCGACAGCACCGGGACATCCTCGACGCGGTGCGGTCGGGCGACTCGGTACGGGCGGAGGAGGCGATAAGGGATCACTTCGGCAACATCCGCGCCCGGTTGTCCACAACGCATCCACGAGACCCTCACACGCGCCACAATGAACGCGTATGACCGGTAAACACCGTGTTTCGCATCTTGCGATCATGATGAACGCTGTAGAACCCTGTTTTCCAAGATGCTGCGGATACGCGGCAGTTGGGGGGCAAGTAAGCGGTTGCCCGGTTCTGCGGGGATAGGGGCCCCGTGCACGAGCCGATGCCGAGGGGGGCATCATGCAACCGGAAGGTCGCGGTTCCATGTCCATAGGTGTGGAAAGTGTGGGGACTGCGGCCCGCCACTGATACGTCTGTGAAGAGTCGCGAGGGGACTCGGCCACGGGCGGAAGGAACCGACACGACACGCGGTCACCTGCGTGTGGGGGGATGACTCATGACGTCGACGCCGAAGGGCGCCCGGCAGAACTTCGACCCGTCAGAAACCACCCAGCTCAGCGTGCCTTCGCACCGGAACAGCACGACGGGCCAGTTCCGCAGGATCAGGTCGAACCTGCCGAGATACGACTACGAGCACTACAGCCGGCTGGCCGGTCCCCTCACCGAGCCCGAACCCGGCAAGCCGTACAGAGTGCAGTACCGCTCGCTGCTCTCGCAGGAACCGCACCGTCTGCGTGCCGCCCTGATGCTGGGCGCGGCGCCGCTGCTGTCGCTGATCCTGCTCGCCTGGCTGCTGCAGCCGGAGCACTGGACCGAACGCGACTACCCGGCTTTCGACTTCCTGCCGGTGCTCGACGTCGTGATGCTTGTCTCGATCGGCCTGATCGAGTTCTTCCGCTGCATGAACGTACTGTCCAACGCGCACGCCACGCTGGTGGCCCGCGACCCGATCCCGGTGGTGCCGGAGACCGGCACGAGAGTGGCGTTCATCACGACGTACGTGCCCGGCAAGGAACCACTGGAGATGGTCACGAAGACCCTGGAGGCGGCCGTACGGCTGCGGCACCGGGGCCTTCTGCACATCTGGCTCCTCGACGAGGGCGACGACCCCGAGGTGAAGGCGGTCTGTGCCCGTCTCGGCGTACATCACTTCTCCCGCAAGGGAGTTCCGCAGTGGAACCAGAAGAAGGGCCCGCACCGCGCCAGGACCAAGCACGGCAACTACAACGCCTGGCTCGAGGCGCACGGCGACGACTACGACTTCTTCGCCTCCGTCGACACCGACCACGTGCCGCTGCCCAACTACCTGGAGCGGATGCTCGGCTTCTTCCGCGACCCGGACGTCGGCTTCGTCATCGGCCCGCAGGTGTACGGCAATTACGACAACCCCATCACCAAGGCGGCCGAGTCCCAGCAGTTCCTCTTCCACGCGCTGATCCAGCGGGCGGGCAACCGGTACGGCGCCCCGATGTTCGTGGGCACCTCCAACGCCGTACGGATCAGGGCGCTCAAGCAGATCGGCGGCCTGTACGACTCGATCACCGAGGACATGGCCACCGGCTTCGAGATCCACCGCCACAGGAACCCGGCCACGGGCAGGAAGTGGCGTTCGGTGTACACGCCGGACGTGCTCGCCGTCGGTGAGGGCCCGGCCGCCTGGACGGACTTCTTCACCCAGCAGCTGCGCTGGTCGCGGGGGACGTACGAGACGATCCTGAAGCAGTACTGGAAGGGCTGGTTCTCGCTGCCCCCGGGCAAGCTCTTCAACTACACGATGATGATCATCTTCTACCCGATGTCGGCCCTCAACTGGATCCTGGCGGCGCTGAGCTGCGCGCTGTTCCTGGGCCTGGGTGCCTCCGGCGTGAACATCGATCCGACGGTCTGGCTGATGCTGTACGGCAACGCGTCCGCACTCCAGATCGGCCTGTACGTCTGGAACCGTCGGCACAACGTCTCCCCGCACGAGCCGGAGGGCTCCGGCGGTGTGGCGGGCATGGTGATGTCGGCCCTGTCGGCGCCGATCTACGCACGCTCGCTGATGGACACGGTGCTGCGCCGCAAGAGCAAGTTCGTGGTGACCCCCAAGGGCGACTCCGCCAGCCCGGACACGCTGTTCGGGACCTTCCGGATCCACCTGTTCTTCATCCTGGTCTTCGGCGGCTCGATCGCCGCCGGTTTCACGCTCGGGCACTCGCACCCGGCGATGATCATCTGGGCCACGTTCGCCCTGCTGATCACCGCGTCGCCGATCTTCGCCTGGCGGTACTCGGTGCGGCAGGCGAAGAAGCAGCCGCCCGCGCCGGTCCAGTTGCCGGCACAGCAGCAGGTCCCGGCGGGGCACGCGCCCGAGTACCAGCCGCAGCCGCTGCCGGCGCAGCACGCGCCGCACGGTTCGGCGCACAAGCCCAGCTGGACGGCACCGGGTTCGGGCACGGGCGCCGACCCGGGCGCAGGAAATGACCAGACGATGCAGATCGCTCTGGGTGGATTTGGGGGACGTAAGGAATGAACGACCGTGCAGGCCACCGCCGCGCCCGTCGACTCGCGATCGGTACGGCGGTGGTACTCGCGCTGGCCGGGATGAACGGGCCGTGGCTCTACCGCTTCAGCACCGAGAAGTACCACGAGTACCAGATCAACAAGCCCGAGTACAAAGCGGACAACGGGCACTGGGACATCATCCAGTTCCCGCCGGAGTACCGCCAGGACACCATCCACGCGGCGCTGCTGCGCACCGGCAAGGTGCTGCTCGTCGCCGGTTCGGGCAACAACCAGGACAACTTCGACAAGAAGAAGTTCGACTCCCGGATCTGGGACCCGGTCAAGGGCACGATCAAGAAGGTGCCGACGCCGGCGGACCTGTTCTGCACGGGTCACACCCAGCTGTCGAACGGCAATCTGCTGATCGCGGGCGGCACCAAGCGGTACGAGAAGCTGAAGGGCGACGTCACCAAGGCCGGCGGCCTGATGGTCGTCCACAACGAGAACCCGGACAAGCCGATCACGCTGCCCGCGGGCACCAAGTTCACCGGCAAGGAGAACGGCAAGACCTTCGTCTCGAAGGACCCGGTGCTCGTGCCGCGTGCGAAGAAGGTCTTCGACAAGGCGACCGGGAAGTTCCTGCGCAACGACCCGGGGCTCGGCCGTATCTACGTCGAGGCGAAGAAGAGCGGCACCAAGTACGAGACCGGCACCCAGGACAACTACCGGATCCAGGGCCTGACCGGCGCCGAGGCCCGCAACACCTACGGCATCGCGCAGAAGCTCGCGCTCGACAAGAAGGACTTCCAGGGGATCAGGAACGCCTACGAGTTCGACCCGGTCGCCGAGAAGTACATCAAGGTCGACCCGATGAACGAGGCCCGCTGGTACCCGACGCTCACCACCCTGAGCGACGGCAAGATCCTGAGCGTCTCCGGCCTGGACGACATCGGTCAGCTGGTGCCGGGCAAGAACGAGGTCTTCGACCCGAAGACCAAGAAGTGGACGTACACCTCGACGATCCGCCAGTTCCCGACCTACCCGGCGCTGTTCCTGATGCAGAACGGCAAGATCTTCTACTCGGGCTCGAACGCGGGATACGGGCCGGACAACGTGGGCCGCATACCGGGCGTCTGGGACGTCGACACCAACAAGTTCTCCAAGCTGCCCGGGCTGAGCGACGCCAAGGAGATGGAGACGTCCGGCACGGTGCTGCTGCCGCCCGCCCAGAACGAGAAGTTCATGGTGATCGGCGGCGGCGGGGTCGGCGAGTCCAAGGCGTCCAGCAACAAGACGCGGCTGATCGATCTGAAGGACAAGAACCCGAAGTTCACGGACGGGCCGACGCTGGAGAAGGGCACGCGGTACCCGCAGTCCTCGGTGCTGCCCGACGACTCGGTGCTGGTCTCCGGCGGTTCCGAGGACTACCGCGGGCGCGGCGACTCCAACATCCTGCAGGCACGGCTGTACCACCCGGACACCAACACGTTCGAGCGGGTCGCCGATCCGCTGGTGGGCCGGAACTACCACTCCGGTTCGATCCTGCTGCCCGACGGCCGGGTGATGTTCTTCGGTTCGGACTCGCTCTACGCGGACAAGGCCAACACCAAGCCGGGCAAGTTCGAGCAGCGGATCGAGATCTACACGCCGCCGTATCTGTACCGGGACTCGCGGCCGTCGCTCTCGGGCGGACCGCAGACGATCGCGCGGGGCGGGACGGGGACGTTCAGCTCACCGCAGGCCTCCGCCATCAAGAAGGTACGGCTGATCAGGCCCAGCGCGTCGACCCACGTCACGGACGTCGATCAGCGGTCGATCGCACTGGACTTCAAGACCTCCGGCAGCAAGATCACGGTGACCGTGCCGAAGAACAAGAACCTCGTTCAGTCGGGCTGGTACATGCTGTTCGTGGACGACGACCAGGGGACGCCGAGCAAGGCGCAGTGGGTCAAGGTGCCGTAGCCACGGGCTACTTGCTGGCCTTGGCCAGGGCGAGTGCGTAACTCGCCCACCACTGGCCCGCCTTGGGGCCGCCCTTGCAGGTGCCGTCCGACTCCCCCGGCCGCTTGACCCACAGATAGGCGTCCACCAGGGGGTCGGCGGTCCTCTTCGTCGGGGTGTCGCCCAGGGACCGGCCCGGCGGGTTGCACCAGCGTTCGTCCGGATTGCCGCCCGTGTACGGGCCGTTGCCGTTGCGGCTGGTGTCGATGACGAAGTGCTTGCCGCCCACCTTCGCGGACAGCTGCTTGCCGTACGCGATGGAGTCCTTGGTCGAGTAGAAGTTGGAGACGTTGACCGCGAAGCCGTCGGCGCGGTCGACGCCCGCCAGCTTCAGAGCCTGGAAGATCTGGTCGGGGTGGCCCCAGCCGGCGTTGCCCGCGTCCAGGTAGACCGCTGTGTTCTTCAGGGACTTGAGCTTGGCTATCGCGCCCTTGAGGAGGTCGTAGCGCTCCTCCTGGAACTCGCCCTGGGTGCAGCCGTCCACGAGGTGCAGCACGGCGTCCGGCTCGAGGATCACCGTGGCCGCCCGGTCCCCGATACCCGCCGTCACGCCGTCGATCCAGCTGCGGTACGCGTCGCCGTCGGCCGCGCCGCCCTGCGAGTACTGGCCGCAGTCGCGGTGCGGGATGTTGTAGAGGACAAGGAGCGCGGTGCGGCCGGCCTTGTCGGCGGCCTCCGTGAAGCCCTTGGCCTCCTGCTCGGGGTTCTCCGGCCCGATCCACTCGCCGGTCGGCTGCTCGGCGATCTTGCGGATCTGCCCGGCGGCCCCGTCCTTGCCGGACTTCTCGTAGGCGGCCACCTGACGCGCCGCGTTCCCGTCCGGGTTGACCCAGAACGGGTCGCTCTCCTTGGGCTGTTGGGTGATCTTCGCGCCGGCGTCGTCGCCGCCGCCTCCGGAGGAACACCCCGCGACGAGCAGTGCCGCCCCCAGCACCGCCGCGGAGGTCCGCAGTCCGGCCCCCCTCATGCCGTACATCCAACTCCCCCTTGGGTGCACCGGTCCAAGCCTCAATCCTGACATACGGCCCTCGGCGCCCACGAGGTCGCCCGCGCCTTGTCGGTCAGCTGTTACGGCCCCGACGGGTGGCCGACTGCCGCGTGGAGGTGCCGTCCGCCGGGCGGCCGAGGCATGAGGGGACCGTGGACGCCGGCGAACTGCGGTGTCGGACGCCCCGTGGACCCGGAGGGTAGCCGTAAGACCCTGGATCACCAGCGGAGATGACGGAGAGCCACCGTAGCGGAACCTGGCGTCATTCAGACTCTAGGCTCGGGCGCTCATCCGTTCTAGAGTCTTCTCAGACGGCCCCAGCCCCCGGCGCGTTGGATTCACCAGGCCCCAGAACCTCCCGCGCCGGACGCCGGGTTACTCCCGCAGCCCGTGCGCGCGCGGTCGAGGACCAGCCCGGTCGGCGGTTTCGGGGGGAGCAGACCGCCGACCGGGCCGGATGCCGGCGGCGCGGGGGACGGTTCACAGGCCGGTTCCCGTGAGATACGCCGAGACGATCACGTTCGCCGTGTAGGTGCGGCCGGTCCGGTCGAAGGTGCCTCCGCAGGTGATCAGCCGCAGCTCGGCGCGTCCCGCCCGGTGCTGTCCGTAGGCCCGCGCGGCGTCGAAGCGGTCGCGGCTCTGGACGCGGACGTCGTCGACGGTGAACTCGGCGACCGTGCCGTCGTCGCGCAGGACGCGGACGGTCTGGCCGGGCCGCACGGTGCTGAGCCTGTAGAAGACGGCGGGCCGGGTCTCGGTGTCCACGTGCCCGACCAGCAGCGCGGCCCCGTCGGCGCCCGGCGTGGTCCCGGCCGCGTACCAGCCGACGGTGCCCGCCTGGGCGAAGGACGGCGGCTCGACCGCACCGCGCGCGTCCAGGCCGCGGGCGATCACGGGTGCCTGCACGCCCAGTGCGGGGATGTCGACGCGCTGCGGCAGCGCGTCCTTCAACGGGCTTACCGCGGGCGGGAGTTCCGCTTCCGACGGCCGCCCGATCGCGGCCGGGTCACCGGTGGCCGTCGCCGGCACGTTCCACGACACGTCGGTCACCCGGCTGCCCCACAGCCACAGCCCGCACAGCAGCACCACCCAGGACACGGCCGTCAGCAGGCGTGCGGAGCCCGTGGAACGCTCGCGGTCGGGGGCGGACATCGGGTCAGTCCGTCCCGCGCCTCCGGCGCGCGCTCAGCAACCCCACGGCGCCGGCGGCGGCGCCCGCGAGCACCAGCCCGGTGATCGTCTGTCCCGCGCCGGGCCCGGCCCCGCGGACGTCCACGGAGGCGAAGTGCGCGGTGCCACCGCCGCCGGCGTCGACGGGGGCGACCGGCGAGGCGGGGGCGGCGCGAACGGCCGAGGACGGCGGCCGCTGCCCGGACCGGGCCTGCGCCTGCTGCTGGGTCTGCGCCACGACGGTGATCCGGTTCTTGATCACGGTCTCGCCGCAGGCAATCCGTACGTCGTAGGAGCCCGGTTCGGCCGCCGCGCGGACGCGGGTGTCCCCGGTGAGGGTGCCGTCGGCGCCCGAGAGCCGTGCGTCCGCGACGAAGGCGCTGGAGGCGGCGGTGGCCGTCCGCAGCGTGCACCCGGTCGCCCGGAGTGCCACCTCGCTGCCGGCGGCGGGGGACGACGGAGTCACCGAGAGGCCCGCTCCGCCGGCGTCGGCCGCGTACACCGCCCCTGGCGCGAGGGCGCAGACGGCCAGGATTCCGGTACAGAGAGTGAGACGCAGTGAACCCATCGTGAAAACCTCCAGATACAAGGAGGCTCCCCCGCGGGGGCGGGCACCGCATCCTCAGCGGGGCCCGCACTGCTCCGTTCGGGTGCCGGCGGGTTTCAGATGCGGTCGACGAGGTCCGCGATGGAGTCGACGACCTTGGACGGCCGGTACGGGAAGTCCTCGACCTGCTCAGGCCGGGTCAGCCCCGTGAGCACCAGGAACGTCTGCATCCCGGCCTCCATGCCGGCCAGCACGTCGGTGTCCATGCGGTCGCCGATCATCGCGCTGGTCTCGGAGTGCGCGCCGATGGCGTTGAGGCCCGTCCGCATCATGAGCGGGTTGGGCTTGCCCGCGAAGTACGGCTTCTTGCCGGTCGCCTTGGTGATCAGCGCGGCCACGGCACCGGTCGCGGGCAGCGGGCCCTCGGTGGAGGGGCCGGTCTCGTCGGGGTTGGTGCAGATGAAGCGGGCACCGGCGTCGATCAGCCGCACGGCCTTGGTCATGGCCTCGAAGGAGTACGTACGGGTCTCGCCGAGGACGACGTAGTCGGGCTCGTGGTCGGTGAGGATGTACCCGATGTCGTGCAGGGCGGTCGTCAGGCCCGCCTCGCCGATGACGTAGGCGCTGCCGCCCGGCCGCTGGTCGTCCAGGAACTGGGCGGTGGCCAGGGCCGAGGTCCAGATCGACTCGACCGGCACCTCCAGGCCCATGCGCCGCAGCCGGGCATGCAGGTCGCGCGGGGTGTACATCGAGTTGTTGGTGAGCACCAGGAAGGGCCTGCCGGACTCGCGCAGCTTCTTCAGGAAGGCGTCGGCGCCCGGGATCGGAACGCCCTCGTGGATCAGCACGCCGTCCATGTCGGTGAGCCACGATTCGATGGGCTTGCGGTCTGCCATGGTGCCGTCTCCTGCCGTACGCGATGGTGCGTGCCCCTCAGCCTATCGATCAGCTTCCGGTGGCCGGCTTCCAGTCCTCTCCCCCGAGCAGCGCGGGCAGGGCGGCGACGGAGTCGAGGACATGGGTGGCGCCGGCCGCGCGGAACGCCTCGTCGCCGTGGGCGCCGGTGCGGACGCCGGCGACCAGGCCCGCTCCGGCGCGGATGCCGGTGAGCACGTCGTAGGAGGTGTCGCCGACGACGGCGACCTGACGTACGTCGTCCGCGGCCGCCGTGCGCAGGAACGCGGTGAGGACCAGATCGGGGTACGGGCGCCCCCGGCCCCCGGCGTCGGCGGGGCACAGCGTCAGCGGCACCAGGTCCCGCCAGCCGAGCGCGGCGAGGATCGCGTCCTGTGTGGTGCGCGCGAAGCCGGTGGTGAGGACGACCGTGCGGCCTTGCGCCGTCAGTTCCTCGATGGTCTCGCGGGCGCCGGGCAGGGCCTCGACCCTGCCGCCGTCGACGAGCCCGGCGTACGCCTCCTCGAAGGCCCTGTTGGCCTCCTGCGCCTTGGCCTCCTCCCCGAACAGGTGCCGGAAGACGGAGATCTTGGACTCGCCCATGGTGGCGCGGACGTGGTCGAGCATCGACTCGGGGTCCGCGCCGAGGCGCTGTGCCGCCGCCGCAAAGGCCAGCTCGACGAGCCCGCCGTCGGCGACCGTGGTGCCGGCCATGTCGAGGACGACGAGGCGGATGTCGTGGGCGGTGACGTCTGCGGTCGTGTCTGTGGTCAACTTCCTCACCAGTTCAGTTCGTTCGCGGTGGTTTCGGCGATCGCGGGCGAGCAGGTCATGCCGCGCCCGCCGGGACCCGTGACCAGCCACACGCCGTCGGCGACCCGCTGCCGGTGCACGACCCGGCCGGTGTCGGTGCACTGCGCGTACACGCCCGCCCAGCGGCGCCGGACCTTAGGCAGCGGGCGCCCGAGGAGGGACTCGACGACCTCGGTGAGGTGGTCGTAGGGGTCCTCGAGGGTGTCGAAGGCGAAGGGGTGCTCGTACTCGTGGGTGTCGCCGATGGTCAGGCCGCCGTCGGCGCGCTGGACCATGAGCAGCTGCATCCGGTGGTCGCGTGCCGTCGGAGCCTGCGGCTGCCCGGAGACGAGCTCGTCGAGGGCGGGGGACGCGTACGCCGGGTAGTAGCGGAAGCTGTCCGCGTCCGCGACCGACGTGGTGAGCGACTCGCCGAGCGGGTCGGTCTGCATCATCTGCAGGCGTACGCGGCGGACGGGGAGATCCGGTCCGGCGAGTTCGCGGACGAGCCCGCCGAGCCAGGCGCCGGTGCACAGGACGACGGCGTCGGCGCGGTGCACCTCGCCGTGGTCGTCCCTGACCGTGCCCGCGCCGGTCACCTCACGCACCTCCCGTCCCGGCAGGAAGGTGTAGCCCGGTGACTCCGACAGCCGCTCGCACAGGGCGAGTTGGGCGGTACGGGGCTCCACCGCGGCGTCCCGCTCGCAGTGGAGGGCGGCCGTGAACTCGCCGCGCAGGGCGGGGTTCAGGCCGCGGGCCTCGGTGGGCGTGAGCAGCTTGTAGCCGCGGGCGGCGGCGTCCTCCCGGGCCACGGCGGCCTCGGCGACGGCGAGTTCGAGGTCGCCGCGGACCGGGGTGAGCGATCCGTTGGCCCGGAAGCCGAGTCCGGGGACCCGGGCGCCGATCTCCTCCCACAACTCCCGTGCGCGCAGGGCGGTGTCGAGCTCTTCGCCGCCCGCCCGCCCGCTCACCCAGATCTGCCCGAAGTTGCGCAGCGAGGCGCCGCGCGCCTCGGCCTCGCGCTCGATCTGGACGACCTCGTGGCCGCGCTCCACCGCTTGCCAGGCGTGCATGGTGCCCACCACGCCTGCTCCGACGACTGTCACCTTCATGCGATCACGCTAACATCTGGGCTAGACCCGTTATCTTTTCGTTATTGATGAGGGTGCGCGGGTGCCGGGAGGTATTCAGCCCTGAAGGTGTGCCGTGAACGAGAACCTGTCCCCGCGGTACAGCGTCCGCACCCGCTCCAGCGGCCGGCCCCCGGTGTCCCGGGAGACCCGGTGGATGAGCAGCATCGGAAGGGCGGGCGGGGTGCCGATGAGCAGGGCCTCGCGCGGGGTGGCCAGCACCGTCTCGATCCGCTCGTCGGCGTCCCCGAAGAAGATGCCGATGTCGTGCAGGTAGCCGTAGAAGGAGGAGTCGGGCTCGAAGTCGGTGCCGAGGCGGGGGACGCGGGCCACGGCGACGTAGGTGCTCTCCAGGCCGACCCGCTCGTCGTCGGCGAGCAGCACGCGTTCCAGGTGCCAGACGGGTTCGCCGCGTTCGAGGCCGGTCTCGGCGGCGAGCGCGTCCGGGCAGGGGAACCGGTCGAGGGTGACGAGGTTGCGGCCGGGGGTCCGGCCCTGGCGCCGTACGCCCTCGGTGTAGCTGGCCAGCGACAGCGGCTGTGCCAGCTTGGGTCCGGCGACGACGGTGCCGCGCCCCTGCCGGCGCAGCTTGCCCTCCAGCACCAGCTCGCGCAGCGCCTGGCGCACGGTCTCCCGCGCGACGCCGTACTCCTCGGACAGGTCGCGCTCGGTGGGGATGGCGCCGCCCTCCCCCAGCTCGGCCACGAGGTGGTCGATCCGCGCCTTCACCGCGTAGTACTTCGGCACGCGGCCGTGCTCCGGGATGCCGGCGCGCACGGGGGCGCCGGGCGCCTGGTCGTTCGGGTAGTCCACGGGAGGGATCGTCGCAGACGCCGCACGCCGGCCCCGGCGCGGCTCCTCAGCGGCGCTTGCGCGGCTTGACGGCCAGCAGCACGGCTCCGGCGGTGACGAGCAGGACCGCGGTGGCGGCGAGGGCTCCGCCCGGGGTGCCGAGGCCGGTGCGGGCGAGCTCGTCGGCGAACGGGAGGTCCGGGCCGACGCCCGGTGACGCGGTGCCGGTGGGGCTCGTGCCGTCCGTGGCCGGGCTCGTGTTGTCCGGGTCCGGGCTCGTACCGTCCGGGGCCGGACCCGTGCCGCCCTGGACGCGGAAGCGGTAGTCGCCGGACTGCCCGACCCAGTCGCCGTCGTCCTTGTGCCGCTGGACGACGGCGGCGTTGGCGGTGACCTCGTTGGGTACGGCGTCCGAGGTGAGCGCGAGGCGGACCTTCACGGTGACGGTTTTGCCGGGCGCGACGGTGAAGCCGGGCAGGCCGTCGTCGAAGGCGCCGACGAGCTCGTCCTCGTCGGTTCTCACGAAGCTCACGGGGTGCGGGCGGCCGCCCTCGTAGAAGTCCAGGCGCGGCTGCCGGGGCCTCAGCGCGCGCTTGTCGTCGACGAGCACCACGACCGGGTGGATGTTTCCGCAGGCCCGGGCGGTGGTGTTGGTGAGGTCCAGATACCAGGTGCCGTATCCGCCACCCGCTTCGTAGGCGTCCGGGCCGCCGTGGATACGGGTGGTGACGGGGAAGTGGCGGTCGTCCGGGGCGCAGCCGGCACCGGGGGCGGCGTGTGCCGCGGTCGCCACGGGTGAGAGGGCGGCGGCCGCTGCCAGGCAGAGGGAGACGGTCGTGCACAGTCGCATAATCATGGGACTGTGCCGGACGGGTGCGGGCGGCCGGTGGTGCCGCTCCGCGGGCCCCCGGAAGTCCCCTCGATCAGCGCACGCGCGCGTGTCTCACCCGTCCGCCCGCCCGAACAACGGCGCCAGCACCAGGTGCGCCGCCCCTTCCGCGACGCCGCCGGAGGCGACCCGGACCGGGACGGCCTCCTCGCCGGCGCGCCGGGCGCGCTCGCCGAGGACCGTGCCCACTCCTCGCACGAAGGCCCCGGGCGCGGCGGTGATCGTGCGGCCGCCGAGCAGGACGCGGTCGATGTCGAGGAGCGCGACGAGGTTGCCGGCGGCGGTGCCGAGCACGCGTGCCGCCTCGTCGACCTCGCCGCGCGCCACCGCCGCCAGGCACAGCGCCTCGACGCAGCCGCGGTTGCCGCAGCCGCACGGCGGCCCGTCCAGCTGCACGACCTGGTGCCCGAACTCCCCTGCTCCGGTACGGGCCCCGCGGTGCACGGTGCCGCCGATGACCAGCCCGGCGCCGAGCCCCGTACCGAGATACAGATACGCGAACGACCCGCTCTCACCGGCCCCGCCCGTGCCCCCGACGGCCAGCCCGAGCGCGGCCGCGTTGGTGTCCTTGTCGACGACGACCGGCACGCCGAGCCTTCGCGCGAGCGCGTCGCGCAGGGGGAAGCCGTCCCACTCGGGGAACCCCGTGACGCGGTGCAGGACACCGCGGGTGTGGTCGAGCGGGCCCGGCAGCGCGACCCCGATCCCGAGCGGGGAGCCGGCACCCGGCACTCCGCGGGCCAGCGCCCCCGCCTCCTCCGCCACCGCGCCGACCACGGCCTCCGGCCCCGCCCCCAGGTCCAGCGAGATGCGCCGCTCCCCCGTCACGGCGCCCGTGAGATCGACCAGGACCGCCCGCAGTTCGTCCCGGTCCAGGTGCAGGCCGACCGCGTGACCCGCCTCGGGCACCAGCCGCAGCACCGTACGGGGCTTGCCTCCCGTGGAGGCGCGGCGGCCCGCCTCGGTCGCGAGCCCGTCGGCGCGCAACCGGGCGGTGATCTTGCTGACGGCCTGCGGGGTCAGCCCGGTCCGCTCGGCGAGCTCGAGCCGGCTGATCCCCTCCGCGCCGGCCATGCGCAGCAGGTCGAGGACGAGCGCCATGTTGTGGCTGCGCAGCGCGGGCAGATTCGCGCCGACGACGCCCGACGTACCGGCCGTGACCGGCGCACTCGCCGGCCCCGCCCGTCCGGCGGCCGTCGCCGCCCCTGTCCCCGCCCCTGCGTTCGTCCTGTCCACCCCGCCATTGTCCCCCGCGCTTGCACTTTGGCAACAGCGTTGCGAAAGTGGAGCCATGACTCGTACTCCTCTGCGCGTGGGCCTCGTCGGCTACGGCCTCGCAGGCTCCGTCTTCCACGCTCCGCTGATCGCCGCCACCGAGGGCCTCGCCCTCGACACGGTGGTGACCTCGAACCCGGAGCGGCAGAAGCAGGCCCTGGCCGAGTTCCCGGACGTACGCGTCGCGGCGACCGCCGACGAGCTGTTCGGCCGCGCCGCCGAGCTGGATCTGGTCGTCGTCGCGTCGCCGAACAAGACGCACGTCCCGCTGGCGACCACCGCTCTCGAGGCCGGCCTCCCGGTCGTCGTGGACAAGCCGATCGCCGGCACCGCGGCCGGGGCGCGCGAGCTGGCGGCCCTCGCCGAGGACCGCGGTCTGCTCCTGTCCGTCTTCCAGAACCGCCGCTGGGACAACGACTTCCTGACCCTGCGCAAGCTGCTCGCCGAGGGCGAGCTGGGCGACGTATGGCGCTTCGAGTCCCGCTTCGAGCGGTGGCGCCCGCAACCCAAGGGCGGCTGGCGCGAATCGGGCGACCCCGAAGAGATCGGAGGTCTCCTCTACGACCTCGGCAGCCACGTCGTGGACCAGGCACTGGTCCTCTTCGGCCCCGCGGTCCAGGTCTACGCCGAGTCGGACATCCGCCGCCCGGGCGCTCAGGCGGACGACGACACGTTCATCGCCGTCACGCACGCCGGCGGCGTCCGCTCCCACCTGTACGTCTCCGCGACGACCGCCCAACTCGGCCCGCGCTTCCGGGTACTGGGCTCCAAGGCGGGCTACCTCAAGTACGGCCTCGATCCGCAGGAGGCGGCCCTGCGCGAGGGCCGGCGGCCCGGCACGGCCGCCGACTGGGGCACGGAGGCGGAGGAGTTGTGGGGCCGGGTCGGCGCCGGGGAGTCCCCGGTGACCGGCGGCGGCCGTCCCGAACCGACGCTCCCCGGCGACTACCCCGCGTACTATGCGGCCGTGACCAGGGCCCTCACCGACGGCGGTCCCAACCCGGTGACCGCTCTCGAGGCGGCCGCCACCCTCGACGTTCTCGAGGCGGCCCGCCGTTCGGCCCGCGACCAGGTGGCGGTGACGCTGTGACGCACAACGAGATCACGCCCAAGTTCCACCCGGAGATCACTCCTTCTGTGGAGGAACTGGAGGCCCAGGAACGCCGTCTGGTGTTCAGCCGCTTCACCTTCGAGGACGCGTGGGCCCTCGGCTCGCTCCTGGTGCAGCTGGCCCTGGAGCGCCAGGCCCCGCTCGCCATCGACATCCACCGCGCCGGACAGCAGCTCTTCCACGCCGCGCTGCCGGGCTCGGCACCCGACAACGACGCCTGGATCGCCCGCAAGCGCCGGGTCGTCGAGCGCTACGGCTCGGCCTCCTACCTGGTGGGCACCCGCTTCCGCGCCAAGGGCACGACCTTCGAGGACTCCTCCCGCCTCGACCCCGACACCTACGCGGCCCACGGCGGCTCGTTCCCGATCAACGTCGAGGGCGTGGGCGTCGTCGGCGCGGTGACGGTGAGCGGCCTCCCCCAACTGCAGGACCACCGCTTCGTGGTGGAGGCGCTGGAGGAGTTCCTCAGCAAGCGATGACGCCTACGCGTCCTTGAGCTCCTGCCGCTGCCGGCCCAGCCCTTCGATCTCCAGCTCGACGACATCCCCGGCCCGCAGATACGGCTTCGGCTCGGGCTGCCCCATCGCCACCCCGGCGGGCGTACCCGTGTTGATGACGTCCCCGGGGTACAGCGTCATGAACTGGCTGACGTAGCGCACCACTTCCGCCACCGGGAAGATCTGCTCCGCGGTCGTGCCGTTCTGCTTCAGCTCGCCGTTGACCCACAGCTTCAGCGGCAGGTTCTGCGGATCGGCGACCTCGTCCGCCGTCACCAGCCACGGCCCGAGAGGGTTGAACGTCTCGCAGTTCTTGCCCTTGTCCCAGGTGCCGCCGCGCTCGATCTGGAACTCCCGCTCGGACACGTCGTGCGCCACCGCGTACCCGGCGACATGCGCGAGCGCCTCCTCGGCCGACTCCACGTACCGCGCCGTACGCCCGATGACGACCGCCAGCTCGACCTCCCAGTCGGTCTTCGACGAGCCCCGGGGCACCAGCACCGTGTCGTTGGGCCCGACCACCGTGTCCGCGGCCTTGAAGAAGATCACCGGCTCGGCGGGCGGTTCGGCGCCGGTCTCGCGCGCGTGGTCGTGGTAGTTCAGCCCGATGCACACGACCTTGCCGATCCGCCCGAGCGGCGGCCCGACACGCAGCCCGGTCGCGTCCAGCGAGGGCAGCTCACCGGCCTCGGCGGCCGTACGGATGCGCTGGAGCGCACCGGCGTCGGCGAGCAGCGCTCCGTCGATGTCCGGGACGACACCGGAGAGGTCCCGCAGATTCCCCTCGGCGTCGAGCAGCGCGGGCTTCTCCGCTCCCGCCGTACCGACTCGCAGCAGCTTCATGATCACAGTCTCCCTCGATCGCGGGCGTCCGACCGATGGGTGCAGCCATCGGAGGACTGGTCGATCCTCCAAGGTCGGCGTCCAGTCCGCAATACCCGGTTCACGGACTGGACCGTAACCTCACGTCCTAGCGGTACAGCACGGCCCGTTCGACCGCGCTCCACGTCGTGCTCGTCACCACGTACAGTGCGGCCGCGAGCGGTACGACGGCCACCGTGACGAGCGTGAAGAAGGACAGGAACGGCGCGGCCTTCCCGATGGCCGCGGCGCCGGCGATCTGCTCCGGGACGGCGCCGGCGGTGTCCATGGTGCGCTTCACCCGCAGGTAGTTGAAGCTCGCGACGACGGCGACCACGGCGAACAGCCCGACGTACACGAGCCCGGCCGCCCCGAACGCCCCGCCTCCGGCCAGCGCGTCCGCCCAGCGTCCGCCGAGGGGCGCGGCGAACAGCTGATGGGCGAGGAGACCGTTGCGCTCCCCGCCGACCGTGGCGTTCGAGAAGAGGTGGTACAGCAGGAAGAACGCGGGGAGCTGGAGCAGCCCGGGCAGGCACC
The DNA here is from genome assembly GCF_044457745.1 of Streptomyces sp. NPDC050534. Lineage (NCBI taxonomy): Bacteria > Bacillati > Actinomycetota > Actinomycetes > Kitasatosporales > Streptomycetaceae > Streptomyces > Streptomyces sp. NPDC050534. The sequence goes on from NZ_JBITHF010000010.1 coordinate 341,125, forward strand.
CGGAGACAGGTGACACCTTCTCCTCGGCGTGCAGGTCGAGAAGCGCCTGCTGGTACTTCCGGGGATCGTCCTTGTGCCGGGTGCGCAGCTCGGTGATCTTCGGCTGCAGCGCGGTACGGGCCTTCTGGCCGCGGGCGGCCGCCCGGGACAGGGGATGTACGAGGAGTCGTACGAGAGCGGTGAACAGGACGATCGCGGCGGCCGCCGCGGTGGCGCCGAACAACGGCTGGATCAGATCGGCGAGTTGCTCGACGAGATGCGCGAAAGCAGGGAAAACAGACATGGGTGAGCCCTCCGAGGGTCATGCCGGAACGGGGTGACGGCGGCATGACGACCGGCGCGGGGCACGGCCCGAAAGGGAGCCGGGTGCCCTACGCGACGGTCGCCGCAAGGGCGGAACCGGGAGCTCGGGGGCGGGTGCGCCCCCGCGCGTCGGGGTCGCGTTGCGGCAGGAAGGCCGTACGGCGAGCGCGGTCGCGGATGGCCGTACGCACGCGCGTGGGCGGCACCACGGGCACGCAGCGCGCGGCGAGCAGGGCGCAGACGGCGAGCGCGGACCCCGCCGCGGCGGTCGCGGCGAGCGCGACGGTGGCGGTGAGGCTGCCGGTGTCGGCCAGCAGGACGGCCTGGAGCACGAGGAGCAGCAGCACGGCGGCGGGACGCAGGAAGGTGCGGCTACGCGTCACGGCTGTTCCCCCTCTCGTACGAGCACTGCTCCCGGTTATACAGGATCCGCCCCGGCCGGCTGCTCGATGGGTTCCAGCAGGCGCTTGGGCCTGAGCAGCGCCCGGCTGACCGGATCCGCCGGGGCCTCGTCGAGTCCGGGTCCCGGCTCCATGATGACGTCCTCGACGGGTACGACGGTTGCGCAGACGGGGCATTCGCCGTACGGCCCGAGCTCGGTGCCGCAGTCCGCGTGCCGGAAGGTGCGCAGCTTGGTCTCGCCGAAGTGCTCGCGGCCCCACAGGCCGAGCGAGCGCAGCGTGGGCCACAGGGCGATGCCGCGCTCGGTGATGACGTACTCGTCGCGCGGCGGCGACTCCTGGTAGCGCCGCTTCTCGAGGATCCCCTCCGTCGTCAGCGCCTGGAGGCGGGCGGCGAGGACCGCGCGCGGGATGCCGAGGTGGACGAGGAAGTCGTTGTAGCGCCGCACGCCGTAGAGGGCGTCGCGGATGACGAGCAGCGTCCAGCGCTCGCCGACGACCTCCAGCGCGCGGGCGATGGAGCACTGCTGTGTCGCGTAGTCCTTGCCCAATGCCATGACGCCCACTGTAACCATTTTCCGCGGACTTGGTTCAATGACCGAATCTAGGTGCTACGGTTGCGGACATGGCTAGGTTCAATGAACGAACCCTCACTGAGGTCGAGGCGCCGACCACATCCGACGCGCCCCGTGCACAGACGGCGCAGGCGCCCCCGCACCCGCGGGCCACCCTCGCCCTGACCAGCGCGGCCACCGCCGTGACGCTGATGACGTACACCGCGCCGGTGGTCACGCTCCCCGACACCGCGGCGGCCCTGCACACCCCGCTCTCCGCCCAGGCATGGCTCCTCAACGGCACCCCGCTCGGCCTGGCCGCTCTCCTCCTGGTCGCCGGCAGCCTGGCCGACGACTACGGCCGCCGCCGCATCTTCCTGGCCGGCACGCTCACCCTCGGCATCACCACGGCCCTCGGCGCGCTGGCCTCCTCCACCTGGCTGTTCACGCTGGCCCGCATCGCGCAGGGCGCGGCGAGCGCGGCGATCCTGGCGAGCAGCCTGGGCCTGATCGTCCACGCCTTCCCGACCCCGCGTGGCCGGCTGCACGCGACAGGTGTGTGGGGAGCGTTCGTCAGCGGCGGCATCGCGGTGGGCCCGCTGGTGGCAGGCGCGTTCGCCGACTGGCGGGTGGCCTACGCAGTCCTGGGCGCGGCGGCGCTGCTCGTGGCGGCCCTCGGCACCCGCAGGCTGGCGGAGTCCCGCTCGCCACGGGGCGGCCGCCCGGACGTACCGGGCGCCGTCACCTTCGGCCTGGCGCTGGTCGCGCTGGTCGCCGCCCTGACCCTGGGCCGGGACGGCTGGCTGCGTCCGCAGGTGGGCCTGCTGCTCCTGGCGACGGTGATCCTCATGGTGGTCTTCACGCTCGTGGAGCGCCGCTCGGCCACGCCGATGATCGACCTCGGCCTGCTCCGCCACTCCCGTTTCCTGGCCTCGTCCGCGGGCGGCCTGTTCACCGGCCTCGCGGTGATCGGCATGTTCAGCTTCCTGCCGGCCCTGCTCCAGCGGACGCTCGGCCTGTCCGCGATGGACACGGCCTGGCTGTTCCTCCTCTGGTCCGGCCTGTCCTTCACGGTCGCCCTGCAGTCCAAGCGCCTGGCCGGCCGCGTCCCGCCCCGCCACCAGCTGGCCGTGGGCTTCGCCCTCCACGCGGCGGGCGTCCTCACCATGCTCGGCGCCCTGGACGCCCACTCCTGGCCCCGCCTCCTCCCCGGCCTCCTCATCGCCGGCACCGGCAGCGGCCTCCTGAACGCCGCCCTGCCGCTCCTCGCGGTCGAGTCCGTCCCGAGCGCCCGCGCGGCCATGGGCTCAGGCGCGCAGCAGACCTTCCGCTACATCGGCTCCTGCGCGGGCGTGGCCCTGACGATCGCGATCGCGACGTCGTCGGGCGGCGGTCTGGCGCACGGCGCGGACATCGCGATGGCCGTGTCGGCGGGACTGGCCGCCTTTGCGGCTGGGGCTGTTCTGGTCCTGCGGGAGCGGGCGTGACGGCCACCCCCACCCTGAAGCTGCGGCGAAGACCTCGACAGCCTTTACTCGACAGCGTTGATCACTGCTCCTTTCATCAGTGAGGTGACCCCGTCGCCGGTCAGCTGCACTCTCCCATTGTTCGGAGGGTCGATGAATTCCACCCGACGCCCGTAACGCTCGATCCAGTCGAGAGACATGCGAGCACGTTCGCTCGGAGAGCCGGCGGCGGACTCATCGGTGAATTGCTGTCCAGCCCGCACAATGCCTCCCACGCATCTGACAACGCAGGTCGCTCTCGCGGAATCAACGTTCTCCACCGCATAGATCTGCAGTTTCCCGCGTGTTGCATCATCCATGTGCGTACGCCTCTCTCACGAACTGCTTTTTGCCGTGTCCACCGGGAGTTCAACGCCGGCCCTGCGGCCCAGTTCGATCCGGCGGACCAGCGCCACCACCTTCAGCGCCCGCTCCCCGGCCATCAAGGTGGAGGCGACCTCGGAGGCACCGGCGGTCAGGATCGACAGCGCCAGGCCGGCGATCTCGAACTCGGCGATCTCCGCCAGCATCACCCCGTTCTCGGACAGCAACTCGTGCGCCTTGTCCGCGAAGTCGTCCAGCGCCTTCGCGCCCTCGCGCAGCGAGTGGGCCATCTCGGTGGCCTGCTTACGGGCCGCCTTGGAGCGCTTGGTGAAGGCCTTGGCGGCCTTGCCCTCCCACTCCACCCCGCCCAGCGCCCGCTCCGCAGCGCCCGCCGCGTCGCCCAGGCCGGTGGCCAGGTGCCGCCACTTCTTCGCGATCTCCCGCACCCCGTCCGGGTCCACCGCCGGATCCGAGATGCCCAAAAACTCCAGCCCGCTGGCGATCGAGTCGCCGAACATGTGGTTGAACTTGTTGACGTAGTGCAAAGGGTTGAGATCGACCATGACGCCGCCGCTCATGGGGAGTAAAGATCGCGGACCAGCGGCAGAAGCTGCGTCGAGTACTTCGCCGGCCGCGTGAAACATTTCCCCGGTCCCACCGCGTCAATGAAGTGAGAGCGGTTGGTGGGCGGGGCCGGGCAGGGGGAGCGATGTGGCAGGTGCGGGCTGATGAGTATGCGGAGTTCGCTGCTGTGCGGGCCGGGCATCTGTATCGGTCTGCCTGTCTGCTGACCGCCGGGGACACGCATCTGGCCGAGGATCTCGTGCAGGAGACGCTCGGGCGGCTGTACGTCAGTTGGCGGCGGGTGGCGCGGGTGGAGAATCCGGCGGGATACGCGCAGACCGTTCTCTTGCGTACGTTCCTCACTCATCAGCGGCGCCGCAGCAGCACCGAGCGGGCCATGGAGGTACTGCCCGATCGGCCCGACGACGGCGCCGGTCGCGACATGCCGTTGCGGCTGACCCTGTTGGAGGCACTCGCTCGGCTTCCCGCCAAGGACCGGGCCGTGGTCGTCCTGCGGTACTGGGAGGACCGCTCCGTCGAGGAGACCGCGCAGGTCATGAACGTCAGCTCAGCCGCCGTGCGTACGCGCTGTGTTCGTGCTCTCGGGCGGTTGCGGGAGCTGCTCGGTGAGGATCTCAGCGAGTACGCCCGGCCGTAGGGCGCTCAGCGTCCGTCCCGTCCATCCGTTCAACCCTCAACCCCAACCCTCGCGAAACGGTGATCCGTCATGCCCTTGGAACAGCACAGCGATCCCTTCGAGGAGCAGCTCTCCGCCGGAATGCGGCACGCCGCCGGCGCGTTCGAGACCGATCGGGCCGCCCTCGTCACCGCCGGTGCGGCGCGCGGACGGCGGCGACTGCTGCTGCGGCGCCGGGCCGCCGTCGCGGGCGGGGCCGCGGGGCTCGCGCTCGTCGGTGTGGGCGGGGCGCTGCTGCTGCCCGGTGCCGGGTCCCGGACCGACAGGACATCGGTTGCCGCCGACAGCCGGCACCCCTCCGCCTCACCGTCGGCCGCCCCCTCCCCCGTCTCCGGCGACTCGCTGATCCGTACGCTCGAAAAGCTGCTCCCCTCCGGCAAGTTCAGCGGCGCCGAGGCCAGGGGCACGGACGAGGACGCACCGTACGTGCATCTCGTCTTCGACGACGGCAAGGGCGCGGCGGCCGTGGGAGTCGGCCTCGGGCGCGTGCAGCCGGGCAGCGACCAGGCCCGGCAGGTCACCGAGTGCCCGGGCAAGGCCTACGCGCACTACGACACCTGCGGCACCGGCAGGCTCCCGGACGGCTCCGTCGTCATGGTGCTTCAGGGCTACGAGTATCCGGACCGCCGCGTGGACACCAAGTGGTGGAACGCCGAACTCGTCTCACCGCAGGGCCACCACGTGAGCGTCAGCGAGTGGAACGCCGCGGCGGAGAAGGACGCGCCCATCACCCGCAGCCAACCTCCCCTTACTCCGGCCCAGTTGAAGCACATCGCCTCCGCCGCCGCCTGGCGCGACGCCATCGACGCGATGCCCGAGGACAAGAAGAAGCCGACCGCGGAGCCGAGCGCGACCGAGAGCACCGCGTTCGCGCCCGTGGCCCCCACCCTCAAGTCCCTACTCCCGAAGGGCCTCACCGTCTCCGAGAGCAGCGGCGAAGACAGCGGGTTCGGATACGTCGTCGCCGACGACGGCAAGGGCAGGAGCCTTGTCCAGGTCAACGTCCAGGCCGGCATGGCGGACGTCGCGGGTGATCTCTTCGGGTCCGGCGCCGAGACGCTGCCCGACGGGACGCGGGTCGCCGTGCACCAGGGGCCCGGCGAGAAGGGCGGCGCGGGCGTCGTGATGTGGACCGTCGACACCTTGCGGACCGACGGCACGCGGGTCGTCGTCAGCGCCTTCAACTCGGGTGCACAGGACACCGCCGCGACGCGCAAGACCCCGGCCCTCACCATTGCACAGCTGCGGCAGATCGCCCTCAGCCCCAAGTGGTTCCTCCAGAACAGGAGTGCCTGACCTGGCCCGGCGGAACGCATCCGCACGTGCCCAGTTCGAACCACACCGTCTTGCCCGGACCCTCCCGATGACAACCCCAGAGGCTCGCAAGCTCGTTCACGAGGAACAGGCCGCGGCCGCTCTCGGCGGAGCCCGAGTGGAGCACCTGCGGAGTGCGTCCACCGGAGTCGTGGACCTCGGGGCAGGCCAGCGAACTGAGGGTCAGGGTCCGGGAGTGGGACCCGGAGAGATCAAGCATGGTTTCAGAATGCCTCCCCGGCGGGTGCCGGGCACGGGGAGGACTACCTGTCTCCCTACCTGTGTACGGGCAAGCGGTTACCCGTACTGCAGCCGTACGGTCGCCCCCGCGACGTCATCGCGTACGTCGACGTAGGCGCACACCTGGCGGGTGAACCACAGTCCCTGGTCGGGTTCCAGTTCGGCGCCGGTGGGCGGGACGAAGCCCGCCAGCGGGTCGTCGACGCGGCGCGCCGTGCGCAGTTCGCAGACGCAGGCGGGCGCCTCGCCCCACATCAGGGTGCGGGAGACGGGACCGAGGGCGGCGGCCGCGGCGAGCACGGCATCGGTGAACAACTCCGCGTCCGCAGGGGGCAGTCCATGGGCGGATGCCCTGCTGCGTAGGGCATCACCGGTCGGCGGCGCGAGCGTCTCCGCGTCGACCGGGGGCAGTGGCAGAGGCAAGGAGTCCAGCTCGGCCGTCAGCCGGACCGGGTCCTCGTAGGAGCCGGTGCCCGGATGGGCGCGGCGGGCCGCGGCGACGACGGCCTCGCCGGCGACACGAGTGTCGTAGGCGCACAGGGCCGTCGTCGCCATCGGTGCGAAGAGGAGGTTGGCCAGGGCCTCGTAGCGGATCCACTCGGTGGTCTCGCGGACGGAGCGTCCCGCGCGGCCGTTCCAGACGGGCTCCATCAGGAGGTGGATCCGGCCGCTGGGGGCGGCGTGCGAGGCGAGGTAACCCGCGCTCTGCGCGACGGCGTTGGCGGCCGAGCCCGAGTACCACTCGGTGTTCGGGACGAGGACGACGCCCTTCGCGTCGCCGTCCAGGGCCTCCCGCAGGAGCGCGAGCTTGTCGGGGGCGGCGACGGCGACGGGCGGGGCCTCGTCGTCCGCACCGAGTCCTTCGTGGAGGAACGGCACGGCGGCGGCCACGAACTCGTCGTCCGCGCCGTACACGGTCATGCGATGGTCGAACGGACCGTGATGGACGGTGGTCATGGTTCTCCTCTCAGTGGGTGTGTGGTGTCCGGGAGGGGAGCCTGGACGCGGCTCAGCGCTGGGCGGTGACCCAGGCGGCGATCTGGCTGCGGTTGCTGAATCCGAGCTTGCTGAGAATGCGTTCCACATGGCCTTCGGCGGTGCGTCGGGCGATGACGAGGCGGTCGGCGATCTGCTGGTTGGCGAGCCCCTGCGCGACGAGTCCGGCCACCTCCGCCTCGCGGCGAGTGAGCGGGATGTCCTGGGGCGCGCATGGGCCGCGCCGGCCGTTCACCTTCCGTACGGTTCCGGGCGGTTGAGACTGCTCGCCCTCCGTGGCGTGGGCGACGAGCTCCTCGAGCCCGAGGGCACCTCCTTTCTCGTACGACCGCTCGAAGGCGGCCTGTCCCAGGGCGCCGCGTGCCTGCTCCTCGCTGCCGCGGCGAAGGCAGTTGAGGTCGGCCGAGCCCCAGCGGTCCCGGTCGATGTCGGCCCAGGTGCGGTCGGCGCCGCCGAGCAGGGCGGCCGCGTGCTCGTGCGCGCCCTCGCGGGTCGCGATGTGCGCCAGCAGGTCGAGGGTGAGGGCGTCGCGCGGACCAGGCCGGCACCCGTGGCGGACGTGGCAGACGCGCACCTCGGTCACCCTCCCAGGCCGAGCGCGTCGGCGACGGCGAGCGGGACGAACTCGGGGTCGTCGAGGCCGGTCAGGTGCACGAAGTGCACGCCGTCCGGGAACGCTCGCTCGACACGGGCCGCGACGCGTGCGGCGAGGCGTGTCTTGCCTACGCCGCCGGGTCCGGTCAGCGTCACCAGGCGCGCCCTGGCGAGCAGTTCGCGGCCTTCGGTCTGTTCGGCGCGCCGGTCGACGAAGCTGGTCGTCTCGACCGGCGGTCGACGGTGCCGTCGCGGCGCTGATCCGCCCATGATCAGCCCGTCCTCTTGGGGTGGGGGGCGAGGATCCGGACGGCCGGACCCTCCTGCGCGAACCTTCACTCTGCTGGGTTTTCGGCATATATGCACGCGCCGGTCACACCCGCGGGTGCATGTATGCCTCAGGCCCGTGCAGGGGTTACGGGCGCGCGTACACTGCGCGGCCGAATGTCGAGTGAAGGAATCGCGCCCTGGTGTGAGGGGGCGTTGAGCGGGGGGACGGTCCCGGGAGCGGGGGGTTAGTCGACGTCCTTGGCGTCCGCGGCCTCGGTGTCGTCCTCGGCGTCCCCGGCCTCGGTGTCGTCCTTGGCGTCCCCGGCCTTGAGGTCCTCGGCCGTGGCGTCCGCGGCCTGCGGGTCCTCGTCCTCGGACTCCCCCTCCTCGGCACCCTCTTCGAAGTACGCGTCGAGGACCGCGTCCAGCTGGGACTCCCACTCTTCGAAGCGGGCCCGGGCGGTCGCCTCGATCTCGATCGGGTACCAGCGGCTGTCGGGGGTGTGCACCGTGATCGTGAACCGCTTGCCGAAGCGCGGGGATTCGGTCTCCACGGCGCCGATCTCGTCCCAGCGGAACTCGCACGCCTGGTCGTCCAGGGTGAGCCGTACGCCGCTGTGGTCGGCGACGATCTTCGCGCGGCGGTCGGCGGCCTCGAAGACGGGGCCCTCGGGGCTCTCCTCGTCCCCGTCCCCGTCCCCGTCCTCACCCGAGGCCGGCTCCCGCGCCCCGGCCTCGGCTCCGGTCTCCCCGGACACGTCGCCGGCGTCCGCGTCCTCAGCCGCGGTCTCGGCCTCGGGGCGTTCCGCCTCGGCCTCCTCCGGCTCCTCGGACACGGGTGGGGTGAGCCCGGGAATGAAGGCCGGGTCGAACCCGGCACCCGTCACGGGCTCCCCCTTCAGGGGCTGGCTGCTCGATCCTATGCGCTGCTCCACAGCGGGCAGTATGGTCGAAGATCCTGTGCCGGACACAGCCGCCCCCAACTTCGTTATCAGACGCCTACACGCGCGCCCGGACGAACCCGCCTAGACGAACAGGCTGACCACCGCGGCCACCGCGAACCCGGCCACCGACAGCACCGACTCCAGCACCGTCCACGTCTTCAGCGTGTCCCGTTCGCTGATGCCGAAGTACTTCGCCACCATCCAGAAGCCGCCGTCGTTGACGTGCGAGGCGAAGATGGAGCCCGCGGAGATGGCCATGATGACCAGGGCTACGAAGGCCTGGGAGTGGTGACCCTCGGCGAGCAGGGGGGCGACGATACCGGCCGTGGTGACGATGGCGACCGTGGCCGAGCCCTGGGCGACCCGCAGGACGAGGGAGATCAGGTAGGCGAGGACGAGCACCGGCAGGCCCACGTCGTGGAAGGTGTCCGAGAGGGCCTGTGCGACTCCGCTCGCCTTGAGGATCGCGCCGAAGACACCGCCGGCGCCGACCACCAGCAGGATGTTGCCGACCGGCTTGAGCGAGGCGGTGGAGACGGTCTCCAGGGACCTGCGGGACCAGCCCCGGCGGATGCCAAGCAGGTAGTACGCCAGCAGCAGCGCGATCGTCAGGGCGACGAAGGGGTGGCCGAAGAACTCGATCACCGAGCGGCCCGTGGAGGGGTCGAGGGCGATGGAGGAGAAGGTGGCCGCGAGGATCAGGATCAGCGGCGTGCCGATGATGCCGAGGACGACGCCCAGCGACACGGGCTCCTCGCGCGGCTGCACGCCCTGCTCCCGCTGCTCGTCGACGACGGCGGCCTTGGCCTCCTCGGCGGCCTCCAGCATGTCCTGCGGCACGGGCACGAAGATGCGGCGGCCGATCCACGCGGAGAACACCCAGGCGGCCAGCACCGCGGGGATGCCGCAGACGACGCCCATCAGGATGATCCAGCCGAGCTGCACGTGGAGCAGTCCGGCGGCGGCCACCGGTCCCGGATGCGGCGGCAGGAAGGCGTGGGTCATCGACAGGCCCGCGAGCAGCGGCAGGCAGTACAGCAGGATCGACTTGCCGGAGCGCTTGGCGGCGGCGTAGACGATCGGCGCGAGCACGAAGATGCCGACGTCGAAGAAGACCGGTATGCCGAAGATCAGGCCGGTGAGACCCATGGCGAGCGGGGCCCGGCGTTCGCCGAAGAGGTTCAGCAGGCGGGAGGCCAGCACCTCGGCGCCGCCGCTGACTTCGAGGATCGCGCCGAGCATGGTGCCCAGGCCGATGATGATCGCGACATGGCCGAGGATGCCGCCCATGCCGGTCTCGATGGTCGAGACGGCGTCCGAGCGCTGGACCGTGCCGAAGAGTTCGGTGACCGACAGTCCGGCCATCAGGCCGACGGCTATGGAGACGGCGAGCAGGGCGACGAACGGCTGGAGTCTGACCTTGATGATCAGGAAGAGGAGGAGCGCGATGCCGATGGCGGCGACCGTGAGCAGACCGGCCGTGCCGTCGATCAGCAGGAGCAGGCCGCCTGTGTGGGGTGGGGCGGCGGGTGCGTCCGCGGCGAGCGGGAGGGACATGTGGGTGGTCCTCTGCGTAAGGGCATGGTGCTTTCGGGCAGGGGGGATCGCGGCACGGCACCCCGGGGGTGAGGGGCGCCGCGCCGTGAGGACGTACGAGGTGCGGAGTTCGAGGCGGCGTCAGCCGAGTACGGCCAGCGCGTCGATCTCGATGAGGAGCCCCGCGGGCAGACCGACGTAGACCGTCGTGCGCGCGGCGGGCGGCTGGGTGAGGCCCTGCTCCTCGAAGTAGGTGTTGTAGAGGGCGTTCATCTCGGCGAAGTGGTCCACGACCGTCAGGTAGACGCGGATCATCATCACGTCGTCCCAGCTCGCGCCGCCCTCCTCCAGGATCGCCTTGACGTTGGCGAGGGTCTGGAGGGTCTGCTCGCGCAGAGCGGGGCCGGCGGGCGTGGGGGGCTTGCCCTCCTCGGCGGGCAGGAAGCCGACCTGGCCGGCGACCTGGAGGATGTTGCCCTTCCTGACGCCGTGGGAGAACTTCGCGGGCGGGGTGGTGTGCGTCCTGGGGGTGAGCGCGATCTTCTCGGTCATGCCGTGCCCTTCATGTACTTCGTGCGGTTCATATGGTGTCCTTCACAGGCGTCCTGCCGGAGTACTCGCCGCTGATCGCGTCCGCCGTGCGGCGCACCAGGGGGAGCAGGGTGAGGAGTTCGTCGGCGGTGACGACGACGTTCGGCGCGGAGACCGACATCGCGGCGACGACCCGGCCGTCGGCGCCGCGGATGGGCGCGCCGACGCAGTTGATGGACTCTTCGTGGCCGCCGAGGTCGGTGGCCCAGCCCTGGTCGCGCACCTTCTCCAACTCCCGCAGGAACGCGGGCGCGTTGGGGGTGGACCGGGCCGTGTACATGGGGTAGTCGAGCTTCTCGGCGAGCACTCGGCGCTCCCCCTCGGGCAGGTCGGCGAGCAGCAGCTTCGCCACCGCCGCGACGGTGATCGCCACCGGTTTGCCGATCCGCGAGTACATCCGGACCGGGTAGCGGCTCTCCACCTTGTCGATGTAGAGGACCTCGGACTCCTCGTACACCGCGAGATGGACGGTGTGCCCGCACTGCTCGTTGAGGCGCATGAGGTGGGGGTGGGCGATCTCGCGGATGTCGAGGTTCTCCATGGCCTCCTGGGCGAGCGCGATGAGGCGCGCGCCGAGGCGGTAGCGCTGGTCGGACTGGCGGTAGACGAGACCGTGCTCGTGCAGCGTCCGGAGCAGGCGCAGGGCCGTGGACTTGTGCACGCCCAGCCGGTCGGCGACCTGGCCGAGGTCGGCGGGCCCCTCGGCGAGCAGCGGCAGGATGCTGAGCGCGCGGTCGACGGTCTGGCTCATGACGTACGTACCTCCTCGTCGCCCCGGTCGGCGGCCTTCGTCCAGCCGGGGCCGAGTCGAAGTGTCCCCCACGCGTCGTCGTCGAGGTCGGCGAGTCGGTCCGCGTGATCGCGGGCGGGGGGCGGGGCCAGGTCTCCGGGGACGGTGAGGGCGGCGGCGGCCATGAGGTGCCCGTGCCGCAGCCGGTCGCGCACGGGGAGCCCGCGCAGGGTGGCGGAGAGGAAACCGGCGGCGAAGGCGTCGCCGGCGCCGATCGTTGCCACGACGTCGACCTCGAGGGCCGGGACGAAGGTGACGGTCTCCTGTGCCGCGCCCGGGCCGGGGGCCGCCGCGGGCGGCGCGGGCGGCACGGGCGGCGGGGGGACCGCGCCGGGCGCCGTGGCCCGGAGTCCGGCCTCATGGCCCGGCGCCTGCGAGGCGTCGCCGTGATCCGGGTCGGGAACCGTCGCGGGCGGCACGGGCGTCCGGGGACCGGTCAGCGCCGTCGCGCCCCGCGCCCCCTGCTTCACCACCAGCACCGCCGGCTCGGGCAAGGCGTCCCGGATCGCCCCCGGTCCGCCGGTGATGCCCCAGGCGTCCTCCGCCTCGTCCTCCCCCACGAAGACGAGGTCGCTCGCCCGCGCCAGGTCCAGCAGCACGCCCGATCCGTCGGCGTCGGCCCACAGCGCCGGCCGGTAGTTCACGTCGAAGGACACCAGCGGCCGCCCGGGCCGGCGCGCGGTCAGCTCGCGCATCAGGCCCAGGCAGTCGGAGGACAACGCCGCCGTGATCCCGGACAGGTGCAGCACCCGCCCCGCCCGCACCGCCTGCAGATCCGTGTTCTCGACGGACATCGCCGACGCGGCGGACCCGGCGCGGTAGTACGCGACCTCGTGGGCGTCCGTCGAGCGGTCGCCGGCCGTGCGGAAGTAGATGCCGGTGGGGCGGTCCGGATCGCGGTGCACGGCGCCGACGTCGACGCCGTGGGCCCCGATCGCCTCGACCAGGTGGTCGCCGAACCCGTCGGCGCCGACCCTGCTCACCCAGCGCGCGGAGTGCCCGGCGGCGGCCAGCGTGCAGGCGACGTTGGACTCGGCCCCGCCGATCCCGCGATCGAAGGAGGGAACGTCGGCGAGGCGCCCGGACGTGGTGGGCAGGAACGTGACCATGGACTCGCCGAGCGTGACGACGTCGACGGGATCGCCGGCGTCGAGGGCGTTGCAGGGTCCGGTCGCGGTCACGATCGTCGTGGCTCCTCGGTGTGATGGCGGGCGGGTGCAGCGAGACGGCTCCGTTGACCCCACGTTGGCCGAGATGTTAGACAGCGGTAAGCGGTATATGCAATGACCGTTGCAATTTGTGCAATACACCTGATCAGGGAGGTCCCATGGGCACCGAAGCCCTCGCCCGCCTCGCCGAGGAACGCGTCGACCACCGCTTCAAGGGCCTCCCGCCGGACGCGGAGGGGCTGACCGTGGGCGAGCTGGCCGCCCAGCGCCGCAACCTCTTCACCGGCGGCTTCGCGACCCCGGTCCTCGCCCTGTCGGCGGAGCGCCTGGAGCACAACCTGGCGCTCATGGAGACGTACGCGACCCGTCACGGCCTCGCCTTCGCCCCGCACGGCAAGACCTCGATGGCGCCGCAGCTGTTCCGGCAGCAGATCGAGCGCGGCGCCTGGGGCATCACCCTCGCCGTCCCCCATCAGGTGCGCGTGGCACGGCGGTTCGGCGTCGAGCGGGTCTTCCTCGCCAACGAGCTCGTCGACGCCGCGGCCCTGAGGTGGATCTCCGCCGAGCTCGACGCGGACCCCGGTTTCCGCTTCGTCTGCTACGTCGACTCCGTGCGCGGCGTGGAACTGATGGACGCGGCGCTGCAGGGCGCCTCGCGCCCGCTGGACGTCGTCGTGGAGCTGGGCGCCGGCGAGGGCGCCCGTACCGGCGTCCGCACGGAGGCGCAGTGCGCTGCCGTCGCGGACGCGGTGGCCGGCACCCGCACGCTGCGGCTGGTGGGCGTGGCGGGCTACGAGGGCGAGGTCCCGCAGGCCGACCCGGAGCGGGTGCACGCGTGGCTGCGGCGGCTGACCGCGCTCGCCGCCGACTTCGACAAGGCGGGACGGTTCGCGGGGCTGGACGAGATCGTCGTCAGCGCGGGCGGCAGCGCCTGGTTCGACGCGGTGGCCGACGTGTTCGCCGAGATCCCCGAACTCTCCGCCCCCGTGCTGAAGTTGCTGCGCTCGGGTGCGTACGTCTCGCACGACGACGGGCACTACCGCGAGGTGACGCCCTTCAACCGGGTCCCCGAGGAAGGCGCCCTGGAGCCCGCGTTCCGGCTGTGGGCGCAGGTGGTCTCGCGGCCCTCGCCCGGGCAGGCCTTCGCCAACGCGGGCAAGCGGGACGCCGCCTACGACCTGGACCTCCCCTTCGCCCAGGTCGTGCACGCGGACGGCGCCGAGCGCCCGGCGGCCGGCATCACGGTGACCGGCCTGTCCGACCAGCACGCCTGGCTGCGGACCGGTGACGGGGCGGACCTGGAGGTCGGAGACTGGGTGGGGATGGGTCTGTCGCATCCGTGCACGTCGTTCGACAAGTGGCAGCTGATCCCGCTGGTCGAGGCGGACGGCACGGTCGTCGACTACATCCGCACGTTCTTCTAGGAGCAGCACCGGGGCAGGACCGGATCAGGATCAGGATCAGGAGGAGTCGTGGAGCAGCTCGTCATCCGGGATGCGGACGTGGTGGACGGCAGCGGTGCGCCGTCCTACCGCGCGGACGTGGTGGTCGACCGCGGCCGGATCGTGTCCATCGTCAAGGAGGCCGCGGCGGCGGGCTGCCAGCGCCCGAAGGCCATGCGGGAGCTGGACGCGGAGGGGCTGGTCCTCTGCCCCGGCTTCATCGACATGCACGCCCACAGCGACCTCGCCGTGCTGCGCGACCCGGACCACAGCGCCAAGGCCGCGCAGGGCGTCACCCTGGAGGTGCTGGGCCAGGACGGTCTGTCGTACGCACCCGTCGACGACCGCACGCTCGCCGAGGTGCGCCGCGCGATCACGGGCTGGAACGGCTACGGCGACGACATCGACTTCGACTGGCGCTCGGTGGGCGAGTACCTGGACCGGCTGGACCGCGGGATCGCCGTCAACGCCGCGTACCTGATCCCCCAGGGCACGGTCCGCATGCTCGCCGTCGGCTGGGACGACCGCGACGCGACACCCCAGGAACTCGACCGTATGCGGCAGTTGGTCGCCGAGGGCCTGGAGCAGGGCGCGATCGGCATGTCGTCCGGACTGACGTACACGCCCGGCATGTACGCCAAGGACGCCGAACTGACGGAGCTGTGCCGGGTGGTGGCGTCGTACGGCGGCTACTACTGCCCGCACCACCGCTCCTACGGCGCCGGGGCACTTGAGGCGTACCAGGAGATGGTCGAGCTGAGCCGGGAGGCGGGCTGCCCGCTCCATCTGGCGCACGCCACCATGAACTTCGGCGTGAACAAGGGCCGGGCGCCGGAGCTGCTGGCCCTGCTGGACGAGGCGCTGACGGCCGGGGCCGACATCACCCTCGACACCTACCCCTACACGCCGGGCTGCACGACGCTCGCGGCGATGCTGCCGAGCTGGGCGAGCGAGGGCGGCCCGGAGGCGATCCTGAAGCGGCTCGCGGACGAGGAGACGGCGGCACGCATCCGGCACGACCTGGAGGTCGTCGGCTCGGACGGCTGCCACGGCGTGCCCATCGAGTGGGACACGATCGAGATCTCGGGCGTGAGCGATCCGGGGCTCGGCGACTTCGTCGGCCGGACCGTCCAGGAGTCGGCGGACCTGCGCGGCGAGTCCCCCTGGGCCACGGCCCACCGCCTGCTGGTCCAGGACCGGCTGGGCCCGACGATCCTGCAGCATGTGGGCCACGAGGAGAACGTGCGGGCGATCATGCGCCACCGCGTCCACACCGGCGGCTCGGACGGCATCCTCCAGGGCGCGAAGCCGCACCCGCGCGCGTACGGCACCTTCCCGCAGTATCTCGGGCACTACGTACGGGAGTTGGGCGTGCTGTCGCTGGAGGAGTGCGTCGCGCACCTCACGTCCCGGCCCGCCGCCCGGCTGCGGCTGCCGGACCGGGGCCTGGTCCGCGAGGGTCACCGGGCCGACCTGGTCCTGTTCGACCCGCGGACGGTGGCGGCCGGGTCGACGTACGAGAATCCGCGGGCGCTGCCGACGGGCATCCCCCACGTCCTCGTCGACGGGCAGTTCGTGATCGAGGACGGGCGGCGTACGGACGTGCTGGCGGGGCGGGCGGTCCGTCGCAGTCCCGTGTGACGGCCCGCCCTTCGGCTCCGCGTGGCTACGGCTTGGGCAGGACGCAGCCGGAGGCGCTCAGGTCGAGCTTGTTGCCGGTGCCGAAGCAGGCGGGGATCTGGTAGGTCTCCTCGGCGTAGTTGATGCCCTTGCGGACGGTCACGTTGCCGTTCTCGTCGACCTCACAGGGGTTGTTCTCGGTGCAGCGCTCGCCGTCCTCGTTGCCGGTGTTGTTGACGGCGACGACCTTGCCGGTGGCGTTGTCGATCACGGGCGAGCCCGAGGTGCCGCCGATGGTCTGGCAGGCGGAGGTGTAGCGGACCGAGTCCTTCCAGGTCCAGTCGCCCTCCTTGAGGCGGTAGACGAAGCCGTCCACGTTGCAGGCGTACGTCCGCTTCCAGTAGCCGGAGACGACCGTGATGGCGGTGCCGGCGGTCGGATGCGTGTTCTGCACGGTGAGCGGGCTGATGCCGTACGAGCTCTTGATCGCCGCGTAGGTGGTGGTCAGGCGGTAGATCGTGACGTCAGTGTCGGTCATGGTCGAGTAGACGACCTGGTTGGCCCGGAGCGTGGCGACCCTGCTGCCGGAGGAGTTCAGCAGCCCGAAGCTGCGGCTGGAGGACTGGCCGGTGATGACCTCGCCTGGCTCCGGGAACCCGGTCTCCAGGCAGTGGCCGTTGGTCATGACGAGCGCCGGGTCGCTGTCCGCGGAGTTGGGGAAGCGGACGACGGAGCCCGAGCAGTTGCTGAGCGAGACGGTGCCGGCGAAGTTGACGGCCCTGACGGCGGGCGCGGCGGCGCCTTCGGTGGGCACCGGGGCCGCGACCGCTGGTGCCGCGCCCGCCCCGGCTATCACCAGGGCGAAGAGCGCGGCGCCGAGAGGCTTCTTCATGTGGGGGTCCTCTCCTGCGACTTGGGCGACCGGAGATCTTCCGGCCGCCCATAGATTTGACATGTGCATTGTGAGGGGAAGGGCATGGCGGGGCAAGGAGTCGTTTCGGACCCGCGGGGGGCGCGGGAAAAAGGGGCCGCGCCGAACGGGCCGAACTGCGCACCGGGAAAGACGGGTTGGGGACCGGGCGGGTTCCGGAGGCGTCAGGGCTTCTTGCCGCCGAGGCGTCAGGCCTTCTTGCCGCCGCCGTGCCCGCGACCGGGACCGACGCCGGAGTTGCCCCGGCCCGGGGTACTGCTCGTCGCGCTGGGGCTCGGCGTCGGCGCGGTGCTCGTGGAGGACGACGTACGCGGCGAGGGCGTGCTGCTCCCGCCCGTCACCGAGTCGGTCGTCGACGCGCTCACCGACGCCGCCCCGGACGGCCCACCGACGCCCGGGGACGCGCCGGCGCTCGCGGACGCCCCGCCGGACGACTTCGCGCCCGTGGCCGCGGAGTCCGGGGCCGTCGGCCCCGTGCGCTTGTCGTCGGACCCGCCTGACGACGACCCCGAGAAGGCGAACCCGGCGATCACGGCCACCAGGGCCACCGCCCCCACCGCCGCGGCGAGGAACGCTGCCCGCGACGAGCGTCGGGCGTCGCGTCCGTGCCGGGAATGCCGGCCCCGGCCGGCCGGAGACGGGTCGTCCCACGGCGCCTCGTCCGGCATCCGGGGCAGCTGGGCCGTCTCGTCGAACGCGTTGTCCTCCCAGCCGTGCGCCGCCGCCGGGTCCGCGTAGCCGTCGTACCCGGGGGGCGGTTCGGGCTGCGGATGGAACACGTTCGGCGGACCCTGGGGGTCACTCTCCGGGAGGTACGCGGCCCGCGCCCCGTACGTCCCCTTCTCGCGCTCGTCCGCTCCTGACATGGGAGGGAATTGTAGAGACGCAGGGGTTTCCTGTGACAGCTACCGGCGATAACAGCACAAACGCCGCGTCTCACGTGGTGGAAAACACGGACCAGGATGCGCAACCGGGCCGTAAGCTCCCAGACATGCAGGTGATCCAGTCGACCAAGCTCGCCAACGTCTGTTACGAGATCCGGGGCCCGGTGCTCGAGGAGGCGATGCGGCTGGAGGCGGCCGGTCACCGCATTCTCAAGCTGAACACCGGCAATCCGGCGGCGTTCGGCTTCGAGTGCCCGCCCGAGATCCTGGAGGACATCCTCCGCAACGTCTCGTCGGCGCACGGCTACGGCGACGCGAAGGGCCTGCTGGCCGCACGCCGGGCGGTCGTCATGCACAACCAGACCCTCGGCATCGAGACGGACGTCGAGCACGTCTTCGTCGGCAACGGCGTCTCCGAGCTGATCGTGATGGCCATGCAGGGCCTGCTCGACGACGGCGACGAGGTCCTCGTACCGTCGCCGGACTACCCGCTGTGGACCGCCGCCGTCTCGCTCTCCGGCGGCACGGCCGTGCACTACCGCTGCGACGAGCAGTCCGACTGGATGCCCGACCTCGCGGACGTCGAGCGCAAGGTCACCGACCGCACCAAGGCCATCGTCGTCATCAACCCCAACAACCCGACGGGCGCCGTCTACGACGAGGCGATGCTCAAGGGGCTCACCGACATCGCCCGCCGCCACAACCTGCTGGTCTGCTCGGACGAGATCTACGACAAGATCCTCTACGACGGCGCCACGCACACCCCGACCGCGAAGGTCGCCCCGGACCTGCTGACCCTCACCTTCAACGGCATGTCGAAGGCGTACCGGGTGGCGGGCTACCGGGTCGGCTGGATGGCGATCTCCGGGCCGCGCGCGCACGCGGACTCCTACATCGAGGGCCTGACGATCCTCGCCAACATGCGCCTGTGCGCCAACATGCCGGGACAGCACGGCGTGGTCGCCGCACTGAGCGGGCGCCAGACGATCAACGACCTGGTGCTGCCGGGCGGGCGCCTGAAGGAGCAGCGGGACGTCGCCTACGAGCTGCTCACCCAGATCCCGGGGGTGAGCTGCGTGAAGCCGAAGGGCGCGCTGTACCTCTTCCCGCGCCTCGACCCCAAGGTCTTCAAGATCAGGGACGACCGGCAGATGGTCCTGGACCTGCTGCGCCGCGAGAAGATCATGGTCGTGCAGGGCACCGGGTTCAACTGGAGCGAGCCCGACCACTTCCGGGTCGTGACCCTGCCGACGGTCGGGGATCTGCGCGATGCGATCACCCGGATCGGGACCTTCCTGGACGGCTACGGCCAGCCGTAGATCTTTTCGCTTCGCTCAACATTAGACGGAATCTAAGCTAAGATGGTTTCCTGGCAGCACAGGAGGCCATCCATGTACGAACCGATCCGCACCAAGTCGGTCCACAGCACGATGGCCGGCACCACCTCCGACTTCCCCCACCGGTCCCGTGAGGAAGAGCTGGACATCCAGCTCGCGGGTCATCTCGCGGCGCTGCTCGCCGTCACGGACGAACTGCGCGGCGCCGCCCCGTCCGCGGACCTGGACGGCGCGGCCGAGCGGCTCACCGCCCAGGTGGCCCGGCTGCGGGGAGGCCACCCGCCGGTCCGTGCGGTCACCGGCCAGGTCGCCGAGGCCGAACCCGCCACCCTGCACCGCCGGGCGCACGCCCTGGCGGGGCGCGCACTCGTCGTCGCGGCCTCCCGCGCCGACACCGCCGCGGCGATCCTCGCCGCCGAGCAGATGGACGTGCACGCGGCGGCCCTGGAGCCCCACGAACTCGCGTCGCACTGAGCCCCACGAGGCTCCCCGAAACGGCCCCGGTCCGCGTGCACCCGCAGAGACGCGCGGACCGGGCGCCATGAACCGGCTCGTTCCGCCCGCTCGCGCGGGGGCGGGCCGCCCCCCGACCGGCGGCGATGTGTACGTTGGCCGGAGATCCGCGTCACGCCGCGTGGCGCCGGCCACGGCTGGGGGAAACGAAGACATGACACGCGTCGCCGTCATCACGGCGCCCAACATCGGGTACCGCAACACCGGCATGCTGACCGTCGACCTGGCCCTCGAGTCCCTGCTGCGGCGCATGGGCCCCGGGATCGACCCGACCTGGTACACGCTGCACGTGCCGGAGACCGTGCCGCTGCGCGCGTCCGCCGAGGGCACGGACTTCCCGTTCCGCTTCCGCTCCCTGCCCGAGCACCTCGGCGAACTCCGCGACCACGACGCGGTCGTCTTCTGGGGCGACTTCCTGCACACACGGCACTACATGGCGCAGGACGCCACGAACCGCCTGCTGGACTTCGGCATCGCCGAGGACCGCGACGCCGCCCGCGCCCTGCTGAACCGGACCCTGCTGCTGGCGGACCAGCCGGACGAGGTCCTCGGCCGGACCCTCAGCTACGGGGGCACGATCCTGCACAACTCCCAGTCCGACTACGAGGACAAGGAGTTCGGCCCGCTCTTCTCCCGCCTGATGACCCGCAGCCACCGCGTCTGGATGCGCGATCCGCTGTCGGCGGCCAAGATCGCGCTCCTGCGCGGCGACCGTACGAACGAGTACTTCGCCTCGGACGCGGCACTGCTCTCCCGCCCGGGCGACCTGGACCACCTCCCGGCGACGCGGTGGTCCGAACAGGTCCCGGACGGCGGCGCGATCGGGGTGTTCCTCGGCGCCCGTACGAAGATCCCCGACTGGCTGCCCGCCTTCTGCGAGGGCCTCTCCGAACGCTTCGGCGCCCCGCTCGAATGGCTGCCTTGGTTCGACCGGGACGTCCCGCCCCAGGTCGCGCACCTCGCGCCCCGCCCGGGCGGCCACACCGTCGGCGACCTGCTGCGGGTCCTCCCGCGCTACCGGCTGGTCATCACCGACACCTACCACCTGTGCGTCAACGCGTGGGGCGCCGGCACCCCGGTGGTGTGCGTGGGCGCTCCCGAGCCGGTGCCGCGGACCCACGACGACTACTGGACGCTGAGCGAGGTGAAGAAGCACGTGTTCCATCTCGCCTACGACGCGGAGGACTTCTACCTGTCCACGCTGCCCGACACCCCCGAGGGCCAGGAGCGCCGGGCCGACCGGATCCTCCGGCTCGTGGAGGGTGGTGGCGCCGAGGCCGTCGCCACGCGGCTGCGCGCACACGCCGACCACTCGGCGTCCGCCTTCACCGGCACGCTCTCCGCACTCCTCGGCAGCCGTTAGGGCACAGGAACGGGCGAGGGCCCGCCGTCGCCTACCCGTCGGGGCGGACGGGAACGCGACAACGGGCCCACAGCTCCGTACGCCGTTGTACGGAGCCTCGCCGGCTGTCACCGCGGCCGGCCGTGACGATCACTGGTCAGGGCACATCCGTGCCGGCCGCGGAGCTTTGTGCGAGGAGCGGGTCTCAGCCCAGGCGCTCCACCAGCGCGCGGTACTGGTCCCACAGCTCCTTCGGGGTGTGGTCGCCGAAGGTGTTGAGGTGCTCGGGGACCAGGGCGGCCTCCTCGCGCCAGACCTCCTTGTCGACCGTGAGCAGGAAGTCCAGGTCGGAGTCGGACAGTTCGAGACCGTTGGTGTCGAGGGCCTCCCTCGTCGGCAGGATGCCGATCGGGCTCTCGACGCCCTCGGCCTTGCCGTCGAGGCGGTCGACGATCCACTTCAGGACACGGCTGTTCTCGCCGAAGCCGGGCCAGACGAACTTGCCCTCGTCGTCCTTGCGGAACCAGTTGACGTAGTAGATCTTCGGGAGTTTCGACTGGTCCTTGCCCTTGGCGACGTCGACCCAGTGACCCATGTAGTCGCCCATGTTGTAGCCGCAGAACGGCAGCATGGCGAAGGGGTCGCGGCGCAGCTCGCCGACCTTGCCCTCGGCGGCGGCGGTCTTCTCCGACGCGACGTTGGCTCCGAGGAAGACACCGTGGTTCCAGTCGAAGGACTCCGTCACCAGCGGGACCGCGGTGGCGCGGCGGCCGCCGAAGAGGATCGCCGAGATCGGCACGCCCTTCGGGTCCTCCCACTCGGGCGCGATGATCGGGCACTGCGCGGCGGGGGTGGTGAAGCGGGCGTTGGGGTGCGCGGCCGGGGTCTCGGAGGCCGGCGTCCAGTCGTTGCCCTTCCAGTCCGTCAGGTGGGCCGGAGTCTCCTCCGTCATGCCCTCCCACCACACGTCGTTGTCGTCGGTGAGCGCGACGTTGGTGAAGACCGAGTTGCCCCACAGCGTCTTCATCGCGTTGGCGTTGGTGTGCTCACCGGTGCCGGGAGCGACGCCGAAGAAGCCGGCCTCGGGGTTGATGGCGTAGAGGCGGCCGTCCTCGCCGAAGCGCATCCAGGCGATGTCGTCGCCGATCGTCTCGACGGTCCAGCCGGAGATCGTGGGCTCCAGCATGGCGAGGTTGGTCTTGCCGCACGCGGACGGGAAGGCCGCGGCCACGTACTTCGAACCGCCCTGCGGCGGGGTCAGCTTGAGGATCAGCATGTGCTCGGCGAGCCAGCCCTCGTCACGGGCCATGACGGAGGCGATGCGCAGGGCGTAGCACTTCTTGCCGAGCAGGGCGTTGCCGCCGTAGCCGGAGCCGTAGGACCAGATCTCGCGGTCCTCGGGGAAGTGCGAGATGTACTTGGTGGAGTTGCACGGCCACGGGACGTCCTGCTCGCCCTCGGCCAGCGGAGCGCCGAGGGTGTGGACGGCCTTGACGAAGAAGCCGTCGGAGCCGAGCTCCTCGAGGACCGGCTGCCCCATGCGCGTCATCGTGCGCATGGACACCGCGACGTAGGCGGAGTCGGTGATCTCGACGCCGATCGCGGAGAGGTCGGAGCCCAGCGGACCCATGCAGAACGGGACGACGTACATCGTCCGGCCCTTCATCGAGCCGCGGAAGACGCCCTTCTCGCCCTGGAAGATCTCCCGCATCTCCGCCGGGGCCTTCCAGTGGTTGGTCGGGCCCGCGTCCTCCTCCTTCTCGGAGCAGATGAAGGTCCGGTCCTCGACGCGCGCGACGTCGGACGGGTCGGAGGCCGCGTAGTACGAGTTGGGGCGCTTGATCGGGTCGAGCTTCTTGAAGGTGCCCTTCGCGACGAGCTCTTCGCACAGACGCTCGTACTCGGCCTCGGATCCGTCACACCAGACCACGTTGTCCGGCTGGGTCAGTTCTGCGATCTCGTTGACCCACGAGATCAGTTCCTTGTGGTTGGTGGGAACGACGGTGGGAGCCGCGTTGTCGCGCGCCACGATTGCTCCTAAATGAGGGATTTGTTGATTTGGGAGGCCCCGTGGGGGCTGCGACCCGGATGCTTCTGTCTGGATCTTCAGCGCTCATCCGGTGCCGACCGCACTCATTTGATCATCCGACGCGAGTGCCCATATGTCCAGAGGGCCTCACAGGTGAGCGGAGTGGGGATCGTCACGTGCCATTCGTGCACGGCGCGTTTATTTGCGTGCACCTAGGGTTCAAGTGACTGTTTCTTTGCGCGGTGCGGGATGGTCAACTCCCGTGAGACGATGGCCACTCTTGACCGGTTCTGGGGCCGCACTCATCTGCAACTTACGGTTCCGTAGGTACGATGCCGGGCATGACAGCGCCTGTCCCCGACGTGCCCTCGGACTCGCCGGCCGCCGGCCGCGCTTCCGACGGGCCCTCACTGCCGCACCAGATCAAGCAGCACGCCCAGCAGTTCGCCGAGCCGATCAAACCCAAGCTGCGCGGCTGGCTGCACCTCGCTATGTTCCCGGCCGCCCTCGTCTCGGGCCTGGTGCTCACCGCCCTCGCGGAGTCACCCCGGGGACGCATCGCCTGCGGCATCTTCGCCCTGACGGCCTGCCTGCTGTTCGGCGTGAGCGCGCTCTACCACCGGGGCAACTGGAGCCCGCGCATGGACGGCATTCTGCGCCGCCTCGATCACGCCAACATCTTCCTGATCATCGCGGGCACCTACACCCCCCTGACCATGCTGCTCCTGCCGGGGGCGAAGGGTCAGTGGCTGCTGTGGGGGATCTGGGGTGCGGCGCTCGCGGGGATCGTCTTCCGCGTCTTCTGGGTCGGCGCCCCGCGCTGGCTCTACACCCCCTGCTACATCGCCATGGGCTGGGCGGCCGTCTTCTTCCTGCCCGACTTCATGCGCGCCGGCGGCATCGCGGTGCTGGTCCTGGTGATCGTCGGCGGCCTCCTCTACAGCGCGGGCGGCGTGATCTACGGCCTCAAGCGGCCGAACCCCTCCCCGCGCTGGTTCGGCTTCCACGAGGTCTTCCACTCGCTCACGCTCGCCGCATTCGTCGTCCACTACGTGGGGATCTCGCTGGTGGCGTACCAGCACGGATAGCCCCCGCGCGGTACCCCGGGGCCACGGCTGGAGAGCCGTGGCCCTTTTTCATGCCGATTTTGCATGCCTATTCTGCATGCCGAAACCGATTGACAGCAACTATATTTTGAGAGCTACTCTCATTTCATGGCTACTGTCACGCACTCGGACGAGACCCGGCGGGACCCCCGCCGCTGGTGGGCCCTCGGCGCCCTGGTCGCGAGCATGCTCACGCTCGGCTTCGACATGACGATCCTCAACGTGGCGCTGCCGACCATGGCCGCCGAACTCGGCGCCACGACCGGCGGGCAGCAGTGGATGGCGGACGCCTACGTCGTCGTCTTCGCCGCGCTGATGCTCCCGGCCGGCCTGCTCGGCGACCGCTTCGGGCGCCGGCGGATGCTGATCGCCGGGCTCGGGCTCTTCCTGGCCGGCTCACTCGTCGGCGCCCTGGCCGGGGACGTGAACTGGGTCGTCGCGGCCCGTGCGTTCATGGGCATCGGCGGCGCCCTGGTCACCCCGCTCGCCCTGTCCGTGCTGCCCTCGCTGTTCGGCGCCGACGAGCGCACCAAGGCCGTCGGCGTCATCTCCGCCGCCTCCGCGCTCGGCCTGCCGCTCGGCCCGATCATCGGCGGCTGGCTGCTGAACCACTTCTGGTGGGGCTCGGTCTTCCTGGTCAACGTCCCGATGGCCGCCATCGGCATCGCCGCCTGCGTCTTCCTGCTCCCCGAGACCAGCGACCCCGCCTCCCCCAAGGTCGACGCCCTGTCCACCGCGCTCACCGCGACCGGCCTCGGCGCCCTCATCTACGCGATCATCGAGGCACCCGACCGCGGCTGGGGCGACGGCCAGGTGCTGGCGGTGTTCGCCGCGGCCGCGCTGCTGCTCACCACGCTGGTGCTGCGCGAGCGGCGGGTGGCGCGCCCCATGCTCGACATGACGCTGCTGGGACAGCGCGGCTTCCTGTTCAACACGCTCGCCGCGACCCTGGTGATGTTCGTGCTGTCGGGCCTGATGTTCGTGCTGCCCCCGTACCTGCAGGCCGTCCTCGGCCATGACGCCCTCGGCACCGGTCTGCGGCTGCTGCCGATGATGGGCGGCCTCATGGTCGCCGCACGGGGCGCGCAGCCGGTGGTCGCCCGGTTCGGGGCGCGTGCCGTGGTGAGCGCCGGGCTGGTGGTGCTGGCCTTCGCCGCGCTGCTCGGCAGCCGTACGACGGCCGACTCCGGCTACGGCTTCGTCGCGCTGTGGCTGTCGATCACCGGCGTCGGCTTCGGCTTCTCCGTGGTGCCCGCGATGGACGGCGCCCTCGGCACCCTGCCCCGCGACCGGGCCGGCAGCGGCTCGGGCCTGCTCATGACGCTGCGCCAGGTCGGTGCCGCGATCGGCATCGCCCTGCTGGGCAGCCTGCTCGCCGGGATCTTCCGCGACCGGCTCGACGTCACGGGACTGCCCGCACGGGCCGCCGACACCGCCGGCGACTCCGTGGTCGCCGCGCACCTGGTCGCCGGCCGGGTGCACTCGTCCCACCTCGCCGCCTCCGCGAACGGCGCGTACGTCCACGGCATGAGCGTCGTCCTGCTGGTGTGCGGCGTCGCCGCCCTGGTCTCGGCGCTGCTGGCGGCGGCGTTCCTGCCGCGGACGGCACCCGCGCGGACCGCACAGGACGCCGGACCCGACATGGTGGCGCCGACGGCGGATGCCCGACAATGAACCCCATGACGGCCGCACGTTCCCCCCTCTCCCCCGCCGACCGCCCCACACTGGGCCTGCGCGAACGAAAGAAGATCAAGACCCGCGAGTCGATCCGTGCGGCGACGTACGCGCTGATCAAGGAGCAGGGGTACGACGCCACGACGATCGAGCAGATCGCCGAGCGGGCCGAGGTGTCGCCGTCGACCGTCTTCCGCTACTTCCCGACCAAGGAGGACATCGTCCTCACGGACGAGTACGACCAGCTGATGGCCGAGGAGTTGCGCGCCCGGCCGGCCGGCGAGTCGTGGATGGAGTCGGTGCGGCACGTGATGCACCTGGCCATCGAGGCGAACGACCGGGAGGACCCCGAGGTGGCCCGCATGCGGGCGCATCTCGCGGTCCAGGTCCCCGCCGTCCGCTCGCGGATGGTCGAGAGCATGTCGTCGACCGGACGCATGCTGCGCGACGCCGTCGCCGAGCGCCACGGCCTTGACCCGGACAGCCTCGAGGTCCGCGTCTACGCGATGTCGTTCATCGGCGGCCTGATGGAGGCCTCCATGTACTGGGCGGAGAACGGCTTCGAGGGCGACCTGAACGGCCTCGTGGACCGCGCCCTGGACGTCCTGGAGCGCGGCCTGCCCACCGAAAACCCCTGAGCCCGCCGCCCCCACCCGTGACATCCTGACCGGGTGAACGGTCCCGAGATCAGCGTCGAGTTCGCCCCCGGCCTGGCCCTGTTCGTCGCGAGCGAGCGCCGCCGCGGCGCCAGTCCCGTCACCACCGACGGCGTCTCGACCCTCGGCCACGTCGTCGAGTCGACCGGCGTCCCGCTGACCGAGGTCGGCCCACTGCGGGTGAACGGCGCCGAGGTACCCACGTCGTACGTCCCCCGGGCCGGCGACGTCGTCGAGGTCCGGCCCGTCGAGCGGCCCCAGCACGTCCCGGGCGCCCCCCTGCGCTTCCTCCTCGACGTCCATCTCGGCACCCTCGCCCGCCGGCTGCGCCTGCTCGGCGTGGACACGGCGTACGAATCGACGGACATCGGCGACCCGGCCCTCGCCGCCCGCTCGGCCGCCGAGCGGCGCGTCATGCTCAGCCGCGACCGGGGCCTGCTGCGCCGCCGCGAACTCTGGGCCGGGGCCTACGTCTACAGCACCCGCCCCGAGGACCAGCTCCGCGACGTCCTTGACCGCTTCCGCCCCGACCTGCGCCCCTGGACCCGGTGCACCGCCTGCAACGGCCTGCTGAAGGCGGCCACCAAGGAGGAGGTGGCGGACCAGTTGCACGGCGGGACACACCGTTCCTACGACGTCTTCGCGCAGTGCCAGGACTGCGGTCGGGCCTACTGGAAGGGCGCCCACCACGAACAGCTGGAGGCCATCGTGGAGCGGGCTCTGGAGGAGTTCGCCGGCTAGCGCCGCGCCAACTCCTCCTGCCCTCCTGTCCGTTCAGCGACCCAACGCGGCGCGCAGATGGTCCGGGTCGGTGGTCGGGGCGTCGCAGGTGAAGTCGCGGCAGACGTACGCGGCGGGCGCGCCGGCGACCAGGGGGCGGCCGGCGAGCAGGGGGAACTCGTCGCCGTCCGCGACCCCCGCGGCGACCACAGCTCCGGGCGCCGTGCCCAGAAGTGCCGTGCGGTGCAGGGTTTTCGTCGCCTCGTCGTCCTGGGACGGGCCGACGACCGCCACCTCCTTCGGGCCGTCGAGCAGTGCCTCGGCGACCGAGAGGCCCCAGCCCACGAAGCGGGGCACGCGCGGGCCGAGCGCCTTGACGACGCCCAACGCCTTCTCGGCGGCCGCGCGATGGGGCTCCGAGCCCGTGTGCGCGGCATAGCCGAGCAGGGCGCCCGCGGCGGCGGACCAGCCGGACGGCGTGGCGTTGTCGGTGGGGTCCTGCGGCCGGCGGATCAGCTTCTCGGCGTCGGCGGCGGTGTCGTAGAGGGTGCCGTTCTCCTGGTCGACGAAGCGGGCCAGGACGTGGTCCAGCAGGAAACCCGCGAACTCCAGCCAGACGCCCTCGCCGGTGACGGACGCGAGCGCCAGGAAGCCCTCGGCGACATCGGCGTAGTCCTCGAGGACACCCGCGTTGGCGCCCCCCTGGCCGTCCTTGCTGGTGCGGGCGAGACGGGCCTGCTCGTCCAGATGCAGCCGTACGAGGAGATCGGCGGCGCCGACCGCGGCCTCGATCAGGTCGGGGCGGCCGAAGTAGGCGCCGGTCTCGGCGAGCGCGGCGATCGCGAGGCCGTTCCAGGCGGCGACCACCTTGTCGTCGCGGCCGGGGGCGGGGCGCTCGCCGCGGGCCCGGAGCAGCCGGTCCTTGATGCTCTCGATCTTCACTGCGTCGAACACGCCCTCGTGCTGCGGGAGTTGCAGCACGGAGGAGCCGTTCTCGAAGGTGCCGTCCTCGGTGACCTCGAAGTAGTGGGCGGCGAGTTCGGCGTCCTCGGCGCCGAGGACCTCGGTGAGCTGCTGCGGGGTCCACACGTAGTACGCGCCCTCGACGTGCCGTCCCGTCCCGTCGTCGCTGTCGGCGTCGAGCGCGGACGCGAACCCGCCCTCGTTCGTGCGGAGTTCGCGGACCATGAAGTCGGCGGTCTCCAGCGCGACGCGGCGGGCGAGCTCGCTGAGCTCATCGGCGGCTCCGTCGCGGGCGGTGGAGCGCCACAGGTGGGCGTAGACGCGGCAGAGCAGGGCGTTGTCGTAGAGCATCTTCTCGAAGTGCGGCACGACCCAGTCGCGGTCGACGGAGTAGCGGGCGAAGCCGCCGCCGAGCTGGTCGTAGATGCCGCCGCGGGCCATGCGCTCGCAGGTGTCGGCAGCCATCTGCAGGGCGCCCTCGGCGCCGGTCCTGGCGTGGTGGCGCAGCAGGAACTCGATCACCATGGACGGCGGGAACTTGGGCGCACCGCCGAATCCGCCGCGCTGCGGGTCGTACTCGCGGGTGAGGCCGAGCAGCGCCTGCGCGAGCTCCTCCTCGCCCGGGACCTGCGCGTCGCCGTAGGAGATCTCCCGGCCGGCGAGGTCCTTGACGATCTTCGCCGCGACCTCGGTCACCTCGCCCCGCCGGTCGGACCACGCGGACCGCACGCCCTCCAGCACCTGCTGGAAGGACGGCATGCCGTGGCGGGGGGCGGGCGGGAAGTAGGTGCCGAAGTAGAAGGGTTCGGCGTCCGGGGTGAGGAACACGGTCATGGGCCAGCCGCCGTGGCCGGTGGCCGCCTGGACGGCCTCCATGTAGACGGCGTCGACGTCGGGTCGCTCCTCGCGGTCGACCTTGATGCTGACGAAGTGTTCGTTCAGGAAGTCGGCGGTGGCCCGGTCCTCGAAGGACTCGTGAGCCATGACGTGACACCAGTGGCAGCTCGAATATCCGACGCTCAGCAGGACGGGCTTGTTCGCCTCGCGGGCCTCGTCGAAGGCCTCGGTCGACCAGGGCCACCAGTCGACGGGGTTGTCGGCGTGCTGGAGGAGGTACGGGGACGTCTCATGGGCCAGTCGGTTCACCGTTCCACTCTCCCACGGGCTCGGGCACCGCGTAGAAACGCATGTTGACCGGGCGCGCCCCTTCTGGTGCCGTCTCGCGGGAGTGGCCGAGGCGGTCGAGGAGGGCGTGGTACTCCCGCATGAACGACAGGAGTTCGTCCCGGGTCATCCAGGTGCCGTGCCGCTGCACCTGCGCCCAGCCCTCCGGACCGCGGTACTCCTGGTGGGCGCGGCGGAACAGCTCGGTGTCCACGTCGATCTTCAGCAGGGCGAGGTGCTCGGCCGCCGCGTACTCCTCCGGCGTCATGGCGGCCGGGTCCGGCGTGGTGTGGCTGAACGGCAGCGCCCGCCACCAGCGCTCCCGGCCGCCCGACTTCTCCGGGATCTCCTCCACGAGCCGCTGCTCGGCGAGTTTGCGCAGGTGGTAGCTGGTGGTGCCGGAACTCTCGCCGAGCTCCCTGGCCAGCACGGTGGAGTTCGCCTCGCCGTGCCGGCCCAGGTATTCGAGGATCCGGCGGCGGAGGGGGTTGCCGAGGGATTTGTAGAGGGCGGTGCGTTCGAGGCTGGTCAGATGCGGAGGACCGTCGGTCATGCGGTCACGGTAACTCCGCGAACCCTGAGACGTCCCTGATATCTGCCGAATTTTCTTTGCAGAACTTTCTCTGCAATCTACGGTGGAGGAACGGAAATGGAAGGGGGAGCCTGATGAGTTCGACGAAGCCGGCGTGGCCGCCGCGGAAGCAGCCACAGGCGAAGCTGCTGCTCCTGTGGACGCTGCTTCTGCTGGGCGTGGTGGCCGCGCTGCTGAAGAGGTGGAGGCTGACCGTCCTGGGCGCGGCGGCGGTGCTGCTGGTGCCGTGGATGGTGGTGCTGGATCTGACCCTCCCGGCCAGCACCGAGGTGCGGAACTGGTCGTTGGCCTGGACGGGCCTGGACGTCCTGATGGCGGTGGGCTGCGCGGCAACGGCCCTGCTGGGGCTGCGCGATGACCCGAGGGTCCGCCTCACGGCCTCGGCCACGGCGGCCGTCGCGGTGCTGGACGCGTGGTTCGACATAACGACGGCGCAACCGGGAGCCGATCTCGCCCAGGCGCTGGCGTGCGCGGTGGGCGAGGGTGCGCTGGCCTGCGTCTGTGTGTTCCTGGCGGTGGGCGACCGCCGGTTCCGGAACCGAGCGGACTTCAGGCGGCGTTGATCGTTGCCCTCTCGCGCTCAGGCGCGACTCGAAGGACACTCTTAGCCAAAGGAGTTGCCGCCGGAGGGGGACGTGACATGCGGGACGGTCATCGGGCGGATGCCGAACGGCTGTTGGCACGGGCCGTGGAGGAAGAGGTACGACGCTCCGGCGGCCGCACCGACGGGACGGTCCTGCTGTCGCGCTCGCGCGGAGCGCTGGACGCGATGGCGCAGACGGCCACCGAGGAGTACGACGCCTACACGCGCGCACTCGACGAGACGGAGGCCGGCCGGCTCACCTTCGCCCAGAGATACGCCAGGGAGGGGGCCGGAACTCCCCTGCTGGTGGCGGCCGTTGCCGCCGTGACGGCCGCGGTGTCCGACCTTGCCCTCGGCACCGGCACGGGCACGGCACTCGGCGCCGGCGTCACCGTGGGCGTGGTGGGCGCGGCGGCGACCGTGGTCAAGGTGGCCGGCTCGCATCTGCCCGCAGCGCACCACCGGGCGGGCGCCGCCAGCCAGCCGGGCGGCCCGGAGCAGTTGCGGCTTCAGTGGCTGACGGCTCTGGAGGTGCGCGGCATCCGCCCGTTCCTCGACCAGCAGCGCGTGCTCGCCGCGTCCACCGGCCCGAAGAAGACGGGGCCCAAGCTGCGTGGCACGGACAAGAGCGCCGCGGCCCGCGGGCGCAGCGTGCTGGCGCAGTCCTTCGGCCAACTCCCGGTACCCGCAGGTGCGTTCGCCGGCCGGCGGCAGGAGATGGCACGGATCAGGCAGTGGGTGCAGGCGGCCCGCGCGAGCACGGAGACCCGCCCGACCGTGGTGGTGCTGCACGGACCGCCCGGCAGCGGCCGTACGACTCTGGCAGTGCGCGCCACGCACGACCTGAAGGACTACTTCCGCGGCGCCTGCGTCGTGGACCTGCGCGGCGGCAACCCGGAGGAGCCGCCGCTGTCCACCCGCGACGCCCTGCTGCACCTGCTGAACCGGCTCGGCGCGCCCCGCGAACAGCTGCTGTTCCGTGAGCGCTCCTCCCCCGACCAGCAGGTCAAGCGGCTGAGCGAGCTGTACCACCAGCATCTGACGGGCCTGGCCGTGACGATCGTCCTGGACGACGCCCTGGACCCCGAGCAGGTCCGTACGCTCGTCCCCGAGCGGTCCGACAGCCTGGTCCTGGTCACCACGCGCAAGCCCCTCGAACTCCCCTCCGACCTCCAGGCCCACCTTCACGAACTCCCGGTCGAGGCACTGGACCCGGCGGGCGCGGAGGAGCTGCTGGAGGCGGCGGCGCAGGACAGCACCGGCCCCTACGACGCCGATTCGGCCGACCGGATCCGGGAGTTGTGCGGCGGGCTGCCGCTGGCGCTGTCCGTCGCCGGCTCGTCGCTCGGCCCGCGTTCACCGCGCCAACTCGCCACCGATCTCGGGGTCTACGGCCCGGTGGAGCCGATCGAGCGCGCGCTGTGGCTCCGTTACACCGACCAGTCGCAGACGGCCCGCCGGCTGCTGCGCCGGCTGGCCCTCGCCGGCCGCGCGTCCCTCGGCGCCGCCGCGGCCGCCTCCCTGCTGGCGACGGACGAGTCGGAGGCGACGCGCCATCTGACGGCGCTGTCCCGCGCGGGTCTGATCGACCATGTGCGCGGCAACCGCTACCGCCTGCACGACCTGGTGCGCGCCTTCGCCCACGCCCGTCTGCTGGACGAGGAGGAGCCCGCGGAGCGCACGGCCGCGCAGGAACGCCTGATCGTGAACTACGCCGATCTGGCCGACTCGGTGCTGCGCCTGGTCGACGGCAACATGTCGACCCGCTCCGACCGCTTCAGCCCGCACGGCTTCACCTCGCTGGACGAGGCGCTGCGCTGGCTGGACGACGAGTCGAGCTTCATCACCTCCACGCTGCGGCACGCGGAGGGCGTGAACCAGGCGGCGGTGCTGAACCTGCTCGGCGCGCTGTGCGACTACTGCCTGCTACGCGGCGACCTCTACCGCCTGGGCGAGATCAGCGAGCTGGCGCAGGCCGTGGACCAGGGCCTGCTGGTCCGCTCGGTGCAGTGGCGCACGGGCATCGCGGCCCGTCAGCTGGGCGAGCTCGACAAGGCGCGGACGACGCTGGCCTCGGTGGTCGACCTCTACATGGAGGCCCACCACGACGCGGGCGCGGCCCGCGCCCTGTGCTCCCTGGGCATCACCCTGCACCACCAGGGCAATCTCACGGAGGCCGCGAACAAGCTCCGCGAGGCGCTGGACCTCCAGGCGGCCCCCGAGCTGGCGACGGACCGCGCCTGGACGATGCACGCCCTGGCCGCGGTGGAGCGCGACCGCGGCCATGTCTCCGAGGCGCTGCACCTGCTCACCGAATCCCTCGTGCTGCACCACGACGGCGAGTCCGTGCACGGCGAGGCATGGGCCCACTTCCAGCTCGGCCAGCTGGCCCTGCGCATGGGCGACGTCCCGCGCGCGGAGTCGGAGCTGAGCGCCGCCCTCGACCGGTACGGCCGCACCCGTGACGCCCGCGGCGAGGCATGGGCCCTCACGCAGCTGGCCCGCGCCCGGCTCGTCGCCGGCGACGCGTCCCTCGCGGTCGACGGCCTGCGCCAGGCGGCGTCCAGGCACCGCGACAACGAGGACGCGCGCGGGGAGGCGTGGACGGTCTACTACCTCGGCCAGGCGCTGGAGGAGACGGGCAACCTCGACCACGCGGTCCGCGAACTGGAGCGCTCGCGGACGATGTTCTCCCGGATGCGCGACGTGTACGGCCTGGCCTGCGCCCGCCACCACTCGGCCCGGGTCACCCGGGACCAGCGGGCGGCCCAGACGGGCTCGCTCAGGAACTCCGGCTTCGCCCGCCAGCTCCTGGTGGACGCCCGGGCGGACTTCCAGCGCATCGGCGTGGCCCACGGCGAGGCGTGGACGTGCCTGGAACTCGCGGTGGTGGACGGGGGCAACGCCCGCACGCAGCAGGCACTGACGCTGTGCGACGAGGCCGTGGCCCTGTTCACGTCCTACGGCGACCGGCGCGGCGAGGACTGGGCCCGCTTCCTGCGCTGCACCCTGCTCCCCTACGCGGCGCCGGGCGGCGTGGAGATCGGCACGGCGGTCGCCCAGGAGGAGCTGACCCAGCTCTCCCGCACGGCTCACCCCCTGCGGGACGAGAAGCTCGACGACTACGTGGAGGCGTACCAGCTGCTGCTGGAGCGCGGGGTGAATCTGGACGACGGCTGGCAGGGCTGGCGCCTGGGCATGGTGCCCAGCCGGCACGCACGGGAGGTGATGGGGGTGGCGGTGGCGGCCAGTCACTGACCGGGGGCCACCCCCGCACCCATCGGCGTCAGCCCTGGCGCGCCTCGGAGTCGGCGGAGGTCCCCGCCGACTCGCCGTCCCGGTCGGCCGACTCCTTGAACTTGACCTTGCCCATGTGCCGGTTCATGGACTTCATCAGTGCCCACACCGCCAGGGCCATCGCCGCGAACACGATGAAGCCGAGGACGCCAGGGGTGACCTTGTTCTCGTCGACCTCCTTGGCGAGGGGGACGAGGTGCGTCATTGCCAGGCTCACGCTTGCGCTCATGTCAGGCATTGTCGCGGATGCCCGCGAAGAGGTCGTCCTCGGGGAGGGAGCTGTCGACGAGCGACTTCGCGAGCTCGTACTCCTCCGTCGGCCAGACCTCCTTCTGGATCTCCATCGGCACCTTGAACCAGCCGCCGTCGGGGTCGATCTGCGTGGCGTGGGCGATCAGCGCCTTGTCACGGATCTCGAAGAAGTCGGCACACGGAATGTGCGTGGTCAGCGTGCGCTCGACGCGCTCGAACTCCTTCCAGCGCTTGAGCCAGTCCCCGTACGGCGACTCCAGGCCCCGGTCGAGCAGCGCGTGGTGCAGCGCCTCGGTGCGCGGGCGGTTGAAGCCCTGGTTGTAGTAGAGCTTCAGCGGCTGGTAGGCCGGGCCGTACTCGGCCTCCGGGTACTTCTCGGCGTCCGCCGCGCCCTCGAACGCCACCATCGAGATCTTGTGGGTCATGATGTGGTCGGGGTGCGGGTAGCCGCCGTTCTCGTCGTAGGTGGTGATCACCTGCGGACGGAACGAACGGATCTGCTTCACCAGCTCGCCGGCCGCCTTGTCGACGTCCTCCAGGGCGAAGCAGCCCTCGGGCAGCGGGGGCAGCGGGTCGCCCTCGGGCAGGCCCGAGTCGACGAAGCCGAGCCACTCCTGCTTGACGCCGAGAATCTCCCGGGCCTCGTCCATCTCCTTCTTGCGTACCTCGTGGATGTGCTCCTCGATGTACTTGTCGCCCTGCAGCTTCGGATTGAGGATGGAACCGCGCTCCCCGCCGGTGCAGGTCACGACCAGCACGTCCACCCCCTCGGACACGTACTTCGCCATGGTGGCCGCGCCCTTGCTCGACTCGTCGTCGGGGTGGGCGTGGACGGCCATCAGTCGCAGCTGGTCAGTCAAGACTCAATCCTCGTAAGTCGGCGCCCCCGGTGTCTTCGGGTGCGATCGGCGGCTTCTATAGTGACCGAACCGGGGGGCGAAAAATTCCTGGACCCGGTTTCCGAGGGGACGATCATGAGCACGGCGAGCACACAGCTGCCCGAGGGCCGCTACGGCCGCTCCTCGGACGAGCGCGCCGACCGCAAGCTCAAGGTCGTCGGCGCCGTCCTCGCGGCAGCACTTCTCGCCCTGGTCGGCTATTTCGCCTATCACTACGTCGCCCAGAGCAAGATCAGCGCCGAAGTGATCACCTTCGATGCGCAGAAGAACGCGGTGAAGGTGCATCTGGAGGTCCGCAAGGACGCCGGCACCAGCGGCTACTGCACGCTTCGCTCCCAGGCGGCGGACAGCTCCGAGGTGGGCCGGGCCGACTTCCATTTCGGCGGGCACGCCACGCGCATCGACAAGGTCGTCACGCTCCGTACGACGTCCCAGGGCACCACGGCGGAGCTCCTCGGCTGTCACGCCGACTGACGCCGACCCTCCCTGGCCGGAATGCGTAGGCGGTGACCTGCGCCGACGTATTTCTGATGGCTTATGTCCTCCCCCTTCTGCCACGGAATTGTTAGGCTCGTGGTTTCGCCCTTCCGTGAAGGAACACTCTTCTGGGTAGGGCGATGCTTTGTATTCCCAGTACCTACGAGGAGCACCTGTGACCCAGACCAGCGAGAACGTCACCTGGCTGACCCAGGAGGCGTACAACCAGCTCAAGGCCGAGCTGGAGCACCTGTCTGGTCCTGCGCGCACGGAGATCGCCGCCAAGATCGCGGCCGCGCGCGAAGAGGGCGACCTGCGTGAGAACGGCGGGTACCACGCGGCCAAGGAAGAGCAGGGCAAGCAGGAGCTCCGTGTGCGCCAGCTGACCCAGCTTCTGGAGAACGCCAAGGTTGGCGAGGCTCCGGCGTCCGCGGACGGCGCCGTGGCTCCCGGTATGGTCGTCACGATCGCCTTCGACGGCGACGAGGACGACACCACGACCTTCCTGCTGGCCTCGCGCGAGTACGCGAGCTCCGACATCGAGACGTACTCGCCGCAGTCCCCGCTGGGCTCCGGCGTGATCGGCCACAAGGTCGGCGAGGACGCGGAGTACGAACTGCCCAACGGCAAGAAGGCCTCCGTGACGATCCTCAAGGCCGAGCCCTACAACG
The DNA here is from genome assembly GCF_044457745.1 of Streptomyces sp. NPDC050534. Lineage (NCBI taxonomy): Bacteria > Bacillati > Actinomycetota > Actinomycetes > Kitasatosporales > Streptomycetaceae > Streptomyces > Streptomyces sp. NPDC050534. The sequence goes on from NZ_JBITHF010000010.1 coordinate 377,069, forward strand.
GCTAGACCCCGGACGCCCGGCCGGACCGGCGCGTCCGCGGCTGCGCCCCCGATGTCCTGCTGACACCGGGGGCGCAGCCGTCTCCCGGGTCAGGCGGTCGCCGAGCGGTACTTCCGCACCGCCAGCGTCCTGAATATGACGATGATCAGGGCCGAGTAGATCAGCGAGGCCCATACCGGGTGCACCATGGGCCAGGCGTCCGACGGCGACTGTCCCGGGTTCGCGAACAGCACACGGCAAGCCTGCACCGTGGCGCTGAAGGGGTTCCACTCGGCGATGTGGCGCAGCCACGGGGTCATGTGGCTGGTGTCCACGAAGGCGTTCGAGATGAACGTCACCGGGAACAGCCAGATCAGCCCGCTGGACGTGGCCGCCTCGGGGGTGCGGACCGACATGCCGATCAGGGCGCCGATCCAGGTGAAGGCGTAACCGAGCAGGAGGAGCAGGCCGAACGCGCCGAGCACCTTGCCGGCGTTCGTGGTGCCGTCCGTCCCCACGCGCCAGCCGACGAGCAGGGCCACCAGGGCGAGGACGACCAGGGTCAGCGCCGTCTGCACCGAGTCGGCGAGCGTGCGCCCGGTCAGGACCGCACCGCGTGCCATGGGCAGGGAGCGGAAGCGGTCGATGAGGCCCTTGTGCATGTCGTCGGCGATGCCCGCGCCGGAACTGGCGGTGGCGAAGGTGACGGTCTGCGCGAAGATGCCCGCCATCAGGAAGTTCTTGTAGTCGGTGGCGCTGGTGCTGCCGCCGATCTGCATGGAACCGCCGAAGACGTAGGTGAAGAGCACCACGAACATGATCGGCTGGATCAGGCCGTAGATGATCATCTCCGGGATGCGGGACATGCGGATCAGATTGCGCTTCGCGACGACCATCGAGTCGCGGAACGACTGGCTGACGGGGTTCCCGGTCGGCGCGACCCGCACGGCGTCCGTGACGGCGCTCACTTGACTGCCTCCTTCTTCTGCCGGCGGTCCTTGGCGGCCGCCTTCTCGGCTGTGCCGTTCTCTTCCTCGGCCTCGGCCACATGTCCGGTCAGGGACAGGAACACGTCGTCGAGGGTCGGGCGGCGCAGCCCGATGTCGTCTATCTCGATGCCGCGGGCGTCCAGCTCCCGGATGACCTCGGCCAGCAGCTTGGCGCCGCCGCTGACGGGCACGGTGAGCTTGCGGGTGTGCTCCTCGACGGTGAGCTCCCCCTTGCCGAAGCCGGTCAGGACCTCGCGGGCGGTGGGGATGAGCTCGCGCTCGTGCACCACGACCTCGACGCGCTCGCCGCCGGTGCGGGCCTTGAGCTGGTCGGAGGTGCCGCGGGCGATGACATGGCCGTGGTCGACGACCACGATGTCGTGCGCGAGATGGTCGGCCTCCTCCAGGTACTGCGTGGTCAGCAGCAGGGTCGTACCACCGGAGACGAGTCGCTTGATGACGTCCCACAGCAGCTGGCGGTTGCGCGGGTCGAGGCCGGTCGTCGGCTCGTCCATGAACATCACCGGCGGCGAGACCACCAGCGCCGCGGCCAGGTCGAGCCGGCGGCGCATGCCTCCGGAGTAGGTCTTCGCGGGACGGTCGGCGGCGTCCGCGAGGTCGAACTGCTCCAGCAGCTCCGCGGCCCGGGCCTTGGCGGCCCTGGCCTTCATCTGGTAGAGCTGGCCGACCATTTGAAGGTTCTCGCGGCCGGTCAGGTATTCGTCGACCGCGGCGAACTGGCCGGACAGGCCGATGGAACGCCGCACCTCGTTGGGCTGCTTGAGCACGTCGAGGCCGGCCACGATCGCCTTGCCGCTGTCGGGCCGCAGCAGGGTGGTCAGGCAGCGGACCGCCGTCGTCTTGCCCGCGCCGTTCGGCCCGAGCAGGCCCAGGACGGTGCCCTCGGGGACATCGAGGTCGACGCCGTCCAGAGCCCTTACGTCACCGAAGGTCTTGACCAGGCCTTCGGCATAGATGGCGCCTGGCATGTGAGTCTCCACGTCGTCGGGGATTCTTCGGAAAGCCTAGATTTGTGCGGTTCGCTCCGCCCGGCAGATGACGGGGCGAGCGGATGTGAGACACACCATAACGCGATGTATCGCGTCCCTCAACGGATTTTCCCGATCGAGTGACGAAGCGCCCTGAACTGGTCGTTCCGCTTGAGCGCCCGCTGATCGGCGGGCGCCCGGTACCTCATTCGACGACCGTGTGGCCCGCCTCGCGAAGGGCCCGGCCGACTTCGAGGCAGTGCTCCGGCCCCTTCGTCTCCAGGTGCAGCTCGACCTCCGCCTCCGTGAGCCCGAGCCGTGGATCGGTCCGTACGTGACTCACATCGAGGACGTTAGCGTCCAGCACTGACAACACCCCGAGAAGTGTGGCGAGGGCCCCCGGCCGGTCCGTCAGCCGCAGCCGTACGGCCAGGTAGCGGCCCTGCGCCGCCATGCCGTGCCGCAGGACGCGCTGCATCAGCAGCGGGTCGACGTTGCCGCCGGACAGCACCGCGACCACCGGACCCTCGAAGGCTCCCGGCTCGCTCTGCAGCGCCGCCACCGGGCTCGCCCCGGCCGGCTCGACGACCAGCTTGGCCCGCTCCAGGCACAGCAGCAGCGCGGCGGACAGCGCGTCCTCGGAGACCGTGCGGACCTCGTCCACCAGGTCGCGGAAGATGGCGAACGGGACGTCGCCGGGCCGTCCGACCCTGATGCCGTCGGCCATGGTCGCGGGGTGCTCGAGCGACACCGGGCGCCCGGCCGCGAGCGAGGGCGGATACGCCGCCGCGCCCTCCGCCTGCACGCCCACGATGCGCACGTCCGGCCTGAGCGCCTTCACCGCGACCGCGATGCCGGCCGCGAGACCTCCCCCGCCGACGCCGACCACGATCGTGCGCACCTCCGGGCACTGCTCCAGGATCTCCAGCCCGACCGTGCCCTGGCCCGCGATGATGTCGGGGTGGTCGAAGGGGTGGATGAACACCGCGCCCGTCTCGGCCGCGTACGCCTGCGCGGCGGCCAGCGTCTCGTCGACCACCTGTCCGTGCAGGCGCACCTCGGCGCCGTACTCCCGTGTGGCGCTGATCTTCGGCAGCGGGGCGCCCATCGGCATGAACACCGTCGCCCGCACGCCGAGCAGCGAGGACGCGAGGGCGACACCCTGCGCGTGGTTGCCCGCGCTCGCCGCCACGACTCCGGCGGCGCGCTCCTCCGGCAGCAGCCCGGCGATCCGCACGTACGCGCCACGCAGCTTGAACGATCCCGTCCGCTGCAGGTTCTCGCACTTGAGGTGCACCGGTGCGCCCACCAGCTGGGACAGGTGCCTGCTGCCCTCCATCGCCGTCGCCCGCGCCACGCCCGCGAGCATCTTCTGCGCGCCCCGCACGTCGTCGAGGGTGACGGCCCGCAAGGAGTCAGCCGTGCTGTAGCTCATGACTCAAGCATCGCAGTTCACAGGCGCACGGGGCCTGTGTGACCAACCTCCGAGACTGGTTTGCGCAGCGCCGGTACGGCCTGCCTCCGGGCCGCGTACTCTGTCCCCCATTCCAGCAGCCCCTTCATGAAGCGAGCCTCCGGCCATGCCCACAACACCAGAAATGTCGATGGACATGACGACCGTCGGTGACACCGGTCTTCTCGACACGCTGCAGCACGAGGTGGCGGTGTTCGCCCGCCGTGCCGAACAGACCCGGCTCGGGGGGGTCGGGCAGGTGCGCAACTCCATGGACCGCGCCGCATACCTGCTGCTCAACCGCCTCGACAAAGAGGGGCCCATGGGCGTCAAGGCGCTCGCGGCGAGCATGGGCATCGACTCCTCGACGGTCACCCGGCAGGTGGCGCCACTCGTGGACACCGGTCTCGTCAAGCGCACCTCGCACCCCGAGGACGGACGCGCCGTGGTCCTTCAGCTGTCCCCGCGCGGACTGTCCCGCCTCGAGGAGGTGCGCTCGTCCAGGCGCCAGCTCATGGCCGAGCTGACGCAGGACTGGGAGCCGGAGGAGCGCGAGGCGTTCTGCGCGCTCCTGACGCGCTTCAACGGCGCGCTCTCCTCCCGGATGTCGCCCCAGGGCGTGCCGGGAGCGGACGCTCCGGACGCCTCCTAGGACCCCGTCCGCGCCTGCGCCCCCGCCGGCTCTCACGCGCGCGTGCCGCCCGGCTCTTGACCGACGGGGCACCCCTGGCCTCATATGAGATCGGGTCCTCCTCGTACGCGGTTCACCATCTCGTACGCGGCAGAGGTTCCGTTTCGTTTCGCCGTGAGGGCGGGAGGCGCGGTGCGGCAACGGCAGGCGTCCCAATCCGCCCGCCGGGCCCGGGAGTTCGAGGCATTCGTCGCGGGCGCGGCAGGGCGGCTGCTGCATGCCGCCACGCTGCTCACCGCGGAGGCACCGGACGACAACCCGCGCGCGCGGCGCCTGCTGACACTGGCCCTGGCGCACACGTACAGCACCTGGGGCCGACTGCGCGGCGAGGACCCCTACGACCGCACCCGCCAGTACCTGGCCACCCGCTTCGCGCGCGCCGCATGGCACCAGTACGGCGGTTTCGGCCGCTCCCGCCCCCACCCGGACAGCCCACTGGCCGGGCTCGTGCCGCAGGAGCGCCTGATCCTGGTCCTCAGGCTCTACGAGGGTGTCGCCGAGGAGCAGACGGCGGCGCTGCTCGGCCTGCCGACCGAACGCGTCCGCACCATCTGCGACCGGGCCACGGCGACCCTGCTGCATCCGCCGCGCGGCCCGGCACGGACGGTCGCGGGCCCGAAGGTGGCGCCGTCATGAGGCGCGCGGGCGTGGGGAGGGGCGCATGAACCGCACCGAGCGCGAGGCGGCGGCACGCCGCATCATGGAGCGGGTTCCGCCGCGGGTTCCGCCGGAGCTGTACGGGGACGTCGTACGCCGCGGCACCCGCAGCCTGCGCCGCAGGAGGGCCGCCCGGCGGCTGCTGTGGCTCCTGCTGTGCGCCGCGACCGTGGCGTTCCTCGTCTGGGCCATGATGGCCCGCCCGTGGGTGGAGCCGCCCTCGCAGACGACTCCCCCGTACACGGGCTGGTGACCGCGGCGCCCGGCTAGCCGAGCGCCCGCTGCAGGTCCTCCAGGAGGTCGTCGACGTTCTCGATGCCCACGGAGAGCCGTACGAGATCGGCGGGCACCTCAAGGGCCGAACCGGCCGCGGAGGCGTGCGTCATGCGCCCGGGGTGCTCGATCAGCGACTCGACACCGCCCAGCGACTCGCCGAGCGTGAACACCTTGGCGCGGTTGCAGACCTCGACGGCCGCCTCCTCGCCGCCCTCGACCCGGAACGACACCATGCCGCCGAAGGCCCGCATCTGCTTGGCGGCGATCTCGTGACCGGGGTGCTCGGGCAGACCCGGGTACAGAACGCTCGTCACGCGCGCGTGGCGCGTGAGCATGTCCGCGACCTTGGTGGCGTTCTCGCTGTGGCGGTCCATGCGCACCGACAGCGTCTTCGTGCCGCGCAGCACCAGCCACGAGTCGAAGGGGCCCGCGACCGCGCCCATCGCGTTCTGGTGGAACGCCAGCTCCTCGCCGAGCGCCTCGTCGGCGACGATCAGCGCACCGCCGACGACGTCGGAGTGGCCGCCCATGTACTTGGTCAGCGAGTGCACGACGACGTCCGCGCCGAGCGCCAGCGGCTGCTGGAGGTACGGCGTGGCGAAGGTGTTGTCGACGACGAGCTTCGCGCCCGCGTCCCGCGCGACCTGGGCGAGCGCGGCGATGTCGGTGATGCCGAGCAGCGGGTTGGAGGGCGTCTCCACCCACACCGCCTTGGTCTTCGGGGTGATCGCGGCCCGCACGGCGGACGGATCGCTGGTGTCGGCGACCGACCACTCCACCCCCCACCGGGCGACGACCTTCGCGAACAGCCGGAACGTGCCGCCGTACGCGTCGTTGGGGATGACCACGTGGTCACCGGGGCTGAGCAGCGTACGCAACAGGCAGTCCTCGGCCGCCAGTCCGGACGCGAACGCGAGACCGCGGCGGCCTCCCTCGAGGGCTGCCAGGTTCTCCTCCAGAGCGGTCCTGGTCGGGTTGGCGCTACGGCTGTACTCGTAGCCCCCGCGCAGACCGCCGACGCCGTCCTGCTTGTAGGTCGAGACCTGGTAGATCGGCGGGACGACCGCGCCGGTGAGGGGATCGGCGGTGTTGCCCGCGTGGATCGCGAGGGTCTCGAAGTGCTGACTGATGTGCCTGTCGCTCATGGGCCCGAGCGTAATGCGCCGTGAGGGCCGGTGTCGGACGGAGGGGCACGCGAGATCGCTGGGTTTTCCACAGGCCGGCGACCGGGTTGGCCATTTGCCGGTGGCGTCTGGAACGCTTGAGCCATGGAATTTCTCTGGGTCCTGATCGCGCTGGTCATGCTCGGCTTCGTGCTGCTCCCGGTCATGCGGCGCCGTCGGGGCATGATCGAGCAGGTCCCGGCCGGCCACCCGGACGCCGCCGACCCCGCGAACTACGGATTCGTGCGCGAGGAGGAGCTGGACGTCCGCATGCCCGGCCCCGACCACGACCTGCTGGACGTCCTGGACCTGGTGCAGCGCACACAGGACTACCGCGCGGCCTCGCAGCTGCTGGCGGGCACGGAGGCCGAGGGCGAGCTGCGCTGGCAGCGCGTGCAGGCTTTCGCGGGTGCCGCCTCGCTGGAACTGCAGCAGCGGCCCGGCGGGGTCGGCGAGATCCCGGGCGGGCAGTGGCTGCGGGTGTGGCGGGCCGAGCAGCCCAAGGACGCGGGCGGTGCGGCCGTGCACGCGGAGTTCCTGGTGCAGCAGGCGTGGCGGACGTCGACGCCGGGCACCGACGAGTTCCGGATCATCATGGAGGAGGCACTGTCGGCGTGCGGCGACGCGGCGCTGCTCGCTCCCGGTGACCCGATCCCGTACATCGTCGAGCTGTCGGTGGCCCGGGGACTGGCGTACTCCCGGCCGGAGTTCGAGCAGCTCTGGCTGAAGATCCTGGACCGCGCCCCGACGCACATGGGCGCGCACCTGGCGGCACTGCACTACTGGTGCGAGAAGTGGCACGGCTCGAGGGAGCTGGCGACCTCCTTCGCGGAGGCGGCGGCAGCGCGGGCTCCGCACGGCTCGCTGCTCGCCGCGATGCCGCTCTTCTCGGTCTTCGAGCACCTCCCCGAGGTGAACCTGGTCAGCGGCTTCTACCAGAGCGAGGTCGTGACGAAGGCGATGCACGGAGCGCTGCACGCGGTCCACTCGGCCCGGCCGGACGACCCGATGCTGGCGCACGTACGCCATCTTCTGGTGTTCTTCCTGGTCCGCGCCGAGCGCTGGGGCGAGGCCATGAACCAGCTCATACACATCGACGGCCATGTCGGCGCCCTGCCCTGGACCCTGTCCGCGGACCCGGCCGCGGAGTTCGCGGTGTACCGCGCGCTGGCGGTGGCGGGCTACGAGGCGAACGGCGGCAGCCCGGCGACGCTTGCGCAGTGACGCGCCGGTGCCCCGGCCGGCACGATCATTGCGCGGCCCGGCCGCGGGGCATCCGCCGGTGGCGTCCGCCCCTTTCGCCGGGCCGTCCCCTTCCGCCGGGCCCGCTCGCCGTCAGCCCTCCGTGCGGGCGGGCAGGCGCCAGCCCGGGCGGGGGAAGTGGCAGGTGTAGCCGTCGGGGTAACGCTCCAGGTAGTCCTGGTGCTCGGGCTCGGCCTCCCAGAAGGGGCCGGCCGGCTCCACCTCGGTGACGACCTTGCCCGGCCACAGGCCGGAGGCGTCCACGTCCGCGATGGTGTCCTCGGCGATCCGCTTCTGCTCGTCGTCCACGTAGTAGATCGCCGAGCGGTAGCTGAGGCCGATGTCGTTGCCCTGGCGGTTCCTGGTGCTCGGGTCGTGGATCTGGAAGAAGAACTCCAGGAGCGCGCGGTAGTCGGTCTTCGCGGGGTCGTAGAGGATCTCGATGGCCTCCGCGTGCGTGCCGTGGTTGCGGTACGTCGCGTTCGGCACGTCACCCCCGGTGTATCCGACCCGGGTCGCCGTCACGCCCGGAAGCCGGCGGACCAGATCCTGCATCCCCCAGAAACATCCGCCCGCGAGAACGGCCCTCTGCGTCTGCGCAGCCATTGCGACCCTCCATACCTCTCAGCTTGCTGGCTCGGGCCACCCGGACCGCTCCACCGGCGTCCTGTGCCCACCCTGCTCAACACTCGCGGGTTCCCGGCGATTCCGGGGCCGCCCGCCACGGCCCTGCCGCGGCCCCGTCACGTCACGTCACGTCACGTCACGTCACCAGGCCGTGCCGGTAGGCGTACACGACCGCCTGGACGCGGTCGCGCAGGTTCAGCTTGGTGAGGATGCGGGAGACGAACGTCTTGACGGTTTCCTGGCTGATGACGAGGGTGCCGGCGATCTCGCTGTTGGAGAGGCCGTCCGCGATGAGGCGGAGGACCTCCAGTTCGCGGGGGGTCAGCGGGATGTCCTGCGGGGTGCCTTCGGCGGGGCGGATCCGGGCGGCGTACCTGCCCACGAGCCGGCGCGTCACCTCGGGGGCGAGCAGTGCCGCGCCCGTGGCCACCGTGCGGATGCCGTGCAGGAGCTGGGCCGGTGGCGCGTCCTTGAGGAGGAAGCCGCTGGCGCCCGCGCGCAGCGCCTCGTAGACGTACTCGTCCAGGTTGAAGGTCGTCACCACGAGGACCTTCACCGGGTTCGGCACCCCGGCGCCGGCCAGCAGGCGGGTGGCCTCGATGCCGTCGAGCACCGGCATGCGCACGTCCATCACGACGACGTCCGGGAGGAGCCGGCCGGCGAGGTCGACGGCGCTCTGCCCGTCCCCGCACTCGCCCGCCACCTCGAGGTCCGGCTGGGCGTCGATGATCGTCACCAGTCCGGTGCGGATCAGTATCTGGTCGTCGCAGACCAGGACCCGGATCGGTGCGGTCACGCCCCGCTCGCCCGCAGGGTTCACGACCCGCTCCCGGCAGGGATCCGCGCCCGCACCAGGAACCCCCCGTCCGCCCCCGGGCACGCACTGAAGTCGCCGCCCAGGACGCCGACCCGTTCGCGCAGGCCGGCCAGGCCCCGGCCGCTGCCGCCGGGGGACGCCGCGCCCGAGCCGGTGCCGGCCGTGGCGACCTCCACGGTGATCTCCTTCGTGCCGTGGCTGACCTGGACCGAAGTGCGTCTGCCGTGGGCGTGCTTGAGAGCGTTCGTGAGGGCTTCCTGGACGACGCGGTAGGCGACGAGGTCGGCGCTGCCGGTCGACGCGGCCGGTGTGCCGTCCTCGGTGAACTCCACCGGCTGTCCGGCCCGGCGGGTCTGCTCGACGAGCGTGAGCAGGCGGCCGACGGGCGGCGTCCGCGCCTCGGTGCCGTGGTCGGGGTCGAGCAGGTCGAGCAGGTGCCGCAGATCGGTGATGGCCCTGCGGCCGGTGCCCGTGACGGCGGTCAGGGCCTGGTCCAGGCGGTCGGGGGCGGCCGTCAGGTAGCGCGCCGCCTCGGCCTGTACCACCATCGCCGTCACGTGATGGGTCACCACGTCGTGCAACTCGCGGGCGATACGGGCGCGTTCGGCGGCGCGGGTGTCCTCGGCGACCCGGAGGCGGCGTTCGGCCTCCGTGACCCTGGCGGCCCGCAGCCACGCTCCGGCGCCCCAGCCGAGCGTTGCCAGCAGGTAGAACGTCACGAACTCGCTGACCGGCTCGCCCGAGCCGAGCCGGGTGAGCGCGACCGCCAGCACCACGTACGCCGCGGAGAACAGCAGCGCGGCGGTGCGCCGGTGCCGTTCCAGATGAAGTCCCGTGCTCACCAGCGCGACCAGCAGCGCGGCGCCCGCGACGAGGTGGTAGCCGCGCAGCTGGTCGGCGGCGAAGCCCAGTGACACCAGGGCGAGACAGACGTCCGGCCACCGCCGGCGCAGCGCGAGGGGCAGGCACTCCAGGGCGAGGACCGCGGCGGCCCCAGCGTCGAAGGGGCGGTCCGCGACGCCGCCGAGCCGGGTCCCGTGCCGCTGGAGCACCGGCAGCAGCGACACGGCGAGGAGCAGCACCCCGAGCGGAAGGTCCCGGACGGTGACGTCGAGCCGGCGCCAGAGGTCCGGGAACCGCCGAAGAGCGATCACCGGGAAACTGTAGCGGCCGCGTCAACCCCGTTGGCCTTACGGCGTCTTGGCACCAGGTGGCCGCGCCGGCGGGCCAGCCGCATGAACACGATCGTCGCCAGCAGCCCGAACGCCACCGCGTACAGGCTGCCCTCCGGGCCGAAGTCGCCGCCGGTGAGCAGCTTCGAGCCCGACACGGTGGCGTCCAGCAGTCCCTGCTTGGTGTCGTTGCCGGAGACCTCGGTGCTGAAGATGCCCGACTCGGCGAAGTTCCAGCCGAAGTGCAGGCCGATCGGCAGCCACAGGCTGCGGGTGGCCACGTAGGCCGCCCCGAGCATGCCGCCCGCCTCGATCGCGATGGCGGCGGCGCCCCACAGGGTGGCGTCCGGGTTGGACAGGTGCATCAGGCCGAACAGCACGCCGGTCAGGGTCAGCGCGATCCAGGTGCCGACGCGTTTCTCCACGATCCGCAACAGGACACCGCGGAACAGCAGTTCCTCGGTCACCGCCGCGGCGGCCATGAAGCCGACCAGCCCCACCGCGCCGCCCACCGAGCCCAGACCGTGGACGTCGTAGTCCCCGAGCAGGGCGAGGTTCAGGATGACGGCCCCGAACAGCACCACGCCGAGCAGCGCGCCGCGGGCGATCGCGGCCCCGGCGCCCTCCCGGGCGAGCTCCGTGACGGGGCGGTGCTCGGTCCGCCGTACCACCCACCGGTAGACGAGCACCGCGAGCACGGCGGTCACCGTGCCCAGGATCAGCGTGAGAAACGCGTTGTCCTGCACCGCGGCGACACTCTGCCCGCCGATGAACGCGACCGCCGCCACGGCCGCGAGCTGCCAGATCAGCCTCATGGAAATCCCCTCCGCCGGATCCGCGGCCGGAGCGCCGCGGCTGCCCCGAACGCTATGGATCCGGCGGCCCGGGATCGTCACCGTGCGGTGGACACCTGCGCGTAGCTCGCACGGGGGACGGATCCGGCGGTGCGGTTCCTCCGACGCGGCCGAACGCCCTTGTTCATCAGGGGCGTTGCGCCGATTCGTCCTGGGCCAGCCATGAGGCGACCGCCCCGGCGATCGGCAGGCCGGTCTCCAGCTCGACGAAGCCGAACTGGCCGCTCTGATTGCACTCCAGGAACCACCAGACGCCGTCCTCGTCCTCGGCGAAGTCGAAGGCGGCGTACGCCAGTCCGGTGAGGGCGACGTACGCGTGCACCGACCTGCCGACGCGCTCGGGCACCGGGACCGCCCGCCAGGCGTGCTCGGTGTCGCCGTAGCGGCCGTCGATCTGGCCGGGGCCGGCGGTCTTCCGGGCGGCGAACAGCCGGGTGCCGACGCAGGTCAGCCGGATGTCCGCGCACTTGGGTACGTACCGCTGCAGCAGGGCGGGGCCGGCCGCGACGGCGGAGAAGTCCACGTCGGGACCGATCAGGGAGGTCGGCAGGGCGAGCCCGGGTTCACCGGGCGGCGGTCCCGAGGCGGACTTCACCACCACGTCCCCGTGCTCCTCGGCGAACTGCCGTGCCAGGTGCGGGACCGTGGTGAAGACGGTCGGCGGTACGGCGAAGCCGCTGCGGTGGGCGATCCGCAGCTGCCACGGCTTCAGGCGGGCCCGTTCGGCGTTGCGCGGATGGTTCATCCATCTCGGGGAGGCGGAGAAGAGCATGCCGAACAGGGCCTGCCGGGTCTCGGCGGTCAGCCAGGGCGAGGGGTGTGCCGCGTGGGCGGCCGGTTCGCCGGGCCTGCGCACCCATACGGCGCGCAGGTCGCCCATGCCGAGCAGGTGCCCGTTCACCGACAGGTGGCCCTCGAAGCCGCCGTGCGCGTAGTGGGCGGACAGCACGACCTTGTCGGGTACGTCGGCGGGGTCCAGCCGCACGAACGGGGTTCCCGACGCGTGCAGTTCGGCCACCACCATGTCGGCGGTCACGTCCTCCTCGGACGTGAGGATCAGTACGGTCATTCGGTCGGGGACGGCCGTCAGTCGTCGAAGTGGGTCTGGGAGCCGGCGGTGGACGTGGTCGTGCCGACCGCCAGCAGCAGGTCCGGGTCACTGACGGCCGGGCGGCCGTCGGGCAGCACGTTCAGCTGCCGCGCCTCGTCGAAGCGGTACGGCGTCACCACCGGCCGGAACCCCTGCTGAAAGGCGTAATTGAGGGTGAACGGGCGCACTCTGAAAACCTCCATGCACGTTGTCTGTCTCGTGGGGAGGGTCATCATGTGCGCCGATCCTTCACATCAGAAGCATCGGCGGCCACATCTCCGCCACAGAACACACATCGGATGGCGCATCAGATCTGTCACAGCGAAACCCGCCGGCCGTGCCGCGTCACATCTCCCGGCGCTGCTCCTGGACGGCCTTCATCAGGTCCTCCATGGCGGACCGCGCCTCGTGGTCCTGCCGGTCGTCGATCGCGGCGAGGGCGGCGGCCGCGGCCTCACGGATCCGGTGGGGAAGCCCGTCGGCGGCCGTAAGGCGGTAGGCGGCCTCACGGCGCGCGACGCGTTCGGCGGTGTCCACCGCGTCGGGGCCGGACAGCGGGAAGACGGCGGCCCGGTAGGCCGATATCCCGAGCACCATCATGTCCGCGATGCCGTCGGCGTAGCCGAGCGCGGCGGCCCTGCCCCGGCCCTCCCGAATGGTCTCGATCATCCGGCGCCGGGACAGGATCGTGCCCACAGCCCCGCCGCCTCCCAGGGAGAGGGCGCAGGTGACGGCGAGGAACGGCCCGTCCCACGCATAGCCGGTGAATCCTCCGAGGATCGCCAGTGCGACGGTCCACGCGGCCGCTGTCCGGGCGCTTACCTGCTCGGCTGTGGTGTCCATGACCGCAGTGTCCCAGCCGGTGCCGGCGGCCCCGGCGCGGGGTGGGCCGCCGGCGCCGGGCACCGGGTGCGGGGTGGCCGTCAGCCGGCGGCGGCCGGACGGACCTGCACCGTGTCCCCGACCGGCCGTTCGCCCGTCGCGTCCGACGGGTGGTTGGCGAGGATGCCGCGTACGGCCATCGTGGTGGAGCCGCCGCCGTCCAGGTTCAGGGCCTGTACGGCGCCGAGCGAGCGCATGAACCGGGCTTCCTCGTAGAGGGTGAAGCCCTCGCTCCCGTCGGTCTGGCGGCCGTCGACCGTGGCCAGGATCAGCCGGCCCCCGCTGTCGATGCCCGCCATGGTGCGCGGCTGGCGGGTGTTGGCCCAGGCGTAGCCGAAGGAGAGGTCCTGCGGGTCCACCACGCCTTCGGTGGCGGCGTCGATGTCGATACGGCCGTTCCTCACCAGGGTGGGCGCCGCGCTCACGACGGAGTCGTCGCGGCCGAGTCCGACGCGACGGCCGGTCGTGTCGCGGACGTCCTCATGCACGAGGACACCCTTTCCGGGTGCGGCCTGGGCGGTCAGCCAGGTCGCGGCGGCGCCGACGCCCTGCAGCACGCTCCCGCCCGCAGGCACCCGTCCGCCCCGCGCGCCGACCGAGACCACCCGGCCGGACCGGTCCAGCACGGCCTGCACGCCGGCACCGGTGGGCAGCTCCGCGCCGAACTCGGGCGTGAACCGGACCAGATCGTCGGTCAGCCGGCAGGTCACGTCCTGCCAGGGGCGCTCGCTCGGGGTGGCGCCGGGGCGGCCGCAGTCGCGTACCAGGGACGGGACGCGGTTGATGCCCTGGATCGCGTACGAGGACGTGCCGGCGCGGGCGGTCACGGTGGTCGTCAGGTCGGCGACGCGGACGTGGCGGCCGCCGTCCTCGAGGATCAGGGCGGCCCGGGAGCCGGCCGCCATCGAGCCCAGCCGGCCGTCGTAGGCGCCGAGTCCGGAGATGGTGCCCTGGACGCCGTCGGCGTTCGAGGTCACGAAGAAGCCGCCGTTGACGGCGACCAGCGAGTGCAGCCCGGCGGCGACCGACGACGTGGTCTCGCGCCGGGCGACGTTGCCGTCGTGCGTGCCCTCGACGGTGCCCTTGAAGCGGCGGGGGTCGATCACCGCGACGTGGATGTTCTCGCGGTCGGCGGGTTGCTGGACGTCGTAGCCGGTCCAGGCGACGGCGGTGTGGAGGCCGGCCGAGGTGATCGCTTTCGCGATGGCCTGCGCGTCGGCCTGGGCGGCGTAGGCGCCGATCCGCACCCGGAAGCCCATCACGCCGTGGGGGGTGTCGGCGTAGTCCGGCCAGCGGACGCTCTCCACGCGCGGTTCGTATCCCGCGTCGCGCAGCTTCAGGGCCGTGGCGTCGGCCCAATTGCGGGTGCCCACCTCGGCCCACGTCGCGGCGCCGGTCAGCCGGCTGGTGGCCGGCGACTGGACGGTGACCGTCCATGTGTGGGTGACGTCCGTGTGCCGGACGGTGCCCGTGCGCAGCTCCACGCCGGGCGCGAGCGTCTCGGTCGACCACTGCGCGAGGGCCGCGGCCGCCGTGGTGTCCGCGGGTGCGGCCTGCGCCGGGGCCGGGGCAGCGGCGGGGACGACGACGGCGAGCAGGGCGGCGGCAGCGAGGCCGGCGCGGGTGCGGGCGGTACTGCGGGAAGATCTGCCGAAGGCACGGAGATTCATGGCTTCCTCACGGCTCGAACGCGGTGACGGCCTGCTGGTCAAGGTTCTTCTGCCCGGTGCGCCCACCATCCCAGACGGTCCCGCCGACTCCCGGCGCTCCGGAACATGAAGCGCGGGCAAGGGCGAGGGGAACGGCGGGAATTCGGTTGCTCCCCGCGAGCCGATGCGCGCTAATGCCTCGCATGGCAGACATCCAGGGCTTCTACGACGACTTGTTCATCGCGGTGCCCCGTGCGCTGGCCGAGTTGCTGGACGGCGGGGACGCGGGCGGCTCGGTGGCCGTGTTCGTGGACGGGGAGCCGGTCGTGGACGTGTGGGGCGGGTTCGCCGACGCGGGGCGGACGGTGCCGTTGGAGCGGGACACGATCGTCAACGTCTGGTCCGTCACCAAGACGATGACGGCCCTCGCCGCGCTCGTCCTCGCCGACCGCGGCGAGCTCGATCCGGACGCGCCGGTGGCCCGCTACTGGCCGGAGTTCGCCGCGGCGGGCAAGGACGGGGTGCTCGTACGGCATCTGCTCTCGCACACCGCCGGGCTGCCCGACTGGGACGGACCGGTCGAGGAGATCTACGACTGGACGTCCGCGACCGCGCGGCTCGCCGCCCGGGCCCCGCGGTGGGAGCCGGGCAGCGCGGCCGGGTACCACTCGCTCACCCAGGGGTTCCTGGTGGGCGAGGTCCTGCGGCGGATCACCGGAGTCAGCGTGGGCGAGTTCTTCGCCGGCGAGGTGGCCGGGCCGCTGGGCGCGGACTTCCACATCGGGCTGGCCGCCGAACACGACGGGCGGGTGGCACTTGCCGTCCCTCCACCGGGGTACGGCGAGGACTACACGGCGGGTGCGGCCGGCGGCGGCGCGGGCGGGTCCGGTGACGGCACGGCCGACGGCAGCACACCCGCCGGCACCGCCGTCCGGCTTCGCGACGGCAACAGCGTCGCCTGGCGCCGCGCCCAGATCCCCGCGGCGAGCGGCTTCGGCAACGCCCGGTCGGTCGCCCTCGTGCAGTCGGTCATGGCGTGCGGAGGGACGGTGAACGGCGTGCGGCTGCTGTCCGGGAAGGGCTGCGACCGCGCCTGGGAGGAGCAGTTCAGCGGCGTCGACCGCATCCTGGGCATGCCGGTGCGCTACGGCCTGGGCTACGGGCTGTTCGGCACCACCTACGGCTGGGGCGGCTGGGGCGGCTCGCTGGTGATGATCGAGCCCGAGTCGCGGACCGTGGTGGCGTACGTGACCCAGCAGATGCGTGAACCGGCCGCCGACAACCGGGGGTTGGAGATCGTCATGGCCGCCTACGACGGTCTGCTGGGACTGCGGGGCTGACCGCCCGGGCCGCGCCGTGGGCCGGGGCGATCAGCCCAGCCGCTCCGCCAGGAACTCCTCCCACGTCCGCTTCCCGGTCTCCGCGCCCTCCAGCGTGAGGTTGTCCCCCGCCCGGTACGCCCGTCCCGCCTTGCCAGGGATGCGGACCGGCAGCTTCGGGCGCGGGCGCCTGCCGCGGAGTTCGAGGTACGGGCGGGCCAGGGCGGGGATGTCGTAGAGCCTGGGGCCCGCCAGGTCAGGGACCTGGCCGGCCGGTGCGCCGAGCGTCAACTCCACCAGCCTGGCGGCGACTTCGCGCGAGTCGACGGGCTGCAGGCGCAGCCCGCCCGGGCACGGCAGGACGGGGAGTCTCGTCATCTTCTCCACCATCGTCAGCGTGAGGTCGTGGAACTGGGCCGCGCGCAGGGTCGTCCAGGGGATGCCCGAGCCGGCGACGGCCCGCTCCGCGTCCAGCTTGGTGCGCATCCAGGCCAGCGGCACGCGGTCGGCGCCGATGACCGAGATGTGGACCAGGTGCCGTACGCCGGCCGGTCCGGCCGCCCGCAGCAGGGTGCGGGTCGCCTCGTCGTCGCCCTTCTGGCCGCCCGCGAGATGCAGGACGGTCTCCGCGCCGCGCACGGCGGCGTCGATGCCCTCGCCCGTCAGCAGATCGCCGGTGACGTGTTCGAGTCCGTCCGGCGCCGTGGGCCCGGACCGGCTCAGCACGCGCACCTCGCGGCCGGCCGCCCGCAGGAGTGGGACCACGTGGCGGCCCAGGGTGCCCGTGCCGCCGGTGACCAGGATGGGGGAGGTGATGGATGAGGTCATGATGCCCAGCTCCAGAGGTCTTCGCCGTCGTATGCCTTCGCTGCCATGACCCCCGGCGGCGGAGGTGTGTGACAGGACGGGGGAAGGAATTCTCCGGAGCGGTGCCGGCCGGCCGAGGGCGAAGATCAACTCCCGCTGCCGTACGGCCTGGTGATGATCTCCAGGCTGTGGCCGCCGGGATCCTCGAAGTACGCGCCCCGCCCGCCGTCATTGCGGTTGATCCTGCCGGGGCTGCGGTGGAAGGGGTCCGCCCAGTAGGTCAGGCCGCTGCCCCGGATGCGTCCGAAGATCGCGTCGAACTCGTCCTCCGACACCAGGAACGCGTAGTGCTGCGGGGTGATCTCCCCGTCGGCGTCCATGTAGTCGAGGGTCACGCCGTTCGGTATCCGCACGGGGACGAAGGGGCCGTACTGCGGGCTCACCTCCAGGCCGAGGATGTCGGCGAGGAACCTGGCCGACGTCTGCTTGTCGTGCGCGGCAACGATCGTGTGGTTCAGCTGCACGGTCATCTGTGGGCCTCCTCGGGCCCAACATACTGCGGCACGCCGAGGGCCCCGGCAGCTCGTGCCGGGGCCCTGGATCACCTGCGCCGATTGGCCGCGCCGGTCAGATCGTCGCCGTGTCGATCACGAACCGGAAGCGGACGTCGCTCGCGAGCACCCGCTCGTACGCCTCGTTGATC
Source organism: Streptomyces sp. NPDC050534 (assembly GCF_044457745.1). NCBI lineage: Bacteria > Bacillati > Actinomycetota > Actinomycetes > Kitasatosporales > Streptomycetaceae > Streptomyces > Streptomyces sp. NPDC050534. Next base: position 394,428 of record NZ_JBITHF010000010.1, read on the forward strand.
TGGTCGGCGCGGATCAGCTCGATCTCGGCGCCGAGGCCGTGCTCGGCGCAGAAGTCCAGCATCTCCTGGGTCTCCCGGATGCCGCCGATGCCGGAGCCGGCGAGGGTCTTGCGGCCGCTGATCACCGAGAAGAGGTTGAGCCTGACGGGCTCCTCGGGGGCGCCGACGTTCACGAAGGCACCGTCCGTCTTCAGCAGGGACAGGAACGCGCCCAGGTCCAGCGGGGCCGAGACGGTGGACAGGATCAGGTCGAAGCTGCCCTTCAGGTCCTTGAAGGTCTGCTCGTCGCTGGTCGCGTAGTAGTGGTCCGCGCCCAGCCGCAGGCCCTCGTCCTTCTTGCGCAGGGACTGCGAGAGCACCGTGACCTCGGCGCCCAGGGCGTGCGCGATCTTGACGCCCATGTGCCCGAGGCCGCCCATGCCGAGGATCGCGACCTTCTTGCCGGGGCCGGCGTTCCAGTGGCGCAGCGGGGAGTACGTGGTGATGCCGGCGCACAGCAGGGGCGCGGCGACGTCGAGGGAGAGGCCGTCGGGGACGCGGACGACGAAGTTCTCGTCGACGACGACCTTCTCCGAGTAGCCGCCGTAGGTGGGCTCCCCGTCCTTGCCGACGGCGTTGTACGTGCCGACGTTGCCCTTGAGGCAGTACTGCTCCAGGCCGGCCAGGCAGTTCTCGCACTCGCGGCAGGAGTCGACCATGCACCCGACTCCGACGCGGTCGCCGACGGCGAACTTGGTCACACCGGGGCCGACCTCGGAGACGATGCCCGCGATCTCGTGGCCCGGGACCATCGGGAAGATCGCCTCGCCCCAGCCCTCGCGGGCCTGGTGGATGTCCGAGTGGCAGATACCGGCGAACTTGATGTCGATCAGGACGTCGAACTCGCCGACCGCCCGCCGTTCGATGGTGGTGCGCTCCAGGGGAGCCTTCGCGGCGGGGGCGGCGTACGCAGCAACAGTGGTCATGACGTCGAGACTGCCCGCTCAAGAGGGGTTCACCCAGACCACGGCTTTGCGTACGTCCGCTGTGCCTACCACTGACGGGGTCAGGATGGTGTGCGTACGACGGTGAATACTTGACGCATGGACGAACAGCCCGAACCCGTGCAGGAGCCCTCCGGGGCTCTGGACCGGCGTGCCGAGCTCAGCGAGTTCCTGCGCACCCGGCGTGCCCGGCTGAAGCCGGAGGACGTGGGGCTGCCGGACTTCGGGCGGCACCGGCGGGTGCCGGGGCTCAGGCGCGAGGAGCTGGCGCAGCTGGCGGGCGTCTCGGTGGCGTACTACACGCGCCTGGAGCAGGGCAACGGGCGGAACGTGTCGGCGGAGGTGCTCGACTCCATCGCGCGGGCGCTCCGGCTGACCGACGCCGAGCACGCCCACCTCACGCACCTGGCGAAGCCGAAGCAGCACAAGAAGAAGCCGGCCGCCCGCACCCAGCAGGTGCGGAGTGCGCTGCGGCAGCTGCTGGACACGATGGACGGCTCGGTGCCGGCATATGTCTCCGGCCGGCGCTCGGACATCCTGGCCTGGAACGGGATGGCGGCGGCCGTCTTCGGCGACTGGTCGGAGCTGCCGGCGCACGAGCGGAACTGGGCCCGGCTGGTGTTCCTGAAGCCCGAGTACCGCGATCTCTACGTGGAGTGGGAGCAGAAGGCGTACGACATGGTCAGCTTCCTGCGGATGGAGGCGGGCTGCTACCCGGACGATCCGCGGCTGTCCGCGCTGGTCGGCGAACTCTCCGTGAAGAGCGAGGAGTTCAGGCGGCTGTGGGCCACGCACGACGTCAAGGAGAAGAGCTACGGCGTCAAGCGGCTGCGGCATCCGCTGGTGGGCGAGCTGACCCTGAACTTCGAGTCGTTCCGGCTGGCGGACGACGGCGGGCTGGCGCTGACCACCTACCACGCCGAGCCCGGGACGCCGTCGGCCGAGGCGCTGCGCCTGCTCGCGAGCTGGGGAGCGGACGCGACGCGCGCGGGACAGCCCACCTAGCCGGCCGAGGACCTCACCCCTGGTACGGCGGCATCGACCCCCATCCCCACTTCGGCACCGGCTGCTCCGCCGGCGGCTTCACGTCGGGGCCCGAGAAGTACACGGCGAGCCGCGTGCCCCACTCGATGTACGCCACGAACGCCGAGCGGAACTCCGCGTCCGTCGGCAGGCCCGCCTCGTCCGCCGCGTCCTGGACGAGGTTGACCCAGCGGCGGCGCTGGGGCTCGGTGATGTTCCTGCCGAAGTGCTTGGCGACCATGTGGCCGTGGCCGCCCTGGGTGAGGGAGTAGGCGGCCGGGCCGCCGAAGACCTCGGCGAGCCAGAGCGCCACGTGCTCGGGGTGGTCGGGGCCCATGTCGGCGAAGAGGGGCGCCAGGAGGTCGTCCTTGAGGACCTTGTCGTAGAAGACCGAGGTCAGCCGGGAGAAGGCCTCCTCGCCGCCCGCCCAGTCGAACAGGGTCGGCAGTGACGATCCCCTGCCGCGCACGCTCGTCGGCTTGTAGTGGCGCATCTCGTCGATGTTCTCGACGTACGGCCGGATCTCGGCGAGGAAGTCGGGGAACAGGTCCGAATTGCGGAACCCCTCGAGGTGGTCCTCGGTCGAGGTCCAGGTGATGCGCAGGATGTAGTGCCCGAAGTCCTCCTCGCAGCGCGCCAGTTCGTAGTCGACGCACTGGGGTGCCGCCGCCAGCTGGGTCGCGGCGCGGGTGTAGGCGGCGAGGAACTCCGCCGAGCGGTCCTCCGGGATGTGGTACCGGATGTATTCGACGGTCTCTTGAGTCATGCGTTCACAGAAACACGGACCGCCCGCCGGAGGCTGCGCTTCCGGCGGGCGGTTCGCTGTCGGCTCACTCGGCGTACGGCCGGCTCACTTGCCGAAGTACGCGTCGTAGATCGAGATCGTCGACCTGTTGCCCTTCTTGTCGGTGATGTTGGCGTGGAAGGAGATGGCCTTGCCCTTCGCCGGGTTCTTCACCTTGATCTTCCCGTGCACGACGTCGGCCTTCTGCCAGGTCTTGCCGTGGTCGTAGGACACGGTCACCGTCAGCGACTTGAGGTTGCCGCCCTTGGCCGAACCCTCGACGATCACCGGGATGCTCACCTTCTTACCGGCCTCCACCCTGCTGCCGAGGTCCGTGACCGCCCCGAAGCGGACCGTGGAGGCCGCCAGCTTGGCCACGCCGGACGGCTTCTTGGAGCGGAACGTCCAGCTCGCGTCGATGCGGGTGGTGGCCGCCGCGACCCTGGCGCTGCGCGCGACCGAGGTGGTGAGCCGGTAGCCGGCCTCGCCGGCGGGAACCTTGAACACCTTCTCGCCGAACAGCGGGTCGTCGTTGGAACCGACCTTGGCGCCGTTGCGGTAGAGCGTGGTGTGCACCCCGGTGAAGACCGAGGAGCCCGCGTGGGTGCTGCCGTCGGAGTACAGCGGGATCACGCCGTAGATGCTGTTGCCGTCGCGGTACAGGCCGAAGTCGGCGTTCAGGTGCGGTCCGAAGACGGCGGTGTTGAACTTCTTGGCGTAGGTCCTGCCGCCCTTGAAGGTCTGTGCCGCGCCGATCGTGTACGCCGCCTCGGTGATCGGGAAGCCGTCCGCGTCGGTGCCGCCGTACTGCTCGAACTGCATCTCCCACTTGACGCCGTTCACGGTCGACAGATGCAGCTTGCGGGTGCCGGGCAGGGTCTCCGCGATGCCGATCGAGGAGGCGCCGCTGCTGAAGGGCAGCCAGCCCACGGCGTCGATCGCGCCCTTCTTGCCGCTCGCCGAGGCGCCGAGTCCGACGTTCACCGTGGCCAGCTCGGCGGCCTTCCAGTGCTTGGTGTAGCCGGTGGCGAGCTGCTTGACGGCGGAGCCGGTGGTGACGTCGTACTGCTCGTGCGCGCCGCTGGTCCAGTGGCCGTCCCACTGCTGGGTCAGCGAACCGTCGGTGACCTGCGGACCGAGGCCCCTGGAGCGGAAGTTGGCGTAGGAGTCCAGGAGCAGGCCGAAGCCGAAGCCGGACTCGGCGGTCGTCACGTCGTATTCCGGCGACGCGAACACCGGCTTGGCGGCCGCGTCCGGCACGGTGATGTCGACCGGCTTCGCGGTACGGGCGTCCAGCGTGATCGTCGTGTTCTTGGTGACGCTCAGCTTCGGCTGCGCCAGCCAGTCGATGCCCTTGGTGGCGTCCTCCGGGTCCACGAAGATGCTGGTGTCGAGGACGTAACCGCCCTTGGGCACGCGCGCGGTGACCGTCCCGGAGGCGTCGTAGGGCGAGTAGAACTTGCCGCTGCCGAGGCCGGAGACACCGGCCAGGCTCGCGGAGTAGTTCTTCGCCGGGCTGCCGTCACGGCCCACGAACTTCAGCTTGACGTCGTACGACTCGACCTCGCGCTGCACGGCCGCGGCCGTCCGCACGCTCTGGCCGCTGCCCGTCGCCGTCACGTACGCGGAGTACGCGCCCTCCAGCGTTCCGCCCAGCTTGGTGTTCACGGTCAGGCCGACCGAGGCCTTGCCGCCGGCCGGGACCGTCACCTTGGCCGCGCCGAGCTTGAAGAAGCCCGCCGGGGCCGCCTGGCCCTTGGGGTTCGTGGCGGTCACGGCCAGGTTCAGCGTGACGTCCTTGGTGCCGAGGTTGCGGTACGTCAGCTGCTTGGTGACCGGCTTGTCGTCGGTGTGCGGCCACTGGGCGGTGCCGAAGCTCACCGACGCCGGGTCGGCGATCACCGACAGCTTGATGGCCCTGTCGACGGCGATACGGCCCGAACCCTGCTGGAACGGCGTGTACTTGCCGCCCTTCGCCGATCCGGTCAGCGCGCCCTTCAGCTCGGCGAACTTCCAGTCCGGGTGCTGCTGCTTGAGCAGCGCCGCGGCGCCCGCCACGTGCGGGGTCGCCATCGACGTACCGGAGATGGTCAGGTAGCCGGGCGGGTTCTCGCCGACCTCCTTGTCGATGACGCTGCCGGGGGCGGCGGCCGCGGTGATGTCCACGCCGGGCGCGGTCACGTCGGGCTTGATCTGGCCGTCGAGACCGGGGCCGCGGCTGGAGAACGACGCGAGTTTGTCGTGGTCGTCGACCGCGCCGACGGTGAGGGCGTCGGCCGCGCTGCCCGGGGAGCCGATGGTCTGCTCGCCGAAGTCGCCGTCGTTGCCGGCGGCGATGGCGAACAGGATGCCCTTCTGCTCGGAGAGCTTGTTCACCTCGGCCTCGAGCGGGTCGATGCCGGGGGTGTCGCCGCCGCCGAGGCTGAGGTTGACGACGTCGGCGCCCTGCTCGGCCGCCCACTCCATGCCGGCCAGGATCTGGGAGTCGTCGCCTGAGCCGCTGTCGTCGAGCACCTTGCCGTTGAGCAGCTTGGCGTCCGGGGCGACGCCCCGGTACTTGCCGTGGGACTTCGCGCCGGTGCCCGCCGCGATGGACGCGACGTGCGTGCCGTGGCCGTAGTGGTCGGTGGCGTCGGGGGCGGTGGAGAAGTTCTTCGCCGCGACGACCTGGCCCTTGAGGTCCGGGTGGGTCGCGTCGATGCCGGTGTCCAGGACCGCGATCCTGACGCCCTTGCCGGTGTAGCCGGCGGCCCACGCCTTCGGCGCGCCGATCTGCGGCACGGACTTGTCGAGGCTGGCCCTGCGGACCCCGTCCAGCCAGACGTGCGCGATGCCGGAGGCGGCCCGGTCGCCGTCTGTGACCGCGTGCCACAGCTCGGCGGTGTCCTGCTTCGGCGTCTGCACGGCGTCGGCGTTGAGCGACGTGAGTCGCTCGCGGAGCCTGCCCGCGTCCCGGACGCCGGCCTTGGCGGCCGGTGCGGCGCCCTGGTAGCCGACGATGACCTTCAGGCCGTGCTGCTGGGAGGTGCGGGTGGCGGCCCGGTCCAGCTCGGTGACGTCGAACAGCCGCTGGTCGACCTTGCCGGTCGCGATCAGACGGGCTACGTCGGCGGGGACGACCAGCGTGTGGCCGTCGGCCCTGCGTATCTGGACGGGTATGTGCTCGCGGCCCTTCGCGGGCTCCAGTCCGACCACCCGGCCCTTGGCGTCGACGGCGACACGGTCACCCGTGATCAGCGTGATGCGGTGCTTCGCGGTGAGCGAGGCGGCCTTCGAAGAGGCGGACTTCGAGAAGGCGGACGCCGAAGAGGCGCCCGTCTGCTCCGACTTGGCCTGCGCCGGGCTGGTCGTTCCCGCCGCGAGGGCCACGGCCGCCGCCGCGGCGACGGCGGACGCGCATGCTCTTTTCAGTTGTCTGCGCAAGTCTCCCCCTGGAGATGAAGTACCGGGCGCGTTCCCCTGTCACCCGGCCGGGGGTGGTCTCGCACGTCTGCGCGTGCACCCCCCGGATCACGCAGTATGCCGGGGGGTGATCAGGCACCTCAAGAGACAGGAGGAAACCAGGAGTTACGCTCCCGCGTTCTCCTTCACGGTGATCCTTCCCTTGCGGATCGTCGCCAGACGCGGGGCCTTCTTCGCGATGGCGGAGTCGTGGGTGACCATGATGAAGGTCAGCCCGAGCTCCTTCCACATGCGTTCCAGCACCTCCATGATCTCGTCGCGCATCGACTCGTCGAGATTGCCGGTGGGTTCGTCGGCGAGCAGCACCTTCGGCTCCTTCACCAGCGCCCGGGCGATGGCGACGCGCTGCTGCTGGCCTCCGGACATCTCGCCGGGCAGATGCCCGAGGCGTTCGCCGAGGCCGACCGACCGCAAAGCCTCGGCCGCCCGTTCGCGGCGGTCCTTCGTCTTCACGCCCAGGGGTACGAGCGCGGTCTCCACGTTCTCCTGGGCGGTGAGGGTGGGAATGAGGTTGAAGCTCTGGAAGACGAAGCCGATGTTCTCGCTGCGGACCTTGGTCAGCCGGGCCTCCGACAGTTTCGCCAAGTCGGTCCCGTCCAGGACGACTTCACCGGCCGTGGGCCGGTCCAGGCCGCCGAGCATCTGGAGCAGGGTGGATTTGCCGCCGCCGGTGGGGCCCTGGATGACGAGGCGGTCCCCGTCCGCGATGGCCAGGTCTACGGCGTCCAGGGCGGTGACGGTGTCCTTGCCCCGGGTGTAGCGCTTGGTGACGCCTCTTAGTTCGTACATGGTGGCTCCTGGGAGGGTTCGGGGGTGGGGGTGCCGGGCGGGTCGCTACTCGACACGCCTGAGCGCGTCCGCGGGGCGCAGCCGCGACGCCCGCCAGCCGCCGAAGGCGCCCGCGATCAGGCCGCCGGCCACCGCGAGCGCGACCGCCAGGGCGATGGTCGTGAGGCTCACCGGCGCGGTGAGCGCAACCTCCAGGGTCTTCGCCGCCCCGCGGCCGGGACCGCCGAAGCCGCCGCCCCCGCCGAAGCCGCCCCCGCCGCCGGGACCGCCGGTGCCCCCGCCGCCCCCGCCCAACTGGGCCTGGAGCGTGGGGCTGATGGCGGTGACGACGTAGGCGCCGGCGAGGCCCAGCGCGATGCCGAGGACGCCGCCGACCAGGCCATTGACCATGGCCTCCCCGACGACCTGCCGGGTCACCCGGCCCGACTTCCAGCCCAGCGCCTTGAGCGTGCCGAACTCGCGCACCCGGCGGGAGACGGCGGAGGAGGTGAGCAGGCCGGCGACCAGGAAGGCGGCCACCAGCACCGCGATGGACAGCCACTTGCCGACGTTGGTGGCGAGGGAGGACGCCGTGGACAGGGAGCCGGAGACGGTGTCCGCGAGGTCGGCGGAGGTGGTGACCGTCGTACCCGAGACGTTCTTCTGGATGGTCGACTTGACTGCGGAGATCTGCTGGGAGTCGGTCGCCTTGACGTAGATCGTGGTGACCTTGTTCTTCTGGCCGGCCAGCGTCTGGGCCTGCTTCAGCGGCATGTAGAGATTGGCCGCGGAGTCACCGCTGTCGGCCGTCGCGATGCCGATGATCGTGTACTTGACCTTGTTGACGGTGACGCTCGAACCGACCTTGTACTTCTTCTCCTTGGCGTACGCCGAGTCGGCGACCAGTACCTTGGCGTCCGTCTCGGAAGTCTTGAAGCCGCGGCCGCTGGTGATCTTCGACGAAGTCAGCGGGCCGAGTCCGGTCTGCGTGACGTCGGTGCCGTAGACCGAGTAGGAGTTGACGTCGAAGTTGGCGCCGCCGCCCTTCACCTCGCCCTGGGGCTGGCCGCCGCCACGCATGCCGCCGCTGCCCGGGTTCTGCTGGAACTGACCGCGGGTGAACTGGCCGTTGATCTTGATCACGTTGAGGCTCAGCCCGCCGACGGCGCTCGAGACGCCCTTCTGGCCGCCGACCTTGGAGACGGTGGTGGACGACAGGGTGGTGAAGCCCTGCACCATGACCCGGTCGCTGCTCTGCTTCGAGTCGTCGTCGTTGCCGCGCGCGTCGAACTGGAACCGCGGCCGCTGCGAGCTGGAGGCGGTCGGCGTCGCGGCCTTGGTGACCGTCATGTCCGTGCCCAGTCCGTAGAGCGACTGGAGGACCTTGTCCTGCGCCCTCCCCATGCCGTTGGACACGGAGTTGACCACGATGACCAGCGCGATGCCCAACGCGAGGCCGGAGGCGACGACGAGGGCCGCCTTTCTGCGGCGGCGCAGTTCGCGCCTCAGGTAGGTGAAGAACATGGCCGCACGGTAGGGACGGCGCGTGATGCTTGGATAAGGCCGACATAAGAGATGCATGAGAAGGCTGTGGCCGCCCCCTGAAAAGCCCCGGAAACGCCGATGCCGCCCCTGAGGGCGGCATCGGAGAAGCTGTGAGCCGACGGTGGGTCAGACGGCCGAACCGGCCTTCCACGCCGCCCAGCTGAGGTTCCAGCCGTTGAGGCCGTTGTCCGGCTGGACCGTCTTGTCGCCGGTGTTGGAGATCACCACGACGTCGCCGACGATCGAGTTGTTGTACATCCAGTAGGCCGGTGTGCCCTTGTCGTCGGCGCCCTTGGTGTCCGACAGGCCCACGCAGCCGTGGCTGGTGTTCACGGAGCCGAAGATGGACTTCGCGCCCCAGTAGTTGCCGTGCAGGAACGTGCCGGAGTTGGTCAGCCGGATGGCGTGCGGCACGTCCTTGATGTCGTACTCGCCCTTGCCGTCGTCGTCGGTGAAGCCCACGGTCGCGCCGTTCATGCGCGTCTCCTTGAACTTCTCGGACATGACCATGGTGCCGTTGTAGGTCTTGTTTTCCGGCGAACCGGCCGAGATCGGGATCGTCTTGATCGTCTTGCCGTCCTGCGTGACCTTCATCTGCTTGGTCTTGGCGTCGACGTAGGAGACCTGGTTGCGGCCGATGTGGAAGGTGACCGTCTTCTGCTGCACGCCCGTGACACCGGAGGCGCCCTCGACGCCGTCGAGCGCGAGCTTCAGCGTGACGGTGGAGTTCTCCTTCCAGTAGTCCTCGGGGCGGAAGTCGAGGCGGTTGGCGCCGAACCAGTGGCCGACGACCTCCTGGCCGCTGCTGGAGGAGACCGTGATGCCCTTCTGGACCGCGGCCTTGTTGGTGATGGCCTTGTCGAAGTTGATCGACACCGGCATGCCCACGCCGACGGTCGAGCCCTGCTCCGGCGTGAAGTTGCCTATGAAGCTGTTGTTCGGGGAGACCGTGGTGAACGAGGCGTTCTCGTGCGCGACGAGACCGGCGGAGTCCTTGGCCTCGGCGGCGACCTTGTAGGTGGTCGAGCGCTGCAGCTGGGTGCTGGGCTTCCAGCTGAGCTTGTCCGCGGACAGCTGGCCGGCCACCGCGGTGCCGTCGGCGGTCGTCATCGTCACGCCGGTGAGCGTGCCCTTGCTGACGGTGACGGCGGCGGAGTTGTTGATGGAGGCGTTGTCCGAGCCGTCCTTCGGCGTGATCTTGATATCGGCCTCGGAGGACTTCTTGGCCGCCGCCTCGTCGGCCTTGGCCTGCGAGGTGTCCTTGCCCTTGGTGCCGGAGGCGTCGCCGCCGCCACCGCCGCCGGAACATGCCGTAAGGGCCAGAACCCCGCCGAGCAGTGCGGACGCGACCGTCAGGCCGTTGCGCCGCTTACTGTTCGTCATCACACGCTTCTCCATCGTTGCCGATTCCCCGGAAAACCCGACCAGTCCCCGTGACGAACTTCAACGCTACGACCGGTTCGTCCCGTTCCACATAGCCCGGAGATGTGGGGCACGCCACGTCGGACGGGGCGGGTGGTGCGGGAATCGGTCAGTGCGCCGCCGAAGACGACGAAACCCCGGACGGTGGCCGCCGTCCGGGGTCACGCGTGTCCCAGGCCGCTAGGCGCCGATCTCGGCCCCCTCGTCCTCGTCGTCGTCAGCATCATCCTCGTCCAGGTCCCAATCCGGCGAATCGGGGTCGTAGTCGACGGCCTCGCTCGACCACGAGGCCTGCGCGAGCTCGACCCCGGGCACCGCCTTGACCAGGTCGAACGGATCCACCAGAAACGCGAGGGCTTCCGCGGTGTCTTCCGTCACAGCGCCTTCGGCGTGCGCCCGCTCGTCGGCCGGCACGTCGTCCTCCTCGGCGAGACGCCGCAGCGCCGCCTTGGTCACCGCGTCGGGGTCGTCGATCTCGAGGACGAGTTCCACCCGGAGGCGGACAAAACGTGATGTCTCTTCAGTGCTCATGCCCGGAGCGTAAGGCCCATGGCTCCCGTGACTTTCCTGTGACCCGCGCCTTTCACTAACATCGCTCCACACGGCCAATTCGCCAGCGCCACAAGGGGATCGATATTCCGTGTCATCCGTTCGCCGTCCGTTGCTGACCGCCACCGCCGCGGGGACCCTCCTGTGCGCCCTGTGGTTCGTTCCCTCCGCCAACGCGAGCGGGGACCAGCCGGCGAGAACATCACCCGCGACGACCCCGACCTCCGAGGTCACCACCCAGGCACGGGTGGCGTCGACGACCGCGGACGGCTCCGTCGCGGACACCCAACTCGCCGACACCGGAAGCTTCGACACCACTCCCTACGTCGTCGGCGGCACCCTCTTCCTCGGGGTGGGCGCCGGCTTCGTGGTGTATTCGGTACGCCGCGAACGCCTCGGCTTCTGACCGCGCACGACGCAGAGGGGCCCTGCCGCACACACGGCAGGGCCCCTCTCCCGTACGGCTACTGCAGCGGGCCGGTGACGCCCTCCACCGCGGCGACCAGCCGCCCGTCCCGCACGAACGCGTCCGCGGCGGCGAGGTCGGGGGCGAGGAACCGGTCCGGACCGGGACCCTGGACGCCCGCCGCCCGCGCGGCCGTGATGGCCGCCTGCGAGGCGGGGGCCGGGGTCAGGCCCTCGCGCAGCTCGATCGCGCGCGTGGCGGCGTACATCTCGACGGCGAGCACGCGCGTGAGGTTGTCGACGGCCGTGCGCAGCTTGCGCGCGGCCGACCAGCCCATGGAGACGTGGTCCTCCTGCATGGCGGAGGAGGGGATCGAGTCGGCGGAGGCCGGTACGGCCAGCCGCTTCAGCTCGCTCACCAGGGCGGCCTGCGTGTACTGGGCGATCATGAGCCCCGAGTCGACGCCCGCGTCGTCGGCCAGGAACGGCGGCAGGCCGTGGCTGCGGTTCTTGTCGAGCAGCCGGTCGGTGCGGCGCTCGGCGATGGAGGCCAGGTCCGCGGCGGCGATGGCCAGGAAGTCGAGGACGTACGCCACCGGGGCGCCGTGGAAGTTGCCGTTGGACTCCACGCGCCCGTCCGACAGCACGACCGGGTTGTCCACGGCCGAGGCCAGCTCGCGCTCGGCGACCGTGCGGGCGTGCGCCATGGTGTCCCGGCCGGCACCGGCGACCTGCGGGGCGCAGCGCACCGAGTAGGCGTCCTGGACGCGCGGCGCGTCGTCCTGGTGGTGCCCGGTGAGCTCCGAACCCTTCAGCACGGCGAGCATGTTGGCGGCCGAGGCGCCCTGCCCGGGGTGCGGGCGGATGGCGTGCAGCTCGGGGGCCAGGACCTTGTCCGTGCCGAGCAGCGCCTCGAGGCTGAGGGCGGCGGTGATGTCGGCCGACTTGTAGAGCCGGTCCAGGTCGGCGAGGGCCATGATCAGCATGCCGAGCATGCCGTCGGTGCCGTTGAGCAGGGCGAGGCCCTCCTTCTCACGGAGCTCGACGGGGGCGATGCCGTGCGCGGCGAGCAGCTCGCCGGCGGGACGGACCGTTCCGTCCGGGCCCTCCGCGTCCCCCTCCCCCATGAGCGTCAGGGCACAGTGCGACAGCGGCGCGAGGTCGCCGGAGCAGCCGAGGGAGCCGAACTCGTGGACGACCGGGGTGATCCCGGCGTTGAGCACGTCGGCCATGGTCTGCGCGACCTCGGGCCGGACACCGGTGTGCCCCGAGCAGACGGTCTTGAGCCGCAGGAACATCAGGGCCCGTACGACCTCCCGCTCCACGCGCGGCCCGAGGCCCGCCGCGTGCGAGCGGACGATGTTGCGCTGCAGCTGGGCCCGCAGCTCCGGGCTGATGTGCCGGGTCGCCAGGGCGCCGAAGCCGGTGCTGACGCCGTAGACCGGCTCGGGCTTGGCCGCCAGCGCGTCCACGATCTCGCGGGCGGCGGCGAGCGCCGCGACCGCCTCCCCCGACAGCTCGATCCGGGCCCCGCCGCGTGCCACGGCGAGCACGTCGGACGCGGTCACCCCGGACGTCCCCACCACCACAGTGTGCATATCCATATTCAGGAGCGTACGCAGTGAAGACGAAGATGTCACTACTGGGTCGGCGTTACGCCCCTTACCGGATCCGGCCCGCCGGGTGCGTCAGCCCCGCCCCCGAAACTGCCGCCGTTCCGCGGGGTCCTGGAGCGAAGGGGTGTCGACCAGCCGCATCACCGGATCGTCGGGGCCCTCCCGGCCCGCCACCACCGGCCGGTCCGAGCGGAGCGCCTTCGCGCGGTACTGGGCGGCGTCCGCGAGCCGGAACAGCCGGCGGGCGGACCGTACCGGCCCGATCGGGTCGCCCGTGGAGGCCACCCCGCAGGCGACCCCGTCCCCGAGCTCCAACTCCGCGGCGCGGCGGCACAGTTCGTCGGCCGCCTTGACGGCCTCGTCGGCGGACGGCCCGACCGCCAGCAGGCAGAACTCGTCGCCGCCGAGCCGCGCGGCCAGCGCCCCCGGCAGCATCGCCCCGCACAGGGAGAGGACGGAACCGAAGCGTTCGAGGAGGCGGTCGCCGACGGCGTGGCCGCGGGTGTCGTTGACGCGCTTGAGGCCGTTGAGGTCGCAGACGACAAGGCTGACGACCGTGCCGTCCACCCGGTGCGCCTCGACGGCCTCGTCCAGCTTCCCGTCGACGGCACGGCGGTTGGCGAGGCCGGTGAGGGCGTCGGTGTAGGCGAGCCGGCGCACTTCCTCCAGCCGCTCGGCCTGGGCGATCCCGGCGGCCACGACGGCGGCCAGGACGGTGGCGAAGTCGGCGTCGGCCCGCTGGAAGACGGGGGCGCCCGCGGGGCGGGCGACGTAGAGCTCGCCCCAGGCGCGCCCGTGCAGCACGATCGGCGCGACGACGCAGCTGCCGCGGCCTCGCCGGCGCAGGGCGGCGACGCGCTGGTGGACGTAGCCGGGGCGGCCGCCCGCGGCGGGCCCCTGCGCCGTCTCCACCCAGGCGTCGGGCTCACCGCCCCCGGCCCACCGCTCGTGCAGGAACTCGGTGATCTCGGGGAACTGGTGCACGGGATAGGACTCGTCCTCGGGGAACTCGTCCTCCCCCTCGACCCGCTCCCCCACGTTCACGAGGACCCGCAGCCGGCCGAGCTCCCGCTCCCACACCGACAGCGCGGCGAAGCTCCCGCCCAGCGCCCGGCACGCACCGGCGGCCGCCGAGCGCCACGCCTCGTGCGAACCGTGCGCCGCCGCCATCCCCTGCGCCAACGCGACCACGGCCGCGAGCCGCTTGTCCTCACCCATCACTCCAGGTTAGGGATGTTTGGGGTGTTTCGGGTCATTGGTACGGCGGTGGGGTGAGCGTGAGCACCACCCACCCCTCCACCCCAGACCGCCGGCGCCAAACAACTCGGACGAGCCCCCGCTACTCCCCCGGCCACTGCGGCTTGCGCTTCTCGTTGAACGCTGCCACGCCCTCCGCCCGATCGCCCGAGAACGCCACCGAGCGCCATGCGGCGTCCTCGACCTCCAGGCCGGCCCGCAGGTCGAGCCCGTGACCCAGCCGCAGGGCGCGCTTGGCGGCTCGCAGTCCGACCGGCGAGTGCGCGCCGATGCGCGCGGCGAGGGACAGCGCCTCCTCCCGGTCGCGCCCCTCCTCCACCAGCTCGTCGACGAGCCCCAACTCCCGCGCCTCGGCGGCCTGAAGGCGCCGTGCCGAGAAGATGAGCTCGGCCGCCCGCGCGGCCCCCACGCGCCGCGGCAGCAGCTGCGTACCGCCGCCGCCCGGAATGACGCCCACCGACACCTCCGGCAGCCCCACCACGGCCGTGCGGTCGGCCACGATCAGGTCGCACGACAGCGCCAGCTCGAAGCCGCCGCCCAGCGCGAACCCGTGCACGGCGGCGATCGTCGGCACGGGCAGTTCGAGGACCCCGGTGTACGCGGCCCGCGCCACCGGCCGCTGCCGGACCAGGTCGAGATCGCTGAAGGAGTTCCGCTCCTTCAGGTCGGCGCCTACGCAGAACGCCCGCTCATGCGTGGAGGTCAGCACGACGACGCGTACGTCACGGTCCGCGGCCAGCGCCGCGCACGCGCCGGCGATCGACCGCGCCATCTCGGTCGAGACGGCGTTCATGGCCTTGGGCCGGTCGAGGACGAGCTCGGCGACGTGCCCGGCACCCTCGCCCCCGTCCCGCCGCACCACCACGAACTCCCCGAACCGCTCCTCACTCATGACGCCCTCCGGTTAACGCGGGTTAACAAGTCTCGGCCCGATCATCGCAGGGTTTCCCCCGGCTGTCCCCGTTCGGGTGACATCACCGCGACTCCCGCCCCGCCGCCCACGGCAGCGCGTAGCGTGCCTGCGCCACGGCGCGCAGGGGGCGCGAGCGCAACGGGGAGGGTTCGTGATGACGGAGACACCGGTGGGGCGCGGCAGGCATCGCAGGCCCCGCCCCCGCAAGGTCCTGTTCGCCGTCGGCGGGCTGGCGCTGGCCGCCGGCGCGCTGAGCCTGGTGCGGATGGCGCCGGAATCGGGGGTCGGCGGGATCGGCACCGCGGAGGCCGATCCGCGTCAGGATCCGGGTCCCGGAGCCGCCCGGCCGGGCAACGAGACCGCCGTACCCCGGGTGAGCCGGTCCGCCGCCTCCGTGCTCGGCGGGGTGAGCGTGACGCCGACCGCGGGCGCGAGCGTCCTGCCCCTGCCGGCCACGACCACGCCACCGGCGCACTCGACGGCCGCCGCCACCCCCGGCATCACCACCGTCCCGGAGGCGCCGAACGCCCCGACCGCCACGGCCACCGCCCGGCCGCCGGCCACGACGGCCCCGGCGCCCCGCCCGAGCCCGACGTCCGGCCGGACCACGCCCCCGCCCGCACCGGCACCGAGCCACACCGGCGGCCACGGCCCGGGCCTGTGCGTACCGGTCGTCGGCCTGTGCGTGGGCGCGCTCACCGACAAGGACGGCTGAGCGGCTAGCGGGCCTCGCTCCGCCGCGTCAGCAGCCACGGCTCCACCACGCCCAGGCCACGCACCGGCCGCTGCCACATCGGCTGGAGCCCGAAGCGGTACGTCGGGGGCTCCTCGCCCTCCTTCTCCGCGGCGGCCGCGGCCTCGGCCGCCTCGGCCTCGGAGGCGGGGGCCTCCCCGGTGCGGATGAGCTCCTGGGCGAAGTCGCTGTCGACGAGGACGGCGTCGCGCGGAGCTATCGAGGTCAGCCGGGAGGCGAGGTTCACCGTCGTACCGAACACATCGCCCATACGAGTGGTCACCGTGCCGAAGGCGATGCCGACGCGCAGCTCGGGCATCGTCTCGTCGTTCGCCATCGTCTCTATCAGGCGCAGCGCGATCTCGGCGGCGACCCCGCAGTCGTCCGCCGCGTACAGCACCTCGTCGCCCAGCGTCTTGACGAGCCGCCCGCCGTGCGCCGCGACCAGATCGGCGCAGGTCGTCTCGAAGGCCTCGACGAGTTCGCCGAGCTCCTCCTCCTCCATCCGGCGGGTGAGGCGGGTGAAGCCGACCAGGTCCGCGAAGCCGACGGCCAGGCGCCGGTCGACCATCTCCTCGTCGTCGGCGGCCTGCACGACCCGGCCGGCCGAGGCGGCGAGCTGGCGCCGCCAGACGTAGACGAGGAACTCCTCCAGCTCGGGCAGGAGCAGCTCGACGATCGGGTACGTCACCTCGGTGCGCGTCATCCCCGGCTCGGGCGGCTCGGTCAGGCCCTCCAGGAAGGAGTCGATCTGCCACTCGGCCAGCCGGGCCGTGGTCTGCCCGGTGGAGCGGGCCACCTGCACCGCCATGGCCTCGCTCAGCAGGCCCGCCTCGACCAGACCGGACAGCCGGCGCAGCGCCAGCACGTCGGCCTCGGTGAGCGCCTTGGCCTGCCCGATGTCGGCGAAGCCCATCGCCCGCCAGAAGCGCGTGGCCAGTTCCACGGAGACGCCCGCGCTGCGCGCCGCCTGAAAGGGGGTGTAGCGCCGCTCGGCGCCGAGGATCAGATGTTCCAGCCGCAGGGCGAGCGGGTCTTCGCCGGGGTCGGCGGCATAGGGGTCCACCCGGCCGTCCGGGTCCGGACCGGATCCCGTGTCGTCGACGGTCACGCCTGCTGCCCTTCCGATCTGCCACGGTCAGGTATCGACCGGCCTCAACTGTACGGCAGGTGTGCGGTAGCTCACTCCCGTCTGTCGCGCTCAGCTGCAGGCAGCCGTACCTCCACACTCCGCTAGGCGGGCCTCAGGTGCACGATGTCGCCCGCCCCGACGGGCTCCTGTACCCCGTCCTCCGTCGCGATCACCAGCCGGCCGTCACCGTCGATCGCCACCGCCTCACCGGTGATCGCCCGGTCCCCCGGCAGCTCTGCCCGCACCACCTGTCCCAGCGTCGCGCAGCCCGCCGCATACGTCTCCTGGAGTCCGCAGGCCGCCGGGTCGCCGCCGGCCTCGCGCCAGCGCCCGTACCACTCGGCCAGGGAGCGCAGCACCGCCCTGAGCAGCGGGTCGCGGTCGGTGCTCACCGCCCCGGCCAGCGCCAGCGAACCCGCCTGCGGGACGGGCAGTTCCGTCTCCCGCAGGGTGACGTTGATGCCGACCCCGACGACCACTGCGCCCTCCCCGGCCCGCTCGGCGAGGATGCCGCCGGCCTTGCGCTCCTCGCCGCCGATGGAGACGAGCAGGTCGTTGGGCCACTTGAGTGCCGTGTCGACGCCCGCGGAGCGGGACAGCCCCGACGCCACCGCGACCCCGGTGAGCAGCGGGAGCCAGCCCCAGCGGACGACCGGCACCTCGCTCGGCTGGAGAAGAACGGAGAAGAACAGCCCCGAGCGGGCCGGCGCCGTCCACTGCCGGTCCAGGCGGCCCCGCCCGGAGGTCTGCTCCTCGGCGATCAGGACCGAGCCCTCGGCCGCCTTGCCCGCCCCGGCCAGGGCGACCAGGTCGGAGTTGGTGGAGCCGGTGCTCGGCACCACCTCCACGTCGCGCCACAGCCCGCCCTCATGCACCAGACCGCGGCGCAGCGCGTTGGCGTTGAGGGGAGGCCGGTCCAGATCGGACCAGCGGCTGTCGTCTGAAGCATCTCGCGGCGTCATGCAAGCCACCCTAGGTGTGTGAAACGCCGCACTGCTGATTCGTAGGCCCCCCACTACTCTACGGATGAGTAACCGTCCCCCCTTTTGAGCAGGCAGGGAGCCGAGATCCCGATGTCCGAGCCGGAAGAGCGTCAAGAGATCCAAGAGACCCAAGGGATCGACATCCACACCACCGCGGGCAAACTCGCGGATCTCCAGCGCCGTATCGAGGAAGCGACGCACGCCGGCTCCGCACGCGCCGTCGAGAAGCAGCACTCCAAGGGCAAGTTGACGGCCCGTGAGCGGATCGAACTGCTGCTGGACGAGGGCTCGTTCGTGGAACTCGACGAGTTCGCCCGGCACCGCTCCACCAGCTTCGGCCTGGAGAGCAACCGCCCCTACGGCGACGGCGTGGTGACCGGCTACGGCACGGTCGACGGCCGCCCCGTCGCCGTCTTCTCGCAGGACTTCACCGTCTTCGGCGGCGCGCTGGGCGAGGTCTACGGCCAGAAGATCGTCAAGGTCATGGACTTCGCGCTGAAGACCGGCTGCCCGGTCATCGGCATCAACGACTCCGGCGGCGCCCGCATCCAGGAGGGCGTGGCCTCGCTCGGCGCGTACGGCGAGATCTTCCGCCGCAACACCCACGCCTCCGGCGTCATCCCGCAGATCAGCCTGGTCGTCGGCCCGTGTGCGGGCGGCGCGGTCTACTCCCCCGCGATCACCGACTTCACGGTCATGGTCGACCAGACCTCGCACATGTTCATCACCGGCCCGGACGTCATCAAGACCGTCACCGGCGAGGACGTCGGCTTCGAGGAGCTGGGCGGCGCCCGCACCCACAACTCCGCGTCGGGCGTGGCCCATCACATGGCCGGCGACGAGAAGGACGCCATCGAGTACGTCAAGCAGCTGCTGTCGTACCTGCCGTCCAACAACCTCTCCGAGGCCCCGGTCTACCCCGAGGAGGCCGACCTCGAGGTCACCGGCGAGGACCTCGAGCTGGACACCCTCGTGCCGGACAGCGCGAACCAGCCCTACGACATGCACACGGTGATCGAGCACATCCTCGACGACGCCGAGTTCTTCGAGACCCAGCCGCTGTTCGCGCCGAACATCCTCACCGGCTTCGGCCGGGTCGAGGGCCACCCGGTGGGCATCGTCGCCAACCAGCCGATGCAGTACGCCGGCTGCCTGGACATCAAGGCGAGCGAGAAGGGCGCACGCTTCGTGCGCACCTGCGACGCGTTCAACATCCCCGTCCTCACCTTCGTCGACGTCCCCGGCTTCCTGCCGGGCGTCGACCAGGAGCACGACGGCATCATCCGCCGCGGCGCCAAGCTGATCTACGCCTACGCCGAGGCGACCGTCCCGCTGATCACGGTCATCACCCGCAAGGCCTTCGGCGGCGCCTACGACGTCATGGGCTCCAAGCACCTGGGCGCCGACCTCAACCTCGCCTGGCCGACCGCCCAGATCGCCGTCATGGGCGCTCAGGGCGCGGTCAACATCCTGCACCGCCGCACCATCGCCGAGGCCGACGCCGCCGGCGACCTGGAGGCGACCCGGGCCCGGCTGATCCAGGAGTACGAGGACGCCCTCCTCAACCCCTACATCGCGGCCGAGCGCGGCTACGTCGACGCGGTGATCATGCCGTCCGACACCCGCGCCCACGTCGTCCGCGGCCTGCGCCAGCTGCGCACCAAGCGCGAGTCGCTGCCGCCCAAGAAGCACGGCAACATCCCCCTCTAGCCCGGCAGGGAGCCGTCATGAACATCAAGGTCGTACGGGGCAACCCGACCGCGGAGGAGCTCGCCGCCGCCCTGGCGGTGGTCCGCGCCCGCGCCGCGGCGGAGGCCTCCGTCCCGCCCGGCGCGACCCGGGACCGCGACACCTGGTCCGACCCGTCCCGCATCGCATCGCACCGCCTGCCCCAGCCGGGGCCGACGAGCTGGGCCCGCACCTTCTGGCCCGGGTGACCGAGGCCCACCCATATGCGGCTACGCCGCGTGGCCGCACATCGGTGCACCGCCGGGCGCCAACTTGAGTACCCGTACTCAGGCGCCCGGCGAAAGCCCGCCGCACGCTGGACACATGCTGTGGTCAGACCCCGAGAACGAGCCGCCCGAGGAACTGCGCGACATGCAGGACAAGATGCGGCGGCTCGGTCTCCTCATGGCTCTGGCCATGGTCCTGGCGATGATCGTCATTGGGCTGAGGTAGCCCCCCGCCCGACCCGCGGGGCGACCACGCGCGACTACCCTGAGCGCATGACAGACGCGCCCCGCCGCCGCCTCATCCTCGCCTCCCAGTCCCCCGCCCGGCTGAACCTGCTGCGCCAGGCCGGCCTCGAACCGGAGGTCGTCGTCAGCGGCGTCGACGAGGACGCCGTGACCGCCCCCACCCCCGCCGAACTCGCCCTCGCCCTCGCCGAGGCCAAGGCCTCCGTGGTCGCGGCCAGACCGGACGCGCAGGGCGCCCTGGTCATCGGCTGCGACTCCGTCCTCGACCTGGACGGCGCGGCGCTGGGCAAGCCGGCCGACGCCGAGGAGGCGACGGCCAGGTGGAAGTCGATGCGCGGGCGCGCGGGCACGCTCCAGACCGGCCACTGCGTCTACGACACCGTCAGCGGCCGGTACAGCTCCGCCACCGCCTCCACCGTCGTCCGCTTCGGCGAGCCCACCGACGAGGAGGTCGCCGCCTACGTCGCCTCGGGCGAACCCCTCTACGTCGCGGGGGCGTTCACCCTCGACGGCCGCAGCGCGCCGTTCATCGAGGGCATCGACGGCGACCACGGCAACGTCATCGGCATCAGCCTGCCCCTGCTCCGCCGGCTCCTCGCCCAGCTGGGCGTCGGCATCACGGAGTTGTGGGCGCCGGCGGAGAAGTGACGGGCGAACCCTCGCCGTCCTTGCCGCCGTCGTTCTCCGGGGGTGCCGCGGGCGGGGCCGCGTCCGCCGGCTCCGCCGGGCTGTCGTAGGTCATCAGCAGCAGCACGATGAGCCCCAGCACGACCACCATGAACAGGAACGCGCCCCAGCCCACCAGGCCCCAGGCGAACGCCCCGAGCAGCGCGTGCACCACGGCCGCGCTGATCAGCAGGATGCGCCCGAAGCCGGCCGGCGGGCGGTCCCGCAGGGCCACGAGCAGCGCCACCAGGCCGCACAGGGCGAAGTAGAGCCCGAAGACGATCCCGCCGATCTTCGAGGAGTTCGCCATCATGTCGGAGTCGAGTCCGGCCAGGGACATGTCCTGACGGTCGACCACGACCCCCAGGAACCAGTTGAGCGCGGCGACACCGAACGCCTCCACGAAGAGCACGATCGCCACGACCCATGCCACCGGTCTGCGTACCACCGGTTCCCCACCCACTTTCGACTGCCGCGCCCGAATCAGGCCGGGCACGGCTGCTGTTACCCCAAGTACGTCCCGGACATCGTGAACGCTACTAACGGGTAAACCCTGGGACAAGGGTTCTGCGGAGGGCAAAGATTCGTTGGGCCATTCGTAGGGACTCCACAAAGAAACCGAGTGGCCCGCAGCACGCTCTCACAGAGACCTTGACCACATGGGAGAGCTAGGGTTTCTCGAAAGAGTCCTGCGTGCCGCGGCGCGACAAGGGCTTTCGCGGGTCGAGCGAGCCTCGCATCACGCTCCGTGTGGGCAAGCTCACCACTGGGGACGGGTCGTAGTGCCGTGTAGCCAGTCCCTAAACTCGGCTTGTTTCAAGGAGGGAGCCTCAATCGTGCGCAAGGTGCTCATCGCCAACCGTGGCGAAATCGCTGTCCGTGTGGCCCGGGCCTGCCGGGACGCCGGGATCGCGAGCGTGGCCGTCTACGCGGA
>NZ_JBITHF010000011.1:0-88505 GCF_044457745.1 Streptomyces sp. NPDC050534
CAGCGCCATCACGCCGCCGATCAGGAAGAACGCGAACGACGTGACGAGATACAGCGTCCCGATCGTCTTGTGGTCAGTGGTCGTCAGCCACTTGAGGTGCCTCATACCCCGCCTGTGTCCGCACCCACCGCACCGGTCACACTCGAACGACGCGACGAGAATCACGGAAGCGGGTGTGACGATCCGGCCGGTGCCGGACACGAACGGAACATGAGCAACGACGAGATCTTCGCCGCTGCCTATCGCGAGCACTACTGGGCGGTCAGCCGCTATGTCGCGCGGCGACTGGACGGGCGGGCCGGCGAGGTGGAGGAAGTGGTGGCGGAGGTGTTCACGGTCGCCTGGCGGCGCCGGGCCGACCTGCCGGAGTCCCCGCTGCCCTGGCTGTACGGCGTGGCACGCAACTGCCTGGCGAACGCCGTGCGCGGCCACGGCCGGCGCCGCCGGCTGCTCGACCGGATCGGCAACGACGAGAGCGCGCACGGCCGCCAGGTCGTGGCGAGCCCCGACGCGGAAGCGCCGGGCGCCTGGGTGCACGAGGCGCTGGCCCGGCTCTCCGATGCCGACCAGGAGGTGCTGCGCCTGACGGCGTGGGAGGAGCTGGGCGTCGACGAGGTCGCCGTGGTCCTCGACTGCGGCACCCGGGCCGCCTCGATGCGGCTGCACCGCGCCCGGCGCCGGCTCAGAGCCGAGATAGACCGCCTGCACCCCGCCCTCACGACCGGCCCGACAACCGCGCGTCCGACAGCCACGAAGGAGTCCGGCCATGGCTGACGAACTCGAACTCCTGCGCCGCGCCGACCCGGTGCCGGTCGACGGCCCCCACTACGGCGAGGGCCCCCTGGACCACGGCGCCGAGCGCCTGCTGAACCGGCTGCTGCACGACCGGCCCGCGGCCCGCCGCCGCGTTCGGCTCGCCTGGAGCCTCGGGGCGACCCTCGTCGTCGCCGCGACGGCGCTGGCGCTGCTGCTCGGCGGCCCGAACACCACACGCGCGGTCGCCGCGCCCCGCCCGCTGGTCATCCGGACCGACTCCACTTCCGTATCCCTGAAGGAACTGGCCGACCGGGCCGAGCGGCAGGTCACGGCCCCGGGTGCGCCGAAACTGCGCAAGGGCACGCACGTGCAGTCCTGGAGCATGGGCATGAGCGACGACAAGCCCCCGGTGACGCTCCCGGAGGAACGCGTCGTGCGCTGGAAGGCCGACGGCAGCCACACCGAGCTCGTCGTGGCGACCGACCCGCGCCAGCCGGGCCGGCCGGTCCTGCGCGACGACGGCGGTGCTCCGCACCTGGTCGAGGACGGCCACGTCCTCAGCAGGCAGACGTATCCGCCGAGCTGGAGCGACGCGCCGCCCGAGTCGACGCCCCCGCACGACATGGCACGCCTGCGCGCCTACCTCCAGGAGGCCTCGTACACCAGGACCCCCCTGACCACGCCCGAACTCCTCGACGCGGTGGGCGAGTTGCTCGGCCACTGGACCCTCGGCGCCCGCGAGTCCGCGACGCTCGCCCGGCTCCTCGCGGACACCGGCGGCCTGCGGCCGGTCGGCCGGGTGACGGACCGGCTCGGGCGCAGCGGAGAGGCGTACGAGTACCGGGGCGCGGGCACCCGCCGGCTGCTGATCATGGCCCCGTCCACCGGCGCGGTCCTCGGCCTGGAGACGGTCTTCACCAAGGCCGACCCGGAGTACGGCGTCAAGGCCGGCGACGTCATGGAGTACAGCGCCTGGATGCGCTGATCACCTGGCGCGAGCCGCGCTCACCGGCGCAGGACGTGCCGTCGCCGGGCGGCGGGAAGCGGGCGGGGCCGCCCCGCTCTCAGGACGGACCGGAGCAGGGCGAGGGAGGCCAGCCGTTCTGCCGCGGCGGACCGCCGGGGCCGGCCCGGACGCGTGCGCCCCAGCGCCGCACGAGCCGAGAAGGTCCAGGTCAGCCTGGAGGTGACCTGGACCCTCGCGGTTCTGCCTCCTACTCGTCCCATGCCTGGATCAGGATCTCCTCGGCGATCTTGCCGTCGCGCAGCGTGACCATCGACTCGGTGAGGACGCGCGTCCCGTCCGAGTACCGGCACGACTGGCTGTAGGCGGCTCGGTCGCCCTGGATGATGCACTGGTCCACCTTGTGCGTCATGTCCCGGCTGTAGATGTCCTCGAACAGTGCCCCGATCTCCTCGCGACCGCGCACGATCTTGGGCTTGCTGGGCTGGGTGTTGCGGTCCACGATGCGTATCTGCGCGTCATCCGCGTAGAGCGACACGAGATCTGCCGCCGTGTGTCCTTCTACGCCCCGTCGCAACGTGTCGGCGTTGAAGGCGGGTGTTGCAGTGGTCCCCATGGTGACCTCCTCCGAAGGCCGCGACCCGCCGAGGAGCGGGCTGCGAAGGGCCTCTCTTCCGAGGCTCCTCCGCCCCGGCGGGGTCGGCAAGCGCAGCCGGGACGCTGCCCCTGATGGGTGAGTGACGCACCGCGCCCGTGACCGCCCGGCGTCCGGCAGCGTTGTGGGAAACATGATCTCAACACGACGTATCGTCGCCGCCGTTGGTCTCGCCGCCGGCGTCACCGCTCTCGCCGCGCCGCTCGCCAGCGCGTCCGACTCGACCATCCAGAACCGGGACGGGAGCGAGCTCAGCCCGATCAGCGCGATCGACTCGCTCGCCACGGCCGGCATCCCGGCGGACCGCCAGGCCGAGATGCCGCGCCCCTCGGAGCAGCTCAACCAGCTCAGCCGCCTGAACAACCTCCAGCAGCTGGACCAGGTCGCGGGCATGGGTGCCGCCGGGTCCGCGCTGCCGGGCGCGCTCTAGCCGGCCGACGTCACGTCGCCTGCCCTGGCCGAGGGCCGCCCGGTGTCGCGGGCGGCCCTCGGCCATGCCGCGTCCTCATCACGGCGGGGCACCGCTCGCGCATCGGTGTTCACGTCGCGAACGCCGGGTCAGTCGGCCGTGGCGAGGAACTGCGTGGCCGCCAGCTCGGCGTAGAGCGGGTCGGCGGCGACCAGTTCACGGTGAGTGCCCACCGCGCGCACCCGGCCCGCGTCCATGACCACGATGCGGTCGGCCATCGTCACCGTGGAGAGCCGGTGGGCCACGACGAGAACGGTCGTCGTACGTGCCACGTCGGCGACGGTGTCCCGCAGCGCCGCCTCGTTCACCGCGTCGAGCTGCGAGGTGGCCTCGTCGAGCAGCAGCAGACGCGGCCTGCGCAGCAGCGCGCGGGCGATGGCGACGCGCTGCCGCTCGCCGCCCGACAGCTTGGTGCCGCGGTGGCCGACCAGGGTGTCGAGCCCCTTGGGCAGCCGGGCCACCAGCCCGTCGAGGCGGGTCGTCTTCACCACCCGGGTGAGCGCGTCCTCGCCGGCCTCCGGATTGCCCAGCAGCAGGTTCTCGCGCAGCGAACCGGACAGCACCGGGGCGTCCTGCTCCACATAGCCGATCGCCGACCGGAGTTGGGGCAGATCCCAGTCCCGTACATCACGTCCGTCGAGAGTGATGGTGCCGGAGCCCGGGTCGTAGAACCGCTCGATGAGCGAGAACACCGTGGTCTTGCCCGCGCCGGACGGGCCGACGAACGCCGTCATGCCGCGGGCCGGCACCGCGAACGTCACCCCGTGATGCACGTACGGCAGGTCCTCGGCGTACCGGAAGCGGACCTCCTCGAAGGCGAGCGAGGCCGGTTCGGCGCCGGGGGTGGGCAACGGGGCGGGGCGGGCCGCCGGTTCGGAGGGCAGGCTCAGCGCCTCCTGGATGCGGGAGAGGGCGGCGGAGCCCGTCTGGTACTGCGTGATCGCGCCGACCACCTGCTGGATCGGGGACATGAGATAGAAGACGTACAGCAGGAACGCGACCAGCGTGCCCACCTCGATGGCACCGGTCGCCACCCGCGCCCCGCCCACCGCGAGCACCGTGATGAAGGCGATCTGCATCGCCAGACCGGCCGTATTTCCCGCCGCAGCCGACCACTTGGCGGCCCGCACGCTCTGCCGCCACGACTCCTCCGCCGCGTCGTGCAGCGTCTTCTCCTCGCGGTGCTCGGCACCGGACGCCTTCACCGTGCGCAGCGCGCCGAGTATCCGCTCCAGCGAGGCGCCCATCACGCCGACGGCGTCCTGCGCCCGGCGGCTCGCGCGGTTGATGCGCGGCACGATCACGCCGAGGACCGTGCCCGCGCCCAGGATCACGGCCAGGGTGACGAGAAGCAGCACCGGATCGACCAGCCCCATCATCACCACCGTCGCGGCCAGCGTGAGGCCGCCCGTGCCCAGCCCCACCAGCGAGTCCGTGGTGACCTCGCGCAGCAGCGTGGTGTCGGAGGTGATGCGGGCCATGAGGTCGCCCGGCTCGCTGCGGTCGACCGCGGGGATCCGCAGCCTCAGCAGATACGACGACAGGGCGCGCCGCGCGCCGAGCACCACCGACTCCGCGGTGCGCCGCAGCACGTAGCCACCGAGCGCGCCCACCGCCGCGTTGGCGACCACCAGCGCCGACATGGCGAGCAGGGCGCCGGTGATGGCCCGGTCGTGCGAGAGGTCGTCGATCAACCCCCGGGCCACGAGCGGCAGCAGCAGCCCGGTGGCGCCCGTGACGAGCGACAGCAGCGCACCCGTCAGCAGGGCCCACCGA
This sequence comes from Streptomyces sp. NPDC050534, assembly GCF_044457745.1. Taxonomy (NCBI): domain Bacteria; kingdom Bacillati; phylum Actinomycetota; class Actinomycetes; order Kitasatosporales; family Streptomycetaceae; genus Streptomyces; species Streptomyces sp. NPDC050534. The sequence continues at coordinate 4,621 of NZ_JBITHF010000011.1, forward strand.
TGCGGTCGTACGTAGGCGAGGAGCAGCCGCCAGGCGGGCGGGCGGGGCTCGATGTCTGCGGCGATGCTCACGGCGCTCCTCGGCAGTCGTGCGGAGCATTCAGGCTACGTCGGCGGCTGCGGCTCGAGTGCGCCCATTTCGGGGCGGCGGCCCGCTCCGTCGCTGGGCCGGCGCCGTTACCGATCAGTCACGCGTAGGGTCGAAGGGACGGACATACGTCGATGAAAGGGTTCAGCACCATGGCGCAGGAAGTTCGCGGCGTGATCGCACCGGGCAAGGACGAGCCGGTGCGGGTGGAGACGATCGTCGTGCCCGACCCGGGACCCGGGGAGGCGGTGGTCCGGATCCAGGCCTGCGGAGTCTGCCACACGGATCTGCACTACAAGCAGGGCGGGATCAGCGACGACTTCCCCTTCCTGCTCGGTCATGAGGCGGCCGGGGTCGTGGAGTCGGTGGGGGAGGGCGTCACCGATGTGGCTCCCGGCGACTTCGTGATCCTCAACTGGCGTGCCGTGTGCGGGCAGTGCCGGGCCTGTCTGCGCGGGCGTCCGTGGTACTGCTTCAACACCCACAACGCCAAGCAGAAGATGACCCTCGCCTCGACGGGGCAGGAGCTGTCGCCGGCGCTGGGCATCGGCGCGTTCGCGGAGAAGACGCTGGTGGCGGCCGGGCAGTGCACGAAGGTCGATCCGAGCGTGTCGGCGCAGGTGGCCGGGCTGCTGGGCTGTGGCGTGATGGCCGGCATCGGCGCGGCGATCAACACCGGTCAGGTCGGCCGCGGCGACAGCGTCGCCGTGATCGGCTGCGGCGGGGTGGGCGACGCGGCGATCGCCGGGGCGAACCTGGCGGGCGCGGCGAAGATCATCGCGGTGGACCTCGACGACCGCAAGCTGGCCAAGGCCCGCGAGATGGGCGCCACGCACACCGTCAACTCACGGGAAGGTGACGCGGTGGAGGCGATTCGTGAGCTGACCGGCGGTTTCGGCGCCGACGTGGTCATCGAGGCGGTCGGCCGCCCGGAGACGTACAAGCAGGCTTTCTACGCCCGCGACCTCGCCGGGACGGTGGTGCTGGTCGGCGTCCCGACCCCGGAGATGAAGCTCGAACTGCCCCTGCTGGACGTCTTCGGCCGTGGCGGTTCGCTGAAGTCGTCCTGGTACGGCGACTGCCTGCCGAGCCGTGACTTCCCGATGCTGATCGACCTGCATCTGCAGGGCCGGCTGCCGCTGGACAAGTTCGTCACCGAGACGATCCAACTCACCGACGTCGAGAAGGCGTTCGAGCGGATGCACCACGGCGACGTACTGCGCTCGGTGGTGGTGCTCTGATGGCCGCACGCATCGAACGCCTCGTCACCTCCGGGCAGTTCACGCTCGACGGCGGCACCTGGGACGTCGAGAACAACGTCTGGATCGTCGGCGACGACCACGAGGTGATCGTCATCGACGCGGCGCACGACGCCGAGGCCATCGCCGAGGCGGTGGGGGACCGCCGTCTGACGGCCATCGTGTGCACGCACGCCCACAACGACCACATCGACGCGGCGCCCGCGCTGGCCGACCGCACGGGCGCCACGATCTGGCTACACCCGGACGACCTGCCGCTGTGGAAGCTGACCCACCCGGACCGGGACCCCGACGCCCACCTCATGGACGGCCAGGTCATCGAGGCGGCGGGCGCCGACCTCACGGTGCTGCACACCCCCGGCCACGCGCCGGGCGCCGTCTGCCTCTACGACCCGGCCCTGGCCACGGTCTTCACCGGCGACACCCTCTTCCAGGGCGGCCCCGGCGCGACCGGCCGTTCCTACTCCCACTTCCCGACGATCATCAACTCCCTCCGCGACCGCCTGCTCGGCCTCCCACCGGAGACGAGGGTCCTCACCGGGCACGGCGACCCGACGACCATCGGGGCGGAGGCCCCGCACCTGGACGAGTGGATCGCCCGCGGGCATTGAGTCCTGACGGGCCGGACCTCGGTGGCCGAGCCCGCCCGGGTCGGGTGGCGTGCTCAGAGCACGCCTACGAAGACGATGACCAGGGCGGGCAGTGCGATGAAGACGGTGCCGAGATACACGGCGAGGACCCACCTGTGACGACGGTCGCTCCCATGCCTGACGCCATGGCGAGATAGGGGTTGCGGCCGACCGCCTTGCAGCGCGAGCCAGTTGTAGAAGTCGTGGACGGTCGAGGCGCCCAACGCCCTGCGGAACTCCGCGCGGTTGCCGAAGAAGGTGAGCGCGACCAGGCTCGTCGTGACGGTGGTGCCGACGTTCGCGCCGAGAATGATGGGGATCGCGCCCTGGATGGGCAACGCGCCCGACCCTACGGCGGTGACGGTGATGGCCGTCGTGGTGGCCGACGACTGGATCAGGACGGTGCCGAGAACGCCGACGCTCAGCCCGACCCACGGGTGCGCGGCCGCGTCGCCGCCCAGCCCCGCGAAGCCGCGGCTGATGATGCTCACCGCACAGATCAGCAGGTAGATCAGCCCGGCGGCACCGCACCAGCCCAGGGCCTTGGTCCAGGTGGGGAACTCGACGACTTCGGCGCCGCCTTCAGCCGCCGGGGCCGCGAGCGCCGGACCGCCGGCAGGGGATCGCCCAGCGACGTCACCCTTTCGGGGCTGCTGTCCGGCCCGCTGTCGGATGTGGCTTCCGCCATGCACCAAGGCTACGAGTTCCGGACGAGCGGCGCGCGTGGCAGAGCGCCGTCAGAGTGCTGCCGCCCGGGCGCTCAGTGCGTGGGGCGTGGTCCGCCGATCCAGCGTGCCGCGAGCAGGCCGGACCCGGCGGTGAGGACCGCCGCGGCGACGATCGTGGCGTTCAGGCCGAGGGTGTCGGCCAGGATGCCGGCCAGCAGGGCGCCCGCGGCGTAGCCGATGTCGCGCCAGAAGCGGTACGTGCCGAGGGCGTTGGCGCGCCAGGCGGGGTGGGCGTGGTCGGAGACGGAGGCGATCAGGGCCGGGTAGACCATGGCCGTGCCGAGGCCGAGGAACACCGCGGACAGGACGCCGGCGAGGAGAGGGCGGTCGAGGAGGGCGAGGGCCAGGACGAAGCCCCCGGCCTGGACGAGCATGCCGTACACGATGAGCGGTTTGCGGCCGACGCGGTCGGAGAGGTGGCCGCTGGGGATCTGCCCGAGGCCCCACAGGATGGGGTAGAGCCCTTTGATCAGGCCGACCGCGGCGAGGCCGAGACCGTGGTCGGTGAACAGGAGCGGGAAGACGCCCCAAGTCAGGCCGTCGTTGAGGTTGTTGACCAGCCCGGCCTGGCTCGCGCCGCGCAGTGAGCGGTGGCGCCAGGACGTGCGCGCGAAGGTCGCGGCCAGGCTCGTGTTCTCGCCCGTCGGCAACGGCTCGGTGTGCTGGGCGAGTTCGAGGGCCACGTGGGCCGCCGTGTCGCGCACGACCAGGGAGAGCGCCAGCCCGGCCGCGACGAAGACGACGCCGATGAGTTCGGGCGCCGGGCGCAGGCCGTAGCCGGTGGCGAGGTAGCCCGTGAGGAGCGCGGTGACGCCGACCGCGGTGTAACCCGCCGCCTCGTTGAGGCCGGTGGCCAGGCCGCGACGGGCGGGACCGACGAGGTCGATCTTCATGTTGACGGTCATCGACCAGGTCAGGCCCTGGTTGAGGCCGAGCAGGACGTTCGCGGCGACGATCCAGCCCCACGACGGCGCCCATGCCAGCGCGAACGGCACAGGGACGCCGATCAGCCAGCCGGTGACCAGGAGCTGCTTGCGGCGGAAGCGGGCGGTCAGCGCGCCGGCCGCGAGGTTGGTCATCGCCTTCGTGGCACCGAAGGCGATGATGAAGGAGAAGACGGCCAGGTCGCTGGTCAGGCCGAAGACGTGCGAGCCGATGAGGGGGACGGTGGTCCGCTCCAGGCCGACCAGGCCGCCGACACAGACGTTGACGACGACCAGCAGCGTGAACTGGAGCCGGTTCTCCCGCAGGCCCAGGCGCACGGGCCCCGTCGCAGCCCTGGTGGCCACGCTCACCGGGCGCCGTCCGAGGCGACCGGCGGTGTCAGGTGGTGGTCGGCGAAGCCCATCGATTCCTCCGTTCGTCCGGATGCGGGAGTCCGTGTGGTCAGACCCCTCACCATCATCTACACTATTCCATGGATTTATGGAGGACGGATATGGCGGGAGACACCTCAGCCGGGGCGCGCGGGGCCGCAGCCGGTGCGAAGGCGGAGCTGTACGACGCGTTCGCGGTCGGCGGCAAGGCGCTGGCCAGCGGAAAACGCCTGGAACTGCTCGATCTGCTGGCCCAGGGCGAGCGCACGGTCGACGCCCTGGCCAAGGCGGCGGGGCTGAACCTGACGACGGCCTCGGCCCATCTGCAGACCCTCAAGCAGGCCGGGTTCGTCGCCACCCGCCGCGAGGGCGTGCGCATCCACTACCGGCTCGCCGGAGACGACGTGGCCCAGCTGTTCGCACTGCTGCGCAAGGTCGCCGAGGCCCACCAGGCCGCCGTGCCCGCGGCGCGGGATGCCTACCTCGGCGTGGACGGCGCGCCGGAGGTCACCCACGACGAGCTGCGCGCCCGCGTCGCGGCCGGGGACGCGATCGTGCTCGACGTCCGGCCGGCGGAGGAGTACCGGGCCGCGCACATCCCCGGCGCGCTGTCCATCCCGGTCGAGGAACTGGCCGACCGCATCGGCGAGTTGCCCGAGGAGGCCGAGGTCGTCGTCTACTGCCGCGGCGAGTACTGCGTCCTCGCCCACGACGCCGTCCGCCTGCTGACCGGCCGGGGGCGGCAGGCGATCCGTATGAACGACGGCATGCTGGAGTGGCGCCTGGCCGAACTGCCCGTGGAAGCAGGGGACTCGACATGAGCGACGTCCCTCCGCCCGGGCACCCGGCGCTGGCCGGCGGCCCGGTCTACCTCGACTACAACGCCACCACCCCCGTCGACCCCCGCGTGGCCGCGGCGATGCTGCCGCACCTGACGGACTTCTTCGGCAACCCTTCCAGCGGCCATCCCTACGGCGCCGGGCCCCGGCAGGCCCTGGCCGAGGCGCGCGTCCAGGTCGCCGCCCTGATCGGCGCCCGGGCCGACGAGGTCGTGTTCACGGGTTCCGGCTCCGAGGCGGACCTGCTCGCGCTGCGGGGCGCGGTCATCGCCTCCGGCCGTTCCCGCCCGCATGTGATCACGCAGGTCACCGAGCATCCCGCCGTACTGGAGACCTGCCGCGCGCTGGAGCGCCTGCACGGAGCGCGCCTGACCGTGCTGCCGGTCGACGGCGACGGCGTGGTGGTCCCGCAGGCGCTGGCCGCCGCGCTCACCCACGACACGGTCCTGGTGTCGGTCATGGCAGCCAACAACGAGACCGGCACCCTCCAGCCGATCCCCGAACTCGCCGCTCTCGCACACGACTTCGGCGCCTTGTTCCACTGCGACGCCGCCCAGGCGGCAGGGAAGATCCCCCTCGACGTGGAGGCGCTGGGCGTGGACCTGCTCACGGTCGTGGGACACAAGATGTACGCCCCGAAAGGTGCGGCCGCGCTGTACGTCCGTGGCGGCGTACGGCTGGAGCCGGTCGTCTACGGCGGCGGCCAGGAGCACGGCCTGCGAGCCGGAACGGAGAACGTCGCCCTCGCCGTCGCGCTCGGCGCCGCCGCCGGGCTGGCCGCCGACGAACCGACCGACGGCACCGCGGCCCGCGTCGCCTCCCTGCGCGACGACCTCCAACGGCGGCTCACCGAGGCGCTGCCGGGCCGCGTCCACCTCAACGGCCCCGCGAGCGGACGCCTGCCGAACACGCTCAACGTCAGCATCGACGGCGCACTCGGCCATGAACTCCTCGCCTCCGCCGACCAGATCGCGGCCTCGACCGGGCCGGCATGCCACAGCGGCAACCACACCCCGTCCCCGGTCCTGACCGCGATGGGACTCGAACCGGCCCGCGCCCTCGGCGCGTTGCGGCTGTCGCTGGGCCGCTGGACCACGCAGGCGGACATCGAGACGGCGGCGGCCGCGCTCGTCAAGGCGGCGGCCGGGCGCTGACCGTTCACGCCGGCCCACTCACCCACGACCACCTGCCGAAGCGACGGGAACTGGAAGAGGACATGAAGAGACCCGGATCAGGCACGGACGCCACGGACTCCATAGCCGACGGCCCCGAAGGTCCTGACCGTCCCGAGGGTCCCGACGGTCCCTGCAGTTCTGACGGTCCCGGTGTCTTCGATGTGCGCGACGTCGCGCAGACACAGCGCCGCGTCCTCCGCGTCCTCGTCGCCTCGCAGATCCTCAGCGGGGCCGGGCTCGCCGCCGGCGTCACCGTCGGCGCGCTCCTCGCGCAGAAGATGCTCGGCAGCACCAGCCTGGCCGGGCTGCCCAGTGCCCTGTTCACCGCCGGATCGGCGCTCACCGCGGTCGCCGTCGGCCGTATCTCCCAGGCCCGCGGACGCCGTCCCGGCCTGGCCACCGGCTACCTCACCGGAGCCGTCGGCAGCGCGGGCGTCATCACCGCCGCGATCCTGCACAACCCCGTCCTGCTGTTCATGGCCCTCTTCGTCTACGGCGCAGGCTCCGCCACCAACCTCCAGGCACGCTACGCAGGAGCGGACCTCGCCCACCCGGGCCACCGCGCCCGCGCCGTCTCGACCGTCCTGGTCGCCACCACCCTCGGCGGTGTCGCCGGACCGAACCTCGCCGCACCCACCGGCAACCTCGCAGAGAGCGCCGGCATCCCCGCCCTCGCCGGCCCCTTCGTGCTGTCCGGCGCCGCCTACGCCCTCGCCGCGCTGGTCCTGGCCGTCCGGCTGCGCCCCGACCCGCTGCTCGTGGCGCGTGGTCTCGCGCAGGCGCACAAGGCGGACACCGCCACCGGGGACGCCCTCGACGCACGGGAGCGCCGCGGTGGCGTGGTCCTCGGCGCTCTCGTCATGGTCCTCACCCAGCTCGTCATGGTCGCGATCATGACGATGACACCGGTCCACATGCACGACCACGGCCACGGAACCGCCGCCTCGGGCCTCGTCATCGCCATCCACATCGGCGCGATGTACCTGCCCTCGCCGCTGACGGGCCGGCTGGTCGATCGCCACGGCCCCATGAAGATCGCGGCCGCCTCCGGACTCATCCTCCTGGCCGCCGGCACCCTCGCCGCCACCGCGCCCGGCGACTCCGTCGCCCTCCTCGCCCTCGCCCTGGGCCTGCTCGGACTCGGCTGGAACTTCGGCCTCGTCTCGGGCACGGCGATCATCAACGACACCGTGCCGCTCGCGACCCGCGCCAAGACCCAGGGAACGGTCGACGTCTCCATCGCGATCGCCGGCGCGACGGGCGGCCTGTCCTCCGGCCTCGTCGTGGCGGCTGCCGGCTACCCCGTGCTCGCCCTCACCGGCGGCGTCCTCGCGCTCGCGGTCTTCCCCGCCATCGCCGCGACGGCTGCGGCCCGCGCGGAATCCCCGTAAGCGGATTCCCCGTAAAAGGCGACAGAAGATGTCCGCCTTCCCCGGCACCCTGATCCTGACAGCAGGAGTCGCAGCAGAACGGGGAGGCCGCAGATGTCCGAAGCGCTGAAGGGCAAGGTGGCGCTGGTCGCCGGGGCGACGCGGGGTGCGGGCCGCGGGATCGCGGTGGAGCTCGGCGCGGCCGGGGCGACGGTGTACGTGACCGGCCGCAGCACCCGCGCGCGGCGTTCCGAGTACGACCGCCCGGAGACCATCGAGGACACCGCCGACCTCGTCACCGAGGCGGGCGGCGAAGGCATCGCCGTGCCCACCGACCACCTCGACCCCGCACAGGTCCGCGCCCTCGTGGACCGTGTCGCGGACGAGCAGGGCCGCCTCGACGTCCTCGTCAACGACATCTGGGGCGGCGAGAACCTCTTCGAATGGGAGAGCCCGGTCTGGGAGCACGACCTCGACAAGGGGCTCAGGCTGCTCCGGCTCGCCGTGGAGACCCACGCCATCACCAGCCACCACGCCCTGCCGTTGCTCCTGCGCCGGCCCGGCGGCCTGGTCGTCGAGGTCACCGACGGCACCGCCGACTACAACCGCGACACCTACCGCGTCTCCTTCTTCTATGACCTCGCCAAGACGTCCGTGCTGCGCATGGCCTTCGCCCTGGGGCACGAACTCGGCCCGCGCGGGGCCACCGCCGTCGCGCTCACCCCTGGCTGGCTGCGCTCGGAGATCATGCTCGAGCACTTCGGCGTACGGGAGGAGAACTGGCGCGACGCCCTGGACCAGGTGCCGCACTTCGCCATCTCCGAGACCCCGCGCTACGTGGGCCGCGCCGTCACCGCCCTCGCCGCCGACCCGGACGTGGCGCGGTGGAACGGCGACTCCCTCTCCAGCGGCTCCCTGGCCCGGGAGTACGGCTTCACGGACCTCGACGGCAGCCGCCCGGACGCGTGGCGGTATCTGGTCGAGGTCCAGGACGCGGGGAAGGCGGCCGACGTCACCGGCTACCGCTGACCTCAGGGGCGGGTCACGACGGGCAGCGGCCACCGCGCCGCATGCCCCGGCGGGAGCGCCAGGTCCTCCCGCACGGCCGTGTAGAAGCGCTCGCGACCGGCGCGCTGCCGCTCCAGCAGCGACTGCCAGGCGGCCGGATCCCGCGTGCCATCCCGCACGAAGCGCTCCATCTCCAGGACGGTGACGATCCACTCCCGGGCCTGCTCGACGACGTCCGGGCTGCCCAGCAGGATGAGCGCCTCCCCGTACGGCTCGCGGGCCGTCTGGACGTCGGCCAGCAGAGGCTCGGCGTCCTGCGGCGTCAGCGGATGCGGATGCGGGTCGTTGCCGAGGTGGGCCGCCACCCGGTAGGTCAGCACGACCTGCTGCTTCAGCGCCTGCGACCAGTCCGTGTAGACCGCGAACCGCCGCTCCTCCCAGCGCGCCGCCTGCTCCCGCCGGAAGCGGGCCCGGTCCCCCCGTACGACCGCCAGATACGAGCCGAGCGCACCGATCACGACGCCTATCAGGGCAGGGAGTTGCTGCAGAAACGCGGTCATGGACGCACGCTATCTGCCGAGTAGATCTTGCGGGGAGTAGGTTCGGGCCATGGCTGACACGAAGCGCTTCGAGGGGTACGGGGTTCTCGTCACCGGCGCGGCCCGCGGCATCGGAGCCGCCGTCTCGCGGCGGCTGGCCGAGGAGGGGGCGCGCGTGCTGCTCACCGACGCCGATCGGGCCGAGGCCGGGAGGACCGCGGGCGCCCTGCGTGAACGGGGCCTCGCAGCCGAGGCGTTGGCGTGCGACGTGGCCGAGCGGGCCGCCGTCGAGGCGGCCGTCGCGCACGCCGTCGACACCTTCGGGTCGCTGGACGTCCTGGTCAACTGCGCGGCGAGCTGCACCCCCGACACCCCGCTCTTCGAGGACGGCGCGGACGACGCCTGGGACCGCGACCTCGGCATCACGCTGACCGGCACCTACCGCTGCTGCCGCGCCGCCCTCCCGCACCTGGCCGCCTCCGGCCGCGGCGCCGTCGTCACCATCGGCTCCGTCAACGCCCTTCAGGACTTCGGCAACCACGCCTACAGCGCGGCCAAGGCCGGTCTGCTCTCGCTCACCCGCACCATGGCCGGGCACGTCGCCGCGCGCGGTGTCCGCGTCAACCTCGTGCTGCCGGGCACGGTGCGCACCTCCGCCTGGGAGGGCCGCGAGGACGAACTGGAGACCCTGCGCGCGCTGTATCCCCTCGGCCGGGTCGGCGAGCCCGAGGACATCGCCGCCGCCGTCGCCTTCCTCGCCTCCCGCGACGCGGCCTGGATCACCGGCACCGCGCTCACGGTCGACGGCGGCGTCACCGCCGTCAACACGGGCTTTATCCGGGCCACGCGCCAGGACGGCGAGAGATGAGCCACAGCATCCCACCCTCCTCTCTGTGACCTGCGGCACTGCGAATGTCACCGTTTCGTCGCATCGTGGGCGATCCCTGCAACCGAACGCGCCCTACGCCGGTCTAGCTGGCAGAGATCGCAGATCAGACGCGCAGACGACACGAAAGGCAAGGCCGGCCATGGGGGACATACGCAGACGGGGCGCCGTCGCGCTCGGGCTCACCGGACTGATGGCACCGCTCGCGCTCGCCCTGGGCACCGCGCCCGCGCAGGCGGCGACGAGCTGCACCACGAGCACCGGGCCCTATCAGAAGCAGGTGGAGAAGTTCCTCGGCCTGACCGTCGACGGCCGGCAGTCGGCCACCGACTGCAAGGCCATCAAGGCCTTCCAGACCAAGCACGGCATCACCCCGAACATCGGCTACGCGGGCTCCGTCACCTGGGGTGTGATGGACCTGATGAACAAGCAGAAGGCCGTCGGGAACAACCCCAACAGGGACGGCAAGTGCCCGACGAACAAGGGCCGCATCGCCTGCGTGAACCTGACGCTGCAGCTCAGCTGGATCCAGGACGGCAGCCGGCTCGTCTACGGCCCCGTCCCGGTCCGTACCGGCCGTAACGGCTACGAGACCCGCACCGGCCTGAAGAAGATCTACTGGCGGGACATCGACCACGTCTCGAACCTCTACAACGTGCCGATGCCCTACAGCCAGTTCTTCGACGGCGGTCAGGCCTTCCACTCGGTGAACCTCAGCATGTGGAACCCGCCGGGCTCGCACGGCTGCGTCAACATGACCCCGGCCACCGCCAAGAAGTACTGGTCGCTGCTGAAGACGGGCGACGACGTCTTCGTCTACGGCCGCAAGCCGGGCACCTGACGAAGAACGCAGGCACCCGGCTCGCCGGGTGTCACTGCGCGGGCGCGTCCCCGAAGTCCGGGATCTCCAGCCGTACCCCACCCTGCCGCGCGGAATCGTGCGCGACGATACCCGGCAGGGTGTAGCGGGCGGCCACCCATGCGTTGACGGACGGCAGCGACCGCGTGTTCACGGCGGTCACGAAGTCGTCCACCAGGAAGTGGTGGCTGCCCTCGTGCCCGTTGTGCAGGTGGTCGAACTCCCGCGGCAGCCGGGCACGGTCGTGCACCGGCGCCGAGCCGGAGGTGAAGGCGGCCCGCAGTTCCGGCGCGATGTGCTGAAGTGACGGGTCGTCAGGAGCCATGGTTGGCTTGGGCTCCAGCAGCTCGCTGATGTCCCGCACCCCCTTCTTGTCCTGCCAGAACGCGACCGTCGCCAGCTGCTCCATGCTCGCGTCCGTGCCGAAGAAGCGGAAACGCGACTCGCGGATGTGCGAGGGGTAGCCGACCCGCCGGAACTCGTTGGTGCGGAACGACCCGCCGCCCGCCACCTCGAACAGCGCGGTCGCGTTGGAGAAGTCGTTGCCGAACTGGCTGACGTCCTTGTCGAAGACGCCGTCGCCGCGCTCGTCCACCACCCCGATCGCCGACACGCTCGTGGCATACGTCTGCCAGGCGCCGAGCACGCCGCCCACCGAGTGCGTGGGGTAGAGCAGCGGGGGATAGCTGGCGGTCTGCTTCCAGTTCTCGCCGCCGCTGTACTGGTACGCCTCGTAGAACCCCAGGTCCATGTCGTGGACGTAGTCGCCCTCGGCGTAGAAGATCCGCCCGAAGGCGCCCTCGGCGATCTGGTTGCGGGCGTGCACGGTCGCCGGGTTGTACTGGCTGGTCTCGCCCATCATGTACGTGAGGCCGGTCGCCTTGACCGTGTCGATGATGGCGGAGATCTCCTCGGTGGTGATCGCCATGGGGACCGCGGAGTAGACGTGCTTGCCGGCGTTCAGGCCCTGGATCACGAGGGGTCCGTGCGTCCAGCGCTGGGTGAAGACGGCGACCGCGTCGACGTCCGGGGACTCCAGCATCGCCTGGTACGAGGGAAAGGTGCCCGTCAGCCCCTGGGCGGCGGCGAGTTGGTCTGCCCGGCCGGGCAGCAGGTCGGTGACGTAGACGTCGCTGACGCCGGGGTGGGCCTGGAACAGCGTGGCGAACTGGCCGGAGAACTGGCCGGCGCCGACGATGCCGAGCGAGAACGTCATGTGAGGCGTGCCCTTCCTTGGTACGGAGATCACTGCGAGAGGATCAGGTTGATCTGGTCGGTGGTCCGGTCGAGGCTGCCGGCGGACTCGCCACTGCCGTAGATACCCTGCATGGCCGGGTGCATCAACGCGTAGACGTCCGCCGCGTAGTTGGTGATCGGGAAGGTGAAGGTCCTGAAGTCCTTCCGGTCGGTGACGGGCTTCGTGAACGCCGAGACGTCGATGCCCTTCCCGCCGTACGCGGCCACCGCGGCCTTCGTCCCGCCGGGTGTGGCGGGAAAGACGATGCCGTAGCGGCCGACGATCTTCTGGCAGGTGTCGGAGGCGAGGTAGCGCACCCACTTCCTGGCGCCCTGCTTGTTGCGGGCGTTCCTCGTGATGGAGTCGGCGAGGCCGTTCATCATGGTGGCCCGCTTGCCGGTCGGCCCGGCCGGTGTGGGCGCGGTGGCGACCTCGACGCCCTTCGTGGCGGCGTAGGTGGAGATCATCCAGGCGCCGTCGAAGGCGGTCGCCGCCTTGCCCGCGGCCACCTGTGCGTTGGCCGGGTTGGCGCCCGCGCTGTAGTCCGTGAGCGGCGCGAGATAGCCCTTCTTCGCGAGGCCGAAGTACCACTTGATCACGGACTGGAAGGTCCTGCTGTCGTAGCGGTACTTGTCGCCCCATCGCTCCTTGTCGGTGTAGCTCCAGCCCGCGGACGCGGCGAAGTTGCTCCAGGTCGTCTGTCCGTCGCCGTCACCGCCGCCGCCGGTCGCGAGGCCGTACACCTTGACGTGGTGCTTGTCGAAGCCCGGTTCGTCGCCGCGCCTGCCGTGCACGTCGACGGTGAGGTGGGCGATGGTCTTCTCGAAGGTGCCGCCGTCCTTCGGGTTCCAGGCCAGACCGCCGATCTGCCGCGGGGTGAGCCCGGCCGACCGCGCCATCTCCTTGTTGTAGAAGAGGGCGACCGTGTCCCAGTCCTTGGGGGCGCCGTAGCGATGCCCGTCCTGCCCGATCCAGTTGTCGGCCAGCCCCGGCTGGTAGTCGGAGGGGTTGATGCCCAGGCCGTCCAGCGGCTCGAGGACCTTCAGGTCGGCGAACTGGCCGAACTTCTGGATGTGGTCGGTGAAGACGTCGGGCTGGGTGCCCGCGATGAAGCTCGCGGTCAGCTTGGTCCAGTAGTCGTCCCAGCCCAGCTGGCTGATCTTCACCTTCAGGCCCGGGTTCTCCTTCTCGAACCCCTTGGCGCAGGCCTGGTAGGCGGGCAGCTGGTTGGCGTCCCACAGCCAGTACGTGACCGTGTCGCCGCCCCCTCCGCCGCCGCCGTCCTGCGCGCACCCGGCGACCAGGGACAGGGCCAGCGCGCCGGTCAGTGCCACGGCGCTCCGCATACGAACTCGCATCCCTGTCCCCTTACTTGAGCCCGGTGAAGCTGATGGTGCTGACGATGCGGCGAGCGAAGCAGCCGAAGAGCACGAGCATCGGCAGCGCGGCGATGAGGGTCGCGGCCATCAGGCCGGACCAGTCGTAGCCCGTCTGCGGGGTCTGCGCCCGGAAGATGGCGAGCGCCACGGTCAGCACGCGCGAGCTGTCGCTGTAGGACACCATCAGCGGCCAGAAGTAGTCGTTCCACGAGGTGATGTACGTCAGCACGCCCAGCGTGAGGACGGGCGTGGCCGCCATCGGCAGCATCACCCGGAAGAAGATCCGGATCTTCCCGGCCCCGTCCAGCAGGGCGGCCTCCTCGACCTCCCGCGGGACGTTCATGAAGAACTGGCGCAGGAAGAACACCGCGAACGGCGTCATGAACATCGTCGGCAGGGCGATGCCCAACAGTGTGTCCACCAGGTGGAGTTGCTTGATGAGCACGAAGTTCGGCAGCAGGGTGAAGATCGCGGGCACCATCAGTCCGGCGAGGAACAGCCCGAACACCTTGTCCCGGCCGCGCCACCTCAGCCGTGCGAAGGCGTAGGCGGCCATGGCGGAGAAGAAGATCTGGCAGACGGTGATCAGGGTCGAGACCAGCACCGAGTTGAGCAGGTAGCGCCAGAACTTCAGCCCGCCGCCCGCGCCGCCCTGGGCGATCGCGTCCTTGGTCGACTGCAGGCCCAGGGCGCGTGCGAAGCCGCCGCCCGTCAGGTCGACCGGCAGGGGGTCGCCGGGATGGGCGGCGAGCGCGGTGTTGGTGGACAGCGCGGTGCGCAGGATCCAGTAGAACGGCAGCAGGGTGACGAGCACGATCGCGGTCATCACCACCCAGGCGGCGATCCGGCCGATCGCGGGCCGGCGCCTGGTGGGCCGTACGGTGGTCGTGGTTGCCACGGCAGCCATGTCGGTCGCTCCCTTCCGTCAGCCGAGGTCGCTCTGGCCGGCCCGGGTGAGCCGGTACTGCAGGAACGTGATCGCGCTCAGCACGACGAGCAGGGCCACGGACATGGCCGATGCGTAGCCGAACTGGAAGCGGCCGAAGGCGGCGCCGTAGATGTAGTACTGGAGCACGTTGGTGGCGTTCGCCGGGCCGCCCATGGTCGTCACGGCGACGGTGTCGAAGACCTGGAACGAACCGATCACCGTCATGATCAGCACGACCGCCAGCACCGGCCGCAGCAGCGGCAGCGTGATCCGCCGGAACATCCGCCACTCGCTCGCGCCGTCGACCCTGGCGGCCTCGTACATGTCGTTCGGGATGGCCATGAGCCCGGCGAACAGCAGCAGCGCGGTGTAGCCGACGTGCCGCCAGACGTTGATCAGGGCGATCGTGGGGATGGCCCAGTGTTCGTCGGCGAGGAACGGGACGTGGTCGAACCCGAGCGCCCCGATGATCTGGTTGCCGACGCCGAGCTGGGTGTCCAGGATCCACAGCCAGACGACGCCTGCGACGACGTTGGACATCAGATACGGCGTCAGCACGATCCCGCGCAGCACCGCCGACTGCGTCAGCCGCTGGAGCAGGACGGCGATGGCGAGCGCCGAGACCGTCTGCACCCCGATGTTGATCACCACGTACTCGACGGTGACCTTCAACGAGTCCCAGAAGATGGGGTCGTGGACCATCCGCACGTAGTTGTCGAGCCCCACCCACTCGGCCGGGGTGAGCAGGTTGAAGCGGGTGAAGCTCAGGTAGATGCCCCGCAGGGTGGGCCAGAGCAGGAACACCAGGAAGCCCAGCAGGGCCGGCGCGATGAACACCGCGGCGAGCCGTCCGTCGCCCCCGCTCTCACGGACCTCGGCCCGTCCGGTCCTCGGCTCGGTGCCCGCGGCCTCGGCGCCTCGCAGCGGCAGGCGCGAAGGGGGGCTGCTGGAGGCGATGGTCATCGGGAGACTCCTCGTCTGCGGCGGCTCGTCCTCGGCCACTTACTTTCGGCGCGAAAGAATCCAAGAGTCAAGAGGCCTGCGGGGATCTCTTCCACGGCCTTCCGTACGGGCTATCCTGAGCTGGTTATTTCTGCAGCGAAAAAAAGCATGTGGGAGTCTGACCGTCATGACCACAGTTGCCGCCAGCTGGCTGCCCCTGAGTCCCGGTGAGCGCTCGGTGGCGATCGAGGTGCTCGTCAACGGCCCGCTGTCACGCACCGACCTCGCCCGGCGGCTCGATCTGTCCGCGGGCAGCCTCACCCGGCTGACCAAACCGCTGATCGAGTCGGGTCTGCTGATAGAGGTCACCGAGGCCGGCCTGTCGACGGAAGTGCGTCAGGGACGCCCCTCGCAGCCGCTCGACGTCGTCGCCGAGTCCCGCTCCTTCATCGGCTTCAAGATCACCGAGGACATGGTCTACGGAGTCGTCACCACGCTCCGGAGCGACATCGTCGCCCGCTACGACCGCCCGCTCGACACCCTTGACCCGGCCGAAGTCGCCGACGTGCTCGCGGAGATGACGACCGAGCTCGCCCGCGCCCATCCGCGCCTCGCCGGGATCGGCATCGGTGTGGGCGGCCTGGTCGAGGACCGCGCCGTGGTGGGGGAGTCGCCGTTCCTGCGCTGGCGGGACGTCCCGCTCGCCGAACTCGTCGAGGAGCGCACCGGGCTGCCGGTCGTGGTCGAGAACGACGTCGCCGCCCTCGTCGAGGCCGAGACCTGGTTCGGGGCCGGCCGGGGCCTGGACCGCTTCGTCGTCCTCACCATCGGCGCCGGCATCGGCTACGGACTGGTCCTGGGCGGCAAGCGCGTGCCCTGCGCCGAGGAGGACCGCGGATTCGGCCGCCACTGGATCATCGACCCCAACGGCCCACTCACCCCCGAAGGCGAGCGCGGCAGCGCCGTCTCGCTGCTGACCATCTCCAGCATCCGCTACCAGATCCGCGCCGCCACCGGACGGGACTGGACCTACGAGGAGATCCTCGGCCTGGCCTCAGCCGGTGAACCCATGCACTCCCGGGTCGTCGGCGAGGCGGCCCGCGCCCTCGGCACCCTCGTCGCCCAGATCGCCAACTTCGCGATGCCGCAGAAGATCCTGCTCGCCGGCGAGGGCGTCGGGCTGATGGATGTGGCCGGAGACACGGTGCGGGAGGCGATCGCCGCCCAGCGGCATCCACTGGCCGCGCCGGTGCCCCTGGAGACCAAGGTGTCCGACTTCCACGACTGGGCCCGCGGCGCCGCCGTCCTGGCCATCCAGGTGCTGGTCCTGGGGGTCGCGGAGGTGTGAACTCGGCCGCCCGCCTTGGCAGATGGACGTGACCAGCAACACGGTCCTTAATGTCCGGTTCGTGCGAGGTTACTCACAGCGCCTTCACGCCACGGCCCGTATGCTTCACATCATGTCCACCACCGTTGAACCCGCCTCCGTTCGCTCGGCAGACGAGGTCAACGAGGAGATCCGGGCCCTGTGGCGCCGGTCGGGCGGGACACTGAGTGGCGAGCAGCGCGAGGAGTACCAGCGCCTCGTCCTGGAGTGGGCCGCCGCGGCCCCGCGCGAGTCGCGGGCGGCCTGAACCCGGCGCCGAATGGGCCCCTCCTCGCTCTGACCTCCGCCGTCTACTACGGCCGCCGTGTCTCACCGTCCAGCCGTTCCCAGTCGGGGCCGGGGCCTCCCTCGCCCCTACCCCGCGCTCCCCGTCGTCCTCGGCCCGGCCCTGCTGCACGAGCGGCTGCTGACCCTCGGCCGAGGTGTCAGCTCCAGGTCGCCGAGTAGTAGCGCCGGTACTCCTTGCGGTCCTGCTCGGCGCGGATGTAGCGGGTGGCGACCAGCGCCAGCAGGCTGCCTCCGATGACGAGCATCCCGGGTCCGACGTTGCTGGGGTTCGCCAGCCGGGCCAGCAGCGTCTCGCCGTCGTCCGCGAGGCCCGACACGGGGCCCGAGGAGCCGGGGGAGGCCGTGCTGGGTGCGATGGCGCTGTGCGTGGCCGAGGAGGACGGTGCCGTGCTCTGACCCGCGGCCTGCTTCGACACGATCATCTGGACGCCGAGCGCCTGCATCGCCTTGGTCACCGGCTGGAAGAACGTCGTCCCGCCCGAGGTGCAGTCGCCGCTGCCGCCCGAGGTCACCCCCAGCGCGACGCCGTCGGAGAACAGCGGGCCTCCGCTGTCCCCGGGCTCGGCGCACACGTTCGTCTCGATCAGGCCGGTGACGGTGCCCTCCGGGTAGTTGACCGTGGCGTCCAGCCCCTTGACCTCACCGTCGTGCAGTCCGCTGGTGCTGCCGCTGCGGAACACCCGCTGCCCCACGGCCGGATCGCCGACGCCCGTGATCCGCACGCCGTTGCCCTTGCCGATGGCCACGATGTCGGCGCCGGCGCCCGCCTTGCCGCTCGCGTACTGGACCAGCGAGAAGTCACTGCCGGGGAAGTCCTGCCGCACCGTCTTGCCGAGCTGCTGGCTGCCCTGGTTGTCCGCGAACCAGATCGACCCGGCCGGCCCGCAGTGCCCGGCGGTGAGGATGAAGTCGCTCTTGCCGTCGGTCACGTTGAAGCCCGCCGAGCAGCGGCCGCCGGTCGACAGGATCGGCTGCGCACCGTTGATACGGGTCGTGAACTCGCCCTGCGTGCGCTCCGTGCGGACGGAGGAGCCGATGCCGGTCGCGACCTTGGTCATGTCCGACCAGTCGGAGGCCGAGACGGTGCTGTCGCCCTGCACCACCACCTGGTTGGTGCGGTAGTCCATGACCCAGGCCGTGCCGGCCACCCGGGGCGCCGCACGCAGCGTCGACGCCGCCGCCTTGAGGTCGTTCATGCTGTGCTGAACCATCTTGGCCCGGGCGCCCGCGCTCTCGACCTGGGCCGCCGCCTCCTGGTCGGTCACCGCGACCACCGGACGCCCGTCCGTGCCGATCCAGGTGCCGGCCGTGCGGGCGGTGCCGAGCTGGGACACGAGCGCGGCACCGGGGTTCTCCGAGGTGCCGGAGGCGCTGAACGGGAGGGCGGAGGTGCCGGGAGTCTCGCTCGCCATGGCGGCCTGCGTCACCATCGCCCCGCCGAGGAGGAGGCCGCCGACGGCAGCCAGCCGCGTCGCTCGCCGGACGATCCGTCGTCGTGCGTGCCTCATGCATGGCTCCCGAACCTGTACGCGCGGCGTCAACACCGCGGGGCCCTCCGGTCGTTGAGCGCCCTCCCTCCATACGGGGCCGGGGACCGTTCCGTTCAGCGCGCGGGCGATCTTCTCAGCGCTTGCGGCCCACCCCGCCGTACAAGGCCACTTCCTGCGGCTCGTCCCCGCCGGGCCGCTCGGGCCGCCACCGTGAGCACGAGACCACACCCGGTTCCAGCAGGTCCAGGCCGTCGAAGAAGCGGGCCACGGCCTGCGGGGTGCGCTGGACCAGCCACGGGATGCCGCGCTCGTTCCAGTACCGGACCGCCGCGTCCACCTCGGGCAGCGCGGGGCTCGTGATGGTGTGGGACAGCACGAGATGGCTGCCGGACGGCAGCACGTCCATGAGGCGGCGCACGATCCCGTACGGGTCCTCGTCCTCGCGCAGGAAGATGACCACCCCGAGCAGCATCAGCGCGACCGGCCGGGAGAGGTCCAGCGTGTCGGCGGCCCGCTCCAGGATCGCGTCGACGTTGCGCAGGTCCTCGTCCACATGGTCCGTGCGGCCCTCGGGCGAGCTGGTGAGCAGGGCGCGGGCGTGCGCCAGCACCAGCGGGTCGTTGTCGACGTAGACGATCCGCGCGTCCGGAGCGAGGCGCTGGGCGACCTCGTGCGTGTTGTCGGCGGTGGGCAGGCCGGTGCCGATGTCGAGGAACTGGCGGATCCCGGCCTCGGCCACCAGATGACGTACGGCGCGTCCCAGGAAGAGGCGGTCGGCGCGGGCGTACTCGTCGATGGCCGGATGGAGCTCGCGGATGTGGTCACCGGCGACCCGGTCGACCTCGTAGTAGTCGCTGCCACCGAGCCAGTAGTTCCAGATCCGGGCCGTGTGCGGGCGCAGTGTGTCGAGGCGTCTGCGCAGCGCCGCGGCGTGGTCCTCGGTACATGCCGGATTCTCCGTCAAGGGGTCCGCTCCTGGGGGTGCCTTTTGCGAGGGGTGGCATCAACGGGCAATCCAACCATCGCAGTTGAGGTTTGCCGAGGGTGAGGAGTGGGTGCCTTCACCACGATGCCACTCGTGCACCGGGTCGTTCCAGGTGAGAGGTGCGGCCCCTATGTTGAGCCCCATGAACAGGATCCCGCACGACACGTCCGGTGAACCGAATCCGCTGCGCGTCCTCTCCCTCGACCACCTCCGCCGCCGTACGAGCATGAAATGGCGCACCTATCCGGCCGACGTGCTGCCGCTGTGGGTGGCCGAGATGGACGTCCCGCTCGCCGAACCCGTCGTCCGCGCGGTCACCGAGGCGCTCGCGCTCGGGGACACCGGCTATCCGGTGGGCACCGCCTACGCCGAGGCGCTCGCCGGGTTCGCGGAGAAGCGGTGGGGGTGGGACGGGCTCGCCGTCGAGCGGACCGCGATCGTGCCCGACGTCATGCTCGGCGTCGTCGAGATGCTCAGGCTGGTCACCGGGCCCGGGGATCCCGTGATCGTCAACTCGCCCGTGTATCCGCCCTTCTACCAGTTCGTCGAGCACATGGACCGACGGGTCCTGGAGGCGCCGCTCGGGGCGGACCTGCGCATCGGCCTCGGCGCGCTGGAGGACTCCTTCCGGCAGGCCGTCGCCGGCGGACGTCGCGCCGCCTACCTGCTGTGCAGCCCGCACAACCCGACCGGGACCGTGCACACGGCCGAGGAGCTGTCCGCCGTGACCGCTCTCGCCGGCCGGTACGGCGTCCGCGTCGTCGTGGACGAGATCCACGCCCCGGTGACCGCGACGGGCGCCGACTTCGTGCCGTATCTGGGCGTCCCGGGCGCGGAGAACGGCCTGTCCCTCATGTCCGCGTCGAAGGGCTGGAACCTGGCGGGCCTGAAGGCCGCGCTCGCCATCGCGGGGCCGGCGGCCGCCGCCGACCTCGCCCGACTGCCCGAGGAGGTCGGCCACGGCGCGAGCCACATCGCCGTCATCGCCCACACGGCCGCCCTGACCGACGGCACCGCCTGGCTGGACGCGCTGCTCGGCGGCCTCGACGACAACCGCCGGCTGCTGGCCGACCTGCTCGCCGAGCACCTCCCTGCCATCACCTACCGCCCCGGCGGGGCCACCTATCTGGCCTGGCTCGACTGCCGCGCGCTCGGCCTCGGTGACGATCCGGCCGAGGTGTTCCTCCAACGGGGAAGGGTGGCGCTGAGCTCCGGCATCCCCTTCGGCACCGGCGGGGCGGGGCACGTACGCCTGAATCTGGCGACCTCACCCGAGGTGATCACCGAGGCCGTGCGGCGGATGGCGACGGCGCTCGCCTGACCACATGCTCGAATGCGGGTGTCATGGACACGAGCCGGCGCTGCATGATGGCCCCATGCGCGTACTGATGCCGCTCCCCGACCACGACTTCGACGTCACCGAGGTCGCCGTGCCCTGGCGCCTGCTCACGGACGCCGGGCACGAGGTCGTGATCGCCACCGAACGCGCCGGCACCCGCCCCGCGGCGGACCCGCGCCTGCTCACCGGCGTCCTGTTCGGGCAGCTCGGCGCGGAGGACGAGCCCAAGCGGTTCTACGAACAGCTCACCGTGGCGCCCGAGTTCGGCGCCACGGCCGCCTGGGCCGACGTGGACGTGACGGCGTACGACGGACTGCTGCTGCCGGGCGGACACGCGCCCGGCATGCGGCAGTACCTCGGCTCCGCGGAGCTGCGGGAGCAGGTCGCCCGGTTCTGGGCGCTCGGCCGCCCGGTCGGCGCGATCTGCCACGGAGTGCTGGTCCTGGCCCGGACCGAGGACCCCGGCACGGGCGGCAGCGTCCTCGCCGGCCGCAGGACGACCTGCCTGCCGAAGTACATGGAACGCACCGCCTACCTGACCACCGCCTGGCGCCTGGGCCGCTACTACCGCACGTACCCGGCGTACGTGGAGGACGAGGTGCGTTCCGCCCTCGCCGACCCGGCCGCGCAGTTCGAACGCGGCCCGCGTGAGCTCACCCGGCGTGGCACGGCGGGCGACGACACCCACGCCTTCGTGGTCCAGGACGGTACCTATCTGTCGGCACGCTGGCCGGGGGACGCGTATCTCTTCGCCCGCCGGTACCGGGACCTCCTCGAAGCACAGGCGGGTGCCTAGACTTTCCTCATGGACCACATGTCGCTGGAGCGGCTCGGCGCCGGGAAGTACGTGCTGATCACCAGCTACCGCAAGAACGGCACCTCGGTCGCCACCCCGGTGTGGGTGGTGCGCGACGGGGACACGCTCGGTGTGTGGACGGCCGCCGACTCGTGGAAGGTGAAGCGGATCCGGGCCCGCAAGGACATCCTGATCGGCCCGTGCGACCTGCGCGGCCATCCCACCGGCACCCAGGTCCCGGCCGTCGCCGAGATCGGCGACGAGGAGACCGTCGCCCGCTACCGCCGGCTCATCGTCCGCAAGTACGGGATCGTGGGCCGGCTCTCCCTGTTCGGCAGCCGGTTGCGCAGGGGCCTGAAGGGCACCGTCGCAATCCGCGTCACGCTCGCGCCCTGAGACACGTGCGGCCGTGCCGGTCCTCCGTGAAGGCGGAGGACCGGCACGGCCGTCACCACGGCGTGCGCGGGTCTACGACGCGTCGAGCACGGTGCCGTTCAGCACCGCTCCGCCGGGCTGCGGGTCGCCGTTGTCGTCGGTCGCCTGGAAGCGCACCGACTCGGCGGGCTCCGCCACCCGGTCCGTGATCGTCGGCAGGCTCACCTCGGCACTCAGCGCCCCCTTGGGCACGTTCGTCGTCAGATAGAGGTACTTGATCGACGACAGCGGGCGCTCCGGGTCCGGCGACTCGCCCGTGGCGTCGGCGAGCCAGGCCGGGTCGACGTCCCTGGTGGACAGCTCCGGACCGGTGACCGGGACGACGACGAAGATCTCGCCGAGGTCCACGTCGGCGGCCTGGGACAGCACCACCTTCCACTTCAGCGGCTGCCCCTCGGTCACCCGGTCCGCCACCGGCGTCACGGTCACCTTGGGCATGGGGTCGTCGTTCAGCACCGTGACCCCGCCGCGGTACGAGCCCACGACGGCGCCGTGCACGGCCTTCACGAGCACCGTGTCGTCGACGTCGTAGGAGTAGCGCGTGTTGCCCTTCACCTGGACCGACACGTCGATGTCGTGGCCGCCCCGGTGCACCGTCACCAGGTGCTCCTTCGCCTTGCCGGTGTCCGGGTCGACGACGTAGACGCGGACCTCGCCATTGCCCTGTCCGGACACCTGGACCGGCACGCGGTAGGTGCGGACGCCGGAGTCGCCCTCCTTGACGGTCGTACGCCCGAGGTCGACGCGCGGCAGCGCCGCGGCACGCACCGCGGGAGTGCCGGGGCGCCACCCCCAGGCATCCATCAGCCAGGCCTTGCCCGAGTGCGAACGTGGCGTCAACTCAAGGGACTTGACGTGCGCGAGGTCGAGGCCCGCCCGGGTCGCAGCCGACAGCGGGACGCGCACCTCGCGCGCCCAGTAGGAGGTGGTCCGTTCCGTGCCGGGCAGGCCGTCGACGGCGACACCGCCGAGTGCGGCCCGCTTGCCATGGGTGTCGGTGACGGACACGTCCAGCTTGGTGCCGGTCGAGTTGGGCGGCACGATCACGCGCAGGGAGAGGTCCTTGGCGCCGTCGAGCGACACCGGTGTCCCGGGCCGCATCTGCACCGCGGAACCGGGCGCCGACCAGCGCAGCGCGACCGCGCGGCGGCCGACCTCGCGGTCCGTCTCCCACTGCGCGAAGTGCGGCGAGGCACCCTTGGTGCCGGACGCGAGGCAGGCCACGCCGTTGTCCGGGTCCACCGCCGAGCACAGCCGTCCGCCGGTCACCGTGACCTTGCCGTCCGGCAGGAAGGCGCCGGTGCGGTGCGCGCCGACGGCGTGGGTGAGCACCCGCGCCGGATCGGCCGAGGGCGCCCGCCGGCCGGACCCGTCGAGCAGCGGCCGCACACGGTCGTCGCCGGCGACGAACAGCCGGGCCGCGGCGGCGATGTAGGTGCTGCCCGCCTTGTGCTGCTGGTCGGCGGTCAGGCGCGTCGCGGTGCCCGGCGAGCACACCGGGTCCCGCTGGTCGGGGTCGTTGTAGAAGTCGTCGTCGGCGGGCGCCTGCGCCTGCCCCGGCGTCCACTCGGTGTTGAAGAAGTTGTGGTCGGCGCCCACCACGTACACCGCGCTGTGCAGCGCGGCGCCGCGGCTGACGGCGCGGGTGCCGTCGACGTACACCTCGCCCTGGAGGTCGGAGACGTCGCCGTCGCAGCCGGGCAGGATCGTGGCCGAGGGCACGTCCGCGACCGGATTCTGGCCGAAGATCGTCGGTCCGATGAGGACGGTGCCGCGGATGTGCCAGCGCACCCGGCCGTGGTAGCCGTCCTGCGCGGCGGGCGGCGGATAGAGGCTGTCCATGGCGGCGCGGTTCACGCCCTCGCCGCCGCGCGAGTGGCCCACGAGCAGCACGCGCGAGAGGTCGGCCGGCGGCGCGTTCCGTACGACCGCGGGGGCCGAGGCCGGGTGGGCCGCCCAGTCGGCCCAGTGCGCCAGGTGCTGCCGCACCAGCGAGGAGCGGGCCTGGGCGCCGCCGTCCTCGGCCCGGTCGTCCTGGGCGTTGATGCCGTTGGCGGAGATCGACACCGTCATATAGCCCTGAGACGCCAGGAGTTGCTGGTCGCGCAGATAGCCGCGGTAGCTCGGGATCGGCTTGGTGCCCTGCGGGCAGGGCCAGTCGCCGGTCACGTCCTGACCGGAGTAGCAGGTGGAGTGGCGGCCGTGCAGGAACAGGGCGAGCGGGCGGTGGCCGGTCGCGCCCTGGGGAGCGACCACCACGGCCTTCATCTCGACCGGTTCGGGGAATCCGGGCAGCCGTACCGGGGCGAGGTCGTACTCCCCGGTGGTGGTGCGGTACGAACCCGGTGTGCCCGGGTCCACGGAGTTCGCGGGGAGCCGGGCGGGCGGCGCAACCGCCGCGGAGCGCCGCCCACCCGGGGTCTCGGTACGCCCGGCGGCATCCAACTCTCGTCCGCCTGCGCGTACATGAAGATCTGTCAGCCCGCTCGGCGCTCCGGCTCGGCGGAGGTCCAGGCGGAACGTACGGCCGTCCTTGCCGGGGCGCGGAACGCCCAGCATCCGGTCCTTGGCGTAGAACTCGACGCGTGCGTCGGTCATCGGCACCGGGGCCGTGGAGCGCCAGACCAGCTGCCGTCCCGCCCCCTCACCGGTGATCTGCCAGCCGGGAGGCAGGCCACCGTCCTTGTCCTGGGCTGTGGTCGACGGTCTGGCGTGCGGCGGTGGTGCCGCCTGTGCCAGCCCTGGCGATCCCCCCGCCACCGCGAGTACCGCCGCAGCGGTGACCCATATTCGCCGGGCACGGAACAACGTCGCCCTCCTCAAGTCGGGAAACAGGGGCGCCCCGTGGTCAGCGGGGGCCGCTCGTGCCCCGGAGGACGGCGGGGTGAGCCTGTGGGTTGCCTGTGGCCGGGGATTCGCCAGGTGCCGGGTGGTGCGATCAGGCCAGCCGGCGGCGCGGCGAATGGGCGTCGGACGCGGCGGACAGGAGCCTGCCATGAGCCGAACTCCGTTGCGCGCGGCCGTCGTAGGCACCGGCCACCGTGCGCAGAACTTCACCCGCGGTCTCGCCGCGCGCCCCGGCCACCGGGTGGCCGCCCTGTGCGACCCGAGCCCGACCCGGATGGCCTTCCACAACCGGCTGCTGGCCGCCGCCGGCGAACCCGCCGCCACCACCTGGGAGCCGGACCGCTTCACCGGCATGCTCGCCAAGGAGGACATCGACGAGGTCGTCGTCACGACCGTCGACGCCGCACACGACCGCTACATCGTGCCCGCGCTCCAGGCGGGCTGCCGCGTTGTCACCGAGAAGCCGATGACCGTCGACGCGGACCGCTGCATCCGCATCCTCGACGCGGTGAAGGAGACCGGCAACTCCCTCACCGTGGCCTTCAACTACCGCTTCAACCCGGTGCACGAGAAGGTCCGCGCCCTGCTCGCCGACGGGGCGATCGGCGAAGTCCTCTCGGTCCACTTCGAATGGCTCCTGGACACCCGCCACGGCGCCGACTACTTCCGCCGCTGGCACCGCGAGAAGCAGTACAGCGGCGGTCTGATGGTGCACAAGTCGAGCCACCACTTCGACCTGGTCAACTGGTGGCTGGCCGACGAGCCGTCGGACGTCTTCGGCTACGGGCGCCTCGGTTTCTACGGCCCTGAGGCGGGCTCACGCCACGGACTGCGCCGGGACTACGACCGCGCCCACGGCGCCGCCCAGGCCGCCGACGACCCGTTCGCGCTGGACCTCGCGGGCAACGACACCCTGCGCGTGCTGTATCTGGACGCCGAGCAGGACGACGGATACCTCCGCGACCGCAACGTCTTCGGCGGCCCGGTCACCATCGAGGACGACATGGCGGTCCTGGTCCGCTACGCACGCGGCGCCACGATGACGTACCACCTGACCGCCTACTCCCCGTGGGAGGGCTACCGGGTGATGTTCAACGGCAGCGGCGGCCGTCTGGAGCTGGAGGTCGAGGAGAGCCGGTGGACTCCGCCGCGGGATCCGGTCGCCTCCAGCAGCGGTGCGCTGCACGGCGACACGGCCGCGGAACACGCGGGCGGCGCGCGGCTCACCCTGCGCCCGCTGTGGCGGCCCCCCGTCGACGTCCCGCTCGACGCGAGTCACGAGGCGCACGGCGGGGGAGACCCGCGCATGCTCGACGCGCTGTTCGGACCCGTGGGCGCCGGACGCCCGGCAGCGCCGGACACTGCAGCGCATCCGACGGCCACCGAACGCGACGGCGCGCTCGCGCTCGTCGTGGGAGTGGCCGCCAACCGCTGCTTCGAGACGGGGCGGCCGGTCGCCGTGCGGGAGTTGATTCCCGGACTCCGGGAGGGGTGAGCCGATCAGGTCCAGGCGCGGTAGGGCTCGTCGACCAGCTGGAAGACGGGCTCGCCGCGGACCGGGTCCTTGGCGGTCGACAGCCGGACCCGGTCACCGCTGTGGATGCCGATCAGCGGGCCCATGACCCGGCCGCGCACGACGAAGCCCTCGGCCATCTCGACGAGCGACACATTGCGCGCGGCGGGGGTGTTGCGGTGCACGACGGTCGCGTGGCGGACCGTGCCCGTGCCCTCGCTGCGTTCCGTCCGCAGATCGCCGCCCTGGCAGACCGGACACAGCAGCCGGTGGTACATGGAGGTGCCGCACCAGGTGCAGCGCTGGAAGAGGAGCGTCTCCGCGTCGCGCGTCGCGGGATCGAGCAGGCCCGCCGCGGAGCCCGCCGCCTGACTGGCCACGTTTCCTGTGTAGCTGTACACGCTGGTCAACTCCCTGCGCCTCGGCCGGAATCCCACGTGCGCGGATGAACCGTGCACGGACGTGCCCGGTTGACCGTGCCACCGTGCACGCGACCAATGTATGGCACTCAGTGCCACTCGTAAAGGCACTGCGTACCCTCAATTTCGCCCGAGCTCGGACTCGATCTCCTGGACGACCCGCCACAGGGGTGCGTCGCGCCGGGCGACGACGACCACCACGTCCTCCGGCCCGGTGCTCGCACGGGGCGCGGACGGCGTGCCGAAGGCGGACTGGACGTAGCCGAGGGCGTGGTCCACCGCGGCCTCGGAGTCGTCCCGGCCGTCCGAACGCAGCCAGGAGCGCAGTGCGTTGTTGTGCGCGGCCACCACGGCGGCCGCGATCACGTCGGCCTGCAGGATGCCGTCGCGCCGGCCGGCGAACCGTGCGCGCAGGTACTCCGCGAGGGCGCGCTCGTAGCGCCACACCACGGACAGCTCGTACGCCCTGAGGCCCGGCACCTTCTTGGTGAGCCGGTAACGCTGCACGGAGAAGGCCGGGTTCTCGGCGTACATCCGCAGCACGAGCCGGGCCGCGTCGCAGACCCGCCGCACGGGCTCGTCGTCCTCGGCGCTCGCGGCGAGGAACGCCGTCATGTCGGCCAGGCACCGCTCGTGGTCGGGGAAGACGACGTCTTCCTTCGACGGGAAGTAGCGGAAGAACGACCGCCGTCCGACGCCGGCGAGCGCCACGATGTCGTCGACCGTCGTCTGCTCGTAGCCCCGCTCCAGGAAGAGCTGGAACGCCGCCGCGACCAGCGCGTCCCGCATCGGTGGCTTCCCGGCCGCCGCCTCCGTAGTCATGAACGGAACGTAGCACCGGTACGGCACCTGTGGCACTCAGTGCAGGGGTGTCGGGGAACTCAGTGCTCTCACCGTCCGCGGCGCACGGGTGTCCGGTACCCGGCGCTGAACTTCCGGGGCGGCGGCCGCGTATCACTCGTCGGGGGACGGCGGAGGCCCCTGCCAGGGGGCGGAAGGAGAGCACTGTGCCCACACCGGCCGGTTCCGGGTCGCCGCACGACCGCCCGCCTCTGGAACCCATCCGCGTCCTGCGCCCACGCCGCACCGACGCCCTCGCCGAGCTGTTCAAGGAGATGGAGCAGAGCCGCGAGGAGCTCGAATCCGTCGCCGTGCCGGACCCGCGGTCCTGGGACGAGGGCGAGACCCAGGAACTCCCGCGCGTGCGCGGCGACGACCCGGCGGCGCGCGGCGGCGGGCGCCGGGAACCGGAACGCCGCTGGGGGTTCGGCTCCGGACTGCGCCGTGCCGCGATCGCCGTCGCCGTCTCGGCGGCCGCGCTCGTCGGCTTCGGCTGCGCCCTTCTGCTGCCCGGCCGCGGCGACCACGCCGCCGCGCAGCCGCCCCGGCCCACGGCGTCCGCCGAGCCGACCGCGACCGCCTCGGCGGCCGCCACCGACGCGTCGGACCCCGACGGCCCGGGCACCCTGCGCGAGGGCGACAGCGGCCCCGGTGTGACGGACCTCCAGCAACGCCTGCTGCGCGTACCGTACATCTACCCCGGCGGCTCCACGAGCGGCACCTACGACGCCACCCTCAGGGCCGCGGTGGCCCGCTTCCAGCTCTGGTACGGCATCAGCGGCGACGAGACCGGTGTCTACGGCGACGACACCAGGCGCTCCCTGGAGTCACGGACGTCGTACGGCACCGGCTGAGGCGCCGGGAGCGTGAGGCGCGGTGAGCGTGAGGCGCGGTCGGTCCGCCTACTCCGATTCCAGCGGGGCCCTGAGGTCCAGCACGCAGACGTCGTCCCGGCGTTCGCCCTCCAGCATGGAGGCGAGCAGCGGCCCCAGGGACAGCGAACCGGGCTCGTCGGTGTGGCTCAGGACGGCGTCGGCGAGGCGTTTCAGGCCCCGGTCGATGCTCTCCCCGGGCCGCTCGACCAGGCCGTCGGTGTAGAGGAGGACACGGTCGCCCGGTGCGAGACGGCACACCGCCTCCTCGTAGCCGGGCGCCTGGTTCGCCCCGAGCAGCATGCCGCGGGGGCGCTCGAGAAACCGAACCTGGCCGTCGCGCAGCAGCAGGGGCGGCGGATGACCGGCCTGGGCCCAGACCAGGCGGCGCTCGGCCGGGTTGTAGCGGGCGAGGACCAGGGTCGCGGTGCCGTGCGAGTCGCGGGAGTGCAGCAGCAGCGTGTTGAGCCGGGCGAGCGCGCCCGTCAGCGAGGACCCGGTGATGACCATGCCCTTGGCGGTGAACCGGAGCTGGGCCATCGTGGCGACCGCGTCGATGCCGTGTCCGGCGACGTCGCCGACCATGAACAGCGCGTCCCCGTCCGGCAGTTCGATGGCGCTGAACCAGTCGCCGCCGACGTGGACGCCCGACTGCGCGGGCAGATAGGCGACATCGACGCGCAGGCCCGCGAGCCGCACCGGCCTGGTGGGCAGGGGGAGCAGCGCGTGCTGGAGCCGGCCGGCCAGGGTCCGCTCGGCGCGCAGCACGTCGTGCTGGGTGAGGATGGCCCGCTCGCTCTCCACGAGGGCGAGTTCCGCGCTGCGCTGTGCGGTGAGGTCCTGGACGACGCCGTGCACTTCGACGGTCACCCCGGCGGAGTCCGGCACGGCCTCGGCCACGGCCCGCAGATGCCGCAGTCCGTCCGCCGTCCTGACCCGGAAGGGGACGTCGAACGTCCGCCCCTCCGCCAGGAGTTCGCCGATGGCGTGGGTCAGCGCGGGCACGTCCTCGGGCAGGGCGAGAACGGGCAGTTCGGTCAGTGCGACCGGCCCGTGTGCCGGGTCGCGGTCGAAGAGGGCGAACACCTGGGACGACCAGGTGACCTCGTGCGTGACCAGGTTCCAGCTCGCCCAGCCCAGGCTGCCCAACCGCTGCAGATCCGCCAGGCGTTGCTCCTGGCGGTCGGAGGAGCCGTGCCGGACCCAGGTGACGACCAGGCCCTCGCCCAGCCGCGCGGCCCGCACCGTGTGGCTGAACAGCTCGGTGACGCCGTCCACCATCTCCTGACGGCCGAACGGCTCGCTCTCGTACGGCGTTCCGGTGGTCAGCGCGTCCTTCAGGCCCTGCCACATGGGCTCGTCCGTGAGCGCCGGGCAGCATTCGCGGAACCGCCGGCCGATCAGTTCCCGTCCGGCGCGGCCGACTGCGTCGACGGCCTGTGCGGTCGCCGCGTCGATGCGGTAGTCCTCGATGCCGCCCGCCGCGGCCCGCACCGGCGCCAGCAGCATGGCCGCCTCCGGCAGCGCGTCGAACACGGCCTGCACGGCGTCCGCGGAGGCGTCGGCGGTGCCCTGGGGGCGGATGCCGATCGCGAGCAGCCGGCCGGCGCAGAGCCTGACCACCGCCTGGAGATGCTGCCGGGTGCGCGCGGAGAACGGCCCGACACGGGAGCGCAGGACCCCGACGCACACGTCGGGCCCGTCTCCGGTGGGCACGGGCAGCCAGGCGCGGGACTGCCAGAGTCCGGTCGGGTCCATCAGCAGGTACGTCTTGCGGTCCGCCTCGGCGTCCTCGAGCCAGCGCGGTTCCCCGGTCCGCAACGCCTCGAGCGGGGCGATTCGGCGCAGCGGCGGCACCTGGCGCCACTGAGCGGCGAGGATCTCGTCGACGCCCGCGTGCCCGATGAGTTCGAGCTCTCCGGCGGGCAGCCGGGCGTAGATCATGACCGCGTCGGCGTCCACCTCCGGCGCGAGATGCGCCAGCAGGCACCGGGCGAGATCCTGCGGAGTGGCGACGCGGACGAGCTCCCTGCCGAGCGGGCCGAGATCCGCGGGACCGCCCTCGGAGTCCGCCGCGTCGTGCGGGGGCTCGGCCGTGGACGCGGAGCGGACGGCGGGTGCCTGCTCCTCGGCGGCGCCGACCGTGGCCGGAACAAGCGTGCCGAGGGTGATCCAGCACTCCTCCAGCAGCGAGCGGTTGCCCGCCTCGGCACGACGCTGCAGTTCGTCCTCCGCGGCGTCGGGGGAGCAACTGGTCAGTGCCATCACGACGCCCTTGGCCTGTTCGACGACGGCTGCCTTCGCCGCCAGGTCGCGCAGCCGGTCCATCTCGGCGCGCTGTCTGGCGACCACCTTGGCCAGCGCGACGGTGTCCGGCGCGGCGCGGGATTCCGCACCCGGTGCGGGCTCGCTCGTCACGGGTCGAGCATCGCACATCGAAGGCGTTCCGATCGCGGTCTTGCCGACTCCGGTTCCACCGGGGAACGCACGGCCGAAGACCTGGTGGCGGCGCTTCGGCCGCGCATGTGGATCAGTCGTCTGGCGGCCGGTACAGCCACAGCCGAAGCAGCCTGCTGAGCCGTGGCATGACGAGGTACGTCAGCACCGGCAGCAGCACCAAGGGGAACACGGCCGCGCGCAGCGGCAGCGGCCACATCGCGGTGCGGGGCGTCACCAGCCACTGGATGAGCAGGGTGCAGGGATAGGCCCCCAGGAAGGTGGTGAGCACCATCTTCCAGCGCGGCGGCGACTGCACCGTGGTGCCGGGCAGGCTGAACCAGGTCTCCATTCCGGTTGTCGACTGCCGCTCGCTGCCGATCTCGGTGGCGATGTCCTCGATCCGCGCGTGCCACGACGCCCGCTCGTCGGACTCCAGCCATGTGGCCAGCCGGCGTGCGTCGGAGAAGCGGACCACCGCGTGGTAGCGGTGCCCGCCCTCGGGGCGCAGCCAGGCGACGCCCTCATTGCCGGGGAACCGTCTGGCGCAGCGGGTGATCCCGCGGGTCCAATCCTCGAAGTCCTGCTCCCGGCCGGGGCGCACCTGCCAGGTGAGAACGCTGGTGACCGGTCTGCCTCCGCGCAGCTGGGTGGTGCTCATGGTCACCACGTGTGCCACGCGTGGCACGGATCATGCATCGGGACCGGAGGCGTCTTCAGCGCCCGGAGTCGATCAGGGCCTGGCTGACCGCGCGGACGCTGCGTGCGATGTGCTGGAGCTGCATGACCTCGGCCGCGTACAGCTTGATCGTGTGCTCGATGACCGACTCCTGCAGGCCGAGCGCCGGCAGGTCGGCGCGTGCGGTCTGCAGGGCGGTGCGGGCGACGCGGATCTCCTGCTGGACCTGGATGTGCGCATGGCGGGCGAGCAGTACAGGATGGCGGATCAGCGCCGGGTAGCTGCCGTAGCGCGCGGGCACCAGTTCGCGCAGCCACTTGGCCGCCGAGCGCTCCCAGTCGTAGGAACCGGGCTGCTTGACCTGGCACGGCCAGTCCGGGCTGATGCGCGTGGTCGTCAGTTGCATGATCGTCGCTTCCGGTCTGCGGCGTCGGGAGGGTGGTCCGACATGGGGCGGGCGGCCCCGGCCTAGGGGATGACCGGGACCGCCAAGGGCCTCGCACGGACGAGGCCCGCCCGGACACCACGAGCGCCGACGCGGGTAGGTGACGGCGGCTCCGGGGGTGTCCGGGGTGACGCCTGAGCAGTATTTATATATGCCGTCCGCTTTGCAAGACGCATGAAAACATTCATGCGCGATATGTAGCGAAAGGTCCCTTTGTAATGTGTGAAAGGCGGAGTGAGTGGTGTTGCTCCTGAGCGCGGCGGCTCAGTCGCGCAGGAAGAACTGGTGCTGCTCGGAGATCTGCTCGTACTCCTCCAGGCGCGCCTGGGTGCGCTCGGGGTCGGCGTCGGTCATGGCCTGCAGCAGCGCGGAGGAGATCACGCCGGGCGCCGCGTAGGTGTCGAAGACCAGGCGGGAACCGGTGCCGGTGGCGAAGACGACCTCCGCCTCGGCGGCGACCGGGCCGAGCGCCAGATCGGTGACCAGGGCGATCCGCAGCCCGGCGCTGCGCGCGACCCGCACCGCGGTGAGGGTCTCCTGGGCGTGCCGGGGCATCGAGAACGCCAGCACCCATGTACCGCCCGCCTCACGCGACTGCAACAGCGCGTCGTAGGCGACGCTGCCGCCCCGTGTCACCAGCCGCACGTCCGGATGGATACGGCGCGCCGCGTACGCGAAGTACTCCGCGAGCGAGGCCGAGATGCGCAGCCCGAGAACGGTCAGCGGGGTGGACGCCGACAGTTTGCGGCCGAGGTCGATGACCTGGTCGGGGTCGGCGAAGTCGCGCCGCAGGTTCTCCAGGTTCTCGATCTCCGCGTCGACCGCCGCCTGGAGCTCGTTGCTGACGTTCTCCTCGGTCGCGCCGGGTCCGCCGGCCAGGGTGCCGAGGGCGATCGACTGGAGCTTCTCGCGCAGCGCGGGGTAGCCGCTGAAGCCGACCGCGGCGGCGAAGCGCGTCACCGAGGGCTGGCTCACGCCGACCCGTTCGGCGAGGTCGGTGATCGAGAGGAAGGCCGCCTCGGTGATGTGCTCGATCAGGTACTGGGCGATACGCCGCTGACCGGGAGAGAGCCGGGGCCGGTCGAAGAGCGTCCTGAGCTGGGAGGCCGGGGCGGCCTCGACTTCGGGTGCGGTCTTGCCCGAGGTGATGGCGGATGCCTGTGCGCGTGCCTGCTGCGGCGATGGCACCGGCGCGCCTCCTTTGTCTCCCACAGTGCCTCAACATAGCTCACGCACCGTCGTGACCAGGGCTTGTAGCGCACGTCTCACCGCCGGTAGATCGTGATCGAATACCCCACCTCGTCGATCGCGCGACTGCTGTGGAGCAACGCGGCCAGCCGGCCCCGCGCCTTGGCCGCCGCCGAGTCCGACACGACCAGCAGGCCGCGGACCTGACGAGGCACCACCTCGCGCGGGTCGCGGGCGTCGATGCCGTAGTACGCCGGCACGCCACTGCCCTTGTAGACGAGCCAGATCCGCTCGCCCCGGTACCGCTCGTGCAGCCGGTCCGCGAGCCGGCCGAGGTCCTGGCCCCAGTCCACGTTGGAGTCGTGCAGCCGCAGATGCGTCTGAGCCGGACCGCCGAACGCCTCGTTGGAGTACGGCAGGTAGTACGGAAACGTCCGCAGCGAGCTGACCGCGACGAACAGCGCCAGCGCGCCGGTCACCCAGGGCGCCCACCGCCACCGCACCGTGAGGACGCAACCCGCGGCCACCGCGAGGAACATCGGCACGAAGACGGCGTACCGGGTCCCGAAGTCACGGGACCCGGTCATGGCGGCGGCCAGCAGCACGGCGGCGGGCACCAGCACATAGGGCGCCGCGGGCCGCAACCGCCGTACCGCCACCAGCACGACGGCACCCGCGGCCCACAGGGCGAGCATGCCGAGCGGCGTCTTCACCAGCAGCGCGGCCGGCAGGTAGTACCACCGGGACCCCGTGTACAGATGCCCGAAGAGGAAGCCCTGCCAGGGGTAGTCCTCCAGCCCGAACTGGATGCGCATGCCGTCCCGGTAGGACGCCGGCAGCGGCATCAGCCGCACGAGCAGCCCCTTCAGGCCGTGCACCGCGGGCACGGGCTGGTCGGGCGCGGGCGTCCAGCGCAGCCGCGGATCGACGACCAGATACGACACCCATACGACGGCCACCGCCGTGACGGCGGTGACGAGCGCCGCCACGGTGGCCCGCACCAGGGTCCTGCGCCGGTCCGTGGCGCCCGCGTGCCACACCGACCAGGCGGCCAGCGCCATCAGGACCGGAACCACCGGCAGCACGTTCATCTTCGTGGCCAGGGCCGCTCCGAGCGCGGCACCGCCCAGCGGCACGTACAGCCGCGGCCTGCGCCGCGCCCGCCACAGCAGCCACGCCGACGTCAGCGCGAAGCCGGCCGCCGGCACGTCCAGCGTGGCCAGCGAGCCCTGCGCGATGACGTCGGGGGAGAAGGCGTACAGCGCGAGGGCCGCCAACCCGGCCACCGGGCCCGCGAGTTCACGGGTGAACGCGAACACGACGAGCCCGAACAGCAGGGTCAGCACGATCATCGGCAGCCGCGCCCAGAACATCAGCCGCCACGGGTCGTTCCCGGACTCGTACAGCAGATGCCGCCCGACCTGGCTCTGGCCGCCCTTGTACGCCGTGTCGACGTGCGGGCCGGCGATCGCCACCCCGGCGGCGACGATCAGCTTGCCGAGCGGTGGATGCTCGGGGTTGAGGCGCACGCGGTGCTCGTGCAGGTAGTCGGCGGCGGTGGCGACGTAGATGGGCTCGTCGATGGTCGGCGTCTGCTGCACGGCCGTGGTGACCATGGCCGCCGCCATCTGACCGAGCAGCACGACCACCAGCAGCGGCACCAGCCACCGCCGTCCCGGCCGTCGCGACGGCCCGGCGGCCGGCGCCCGTCCCGGCGGATGCTCCTCGTCGTCGCGTGTGCCCGGCTCGAGGACCGAGTGCTGTTCGTGCGCCATCATCCGCCCCGCGGTGACACCGGCCGCGAGGGGGCGGGGGTGATGTGGACCCGTCCCATGGGCCCTACTGTCGCACCAGCACCCGCCCCGGGGCGTCACCGCTTCAGGAGTCGTACCGACAGACCTTCCGTCGTGTAGACGGGTACGGCCCGCAGCCGCTCGGAGTTCAGCTCGACGCGGTCGAACGATCCGCGCAGCCGCGGGGCCGACAGGACGCGCACCGTGCTGCCCGCGGCCGGCGGCCTGCGGTCGTCGAGCCGCAGCGACAGCGCGCTGCCCGTGCCCAGCAGGGCGCGGCGCGTCACCTCCAGGGCGGGCTCGTGGCCGGCGCGCAGCGTCAGCTCCAGAGTGGCGGACTCCTGGGAGTACACGCCGTGCACCCGCACCGGCTGCTCCGCCCGCAGCGTGCCGCCCGACACCCGCACGTCGCCGTGGCCCAGCGCGTGGGACGACGCGGCGACCAGCGTGCCGCCCGCCACGACGGTGCCGCCGGTGTACGTGTTGTGGCCGGTCAGGGTGAGCGTGCCGGACCCCTGCTTGGTCAGCCCGCCGTCCCCGTCGATGTCGTTGCGCCAGCTGTCGGCCGCGTGGAAACCGCCCGCCGCCGCGTCCAGCGTCACCGTCACGTCGGAGTCGAAGGCGCCGTAACCGTCCGCCGCGGCGAACAGGTCGAGCCGGCCCCACTGCTCGAAGCCGTCGAGGAGCACGTACCCGGAGGGCAGCGCGGTGGTGCGCAGCACCTCGCGGCGCCGGTCCGCGTCGAGGTACGGCAGCCGCGTCTCCAGCAGCACCTCCGCGCCCTTCGGCACGGTGAGCGGCAGGCTGCCGCCCTGGCGGGTCAGCACATAGGTGAGGTGGGGCCCGACCGCGCGGGCGTTGGCGTCCCGGTCGGCGTAGGCGTCGCTCGCGTCGGAGTGGGCGTAGGCGAAGAGCGTGTCGGCCGTGGTGCCGGTCCCCGCGGTGAAGTAGTCCAGGGCCTGGGCGCGGGCCGCGGCCTTGAGGGCGGCGTTCGCCGGGTCGGCCAGGGTGGCGGCGGCGAGGGCGGTGGCCATGATGCGGCCGCCGAGGACGTCGACCGTGGAGTGCATGCCCGCCACGATCCGGGTGTGGCTGAGCTCGAAGGCGCGCGTCACCAGCTCCTGGAACCGCTCGGGCACGGCGTACGCGTACGCCAGGCACGCCAGGTGGAAGGCGTTGGTGTGACCGCTGGGGAAGCCGCCGTCGTCCACCGGGCTCGTGCTGCGCTGGCGCAGCAGCTGCGGCGCGACGGCCACCTTGG
Organism: Streptomyces sp. NPDC050534; assembly: GCF_044457745.1. Lineage (NCBI taxonomy): Bacteria > Bacillati > Actinomycetota > Actinomycetes > Kitasatosporales > Streptomycetaceae > Streptomyces > Streptomyces sp. NPDC050534. The sequence goes on from NZ_JBITHF010000011.1 coordinate 40,815, forward strand.
AGTCGTAGACGGGGAAGCCGAGCGCGTCCGTCCGGCCGGTGTCGACGACCTCGCTGTCCTCGTTCATGCGCCATGGGCGCGGGTACTGGTAGGCGTACTTGGACGGGTTGCCGGAGGCGTACGGGCCGCGCACCGTGTCGACCAGTTCGGCCACCTTGCCGAGCGCGGAGTCGTGCGACCCGGCGCCGAGCGCGGAGCCGGCCGGAGCGTCGGCGGGCACGGCGTCGTCGATCTTGGCGGGCGGCGTGCCGTCGGGGGCGACGGTGATCGACGTGACCGCCTTGGCGCCCGCCCGGTAGAGGCCGGCCAGGGGGCCCAGGCCCGCGATCATCGCGTAGCTCTGGTGCTGGCGGTCGTAGAGGAACGCCTCCTTCGCCTCCGCGTCCGTGCGCGCACCCGTGATCGCGGCGCAGTAGCGCATGTTGGCGCGCAGCACCTCGGGCCGCAGCGGTGCGCCGGTGTTCCAGGCGCCGCCGGTCTTCCAGACCTGGGCGAAGCCGCCGAGGGCGCGGACGACGGCGTTGGTCTCGGGCGTCAGGTTCGCCGGGACGTTGGTCCGGTAGTCGTCGACGAACGTGGCCGGCGCGGTGGCGGCCTTGGCGTCGGCGGCGGTCAGCCACGTCACGAAGGTGGGCGCGGCCAGCACACCGGCCGACGCGCCCAGGGAGGTCTTGAGGAATCCCCGTCTGCCGACGGCGAGGCGACCGGCCGGCGAGGAGGAGGAGCCGTACCCGGCTGATGACGGCATGTGTGTGCCTCTCTTGAGTTCTGCGGCCCTGCGGCCGGAAGGAAGAGCGAGCAGAAGTGCCTTGCGGGACGCATGGGACGGGTGAATCCGGTGGGTCCCGTGAACCTTTGAGCGAAGATCTACGGTCGGGCCCTGACCCGTCGGCGAGGGGCCGGGGGCCGGGACGTGGCGGGTGCGTGAACGCGGGCCGGCCCGTTCACAGGATCGAGCGGGCCAGCGCCACGGCGCCCTCGACCGGCGGCACCCGCAGTGGCTGCGGGCGCGCACCCGGTACCGACGCGGCGAGCGAGGCCACGAAGGCGTCGTACAGCGGGGGTTGGGCGAGGATCGTGCTGCCCGCGACCACCACGTCGTCCACCGCGACCCCGCGCCCGGCGAGCCGTTCCACGAGCCCGGCCAGCGAACGGCCGGCCTCGGCGATCACCGCACGAGCGAGCGGTGAGCCCGCCTCGGCGGCCGCGAACACGGCCGGCGCGTGCCGGCCCCAGTCCGCGGACACGTCTGCGGCGCTCTCCAGCGCGGCGCCGAGCGCCGGTACCTCGGGGACGCCGAAGGATGCGAGCAGAGCCCGGGCGAGTGCGTCGGGCTCCTCCCCGCGGTCGTGCGCCGCCCACGCGGCCCGCGCCGCCTCACGTACGAGACCCGCGGCGCCGCCCTCGTCGCCGAGCACCGCGCCCCAGCCGCCTACCTGGACGGTGCCGCCGTCGGGCAGTCGGCCCACCGCGACGGACCCGGTGCCGGCGACCAGGCCGACGCCCTTGTCCAGACCGGCGGCGGGCACCAGCAGTTCGGCGTCGCCGACGACCGAGGCGGGCACGTCGAAGTGGAGTTGCAGAGCGGTACGTATCTGCCCGCACTGACGCGGTGTCTCGCAGGCGTGGCCGCCCACGGCGACGGCGGACGGGCGTGTGCCCGCGGGCAGCGCCGCGGCGACCACCGCGGCCAGCCGGCCGGCCGCGGCCACGGGGTCGTGGGGTCGCCAGCCGCTGCTCGTCCGCACATGGTCGGCGACGCGGGCGGAACCGGCGTAGGCACGCAGATGTGTCTTGGTGCCACCCACGTCGATGCCGACCACGAGGGGCGTGGAGTCCTGCACGGAACCTCTTTCGTCGTTGTGCTGCATGTGCGTTGCACTGCGACGGCGGGCGAACCGTGCCTGGAACAAGGAGAGTTGGGGAATTCGGGAAGCCCCGGGACGGGCCTCTGACGGACACGGCAGGCGAGTACCGTGAAGTTCGTTAGGAAGTTAACTAACGAAGTACAGTGCGTCAAGAGGTGTCGCGCACTCGATCACCGAGCGACCCTGACCTGTGGGAGAACCGTGATACACGACGTGGCGCAAGCCCCCCGCCTGACCGAGAGCGCGAGCGCTGTGTTCGCCGTGCTCGCCGAGGCGGGCAGCGCGACCCGGCCGCAGCTCGCGAGCCTGGCGGGTCTGTCCAAGCCGACCGTGTCCTCCGCCGTCGCCGAGCTGGAGGGCGCCCGGCTCGCCGCCCACTCCGGCACCGCCTCCGGTGCCACGGGCCGGTCCGCCGCCGTCTACGGCCTCGGACCGGCCGCCGGCGCGGTGCTCGCCGTCGACCTCGGCCCCGCCGTGACCCGGGTGCGCGGCTGCGCCCTGGACGGCACCCTGCTCGCCGAGGCCACGGGGACCCGGCCCGAGGCCCCCGACGTGGTGCGCGAGGCGCTGGCCGCGCTGCCGGACGGGGCACCGCTGCGCACCGTCGTCGTCGCCGTCGGAGATGTCACGGCGCGGGGCAAGGAGGGCTTCGGCGTGCGCCCCGCGACGGCCAAGGCCGGTCCCGTCTTCGACGCCATGGCCGTCGCGCTGCCGCCGGGTGTGCCGGTCCACCTCGAGAACAACGTCAACTGCGCCGCGCTCGCCGAGCTGCACGAAGGCGCCGCGCGCGGCCGGCACACCTTCGGCTATCTGCGCATCGGCGTCGGCATCGGTCTCGGCATCGTGGTCGGCGGGCAGGTGCTGCGCGGGGCCAACGGCGCCGCGGGTGAGCTGGCCCGGCTGCCCTACCCCTGGGACGAGGGCCGCGAGCCGCGCCACGAGGCGATCGAGGAGTACATCGGCTCGCGCTCGCTCCTGCGCCGGGCGGCGGACGCCTGGCGGGACCAGGACGGGCCGTGCCCGCGCACCGCCGAGCAGCTCTTCGCCCTCGCCGGCGAGGGCCGGGAGACGGCTCGTGGCGTGCTCCGCAGGCATGCCGCGGACGTCGGCCGGCTCGCCGCCGCCGTGACCGCCGTACTGGACCCCGGGCTGCTCGTCCTGGGCGGCAGCACCGCCGCCGACCCGCAGATTCTTCCCGGTGTGCGGGCCGAACTCGCCCGGCTGAGCTGGCCCACCGAAGTGGTCAGCAGCACCGTCGGTGACCTCGGCACGGTCGTCGGCGCCACCCGGCTCGCGGTGGCCCGCGGAGTCCAAACCGTGACCGAGGCCGCGCGGGCGAAGGATTGACGGCCTCCGACTCGGTCTGCCAATGTCCGGACAAGCGCTTTCTAAGTCGGTCGGGACACCGGCTTGGGTTGGCGTCCCGCCCGTACGCGAAGTACGGCAGCCGCACGAGGGCGTGCTTGTGCGGCGACGGCCCTGACGGCCGGGGATCCCACCCTTCGAGGAGCGAGCGGCCGGGCGAGGCCGCGCCCCCGGAAAGCGAAATCTCCTGCAAAATGCACCCGTGCCGCCTCGGTCGGCGCCGTGCTCCGTCCCCTATGACGAAATGGGATCGAAGATGACCAGTGTGGGTGTGCGGCGCTCCCGCCGACTCGGCCGCGGCGGCATACGCCGGGTGATTCCCCTAGCTGCCGTGGCCACGGCAGGTGCCCTTCTGCTCTCCGCGTGCGGCGGGTCGGGATCCGGCTCGGGCGGAAACGCCAAGTCGCTGACGTTCTGGATCTCCACCGTTCCGGGGCAGGACGCGGGCTGGAAGAAGCTGGTGGCGCAGTACAAGAAGGAAACCGGCGTCAAGGTCAAGCTCGTCAACATCCCCTACGACGGCTACCCGACGAAGCTCCACAACGCCGCGCAGGCGAACTCGCTGCCCGACGTGGCGGACGTGCCGGCGCTGGACCCGATCTGGTCGAACAAACTGATCGACCTCAGCTCCATCGCCGGCAACAAGAGCTACAACATCAACGCCAACTTCCTCGCCAAGGACTCGTCCGGGAAGGTGCTGTCCATCCCCTCGGACGTCACCGCGTCCGGCCTGTTCATCAACAAGACGCTGTTCAAGAAGGCCGGCGTCTCCGTCCCGGCCTCGCCCGACAAGACCTGGACCTGGACCGACTTCATCAAGGCGGCGGACAAGGTCCGGGAGAAGACCGGCGCCAAGTACTCCCTCACGTTCGACCAGTCGCCGTCCCGGCTCCGCGCCATGGTGTACGAGATGGGCGGGAAGTACGTCCACGCGGACTCCTCCGGCAAGTTCTCCGTTGACGCCGCGACCAAGAAGGCCGTGAAGTACTTCGTCGGACTGAACGACGACAAGACCATGCCGAAGTCGGTGTGGACCAGCGGCGCGGACCCGTCGGCGATGTTCCAGAGCGGTGACGTGGTCGCCTACTGGTCCGGCGTGTGGCAGGTTCCCGCCTTCGCGCAGAGCATCAAGAAGTTCGACTGGGCGAGCGTCCCGACTCCCGCCGAGCCGGTGCAGGCCAGCGACGTCAACAGCGGCGGCATGATGGTGGGGTTCAACAACAACGGCGCCGCCGCCACCGCCGCGAAGAAGTTCATGTCCTGGGTGTACGAGCCGAAGCAGTACACCGAGCTGGTCGAGACCTCCGGGTTCCTCCCGGTCGAGAGCGGCCTGAGCCCGAAGTACCCCTTCACCTCCGAGGCGGCGCAGGCGGCGTTCAAGCTGTACAACGAGGAGATCCCGCTCTACGCCCCGATCTCCGGGTACTTCAACACCGCGCAGACGAAATGGGTGCTGAAGGGCAAGAGCCTGACCACCGACCCGACCAAGACGGAGCTCGGCAAGGCGGTCAACGGCCAGCAGTCGGCCGACAAGGCCCTGCAGAACATCGTGGACGGCTACAACCAGCAGGTCGGCGGCGGATCGTAGGCCACAGGGCCGGGCGGCGGGGTCGAGACACCGCCGCCCGGCCCTCGGGCGCCCATGTGATGCCGGGCTCATGGCCTGAGCCCACAGCAATCCATTCCACCAGCACGGAGTCAGGAAGATGACAACTCACGCCTCGGACCTGTCCGTGAGCCCGCCCAGGAGACGCAACAGCTACACCATCGCGCCGCTCGTCCTCATCGCGGCCAATGTCGTGCTCTTCGCGCTGTTCTTCCTCTGGCCGGCGGTGATCGGGCTCGTCTACTCCTTCACGAACTACACGGGGGTAGGGGCGTTCCAGTTCGTCGGACTGTCCAACTACCACAACCTGGTCGGCGACTCCACCTTCTACGACGCGCTGATCCGGACGCTGCTGTACACCGTCCTCTTCGTTCCGCTGAACTTCGCGCTGTCGCTGCTGATCGCCAACGTGCTGGTGAGCAAGCACGCCAAGGGCGTGTCGGTCGCCCGCGTCGTCTTCTTCATCCCGTGGCTGCTGTCGCCCATCGTCGTGGGCGTCCTGTGGCGGTGGCTGTTCGGTGAGAACTTCGGACTGGTCAACTACGTCATCGAGAAGCTCGGCGGGCACGCCGTTCCCTGGCAGTCGAACGCGAACCTGTCGCTCGTGGTGGTGGTGATGGCGGCGTCCTGGGCCTGGACGGGCTTCTCGATGCTGCTGTTCATCGCGGCGATCAAGAACGTACCGAAGTCGTACTACGAGGCGGCCTCGCTCGACGGCGCCGGTCCCTGGCGCCAGTTCATCAGCATCACGCTGCCGAGCATCGCGCCCACCTCGTTCATCGTCATCCTGCTCAACACGATCAACGCGATGAAGGAATACCCGCTGTTCGTCTCCCTCAACAACGGCGGACCCGGAACGTCGAACAACCTGCTGGTCCAGTACATCTACCAGACCGGCTTCCAGCGGGGCCAGATCGGCTACGCGAGCGCCGCGTCGTTCGTGCTCATGCTCATCCTGATGACCGTCGCGATCATCCAGCTGATCGTCAACCGGCGGGTGGAGAACCGATGACAACCACAGACATCCCACGCCCGGTCGACGCCGCTCCCGGACGGACCGTTTCCAGGAAGCGGCCCCGTGGCACGAGCCGTGGCGGGCTCCGGCAGGCGGTGTCCGCGACGACACTGCTGTGGATCCTGGCGTGCCTCTACGGGCTGCCGGTGCTGTGGTTCATCCTCAGCTCCCTCAAGCCGGCCGGCGACCTGTTCTCCTATCCGCTGACGCTGGTTCCGCACAACCCCACCCTGTCCGGTTACCTGACAGCGTGGCGCAGTGCCAACTTCTCCCAGTACTTCGTCAACACGACCATCGTGTGCGTGATCACGACGATCCTCACGGTGGGAGCCAGCTGCTGCACCGGCTACGCGCTGGCCAAGTACGACAACAAGTGGCTCAAGGTCTTCTTCATCTGCATCCTGGCCACGACGATGCTGCCGTCCGAGGTCATGCTCGCCCCGGAGTTCCTGGTGGTCCGCAACCTCGGCCTCTACAACTCGTTCGGCGGCATCATCCTGCCGGCCGTGCTCACCGCGACCGGATGCTTCATGTTCCGCCAGTTCTTCCTGACCGTCCCCGACGAACTCGTGGAAGCCGCACGCATCGACGGCGCCCGCGAACTGTCGATCTTCCTGCGGATCATGGTGCCGCTCTCCCGGCCCATCATGCTGACCCTCGCCATCCTGTCGTTCCAGTGGCGGTGGAACGACTACATCTGGCCGCTCCTGATGCTCAACGACCCGAACAAGTTCACCGTGCAGATCGGCATTCAGAGCATCGTCGGCGCGCAGAACATCAACTGGTCGGTCCTGCTCGGCGCATCGGTCATCTCCATGATCCCTCTGATCGTCATCTTCCTGGTCTTCCAGCGCTACGTCATGGGCGCCGACATCAACGCCGGACTCAAGGACTGACCGTGCCCACCCCGCTCGACCACGAGTTCGACCACGAGTTCGTCCGCGCGGTGGCCCGCGCCGCCGACCGGTGGGCCGCCCCGCCGGCGGCCCGCCCCGACGAGGAACCCGCCGGCCTGACCCACCGCGCTCTGGCACGCAGGGTGAAGACCCTGGTCGCGGCGTACCGTTCCCCGCACTCGGCACTGCACGGCAGCGGACAGGCCGTCGCCGCCGCGATGACCCACCTCCGCGCCCTCCGGGCCGCGCAGACCCCCACCGGCCTCTTCGGCGGCGGCGACAACGTGCAGTCACCGCCGGATTCCGCGTTCACCGTCAACGACGTGTGCGACGCGCACGTCATCGCCGCCGGGGCGGGGCCCGAACTGCGCGACGTCACGGCCGCGCTCGCCGAGATCGCCGGCGCCGCCTCCGGCAGTCTCCTGACCGGCGGGGTGCACACCCCGAACCACCGCTGGGAGCTGTGCGCGGCGCTGGCCCGGCTGCACCGGTCCTTCCCCGACGACCGGCTGCTCGACCGCGTTGCGGAATGGCTCGCCGAGGGCGTCGACATCGACGCGGAGGGCCTCTACTCGGAACGCAGCGCCAACTACGCGGCCCACGTGTCCAACCCGTCGCTGCTGCTGCTGGCCGACGTGCTCGGCCGCGCCGACCTGCGGGACGCCGTTGAACGCAACCTCACCTCGACCCTCGACCTCATCAGGCCGGACGGCACGGTGGAGACCGTCCACTCGCGACGGCAGGACCAGAACCACCCGTTTCCGCTGGCGCCCTTTCTGCCGCACTTCCGTCTGCTCGCGATCCGCACCGGCCGGGGCGACCTCAGCCGGGCGGCACGGCTGGCGGCCGCCGGCGGCATCGACGACCCCGGCCTGCTCGCCGAGACCCTCCTCACCCCGGACCTGTGCCGAGTGCTGCCGGCCTCGGCGCCGGAACCCCTTCCCCGCGACCGTTACATCACCACGGCGCGCCTCGCCACACGTGCCTCCACCATCGCGCACAGCGTCCTGTACGGCGGCTCCGACGTGCCCGAGCACCGGCGCATCCGCTCGGGCCTCGCCTGCAATCCCACCTTCCTGCGGCTGTTCGCCGGGGACGCGGTCCTCGACGCGGTCCGCCTCTCGCGGGACTTCTTCGACCTGGGCCCGTTCCGCGCCGCCGACATGCACCAAATCGCCGACACCCGCTACCGGCTCACCGAAACCCTCACGGCCGCCTACTACCAGCCGCTCCCGCCGGGCCGGCGCCGGGACGACGGCGCCTACCGTATGGCGGACGAGGGACGGTTCTCGGCCGCGATGGCCTTCCCGGACCGGCCGAGGGACGAGGTCTCCCACACGACCCGCGTCGAGGTGGAGCTGAGGGAGGACGGTGCCGACCTGCGGATCGAGCTCGGCGGACCACGGGTGCCCTGGGCCCTGGAACTGACCTTCAGGCAGGGCGGCGTGCCGGAGGGCGCCGTAGCGATCGGCGACGGGCGCTGGTGCCTGACGACCGGGCCGATGACCTATCGGCTCGGTGACGACGAGATCCGGGTCGAGGCCGCCGTCGAGGCAGGCGAACCGCTTGCCGGTCCGGAGCGGAGCGACGTATTGCGGTACGACCCGGGCCAGGACTACACGGTGGTGGGCGGCACCGACGCGACGACCGGGAACCGTGTCTACCTCGGTGGACACGGCCCGCACACACTGACCGTCGCACTGCGCGCCCACCGGCCCGCACCTGCCGTGTGACCCCGACGACCCACGCCAAGGCCATCTCCGGCATGAAGGGCTGATCCCCGTGCACCTCACGTCCCCTCCCGTGCACCTCCTCCATCAGCGCGGCCCGCTGCACGACCTGCCGGACAGCCCCGAGGACTACGACGCCGTCCTCGCCGGCGTCGTCGAGGAGGCACTGCGGCGGATGACGCCGGAGGGCAACCTCGAACACCCCGACTGCGCCGACGACATCGGCGACACCTCCCTCGGCCTCACGTCCCTCCTGCTGCTCGCCCAGCAGCGGACCGAGGACCCGCGGCTGCCGGAGGCGGTGCACCGCAGCCTCGCCTTCCATCTGCGCGAGCGCGTCTACACCGAGGACAACCCCGGCTACCCGAACCTGCGGCTCGTCAACTCCGGTTTTCCGTACGCCCGTTACGTCCTCACGGCGGGCGCCCACCCCATCGGCGACTGGCCGAGCACGGTGTGGGCGCTGCTCCAGGCGGTCAATATCCTCGACGCACCGGACGACCTCGTCGACGCGGAGCAGCGCGCCCAACTGCTCGACGTGGCACGGGGCTACTGGCGCTGGCTGACCGAGGCCACCTTCTTCAACCCACAGGAAGCCGGCAACCAGGCCATCGGCTGCATCGTCGGCGGCCTGATGCTGGCCCGCCATCTTCCGCCGCAGGAACGGGAGTCGGTCCGCTCACGGGCGCTCGGCCTGTACGCCGAGAAGATCCGCGCCCACCGGGTGCACGACCGGGGTGCCCTGCTGCCCCCGGAGCACCGCGGCGCGTACGACAACAACTACGGCCCGATCTCGCTCTCCTTCCTCGCCCAGGCCCACCGGGTCAGCGGCGAGGAGATGTTCGCCGAGGACGGCGACGTGCTCGCCCGCTACCTCGACGCCCGCCTCACGAACGGCGGCTTCGACAACGGCGGCCCCCGCTACAGCGAGCAGCACTCCGGCTTCGAGTCGGTGCTCGGCCTGCGCTACTTCGGCCGCCGTATCGGCTCCGACCTCGGCCGCTACCGGGGCGACACCCGCTGGGCACGTCACGCGGTCAAGCCCGACGGCGGGGTCGACGGCCACTTCGCCTGGATGCTGGTCTGGCAGATCCAGGACCCCACGCGCTGGCACCGCACCCCGTCGGCCGAGCCGGCGCGCCACCAACTCCGGTCGGGAACCGTCTCGGTGGCCTTCGACGACCGTATGACTCCCTCCGTCGTCGAGGCGGCCGGCACCTACTACCTGCCCGCGGCCGTGAACCGCCAGCACGGCTTCGGACCCGTGCTGGACGGGTTCGTGTTCTGCCGCCCCATGGGCGAGGTCCGGGTCCGCGACCTGCGCACCGGCGGGCTGACGGCGAAGCTGGTGACCAAGCCGGTGGTCGGCCGCGACCACGTCCTGCGGCACGTGCGGTCCCTCTACGTCACCGACGGCGCAAGCCTGTGGACGACGGTCGCCGTCGAACGGCTGCCGGGAGACCCCTACTTGCTCGCCGGCCTGCCGTACGCGGCCGACGACGGCGACCGGGTGCGCCGGACGGCCGAGGGCGCGGTGGCGTCGGCGGGCGCCCTGCGGCTGACCCACCCCGAGGCGCGGGGCGCGGAGCACTTCGACGCCCGCTGTGAACTCACCCAGGAACAGGCGGCGTTCGCACTCGCCGCCGACCCGCGCGGCTACGGCAACCCCGACGAGGGCTGGCGCCACCTGGTCAGCTCCACCGCCCTGGAGGCGGGCCCGATCCCGGACGCGCCGGACGATCTGCACGTGTTCGCCGTACGGTACGGCTCCACGGGGCCGCTCACGGTGTCGGTGGAACGGGCGGGGGACCAACTGACCGTCCGAACCGCCGCCTTCACCGCGGTGATCGGCGCCGACGGCAAGCGGGGGGAGCCGGAGTTGACGGTGCGCGCGGTCAGTACGTGAGGGCCAGGTCGCCCATCGGCACCGTCAAGTCCGCCCGTTCGCGGGCCGCGGCGACCAGTTCGGCGTTGCGCTGGTCGCTGCGCATCACCCACTCGACCGCCTCCTCGTGCCCCTTGCCGAACCGCTCGTGCCGGGCGACCAGCCGGCGCAGCCGCTCCTCCTCGTCCAGCTCGCAGAACCACACCTCGTCCAGCCGGCCGCGGACCCGCGGCCACACGCCCGACGCGAGCAGGAGGTAATTGCCCTCGGTCACCACCAGGCGGGCCGCCGGCGGCACGGCGACCGCTCCGGCGATCGGCTGCTCCAGCACCCGCTCGAAGCCGGGTGCGTACACCACATCGCCGTACTCGTCCTCGTGCAGACGCTGGAGCAGCGCCGCGTACCCGGCCGCGTCGAAGGTGTCGGGCGCGCCCTTGCGGTCCCGGCGGCCGAGCCGCTCCAGCTCGGCGTCGGCGAGGTGGAAGCCGTCCATGGGGACGTGCGCGACCCACGGCCGGCCGCTGCCGTTCAGCTCGCGCACCAGGTTCTCGGCGAGCGTCGTCTTGCCCGCGCCCGGGCTGCCGGCGATGCCGAGGACCGCGCGCCGCCCGTCGCGGGGCAGAGCGCGGGCACGGCCGAGGAGATCGTCGAAAGTCAGCGGCACAGGGCAGAGTGTGTCACCCGGCCGGTTGAGCGATGAACCATGGTGCGTCGGGGAGTCGTCCCTGTACAGGGGACATCTCCCCGGTGAGGGAAGGAGCGCTGCCGTGCCCGACGACGCAGCACAGATCCGCACACTGGTCGAGAGGTGGGCCGAAGCCGTCCACCGCGGCGACCTCGACGCGGTCCTCGCCGACCACGCCGAGGACATCGTCATGTACGACGTCCCACCACCGCACGAGGGCCTGCACGGCCTCGCCGCCTACCGCGCGACCTGGCCGCCGTTCTTCCAGTGGCAGTCCCAGGGCGCCTGCTTCGACATCGAGACCCTCGACGTCACCGCCGGCACCGACGTCGCCTACGCGCACGCCCTGCTGCGCTGCGGGACACCCGAGGAACTGGCCGAACGCCCCACCCTGCGCCTGCGGCTGACCCTCGGTCTTCGCAAGGAGCGAAACCGCTGGCTGGTCGCCCACGAACACCACTCCTTCCCGCACGACTGACACGTGTGGCGGGTGTCACGATGTTGAACGACCGTCCTGAGGGGAACCGGTCCGGTATGACGCAGCTCGGTCTTCCCGAATCCATCCAGGCCTGCCTCTTCGACCTCGACGGGGTCGTGACCAGGACGGCCGTCGTGCACGCGGCCGCCTGGAAGGAGACGTTCGACGCTTTCCTGCGCGAGCGAGACGGCGAGGACTTCCGGCCCTTCGACTCCGCCGCCGACTACGACGAGTACGTCGACGGGCGCCCCCGCGCGGACGGCGTCCGCACCTTCCTCGCCTCCCGCGGCATCGAACTGCCCGAGGGCAAGCCTGACGACCCGCCGGACGCGGCGACGGTGAACGGGGTCGGCAACCGCAAGAACGCACTGGTCCTGGAGAAGATCCGCACCGATGGCGTCGAGGCGTACGACGGCACCATGCGCTACATCCAGGCCGTACGGGCACAGGGGCTGCGCACCGCGATCGTCTCCTCCAGCGCCAACACCCGGGACGTGCTCCGCTCGATCAGGGCGGAGCAGCTCTTCGACGTGCGGATCGACGGTGTCGTGGCCGCCGAGCGGGGGCTGCCCGGCAAGCCGCACCCCGACACCTTCCTCGCGGCGGCACGGGACCTCGACGTCGAACCGTCCCGGGCGGCCGTCTTCGAGGACGCCCTGGCGGGGATGGACGCGGGCCGCTCCGGCCGCTTCGGCTACGTCGTCGGCCTCGATCGGGTCGGCCAGACCGACGCGCTGTACGCGCACGGTGCCGACATCGTGGTCAAGGACCTCGACGAGCTGGGGGACCGCTCGTGATCACCCACGGGTCGTACACCGTCGAACCCTGGGCCGTGCGCGAGACGCGGCTCGACCTGGACGTCCTCGCGCAGAGCGAGTCGGTCTTCGCGCTCTCCAACGGCCACGTCGGCTGGCGCGGCAACCTCGACGAGGGCGAACCGCACGGCCTGCCGGGCTCCTACCTGAGCGGCGTCCACGAGCTGCACCCGCTGCCCTACGCGGAGGCCGGCTACGGCTATCCCGAGTCCGGCCAGACCGTCATCAACGTCACCAACGGCAAGGTCCTGCGGCTGCTCGTCGACGACGAGCCCTTCGACCTGCGCTACGGCCGCCTGGTCTCCCACGAGAGGGTGCTCGACCTGCGGCGTGGCGTGCTGGAACGCACCTGCGAATGGACCTCACCCGCCGGAACCACCGTCCGCGTGCGCTCCACCCGCCTGGTCTCGCTCACCCAGCGGGCCATCGCCGCGATCGCCTACGAGGTGGAGGCCGTCGACAGCCGCTCCCGGGTGGTGATCCAGTCGGAACTGGTCGCCAACGAGAGCCTGCCCGGGGCGAACGGCGACCCGCGCGCGGCCCAGGCACTGAGTTCGCCGCTGGAGGCCGAGGAGGACGTCGCCGTCGGCCACCGGCTGCGCCTGGTGCACAGCACGAGGCGCAGCGGGCTGCGCGTGGCGGTGGCCGCCGACCACCAGGTCACCGGCCCCGAACGCACCACGATGAACAGCGAGAGCAACGTGGACGTGGCCCGGCTGACGGTCACCTCGGTGCTGGAACCCGGCGAGACCCTGCGCGTGGAGAAGATGGTCGCCCACGGCTGGTCCGCCGCCCGCTCGCGGCCCGCGATGAGCGACCAGGTCGAGGCGGCGCTGGCGGCGGCCGGGCACAGCGGCTGGGACGGCCTCCTGGAGGACCAGCGTGCCTACCTCGACGACTTCTGGGCGCGCGCGGACGTCGAGGTCGACGGCGACGAGGAAGTCCAGCAGGCCGTCCGCTTCGCCCTCTTCCACGTCCTGCAGGCGGGCGCCCGCGCCGAGCGGCGCGCGATCCCCGCGAAGGGCCTGACCGGCTCCGGATACGACGGCCACGCCTTCTGGGACACCGAGACGTTCGTGCTGCCCCTGCTCACCTACACCGCGCCCGAGGCCGTCTGCGAGGCGCTGCGCTGGCGGCACAGCACCCTGGACGCCGCCCGGGAACGCGCGGCCCAACTCGGCCTGAGCGGCGCCGCGTTCCCCTGGCGCACCATCGAGGGCCAGGAGGGATCGGCGTACTGGCCGGCCGGCACCGCGGCCTTCCACATCAACGCCGCCGTCGCCGATGCCGTCATGCGGTACACGGAGGCCACCGGCGACACCCACTTCCTGCGCGAAGCGGGTGTCGAGCTGCTGGTGGAGACCGCCCGGCTGTGGCGCTCGCTCGGCCATCACGACCACTCCGGCACGTTCCACATCGACGGCGTCACCGGTCCTGACGAGTACAGCGCGATCGCCGACGACAACACGTACACCAACCTCATGGCCCGCTCGAACCTGCTGGCCGCGGCCGACGTCTGCGAGCGCCACCCGGACCAGGCGGCGCGGCTCGGTGTCGACGACGAGGAGAGCGCGGCCTGGCGTGACGCCGCCGAGGCGATGCACATCCCGTACAACGACGAGCTCGGCGTGCACGAGCAGCACGCCGGATTCACCCGCTACCAGCGCTGGGACTTCGCCGGCACCGGCCCGGACCACTACCCGCTGATGCTGCACTACCCGTACTTCGACCTGTACCGCAAGCAGGTGATCAAGCAGGCCGACCTGGTGCTGGCGATGTACACCTGCGGCAGCTACTTCGACGACGAGCACATCGCACGCAACTTCGCCTACTACGAACCACTCACCGTCCGGGACTCCTCGCTCTCGGCGTGCGTACAGGCCGTCATCGCCGCCCAGGCCGGCCATATGCGCCTCGCCTACGACTACACGGCCGAGGCCGCCCTGATGGACCTGGCCGACCTGGAGCACAACACCCGCGACGGACTGCACATCGCGTCGCTGGCCGGCACCTGGATGGCCCTGGTCGCGGGCTTCGGCGGGCTGCGCCGCGACGGCGGCACCCTGAGCTTCGCGCCGCGCCTGCCGGAGAAGTTCAGCAGGCTGGCCTTCTCCCTTCAGGTCCTCGGCCGCCGGCTGCGCGTGGAGATCGGCCCGGACAAGGCCACCTACACCCTGCAGTCCGGATCACCGCTGACGATCCGCCACCACGGGGACCGGCTGACGCTGCACGGCGACGACCCGGCGGTCCGCGCCGTCCCGCGGTCGCCGTCCCGCCCGGCGCCCGCGCAGCCCCCGCACCGCACCCCCAACGCGCGCTGACGCGAACGCCCCCGCCGGACGGCGGGGGCGTTTCCCGCGGCCCCGCTTCAGGTAGGACTGAGGTTGTCGGTTCGACGCGGAGGGGGAGCGGCATGGCAGCGAGCGACTCGGACGGCCGGCCGGGGGCGGAGTTCTTCACTCCGGGAACCGCGTCCTTCACGGAGTTCCTGGCGGCGCACCGCCCCGAGCTGCTGCCCACCCGCCGCCCGTTCCCCGACGGCGTGCGCGCCCGTGACGGCCGGTTCCCGCACGGCACCACCGTGCTGGCCCTGGCCTATCGCGACGGCGTGATGATCGCGGGCGACCGCCGTGCCACGATGGGCAACCTCATCGCCCAGCGCGACCTGGAGAAGGTGCACCCCGCGGACGACCACACCGCCGTGGCCTTCGCCGGCTCCGTGGGCCTCGCGCTGGACATGGTGAAGCTGTACCAGGTCGAGCTGAAGCACTTCGAGAAGATCGAGGGCATCCCCATGACCCTCAACGCCAAGGCGCGGCGGCTGGCGGGCATGATCCGGCAGAACCTCGGCCAGGCGATGCAGGGCCTCGCCGTCGTACCGCTCCTCACCGGCTACGACACGTCGGCGCCGGAGGGGGAGAGGGGCCGTATCTTCAGCTTCGACGTCGTCGGCGGTCTCTACGAGAAGGCGGACTTCCACGCCGAGGGCTCCGGATCGCCGTACGCCCGGGGCGCGCTGAAGAAGCTGTTCCGCAAGGGCATGGACCGGCGCGAGGCGGCGCTGACCGCCCTCCAGGCGCTCTACGACGCGGCCGACGACGACTCCGCGACCGGCGGCCCGGACATCAACCGCCGGATCTTCCCGATCGTGTCCGTGATCACCGGGTACGGCTTCGAGCGGCTGTCCGAGCCGGAGACGGAGGAGCTGACCCGCGAGATGGTCGAGCAGCGCCACAGCCGCCCGAACGGGCCGAACGCAACCCCCTGACCAGCGGCTTTCGTGATCTTTCCGGTTCCATGACAAAGAGCTGTCACGGCCTTTACTGCACATGATGTGCAAGTAGGTGATGATGGCAGTTATGACGGCCACTCAAGACCCGCCCCTCGCCGCCCCGGCGCCCGCCGAGGTCTCCGCCTGGCGCCGCGCCCGCAGGTCGATCACACGGGAGGAGTGGACCAGGATCGGGGGAATGGCCGCCTTCGTGATCGCCCTGCACGTGATCGGCTGGTTCACGCTCGTCGGGATCGTCGCACCCGAGCACTACAGCATCGGCCAGAAGTCCTTCGGCATCGGCATCGGGGTCACCGCGTACACGCTCGGCATGCGGCACGCCTTCGACGCGGACCACATCGCGGCGATCGACAACACCACCCGCAAGCTGATGGGCGAGGGGCAGCGGCCGCTGTCGGTCGGCTTCTGGTTCTCGCTCGGGCACTCCAGCGTGGTCTTCGCCCTGGCGCTGCTGCTCTCCTTCGGCGTCAAGGCCGTGGCCGGACCGGTCCGTGACGACGGCTCCGAACTCCACGACGTCACCGGCCTGATCGGCACGACCGTCTCCGGGACCTTCCTCTACGTCATCGCGATCATCAACCTCGTGATCATGGCGGGGATCTGGAAGGTCTTCCGGCAGATGCGCTCCGGCCACTTCGACGAGGCCGCCCTCGAGGAGCAGCTGAACAAGCGCGGCTTCATGAACCGCCTCCTCGGCCGCCTGATGAAGTCGATCGACAGGCCCTGGCAGATGTACCCGCTCGGGCTGCTCTTCGGCCTCGGCTTCGACACCGCCACCGAGATCGCGCTGCTCGTCCTCGCCGGCTCCGGTGCCGCCTCCGGGCTTCCCTGGTACGCGATCCTGTGCCTGCCGGTCCTGTTCGCCGCCGGGATGTCGCTCCTGGACACCATCGACGGCTCGTTCATGAACTTCGCCTACGGCTGGGCCTTCTCCAAGCCGGTCCGCAAGGTCTACTACAACCTCACGATCACCGGCCTCTCCGTCGCCGTCGCCCTGCTCATCGGCAGCGTCGAACTCCTCGGGCTGCTCGCCGGGAAGCTCGGTCTGCACGGCTTCTTCTGGGACTGGGTCGCCGGCCTCGACCTCAACACCGTCGGCTTCGTCATCGTCGGCCTGTTCTTCGCCACCTGGGCCGTGGCCCTGCTGGTGTGGAAGTTCGGCCGGATCGAGGAGAAGTGGACGGCGGACCTGGCCCCGGCCGCCGAGCAGCCCGCCGAGTAGGCCCGCCGTCCGCTCAGCCGCGCAACTTCAGCTCCTTGCGCGATTTCAGGATCTGCTGCTGCGGATCTCCCGTGTACGACCAGGGAGTTCGCGTGGCCCGCCGGCCCAGCATCCGCAGCAGAGGCCCCGCGACGTCCGTGACACCGCCCAGACAGGCGGCGTGCGCAAGGTAGTTGACGTCGCGCAGCTCGCCGGGGGCGATGCCGTTGTGCGTCCCGCCCATGATCCAGCGCTGCCAGGTCCGGCGTACGTCGCTGACGGCGCCGTCGTGGCTCCAGTGCTGCCCCAGGCCCACGGCGGAGCGGCTGCCGCGGGCCGCGTCGAGGGCGTAGCGGTACTCCTCCACCCGCGCGTACTGCACCAGCACCGGCAGCGCGCAGCCCGGGGGTGCCACGCCTGCCGCGTCGCGGGCGAAGTCGTACATCAGGCCGTGCGTGCCGTGCCAGCGCGCCGAGTAGTAGTGCAGGACCTGGAGATGGCCCTCCACGCTGTACGGGTCGCGCTGGTGCAACTCGTCCCACCAGCGCCCCAGTTCCTGCCGGCGCACCCCCGCGGAGTACAGCCGGGCCACCGAGATCAACGAGATCCACGGCGTCGGGTCGTCCAGGTAGGCTTCCGCGGCCAGCAGGCACGCCGTCACCGCCGCGTCGATGCGCCGCTGGTCGATCGGCACGCCCCGGCCCGCGGTGATGGCCATGTTGAACGCACGTGCCGTCTCGGTCGCTGCACGCAGCACCAGCGCGTCGCCGCTGCGGGGTTCGGCCGCCAGCCACGACTCCACCGTCGAACTGCCCGCGCAGGCCTGGGCGAGCAGCCGGACGCGATGTCCGCGGGCGAGCCAGTTGGGACCGGTGACCCGCAGCAGGTCCCGCAGTCCCTGCCAGCGCCCGATGACGATGTCGTGGCAGGCGTCGGTGAGGGCCGCGTCCCCGCAGTCCGGGTCGAAGTCGAATCTGTCGCGTGCCATCGGGGTCTCCCTCAGAAGTCGGTGGAGAGACCCTCGTGGACACGTGAGTTCGGGGCCGGCTGGTCGTCGGGCACGTACTCGGCCGCGACGGTCCTGGTGGCGTCCAGCCGGGCGGGCCGGTAGTAGTCGCTGCCCTGTTTCCAGTACCAGAGCATCGGGATCAGGCCGACGGCCAGCCCGCCGATGCCGATGGCGATCGCCGCCGGCTCGAGCTCGCTCAGTGACTCGACGAAGATCCAGAACATGAACACGGCGCCGAACAGCGGCCACAGCCCGCCGAGAAGGAAGTCGGCCGCCGACTTCAGCAGCATCTTGCGGTACGCGACGACCACCGCGAGTCCTGCGAGGCCGTAGTAGACGGCGATCTGCAGGCCGATCGCCGAGATCGCGTCGGACAGGATGTCGCCCACCGAGCCCAGGGCGTTGGAGGCGATGAACA
Organism: Streptomyces sp. NPDC050534; assembly: GCF_044457745.1. Taxonomy (NCBI): domain Bacteria; kingdom Bacillati; phylum Actinomycetota; class Actinomycetes; order Kitasatosporales; family Streptomycetaceae; genus Streptomyces; species Streptomyces sp. NPDC050534. Next base: position 59,078 of record NZ_JBITHF010000011.1, read on the forward strand.
TCGCCAGTGCCACCCCGCCGACCACCGTGATCGCCACCCATGGTGTGTTCCATGTGCGGTGCACGCGGCCCAGCGCGGAGGGCATCGTACGGTCGCGGCCCATGGCGAACAGGGAGCGGGTGACCTGGATGAGGGTGGTCTCCAGCGTGGCGATGGTCGAGAGCATCACCGCCACGATCAGCAGCTTGCCGCCCCAGCCGGGCCAGATCTCCTCGCCGAGCGCGCCCAGCACGTTCGCGTCGTTCTCCTCGATCTGCCGCGAGCTGAGGACGACGTTCACCGCGATGGTGAACACCTCGAACAGCAGGAAGACGATGCCCACTCCGATCAGGCCCGCAAGTCCCGTCGTACGACGGCTGTTCCTGGTCTCCTCGCTGAGGTTGCTCGTGACGTCCCAGCCCCAGTAGTAGAAGGCCGCGACGAGGGCGCCCGAGGCGAAGCCCGCCATCCCATGGAAGTGGCTGAAGCCGAGCCAGGACCAGTCGAAGGTACCGGCGTTGCCGGTGTGGAACAGCGCGAGCACGGCGAACAGCGCCAGGATGGCGAGCTCGACGCCGGACATCAGGAGCTGGGCGCGCACGGTGAGACGGGCGCCGCCCAGCACGACGAGCAGCATGAGGACGAACCAGGCGGCGCCGACGACCGTCGACAGCGCGGTGTCGTCGGCGAGGCCCTCGTCGAAGAGGGAGAGGGTCATCGCACCGGCCGGCAGGGAGCCCGCCACCATGAAGATGGTCGCCGAGATCACCAGCGCCCAGCCGCTGATGAAGCCGAGAAAGGGATGGAGCGTGCGCCCCACCCACGAGTAACTGGCGCCCGCGTTCACGTCGATACGGCCGAGGTAGCTGAAAGCGAGCGCGATACCCAGCATGGGTATCGCGCAGTACAGGAGTGCGGCCGGGCTGGCCAGGCCCACCGCGCCGACGAGCACGGCCGTGGTGGCGGCGATGGAATAGGCCGGGGCGCTTCCGGCGACGGCCATCACCACGGTGTCGAACGTACCGAGGACATTGGCCTGCAGCCCTCTGCCCCTGATGTTGCTCATGTGCGCTGCTTTCCGTCTTGCACGACGTCAGGGACGGCGGCGGCCCGGACGACGTATGGGAGTGGGGGGTTGAACTCGCCCCGGGCGCACGAGGGTTGGCCTCGGGCCAGGGGCGGAGAACGGCATGGTGGAACCCGCACGGCCGGTGCGTTGCCGGGCAGTAACAGCGTGTGTGCGAGTGATGATAGCCCCCCACTCAGCGCATTCAAGATTGACCAGGGGGTAATCTCCCAGGCTGCCCGGGAGGGCCGGGGGTTGGACCGCGCGCAACGGGAAACGCGGATCGGGACACCGTACGAGAACGACTGAGCGAGCGCGCGAAGGAGACAGCCATGGGCAGCGAAGGCACGAGTCCCGAACCGATGGCCGACGACGCCTACCAGCCCACCGGAACCAACGAGGAGCAGGCGGACGCCGCGTCGCTCGATCTCCAGAACGCCATCGGCGAACGCTCCTACGACGACACCCTCGACGAGGGCTATTCGCCGCCCGAGAAGCCGCTCGGTGTCACCAGGCACGGCACCACGGCCGCCGAACAGCACGACGGCGAGACCCTCGACGAACGGCTCGCGGAGGAAGTCCCTGACGTGACACCGCCGCCGGGCGACGAGATCGGCGACCTGCCCCAGGGCGAGGGCGAACCCGTCGACCCCGAGGCCGGTACCGACCGCGCCGGCCGTCTGGTCGCCCCGGACGAGGGCGCCCACCCCGACACCACGAAGGAGTCCGTCGCCTTCGACGTGGGCATCGACGCCGGGGCCGCGGGCGCCGAGGAGGCGGCCGTCCATGTCGTGGCGGACGACACGGAGTTGCCCGACGCCGAGCAGGAACGCTGACGGCGCCGGGCCCGCACGTCAGTCCCCGATGTGGTCGATCTGCCGGAGTTTGTTGGTGGCGTCCAGGGCCGCGACCTTGTAGGACTCAGCCAGCGTCGGGTAGTTGAAGACCGCGTCGACGAGGTAGTCGACCGTTCCTCCGCAGCCCATCACGGTCTGCCCGATGTGGATCAGCTCGGTGGCGCCGGAGCCGAAACAGTGCACGCCGAGCAGCCTGCGGTCCTCGGGGGAGACCAGCAGCTTCAGCATGCCGTGCGAGTCGCCGACGATCTGGCCGCGCGCGAGTTCGCGGTAGCGGGAGATGCCCACCTCGAACGGCACGCTCTCATCGGTGAGTTGGTCCTCGGTCCGGCCGACGAAGCTGATCTCCGGAATGGTGTAGATGCCGATGGGCTGGAGGTCCTGCAGCCGGCCCACCGGCTCGCCGCAGGCGTGGTACGCCGCCGTCCGGCCTTGTTCCATCGACGTCGCCGCCAGCGCGGGGAAGCCGATCACGTCACCGACCGCGTAGATGTGCGGCACCTCGGTGCGGTAGTTCTCGTCGACGGCGATCCGGCCGCGCTTGTCGGCGGTCAACCCGGCCTTCTCCAGGTTGAGTTCGTCGGTCAGGCCCTGCCGGCCCGCCGAGTACATCACGGCGTCGGCCGGTATCTTCTTGCCGCTCTCCAGCACGGTGAGCGTGCCGCGCGGATGCCGCTCCACCGCCGCGACGGTCTCGCCGAACCGGAAGGTCACGGCGAGGTCCCGCAGGTGGTACTTGAGCGACTCGATGATCTCGACGTCGCACATGTCGAGCATTCCGGATCGCTTCTCGACCACCGTCACCTTGCTGCCCAGCGCGGCGAACATGGAGGCGTACTCCATGCCGATCACGCCGGCGCCGACGATGACCATGGAGCGCGGGACGTGTTCGAGGGCGAGGACGTTGTCGGAGTCCATGATCGTACGGCCGTCGAACTCCACGCTGTCCGGCCGGGCCGGCCGGGTGCCGGTGGCGATGACGACGTTCTCCGCACTGATCAGGCGCTCGTTGCCGGTGACCTCGCGCAGCGCGACCGTGTGGGGGTCCACGAAGCGGCCGGTGCCGGCGAAGAGGGAGACGTGGTTGCGGGAGAGCTGACTGCGGATGACGTCGACCTCGCGGCTAACCACGTGCTGGGTGCGCGCGGTCAGGTCGGCGACGGTGATGTCCTCCTTCAGCCGGTAGCTCTGCCCGTAGAGATCGCGCTGGGTGAGTCCGGTCAGGTACAGCACCGCCTCGCGCAGGGTCTTGGAGGGGATGGTGCCGGTATGGATGGAGACCCCGCCGACCATGTCGGGGCGGTCGACGACGGCGACCCGGCGGCCGAGTTTGGCCGCAGCGATGGCGGCCTTCTGGCCACCCGGGCCGGATCCGATCACAAGCATGTCGAAGTCGGGCACCTGCGGAGTCTGTCAGCCCGAAGGCACATCTCGAAAGGGTGAACGGGCAACGGCCGGGCAATGATCGGAAACTTCTTGATCGAACTCCCCTCGGCCGGACAGGAGTTGCCGTCCTCCGGCCGACAAGGTGCCGGCCCGGCCGCCCGGCGCGATAATGCGGCCATGGGCCATCGACTCGCCGACACGAGCGCCCCCGCCCGGCTGGCCGCCCCCGACGAGGGCATCGGCCAGGACGAACTGGCGCTGGCCACCCGCAACCACGGCATCCCGCTCGAGGCACTGCGCTACGACGTCACCCCGCCGGGACTGCACTACGTACTGACGCACTACGACATGCCCTACGTCCCCGAGGACGCGCCCTGGACGCTGACTGTCGGGGGCCGGGTCCGCCGCCCGCTGCACCTGGACCTGGCCGCACTGCGGTCGTATCCCCAGGTGACCACGCGCGTGACGCTGGAGTGCGCGGGCAACGGCCGGGCCCTGCTCACGCCCCGTCCGGTGAGCCAGCCCTGGCTCGTCGAGGCCGTCGGCACCGCGGAGTGGACAGGTGTCCCGCTGCGGTTGCTGCTCGCCGAGGCCGGCGTGGAGGAGGACGCCGTCGACGTCGTCTTCACCGGAGCCGACCACGGCGTGGAGCGCGGGGTGGAACAGGACTACCAGCGGTCCCTGCCGGTGGACGTGGCGACGGGCACCGAGCCCGAGGTGCTGGTGTCGTACGCGATGAACGGCGCTCCGCTGCCGCCGCAGCACGGCCACCCGCTGCGGCTGGTCGTGCCCGGCTGGTACGGCATGGCCCATGTGAAGTGGCTGCGCGAAGTCGCCGTCACCGACGCACAGTTCACGGGATTCCAGCAGACCGTGGCCTACCGGCTGCGGCAGGACCCCGCGGACGAGGGCGAGCCGGTCACCCGGATCGCGCCGCGCGCCCTGGTGGTCCCGCCCGGCTTCCCGGACTTCATGTCGCGGGCCCGGGTGGTGCGGCCCGGACCGGTGCCGCTGGAGGGGCGGGCCTGGTCGGGGCGGGCACCGGTGACCCGGGTCGAGGTGAGCACGGACGCGGGACGCAGCTGGCACGAGGCCGAGCTGGCACCCGACGCCGGACGGCGGTGGGCGTGGCGCCACTGGCGCTTCGACTGGACGGCGGTCGCCGGCGAGCACGTGCTGAGCGCGCGGGCCACCGACACCGAGGGGCTCACCCAGCCGCTGGACCAGCACTGGAACCGCGGCGGGTTCGCCAACAACCTGGTCCAGCAGGTGCCTGTGCTGTGCCTGGAGCCCGAGGGCACGGACTGAACCGGCGCCGGGCTCCAGGGGGAGAGGAAGCGGCTACGGCAGGAGTTTTTCGAGGGCGGCGGGGCCTTCCGCCTCCAGCTTGCGCCTGGCCCATTCGAGGCTGCGCGGGTTGATGTCCCTGCCGGTGGCAAGAACGAGGTCCTCCGGCGACACGACGGTGCCGGTACTGGTGTGGAGCAGGTCGTCCGGGGTGACGCGATCCTCGGACGGCCCGGACGCGTCGGGCTGTGGCGTCGGCATCATCTCTGCTCCTCGGGTCCGGAACGCTTCTGCTAACACCATTCAACGCCCTGGCGCCGCGTGCATCCGGAAGGGGGCCCGGTCCGAGATGCCGGGGCGAAAGAGCGGGCGTCTAATGAGAGAACACCTCGCCCGGACGGGAGATCGTCTCGCCGGGACCCGGCGCACGGCATTGCGAACGACGAGAGGGCGCCGACCTCTCGACCCGCAGAGAAGGCCGAGGCCATGGCACCGACCCGCAACGAGCCGGGGGCATCGGGTACCGCAGCCGGAGGTGTGCTCCGACGGCTCGGACAATGGTGTGCCCGTCATTTCGTGATCGTCATCATCGCCTGGCTGGTCGCCCTCGTGGCGCTCCAGTTCCTCAACAGGTCCTTCGGCGGTGAGTACTCCGACAACTTCTCCCTGTCGGGCGTGCAGTCCCAGCAGGGGCTGAACGTGCTGAAGAAGCACGACCCCGCGGCCGGCGGCTACAGCAGCCAGATCGTGATGCACGACGGACAGAAATCCCTGACCGGGCTCGGCTCGCAGATGTCCACCACCATCGGTGACCTGCAGAAGCTGCCGCACGTGCTGTCCGCCCAGAACCCGCTGTCCACGCCCGCCTCGAAGGTCGGGCCCCTCTCCTCCGACGGCAAGACCGCCTACATCACCGTCCGCTTCGACGTCCAGCCCTCGACGCTCGGCGACTCCTATCTGAACGGTGTGGACAAGGCCGTGCAGCCGCTGCGTTCGGCCGGAGCGCAGGTCGAGTACGGCGGACCGCTCGGTGAACTGGCCCGGCCCGCCGCCGACGACCGCGTCAGCGAGCTCATCGGCTTCGGCGTGGCCATCGTCGTCCTGCTGATCGGCTTCGGCAGCGTGATCGCCGCCGGGCTCCCCCTGCTGACGGCGCTCGTGGGAGCGGTCGGCGGGCTCGCGATCCTCGGCCTGTTCGCCGCCGCCTTCACCTTCGCCACCGTCTCGCCGACCCTGGCCACGATGATCGGCCTCGGCGTCGGTATCGACTACGCCCTGTTCCTGATCACCCGGCACCGGCAGAACCTCATGGACGGCGCCGATCCCGTGCACTCCGCGGGCCATGCCACCGCCACCAGCGGGCGGGCGGTCCTCGTCTCCGGCACCACGGTCATCATCGCCCTCGCGGGCCTGTACGCCTCCGGCGTCTCCTTCATCGGCAAGCTCGGCCTCGCCGCCGCGATGACGGTCGTCACGGCGGTGCTCGGAGCGCTGACCCTGGTCCCGGCCCTGCTGGGGCTGATCGGCCGGCACATCGACCGCCTCCACGTGCGCAAGCCCGTCGCGGAGACCGACGCCGCGCCGGGCGCGGCACCGCAGGGCACCTGGCACCGCTACGCGCAGCGTGTGGAGCGCAGGCCCTGGCAGTTCCTTGCGGCAGGCGTCACGATCGTCGTCGTCCTCGCGATCCCGGTGCTCTCCATCCAGCTCGGGCACATCGGCGACGGCGCCGACCCCACGTCCTTCACCGACCGGCGCGCCTACGACCTGATGACCACCGCCTTCGGCCCCGGCTCCAACGGCCCGCTGACCGTCGTCATCGACCAGACCGCCGTACCGTCCTCCCAGCGCTCCGACCTCTCCGCCCAGGCGCAGAAGACCCTCAACGGGGTCGCCGGCGCCTCCACCGTCACCCAGCTGACGCCGACGAGCGACGGCGACGTCCTGATCGGCACGGTCTACTCGGAGCAGTCACCGCAGAGCGCCACCACCACGAACCTGGTGAACGGCCTGGTCCACACCACGCTCCCGGACGCGGTCTCCGGCACGGACGCCAAGGGTTACGTCACCGGCACGACGGCGGCCCAGGTCGACTTCCGGGACATCGTGGCGAGCCGGCTGCCGCTGATCATCGGCGTCGTGGTCGGCCTCGCCTTCCTGATCATCCTCGCCGTCTTCCGCGGCCTGCTCGTGGCCGTCAAGGCGGCCGTCCTCAACGTCCTGTCGATCGGGGCCTCGTACGGCGTCGTCGTGGCCGTCTTCCAATGGGGCTGGGGCGGGCCCGCACTGGGCGTCAACGGCAAGGTGCCCATCGAGAGCTATGTGCCGATGATGATGTTCGCGATCATCTTCGGACTGAGCATGGACTACGAGATCTTCCTGCTCTCCCGGGTCCACGAGGCGTGGCTGCGCACCGGCGACGCCAAGGCATCGGTCGCCCATGCCCTGGAGATCACGGCACGGGTGATCACCTGCGCGGCGCTGATCATGGTGAGTGTCTTCGCGGCGTTCGTCGTCAGCGACAACGTCGTGGTCAAGATGCTGGGGCTGGGCCTGGCGGTGAGCGTGCTGATCGACGCATCCGTCGTACGGCTGCTGATGGTCCCCGCAGTGATGACGCTGCTGGGGCCGCGCGCCTGGTGGACGCCGCGCTGGCTCGACAGGATCCTGCCGCACATCGACGCCGAGGGCGACAGCGAGCAGGCCGCCACCGAGGAGGATGTCAGCGGCCGTCCGGTGACCCGGAGGTGAGGACGAGCATCGTCACGTCGTCCACGACGGCGGGGCAGTACCGCACGAGATCCGTCCAGATCCGCTCGGCGAGCACCGCCGGGTCGGTGTCGGCCAGGGCCGCGAGGCGGGCGGGCAGCGGGTAGAAGGTGCCGTCGTCGTCCCTGGCCTCGCTGACGCCGTCCGAGGCCAGGAACAGACTGTGCCCGGGCTCCAGCCGCAGCGTGAGCCCGGTGGGCGGACCGCCGGCGGACAGGCCGAGCCCGAGCGGCGTCCATGCGGTGAGCTCGACCTCGGTGGCCTCCCGGCCGCGCAGCAGCAGGGGCGCCGGATGCCCGCAGGAGACCATCCGCACCGAGCGCGCGTCCGGGGAGAACTCCAGCAGCACGGCGGTCGCGAACAGTTCGGCGTACCGGGACGACGCGGAGTCGGCCAGCAGCCTGCGGTCGAGGCGGGCGGCGACCGACTCCAGGTCCGGCTGGTCGAGGACCGCTTCCCGGAAGGCCCCCAGCAGGGAGGCCACCGTGGAGATCGCCGACAGACCGTGCCCCTGGACGTCGCCGAGCACGGCCCGCACGCCGTACGGCCCCTCGCGCACGTCGAAGAAGTCGCCGCCCACCAGGGTCCCGCGCTGCGCGGCCCGGTACAGCCCGGCGCAGCGGACCGCGCCGACGCGTTCCGGCAGGGGCGGCACGACCGCGCGCTGCGCCGCCTCGGCGATGGTGCGCTCCAGGTCCAGCTGGGCGTCGCGGTGACTGCGCACGTACGACACGAACACGCTCAGCCCGGCCACGAAGAGGATGGTCAGCAGGTCGGTGTTGCCAGGGTTGTCGAACTGGAAGGCCGGCACGTTGAGCACGGCGACCACGGCGGCGCCGAGGACCGCGGTCGCCCACGGGCCGTACGACAGGACGGCCAGCGGCGGGATCGCTCCCAGCAGGAATCCGATGTCGAGCGGATCGGGACTGATCAGCGCCGCGGTGCACACGCCCGCGATCAGGACCACCGGAAGCGCCTTCACCCACCACGGCGGCGGAGCGCCCCGCAGCCAGCCCCGCCGGGTGCGGTCCCGGTGCGCTGACAGATCGGCCACCTTTCCCACACCCCCACGCTCCTACGGCGGGGCGGGTACCGCATGCCGGAGGCGCGGGGGAGGGGCGGGGCCGTGGTGCCGCGACGTCCGGTGCGGCCGGGTCAGCCGGTGCGGCGGTCCAGCAGGGTCTCGGCCTCGGTCAGGATCTCCGTGACGCGCAGTCCGAAGGCCGCGTCGCACGGGTGCGGGCGGCCGGTGCCGGCGGCGGCCAGGAGCGCGTCGGCGGCGTGGACCAGGGCGGTGACGGCACCTTCGGTACTGGTGGGGAGGACGGCCACGCCCGTCTCGCCGCGGAGTTCCACGGCGGTTCCCGCAGCCGCGGCGGGTGCCGACAGGCTGAGGGTGAGGCTGCTCGACGCGCCGCCGGTGTGGTCGAGGACGAGATGGACGGTGTCGCCGGGGCCGGGCGCCGACGCCGTCACGCGGCGCGCGTCCCCGAGGACGGGCAGCAGCACGGACAGCGCATGGGGTCCCACGTCCCACAGCGCGCCCTTCTCCTGCCGCCACGGCGAGGCGGCGAACGGGCTGTCGCTGCCACTGCCGTAGAGCGATCCCAGCCACTGCGCCCGCGCGGTGAACCAGCCGCCGGTCCTTGCCTGCGCGGAGATCCACGCCTCGGTCTCCGTGACGAAGCGGCTGGTGAAGAAGACGACCGAGGCGACCCCGGTCTCCCGCACGGCCTCGACCACCGCCCGCCCCTGCTCGACCGTCGTCGCGAGCGGCTTGTCCAGCAGCAGATGGCATCCCGCCCGCGCCGCCCGTACCGCGAGGTCCGCCTGCACGGCCGGAGGCAGGGCCACGGCCACCGCGTCCACGTCGGCGAAGAGCGCGTCGACATCGTCGTAGGCGCGCGTCCCGTGCCGGTCGGCGAGGTCCTTGGCCGCCTCCGGACGGCGGCCCCACACCCCGGCGAAGTCCAGTCCCGTGTGCTCGCTCAGTGCGGGGGCGTGAGCCATCTCCGCCCAGGGACCGGTGCCGAGCAGTCCGATGCGCATGCCGCCGCCTCTCCACTGTGCCGCCCGTCGTGACGGCTGGTCGCCAGCGAGCCTCGCACACCGCCCGGCCGTCCGCGCAAGCCGTTTCGACGTGCGGGGCGATTCAGTTGCCCGGCTGCTGAATGCGTTCTCTTTCCTCTATTGGACCTCCGGCCCGAAGGGGGTTCAGGCTGGAACGCGGTCCGGTACCGCCGTACGCCCGTGCGGTGGGCCGAACAAGATTCGGTCCCGCGACAGCGGAAAGAGGTCACGAGCCCATGCACACCCGCCGCATCGGTGACGTCGAAGTCAGCGCGATCGGACTGGGCGGAATGCCCATGTCGATCGAGGGACGCCCGGACGAGGCGCGCTCCCTCGCCACGATCCACGCCGCCCTCGACGCCGGGGTGGCGCTGATCGACACCGCGGACGCCTACCACCGCGACGCCCACGAGGTCGGCCACAACGAGACCCTGATCGCCAAGGCCCTCGCCTCCCACGACCGCGGCAAGGACGTCCTGGTCGCCACCAAGGGCGGCCATCTGCGCCCCGGTGACGGCAGTTGGACCCTCGACGGCAGCCCCGGGTATCTGAAGGAGGCCTGCGAGGCGTCCCTGCGCCGGCTGGGCGTGGAGGCCATCGGGCTCTACCAGTTCCACCGGCCCGACCCGAGGGTGCCGTACGCCGAGTCCGTCGGCGCGATCCGCGACCTGCTGGACGAGGGCAAGATCCGTATGGCGGGCATCTCCAACGCGAGCCCCGAGCGGATCCGGGAGGCGAACGAGATCCTCGGCGGGCGCCTGGTCTCCGTGCAGAACCAGTTCTCCCCGGCCTACCGCTCCAGCGAGCCGGAGCTCGAACTGTGCGACGAACTCGGCATCGCCTTCCTGCCCTGGAGTCCGCTCGGCGGCATCTCCCGGGCCCGTGAACTCGGCTCCGCCTACGCGCCGTTCGCGCGGATCGCCGAGGCCCACGGGGTGAGCCCGCAGCGGGTGTGCCTGGCGTGGATGCTCGCCAAGTCGCCGGTGGTCGTGCCCATCCCGGGCGCCAGCCGCCCGGAGACGATCCTCGACTCCCTCGCCGCGACCGGCCTCGAGCTGAGCGCCGGGGAAGTGGCGCAGCTCGACGCCGTCTGAACCCGCCACCGTCCGACAGGAATCGGTCACCACGGAGGATGCCGCCGATGGCGTGGTCGTCGGAAAGACCCCTCGACCACCGCTACCGCGGTGAACACCCGATCCGCACCCTCGGCTACCTGTTCCGCGCCGACCGCCGCCACCTGATCGCGGCGGTCGGCGTGTTCACCGTCAAGCACAGCCCGGTCTGGCTGCTCCCGCTGATCACCGCGTCCATCATCGACACCGTCGTCCAGCACGCGCCGGTCGGCAGGCTCTGGCTGAGCACGGGGATCATCCTGTTCATCCTGCTGGTCAACTACCCGCTGCACGTGCTGTACGTCCGCCTGCTCTACGGCAGCGTGCGCCGCATGGGGACCACGCTGCGCTCCGCGCTGTGCACGCGCATGCAGCAGCTGTCCATCGGCTACCACTCGCGCGTCAGCGCCGGCGTCCTGCAGGCCAAGGTCGTCCGTGACGTCGAGACGGTCGAGCAGATGGTGCAGCAGACCGCCGAGAGCGGGCTCGGCGCCATCACCGTGCTCACCGGCGGACTCGTCATCATCGCCGTACGCACACCGGAGTTCGTGCCCGTCTTCCTGGTCGTCGTGCCCGCCGCCGCACTCGTCGTGGCCCGCCTCAGGGCGCGTCTGCGCACCCACAACGAGCACTTCCGGCACGAGGTGGAGACCCTGTCGTCCCGGGTGTCGGAGATGACGCGCCTCATCCCGGTCACCCGCGCCCACGGTCTGGAGGGCAAGGCGCTGCGCCGCATGGACGGCACCCTGCGCCGCCTGCTGACCTCCGGCATGCGCCTCGACCTCGTCAACGGCCGCTTCGGTTCACTGGCCTGGGTCGTCCTCAACGTGGTCGGCGTGCTCGTCCTCGCCGGGGCCGCGACGGTCTCGTACTACGGCGTCTGGGGCGTCACCCCTGGCGACGTCGTCATGCTCAGCGCCTTCCTGACCACCCTCACCAACTCCACGACGACGCTCGCGAGCCTCGCCCCGGTCATCACCAAGGGCCTGGAGTCGGTCCGTTCGGTCGGCGAGGTGCTCCAGGCGCCCGAACTCGAGGACAACGAGGGCAAGTCGGAGGTGACCTCCGTGCGCGGCGCCGTCGCCTTCGAGAACGTCGGCCACGCCTACGACGACAACGGCCGCCCCGCCGTGGCCGGCTTCACCCTCTCGGTCGCGCCGGGCGAGACGATCGCCCTCGTGGGCGCGTCCGGCGCGGGCAAGTCCACGGTGCTCAACCTCGTCATCGGCTTCATCCGCCCGACCTCCGGCCGGCTGCTGCTCGACGGCACCGACATGAGCACCCTCGACCTGCGCACCTACCGGCGCTTCGTGTCGGTGGTGCCGCAGGAGTCGATCCTCTTCGACGGCACGATCCGGGAGAACGTCGCCTACGGCATGGACGACGCCGACGAGGAGACGGTGCGCGCGGCGCTGCGCGACGCCAACGCCCTGGAGTTCGTCGAGCGGCTGCCGCGGGGCCTGGACACCCTCGTCGGCGAGCGCGGCGCCCGGCTGTCCGGCGGGCAGCGTCAGCGGCTCGCCATCGCCCGCGCGCTGATCCGCGACCCCAAGGTGCTGATCCTGGACGAGGCGACCTCGGCCCTGGACACCCGCTCCGAGGCCCTGGTCCAGCAGGCCCTGGCCCGGCTGCTGCGCGGCCGCACCACGTTCGTCGTCGCCCACCGCCTCTCCACCGTGCGCGGCGCCGACCGGATCGTGGTCATGGGCGACGGCCACATCCTGGAGACCGGGACGCACGAGGAACTCCTGCGCGGCGGCGGTGCGTACACGGACCTGCACGGCGGCCAGGTCGCCTGACCGCCCGCCGCGCGGCATCCGTCAGGCGGCGCTGCTGCGTCGTGTGCGGTGCGGGCAGGTCGTGTCGTGGTGGACGCCGAGACTGGTCCACCAGCGTTCGCAGCAGGCTGCTTCGAGTTCCGCGTGGATGACGTCGTCGGCGGGAGTACGGGCGGGGCGTCGGGGTCCCGCCGCGGCCGCGCGCAGATCGCGGATCAGGGTCTCGCGGACGACGGCGATGACCGGAACCAGACTCGCCGCGGCGAACAGGAACGCCGCCCACCGGGGGCCGTACAGGAATTCGAGGACCGTGGTCCAGGCCAGTCCGCCGCTGGTGGCGAGGTAGAGGGCGCAGAGAAGACGGCCGGAGCGAGTCATGGACTTCACCGTTCGTGCTGGGGGAGTTACGCTCTGTTCAACGCCTCGCGGCCCGCCCGGGAATCGGGTCGAGCGGCGGTATTTCGTCAATTGAGTCCCGCGGTGCGGAAGATGCGATTGGTCCGGCCCTGCCCGGGAATACGAGGTGCGGACACCAAGAGAGGGGCGCTTCGTGCTCGTTCCGGACCCGAAGGTCGTCAGAACGCTGCTCACCAGATACGCGTCGCTGCGCATCGCGCAGGCGGAGTGCGAGAAGCCGCAGACCGCACGGGAGTTGGCGGACGTCAGCCGCGCCCTGTGCGTCGTGATGGGAGCCGTGAGCGTCGAGAACGCGATCGCCGAGGCCGACGCCCTGCTGATCGCCTCGCGGCGGACGACGGGCCGGGGCGGCGGCCTGTCGCTGGCCGTCTGACCGGCCGTCTCAGGAGGGCGTGGCCGGGACCCGCGTCTTCCCGTGGAACGCCGTACGGTACGTCTGCGGAGTGGTGCCGACAACGCGCCGGAACCGCTCACGGAACGCCGTCGGCGACCCGAACCCCGCCTGCTGCGCGATCCGTTCGATCGGGCGGTCGCTGTTCTCCAGCAGATACTGGGCCCGGCGTACGCGTGCCCGCAGCAGCCACTGGAGCGGCGTCGTCCCCGTCTGCTCACGGAAGCGCCGGCCGAACGTGCGCTCGCTCATCCCCGACCGCGCCGCCAGCATGCCCAGGGTGATCTCGCCGGCCAGGTTGTCCTCGATCCACTCCAGGACCGGTTCGAGGGTCGAGCCGCGCGGCACGGGCGGCTGCTCGTACACGATGAACTGGGCCTGACCGCCCTCGCGTTCGAGCGGCATCACGGAAAGACGGGCGGCGTCCGCCGCGACGGCCGAACCCAGATCGCCGCGGATCATGTGCAGGCACAGGTCCAGCGCCGCGGCGGCGCCCGCCGAGGTGAGGATCTGCCCGTTGTCGACGTACAGCACGTCGGGCTCCACCTCGATCTCCGGGTAGCGGCGGGCCAGTTCGCCCGCGGCCACCCAGTGTGTCGTGGCGCGCAGACCGTTCAGCAGCCCGGCCTCGGCCAGCACGAAGGCGCCGGCGCACACCGACGCGATCCGGGTGCCGGCCTTCGCGGCCTCCCGCAGGGCCGCGAGGGCGCGCGGGGAGAACTCCTCGACGAGCTGTGAGCAGCCCGGGACGACGACGGTGTCGGCGTCCGACAGTGCCTCGAGGCCGTGGTCGACCCGGAGCTCGAAACCGTCCGCGCGGACCGCGCGCGACTCGGCGCACAGCCGCACCCGGTACGGACGGCGCCCGTCGGGCAGCCGCGTGCGGCCGAACACCTCCATCGGAGCCGCCATGTCGAACGGCACCACATGGTCGAGAACGAGGATCGCCACGGTGTGCATGAGAGCCACGATAGGCGGATTCCCGCCAGCTTCGTGACCTGGGTCGCAGCCCGAAACAGCTGACGGCATGCCTGGCGGGAATCCGTTGGAATCTGTCATTTCCGCCCCTGTGCGATCCCTTCGAAGATCCCTAGCGTGAGCCGCGCATCGCTGATCGCACCCCGGAAAGGCTCCCCTCCCGATGACGAAGGTCCTGCTCGTCCTCCACGTCCTGGCGGCCATCGTGGCCGTCGGCCCCGTCACGGTCGCGGCGAGCATGGTGCCGCCGGCGGCACGGCGTGCCGGCTCCGACGCGGCGGCGGTGGGCACGGTCCGCCTGCTGCACCGCATCTGCCGGGTCTACTCCGGCATCGGCATAGCGGTCCCGGTCCTCGGGTTCGCCACCGCCGGGGCGATGGGCGTCCTCGGCAGCGGATGGCTCGTCGCCTCCATCGTGCTGACCACCTTCGCCGCCGGCCTCCTGATCGCCTTCGTCCTGCCCCGCCAGGAGGAACTGCTCGCACAACTGGACGCGCGGCAGCCGGTCGAGCGCTCGAGCACCGCCCGACTCGCCATGTTCACCGGTGTGTTCAACCTGCTGTGGGCGACCGTCACGGTCCTGATGATCATGCGGCCCGGCTCCACGACCGGCGCCTGAACGTCCTGAACGCGCGCGGGAGCGAATAGCCGTACCGTCGTGCCGGCGTCAAGTGCTCCGGGGAATTCAAGCCACTGTCTGCCGCGGCGCTTACACTCGGCAGCCGTGCCCATGCGCATGGGCCGCCACACGAAAGGCACGTCGGTGTTCCAGGATTCCCCTATCTACGACCGCCTCGTCGCGGAGCGCGGCGACGTCCCCACTCAGACTCGCCGGGAGGCCGAGCGTGTGAGCCGGGAACTGGAGTACGCCATGCGGCCGCTGCAGTCCTTCGGCCTCGCGTCCTCTCCCGAGCACCGCAGCGCCCCGGGAGCGGGCTGGCAGCGCACGGCGCTGATGCCCGGTTCGCTGCCCGCCTGACCTCCGCCACCACCGGACCGTACGGACGTCCTCGGCGCACCGGGCCGTTCGTACGTCCTCAACACACCGTGCTGTTCGCGCCGTTGACGTGCGCCTTTTCCTCCGGGCCGGGACGGGCGAGCCATTCCGCGACGGTCCGGGCGATCGGCTGTCCCGTCTCCACCTCGACGAAGCCGAACTGCCCCGACTGGTTGCACTCCAGGAACCACCAGGTCCCGTCGGCGTCCTCGGCGAAGTCGAAGGCGCCGTAGGCCAGTTCGGCGTCTCGGAGATAGGTGCGGACGGCGTCGGCGACCCGGGGCGGGACGTCGGTGGCGTGCCAGGGGATGCCGGGCGAGGCGAAGCGCACGTCGATCGAGGCGGGGTCGTCGGGGTCCGCGTCCTCGTCGGTCGCCTTGCGGGCCGCGAGCAACTGGCCGCCCACGGCGGTCAGCCGGATGTCGGCCTTCTTGGCGACCCGGCGCTGCAGCAGCGTGGGCCCGTACGCCACGGCGGAGAAGTCCGTGTCCGGCGCGACCCGGCTGGTCGGCACCGCACGGGGCGGGTCCTGCGGGTGCGCCCCGGAGACCGGCTTGACCACCAGATCGGGGTAGCGGTCGGCGAACTCGCGGGCGGCCTGCGGGAACGTCGTGATGAGAGTGGCCGGCACGGGCAGCCCGCAGCGCTGGGCGTGCCGGAGCTGCCAGGGCTTGTGACGGGCCCGGCGGGCCGCGTCGGGATGGTTCATCCAGCGGGCGTCCGAGCCGCGCAGCATGCCGTAGAGCGCCTGGGCGGACTCCTCGGTCAGCCAGGCGGAGGGCTCGGCCGCGGCGGCGGCGGCCTCTCCGGGCCTGCGCACCCAGACCGACCGCAGGCCGGCGATGCTCACCAGGCGGCCCGCGGACTGGAGATGGCCACGGAAGGCGCCGTGGACGTACTCACCGGACAGCGCGACGCCTCCGGGCAGGTCCGCGGGATCCAGGCGGACCACCGGGACCCCGGACGCGTTCAGATGCACGACCACCATGTCGGCGGTCACGTCCTCTTCACAGGTCAGGATCAGGACAGTCATGTTCGGCTGTGGTGTGTTCAGTCGTCGAAGTGTGTCTTGGAACCGGCGGTGGACGTCGTGGTCCCCAACTCTCTGAGCAGGGCGTGGTCACCGGCGGCGACCCGGCCGTCCATGAGCACGTTCAACTGCAGCCCGGGGTCGTACACATACGGAGTCGTGGCCTCCAACTCCACCGCCGGACGTGCGTAGTTGAGCGCGAACGGTTGCATCGTCTCTCCCTCGTCAGTGCTGCGCGGACCCAACACGCCCCGCTCTGGGCGCTGCCCGGTCCGCCGACTGCCTTGCCCTTCCAGTCAGTTATACGAATCGAACGGGTGGTTGGTTTCCTTACTCTGCGTAATCAGAGGGAGGTTTCGTGACGATTCGGCCCACTGAGAGAGCCGTGCAGTGTGCGCAGAGCGAGGAGCAGGACGCCGATGTCGTCCAGATAGATCGGGTCGGGCAGGAGGTCGGTCGGCAGCAGGAAGTAAAGGACAGCGCCCCAGAAGACCCAGCGTGGCCCGGTGGGCAGCCCGGCACGCATGAGGTCGCGCCGGGTCCGCAGCAGTCTGACGAACAGGGTGACGGCGACGCCGAGGACGAGCGCCGCGAGGGCGAGTGTGATGACGATCACCGTCGTGCTCGGTTTCACGGGTCCTCCTCATCCGGCGGGCCGAACGGCGCGCTCCTCCTCTCGGATTCCCGCATCCGCCCTACGTACGTACCTCCGGTTCATACCCGTGGCCCACCCCGGTGGCACGCGGTGGCGCTACCACCTAGTAATGGCACTGCACTGCAACGTCGTGACTCGCGTCGGGAGACGCGAGAGCCGGCGAACCTTCCATCTCTTCCATGGAGGAGAGTCATGAGCATCCGCTCGTCATCATCCAAGCCGTACGACCCCTCCATAGCCGCCACGAACGAGGACCCGGTCAGCGCCCTGGTGCACGCCGCGGTCGCCGACCGTCCCCTGGAGGAGGTCGCCGACCTGATCACCCTGCTGGAGGAGTCCCCTCAGTACGCGAAGGCCACCGTCGACGCGCTGCGCGCCGTCGGCACGGACCGGTCGATCGAGGACGTCACCCGCCTGGTCACCCTGCTGACGCGTCCGCCGCGCGACGCCGCGAGCGCGGACGAGGCCATCCGCGCGGCGGCCGAGAACCGCCCGGTGGAGGAGGTGACCCGGCTGATGGCGCTGCTGCACCGCACGCAGACCGAGCGCCACTTCGGCCGCGAGGCCGCACGGGCGGCCGCCTCCGCGCGTCCGGTCGAGGAACTCGTGGAACTCATCGGCAAGCTGAGCGAGGAACGCGAAGCCCTCGCCACCCTGCCCGACCCGGAACCCCCGTCCGGGCAGCCGAGCGGCGAGACCGGCTGGGGCCCCGGCGGCGCCTTCCCGCCACCCGTCCCCCTGGCCCCGCCGTCCCTCGGCTCCGACACCAGGCCGCACCGGCCGGCCCGCATGCCGAAGGGTCCCGCCGAGCCGCTGTCGTGGCCGGGCCTGATGGTGGCGGGCGCGCTCTTCCTGTGCGCGATGCTGTGGTTCCCGATGTACCAGGCGGGCGAGCCCGTCGGGCTCTACGCCTCCTCGGTCGCGGTGTCGGCGCTGTGCGCGCTGCTCGCCGTGGTGGTGACCCTGCGGCCCGTCCCGGCCGCCCTCGCGGGCGCGATGGTGGTGACGGCGATCCTTGCCGCGGCCCAGCTGTACCAGGGCCGGTTCCACTCGGCGTGGCTGTCCCGGGCCCTGGACCTCACCCTCGCGCCGAGCTGGGTCGCGGGCCTGGCCGCCGTCGCGGCGGCACTGGCGGCGCTGACGGCGCTGGTCGTACGCCTCGCCTCCACTCAGCCGGACGTGAGCGTGCCGGCGCGGCGCCCGCTGGCCACGGCCGGCCGGCCGGAGTGACGAACCGGTCGTAGCGACAACATGGTCCTGGGCGGCCGAGAGGCCGCCTAGGACCGCAGCCCGGGCAGCAAGTGGTCCGGCGTGAGCGGCAGTTCGCGGAAGCGGACGCCGGTGGCGTGGTGAACGGCGTTGCCGATCGCGGCGGCCGTCCCGACGATGCCGATCTCGCCGATCCCCTTGCTGCCCATCGGGTTGAGACGGGAGTCGTCCTCGTCGATCCAGTGCGCCTCGACGTCCGGCACGTCCGCGTGTGCGGGCACGTGGTACGACGCCAGGTCGGACTCGGTGAAGTCGCCGAACGCGGCGTCCATGGTGCTGCCCTCGGTGAGCGCCATGCCCAGCCCCATGATCATGCCGCCGATGAACTGGGAGCGCGCGGTACGGGCGTTGAGGATGTGCCCGGCCGCGAACACGCCCAGCAGACGCCGTACCCGGACCTCGCCCGTCACCGTGTCGACGGCCACCTCGGCGAAGTGCGCCCCGAACGCGTGGCGTGCCCACGGGCTGTCGGCGTCGGCCTCTCCGGACGTGTCGGCACGGGCCTCAAGGCCGCTGTCGGGCAACGGCCCCGCATGATCGGCCAGTTCGGCCGTCAGCCGGGTGCATGCCTCGTGGACCGCCCAGCCCCACGACGCCGTGCCGGACGAGCCTCCGGCCAGCGAGGCGGAGGGCAGGTCGCTGCGGCCCACCTCGATCCGGACCTTTTCGAGGGGCCGGCCGAGGGCGTCGGCCGCGATCTGCGCCAGCACCGTGCGCGCGCCCGTGCCGATGTCCGTGGCGTTGATCCGCACGAGGAAAGTGCCGTCGGGCAGCGCGCGGACCGCCGCCGTGGACGGCTGCACGAGGACGGGATAGGTCGCGGCAGCCACGCCCGTTCCGATGCGCAGCGGCCCGTCCGGGCGGGGAGCGCGGTGCGGCCAGTCGAAGCGGCGCGCGCCCTCGCGCAGACACTCCACCAGATGCCTGCTGCTGAACGGCTTGCCGCTCCCGGGCTCGGCGTCCGGCTCGTTGGCGATCCTCAACTGCACCGGATCCATGCCGAGTTCGCAGGCCAGCTCGTCCATGGCGGACTCCAGCGCGTACATGCCGGGAGCCTCGCCCGGGGCACGCATCCACGACGGCGTGGGCACGTCCAGCGGTGCCACGCGGTGCACCGTGCGCAGGTTCGGCGCCGCGTACATGGTCCGTGCGGGCACCGCCGCCTGCTCCACGAACTCCTTGACGTGGGAGGTGTGGGTCGTCACCTCGTGGATCAGCGACGTGATGCGGCCGTCGGCCTCGGCGCCGATCCGGACCCGGTGCAACGTGGGCGCCCGGTGCCCGACGACGGCGGGCAGATGGCGGCGCGGCAGCGCGAGCGTCACCGGCCGGCCCGTCTGCCGCGCCGCCATCACGGCGAGGACCACGTCGGGACGCGGCGTGCCCTTGGACCCGAACCCCCCGCCGACGTGCTCGGCGACGACGGTGACGCGGTCCTCGGGCAGCTGGAACAGGTCCGCCAGCGTGGCCCGTACGACGGTGGAGCCCTGACTGGAGGTGTGCACCACGAGCCGGTCGCCGTCCCACTGAGCGGTGCTGGAGTGCGGCTCCATGGGGTGGTTGTGCAGGGGCGGGACCCGGTAGTCGCAGTCGACGCGGACCGGCGAGGCGGCGAACGTGCCCTCGGGATCGCCGTGTTCGGTGCTGCCGGGATGGCCTCCGTTGGCCTGCTCGGGCGCGTACGCCCCCGGATGTCCCGGGCTCAGCGAGACGTCGTGCGCCTCCACGTCGTACGACACCCGGACGGCGGCGGCACCGGCCCGCGCGTCCTCCAGGGTCCCGGCCACCACCAGGGCGACGAACCAGCCGCGGTGCGGCACGCGCGGGTTCTGCAGCACGGCGAGCGTGGCGTCGTCCGGCTCGGCGATGCGCGGGGCGTTCTCATGGGTGAGGACCGTCAGAACGCCAGGCCGCTCCAGTGCGGCGGCCGTGTCGATCGCGGTCACGGTGGCCCGCGCGACGGTGGCGGGCACCGGCCAGGCGTATGCGCGGCCGGGCACCGCGTGTTCGGCGGCGTAGCGGGCGCCGCCCGTGACCTTCTCCAGACCCTCCCGGCGCTCGGCCGGAGCGCCCACGACGGTGCTGACCATGTCGTTCTCCTCGAATGCCGGTTCAGGTCCTGGCGGGTGCGGCGAGCCGGAGCAGGACGTCCAGGGCGAGATTGCGGGCGAGCGGCACCTTGTAGCCGTTGTCGCGCAGCGGCCGGGCGGCGGACAGTTCGAGGTCCACGGCGTGCTCGAAGGCCGCTTCGGTGGGCGCGGCCCCGAGCAGCGCTTCCTCGGCCACGCGGGCCCGCCAGGGCCGGTGGGCCAGCGCCCCGAAGGCGATCCCGGCCCGGTCGACGACGCCGTCCGTCACCCGCAGCACCGCGGCGACGGAGGCCAGCGCGAAGGCGTACGAGGCGCGGTCGCGGGCCTTGCGGTACAGCGAGGGGAGCCCGCTCGCGGCCGCCGGGAGCAGCACGCCCGTGATCAGCTCGCCGGGGAGTATCTCGGTGTCCCGCTCAGGGTGGCCGCCGGGCAGCCGGTGGAAGTCGGCGGCCGCGACGCCACGCGCGCCGTCGGGGCCGTACAGCTCGATCCGCGCGTCGAGGGCAGCCAGGGCCACGGCCATGTCGGACGGATGAGTGGCGATGCAGTGCTCACTGTGGCCGAGCACCGCGTGGTCGCGGTGGACGCCGTCCCGGGCCCCGCAACCGCTGCCCGGCGCGCGTTTGTTGCACGGCTTGGAGATGTCCTGGAAGTAGGGGCAGCGGGTGCGCTGCAGCAGGTTGCCGCCGGTGGTGGCCGCGTTGCGCAGCTGTGCCGAGGCGCCCGCGAGCAGGGCCTGGGACAGCACGGGAAAGCGGTCGCGCACGGCGGGATGGGCGGCGAGGTCGCTGTTGCGGACCATGGCGCCGACCCGCAGCGAGCCGTCGGGCAGCCCCTCCACCGTGTCCAGCGGGAGCCGGGTGACGTCGACCAGGGTGCCGGGCTCCTCCACGCCGAGCTTCATCAGATCGACCAGGTTGGTGCCGCCGCCGAGGAAGCGGGCGCCGGGCCGTGCGGCGACGGCGGCGCAGGCGTCCTCGATGCCGGCGGCGCGGACGTAGCCGAAGGGCTTCACGGGATCACGTCCTCGACCGCGTCGACGATGTGCGGGTAGGCGCCGCAGCGGCACAGGTTCCCGCTGAGGCGTTCCCGGATCTCGTCCCGGTCCAGCGGCACCGGCCGCCCGGACGGGACACCGGGACCGGTGACGCGGGACGGGTGGCCCGCCGCGGCCTCGGCGAGCATGCTGACGGCCGAGCAGATCTGGCCCGGTGTGCAGTAGCCGCACTGGAAGGCGTCGCGGTCGAGGAAGGCCCGCTGAAGCGGATGCGGCCGTTCGCCGTCGCCGGTCAGCCCCTCGACGGTCGTGACCTCCGAGCCGTCCAGCGTCACCGCGAGCAGCAGACAGCTGTTGAGCCGCCGTCCGTCCACCAGGACGGTGCAGGCCCCGCACTGACCGTGGTCGCAGCCCTTCTTCGCGCCGAACAGCCCCAGGTCCTCGCGGAGCAGGTCCAGCAGGACGCGCCGGTGGTCGAGGGCGAGGGTGTGCGGCTTGCCGTTGACCCGCAGGGTCGTGTCGGAGCGGTGGCGGGGCTCGCCCTTGTCGCCTTGGCCGCTCTGGAGGTGCTGGCTGCTGCCCATGGCGTCGGGACCTTCCGGGACGGGCCTGTGGTGCCGTCCTTCCCGCGTATCCAGGCAGCGCCCGCTGACACGTCCGCCTCGCGAAGCGACCCGTGGCTCAGCCGTCGCCCGGTTCCGGCCGGCCGTCCTTCCCCGGTTTGCCGTCGGCGCCGGCCGTCGGCCGCAGCGCCTTGTCCTTGAAACGCTCGAACGTGCGCGTCAGCTGCTGGAACGGCGAGCCCGCCGAGGGGGCGGGCGGCTCGGACCGAGGCTGTGGCTGTGCGGGAACGTCGGCACCGTTCTCGCGCAGGACGGTCAGCGCCTCGTGGGCGCGCTCGGCGGCCTCGCGGTACAGGTCCCGCGACTTCGTCATCGCCTCCAGGGCCTCGGAGTACATCGCCACCAGCCTGCGCTCGTGGTCGAGCTGCTCCTCCAGGGTCATCAGGTCCCAGTCGTCCCGCAGCTCCCGGACGGCCTCGTCGCCGCCCTCGGGCAGCGGCGGGGGCAGCGCGGCGAAGCGGCTGAGGGCGTCGACGAGCTCCGTCGGCCGCTTGCCGTCGAGGAAGACGGTGCGTACGGAGAACTCCTCCGCGTCGTAGCCGGGCGGCGCCGGGTCCGTGGGCAGCACCACGGCCCCGCCACGCGGCACCTGCACGCCGAACTCGCGCAGGGCACGGTTGACGATGCGCAGCTGCTCGGGCGCGGCGCGGTGCTCGAGCACGCGGTGCCGCAGGCTCGGCGGCAGCAGCGGGCCCAGCGGCCGGCGGCCGGCCTCGTCGGGCGTCATCGCCTCATGCACGACGACGTTGATGCTCCATCCGCCGCGCACACAACCGCGCAGCAGGCGCCGGATCTCCTTGTCCTCCGTGGGCAGGTGGGCCGCGCCGCGGAGCCGGAGTCCCGTGGCGGGCTCGTGGTCCCAGGGGACGCCGGGCTCGTCGGGCCAGAACATGGTGGCGGGCGAGGGCCACTCCTCGTTCCACGGGCGTTCCGCCTCGGCCGCGAGCACCCAGTCCTGGCCGCCCTCGAAGGGGCGGGCGAGGGTGAGCCGGGCACGAACGGTCACCGTCCCGGCGGCCTTCCAGCGTGCCTCGAAGATCCGCTCGGGGCCGTCGTCGCCGTCGGGCCCGGGCAGTTCGTGCTGGTCGTCGAGGACGGTTCTGTCCTGGAGCCGTCGCAGGGTCGCTCGTACGACGTCGGGGGCGTCGCTTCCTTCATGGCGGCCGCGCGTCAGCCACAGGTTGGGGGACGGGGCCGGTCGGACACTGGGGGAGATGCGCATGAGTCCATCTGAGAACGGGGGCACGTGCGGACACCAGTATTGTCCGCGCGGGTCGGTGTAGATCACACGGGGTCTGCACACGGAATGTGCGTGGCGCACACGGGGTGTGATCGATCTGCTCCAGGACATGACAGTTCACGCGTGGTCCCCCGGCCCGCGGTGCGGCCACAATGGCGGCCGCGAACAGGACCCGCCCACCATCCGCTTCGGGGCGGGGCCTGTTCGCGCCGTTTCAGGCGGTGCCGGAGTCCGGCCGGCACCGCCCACCCCCGTGCCGCCCACCCCCTGAGCCCTCCGGCATGTCCGGTGAGCGCTCCGACACGCCCGGTGACTCCGCGACACGCTATATATCGGCAAGCGAGATATCATGGCCGTATGGCATCGAGGAGCATGACACAGGCGGCGTTCTTCGTCCTCACCGCCCTGGCCGACCAGCCCCGGCACGGCTACGGGATCCTGCGGGAGGTCGAGGACCTGTCCGACGGCACCGTCCAGCTCCGCGTCGGCACCCTGTACGGCGTGCTCGACCGGCTCACCGCGGACGGACTGATCGTCCTGGACCGCGAGGAGGTGCACGAGGGCCGGCTGCGGCGCTACTACCGGCTCACCGGTGAGGGCACGGCCGCCCTCGACGCGGAGGCGGAGCGCATGGCCGCCGGGGCGAGCGCCGCCAAGCAGCGGATCGCCGAGGGCCGCAGGGCACCCGGAGCGGCGACCCGGCCCACCACCGACAACCCCGGACTCGCGGGAGGTCTCGCATGACGACGCTGCTCGAAACCCGGTACCGCAGCGTGCTGCGCCTGCTCCCCGCCTACTACCGCTCGGCCCGGGAGGAGGAGATGGTCGAGGTCTACCTGTGGGACGTCGACCGGGACACCCAGGACCAGAGCAGGCCCACCCTCGGCGAGGTGGCGAGCGTCGCCGCCCTCGCGCTGCGCAGCAGACTGGCCGCCGCCGGAGCCCCCCGGCCGTACGCGCTGTTCGGCTCGGTCGTCCGCCACTTCGCGCTCTTCGCCGTGCTCCTCCAGGCGGCCGCCACCGTGGCCGACCGGGTTCTCAGCCTGACCTGGTCGTCGACCCACGGCAGGGGGCAGTGGGACATGTTCCTGTCCGGATTCACCGGCCGCGGCACACTCGGCGTCGTCGCGGTCGCCCAGTGGATCCTGCCGCTGCTGTGGATCGCCGGCTTCTTCGCGCTGCTGCACGAGCGCCGGGCCCTTGCCCGCGCCGCCGTCCTGCTCGCCGCCCTGCCCTCGCTGTGGCCGCTGTTCGGGCCGCTGGTGAGCGACGTGGTGGCGGCCGACCTCTGGTTCGCCGCCGCCACCGCGCTGCTGGCCTGGCTGCCTGCCCTGGCTCTGTGCGCCGCCTACCACCGCGACGCCCCGCCGGCCACGCTGCCCGTCGGCACCCCGGGCCTCGTCCTCACCGCGTGCAGCGTGGTGATGGGCGGATCGCTCGTGCTCCTGCCCGCCATGGCGGACGCGGCCTGGGCGCCGGCCACCGGCTTCGTCCTCGGCGCCCTCGCCTGGCTGCTGCTGCGCAACCGCCGTACGGACAGCGCCGGTTCGGGCGGTGCCGCCGCACTGGCGGCGCTCGGCCTGCTGCTCCTGGCCGTACGGCTTGCGGCGCTGTACCTCTGGCTCGGCGTGCCCGTCCCCACCGCCTTCCTCGGCGGAGCGCTCGTCCAGGCCGGCGCCCTCGCGCTGCTGGTCGTGGTGCTGGCCCTGGTGGCCAGGCGCGACCTCGCTCCGCGCTGAACAGGGTGGGCGATACGGTCGCCCCATGTCTGACGCCCGGTTGACCACGTCCTCGTACCTCGTGCTCGGCATCATCGACAAGCTGGGCGAGGCGAGTGCCTACGACGTGAAGGTGGAGGCGGCCCGCACCGTGGCCCCTTTCTGGCAGGTGCCGCACGCGCAGGTGTACGCGCAGTGCGACCGTCTCCTCCAGGCCGGCCTGCTGGCGCAGGTGCGGCAGGAGAGCGGGCGCAACCGGCGGGTGCTGAGCCTGACCGACGAGGGCCGGACCGCCCTTCAGCGGTGGCTCGCCGACCCGGAGTTCGTGCCCGTGGAGGCCCGCGAGCGCGGCATCCTCAAACTCTGGTTCGGCGGCCGGCCCGAGGTGCTGGCCCCGACCCAGCTCGGCGAACACGTCCGCACGCTGGGGGAGTACGAGGAACTGGCCGAGAGCGTCGGCGAGCTGCTGACGCCGGGGCAGCGCGAGGCCCTGGAGTTCGGTATCCGCTACGAGCGGATGATGGTCGACTTCTGGCAGTGGGTGGGGCGGCGGGACGAACGCACGACGGACCGTTGACCGCGACGGCGGCTCGGCCCTACCTTCTCGATAGTCCAGAAGAGACTATCGGGGATCGGAGTGGCGCCCCGGGCAGGGAGTCGTCGTGCGTCGTCCAACGAAGGGCAGCCGGCGCCGGGGTGCCGTCGTCGCCCTGACGGTCATGGGCGTGGCGTACGCGCCGGTCGCGATGACCGAACTGTGGCCCTACGCCCGCCCCGGCGCGCCCGCCTTCGGTGAGTGGCTGCTGGGCCGCATGGTCTCGCCGCGCTACGTGGCCGACGCGCTCGCCACCCGGATCGGGCCGTACCGGCACAGCCTCGTGCCGATGATCGTGCACTCGGTGCTCGGTGGAGCGCTGATGCTCCTGGGCCCCGCGCAGCTGTTCACCGCGTCCCGCGGGCGCACCCGCCTGCACCGCGTCCTCGGTGTCGTCTTCGCGGTCACCGTGTACGCCTCGATGGCGGGCGCCGCCCTGTACCTGGCGCGCACGGCACCCGAGGACGCATTCAGCGGGGCCGCCTTCTGGATCGTGCTCGCCACCATCCTGGTCGGCACCGTGCTGAGCGTGACCTTCGGCGTCCTGGCCGCCGTCGGCGGCTACCCGGACCTGCACCAGCGCTGGATGCTGCTCTGCTACGGCTACCTGCTGACCGCGCCGCTGCTGCGCCTGGAGTGGGGCGCCCTGCCCTGGGTGCTGCCGGGGCTGCCGATGACGGCGATCAACCTCGTGGCGGTTCAGCACCTCGGATCGATCGTGGTGTTCGGCGCGCTGATCGCCTCGCGCACCCTCGACCGGCGCACGCGGGTGCTCGGCGTGACGGGGTCCTGGGCCCCGCTGCCGGTGCTCGTCGCCGCCCATCTCGCCGGAGCCGCCGCGCTGGTGTGGATCGTCCGCTCCTACCTGGACTTCGGCGCCACGGGCCACCGGCTGCTGGGCGCCTACCTGCTGCCGTACGCCGTCGCCTACGCGGTGATGGCCGTCGGCGCCCGCCGCGCGGGCCGGGCCGGGCGTGGCTGGGCCCGCGAGGAGTGGCGGCTGCATCTGACCGCCCTGTGCCTGGCCCCGGTGCTGTCCGTGGGCGCGGTACCCGTGCTCCAGCGGGGCCTCGACCTCGACCGCCACACCGCGCTGTCGGCAGGCGTGGCCATCGGCTGCGGCATGCTGGCGTTCGCCGCCACCGCGGTGGTGAGCATGCGCGTCATGTACGCCCGTGAGGTGCTCAAGCGCACGGTTCCGGCGGAGCGCGCCCCCGCCGTCGGTGTCTCGACCCCTGCCGCGTAGCCGATCGGACCACCAGAAACGGACAAGGCCATGACGAACACGTCCGACGCGTCAACTCCCGCCTCCGCCGCGGCGAACGGCCGCCCGCTGACGGCCGGGGTGGCGATGCTGGCCACCGCGGTGGCGGTCGTCAGCCTCCTCGTCGGGAGCGTGCTGATGCTCGTGAACCTCACCGGGCACGTCTTCGGGGCCTGGCCCTCGCCCGACTCGCTGAGCCAGGGCCTGGTCGGCGCGGCCATGCTCGGCACGGCCCCGGCGCTGTTCACGGTCAACCGGGCCCGACTGTGGCACGAGGCCCGAACTCTGCTGTATCCGCTGGCCGTTGTCCTGATCGGCCTGTTCGCGGTGAGCCTGCTCAACGCGAAGGGGCTCTACATCGCCAAGGGCGGTTCCATCGTGCCCGTGCTGTTCAGCCTGGGCTGGGTGTTCACGCTGGGCCTGCTCGCCGTGGCCGCCATCGCCCTGCTGGCCTGGCAGCACCTCACGCCAGGGGCGCCGCTCGCCGTGCGCGCGGCGCCCCTGCCCGGTTGGTCGAAACCCCTTCTGGCGGTGCTGGGTTCGTCCTGGCTCGGCATCGGGGCGGGCCTGCTGACCCGCCCCGGATTCTGGGCCGCCTTCGTCCCCTGGGACACCGGCCGCGCCGACGCGCAGGCCCTCGGAGTTTGGGCCCTCGCCCTCGGCGTCGGAGTCCTCGGTTCACTGGCCGAGGACGACCTCGACCGCACCCGTCCCGCCCTGCTCGCGCTGCCGGGCACCGGGGCCACGATCACCGTCGTGCTGGCCGTCCGCGCGACGAGCGTCGACTGGTCCTCCGGCCCGGCGCTGAGTCTGGTCTGCATGGTGGCCGGGCTGCTGTTCGCGGGAGCGAGCGGGCGTGTGCTGCTCGCCCGCTCCCGCGCCGTCACCCGTGGAACGTGATGTACCCGTTCCCGTCACGGTCGTTCGCCGCCTTGGTGTAGGCGTGCGAGTCGGCGCCCGCGCCGGACGGCTTGTAGACGTAGATCGTGTCCATGTCGTTGTTCCAGATGAAGTTGCAGTTGTTGCGGTACGCGACGTTCTTGCTGTCCGACTCGGTGCCGTGACCACCGCGGAGCTTCACGTAGTCGCCGGGCTGCAGGTAGTGGTTGTGGCTGAAGGTGAACCGGTTGCCGGCCTTGTCCTTGACCACGTAGCCCTTGAGGTTCACGGTCGTGCGTGACGAGTAGTTCTTGATCGTCAGGTACTCGTCCTTGGTGTTCCCGGTCGAGCAGCTGTTGGAGTCCCTGCCGGGTGCGTCGTACTGGACGCCCTTGATCTTCAGCGCCGAGGAGTACTCGGTGGCGTGGGCCGGAACGGCGGCCAGTACGGCGAGAGTTCCCGCGGCGGCGGTTGCGGCAAGTACGCGTATGCGCATGTGAATCTGCCCCCCTGTGAAGCTTCGGTG
Source organism: Streptomyces sp. NPDC050534 (assembly GCF_044457745.1). Classification (NCBI taxonomy): domain Bacteria; kingdom Bacillati; phylum Actinomycetota; class Actinomycetes; order Kitasatosporales; family Streptomycetaceae; genus Streptomyces; species Streptomyces sp. NPDC050534. The sequence goes on from NZ_JBITHF010000011.1 coordinate 87,051, forward strand.
AAGAAGGTGCAGATTATAGGATCGAGGTGTTCCGGGGGGCGAATTCACCGATTTCGCGCCGTAAGGCGCGTGGAGGCGGTATTGAGGGGGCGTCAGGTCCAGGCGTCCGACTGCCAGTCCAGCAGCCGTACGATCTCGTCCTCGCCCGGGCGGGACGGGGTCGCGGCCCGGCTCGCGGGGGACGGCGAGGGCACGCCCCGGGAGATGTTGCCGCTGACGGTGATGTTGTGCTCCACGCGGGGGCGGCGCAGCTCCTCGTAGCGGACGAGGGCGGCATCGGTGTCCGGCGCGTCGCGCAGGCACTTGGCGAGCACCACCGCGTCCTCGAGCGCCATCGACGCGCCCTGGCCGGTGGCGGGGGACGCCGCGTGCGCCGCGTCGCCGACGAGCAGGGTGCGGCCGGCGCGCCAGGGGCTGCCGGTGGGGATCTCGGTGGCGTTGGTGACCAGGACGTCCTCGTCCGTCGCGGCGACGATGTCCGCGGCCGGGGTGGAGTCCTTGCGCAGCAGCGGGAGGAGCAGCTCGAGCCGGTCGGCCCGGGTGCCGTGCGCGATCCGCTCGGCGGGCAGCGGATCGCCGGACACCCGGGCGAACCAGAACGTCTCCCCGTCCGGCGACACCGCGAAGCCGAAGGCGGCACCGCTGCCGCGGATCATGGTGATGCTCGCGTCGCCGGCGGGCACGGGTGCGGCGCCGGTGCAGCCGTAGAAGACCTGCTGGCCCGCGTAAAGGGGCTGTACGGCGGTGGCAGTTGCGTTGCGGACGGTGGAGCCGAGTCCGTCGGCGCCGATCAGGAGGTCGCCGGTGGCCCTGCTGCCGTCGGCGAAGTGGGCGGTGATGCCGTCGGCGTCCTCGACGACGGAGGCCAGCCGGGCACCGTGGCGGATGCCGATGCCCCGGCGCGCCGCTTCCGCCTGGAGCGCGGAGCTGAGGTCGCCGCGGCGCAGGCACCGGTACTGGAGCAGCGGGTCGCCGGCCTCGCCGATGGGTGTCTTCGCCAGTTCGGCGCCCGTGCCGTCGAGGACCCGCATCGAGGTCAGCGGGAAGCCCAGCGCGGTGACCGCGGCGGAGGCGTCGAACTGCGCGAGCGCGCGCATGCCGTTGCTCGCGAGGGTGAGGAACGCGCCCAGGTCCTCGGCCGAGTCCGGATGAGCCTCGTACACCTCGGCGTCGAGCCCCGCCTTGTGCAGGGCGAGTGCCGTCGCCGTGCCCGCGATTCCTCCGCCGATGACCAGTACCCGAGCCACGCCCACCCCGTTCGTCGCCGCACGGCCCCCGTGGTCGTACGTCTCCGTAGAAACGTCCCGACGGCGGCGGTGGTTCCGCTCGGCGACGTGATCCCGGCCGGGGGGGGGGGGGGGGCGGGCCCCCCCCCCCCCCCCCCCCCCCCCCCCCCCCCCTCGCCGTTGGATCTACCCGTCGGTAGCATTTCGGTCATGGCAGAGACTGAGCAGG
>NZ_JBITHF010000011.1:88515-400890 GCF_044457745.1 Streptomyces sp. NPDC050534
CGGCGCGCCCCCCCCCCCCCCCGGGGGCGCCGCCCCCCCCCCCCGCCCCCCCCGGGGGGGGGGGGGGCCCCCCCCCGGCGCCCCCCCCGGGGGGGGGCCCCCCCCCCCCCCCCCCCCCCCCCCCGGTCACGCGCCGCTCTCGCGGAGCATGTCCTCACGCTCGACGATCTTCACGCGCTCGCGGCCCTGCGGCTCGCCCAGCGCCTTCTCCGCGGCGTCCAGCTTGTACCAGCCGTCCCAGGTGGTGAAGCGGACGTCGCGCTCGCCCAGGAACGCCTCCACGGCCTCAGGCTCCGGCGAGGCGGGGGTCTGCAGACGGCCGCCCGCGTAGTCGTCCAGCAGGTTGGCCACCGTCTCGTTGGCGTCGCCCTTGGTGTGGCCGATGAGGCCGACCGGGCCGCGCCGGATCCAGCCGGTGACGTACGTCGACCGGAGGTGCTCGCCGGACTCCTGGACGACCCGGCCGCCCTTGTCCGGGACGGTGCCCGACTCGATGTCCCAGGGGAGCTTGGGGAGCTTGTCGGAGAGGTAGCCGACCGCGCGGTAGACCGCGGTGACGTCCCAGTCCTTGAACTCCCCGGTGCCCTTGACGTTGCCGGTGCCGTCGAGGGCGGTGCGCTCGGTGCGCAGGCCTACGACCTTGCCGTCCTCGCCGAGCACCTCGGTGGGCGACTCGAAGAAGTGCAGGAACAGCTTGTGCGGGCGGTCGCCGACGTCGCGGATCGCCCAGTTCTCCAGCGTCTTGGCGACCATGTCGGCCTGCTTGTTGCCGCGCCGGGTCTCGATCGAGCCCGCGTCGTAGTCGATGTCCTCGGGGTCGACGATGACCTCGATGGTGGGGGAGTGGTCCAGCTCCCGCAGCTCCATCGGGGAGAACTTCGCCTGCGCCGGGCCGCGGCGGCCGAATACGTGGATCTCCAGCGCCTTGTTGGCTTTCAGGCCCTCGTGCACGTTCGGCGGGATCTCCGTCGGCAGCAGCTCGTCGCCCGTCTTGGCGAGGATGCGGGCGACGTCGAGGGCGACGTTGCCGACGCCGAGCACGGCGACCTTCTCCGCCTCCAGCGGCCAGGTGCGCGGCACGTCCGGGTGACCGTCGTACCAGGACACGAAGTCGGCCGCGCCGTACGAGCCGTCGAGGTCGATGCCGGGTATGCGCAGCTCGCGGTCGGCGGTCGCGCCCGTCGAGAAGATCACCGCGTCGTAGAAGGTCCGCAGGTCGTCCAGGCTGATGTCGTTCGGGTAGTCGACGTTGCCGAAGAGACGGATCTGCGGCTTGTCGAGCACCTGGTGCAGGGCCGTGATGATGCCCTTGATGCGGGGGTGGTCGGGGGCGACGCCGTAGCGGATCAGTCCGAACGGCGCGGGCATGCGCTCGAAGATGTCGATGGACACACCGGGTTCGGCGGCCACGTCGGACTTGAGCAGCGCGTCGGCTGCGTAGATCCCGGCGGGGCCGGCTCCGACGATGGCTACCCGCAGGGGGCGGGGCATGATCAGGTTCCCTTCGAGCGGCGAAAAGATCGACTCGAACAGGAAGCCTAAACTAAGGCAAACCTAAGTCGGTACACGGGTCCGGTCTATGAGCTCATAAATCAAGTTTATGGGCCGGAGGATGGAACCCGAACGCGGTCATCGGCCAACAGGAGTCGACCATGCCCGCGACCTCGAGGTACATCCATGAACCTGAAAGGCGACCAGTGACCGCCCTGCCGAGCATCGGGGCACGTTCCGACCCCGGCGCACACGACGACCGTGTGACCGACGCCTCGATCGTCGAACGGTCCTGGAGTGAGCCCGACGTGTTCGCGGTGCTCTTCAACCGCTACGCCGACGACATCCACCGCTACGCGGCCAAGAGGCTCGGCGCGGAGGCGGCCGACGACCTGATGGCCGAGACCTTCGTGATCGCCTTCCAGCGGCGACGCGGCTACGACCTCTCGCGGCCGCACGCGCGGCCCTGGCTGTACGGGATCGTCACCAACCTCGTCGGCCAGCACCGGCGCGCGGAGGCCCGCCGGCTCAAGGCGCTCGCGCGCGCCGCGGGTGCGTCCCCGGCCGAGGGCGAGCCCCTCGCGGACCGGGTGGCGGCGCGGGTCAGCGCCGAGCACTCCCGTGCCCGGCTCGCCGGGGCGCTGGCCGGGTTGCCCGCCCGTCACCGGGACGTGCTGCTGCTGATCGCCTGGGGCGATCTCGACTACGCGGAAGCGGCGCAGGCCCTGGGCGTGCCGGTCGGCACGGTGCGCTCGCGGCTGCACCGCGCGCGGGCCAAGCTGCGCCAGGCGCTGGGCGGTTCGGATCCCACCGCACTTCACGAGGAGACCGAGGAGACCGATCGTGGATGACCTCACCGCGGTGCGTGAACTGACCGACGACGTAACCGAGTTGAGTGACGAGGCGCGCGCGGCCGCCCGTGTCCGGCTGCAGCGTGCCATCGTGCAGGAGGGCCGTTCGCGACCGCTGTCCCGGCGGCTGATGCTCAGGACCGCCGTCGCCGGCACGGCCGCGGCGGCGGTCGCGGGAGGTGTCGTTCTCGCCACACGGCATGAACCGGACACGGACACACCGCAGTTGACCGCCCTGAGCGCGGCGCAGCTGCTGCGCAAGGCCGCGGTCAGGTCTCGGGCGGACGGCGCCGGGACGCCGATTCCGCGCGACGACCAGTACGTCTACACCAGGACCTACATCACGCGGACGTACGCGAAGGACGGCAGAACCAGGACCTGGACGGACGAGAGCTGGCTCTCCGTGGACGGCTCCAGGCCCTCCCGGCGCGAGGAGCACGGCACGGTCCACAACGATCCCCCGCTGGGCGAGCACGAGGTGATGGTGCCGCCGACCCGGTACAGCCAGCTGGCGAAGTGGCCGACGGACCCGGGCAAGTTGCTCAAGTGGCTCCGGATGGGTACGGACACGGAAGAGGGTTACCGGGAAGCGTTCGTGAACGCGTGTCAGTTCTTCGTGGTGCCGCGGGTGATGCCGCCCGGTCTGGAGGCGGCGACCTTCGAGGCCGTCGCGCGGATTCCCGGCATCCGGATCGACCGCCAGGCGGTGGACGCCCTCGGCCGCCGCGGAATCGCGGTCTCGTACCCGGATTTCGACTTCGCCTTCGTCTTCGACGCGCACACGACTGCCTACCTGGGCATGCGCCTGACCGGCAGCACCGTGACGTACCACGGCCGCAAGGCCGTGCACCACGGCTGGTACCACGAGGTGAGCGCCCTGCGGGAGCTGGGCGTCGTGGACCGGATCGGGCAGCGCCCGTAGACCCGGGCCGCCGTACCGCGCAGGGGGCGGTACGGCAGCCCGGGGGCCGGCGTCAGCCGATGTGGTAACTGTCGCCGTACACCTTCCAGTTCAGCGGTGTGTTCAGGCACAGGTTGCCGTTGCGCAGGAAGACCCGCTGCTCCGTGTCCACCCGGCTGGTGTCGCTGTGGGCCTCCTCCTGCTTCATCGCCCACACCCGCGCGTCGAGGAAGGCGTTGAGATACGTCGTCTCGTCGCCGCCCTGCGCCGGCGGCTTGGCCTTGTTGAGGGCGCGCTTGCGGATGTTGCGGAAGCTGGTCGGGTCGTCGCCGTCGCCGTGCATCACGATGGCGTCGTAGTAGGCGAACTGGCCCAGCGTGCCGAGCCTGTCGGACTTGCCCTGGCTCACGGCCGGGTTGAAGTACACCCGGTCCCGCTCGTCGTTCTGCGCCTGCTGGAACGCGCCGTCCTGGGCCGCCTTCGCCCAGTCCCGGGGGAAGCCGGGGTCCAGGCCGTCGTGCGAGTCGGTGCCGTTCACCGAGCGCAGCGCCGGGAGGTACTTGGCCAGGACGTTGCCGGGCTTGCGGTCCGTGTAGAGCTGGACCAGGTCGAGCATGTCGCCGGTGCCGGAGCAGAAGCCGATGATCCCGGCGGTGTAGCCGCGGCCGTCGCCGATGTCCTCGATGTACTTGTACTGCGCCTTCCAGTCGAGCGAGGAGTTCTCCGCGCTCGACACCAGCTTCATGGCGATCTCCTTCTTCGCCGCGTCGTCGAGCGGTGTGCAGGCCGCGGCCGCGGAGGCGGAGGCGTGCGACGGCCTGAGGAGGGGGACGGCGGCCAGGGAGGCGGCGGCCGCCGCGAGGACGGTACGGCGCGCGAGTCGGGTGGAGCGTACGGGGTCGCCGGAGTGGTGCGTCACGGAGTCTCCAAATCGTGGTGGGGGGTGGGGAGTTGGCCGTACGTGACACTGATAGGAAGGTTTCCTATCAGCTGTGGCCGAGGGAGAACACCCGTAGCGGAGGAAGTTCGTAGGGACGCACGAAGAAGGTACGGACCAAAAGGGATGAGACGGGGCAGAGGCGCGTCAGGGCAGCGGCTGCTCGGCCCAGATGACCTTGCCGTCGGGGGTGTAGCGGGTGCCCCACCGCTCGGCGAGCTGGGCGACCAGGAACAGGCCGCGGCCGCCCTCGTCCGTCATCGCCGCGTACCGCAGATGCGGCGAGGTGCTGCTGCTGTCGAAGACCTCGCAGATCAGGGTGCGGTCCAGCAGCACGCGGACGTGGATGGGGTCGGCGCCGTAGCGGATGGCGTTGGTGACCAGCTCGCTCAGGATGAGCTCCGAACTGAAGGTCAGCTCCTCGAGACCCCACTCGGTGAGCCGGCTGCTGACCGACGCCCGTACCTCGCCGACCGCCGCCGGGTCGTTGGGCACCTGCCATTCGGCGATGTGGTCGGCGGGCAGGGCCCGGGTGCGGGCGACGAGCAGGGCGACGTCGTCACTGGGCTTGGCCGGCAGCTGGGACTCGAGCACCGACCGGCAGGTCTCCTCCGGCGAGGAACCGGCGCGTTCCAGCGCGCCCCGCAGGAGTTCGAGCCCCTCGTCGATGTCCCGGCCGCGGTCCTCGACGAGCCCGTCCGTGTACAGCACGAGACGACTGCCCGCCTCCAGCGTGAGCTCGGCGGTCTCGAACGGCAGGCCGCCGAGGCCGAGCGGGGGCCCGGCCGGCACGTCGGGGAAGTCGACGTGCCCGTCGGGCTGGATCAGGGCGGGCGGCGGATGGCCGGCCCGTGCGATCGCGCACACCCGCGACACCGGGTCGTAGACGGCGTACAGGCAGGTGGCGCCGGTGACCGGTGCGCTGTCGCCCTCCGAGGTCTCGTCCTGGTCGATGCGGCCGACCAACTCGTCCAGCAGCGCGAGGAGTTCGTCGGGCGGCAGGTCGAGCGCGGAGAAGTTGTGGACCGCCGTGCGCAGCCGTCCCATGGTGGCCGCGGCGTGCAGCCCGTGCCCGACGACGTCGCCGACGACGAGCGCCACGCGGGCACCCGGTAGCGGCAGGACGTCGAACCAGTCGCCGCCGACCCCGGCCTGCGCGGGCAGATAGCGGTAGGCGATGTCGAGCGCGGACTGCTCGGGCAGCGTGCGCGGCAGGAGGCTGCGCTGCAGGGTGACGGCCATGCTGTGCTCGCGCGTGTAGCGGCGGGCGTTGTCGATGGAGACCGCGGCGCGCGTCACCAGCTCCTCGGCGAGGGCCAGTTCCTCCGCGTCGAAGGGGGCCTGCTTCTCCGACCGCCAGAAGCTCACCACGCCCAGGACCAGGGTGCCGGCGCGCAGCGGCACCGTGATCAGCGAGTGGATGCCGTAGTCCACGACCTGCGCGGTGCGCTCCAGGTCCTGCGCGTGCCAGCCGGGCGCCGACGCGAGATGGGGCTCCAGCACCGCCTGACCCGAGCGCAGGCTGCGGGCCTGCGGCGAGGTGTCGACGTATCTGATCTGCCGGCCCACCTTGTACAGCGGGGCGTCCTCGCGGACCCCGCGCGACGCGGTACGGCGCACGGCCGTCGCCCCCTCCGGCTGGCCGCCGTCCAGCACGGCGTCGAACAGGTCGACCGTCGCGAAGTCGGCGAACCGGGGCACGGCGAGCTCAGCCAGCTCCTCCGCGGTGCGGGTGACGTCCAGGCTCGTGCCGATGCCCACGCCGGCGTCGTAGAGCATGTTGAGGCGTTCCCGCGCGGTCTCGGCCCGGCCGGACAGAGCGCGCAGCTCGGTCGAGTCGCGGAGCGTGGCGACGCTGCCCGGCGGGCCGCCCCGGACGTCGGTGGGCCGCTGGTTGACGGCCAGCAGCCGGTCCTTGACCAGGTGCACCTCGTCCGTGGCCACGCGGCCGGAGGCCAGCAGCTCCGCGGTGTCGGGGTCGAGGCCCAGGTCGAGGACGTGCCGGCCCTCCGCGTCCGCGGGCAGGTCGAGCAGGCGTTGCGCCTCGTCGTTGGCGAGCAGCAGTCTGCCCTCGCCGCTGACGATGAGCACGCCCTCGCGCACCGCGTGCAGCACCGCGTCGTGGTGCTCGTACATGCGGGTCATCTCGTGCGGGCCCAGGCCGTGCGTCTGCCGCAGCAGCCGTCTGCTCACCAGCGCCGTGCCCGCCGTGGCGAGGGCGAGTCCCACGGCGGCGGCCATCAGGACGAGCGGCAGCTGGTGGTTGGCGGCACCGCCCACGTTCTTGGTCGTGATGCCCGCCGACACCAGGCCCACGACCTTGCCGCCGGGATCCTCGACCGGCACGACGGCCTGCACCAGCCGCCCGATCGTCCCGTTGATCTCCTCGACCACGGTCCCACCGGCCAGCGCGGGAGCGATGGTGCCCACGAACTTCTTGCCGATGCGGTTCGGCTTGGGGTGGGTGTAACGGATGCCGTCGGTGTTCATGACGACGATGAAGTCCACGCCCGTCGCCTTGCGGGCGGCCTCCGCGCGTGGCTGCAGGATCGCCGTGGGGTGGGGGGAGCTCAGGGCCGCGCGGGTGCCGGGTGCGTTGGCGAACGCCTGGGCCACCGCGACCGAGCGGTTGCGGGCCTCCTGCGTGCTGTCGTGCCGGGCCTGCAGATACAGCGCCCCCACCGCGGCGACCACCAGCAACAGCACGATGACCACCTGCAGGACGAACACCTGCCTGGCGATGGTCCGACCCGTCAGGGCCGACCGCAGGGCCGCGACGCGCCCCGGCTCCGTTTCACCTGAGTGGCCCTTCCGGTGGGTGAACGCTCCTGCCGGCGTCCGCGTCGCTTGCTGTCCGTGCGCTCCGTGGGCACGAATGCTCCCGCGGCGGGCGCGAGGACCGCCGGGACGCCGGTGCGACCGCGTCCCGGAACGGTCCGGAAGACGGACCATGTGCCCATGTCTACACTGCCGAGCCGCATGAGGCGAGAGGCGTCACAGAGGGTGACAGGGCCTGTGGGGGTGCCGACGGAGGTGCCTGCGGCGAGGTGGCGGGACAGCTGACCACTGGGTCTCGTCCGCGGAGCCGGGGACGGCGACGGCGTCGGGGGCGCCGTTGGGGTGGCCGGCCGTCGTGGTCCGGCGGCTGCCGGTCGGGGCCGCTGACCGGCACGATCCGGCACGGACCACCCCCGCCGGCCCTCCATGTGCGGGTGCCGCGGGCGGCAGCGTCACCGTCCGGTTCCCTCCGCCGCCCGCCGCGTCGCCAGGAGCAGGGCGATGTCGTCCGGGCGGTCCCTGGTGTGGCGGGCCAGGGCCGTGAGGCGGTCGGCGATTCCGGCGAGGGTGCGGCGGCTCGGGCGGTTGGCGGGGGCACCGACCTTCGACAGGGCCACGCGCAGGGCCGTGATGCCGTCGTCGATGTCGACGCCGGGGCGTTCCACGAGTCCGTCCGTGTAGAGCGCGAGGACGGCGCCCGGTTCGATCTGCAGCTCGGAGACGGGGTAGTGGGCCTGCTGATCCACCCCGAGCACGACCCCGCCCGGCAGATCCAGCACCTCGGTGTGGCCGTCCGGGTGACGCAGCAGGGGTGGTGGGTGCCCCGCGCGGGCGACGCGCGCCAGACCCGACGCCGGGTCCAGCCGGATGTAGCAGCAGCTCGCGAACTGACCGGGGTCGAGGTCGATGAGCAGATGGTTGGTGCCGCTCATCACCTCGTCGGGCGGACGGTCGCCGAGCGCGAACGCCCGCACCGCGCTGCGCAGTTGGCCCATGGTGGCCGCGGCCTGCACGCCGTGTCCCTGCACGTCGCCGATGACCAGCGCCAGACCGTCCCCGGCCTCCACGACGTCGTACCAGTCGCCACCCACCTCCATGCCCTGGGTGCCGGGCAGATACCGCCCGGTGGTCTCCACCAGCGGGTTGGCCGACAGCCGGCGGGGGAGCAGGGCCTGCTGCAGCCCGCGCGCGAGCGCCGCCTCGCTCTCGTAGCGCTGCGCCTTCTCCATGGCGTGCGCGATCAGCCCGGCGAGAGCGGTGAGCACCGTACGTTCCTCGGTGCTGAAACTGCGGGACCGGTCGAAGCCCAGGATGCAGGAGCCGACCGGCCGCCCCGAGGCGATCAGCGGCAGGAAGGCGCGGGCGCCCTCGTCCGCGTCCAGCGCGATCCCGGGGTAGGCGGCCGCCAGCTGCTCCATCGAGTCGAAGAAGATCGGCCGGCCCGTGGTCAGCGTCTCCACGCCGGGGAGCCGGGCGTCCAGGCCCACACCCTCGAAGGGCGCGAGAAACCCTGTGGGGAAGCCGTTCTCCCAGGACAGGTACAGGTGGCGTTCCTGGAGCAGATAGATGGCGAGCCTGCGGCCGCCGAACGCGGGCAGCACCTCGCGCATCACCACGGCCGCCACCTGACGCGCCGTGACCGCCTCGGACAGCGCGATGGCGAGCACGATGGGCCGGTACAGCGGAGCCATCGAAGGGGTCGCCGGGGACGGGGACCCGACCGGCAGGGGCTCCGGCGCGAGGTCAGCGGCGCCGTCCGTCACCCGGTTCGCCGGACGGAACGTGCACGTCAGCACGTCCGGGCCCGGATAGACACACACATCGAGCCAGGTGCCTTCGTACGACGGCGCACCGCTCTCGTACGACGCCGGGCCGCGCTCCCCGACGCCTTTGCCGGGCCGTTCCAGATGGAAGCGCACCGGCCCCGGGGAGAGCAGCGCGCTGCGCAGATGGTCCTCGACGGCCGGCTGGTTCAGCCAGGGCACGCCCTCCCACAGCGGACGGCTGAGCAGCTGCGTCCGTGAACGGCGCAGCAGCTGTCCGGCGCGCGGGTTGGCGTAGAGGATCAGCCCCAGCCGGTCCAGGCAGAGCACTCCCTCGGGCAGCAGGTCGGCCGCGGCGTCCGCGGCCGCGCCGGGTCCGGGATCGACGACGAAGCCGCGGACGGGGTGCGCGCCCGACGGGGTGCCGGGCGGGGAGGGGGAGGCGTACGGACTCCACAGCTCCACCAGCCGCAGCGCGCCGTCCTCGGACCGCACGTACAGCGGCAGCGGCGGTGGCCGGCCGGCGGCGGTCTCCCTCAGCGCGGTCAGGACCCGCTCCGTCTCGGCCGGGGCCACGGCGTACGCGAGCGCCTGCACCGACGTGGCGAACTCGTCGGCCGGCACCCCCAGCAGCGCGGGCAGCCGCACGTCCGCCGTCACCACGTCCGTCACCGGATCCCAGGCGAATCCCCCGGCGCGCCCCGCGGGCGGGCGGGTGCCGGGCGGCCGTACGCACATGGGCTCGCCGTCCCAGGCGACCGACGGCTTGCCGCCGTCCTCCAGGCGCAGCAGGGACGCGCCGAGGTCCTCGGCCAGCCGGACCATCCGGTCGCGGTGGTGCAGCAGCTCGGTCGCGTCCGTCGCGGAGGGACACAGGACGGTCAGGACACCGAAGGTCGTCGTGCCGCCCACGATGGGCACGTACAGCGACCCGAACTGGAACGGCAGCCCCGCCGCGAACTGGGGATACCGCCGCATCGTCTCCGTCGCGTTCGGCAGCACCACCTGCACACCGAGCCGGTACGCGTCCGCCACCGGGAACGGCCGGTCCACATGCATCCGCCACCATGGCCGGAACAGCGGCCCCGGCAGCCCCGTGAGCACCGCCAGCCGCAGCAGCCCGGGCGTGCCGGAGCGCAGATAGACCCCGCCCGCGTGGCCCTCTGCCGCACCGACCGCCTCGGTCGAGACGTCGATCAGCAGCGAGGCCAGCTGCCCGGGGCTCCGCTGTGCATCCTCCGCACTCCGCGTCATCGGCCCTACCTCGTCCGTACGCCGCCAGAAGCGACACAGCAAGAATGCGCCACCACGGGGCTGCAGCGCACCTGCGCGGCGCAATACGGCACACGGACCTCGATGTGACGCAGTGATCACGGCGCCGGTGCATCGGGCGTATTGGTCATGGGCATGCATATCGGCGTTTGACTCCACCCCCACGAGGAGTGATCGCGTGATGAGCGCCCCCACACCGGCACCCATCCCCACCCCCACGGCCCCCGGCGGACTGCCACTGATCGGTCACGCACTCCGCCTCGCCCGCGACCCGCTGCCGTTCATCACCTCGCTGAGCGCATACGGCAGTGTGGTGCGCATACGCATCGGCCCCACACCCGCCTACGTGGTCACGGACCCCGCACTGACCCGCCGGGTCCTGGTGAGCGACGCCGCCGGCTTCACCAAGGGCGGCAAGTACTACGACGCGCTGCGGGTCTTCCTCGGTGACGGAGTCGCGACCGTCGCGGACGACGACACTCATCTGCGCAACCGCCGTCTGATGCAGCCCATGTTCAGCAAGGCGCACATCGCCGAGCGCGGCGACGCCATGGTCGATCAGGTGCGGACGACGGTCGGCGCCTGGCCCGCGGCCGAGCCGCGCGACGTGTTCGCCGACATGAACGAGATCACCCTCGCCACGTTCCTCGTCGCCGTGTTCGGCGCGGACCTGCCCGCACACCTGGAGGGCGAGTTCACCGCCCTTATGCCCGAGATCATGAAAGGAACGATTCGGCAGGTCATTCTCCCGCCCTGGATCACGCGGCTGCCGCTGCCCGCGAACCGCGCGCACGCCGACCGTGTCGCCCGCCTGCGCGCCCTCATCGACCAGGCCATCGACCATCACATCGACGTCACCGCACCCGGATCGGCTGCGGCGGACGGTGGGTCCGGCGCCGAGGCGTGCCCGTACGCGGCCGAGGCGGGCCGGCGGCAGAGCGGTCTGTTCGAGACCCTGATCGGCGCTGAGGAACAACTCGGGCGCCGGCAACTCCAGGACGAGGCCATCACCCTCCTGGCCGGCGCGATCGAGACCACGGGCACCACACTCGCCTGGACGCTGTACGAGATCGCCGGCCATCCCGCCGTCGAACGACGTCTTCGTGAGGAACTGGCCTCGGTGTGCGGGGACCGGCCGCTGCGCTACGAGGACCTCGATCAACTCCCTTACGCCCGACGGGTCCTGCAGGAGGCCATCAGAAAGTACGGAGTGTCCTGGATGGTGACGCGGACCGTCGCCCGCGACGTCGTCCTCGGCGGACACCTCGTACCCGAGGGCGCCGATGTCGTGTGGAGTCCCTATCTGCACCAGCACGACCCCGCCTACTTCCCCGACCCGGACACCTTCGACCCGGACCGTTGGGAGGCGGACCGTGTCGCGGCCACCCGAGGGTCCTTCCTCGCCTTCGGCGACGGCCGCCGCAAGTGCATCGGAGAGAACTTCGCGTGGGTCGAGCTCCAGATCATCCTCGCGACCGTCCTGCAGGTCTGGCCCCGGTTCGAGGTGACCTCCCGCCCACCTCGTCCCCAGGCCGTCGTCACGGTCAAACCCGACGCCCTGGCCATGGAGTTCCATTCGGACCCGGCCGACTGACGGGTCGGTCGAACAGCCCCCTGCACGGGAGGTCCGTCGTTCCCAACTCCTTGTGGGAGCGCTCCCAAGCGAGGCAGGATGCTGCGATGACGACGACTCCCGCCATCCGTCCCTACCGCCCCGACGACCGCGACGCCCTGGACGACATCTGCGTCCGTACCGCCCACAACGGTAAGGACAGCCGCCCCTTTTACGCCGACCCCACCATCTTCCCGGTGACGTTCGCGGCCCCGTACGCCCACCTGGAGCCGGAGCTGGCCTTCGTGCTGGACGACGGGCAGGGCCGTGCCGTCGGCTACATCCTCGGCACGGCCGACACGCCCTGCTTCGTCGACGCCTTCCGCGAGAAGTGGCTGCCACTGGTCGCGGACCGCTACCCGGAGCCGGCCGGAGAGCCGCGGACCCCGGACGAGGCCATGATCCCGTTGCTGCATCACCCCGAGCGGATGATCGTGCCCGAGGTCGCCGCCTACCCGGCCCATCTGCACATCGACCTGCTCCCCGCCTGGCAGGGCCGCGGTCACGGACGGGCGCTGATGCGGACCTTCCTCGACGCCCTGCACCAGCAGGGCGTCGCCGCCGTGCACCTCAGCATGGTCACGGCCAACACCCCGGCCCGCGCGTTCTACGACCGCCTGGGCTTTCACGAGATCGACGTGCCGGACCCCGGTCCGGTCACCTATCTCGGGCGGACCACAGGGCAGTTGGAGACGCCGTGACGGCCGGGCGGGCCGACTCCCGCGTCAGATCCAGCTGTCCAGCCACATCCGGGCATGCCAGTCGGCGTACGGGATCGTCTGCCCGGTGTAGATCGGGAAGAAGTAGATGAAGTTCCAGGCGATGAGCAGCACCAGCGCGCCCGCGCTCACCACGCCGATCAGCCGGCGTCGCTCGCCCGCCCCGGGCGGCCCCAGCAGGGCGCCCACCATCATGGCCACGGCCAGGCACAGGAACGGCACGAACACGACGGCGTAGAAGGAGAAGATCGTGCGGTCCTGGTAGTTGAACCAGGGGAGGTATCCCGCGCCGACCGCGCAGAGCACGGCGCCCGCGCGCCAGTCGCGTCGCAGCGCCCACCGGAACAGCAGGTAGAGCAGCGCGGCGCAGCCCGCCCACCACAGCAGCGGGGTGCCCAGGCCCAGGATCTCCTGCGAGCAGCCGGCGGCGGCGTGACAGCCCTCCTGTCCGGCCTTCGGCGACTCGTAGTGGAACGCCACGGGCCGCCCCTGGACCAGCCAGGCCCAGGGGTTGGACTGATAGCGGTGCGGGGTGTGCAGGCCGACGTTGAACCGGTAGACGGCATGCTCGTAGTGCCACAGGCTGCGCAGCGGGGCCGGGATCCAGGACCAGGTGCCGCCGCGGCCGTCGGCCCAGTGACGGCCGTAGCCCTTGTCGGACAGGAACCATCCGGTCCAGGTCGCCAGATAGGTCAGTACGGCGACGGGGACCATGGAGAACACCGACCAGCCGAAGTCCTTGCGCAGCGCCGCCCGGAAGGGATGGTGCGCCCCGGCCACGCGGCGGGAGCCCACGTCCCACAGGACGGTCAGAGCGGTGAAGAAGACGAGGACGTACAGGCCGTTCCACTTGCTCGCTGCGGCCAGTCCGAGCAGGACGCCGGCCGCGAGGCGCCATGGGCGCAGGCCCGTTCCGGCGTGCTCGCCGGTGTGCGCGTCGGGGCGCGCGAAGCCGTCGTCCTCGACGGGCAGGGCGGCCGCGAGCCGGGCCCGCGCCCTGTCCCGGTCGACGAGCAGACAGCCGAACGCCGCCAGTACGAAGAACATGACCACGAGGTCGAGCAGCGCGGTGCGGCTCATCACGAAGTGCAGGCCGTCCACCGCCAGCAGCGCACCGGCGAGACAGCCCAGCAGTGTGGAGCGGAACAGCCGGCGCCCTATTCGGCACAGCATGAGCACCGACAGCGTGCCGAGCAGTGCCGTCATGAAACGCCAGCCGAACGGGTCCAGGCCGAACAGTCCTTCCCCTACGGCGATCACCCACTTGCCCATCGGCGGATGCGCGACGAAGCTGCCGGCGTCGGAGAGGGGGATCACCTGGGGATGCGCCAGGATCTGCGGGTCGGCGATCTTGCGGTCCGGCCAGGTGCCCTCGTAGCCGAGCCGCAGCATCGACCAGGAGTCCTTGGCGTAGAACGTCTCGTCGAAGACGACCGCCCGTGGGCTGCCGAGGTGCCAGAAGCGGAGCGCGCCGGCGAACACGGCGACGAGCAGTGGTCCCAGCCAGCCCATGGACCGTGCGAGGCGCCGGGCCGGCCGTGGACCGATGCCCAGCCACTCCCACAGCCACGTGTCCGGTTCGGGGAACGCCGGGACCAGGCGGGCGCGGGTGTCGGTCCGCGGACCTGCGCCGTAGCCGAACCGGCGCAGCCGCTGCGCCCAGGGAGCGGGTCCGGGCCGGACCGCCGTGCGGGCGCCCTCGCCGAGGCCGGACCGTGTGGGGGTGTCACTCGTCACCGGGTCATCGTAGGGAACGCCCGTACGGGCCGGGCGCGACCCCGGTCGCGGGGGTCGCGCCCGGTGGCGTCTCCTACTCGGGCAGCGTGCCGGGGTCCGTCGCCCACCGGGTGTTCGGCTGCTGGGCGAGCCGGAAGTCGAGCCGGCCGCCGGAGAGCGTCAGGCCGGGTCCGGTCCACGACTGGTCCAGGGTCCGGCCGCCGAGGCGTACGGCGTCGACGTAGAGGTGCGTGTCGTCGGCGTCCGGCGCGGTGATCACGATGTCCTTGCGGCCGGGCCGGTCGATCACCGCGGACGGGAAGACCGGGGCGCCCAGCAGCAGCCGCGCGGTGCCCGGTGTCTGCGGATAGACGCCGAGCGCGGAGAAGACGTACCAGGCGGACATGGTGCCCAGGTCGTCGTTGCCGGGCAGGCCCGAGGGGCCCGTGCCGTACACGGTGTCGACGATCTGCCGCACGGTAGCCTGCGTCTTCCAGGGCTGCCCCAGCGCGTTGTAGAGCCAAGGGGCGTGGATTCCGGGCTCGTTGGTGGGGTCGTAGCGCAGCGCGTCGCCGCCGCGCACCGACCAGGAGCCGTCGGCCTTGTGGAAGAAGCCGTCGAGGCGGGTGGCCGCCACCTCGCGGCCGCCCATCGCGTCGGCCAGGCCCTGCACGTCCTGCGGCACCATCCAGGTGTACGTCGCGCTCGTGCCCTGCGCGAAGCCGAGGTCGCTGCCCGGGCTGAACGGCGTCACCCACGAACCGTCGAGCCTGCGTGCCTGGATGTACCCGGTGCCGGGGTTGAAGACGTTGCGCCAGTAGGCGCCCCGCTCGGTGAAGACCTTCGCCTCGCTGTCCCGGCCGAGCAGCTTCGCCCACCGGGCGAGCGCGGAGTCGGCGACGGCGTCCTCCAGGGTCTCGGCGGCCCCGCCCCAGCAGTGGCACACGTCCTGGGCGGCGTAGTGGGAGTTCAAGTACTGGGCCAGGTCGGGGCGTTGGCCGACGCACTGGCCGGGGCAGCCGGCGTCCAGGAGACCGTCGGGGTTCGGCACGGTGGCCTGGCGGACCAGGGAGTCGAAGGCGCCCCGGTAGTCGAAGTTGCGGACGCCCATGGCGTAGAACGTGGCGAGCGTCGCCGCCGAGGGGTCGCCGGTCATGACGTGGGTGGCGCCGCTGATGTGCACCCAGCGGTCCCACACTCCGCCGTTCTGCCGCGCGAAGTTGTAGAGGGACTGGGCGAAGTCGCCCGCGACCGTGGGCTTGAGCAGCGCGAGCAGCTGGATCTGGGCCCGGTACTGGTCCCAGCCCGAGAAGTTGCTGTACTGGGCGCGCTGCCCGCGGGCCAGGCGGTGGACGGCCTGGTCCATGCCCCAGTAGCGGCCGTCGGTGTCGCTGATCAGGTTCGGCTGCATGAGGGCGTGATAGAGCGCCGTGTAGAAGGTCCGGCGGCGGGCGGCGCTGCCTCCCCGCACCCGGACGACGTCCAGCTCGCGGTCCCAGGCCCGTGCGCCCGCCTCGGCCACCTGCCCGACGCTCGCGTGCGCGGGGATCTCCTCGCGCAGGTTGGCCTCGGCGCCCTTCCGGCTGACGTAGGAGATGCCGATCCGCATGTGGACATCGTTGTCAGCGCTCGTGTCGAAGCCGACCCAGCCGCCGGAGCCGCGGCCGGCCCGGTCCGCGCCCGTCGCGTAGCCCTCGCCGCCGGAGGCGGACGTCGAGCCCGGGGAGACCGTGCCGTCCTTCCAGGTGCCGGTCGAGGAGAAGGCGCGGTCGAAGGAGGCGCTGAAGTACAGCTTGTAGTAGCTCTTGCGGTTGTTGACGCCGCCGTTGGCGCGGCGGCCGCAGAAGGCGCCGGTGAGCACCCAGCCGGTCACCTTGCGGTGCGCGGCGTCGATGTCGACGTGCGCGTCCGCGCTGCCGTTCAGGGAGTTGGAGACGCGGAAGAGCAGATTGGCCGGGCGGTCGCCCGGGAACGTGAAGTCGGCGATTCCCGCGCGCTTGCTGACGGCGAGGTCGGCCTTGGCGCCGGAGGCGAGGCCCAGGGTGTAGCGGCCGGGTGTCGTCTTCTCGTCCGCGTGCGAGAAGTTCGCCGCGTAGACGGCGTCCTTGGTGTCCGCGGTCGGCGAGGACGTCACGTCGCCCACGAACGGCATGATCGGTACGTCCCCCGCCGCGCCGGGATTGCAGCCGGCGCCGTTGACATGGGTCAGGCTCAGACCGCGGATGCGGGTGGCGTTGTACTCGTAGCCGTTGGCGGCTCCGGTGCTCGTCTGGTCGCCGGTGGTGCTGGTCGGCGACCAGGCGATCATCCCGTACGGGAGCGTGGCACCGGGATAGGTGTTGCCGCCGCCCGAGGAGCCGATCAGGGGATCGACGAGCGAGGACGGGCGCTCGGTGGCGTCGGCCCCCGCGGACGGGAACGGAACGCTCAGGGCCACGGCCGTGGTCAGGAGCACAGCCGCACTTCGCGCACCGAATCGTCTTGCTGCGCGCAGCCGTTGAAGGCGCATGCGTGGGTCGCCTTTCGATGACGGGACGTCGGCCCGGAGGGAGTTCCGGGCCGCGCGCCAGGTTATGAGTCCGTCAGATGAAAGGGGGAGCGTCCGTCGGGTCGTTGTGATGAAGGAGGGGTGAACGGTGCCTGTCGCTAGCTCTGTGCGGTGAGTTGGAAGCTCTGCGCGGCCGAGCCGTCGCAGGTGCGCTGGGTGAGCCGGTCGCCGTCCGTCGCCAACGCGGTCGCGCTCAGGCACCTGCCGCTGTGCCGGGCGACGAAGTGGTAGCGGCCGGCCGACTCCCGTACGGGCTGCCACTGCTGGTTCTGGCCGCCCGAGTACGACCACAGCTGCACCGGCGCGTTGTCCGCCGTGGAGCGGTCGGTGACGTCCAGGACCTGCTGCGGATTGCCGCGGGCGGAGACGCGGACGTAGCCGCTGTCCGTGGTGCGGAACTGGTACTGCTGCGCGGTGGTGCCGTTGCAGCCGTACTGCTGGATCGCCGTGCCGTTGGCGGTGGCCGCAGCCTTGGCGTCGACGCAGGTGCCGTTGCCGGTGTTGCGCACCGTGTACCAGGCACTCTCGGAGATCGAGTCGTCCGGCGGCTGGGTGGCGTCCGCTCCGCCCAGCCACTTCAGTCCGTCCAGCAGGAAGCGGTTCTGGGTCGCGCTGGCGAAGGTCGACGACAGGGTGGTGTTGGTGGCGTAGTCCATCGCGTTGTGGCCGAAGTTGGCATACAGCATGCGGTACTTCGTGTTCGTCCACAGGATCGGGTAGTACCCGCTGTACCAGGTCTGGTTCGGGTCGGTGCCGAGCGGGAAGCTGCTCGGGTCGACGGAGGCCAGGATCTTGATGTCGGGGTTCTTGCGCAGGTCGTTCGACCAGCTGTACCACTCGCTGACGGACGAGGTGAACGTGTCCGGCAGGTTCTCGGTCGCGGGGTTGGTGTGGTCCTCGACCCGCAGGACGGCGGTGGTCGGGCCCCAGGTGTTGGACACGAAGTTGCCGCTGCCGAGGAACTGGTTGTGGTACCAGCTCCAGCTCTGCGCGTCCGTGGTGAAGGCGGATACGTGGAAGCCCATCCAGGCTCCGCCGCCGCGCATGTAGTTCTCGAATCCGGTGCGCTGGGCGGCGGTCTGCGGCAAGTCGTCGAGGAACAGGACGACTTGGTAGCCGTTGACACCGCCGTTGGCGAGCAGGTCCCAGTTGTTGCTGGCCGTGTAGGTGAAGCCGTTCTGCGCGGCCTGCTGGGGGAACCACTGGTTGGCCTCGTGGACGAAGCTGATGTGCGCCGCGTCGTAGGTGCCGTTGTAGAGGGCGAGCACCTTGAACGGCTGGGCCGCCGCATGGGCGCGGGGCGCCGACAGCGCCGTAAGCAGGATCGCCAGCAGTGCGAGGATGCGGAGAGTGCCGGATCTCATGGCGTGCATCGCGGGATGCCTCCTGTCAACACAGAACGCCCGTAAGGGAATTCAGCCGGTGTACTGCGAGAAGACACGGGTGTAGTCCCAGTTGGACTGGCCGACGCCGGAGCAGCTGTCGGCGGGGCCTCCGCTGCACGGGCGGTCGCGGTTCGCGGACCAGAACGTCAGGCGGGCCAGGTGGTGCTGCCGGGCGTAGGCGAGGATGGTCTTGAAGTCGTTGACGGTGACGGTCTCGTTGTTGTCGGTGATGCCGTTCATCGACGAGATGCCCATGTCCCGGTAGGCCTGGTCGTCGCTGTAGCCGTAGGCGCTCTTGAGGGCGGACTTGAGGCCCTCGGCGGCCTGCTTGGTGAGGTTGCCCATGTTCTGGCCCGCGCCGCCGAAGTCGAACGGCATGATCGCCCACGCGTCGACGGTCAGCCCGGAGGTGGCGGCCCGTTTGATCAGGCTGGTGTCCGGGCCCGTCTTGTCCGTGCCGATCGTGATGTAGGTCTTCAGGCCCGGGTTCTTCGACTTGACGGTCTTGAGCGCGTCGACGGTGCGCTGCTGGACGGTGGGGTTGCTGTAGGCGTCGGCCTCGATGTCGATGTCGATGGCCTTCAGCTTGTAGGCGTCGATGACCTTCTGGTAGGCGCCGGCGAGTGCGCTCGCACTGGAGCAGGAGCTCTCCAGCTTGTTTCCGCTGTAGCCGCCGAAGGAGGGGATGACGTCGCCGCCGTTGCCGCGCACGGTGTTGACCGTCTTCTGGTCGACGCCCCCGGTCAGGGGGCGGCTGCCGTCCCACTGCGGGTTGCAGTTCCCGTTGCTCAGGACGAAGGCGAGGGTGAACCACTTCACGCCGGTCGCGTTGGTGATCGTGGTGGGGTCGGGCGGGTTGCCCCAGCCGTTGTAGAGGTACGGCGCCACGGCCATCGGCGCCGACGCGGCGGCTCCGGCGGGGGAGGCGGTCATGGTCGCGGCCGACACGGCGATCAGGGTTATGGCGAGGCCACCGCCCAACGCGGCGGCAGGGGTGCGGAGTCGAGTGCTCATGAGTGGGGGTCACAGCCTTTCGGCAGCAGCGGATGGTGGGGGATGCAGCCCGAGAACGTTCATGTTTGTGAATCTCGGGCGTGCCTGTGAAGCTGCGTGTCCGGGAACCTAAAGGTCTGAACCAGACACGTCAAGAGATGAAGCAGGCATCGGATGGGGGGAGTTGGGACGTGCATGTCCTGAAGCCGCCGGTGCCGGCTGCGCTACACGTGTCGTGGCGGCTTGGCGGGAGGGGGCGGGGAAGTTCAAGAAGTAGCGGAAGCGTGCCGCGGCAGCCGGGCGACGCCCCAGCCCGGCAGGTGGGCACCGGAATGGCTGCGTCCGCCCCCCCCCGGGATCTGGCGCCTGAGCGGCGACCCCGTCGACGACCCGTCCTTCTGCTTCCTCTGCCGGCGGCCTGCGCCCGGCGTGGAGACGCGCGGGGACAAGGGGCTGCTCGAACTCTGGCTGAAGCGGACCGGGTTCCGGCTGGAGGCGCGAGGTCCCGGCAGCCGGTGCGACGGCGACGCGCGAGGGATGCGCTTACTCAGAGGTTCCTATGAATTCGTGAGAGGTCTCTATGAATCTGTGGGGCGGTTGAACACGCGCGGGCCGCCGTCCGTATGGGGAGAGGGATTTTCATGCCTGACCACCGTGATCCGTAGGAGAGTTCTCGTGGGACGCAACACGCGCAGACGCCCGACAGGCCCACGCCGCGCGACATTCGCGGCATTCGCGCTGATGCTGGGTGGAGGCGGCCTGGTGGCGGCCAACGTCTATGCCTCTGCGACGGAGGACGGCACGGAGACGGCGCAGACGCGCAGTGCCACGTCCGGCACGATCGACTGCCCTGACGTCGGCAGCAAGTTGACGCAGGTGCCGGAGCAGGCGCGGGGCGACGTCGACAAGGAACTCGCCTCGATGGACCAGCAGGTGGCGGAGGCCTACCAGCAACTCCAGTCGGCGACGCCGGAGCAGCGCCAGGACAGCGGTTACACCGACGACCAGGTGATGAAGCCGCTGAAGGAGAAGCGCAGCGAGACCCTCAACCGCATCGCGGACGCCATGGAACAGGCCGGTCAACGCCCCGACGGGCTCGGCGACATGGCGGGCTGCTCGATGCGCACCTGGAACAACCAGAACGGCGGCCAGGACGCGGGCGGTTCGTCGAGCAGCCCGCAGCCCGGACAGAGCCAGGCAGGCAACGGCGGTCAGCAGAACGGCGGCCAGCAGCAGGGCAACGGCGGTCAGGCCGGCAATGGTCCGGTCGCGGCCGACTTCGTGGACATCACGAAGGTGGCCCCGAACGTCCAGGCCAAGCCGCAGCAGTCCGGCAGCGCCTCGACCGGATCGTTCAGCACGCAGTGCGGAGTCAACGCCAACAAGAACTTCAACACCGACAACGTCATCGTGGCGCCCGGCGTGACCAACGGCGCGCACCACACGCACGACTACGTCGGCAACCAGAAGATCAACGCCTTCTCCAGCAACGACAACTTCCTGCAGGGCGGGACCAGTTGTCAGAACAAGGACGACCTGTCGGCGTACTACTGGCCGGTGGTGCGACTGCAGGACGGCACGCAGGAGTTCGACCAGAACAAGGACGGCGGCGGCAAGGAAGGCAACGTCGGCAAGATCCTGACGCCGGTCCAGGCGCAGATCAAGTACGTCGGCAACCCGACCAGCAAGGTCACGGCGATGCCGCAGTTCCTGCGCATCATCACCGGTGACGCCAAGACCACCACCAACGGTCTGGCCAACGCCAACGCGCACTGGAGCTGCACCGGCTTCGAGGACAAGGTCCAGCTCACGGAGCAGTACCCGCTGTGTCCGCAGGGCAGCAAGGTGGTCCGCACCTTCGCCTTCCAGAGCTGCTGGGACGGCCGGAACATCGACAGCGCCAACCACCGTACGCACGTGGCCTTCGCGGACCCGGCGAGCGGTGCCTGCGGCAACGGCTTCGAGGCGATCCCGCAGCTGACGATGCGCCTGGTGTACGACGTTCCGACGCCGACCATCGAGAACGGCCAGGTCAAGAATCCGTACGCGGTCGACGGCTTCCCGGAGCAGCTGCACAAGGCGGCCACCGACCACGACGACTTCATCAGCATCACGACCGGCGGTCTGGCCGACAAGATCGCGAACTGCATCAACGGCGGCCGCGAATGCGGTGCGGGTACGGGCGAGGACCCGGGTTCGGGCGGCGGCGCGACCCAGCAGCCCACCGAGCAGCCGACGGCCCAGCCCACCGAGCAGCCCACTCAGGAGCCGACGGCCCAGCCGACCGAGGAACCCACCACGCCGCCCGCCGGTGACGACAAGGGCAACACGGGCGACGGTTCCGGCACGGGCGGCACGGGCGGCGGTTCCGGCACGGGCGGCAACGGCGGCGGATCCGGCGACCAGACGGCGCAACCCGCGACCTCCGCACCCGAGACACAGCAGCCGGGCAACGACGACTCGCCCACGGCGGCGAGCACGACGAACCCCCGGGTCTACGCCTCGGCCAAGGCCTCCAAGAGCGCCGCGGCGGCCGCGGGCCAGAGCGGCTCCGGCAGCGACGGCAACAACGCGGGTGACACCTCGGTCCAGGCCCAGGGCACGGGCGGCGACACCTCCGTGGCCGGCAACCAGACCGAACCGCAGGCGTCCCAGCAAGGCGGTCTCGCGGAGACCGGCGCCAACCTGTGGCCCGCCGCGGCCGGCACGCTGCTGCTGATCGCGGGTCTGTTCCTGCTGACCCGTACGCGACGGCGTTACGTGCGCTGACGCCCTGGGGCGCCCGGACCCACCTCGGTCCGGGCGCCCCTTCGTCGTCCGGGCACGTCCGCCCGCGGTGCCGTGCTCGCGGCCAAAAGGCCCGGCGGGAGACCATGGAACGGGTACCCGCAGCCGTTCGCGGAGGGGATGCGATGAACGAGCCCACGCCCGAGGACCGCGATGCGCTCATGTCCACGGTGTTCGAACACATGGAGGCACAGACGCTGGGGGCGGCGGTACGCCTCGGCGTCGCCGACCGGCTGGGCGACCAGGAGCGGGACGCCGCCGACGTCGCCGCAGAGCTGGGGGCCGACCCGGACGCCACCCGCCGTCTGCTGCGCGCGCTGGCCGGGTCCGGCCTGACGACCGAGGTGCGGCCCGGCGTGTTCGCCCTGACTCCGCGCGGCGCGCTGCTGCGCACCGACCGCCCCGACTCGATCGCCGCGTTCGTCGCGATGTTCCTGGACCGGACGACGGTGCGTGCCTGGAGTCACCTCGACGACAGTGTCCGCACCGGGCGCCCCGCCTTCGACGAGCTGTTCGGCACCGGTTTCTTCGGCCACCTGGCGAGCCACCCGGAGCTGTCACGGGCCTTCAACGCCGCGATGGGCCAGGGCACGGGCGCCACCGCGCGGATCCTGAAGAACGAACTCGGCCTGGCCGCAGCCGCCTCGGTCACCGATGTCGGCGGCGGCGACGGGACGCTGCTCGCGGCGATCCTGGCGGCCCATCCGCACCTGCGCGGCGTGCTGTTCGAGACCCCGCAGGGCGCGGCCGAGGCTGGTCCGGTGCTGGCCGCGGCGGGGGTCGCCGGCCGATGTGAGGTCGTCACCGGTGACTTCTTCGTCTCGGTTCCCGCCGGGTCGGACGTCTATCTGCTCAAGGGCGTCGTCAAGGACTGGGACGACGAACGGGCGACCACGATCCTCGCCAACGTCCGGGCCGCGATACCGCGCGCGGGACGGATGCTGATCATCGAAGTGGTGATGCCGGAGACCGTCGACGGGTCCGTGCCGTCGGTGATGTACATCGGCGACCTCCACATGCTGGCCAACGTCAGCGGCCGCGAGCGCACCGAGGCGGAGTACCGGTCGCTGTGCGGGCGCGCGGGTTTCTCCGTGGCCGAGGTGCGGCGCATGCCGCATCCGTCGCCGATCTCGGTGATCGAGGCGCTGCCCGTCTGAGCCCTCGTCCTCGCTCACCAGGACCCGCTAGCGCCCGGACCTGCTGACCGTCTGCCGGACGTCCGCCTCGATCTCGGTCCGCGGCTTCCCCGACTCCTTCGCGTACTCGCTGACCGAGGACTGCGCCTCGCGGGCCAGATCCCGCCAGGCGCGCCACGCGGTCTCGTACGTACTCGTCTGCTGTCCGGTCCAGCCGCCCTGCTGGGTCGGCGGGCCGTACGAGTGGCGCAGCTCCTCGACCCGGCTGTGCGCCTGGTCGGCCGCGCGCTGCTTCTCCACCAGCTCGTCGAATATATGGGTCACGCAAATGGAGCATAGGCGGCTATGTCGTGATGTGCGCGCCGAGCCGATGCCGCCCCGGTCCCGTCGGCTCAACCCCGACTGACCAGGCCCTCTCCGACCAGTTCCCGCACGGCCTCCAGCGCCGCCGCCCGATCCGCCGGGACCATCCCGATCCGGGTACGGCGGTCGAGTACGTCGGCCTCGTCGAGGGCGCCCTCATGGCGCACCGCCCACAGCAGTTCGGCCCCGGTGACGGGGTGGCCGGGCAGCACCCGCTCGCTGAGCCGGGCGTCGCGTTCGCCGAGCGCGAGGACCGCCGGTGCCTCGGTGCCGTAGCGCCGCACCAGGTGACGCGGCGCCTGCAGCGCGTCGAGGACCTCGGGGGACGCGGCGCCGACCAGCGGGAGGGAGGCCGTGGGGGAGGGGCCGGCAGCGAGACCGCGGCCGGCGACGGCGGCGTCCACCGCGTCCTCGGCCATCCGCCGGTACGTGGTGAGCTTGCCGCCGACCACCGTGATCACGCCCTCGGACGAGGTGAGCACGGCGTGCCGCCGGGAGATGTCGGAGGTCCTGGCCGTGGTGCCCCGGTGGCCCTCGGGTGAGGTGTCCAGCAGCGGTCGCAGCCCCGCGAAGGCCCCTACGACGTCCTGTCGCCGGACCGGGAGGTTCAGCACCGAGCCGAGGACGTCGAGCAGGAAGCCGATGTCCGTCTCGGGCACCTCGGGGACGTCGGGGATGTCGCCCTCGACGGGTTCGTCGGTGAGGCCGACGTAGACGCGGCCGTCGCCCTGGGGCAGGACGAGGACGAAGCGGTTGGTCTCGCCGGGGATGGGGATGTGCATCCCGGCCGGCAGTGGGCCGAGGTCTTCCTCGCGCAGGATCAGGTGCGTGCCGCGGGAGGGGCGGATGCGGATGCCGTCCACCAGGCCGCCCGCCCAGACCCCGGAGGCGTTGATCACGGCGCGGGCCCTGATCTCGCCCTCCTCGCCGGTGAGTTCGTCACGGACGAGGGCGCCGGAGCCGGTGAGTTCGAGCGCGCGTACCCGGGTCAGGATGCGCGCGCCGTGCGCGGCCGCGGTGCGGGCGACGGCGGTCACCAGACGGGCGTCGTCGACCAGCCGGCCGTCCCAGGACAGCAGGCCGCCGCGGAGGCCATCGGCGCGCAGGGCGGGGGCGAGCCGGCGAGTCTCCACCGCCGACAGCCGGCGCGGCGGGGGCAGCGTGGCCCGGGCGGTGCGGGCCGTCACGCGCAAGGCGTCGCCGGCGTGGAATCCGGCCCAGGCGAGTGCCGCCTGGCCCCGGGAGACCAGCGGGGTGAGTGGCAGGACGAACGGCTGCGCACGGACCAGGTGGGGCGCCGTGCGCTCCATCAGCGCCCCCCGCTCGACCGCGCTCTCGTGCGCGACGTCGAACTGGCCGGCGGCGAGATACCGCAGCCCGCCGTGGATCAGCTTGCTGCTCCAGCGGGAGGTGCCGAAGGCCAGGTCGTGGGCGTCGACGGCGACCACGCTCAGGCCGCGGGAGGCCGCATCCAGGGCTGCTCCGGCGCCGGTGGCGCCGAGCCCCACGACGAGGACGTCCACCGCGGGGCCGCCGACGGTCCCGGTCAGTTCGCGCGAGCGCCGGGCGGCGGACAGGGACGAGTCGGGGGCGGGGCGCAGGCTCATGGCGTGAGGGTCCTCTCGAGGATGGAGCGCAGCTCCGTGAGGAAGGCCGCGGAGGACAGCTCCGCGTCGTCCTCGTCGGTCATGGTCCGAAGGGAGAGAGTGAAGGACTGGACGATCAGGAGCACGGAGCGGGCCTGACGCTCGGGGTGGTCGAGCCGGATCGATCCGTCGGAGTGCCCTTCCTTGAGGCCGTCGGCCAGCAGCTCCAGGAGGGCGTTCTGGCTGGCGCCGCGCCGGTCCAGCACATAGGGCAGCAGCAGCTCGGGGTCGACGTCGACGATCTTGCGGAAGAGGGGATGGGCGCGGAAGGACTCCACGCCGGCCACGAGCCCGTCCACGAGCAGCCTGCGCGCGTGGGCACCCGGCCTGCGCTCGGGAATCGCCCGGGTGGCCACGCCGACCCACTCGCGGGTCATCAGGTCGCCGACCAGTGTGCGCACATCGGGCCAGCGCCGGTACAGCGTCATCCGCGAGACGCCCGCACGGCGGGCCACGTCGGTGAGCGTCGTACGACGGACCCCGACGGCCAGGACGCAGTCCCGCACCGCGTCGAGCACCGCGTCGCCGTCCGAACTGTTGTGACGAATAGGCGTCATGTGTCACAGTGTAACGCCTCGGCGCCCCCGGGCGTCGAGAGGAGTACGCAAGCGCTCGTATCGACCGGTGAGGACGACAGTCATGGACATGCTGTGGAGCGGCTGGGGCGACCCGGCCAAGGCGGCACCGCTGCCGGACACGGTGATCGGGCTGTTGCGCGATCTGCTCGGAGTGAAGCCGCGCAGCGCCGAGCAGATCGGCCTCGCCGACATCGCCGTTCCGCAAGGGCAGTTGGAGCCCGCCGCGCACCAGGCGCTCGCGGCCGCCCTCGGCGGCGAGGAGTACGTGCGCACCGACGCGGAGACGCGGGTCCGGCACACGCGCGGCAAGTCCACGCCCGACCTGCTGCGCATCCGGGAGGGCGACACCGCCGACACCCCGGCCGCCGTACTGCTGCCGACCGGCCACGACGAGGTCCTCGCCGTGCTGCGCGTCTGCGCCCGGCACCGGCTGGCCCTGGTCCCGTTCGGCGGCGGCACCTCCGTGGTCGGCGGGCTCGCGCCCGGGCGGCGGGGACCGTTCGTCGCCCTGGACCTGCGGCGCATGGACGGACTGCTCGCCCTCGACCCGGTCTCGCGCACCGCGACCCTCCAGCCGGGCCTGCGCGCCCCGCAGGCCGAGGCGCTGCTCGCCGAACAGGGCTTCACCCTCGGCCACTTCCCGCAGTCGTACGAGTGGGCCACCATCGGCGGATTCGCCGCCACCCGCTCCAGCGGTCAGGCGTCCGCCGGCTACGGCCGCTTCGACGAGATGGTGCTCGGCCTCACCCTCGCCACCCCCGAGGGCACCATCGACACGGGCCGCGCCCCGCGCTCGGCCGCCGGCCCGGACCTGCGGCAGCTCCTGCTCGGCTCGGAGGGCGCCTTCGGCGTCATCACGTCCGTCACGGTCCGCATCCGCCCGATCCCCAGGACGCGGATCTACGAGGGCTGGAAGTTCGCCTCCTTCGAGGAGGGTTCCGCCGCGCTGCGCCGGCTCGCGCAGGACGGGCCGCGCCCGACGGTGCTGCGCCTGTCCGACGAGACCGAGACCTTGATCGGTCTGGCCCAGCCCGACGCCATCGGTGACTCCGGCGCCCCGACCGCCGCCGGCTGCACGGCCGTCGCGGGTTACGAGGGCACGGAGGAGGACACGGCATACCGCCGGGAGCGCGCGTCGGCCGTGCTGCGCGAGTGCGGCGGCACACCCCTGGGCGAAGAGCCCGGCGAGCGCTGGGCCCACGGCCGCTACTCGGCCCCCTATCTGCGCGACGCCCTGCTCGACGCGGGCGCCTTCGCCGAGACACTGGAGACGGCGACCTTCTGGTCCCGAGTCCCCGAGCTCTACGCGGCCGTGCGCGACGCGCTCACCACCACCCTCACCGAGGCCGGCACCCCGCCCCTGGTCATGTGCCACATCTCGCACGTCTACGAGAACGGCGCCTCGCTCTACTTCACCGTGGTCTCGGCGCAGGGCGAGGACCCCGTCGCGCACTGGACCCGGGCCAAGCACGCAGCCAACGAGGCGATCCTCGCGGCGGGCGGGACCATCACCCACCACCACGCGGTGGGCACCGACCACCGGGACTGGTACGTCCGCGAGGTCGGCCCGCTGGCCGTCGACGCGCTGCGCGCCGTGAAGCGCATCCTGGACCCGGACGGACTGCTCAACCCCGGCATCCTGCTGCCCCTCGACGACTGACCGGCATCCCGTCCAGCCGGCCGATCGACCCCGCACCCCCGTCCCGCAGAAACCGGCACGTCCGCCCCGGAGGCACACCGATGCGACAGTTCACCGCCGTCGTCAACCCCACCGCGGGCGGGTCGAGTTCGGCCGCCGCGCTGCTCGCCGTGGCCCGGCTGCTGCGCGAGGCGGGGGCCGAGCTGCAGACGGAGTACAGCCGCAGCCTGGCCCACGCCCAGGAACTCGCCCGGCACGCCGGCGAACAGGGCCGCATCGTGCTCGCCGTCGGCGGGGACGGCATGGCGGGCGGCATCGGCGGCGCCCTCAGTGGCACCGGCGCCGTACTCGGCCTGGTCCCCGCCGGGCGGGGCAACGACTTCGCACGAGCCCTCGAACTCCCCACCGCGCCGGAGGAGTTGGCCAAGGTACTGCTCCACCACGAACCCCGCGCCGTCGACACCATCGAGGTCGAGTCGGCCACCCACGACCGCACCGTCGTCCTCGGCAGCGTCTACGCCGGCGTCGACGCCCTCGCCAACCGCCACGCCAACCACGCCAAGCTGCTGCGCGGCGCCGCCTCCTACTACGCCGGCGGGCTGCGGGCCGTCACCACCTGGCGGCCGGCCCGCTACCGGGTCACGATCGACGGCGAGGAACACCTGCACACCGGCTACACGGTGGTGGCCGCCAACTCCGGCTACTACGGCTCCGGCCGGCTCGTCGCCCCGGGCGCCCGGGTGGACGACGGCCTGCTGGACATCGTGCTGATCAGCGAGGCGCCCCGGCGGCTCTTCTTCGCCCTGATGAACGAGCTGAAGACGGGCGGCCACGTCGACCGGCCGCAGGTGCGCGTCCTGCGCGGCAGGGAGATCCACATCTCCGCCGACCGTGACGTGCCCTACGGCGCCGACGGAGAGGTCGACGCCGTCCTGCCCGTCACGGCCAGGGTCCTGCCGGGAGCGCTGCGCGTGCTGTGCTGAGGCGAACGCTCGGCCGGGGCTTCAGTTCGAGCCGAGGTTGCCCAGCCGGGCGTCCCGCCACAGGTCGACACCGCCGTCGGCGGCGTACTTGTCGATCTCGGCCAGCTCCTCGGCGCTGAAGTCGAGGTTCTCCAGCGCGGCGACGTTCTGCTCGAGCTGCTCGGTGCGCGAGGCGCCGATGACCAGTGACGTGACCCGTTCGTCCCGCAGCGCCCAGGCCAGGGCCATCTGGGCGAGGCTCTGTCCGCGCCGGGCCGCGATGTCGTTCAGCGCGCGCAGCCTGACCAGCATGTCCTCCGACAGCCAGGACGTGTCGAACGACGTGCCCGCCGCGGCCCGCGAGCCCTCGGGCACGCCGTTCAGGTAGCGCCCGGTCAGCAACCCCTGGGCGAGCGCCGTGAAGCCGATGACCCCGAAGCCCTCCTCCTGCGCAGCGTCCAGCAGACCCTCCGTCTCGATCCAGCGGTTGAGCATGCTGTACGACGGCTGGTGGATGAGGAGCGGAGTGCCCAGATCGCGCAGGATCGCCACCGCCTCACGGGTGCGCTCGGCGTCGTAGGAGGAGATGCCGACGTAGAGGGCCTTGCCCTGGCGCACCGCCGTGTCGAGCGCGCCCATCGTCTCCTCCAGCGGAGTCGTCGCGTCGAGACGGTGGGAGTAGAAGATGTCGACGTAGTCCAGGCCCATGCGCTCCAGCGACTGGTCCAGCGAGGCGAGCATGTACTTGCGCGAACCGCCGCCCTGGCCGTACGGGCCGGGCCACATGTCCCAGCCGGCCTTCGTGGAGATCACCAGCTCGTCGCGGTACGGCCCGAGGTCCTGCTTCATCAGCCGGCCGAAGTTGATCTCGGCGGAGCCGTACGGCGGGCCGTAGTTGTTCGCCAGGTCGTGATGGGTGATCCCGAGGTCGAAGGCGCGCAGGGCGATCTCGCGCTGCGTCTCGAACGGCTTGTCGTCGCCGAAGTTGTGCCAGTAGCCGAGGGAGAGGAGCGGGAGGTCCAGACCGGAGCGACCGGTCCGCCGGTAGCGCATGGTGCCGTCGTAGCGCTCGGGACGTGCGAGGTGGGTCATGCGCTTCACTGTGCTCGCGCATGATTCTGAAGTCCAACAAGTCCTTTTCATCGGATTCAGCGGTGTCGCTTCTGAATCGGCGTTCGGCCGGGGGCGGCCGCGTCCGGCGCCTGAACTAGGGTGCCAGGCGTGCCCACCTTGCTGATTGTGCATCACACACCCTCGCCGAACTGCCAGGCCATGCTGGAGGCCGTCGTCGCCGGCGCGACCGCGCCCGAGATCGAGGGCGTCGAGGTCGTGCGCCGGCCGGCCCTCGCGGCCACGGCGTCCGACGTGCTCGCCGCCGACGCCTTCGTCCTCGGCACCCCGGCCAACATCGGCTACATGTCCGGGGCGCTGAAGCACTTCTTCGACCAGATCTACTACCCGTGCCTGGACGCGACCCGGGGCAGGCCCTTCGGCTACTACGTGCACGGCGGGAGCGACGTCACGGGCGCGGTGCGGGGGATCGGGACGATCACGACCGGTCTCGGCTGGAAGGCGGCCGCCCGGCCCGTCACGGTGACGGGGGAGCCGGCCAAGGCCGACCTCGAGGCGTGCTGGGAGCTGGGCGCGACGCTCGCCGCCGGGCTGATGGACCAAGCCTGAACCCTCCTGCACCAGGCGTCGCTTGTACCCCACCGGCCACCCATGCCAGTGGCTCCCGGGGAACTGGTGCGCTAATTTGAGGTGCAGGTCACAGGTGATGCACACCCGTGGAGAGCGGGGAGGTTCTCGTTGACCCCGGCACAACTACGGGCCTACTCAGCCACCGTGCGCCTCGGTTCGGTGAAGGCGGCCGCGGCCGACCTCGCCGTGACGGAAGCCGCCGTCTCGATGCACATCGCCCACCTGCGCCGGGAACTCGGCGACAAGCTGTTCACCCGGACCGCGCACGGTCTGGCGTTCACGCCCGGAGGGCTGCGGCTCGCCAGCCGCGCGACCGAGATGCTGGGCCTGCAGGACCGCACCATCCTCGAGGTGCGGCGGGCCGGCTCCGGCCGGCGGCTGCTGCGCCTGGCCGCCTCCAGCCTGTTCGCCGAGCACGCGGCGCCCGGCCTCATCGAGCTGTTCGCCCAGCGCGCCGCCGACCTGGACGTGGAACTGAGCGTGCACGACCCGGAGCGGTTCGGCGCGCTGCTTCTCAACCGCGCGGTCGACGTGGCCGTCGGGCCCCGCCCGGCCACCCTCGACGACACCATGACCTGCACCCACTTCCTCAACTACCAGGTGATCGCGGTCGTCGGCCCCGACCATCCGCTCGCCGCGGGCGGCGCCGGCGTCACGGAGCTGCGCGAGCAGACCTGGCTGCTCGGTCCCTCCGCCGTGGGCCGCGCCGGGCTGGTCCCCTCGGTACTGCGCCGCCTGAGCGTCCCCGAGCACAACCAGCGCATCTTCCAGAGCCACGCGGCCGCGGTGGACGAGGCCAAACGCGGCAAGGGGATCGCCCTGGCGGTGGCCTTCGCCGTGGCGAGGGATCTGTCCGACGGGCATCTTCGGCGGCTCGAAGGCCCCCATCTGCCGGCCCGCGGCTCCTGGAACCTGCTCTCCCTCCACGACCGCGAGGCGCCCCCGGTCGCCGCGGAACTGCGGCGCTTCGTCACCACGCCCCGCGCCACCCAGGCCATGCTGCGCGGCGCGGGCGTGACCGCGGGCCGCTTCAGGCCGGCCGTCCACGTCACCTTGTGGAGCTAGGAGACGCAGGTCACACCGGTGCGTGTCACATCCTGCCGGGTCGTGCCGTCAACGAGGTGTACCCACCGGACAACGGCACACAGGAGCGCACCATGGAAGCTCGCATGAGCCTCTTCGACAACGCGATCGCAGGGAAGCTGCTCAAGCACATCAACGCGGCGGGCAAGGTCGTGGCGGACTCGACACTGCCGGCCGCGACGGGCGAACTGGTGAAGCTGCGCGCCAGTCAGATCAACGGCTGCGGCTTCTGCACCGACATGCACACCAAGGACGCCCTGGCCGCGGGCGAGGATCCGCAGCGACTTCACATGGTCGCCGCCTGGCGCGAGGCCAAGGTCTTCAGCGACGCCGAGCGCGCCGCGCTGGAACTGGCGGAGCAGGGCACCCGCATCGCGGACGCGGCCGGTGGCGTCCCGGACGATGTCTGGGAGAACGCCGCCAAGCACTTCGACGAGGAGCAGCTCGCCGCCCTCGTGGCCACCATCGCCCTGATCAACCTCTACAACCGCTTCAACGTCATCGTCCAGCAGCCCGCCGGCGACTATCAGCCCGGCATGTTCGGCTGATGCCCGCCACCTGACCGGGCCGCCGGTGCCGTCGTGCGGCGCCGGCCACGGCAGACGGCCCGGGCAGCCTCCCGCCCGGGCCGTTCAGCGCCGGCGCACGTGCCGCGCCACCTCGCCCGGCACCCGCAGCAGATCTCCGAAGGTGTCCGCCGGCAGCAGCAGGTCCACGTACGGAAGCGCCGCGGCCATCGTCGTCGTACGCGGGACGAAGCCCGGCGTCGCGGCGCGCGGGTTCAGCCAGACGACCAGGTGCGCGCGGCGCCGCAGCCGGGCCATGGCCGCGGCCAGCCGCTCCGGCGGATCGCCGTCCCAGCCGTCCGAACCGATCAGGACCACCGCGCCGCGCACCGTGCCCCCGTGGTGCGAGGCGAGCAGCGTCGACAGGCAGTGCGCGATCCGCGTACCGCCGAACCGGTCCGCGACCCGTTCCGTCGCCTCCTCCAGCGCCGCCTCGGTCGAACGGTTGCCCAGCGTCGTGGTCAGCCGGGTCAGCGAGGTCGCGAAGGCGAAGACCTCGGCGTGGGTGGTCAGTGCCAGCGCCCGCATCAGATGCAGATACGCCCTTGCCTGCGCCTCCATCGACCGGCTCACGTCGCACAGCACCACCACCCGGCGGGGCCGGCGCACGGGTCCGGTGCGCACCAGATGGACCGGGTCCCAGCCGGTGCGCCGCGCCTGGGCCGCCGTCTCGCGGATCGCCACCCGGGGGCCGCCCGGCCGCACCGCGAACCGGCGCGACCGGCGCACGGGCCACTCCCGCAGCGCCCGCTCCAGCCACCGGCCGAGCAACTGCGCCTGTACGGCGTCGAGTTGCTCGAACGGCGTGTTCAGGACCCCGGCGAGATCGCTGGGCAGACGCTGCGGCACGGCAAGCTCCACGTCGTCACGCCGGTCCGCGTCCGCGACGACGGGCGGCAGGGTCACCCACGGCAGACCGCGCCGGTCACCGGATGCGCCGGAGACGTCGTACGGCTCGCCCGGCGCCGGTGAACGGGCGTCGCCC
Source organism: Streptomyces sp. NPDC050534 (assembly GCF_044457745.1). Lineage (NCBI taxonomy): Bacteria > Bacillati > Actinomycetota > Actinomycetes > Kitasatosporales > Streptomycetaceae > Streptomyces > Streptomyces sp. NPDC050534. Next base: position 120,928 of record NZ_JBITHF010000011.1, read on the forward strand.
CCGCGCGGCCCGGACCGCGCGCCGTCGCGCCGGGCGTTCGGGTCGAGGGACAGCAGGGCCTCACCGAAGACGGCGCCGAAGACCTCGTCGAACCGCGTCAGGTCCGGCCTGCGACGGACGAGCGTGACCCGGGCCGACCAGTACAGCGCCGTCCGGGACACGGGGGGCACCGCGACGAGCGCCCGTACGAAGTCCTGCGTGGCCGTGAGCTCCACCGCCACCCCGTGCTGCCTGAGCCGGTCGGCGAACGCGACGGCGAAGGCGGCCCGGTCGACGGCCGGCAGGAAGCTCACGATCGCCTCGCCTGTTCGGCAGGACCCAGCTGGTCGAGCGCCTCGGTGATGGCGATGCGGTCGTCGGGGCTCTTGGCGACCGTGCTGAGCGTGCCGACGACGTCGGCACGCGTCAGCCGTGCGACGCGCAGTGCCGCCAGCGCGGAGACCCAGTCGATCGCCTCCGCCATCCCCGGCGCCTTGTCCAGGTCGAGGCGGCGCACCCCGCCGATGAACTGCGTCGCGGAGGCGATCAGCGGCTCGGACGCGGCCGGTACCGAGCGGCGCAGGATCTGCGCGGCGCGCTCGGGGGAGGGGAAGTCGATCCAGTGGTAGAGGCAGCGGCGGCGCAGTGCGTCGTGCAGTTCGCGGCTGCGGTTGGAGGTGAGCAGGACGACGGGTGGGCGTACGGCGGCGAAGGTGCCCAACTCGGGCACGGTGATGGACCATTCACCGAGGAACTCGAAGAGCAGCGCCTCGAACTCGTCGTCGGCCCGGTCGATCTCGTCGATCAGCAGGACGGGCGGCAGCGGCCCCGCGTGCCGTACCGCCCGCAGCAGGGGCCGGTCGAGCAGGAACTCCTCGGTGAACACGTCGGCGTCGGAGAGCTGTCCGCCGCGCGCCTCGGTGAGCCGGATGGCGAGGAGCTGGCGCTGGTGGTTCCACTCGTACAGGGCCTCGCCCTGCGTGAGCCCCTCATAGCACTGGAGCCGGATCAGCGGGGTGTCCAGCGCCTGGGCGAGGGCCTTGGCGAGGCTGGTCTTGCCGACGCCGGGCTCGCCTTCCACCAGGAGCGGCCGGTCGAGGACGGTGGCCAGGAAGAGGGCGGTCGCGGTGCCGTCGTCGACCAAGTGGCCGACCGCGTCCAGGCGTTGCCGTACCTCCTGCGCACCGCTGAACAACTCGCTCACGTCCTAGCCCGCCAGCCCCGCGGCGTGCCGGTCCCGGCAGCCGGTGCCGCAGAACCACAACTCGCCGTCGTCCGTGGCCAGATGAGGCGTGTCGGCCCGTACGGTCACCGTCATCCCGCACACCGGGTCGACGGCCTCGGCCGGTCGCGCCGCGAGGACCACGGGCCTCGCCCGTACGGCCTCCACCACCTCGGCCAGGATCGACAGCGCGATCTCGGGCGCGGTGCGGGCGCCGATGTCCAGGCCGGCGGGGGAGTGGATCCGGTCCCGTTCCCCTTGGCCGAGGCCGAGTTCGTCGAGCAGGGCGGAGCCGCGCCGGCGGCTGGCGACGAGCGCGATGTGCGGGACGTCCGCGTCGAGGGCGGCGCGCACCGACTCGGCGTCACCGTGGCCCTGCCCCGCCACGATCACCGCCGCCGTGTGGTCGGCGGGCCGGCCGTCCGGCAGCGACCGCGCGGTGGCGTAGCCCAGCACCTCGGCCAGGGCGAGGAAGGCTTCGGCGATCGGTGTGTCCCCGGCGACCTCGATGAGCGGCGGCGGCAGGACGGGCTCCAAGAAGATCTCCAGCGCACCGCCCGACAGACAGGGGTTGACGACGACCTGCGCACCCGGTGTCTCCGGGAACACGTCCTCGCCCGTCGGCAGCACACGCAGCAGCAGCGGCCCGCCGCCGTGCAGGGCGCCCAGCGCAGCCGTGCGCACCGACCCCTCCGCGCAGTGGCCGCCGACGAAGCCGTCGATCGTGCCGTCGCCGTGGACGATGGCCTCGTCGCCCGGATGCGCGGAGGCCGGCGCCTGGGCGCGCACCACGCGCGCGTGCACGAACGGCACCCGCCGCCGGGTGAGTTCGAGCGCCCGCGCGCTCACTGTGCCGGTCATCGCGACCACCTTCAGATCGGCGGCACGGGCCGGCCCTGCATGGCCTCCCACACCCGTGACGGAGTGAGCGGCATGTCCGCGTGCCGGACACCGAAGGGCTTCAGCGCGTCGACGACGGCGTTGACGATCGCGGGCGGTGAGCCGACCGTCGCGGACTCGCCGACCCCCTTGGCGCCGATGGGATGGTGCGGGGACGGGGTGACCGTGAACCCCGTCTCCCAGTCGGGGACTTCGAGGGAGGTCGGGATGAGGTAGTCCATCAGCGACCCGCTCAGGCAGTTGCCGTCCTCGTCGAAGGCGATCATCTCCATCAGCGCCATGCCGACGCCGTCCGTGAGCCCGCCGTGCACCTGCCCCTCGATGATCATCGGGTTGATACGGGTGCCGCAGTCGTCGACCGCGACGAAGCGGCGGACGGTGACCTTCGCGGTGCCCGGGTCGATGTCGACGACGCAGATGTAGGCGCCGTGCGGATAGGTGAGGTTCTCCGGGTTGTAGCAGATCTGCGCGTCCAGGCCGCCCTCAACTCCCTCGGGCAGATCGCCCGCGCCGTGCGCGCGCATGGCGACGTCCTGGATGGTCACCGACGCCTTGGGGTCGCCCGCCACCTGGAAGGAGCCCTTCTCCCACTCCAGGTCGGCGACGGACACCTCCAGCATCGAGGAGGCGATCAGCCGCGCCTTGTCGCGCACTCTGCGGGCGACCAGTGCCGCCGCCGCGCCCGAGACGGGTGTGGAGCGGCTGCCGTACGTGCCGAGCCCGAAGGGTGTCTGGTCGGTGTCGCCGTGCACGACCTCGATGTCCTGCGGCGGGATGCCGAGTTCCTCGGCGACGATCTGCGCGAACGTCGTCTCGTGGCCCTGCCCCTGGCTCTGCACCGACAGCCGTACGACCGCCTTGCCGGTGGGATGCACCCGCAGTTCGCAGCCGTCCGCCATGCCGAGCCCGAGGATGTCCATGTCCTTGCGGGGCCCGGCGCCGACCGCCTCGGTGAAGAACGACACCCCGATGCCCATGAGTTCGCCCCGGGCCCGCTTCTCGGCCTGCTCGGCGCGCAGTTCGGCGTATCCGGCGAGCCGGGTCGCCAGCTCCATGGTGGGCGCGTAGTTCCCGGAGTCGTACACCCAGCCGGTCTTGGTCCGGTACGGGAACTGCTCGGGCCGGATGAAGTTCTTCGTCCGCAACTGCACCGGGTCCATGCCGAGTTCGTACGCCAGGCAGTCCACCATCCGCTCGACCAGGTACACCGCCTCGGTGATGCGGAACGAGCAGGCGTACGCCACCCCGCCGGGCGCCTTGTTGGTGTAGACGGCCGTCATCCTGCAGTGCGCGGCCTCGATGTCGTAGCTGCCGGTGAAGACGCCGAAGAAGCCGGCCGGGTACTTCACGGGTGCGGCGGTGCCGTTGAACGCGCCATGGTCGGCGAGGACATGGGTCCGGACGGCGAGGATCCGCCCTTCGCGCGTCGCCGCGATCTCGCCGCGCATGATGTAGTCGCGGGCGAACCCGGTGGTGATGAGGTTCTCCGAGCGGTCCTCCACCCACTTCACGGGCTTGCCGGTGAGCAGGGAGCCCACGATCGCGCAGACGTATCCGGGGTAGATCGGCACCTTGTTGCCGAAGCCGCCGCCGATGTCGGGGGAGACCACGCGGATCTTGTGCTCGGGCAGCCCCGCGACGATGGCGTACAGGGTGCGGTGGGCGTGCGGCGCCTGGGTGGTGGACCACAGGGTGAGCTTGCCGTCGACGGCGTCGTAGTCGGCGACCGCGCCGCACGTCTCCATGGGCGCCGGATGCACGCGCGGATAGACGATGTCCTGCTTGACCACGACGTCGGCCCGGGCGAAGACGGCGTCGGTCTCGGCGGCGTCGCCGGTCTCCCAGTCGAAGCAGTGGTTGTCCTGCTTGCCCTCCAGGTCGTCGCGGATGACGGGCGCGTCGGGCGCGAGGGCGGTGCGGACGTCGATCACCGGGTCGAGCGGCTCGTACTCGACGTCGATCAACTCCAGGGCGTCGCGGGCCGCGTAGCGGTCCTCGGCGACGACGAAGGCGACCTCCTGGCCCTGGAAGCGCACCTTGTCGGTGGCGAGGACGGCCTGGACGTCGTTGGAGAGGGTCGGCATCCACGCGAGGCCCTTCTCGGCGAGCATCGCGCCGGTCACCACCAGGCGGACCTTCGGATGCGCCTCGGCCAGGGTGGTGTCGACGGACACCACGCGCGCGTGGGCGAGGGGCGAGCGCAGGATGGCCAGGTGCAGCATGCCGGGAAGCTGGAGGTCGTCGACGTAGCGGCCCTTGCCGCGCACGAAGCGAGGGTCCTCCTTGCGGAGCATCCGCCCGTGCCCGCAGGGCTTCTGGTCGTTGTCGACGAACGCGGTGCGGTGGCCGTCGGGTGCGGTCGTGGTCATGGTGCGCTCGCCTCCGTGGCCGTCGTCCGGGTACCGGCCTCCTCGGCCGCCGCCCACCGGATGGAGCGGACGATGGTGGCGTAACCGGTGCAGCGGCAGATCTGCCCGGAGATCGCCTCGCGGATCTCCTGCTCGGACGGGTCGGGGTTACGGTCCAGCAGGGCACGCGCGGTCATCATCATGCCCGGAGTGCAGAAGCCGCACTGCAGGCCGTGGCACTCGACGAACCCCCGCTGCACGGGGTCGAGTTCGCCGTTCTGCTCCAGCCCCTCCACGGTGCGCACCTCGTGGCCGCCCGCCATCGCGGCCAGCACGGTGCAGGACTTGACCGGCTCGCCGTCCAGCCACACCACGCACGTACCGCAGTTGCTGGTGTCGCAGCCCCAGTGCGTCCCGGTCAGCCGCAGGTGGTCGCGCAGGAAGTGGACGAGGAGCAGCCTGCCCTCGATGTCCCGGGTGACCTCTTCGCCGTTGACGATCATCGTGACCTGCACGTTCACGCCTCCTGTCCGCTCGCCCGGGCCACTGCCCGGCGCAGTACCCGCACGGTCAGCTCGCGCGCCAGATGGCGCTTGTACTCGGCGCTGCCGCGCCGGTCGGTCACCGGCGAACAGGCCTCGGCGGCGATGTCCCCGGCCCGCGCGTACAGTTCCTCGCCGGGCGGATGTCCGCGCATCATGTCGGCGATGCCCGCGATGCCGGCGGTGTTCGGGCCGACGGCGGCGAGTCCCACCCGGGCGTCGGCGACCGTCCCGCCGTCGAGCCAGACGGCCGCGCCGGCCGAGACGACGGCCCAGTCACCGGCCCGCCGCTCGACCTTCTCGTAGGCGCTCGACCCGCCCGGGCGCACCGGGAAGCGCACCTCGGTGAGCATCTCGGCGTCGCCGACCGCCGTCTCGTACGGGCCCTGGTGGAAGTCCTCCATCGACACGACCCGCTCGCCGCCGAGCCCCTGGATGACACAGGACGCGCCCAGTGTCGTGCACACGGCGGAAAGATCCTCGGACGGGTCGGCCTGGCACAGCGAGCCGCCGAGCGTGCCGCGGTTGCGGACCACGGGGTCGGCGATGACGCGCTCCGCGTCACGGAAGATCGGGAAGGCCACGGCCAGTTCGCCGGACTCCAGCAGCTCCCGGTGCCGGGTCATCGCCCCGATACGTATCAGGCCCGGTTCGACACGGATGTAGCCGAGCTCGTCGTGCAGCTCGTTGATGTCGACCAGGTACTCGAAGTTGGCCAGCCTGAGCTTCATCATCGGGAGCAGGCTGTGGCCTCCGGCCACCAGCCGTGCCGTGTCGCCGAGCCGGTCCAGGAGCGCGATCGCCTCGCCGACGCTGTGCACCCGCTGGTACTCGAACGGAGCGGGAACCTGCATGTCACACCCCCATGTCAGGACTCATTGCGCGCTCGGTTCCCAGGGGTGTCAACAGTTGGTTAACCGTTCACTTAAGTTGCCGCGGCGCGCGGTGCGGGGCGCCGGACCGGCACCCGGCAGCGTTGCATTCAAGACAACCTCCCGGGGATAAGGGACAGCCTCCCGAAGATAAACCGTTCGGAATTTCACTCATCCGTGCGCTTGATAGTTCAAAGGGCGCGCTGCAATACTCCGGCTCCCGGATTCACCCCCACCTGATCAGAACCCGAAGGAATCCGGATACCGGCGATTCCAGATTCACCAATCCCCCACAGATTCCGCATGGTAGAAGGTGTGCCCGCGTGAATGCCGAGCAGGCGAAGAACGAGATTTCGGGCAGCTCCGAATTCCAGGTGCTGCGCCATGCCCACCGCCGATCCGGAGTCCGGATGACGTCCGCCGCCGTCGGCGGGTTCCTGCTGTACGTCCTTTTGTCGAGTTTCACCCCCGGCCTCATGAACACGTCGCTGAGCGGTCACCTCACCCTCGGCCTGGCCCTCGGTCTCGGCCAGTTCGTGATGATGGCCCTGATCGCACGGCGCAGGCTCGCTCAGATGCGCACCTGCGCCGACCCGGTCTCCCGCGGCCTGCGCACCCGCCCCCTGCATCGGGAGCCCGGCCGGCCGGACGTTCCCGCCCGGCGTCCCGCCCCGCACCGCGCCGGTAGGTCCCGCACATGGTGACGACCGCGGCCGTCTTCGCGGACCGCTTCAGCCTGCGGCTGACGTTCCTGCTCTTCCTCGCCGTGGTCGTCGTCACCCTCTTCAGCGTGCTGCTGACCGCGCCGCACCGCGACGAGATCGGCGAGTTCTACCTCGGCAACCGCACCATGACACCCCTGCGCAACGGACTGGCGATGTGCGGCGACTACCTCTCCGCCGCCACCCTCCTGGGCAGCACCGGCCTGGTCGCCCTCACCGGCTACGACGGGCTCCTCTACCTCGGCGGCACCGCGATGGCCTGGATGATGGTCCTGCTGCTCATCGCCGAACCCCTGCGCAACGCGGGCCGGTTCACCTTCGGCGACACCGTCGCACTGCGCATGCCGGCCCGGCAGCGGTCCGTGCGGCTCGCCGTGTGCCTGTGCACCCTGGCCGTCACCACTCTCTACCTCGTGGCCCAACTGGTGGGCAGCGTGGCCCTGTTGACCCAGTTCACCGGCGAACCCGGCGCGGCCACCCGCGCCTTGTGTGTCGTCGCCATCGGCACGGTCGTCATCGTGTACGCCGCCCTCGGCGGCATGCCCGGTGCCACCTTCATCCAGATCGTCAAGGCCGTCATGCTCATCGCGGGCGTCTCGGTGACCGCCGTGATGGTGCTGCACCACTACCACTGGAGCATCGACGCCCTGCTCGCCGCGGCCGCCGGCCACAGCGGCATGGGCGCACGCTTCCTAGAACCCGGCCTGCGCTACGGCGCCGGCACCACCAGCAAGCTGGACTTCTTCAGCCTGGAACTGGCGATCGTGCTGGGCCTCGCCGCGCTCCCGCACGTCATGATGCGGCTGCTCGCACCGCGCTCGAGCAGCGTCCTGCGCACCTCGGTGGTCTGGGCGACGGGCCTGGTGTCCCTGGTCTGCCTGGCGGCGGGCGTGCTCGGCCTGGGCGCCACCGCCATCGTGGGCCGCGAGACGATCGCCCGCACGGACCGCAAGGGGGACGCTGCCGTCCTGCTGCTCGCGCACGCGCTCGGCGGGGGCGTCCTGACAGCCCTCCTGTCCTGCCTGGCGTTCGTCACGCTCCTCGCGGTCGCCGCCGGCCTCACCCTCGCCGCGGCCTCCTCACTCGCCCACGACCTCTACGGCGAGGTCGTCCGCAAGGGGCGGGTCGAGCAGACCGAGGAACTCCTCGTCGCCCGGCTCGCCGCGGCCGTCATCGGTGTCCTCGGCATGCTGCTCGCCCTCGTGGCCTGGGGCGCCAACAGCGCCACCCTGGCCTTCCTCGCCTTCGCCATCGCCGCCTCGGCCCTCCTGCCCACCCTCGTCTACACCCTGTTCTGGCGCCGCTTCACCGCGACGGGTGCCCTCCTCAGCCTCTACGGCGGCCTGCTGTGCTCGGTCCTCCTCGTGGTGTTCTCACCCGTCGTCTCCTCCACCCACGACTCGCTCTACCCGTCCGCCGACTTCGCCTGGTTCCCTCTCCAGAACCCCGGCATCGTCTCGATTCCGGCCGGCTTCCTCCTCGGCTGGCTCGGCACGGTCTTGAGCCGGCCCGAAGTCCCCGACACCTACGAAGAGTTCGAGGTGCGGGCGTTGGTCGGAGCCGAGTGACGACCCGTCCGGAGTCTTCCCGCGGGCCGGACCGAAGGTGCGCTCCAGATGGAGCAAGGGAGCTGACGGAGGCGGCCGAAACGCCGCGGTGATCCTTTTCGCGGACACCTGGAACGGCGAGTATGCCGGGTCATGGACATCTTGCTCGTCGTCAGTGCGTTCAACAGCCTGTCCCAGCGCGTGTACGCGGAACTGTCGGACCTGGAACACCGGGTGGACGTCGTTCTCGCCTCGCACGGCGCCGACGCCATTCGCGCCGCCGTGACCGAGGTGCAGCCGGAACTGATCGTCGCGCCGATGCTGAAGACGGCGCTGCCCGAGGACGTGTGGCAGGAGCACACCTGCCTCATCGTGCACCCCGGACCACCCGGCGACCGCGGCCCCGCCTCCCTGGACTGGGCGATCGACGAGGAGGCGCAGCACTGGGGAGTGACGGTCCTCCAGGCCGAGGCCGCGATGGACGCGGGGGACATCTGGGCGTCGGAGTCCTTCACCGTCCCGCCCGTGGGCAAGAGCGACCTGTACCGCAACGAGCTGTCCGACGCCGCGTCGGCCGCCGTCCTGCAGGCCGTGCAGCGGTACGCCGAGGGCTCGTACAAACCGCGGTCGCAGAGCGATCCCGGGGCCGACGTGGTGTGGCGCGACTTCTTCCGCCAGGAGCGGCGCTGGATCGACTGGGAGAAGGACAGCACCCGGACGGTGCTCCGCAAACTCCGCGGCGCCGACTCGCAGCCCGGCGTCCTGGACGAACTCCTCGGCCACGAGGTGTTCCTGCACGGCGGGCACCCGGAGGACAGGCTCCGCGGCCGCCCCGGCGAACTGCTCGCCACCCGCGCGGGAGCGATCTGCCGGGCCACCGTGGACGGCGCGGTATGGATTCCGGAGCTGCGCCCCCGCAAGGCGTCCGGCGACCCGGCGCCCTTCCGCCGCCCGGCGGCCTCCGTGCTCGACGGCCTCCCGTCCCCGTCCGGCGCCGCGACGGCACGCGCGGGCACCGGCGACCCCGCGCTCCGGCTGCCGGAGATGCCCGTCCCGCTGGAACTGCCCGCCGAGCGGCGCACCTGGACGGACATCCGCTACCGGCAGCTCGGCGACGTCGGCTTCCTGTCCTTCTCCTTCCCCGGCGGCGCGATGAGCACGGACCACTGCCGCCGGCTGCTCGCCACCTACCGCTACGCCCTCACCCGCTCCACCTCGGTCCTGGTCCTCGACGGAGGGCGGGACTTCTTCTCCAACGGCATCCATCTGAACGTCATCGAGGCCGCCGCCGACCCCGCCGGCGAGTCCTGGGTGAACCTCAACGCCATGGACGACCTGGTCGAGGCGGTCCTGCGCACCACCGACCGGCTGGTGGTCGCGGCGGTCGGCGGCAACGCGGCGGCCGGCGGTCTGATGCTCGCCCTCGCGGCCGACGAGGTGTGGTGCCGTACGGGCGCCGTCCTCAATCCGCACTACCGGCGGATGGGCCTGTACGGCTCCGAGTTCTGGACCTACACGCTGCCGCGCCGCGTCGGAGCGCGAACGGCCCAGAAGCTGACCGAGGAGGCGCTGCCGATGAGTGCCGCGCACGCCGCCCGCATCGGACTCGTGGACCGTCTTGTCCCCGTCGCCGCGCAGGAGTTCAGCGCCGAGACCGCGCGCCTCGCGGCCGGACTGGGCGACGCCCCGGACCTCCTGCAGCGCATCACGGCGAAGGCCGCGGCACGGCGGACGGACGAGAACGAACGGCCGCTCGCGGAGTACCGGCGCGAGGAACTCGCCCGTATGCGCGCCATCTTCTTCGATCCCCGGGCCGACTACCACGCCCTGCGGTCGGCGTTCGTCCGCAAGCTTCCCGGGAGCTGCGCCCGTCCCCTCTCCCCGCCCGCCGGGGACGCCCTGTGAACGCGCGTGTGCTCGTGGCGGGCGTGGGCAACATCTTCCTCGCGGACGACTCCTTCGGCCCCGAGGTGATCCGCGTCCTGGAGCGCCGTCTGCTGCCGCCCGAGGTGCGGGTGCGGGACTTCGGCATCCGCGGCCTGGACCTCGCCTACGAGCTGCTCGACGGTTACGACATCGCCGTCCTGGTCGACGCGGCCGAACGGGGCCACCCGCCCGGCACGCTGTCCCTGATCGAGGCGGAGGTCCCCGACGGCACCCGCGCCGCCGCCCCGCCCGAGGCGCACGGCATGGACCCGGCCAAGGTGCTGGCCCTGGCCGCGCACCTGGGCGAAGGGCCGCTGCCGCGCGTCCTCGTGCTCGCCTGCGAGCCGAAGGACCGGCCGGATCCGGACGAGGACATCGTGCCCGGCCTGAGCGCTCCGGTGCGCGACGCGGTCGGGCGGGCCGCCGAGGCTCTGCACCGGCTGGTCCCGGTGCTGCTCGCCGACCCCGCGGCCACCCCTGCGTTGAGCCGCCCGGAGGAATCTGCGGACCTGTCCGCGGCCGGGCTCGCCGTCCCCGTGGCAGGCGGCGCCGAGGATCGGTGACGGACCGGATCACTCCGGTTCCTCCGACACCGGCCCGAGGAGCAGCGCATGTGCGATTCCGTGGACGTCACCCAGGCCGTCCTCGCGAAGAACGACGGCCTGGCGGCGAGCCTGCGCAGCGACCTGGCCAGGCGTGGAGTGACCATCGTCAACCTGCTGTCCAGTCCGGGCAGTGGCAAGACGGAGCTGCTCGGACGGGTCCTGGCCCGTGCGGTGGAGCGGGGCATCCCGGTGGCCGCGCTCACCGCCGACCTGGCCACCGAGAACGACGCCCGCCGGCTGGCCCGCTCGGGAGCACCGGTGAAACAGCTGCTGACCGACGGGCTCTGCCACCTGGAGGCCAGGCAGGTGCGCGGCCACGTGGAGAGCTGGCTGCCCGGGGACACCGCGCTGCTCTTCGTGGAGAACGTCGGCAACCTCGTCTGCCCGGCCTCCTACGACCTCGGCGAGAGCCTGCGGATCGTCCTGATGGCCGTGACGGAGGGCGAGGACAAGCCGCTGAAGTACCCCACCGCATTCGCCTCCGCCCATCTGGTCGTGCTCACCAAGACCGACCTCGCCGAGCCGGCCGGCTTCGACGCGGCGGCCTTCGACGCCCATGTGCGGCAGGTCAATCCCGGAGTGGAGATCGTCCGGTCGTGCGCCCGCAGCGGGGACGGCGTCGACGCCGTCCTGGAGCGGGTGCTCGCCGTACGGGACGGGGCGCCCGCCCACCGGCCACCTCTCGCGCCGCACCCCCACGTCCACGAGCACCCGCACAAGGACGCGGGCCTCTCGGCCGGCCGCCTCTCGTGACGGCACCCGCCACCCAGGCCGTCCGCCGCCGCGTCACGGTGCGCGGCACGGTGCAGGGCGTGGGCTTCCGCCCGTACGTGCACCGCCTGGCCGCCGGCCTGACGCTCACCGGGTTCGTGAGCAACACCGCGTACGGCGTGCTCATCGAGGTGGAGGGCGCACCGGACGGCGTCACCCGCTTCTGCGACCACCTCACCGTGGAACCTCCCCCGCTGGCCGTCGTGGCCGGCATGGACGTCGAGGACCTGCCCGTCACCGGCGCCGACGACGCCTTCACCATCCGATCCACCGAGCAGTCCCCGGGCCGTACCCACCTCCCGCCCGACACGGCGACCTGTGCCGACTGCCTGCGTGACCTGACCGATCCGGCGGACCGCAGGCACCGTCATCCCTTCGTCACCTGCACCCACTGCGGGCCCCGCTTCACCATCGCCACCGGGATGCCGTACGACCGGGCCCTCACCACCATGACCGGCTTCCCGATGTGCCCCGCCTGCGCCCGGGAGTACGGCGACCCCGCGGACCGCCGCTTCCACGCCCAGCCCGTTGCCTGTCCCGACTGCGGTCCCCGGCTGCGTCTGGTGCCCGGGTTCGGCAGCGGCATCCACCTAGCGCGGGACGCCGACGCCCTGACGGCGGCGCGGGCGCTGCTGGCCGACGGCCGGATCGTCGCCGTCAAGGGCCTCGGCGGCTACCACCTGGCCTGTGACGCCACCGACGCCCGCGCCGTCGACACGCTGCGCGGCCGCAAGGAACGGGGCGGCAAGCCCTTCGCGGTGATGTGCGCGGACCTCGCCGACGTGGAGCGGTTCGCCGAGGTCTCCGCCGCCGAGCGCGAGGCCCTCACCGGTCCCCGCCGCCCCATCGTCCTGCTGCGCCGGCGTACGTCGGGCGCGACCCTTCACCTGGCGCCCGGTCTGTGCCCGGGCAGCCCGCACGTCGGCGTGCTGCTGCCGTACACCCCCGTGCACACCCTGCTGTTCGGGCTGCCCGGCGACCCGCCGGGTCCCCGGGCTCTGGTCATGACGAGCGGCAACCGTTCGGGGGAGCCGATCGTCACGGACGACGACCAGGCACTGACCCGCCTCGCCGGACTGGCCGACGCCTGGCTCGCCCACGACCGGGTCGTCGCCTCACCGTGCGACGACTCGCTGCTGCGGGTGCGCGAGGACGGCACCGAACAGGTGCTGCGCCGCTCCCGCGGATACGTGCCCCGCCCCCTGCGCCTGCCGCTGGAGCTGCGCCCGGCGCTCGCGGTGGGCGGTGACCTGAAGAACGCGCTGTGCGTCGGCGAGGGCGACCACGCCTGGCTCGGCCCGCACATCGGCGACATGGGCGACCTGACCACCCTGGAGGCGGCACGCGGGGCGGAACTGCACATGCGGCGCCTGACCGGCGTCAAGCCCGTGCTCTTCGCCGCGGACCGGCACCCGGCGTACCACTCGGCCCGCTGGGCCCGGCAGCGGGCACTCCAACTGCCCAAGCCCACACCGGTGTTCGTCCAGCACCACCACGCGCACATCGCCTCGGCGATGGCGGAGCACGGCGTCACGACCCCCGTGATCGGCGTCGCCTTCGACGGCACCGGCTACGGCGACGACGGCACCGTCTGGGGTGGCGAGTTCCTGCTCGCCGACTACGACGGCTACCGGCGCTTCGCCCACCTGACCCCCGCCCCGCTCCCCGGCGGAGACGCGGGCGTGGTCAACCCGTGCCGTCTCGCGCTGGCCCGGCTGTGGGCCGCCGGCCTGCCGTGGGACCCGGACCTGCCCAGCGTCATCGCCTGCGCCTCCGACGAACTGGCCGTTCTGCAACGGCAGTTGACCCGCAACGTGGCCTGCGTTCCCACCTCCAGCATGGGACGGCTCTTCGACGCCGTGTCCTCGCTCGTGGGCGTGTGCCACCGCGCGGGCTACGAGGCCCAGGCCGCTCTGGAGCTGGAGGCGGTGGCCGCGTCGGCCTGGGGCGCCGGCACCCAGGCGTACGCATTCGGCATCACGACGGACCCCGTACAGGCGGACCCGGCACCCGTGCTGAGCGCCGTCGTCGCCGACCTGAGGCGCGGCACCCCGCCAGGCGTGATCGCCGCGCGTTTCCACCGCGGCGTCGCACGGGCCGTCCTGGAGATCTGCCGGCACGCACGCCGGGCCTCCGATCTCGCCGTCGTCGCCCTCAGCGGCGGCGTCTTCGCCAACGCGCTTCTGGAACAGGAGTGCACGGATCTCCTGTCCGGCGACGGCTTCACCGTGCTCCGCCACGGCGAAGTCCCTCCGGGCGACGGCGGGTTGGCGCTCGGTCAGCTGGTGATCGCGGCGCACGGACGACAGAAGGAGTGACCCATGTGTTTGGCAGTGCCCGGCAAGGTCGTGTCCATCGACGACAGCGCCGAACCCCGCACCGGTCTCATCGACTTCGGCGGAGTGCAGAAACAGGCGTGCCTGGAGTACGTCCCCGAGGTGCGGGTCGGTGAGTACGTCATCGTGCACGTCGGCTTCGCGCTGCAGCGTCTGGACGAGGAGTCGGCGCAGGCATCGCTGAAGCTCTTCGAGGAACTGGGCCTGCTGGAGGAGGAGTTCGGCGACGCCTGGGAGCAGGCGGCCAGGGACGCGGGGGTCGCCGCCGTGACCGAGGAAACCCGAGAGAGCGAGGCCCGGTGAAGTACATCGACGAGTTCAACGACCCCGAGCTGGCCCGGCGGCTGCTGGACGACATCCGCGCCACCGCCACCCGGCCGTGGGCGCTGATGGAGGTGTGCGGCGGGCAGACCCACTCCATCATCCGGCACGGCATCGACCAACTGCTGCCCGAACAGGTCGAGTTGATCCACGGCCCCGGCTGTCCCGTCTGCGTCACCCCGCTGGAGGTCATCGACAAGGCGCTGGAGATCGCCTCGCGCCCCGGCGTGATCTTCTGCTCCTTCGGCGACATGCTCCGCGTGCCCGGCACCGACCGAGACCTGTTCCGGGTCAAGGGCGAGGGCGGCGACGTACGCGTGGTGTACTCGCCGCTCGACGCCCTGGAGCTGGCCCGCCGCAACCCGGACCGGGAGGTGGTCTTCTTCGCCATCGGCTTCGAGACCACGGCCCCCGCCAACGCGATGGCCGTGCACCAGGCCCGCCGCCTGGGCCTGGACAACTTCAGCCTGCTCGTCTCCCATGTACGGGTGCCTCCCGCGATCGAGGCCATCATGACGGCCCCGGCCTGCCGGGTGCAGGGCTTCCTGGCCGCCGGGCACGTGTGCAGCGTCATGGGCACGGCCGAATACCCGCGGCTCGCCGACCGGTTCGGGGTGCCGCTCGTCGTCACCGGCTTCGAGCCGCTGGACATCCTCGAGGGCATCCGCCGCGCCGTGCTCCAACTGGAGCGCGGCGAGCACCGCGTGGAGAACGCCTACGCGCGTGCCGTGCGCGAGGACGGCAACCCCGCCGCCGTGCGCATGATCGAGGAGGTCTTCGAGGTCACCGACCGCAACTGGCGCGGTATCGGTCCCATCCCGTCGAGCGGCTGGCGGCTGACCGACGCGTTCCGCGCGTACGACGCCGAGCACCGCTTCGACGTCAGCGGCATCCGCACCGAGGAGCCCGCGGAGTGCCGGGCCGGCGAGGTGCTCCAGGGGCTGATCAAGCCGACCGAGTGCGCCGCGTTCGGCACCACCTGCACCCCGCGCACCCCGCTCGGCGCAACCATGGTCTCCAGCGAGGGCGCCTGCGCGGCCTACTACCTGTACCGCCGGATGAGCGGCGAGGCACCCCAGGCCGAACGGGCCACGGAGCGCGAGGAGATGAACCCCGTTGCCTGAACTCTCCGAGACCACCGTCGACCCGGCCAACTGGTCGTGTCCCGCCCCGCTGCGCGACCAGCCCGTCGTGGTCATGGGGCACGGCGGAGGCGGAGCCCTGTCCGCCGAGCTGATGGAGCAGGTGTTCGCGCCCGCCTACGGCAATCCCACCCTCGCCGGACTCGCCGACTCCGCCGTCCTTCGACTGGGCGGCGCCAGGCTCGCGTTCTCCACAGACTCCTACGTGGTCAGGCCGCTGTTCTTCCCCGGCGGCAGCCTGGGCGACCTCGCGGTCAACGGCACCGTCAACGACCTCGCGATGAGCGGCGCCAAGCCCGCCTACCTGTCCGCGGCCTTCGTCCTCGAAGAAGGCGTGGCGCTGACCGTGGTCGAGCGCATCGCACGCGCCATGGGCACGGCCGCCGAGGCGGCCGGCGTCGTGGTGGCCACCGGCGACACCAAGGTGGTGGAGTCCGGGCACGGCGACGGGGTCTACGTCACCACCGCCGGGGTCGGACTCGTGCCCGACGGAGTGGACATCCGGCCCCAGCGCGCGCGGCCCGGCGACGCCGTCATCGTCAGCGGCCCGATCGGACTGCACGGCGTGGCGATCATGAGCGTGCGGGAGGGGCTCGAGTTCGGCGTGGAGATCGCCAGCGACACGGCCCCGCTCGCCGACCTGGTGGCGACGATGCTCGCGGTCACCCCCGACCTGCACGTGCTGCGCGACCCCACGCGCGGTGGTCTGGCCGCGTCCCTCAACGAGATCGCGCGTGCCTCGGGCACCGGTGTGCGCCTCCAGGAGCGGGCCGTCCCGGTGCCGGACGCCGTCGCCAACGCCTGTGGCTTCCTGGGCCTCGACCCCCTGTACGTAGCCAACGAGGGACGGCTCGTCGCCTTCGTACCCCCCGAGTCGGCGGAGGAGGTCCTCGCGGCGATGCGCGCCCATCCGCAGGGTGCCGGCGCCACGCTGATCGGTGAGTGCGTCGCCGAGCACCCCGGCATGGTCGTGGTCGCGACCGGCCTCGGCGGCACCCGGGTGGTCGACCTGCCGCTCGGCGAGCAGCTGCCGCGCATCTGCTGAACCGCGGACGACGAGGCCCCGGCGGAGCACAGGGCTCCGGCGGGGCCTCGTCCAGGTCGGTCGATGTCAGTCGATCCCGGTGATCTCCAGCTCCCGGCCGCTGCGCAGCTCGGTGGAGGGCCGGTCGCAGCGCGGGCACCAGAAGAAGGGCGGCATGCCCACCGCGAACTCCTCGGCGCACGGGCCGCAGTAGGCCTGCGCGGGGACGTGCTCGACCACGAGCCGTGCCGCCGCGAGGGCGGTACCGTCCCGGGCCACCTCGAAGGCGAAACCCAGGGCGTCGGGAACGACCCCTGCCAGCTCGCCGACCCGGACGGTCACCGCCGAGACGGCGTCCGTCCCGCGGGCCCGGGCGAGCTCGTCGGCCCGCTCGATGATCGCGGTCGCGATCGACAACTCGTGCACGGCGCGCTCACGGGTAGCGGTGGCCGGCGCGCAGTCCGCCGGCCATCCGCCAGATCCGCAGCTCGCGCCGCAGGCTCGGCAACTCCCGCACGAACAACGCCAGTACCAGAGCGCCGACCACCGCGGCCTCGGCCATCAGCAGCCGCTGACCCGTGCTCGCGGCCGATGTGCTTCCCGCTCGTTGGACCGTCATTTCCGGCGACTCCCTACTGTCTGTTCCTCATCCCGGAGGGATGTTCGGCATGACGTCCAGGAGAGCGTCGTGCCGCTTCCAATGGATCCCGGTGGAGCGGCGCGCGTCGGCGGTGCCGTCCTTGTGATGGCCGACCTGCCGCTCGTACGGCCCCTTGTTGCCCTGATGCAGACCGCGCACATGCCCGGTCAGATCGGGTTTGGCCGCGGCGCGGCCGACCCTGATGGTGCCCATGGGTGCTCTCCTTCCTCGCCTCCGCGTCGCGGAGTGCGTCCTCACGACCGCTCGGTGAGGTCCTCGAAGAACCTCTCGACGGCCGACCAGACCTCGCCGCCCCCGGACAGGCCCTGCCATGCGCGGCGTACGACGGCGACCATGCGGAAGCAGTCGTCGACCGGCACGAGCCAGTGGTGGTCGAGGCCGTGGACCGTGTTGACGAGCAGGGCCTCGACGTCGGGCTCCATGGAGGCGAGCTGCGGATGTGCCGCGGCGAGCCGCTGCCAGGCCGCCGCGTCCACCTCCCACCGCATGGCCCCGGCCGGGCTCGGGCCCTCGGCGGTGACCGTGCCGTCGGCCCGGGGCACGAAGAAGACCAGTCCGACGGGCACGCCCAGGACCTCAGTGTCCACCCGGGGCAGCCGGATCCGCCTCCGGGGAACGAGCCGGTAGCGCCCCTCGCCCGCCCCGTCCCCGGCGAACAGCACCGAGCAGGGGCCGCAGGCGCAGCAGACCAGCTGCTCCCCGGTGTCATAGAGATGGGAGTGCTCGCCGGCCACCGGCGCGGCGCACAGGTCGCACCGCTCACCGGCCTCCACGGGGGTGCGGATGAGGCGGGCCAGGGCTCCGTCGGTGGTCACCGTGCACCCCGGTGGGTGAGGGAGGTCAGCGGGACGAAGGCCGCCGGAGCGGCCGCCTGTACCGGCTCCACCGCCGTCAGCTCGGGAGCGGCGGCGAGGACCGCGTCACGGACCACGGCCGTGACGTCGGTCTGCCCGCCGCCGCACCCGGAGCCGCAGCCGCCGCCCGTCGTCAGCCGGACCCGGCCCACTCCCTCCTCCACGCCTGCCCACTCGACGTCCCCGCCGCGTTCCCGCACCGCGGGCCGCAGGCGCTCGACGGCGCGGGCGGCCCGTCGCTCGGCGGGCTCGGGGTGGACGGCGTGCAGGACCAGCAGGTGCCCCACCAGCTCGTCGTCGGCGAGTTGTTCGGCCAGCTGCCCGTCCGCGTGGTCCATGACGCGGGCCAGTGCCTCGCCGTAGACCTCGGTCAGGAGCCGTACCGCCTCGATCGCGGAGCGGGTGGTGGCGCCGGGCGCGGACTCGAGTCCGGCCAGGAGTTCGTCGAGCCGGGCGAGCCTGGCCTCGACCGCCGGGTCCGCGAGCCGCTCGGTCTCGGTCTCGGTCTCGGTCTCGGTCTCGGCCTCAGCCATGGTCGGCTCCGTACGTCGGCGAGTGCAGGGTCGTGAGCGTCTTGCCGTTGCCGACGTACATGTGCACACCGCACGGCAGACACGGGTCGAAGCTGCGCACGGTGCGCATGATGTCGACGCCCTTGAAGTCGTCCGGCCCGTTCTCCTCGAAGATGGGCTGCCCCTGGACGGCGTCCTCGTACGGGCCGGGCGTGCCGAACTTGTCGCGGGGGCTGGCGTTCCACGGGGTGGGCGGATAGGGGTGGTAGTTGGCGATCTTCTTGTCCTTGATCACCAGGTGGTGGGAGAGGACGCCGCGCACCGCCTCGTGGAAGCCGCAGCCGATTGCCTCGTCGGGCACCTCGAAGTTCTCGAACACCTTCGTGTCACCGGCCCGCACCAGGCCCATGGCCTCTTCCACGAACTGCAGGGCCATGGCGGCGGCGTAGGCGACGAAGTACGGCCGGGCGCGGTCCCGTTCGAGGGTGTTGCTCCACTTCGGGACCCGCCACTCCAGGGTCGTCTCCGGCAGCTTCTCGCCCTTGGGCAGCGAGATGCGCACGCTGTTGCCGGTCGCCTTGACGTACGGGGTGTCGACCAGGCCGCTCAGCGCGGTCGACCACAGCCGGGCCAGTGCGCCGCCGCCCGTGTCCAGGGCGAGGTGGTCGCCGGTGCGCCCGTCCAGCCAGCGCGGGCTCATCACCCAGCTGTACTTGTCGTCGAAGTCCCGCTTCTGCGGCACCGGGACGGTGGTCTGGTTCCAGGGGTGGCGCATGTCGACGGGGTTGCCGAGCGGGTCGTGGGTGACGAACGGCTTCTCGTTCACCCAGTCCTCGTAGTAGGAACTGCCGAGCATGATGCGCAGGCCGAGGTTGATGTCGACGAGGTTGTTGGTGACCAGTTCGCCGTCGACGATGATGCCCGGGGTCACGTACATCGCCTTGCCCCAGGCGTTCATGTTCTCGTAGCGGTAGTCGACGACGTCGGGGTTCTGCCAGGCGCCCCAGCAGCCGAGCAGGGTGCGGCGGCGGCCGACCTCCTCGTAGCCGGGCAGTGCCTCGTAGAAGAAGTCGAAGACGTCGTCGTTCATGGCGACGGCCTTCTTGACGAAGTCGATGACCCGCATGAGCCGGCTGAGGTAGTCGGTGAAGACGGTCGGCTGCGGCAGCGTGCCGACGCCGCCCGGATACAGCGTGGAGGGGTGCACGTGCCGCCCCTCCATCAGGCAGAACATCTCCCGCGTGATCCGGCTGACCTTCAGGGCCTCCTTGTAGACCTCGCCCTCGAAGGGGTTGAACGCCTTCATGATGTCGGCGATGGTCCGGTAGCCGTGGATGTCCCCGTGGGGCGCGTCGGTGCGCTCCGCGCGGGCCAGCACACTGGGGTTGGTGGCCTTGACCATCGCCTCGCAGAAGTCCACGAAGACCAGGTTGTCCTGGAAGATCGTGTGGTCGAAGATGTACTCGGCCGCCTCGCCGAGGTTGACGATGTGCTCGGCCAGCCGGGGCGGCTTCACGCCGTACGCCATCTGCTGGGCGTAGCCGGAGCAGGTGGTGTGGTTGTCGCCGCAGATGCCGCAGATGCGCGAGGTGATGAAGCCCGCGTCGCGCGGGTCCTTGCCCTTCATGAACACCGAGTAGCCGCGGAACAGGGACGAAGTGCTGTGGCACTCCACGACTTCCTGGTTGGCGAAGTCGATCTTCGTGTAGATGCCCAGGTTGCCGATGATGCGCGTGATCGGGTCCCAGGACATGTCCACGATCTGCGGCGGTTTGCGTCCGGTGGGCCGTGCCTCGGTGGTGGTCATGGCTGTTACTGCCCCTAGCTGTCGGTGTTCCTCGGGTCCGTGGACGGGGTGCGGGCCTCGGGCGGCGTCACGGCCGCCAGTGCGGGTCGTAACCGCTGGTCAGCTTCTGCTTGTTGTGGCGCCATCTGGGCTCGTGGTTGACGAGTTCGTTGGTGAAGCCGCGCAGGCGGCGGATGACGGCGCCGTACGGCTTGATGACGAGCGACGACAGCGTTCCGCCGGGCGGCTCGTCCATGAACGGCATGAAGGCGTCCGGGAAGCCGGGCATGGTGCAGCCGATGCAGATGCCACCCACGTTCGGGCAGCCGCCGATGCCGGCCATCCAGCCCCGCTTGGGCACGTTGCAGTTGACGACCGGTCCCCAACAGCCCGTCTTCACAAGGCACTTGGGGGAGTTGTAGTCGCTCGCGAAGGCGGCCTGCTCGTAGTACGAGCCGCGGTCGCAGCCCTCGTGCACCGTCTTTCCGAACAGCCACTGCGGGCGCAGCATGTGGTCCAGCGGGGGCGGGGGAGCGTCACCGGCCGCGTGCTGCAGGACCCAGATCAGGGTCTCCATGAAGTTCTCGGGCTGGATCGGGCAGCCGGGCACGTTGACCACGGGCAGCCCGGCCTGGGACGTGTAGTCCCAGCCGAGGTAGTCGGCGAGGCCCATGCAGCCGGTGGGGTTGCCGGCCATCGCGTGGATGCCGCCGAAGGTCGCGCAGGTACCGGCGGCGACCACCGCCCAGGCTTTCGGGGCGAGTTGGTCGATCCACCAGTTGAGGGTCTGCGGCTCGCCGGTCTCCGGGTCGTTGCCGAAGGAGGTCCAGTAGCCGTCGCCCTCGATGATGTTCTGGTTGGGGATCGAGCCCTCGATGACGAGGATGAAGGGCTCCAGGTCGCCGCGGGCCGCGGCCCGGTAGGGAGCGAGGAAGTCCTCGCCGCCCAGGCTCGGGGAGAGCACCTTGTTGACCAGGTTCACCTTCGGCAGGCCCGGGATCAGACCGAGCACGAGGTCCTCGATGGAGGGCTGGTCGGCGGCCGTGAGGGAGACGGTGTCGCCGTCGCAGCTCATGCCCTCGGAGATCCAGAGGATGTGGATCTCGTCGATGCCCTTGCGGTCCTCGGTGCGGTCGCCTTCGGTGGTGTGCGCTGTCATGTCATCGGCCTCCGCTGCAGGGGGTGTCGGAGTCGGTCGGGGGCACTGCCGGGGCTGCGGCGGGAGCCGGTGCCGTCGGCTGGTCCGGTGCGTCGGCGGCCTCGAGCGGTTCGAGTTCGTCGGGCCGGAAGTAGTGGAAGCGGCCGTACCAGCTGTTCAGCTCGGCCGCGGGGTCGTCGTCGAGGGTGACGGTCAGGTGGGTGCTGCCGTCCACGTCGCGGAGCACGGCGGCCACCTGAGCGGTCCGCCCGGCCAGGAACATGTCCTGGGCGTCGGCGCCGCGGCCCCGCGGACGCAGCCGCACGCGGCTGCCGCCCCGCAGGGGGACGCCGTCGACGAGCACGATGTCGGTGGCCGGGGACAGTCCCGCGTCGGCGTCCTCACGCCACCAGGCGGGCCGCTCGGGGGCGGGGGCAGCCGGCGTCAGGGAGCGCACGGCGCCGTGCAGGCGCGCGAAGACCTCCGGCGGCATGGTGTCGACCCGGTCGAGGATCGCGGCGGCCCG
Organism: Streptomyces sp. NPDC050534; assembly: GCF_044457745.1. NCBI lineage: Bacteria > Bacillati > Actinomycetota > Actinomycetes > Kitasatosporales > Streptomycetaceae > Streptomyces > Streptomyces sp. NPDC050534. The sequence continues at coordinate 142,662 of NZ_JBITHF010000011.1, forward strand.
CGGATCGGTGGCGCGCGCCTCCAGCTTCTCCTCGTCCGTCAGCAGCATGGTGCGCAGGGTGAGGATCTCGTCGATCTCCGCGGCGTCGTGCAGATCGCCGGGGCTCTCGGGCGCCACCTGGGGGTGGTCGGGCAGGATGATCGGCGAGGAGAGCACCAGGTGTCCGGTGCCCGTCTGCTGGGAGTGTCCGGTGCCCGTCTCCTGCGAGGGGGGCTCGCCGCCGAGTACCGGAAAGGTGAACTCGTTCCGGCACGCACGGGCGTGCTCGCGCAGCTCCGCCGGCGGATCGATCGACGAGGCGAACTCCACGCCTTCGCCGGTGATCAGCGTGTGCGTGGCGATGAGGGCGCGGCACAGGGCCTTGTCGCGGGGGGCCCGCGGATCGGGAGCCGGCCCGCTGTTCACCGTACGCACCCGAAGCCGGAAGAGCCCCTCGCGGAGTTGCTCGGCCATGAGTGTGGCGTCGGCGCTGACCTCCTCGCGCCGCCGGACCACCCGCCCGGCCAGGCCGGGCAGCAGCTCGACGCCCGTGGCACCCGGCGCCCCGACGGCGACAGTGCGTGCGCAGGTCAGCAGGTCGCCGAGGGTGACGGAGAGTTCGGCCTCGTGCGGAACGGCCTCCTCGAAGGTCAGATGCGTCGTGCCGTCGGCGGTCCGCAGCGACGGGACGGCGCGATGGCCGCCGTTCGGGCCGGACTCCTCCACCTGCTTGAGCTGCGTCTGCAGGTACCGCACCCTCACCCGTACGACAGCGTCGGTCCGCTCGGCGCGCAGCAGGCACTCGGTCTGCTGGTACCAGGAGTCGGCCGCGCCGGACAGTCCCGGGACGACCGGCCCGGACGCCTCCGCCCAGTCGCGGGGGAAGAGCACGCCGAACTGCCATCTGACGCGGTTCTTGGCCGAGGAACGACGGTACGGGTAGAGCAGATAGCCCTCGTAGAGGACGGCGTCGGCGACGGAGCTCAGCTCCTCGAAGCCGCGTCGGACCGGGTCGGGCGCCTGGTGCGTGCCGCCGTCAGTGGCAGGACGCACCGCCTCGGCCTCGGTCAGGCCCTCTGCCATCCCGCCTCCTCGGATCCGGTTGCGCGCCCATGCCTTCCACCACCGTCACACCGCAAACCGTGCCCCGCCTCTTCCGGCAGCGGCCCGTGGGCCGTTCAGGTGACGAGAGGCGGACGCAACGGGACGGATGGTTTGCGGGAGCAACCATCGGCCGGTGTCGGTGCCGATGGCTGTGAATGGCGGTGGATGGCTGCGGATCTGCCGGTTCAGGGGTGCGGGGCGCGGCCGTCCGGGGGCCTCCGTGGAACCTCCAGGGGTATGCCGTGCCGTCAGGCGCTCAGCGGTATGCCGTGCTCGTCGGCGAAGATGCGCTGGCACTGGCCGTTGCAGAAGCCGTGGACGGTGCCGTCGACCTCGAGGGTGAGGTCGGTCGCGCCGAGGTCGACGGTCATGCCGCACACCGGGTCGATGACCGTGCCCGGCGGCAGGCCGTCCGTGGCCAGGTGGGCGACGGCGTCACGGTGCGGGGCGGTCATGTGCCGGATGAGGTCGAGGCTGCCCATGGGCCGGCCGTACATGCCGAGGCTGCCCTCGGCGATGCCGACGACCTGGACCAGGGCGTGCGGCTGGTCGCGGAGCCGGCCGGGATCACGTCCGGCCGCCGCCTCGGTGTTGGCGAGGGCCTGGGTGAGGCGGTCGATTGCATGACCGCTCATGTCCTTGCGCCAGGCGGCCGGAGCGGTGACGCGGATCAGGTAGCGCGGCGGGTCGGCGGGGTCGGTCCTGGGGCGGTCGCCGGTGATCCAGGCGGCGGGCTCGTGGACGAGGACCTGAGTGAGGGCGCGAGCGGAGTCCATCACCGCCTCGGCATGGGTGTCCCCGGTGGCCATCAGCGCATCGATGAGGCGCTTGCCGGCCTCTTCCCGTTGTGCCTGGTCCAGGACGCCGGCGGGTGCGAAGAGTTCGATGAGAATCATGTCCTCATGCTCGGCCGGCGGAACGGGGCGGTCGTCCTACGGGGGAAGCGGGTTGTGGCTACTCCGAGCGCACTGGCGGCTACTGCGGCGGGAGTAGGGCACGCGTCCGGCTGCCGTGGCTGCCGTGTGGGTGCGGGGGGGGCATCGGGTACCCGGACCCGACCGCTCCTGTCGACGGAAGGACGCAGACACATGCGGCAGCAAGGGTGCCGGGCACGGTGGGAACTGTCGCCGTCGGAGACATGGTGACCGGCACCGGCCGGCTCGGCGTGGTGCTCGTCGGGGTCGACGGCACGCCGGAGGCCCGGCTCGCGGCCGACTGGGCGGCCACCGAGGCGGAGTTGCGCGGCGGCGCACTCCAGATCACCCACGCCGTCGGTCGTGGCACGGACAGAGCGCACGGCGGGACGGCGGTGGGACTCACCGACCAGGCCCTCGCCGCGGCCCTCGCCGTGCTGGACGACGCCCGTGCGAGGCTCGGGGCCGCCACCACGGGAGTGCCGATCGACACGCACCTGGCCCGCGACGATCCTTCCTCGGCACTGCTGGCCGCGTCCGCGGGCGCCGACCTGGTCGTGGTGGGTACCCGGGGGCGGGGCGGGTTCGCCGGTCTGCTGCTCGGGTCGGTGAGTCTGAAGGTGGCGGCGCACGCGGACCGGCCGGTCGTGGTGGTGCGCGGCGACACGGAGAAGCCCGCCGGGCGGGACATCGTGGTGGGCGTACGCGACGAACGGGACGCGGAGGCCGTACGGTTCGCCCTCGTCGAGGCGGAGCTGCACCAGGTGGGTGTGCGTCTGGTGCACGCCTGGACGCCGCTCGGGGGCACCGGCCTGATGGTGCCCCGGATCAGTCACGTCGAGGAGGAGCGGGAGGCGCACGCCCAGCTGCTGAACCACGTAGCGCGCCCGGTCGCGGAGCATCCGACGGTCGGGCTGGAGACCGAGCTGACCGTCGACTCGCCCGCCGCCGCCCTGGTCGAGGCGTCCGCCCGGGCCCGTCTGCTGGTGCTTCCGCGCCATCCGGTCGAGGGCAGGCTGGGGCTGCCCCTCGGGACGGTGGTGCACGCCGTCCTGCACCACGCGAACTGCCCCGTCGCGGTGGTACCGGTCGGCTGAGACGTTCGCGTACGGAGGGAAGCCTTACGTGTTCCGGCCGCCTCCCCTGGCGGTCGAGCCGTTGGGCCGGATGCAGCAGCCGGGAGGGCCCGGCGCCGGGCGCGGGGAAAGGCTGGGCTGCAACATCGGCCCGCCCAGGGAGGTTTGATGCCCCTTCGCTCCGTCCCGACCCGTCGATCCGCGCTCCGTTCCCGCTTGCGGGCGGGCTGCGTCGTCGCCGTATGCCTGACCGCGCTCGGCCAGACGGCCACGAGCACCGCCGCCGCTCCCGTGCCGCGCGACGGCGACCTCCAGGAGCAGCTCGAGCAGCTCGTGCGGGCTCCCGGCGGGCCGCCGGGCGTCATCGCCGTGCTGCGGCGGGGCGGCGACACCCGGGTCCTGCGGGCCGGTGTCGCGGACCTCGCCACGGGCCGACGCCCGAGCGTCCACGACCACATGCGCATCGCCAGCACGGCGAAGGCGTTCAGCGGGGCGGTGGCGCTGAGCCTGGTCGACCGGCACGCGCTGCGTCTGGACGAGACGCTGGGCCAACGGCTGCCGCAGCTGCCCACGGCCTGGCACCGCGTGACGCTGAGGCAACTGCTCAACCACACCAGCGGTCTGCCGGACTACTCGATGTCCTCCGCGTTCCGGGACATCATCTCCGCCGACCCGCACCACCACTTCGACTCCCGACGCCTCCTCGACTTCGTGGCCGACCAGCCGCTCAACTTCCCGCCGGGCAGCCAGTACCGCTACTCCAACTCCGACAACATCGCCGTGGCGCTGATGGCGGAGGCCGCCACCGGCACCCCGTACGAGCAACTGCTGCGCACCCTCGTGTACCGGCCGCTCGGCCTGCGTGCCACGAGCCTTCCGCAGGGCTACCGGATGCCCGAGCCCTATCTGCACGGCTACGACACGACCCCGCCGCCGCCGGAGGACGTCAGCGAGGTCATCGGCGCCTCCGGCTCCTGGGCGTCGGGAGGGATCATCTCCACGCCGGCCGACATGACGCGCTTCGTCAGCGGCTACGTCGGCGGCGCGCTCTACGGGAGAAACCTCGTGCGCGAGCAGCGGCGCTGGATCCCCGGCGCGTCCGAACCCGCCGGTCCCGGCGAGAACATGGCCGGTCTCGCCCTCTTCCGGTACGCCACCCGGTGCGGCGTGGTGCTGGGGCACACCGGCAACACCCTGGGCTACACCCAGCTGATCGCCGCCACCCCCGACGGCCGCCGTTCACTGACCTTCTCCGTCACCACGCAGATCAACGCGTCGCAGAACCCCGACCTGTTGAGCCGCCTGCGTGCCGTTCAGGAGAACTTCGTCTGCGCGCTGCTCTCGCGTTCCGGGCACTGACCCGCTCTCGCTGTCCGCCCCGTGACGAGCGAAGATGGGGCGGCAAGCGTTTTGGTCAACCCATGTGGAGGAGCGGGCACATGCAGCACGAGCGAGCGGGCAAGCCGGCCGCCCCCGAGGACCTCGTCGACGTCGCCCGGCTGGTCACGGCGTACTACGCACTGCACCCGGACCCGGCCGACCCGGGCCAGCGGGTGGCGTTCGGCACGTCGGGGCACCGCGGATCGTCCCTGACGACCGCGTTCAACGAGGACCACATCGCCGCGACCAGCCAGGCGATCTGCGAGTACCGGGACCAGCAGGGCACCGACGGCCCGCTCTTCCTCGGCGCCGACACCCACGCCCTGTCCGAGCCCGCGCGGGTCACCGCGCTGGAGGTGTTCGCGGCCAACGGCGTGACCGTGCTCATCGACAGCGCCGACGGCTACACGCCCACGCCCGCGGTCTCGCACGCCATCCTCACCCACAACCGGGGCCGCACCTCCGGCCTCGCCGACGGCGTAGTGGTCACCCCCTCGCACAACCCGCCCGCGGACGGGGGCTTCAAGTACAACCCGCCGAGCGGCGGACCGGCCGGCTCCGACGCCACCTCCTGGATCCAGGACCGGGCCAACGAGATCATCGCGGGCGGTCTGAAGGACGTACGGCGCATCCCGTACACCCGCGCGCTCGCCGCCGAGACGACCCGCCGCCACGACTATCTCGGGGCCTACGTCGCCGACCTGCCGAACGTGCTGGACCTGGACGCGGTCCGCGCCGCAGGCGTCCGGATCGGCGCGGACCCGCTGGGCGGGGCGTCGGTGGCCTACTGGGGCCGTATCGCCGAACAGCACCGGCTCGACCTGACCGTGGTCAACCCGCTCGCCGATCCCACCTGGCGGTTCATGACGCTCGACTGGGACGGCAAGATCCGGATGGACTGCTCCTCGCCCTACGCGATGGCCTCCCTCATCGAGCAGCGCGACCGCTTCCAGGTCGCCACCGGCAACGACGCCGACGCCGACCGGCACGGCATCGTCACCCCGGACGCGGGACTGATGAACCCCAACCACTACCTGGCCACGGCCATCTCCTACCTGTACGCCCACCGCACGCAGTGGCCCGCGGACGCCGGGATCGGCAAGACCCTGGTTTCCTCAGGCATGATCGACCGCGTCGCCGCCGACCTCGGGCGCCGGCTGGTCGAGGTGCCCGTGGGGTTCAAGTGGTTCGTGGACGGACTGGTCGGCGGCTCCATCGGCTTCGGCGGCGAGGAGTCCGCCGGGGCGTCCTTCCTGCGCCGGGACGGCTCGGTGTGGACCACCGACAAGGATGGCATCATCCTGGCGCTGCTCGCGTCCGAGATCATCGCGGTCACCGGCAAGACGCCGTCGGAGCATTACGCCGCCATGACCGCCCGGTTCGGCGAACCCGCCTACGCGCGCATCGACGCACCCGCGACGCGTGAGGAGAAGGCGCTGCTCGCCAAGCTCTCACCCGCACAGGTCACCGCGGACACGCTGGCCGGAGAGGCGGTCACCGGGGTGCTCACCGAGGCGCCGGGCAACGGCGCGCCCATCGGCGGCATCAAGGTGAGCACCGAGAACGCCTGGTTCGCCGCCCGGCCCTCGGGCACCGAGGACGTGTACAAGATCTACGCCGAGTCCTTCCGCGGCGCCGACCACCTGAGGCAGGTGCAGGAGGAGGCCAGGGACGTGGTGATGGCGGCGCTCGGCGGCTGAGTCGCCGATACGGGAGGCACAGGCCGCGGCGAGGTGACCGGCGGAGCCCTGCAGCGGCCTGTGTCCCGCGTTATGTCGCTATCATCCACTTAAACGCGTAATTGCGCGTTATGCCCTGAAGAGGCCATGGCCCACGGCCCCGCCGGAGTGATCGATGTCCCTCGCCCGCGCAGAGCACGGCGACGAACTGCTCGCCAGACTCGGGTCGCTGACCGCCCAGGCGCGCGAGCTCGCCGAGCTGCAGCGCTCCCAGGTGGAGCTGGCCCTGGCCCTCCAGCGCGGCATGCTGCCCCGGGACATGCCGAAGGCGAAAGGCTTCCACCTCGCCGTCCGCTACGTGCCGGCCTGTCACGGCCTCAACGTGGGCGGCGACTGGTACGACGCCTTCGCGATGCCGGACGGCCGTATCGGGCTGTCCATCGGCGACGTCCAGGGCCACAACATCGAGGCGGCCGCCTTCATGGGCCAGGTCCGCGTCGGCCTGCGTGCGCTCGCCTCCGTCACCAGCGAGCCCGGCGAACTCCTCTCCCGGACCAACGACCTGCTCCTGACCCTCGGCACCGACCTCTTCGCCACCTGCACCTTCATAAGGCTCGACCCGGCCACCGGAGTGCTGGAGAGCGCACGGGCCGGGCACATCCCCCACATCTGGGCCACGGCCGACGGCAAGTCCGGCATCGCCGAGGACGAGGGCGGACCGCCCCTCGGCATCCAGGTCGGCACGCACTACCCGGTGACCCGGTACCGGCTCACCACGGGCGGCGTGTTCGTCATGCTCACCGACGGTGTCGTCGAAGGACCGTCGCTGTCCGTCGAGGACGGCCTCCAGCAGGTCGTACGGCTCGCGGGCATCGCCGCGGTCGCCGGCATGGAGCCCGACGCGCTCGCCGAGGGTGTGATGAAGGTGGCCGCGAGCGTCGGCCACGAGGACGACGCGGCCGTGCTGGTCGTCGGCCACGACGGGCCGATCGTTGAGCCGTAGGGCCGGGCGCGGCCACGTTCGCCTCGCCGTCCGGGCCGCCTCGGTGTCTGATGGCAGCTGTGGTGGCTTTCCAGGATCTGCGGCGGCCGGCCGTCTTCGCCCTCCAGACGCTGGTAGTCGCCGCCTGCTACTACACAGCCGGCCGGCTCGGGCTGCTGCGGCAGCTCGTCGTGGAGCACGCCGTCGTCACCCCCATCTGGCCGCCCACGGGCGTCGCGGTCGCCTGCCTGCTCCTGTTCGGGCTGCGCGCCTGGCCGGGAATCGCGCTCGGCGCCCTCTTCGTCGTCATGTCCATCAGCTCCCTCCAGCCCGCCGTGATCGGCACCCTGGTGGGCAACACCGCTGCTCCCGTCTGCGCGTACTACCTGCTGCGCAAGGCGGGCTTCCGCACCGACCTCGCCCGGCTGCGTGACGGCTTCGCCCTCGTGTTCCTGGGGGCCTTCACGGCGACGCTGATCAGCGCGACCGTCGGCGCCGGACTGCTGGTCCTGACCGGCAAGCTCGCCTCGGACGGCTTCTGGGTCGTCTGGTCGGCCTGGTGGGCCGGCGACGCGATGGGCGTCCTGATCGTCACGCCGGTCCTGCTGGTGCTGTACGAGGCGCGCGGCCGTCTGCGCGCACCCCGGTGGAAGGAGGCCGTGGGCCTGGCCCTCGCCGCTCTGCTCGTCGTGCCCTTCGCCAGCCACAGCGACGTGAGCATGCTGTTCCTCGTCTATCCGCTGCTGATCTGGGCGGCCCTGCGCTTCCAGCTCGCGGGCAGCATGCTGTGCGCGCTCTTCGCCTCCGTCATGGCCACCGTCGCGGCGACGGACGAGGTGGGGCCGTTCGCACGGATGACCCGCATCGAAGTGATGATCAAGCTCCAGGCCTTCAACGGAACGATGGCCCTGACCGCCCTGCTCCTCTCCGCCGTGATCATCGAGCAGCTCAACACCAGACGCTCGGTGGAACAGGCATGCCAGGAACTCGTCGAGGTCCTGGAACACCTCACCGCGGGGGAGAAGCCGCAGGTCGGGCCGCCCAGGGACGCGGACGACCGCCTGTGACGGCACCCGGTGAAGGACTCGGTCCCACACGAAGCACTCAGTCCCAAAGGGGATACGTCACCGTCTTCGGGAAGTGCGCCGGCGTGCGGCCCTCGTACGTCAGCGTCATCCGGCCGTAGTGCGGCACCCGGGGGTGCTTCTTCCAGGGCTTGACGTGGTCGAGGCGGACGACCACCCGGTAGGAGTGGAACCGGCCCGCCGCGCAGTAGGGCTTGCAGTCGTTGACGAGGTTGACGCCCTCGGCGCGCGCCGCGCGCGCACCCCACTGGGACCAGTGCAGCGAGACCAGGCGGCTGTTGCCGTCACCGCAGGCGAGGATGAAGGAGGCGGGGCGCACCTTCGGGTGCCACAGACAGTCGACGAGCACGGGAGTCCGGGGTGGCCGGGCCTCGTGCGCGGCCGGTGCCGCCGTCGGCCGGGCGGACGAGGGCGCTCCCGCCGCCGCCGCGAGCGAGGCGGCGAACAGGACGGTCACCGCGGTCCTCAGTGCATACCTGCGCATGGTGCTTCCCCCAGTCGTCACGTACCGACGCTACGACGCTACGACCGCCCGCGTGGATCCACCACTCGGACGGAGCAACTGATTCAAGACCGGCAAAAAGGGCACGCGTCGCCGTGTACGCCACCCGTCGAGGGACGAGGAACGATGACCGAATACGAACGTTCCCGAGCCATGCCCGCACTGCCCGAGCACGTCTTCGACCAGGCCGCGAACGTCGGCCAACTGGAGAGCTGGCTGCCGGACGAACTGCACGTGCACGCCGAGCACCCGCCCGCCGTCACCGTCCACGAGGACCGGACGGACCACGACACGCCCGCCTTCCTGCGCCCCCGCCCGGACCAAATGCGGCTGGAATGGGGCGCCCGCCACGACGGCGTCTACACCGGCCACCTCCAGGTCGCCGGCATCGACAGCGGCGCCAGCGAGGTCACGGTGCACCTGTCCTTCCTGGACGACGAGCACGACCCCGGGGAGACGGCGGTGCAGGAAGCACTCGACAGGAGCCTGGAGCGCCTGGAGGAACAGGTGCGGCTGCGGGTGGACAACGTGGGCGGCTGACACCGCGCCGAACGGCGAAAGCGTCGTCAGATCCTGAGGGCGAAGGTCGTCAGAACCGCCGCGTGGTCCGACGGCCAGTCGTTCCCGGCCACGTCCGGCCAGTCGCGCGGGGTGCCGGTGACGACGGTCCGGGAGTCGACGACCTCCAGGCCGAGGCCGTTGTGCAGGACGTAGTCGATACGGTCCTGCGGCTCCCGGCGGGCACGGTCGTCCTCGTTCCATGTGTGCACCGGTGACCAGGTGTGGCCCGGTGCGCGGTCCGGATCGGGGTGCGCCTCCCGGTAGGAGTCGCGCAGGCCGGCCTCCTCGGCCGCCCGCGTCACGGGCCATGCCACGTCGGGGCGGTCCAGGTGGGAGGGGCAGTTGAAGTCACCGGTGAGGACCACCGGAGTCGCCGCGTCCGCGGACTCCGCGATCCGCCGCAATGCCTCCCGCATCTGCTCCAGCCGTACGGCTTCATGGGCGATCAGCTCGGTGGGCCCGAGCCCGTCGAAGGCCGCCTCGTAGGGTCCGTACGGCGTGTAGTGGAGATGGGCCGTCCATACGTCCACCTCGTGCGTGGCGTCGACGCGGATACGGGCGCCTGCCGCTCCGTAGAAGCCGACGTCCGGGTCGCCGAGGCGGGCCGTGATGGGATGGCGGCTGACGATGCCGAGGTTCTCGCCTGCCTGGTGGTGGTGCCAGCCGAGCGCGTCGGCGAGTTCCGCGGCCGAGGTGCCGGCGGTCTCCTGGAGCGCCACGACGTCGGCCTCGGTGTCCAGGATGACCTTGAGCTGCTTGGCTCGGTGGTCGTCGACCTTCGTGCCGCCGTACCAGAGGTTCCAGCTCATGACGCGCAGCCGGGGCTGCCGGACCAGGGAGCGCAGCCGCTCGGGGGTCACCTCCTCGAGGCTCCGCACGACCGTCCGGCCCGGTGCCGGGTCGATCGGCGCCAGCGACGGCACCGCGAGCACCGTGCAGCCGGCGGCCTCGGCGGAGCTGACGCCGGTGGGGGTGTCCTCGACGGCCACGCAACGGGCGGGGTCGACGTCGAGGGCCCGGCACGCGGCGAGATAGGGGTCGGGGGCGGGCTTGGTCCGAGCCGTGTCGTCCGCGGTGACGCAGACCCGGAAGCGGTCGGCGCCCAGCACGGTCAGGACGTCGTCGGTGACGGTGCGGGGCGAGGCGGTGACCAGGGCGGTGGGAACGCCTTCGCGGGCGAGGGCGTCGAGGAGGGCGATTGCGCCGGGGCGCGGCTCGATGCCGGTGCGGACGCGGTCGGTGAACTCCTGGTGCAGCCGGTCCGCCAGGCGCGCGGCCGGCTCGGCCGTGATCCGGCCCAGCCAGGCCGCGGTGTACTCGACCGGCCGGCCGAGCACCTCAGGCCGGTCGGCGTCGGTCAGCGGCCGCCCGAGGTGTGACGCCACCTGGTGCACCGCCTCCCACCACAGGCGCTCGGTGTCGACGAGCGTGCCGTCCATGTCGAACAGGACGGCCTGGAGCGGGGGTCGGGTCACGGTCACTTCTTTCGTGTGGGGCGTGTGGGGCGTGTGGGCGTGTGGGGCGTGTGGGGGGTGCCTGGCGAGGATTCTCGGGCGGGTCACGCCACGCGTTCGGCGACCAGCACCGGCCGCTCGGGCAGCGACACCCGTACGGCCGCTCCGGCGCCCAGAGCGGCGGCCTCGTGCGTGGGCAGGTCGGCCTTCACCTCGGTGCCGTCGGCCAGACGCACGGTGAGGCGGGTGGCCGCGCCGAGGAACGCGGTGGCGATCACCTGGGCGTCGCCGGTGCCGTCCGCGGTGACCTGTACGGCCTCGGGCCGCACCAGCACGTCCACCTCGGACGCCGGAGGGAGGGTGCCCTCGGCGGGGAGCCTGAGGCCCAGGACCTCCACGGTGGAGCCGGACAGCAGTCCGGGAATCCGGCTCATCGTGCCGACGAACTCCGCGACGAAGGCGGTGGCGGGACGACCGTACAACTCGGCCGGTTCGGCGCACTGTTCGAGCCGGCCGGCCCGCATCACGGCGACCCGGTCGGCCACCGACAGCGCCTCTTCCTGATCGTGTGTCACGAACAGCGTGGTGATGCCGAGTTCCTGCTGGAGCCGGCGGATCTCCTCGCGCAGCGTGAGCCGCACCTTGGCGTCCAGCGCGGACAGCGGCTCGTCCAGCAGCAGGACGCGGGGGCGCAGGGCGAGGGCGCGGGCGAGCGCGATGCGCTGCTGCTGGCCGCCGGAGAGCTGGTGCGGAAACCGGTCGCCCTTGTCGGCGAGCCCGACCAGGTCCAGCAACCCGGCCGCCCGGGAACGGCGTTCGGCCGCGCCCACCTTCCGCATCCGCAGCCCGAAGGCGACGTTGTCGAGTGCGTTCAGATGCGGGAAGAGGCTGTACGACTGGAACACCATCCCGGCGTCACGGCGGTGGGCCGGCACCCGGGTGACGTCCTCGCCGTCGACCAGTACCTCGCCGGAGTCGGGATGCTCGAACCCGGCGAGCATGCGCAGCGCGGTCGTCTTCCCGCAGCCGGAGGGGCCGAGCAGGGCCAGGAACTCGCCGGGCTGCACTGTCAGGTCGAGCCCGTCGAGGGCGACGGTCGCCCCGAACTCCCGGCGCAGCCCGCGGAATTCGACCGTGGCGGCCTTGTCGACGGACGTCTTCTCAAGCGTGGTGGCGGTCATGGTTCATCCCCGGGACGAAGCGGTACGGTTCCGCCCGCCGACACCGGCGAGCGCGAGGAGCAGGGCCCAAGTGACGAGCAGGCTCAGGACGGACACGGCGACGGACAGCTGGGCCTGTGAGCCGCCGACGCTGTAGATCCACACCGCGAACGGCTGGAAGCCGAGCAGCTGGGCCACGGTGAACTCGCCGAGGACCAGCGCGAGTGTGAGGAAGGCGGCGTTGAGCAGGGCCCCGCGCAGGTTGGGCAGTACCGCCCGCAGCAGGGCCTGCGGCCAGGGGGCACCGCAGCTGCGGGCGGCCTCGACGAGGGTGCGCACGTCGATGGCGCGCAGTCCGGAATCCAGCGCCCGGTAGACGAACGGCAGCGCCATCACGACGTACGCGAGGACGAGCACGAACGGGAAACTCGGGTTCTGGACGGCCACGAAGGTCTCGAAGAGCGGGGTGCGCGAGAGGTACTCGGGGCCCCACTTCAGCACCGTGGAGATGCCGGCGACGAAGGCGATCGGCGGCACGACCAGCGGCAGCGAGCACACCACCTCCACCACGGGCCGCAGCCGGGGCGCGCCGAGCCTGAGCGCGACCATGGCGGGCACCATCAGGAGCAGGACCAACGCGATGGTGGCCAGGGCGAGTTCGAGCGACAGCAGCAGACTGGAGCCGAAGCCGCCGGTGGAGACGATCTCGCGGTAGGCGTCGAAGGTGACGCCCTGCCCCGGCACGTCGACGGTGAAGACCACGGACGCGGCGAGCGGGACGAGGAAGTACAGGGCGGCGAGGCCGAGGACGACCCACCGCCACGGGTTCAGGCGTCGAGCCATCGCGCGCTCCGTCGTTGCAGGGGCAGATACACGGCCATCACCAGGCCCGCGACCAGGACCATGTCGAGGCTGAGGGCGAGCGCCACGTTCTCCTGCCCGACCAGCACGTTGCCGGAGATGGCGTCGGCGATCTGCAGGGTGACCAGCGGGACCGAACTGCCCACCATGGCCGCGGCGGTGGCGTACGCGGCGAACGCGCTGCCGAAGAGCAGCACCAGCCCGCCGAGCAGCGACGGCAGCAGGACGGGCAGGGCGACGTGCCGCCAGTACTGCACGGCGGTGGCCCCGTTGTTCTGCGCCGCCTCACGCCACTGCGCGCGCAGGCCCTCCAGGGCCGGCGTGATGGTGAGCACCATCAGCGGGATGAGGAAGTACAGGTACACGATGACCAGGCCCCAGAAGCTGTAGAGGCTCCAGCCCTTGTCGGCGAGGCCCAAGTGCCGTGTCAGCACACCGGCGTTGCCGAGCGTCGCCACGAACGCGAAGGCCAGCGGGACACCGCCGAAGTTGGCGAGCACCCCGGACGCGGTGAGCACGGCCTCGCGCAGCGCACGGAACCGTGAGGTGACCACGACCTGTGCGAGCGGCAGCCCGAGCACGGCCGCGATGCCGGCGGAGACCGCGGACAGCTTGACACTGCCGACCAGCGCGGTCAGATACGCGCCGTGCAGCGAGGTGGTCAGGTTCGCCGCGCTGTACGAACCGGCGCCCGTGGTCTGGTCCTTGACCGTGAAGGCGCCGTTCAGCATGGCGATCGCCGGGACCCCGAAGGCGATCGCGGTGAACAGCAGTAGCGGGACGACGGCGAGCCAGCCGCCGGCGGGGCGCCGCCGCTTCGGGGAAGCGGCGGTCACCACGTCGGCCCGCGTGAGGGTGGCCGTCATCCGGAGACGGCCTTGCCCCAGCCCTGCGCGATGACCGTCTTGGCCTTGCTCTGCTGGGCCTCGGTCGGGAAGGAGGGCGTGCCGGACACCTTCGGGAGCTTGGCGGCGGCGGTCTTGTCGAGCGTGCCGGCCTTGTCCATGGCCGTCATCAGGGCCGGACGGGCGTAGCCGGCCAGCCACAGGTTCTGGCCCTCGGTGCTGTACAGGTACTCCTGCCACAGGCGCGCGGCCGCCGGGTGCGGGGCGTCCTTGTTGACGGCCTGCGAGTAGTACTGCGAGAACTTGCCGTCGGACGGCACCGACACCTTCCAGTCGACGCCCTTGGACTTGAACTCGTCGGCGTAACCGGCGTTGAGGTAGTCCCAGTCGATGCTGATCGGCGTCTCGCCCTTCTCGACGGTCGCCGGAGTCGACTCGACGGGCGTGTAGTTGCCGTTCTTCTTCAGCTTGGCGAAGAAGTCGAGGCCGGGCTGGATGTCGTCGAAGGAGCCGCCGCTCGCGAGGGCCGCCGCGTACACGCCGCCGAAGGCCGAACCCGACTTGGTGGGGTTGCCGTTGAGCGCGACCTGCCCCTTGTACTGCGGCTTGAGCAGGTCGGCGAAGGTGGTCGGGCAGGTCTTGACGCGCTTGGCGTCGCAGCCGATGGAGATGTAGCCGCCGTAGTCGTTGTACCAGCGGGCCTGCGGGTCCTTCTGCGCGGTCGGGATGTCGGCGAAGGATGCCACCTTGTACGGCGCGAGCAGGCCCTGCTGGGCGGCGCTGAGCGCGAACGAGCTGCCGAGGTCCAGGACGTCAGGGGTGCGGTCCTGGCCCTTGCGGGAGGTCACGGCGTTGATCTCGTCCTGGCTGGAGCCGTCGGGGTTCTCCACCTGGATCTTGATGCCGTACTTCTTGGTGAACCCGTCGATGAGGGCGCCGTAGTTGGCCCAGTCGCGGGGCAGCGCGATGGCGTGCAGCGTGCCTTCCTTCTTGGCGGCCTTCACCAGGGCGTCGAGCCCGCCGAAGTCGGCCGCGGAGGTGGCCGTGGCGGCGTTCTTGCCGTCGGCGGTGGTCGAGGCGTTGTCGGGAGCGGCGCCGCAGGCGCTCAGGGCGAGCGCGGCGACGACGGCGAGCGCGCCGCTCAGTGCGACGGTTCTCGGCTGGGACACGGTGACTCCAGAAAGGGGGCGCAGGGGACGCAGGAGGGTGAGAACTTGTCTGAACAAGTTGGCCTCAGTAAGGCGGTCCGCGGTATCGCTTCCGTAAACTGTGGCGAAATCTTTACCCCCGATTCCCTGCACAATCAGAGGAAAGCGCGATCGCACCGGGGTCTCGTCTACGCTGATCACGCTGTGCACAGATGCAGACTCGGAGGGGAACGGTGGGGACGCGACACGAGGAGATCGCCGGCGCACTGCGGCGGGCGATCGACCGCGAGGAGTACGTGGTCGGCAGCAGGCTGCCCTCCGAGACCGAGCTCGCCGCCCACTACGGCGTTTCGCGCGGCACCGTCCGCCAGGCCGTCGCCGCACTGACGGCCGAGGGTCTGATCGGCTCCCGGCAGGGCGCCCGCCGGGTCGTCCTGGCCAGCCGCCGCAGCCAGAGCTTCGCCGAACTGCGCAGTTTCGCCCAGTGGGCACGGGCCATGGGCCGGGAGGCGACCGGGCATGTGGTGGCGCAGGAGTACCTGCCGGCCACCGCGCAGGACGCCACACGGCTCCAACTGCCCCAGGGGGCAACGGTGTTGCATGTCCTGCGGGTCCGCGGCCTGGACGGCGAACCGGTCCTGCTCGAGCGCACCGTCTATGCCGACTGGATCTCACCCGCCGTCGAGAAGCTCGACCCGGACGCCGCGTCCGTCACCCAACTGCTCTACGACAGCACGGGTCTGGTCTTCGCCTACGGTGAGCACGTCATCGACGCGGTCGCGGCGGGCGCGCAGGACGCCGAGCTGCTCGGCGTCCGCCGCACCAGCCCCCTGCTCCGCGTCCGCCGCGTCACCACCACCCGCGAAGGGCGCCCGGTGGAGTGGTCGGACGACCGCTACCGCTCGGACGCGGTGAGCTTCAGCGTGCACAACTCGATGGACAACAACGCCCTGGCGCGCAAGACGGCGGAGTGAGCAGCCGAACGCCAACCCCCCTCTGCGTCAGGCCTGTTCACCGCTCCGGCTGCCGGCCCACCGGACGGCTCAGCAGATCGGTGACATGGCCACGCACGACCTGCCAGGCCGTGGAGTGGAGCGTGCCGACCGAGGTGGCGCCCAGGGCGCCGATCGCCTCGTCGCTGCCCGTGCCGCAGGGGACGTCGTCCGAGAGGACGTCGTAGCCGTCGCGGACGGCGACGTGCAGGCGGCCGAGCCCGTCGTCGTCGGTGTGCACCGCTGCGGCGACGACCAGCGGCGGCGGACCGCCCGCCTCGGCGGGCAGCTTTCGGTAACCGCTGACGACCGGCTCACGCCAGTGCAGGCTGAGCAGGAGGTGGTGTTTGGCGAGCAGCTCGGCGAGGTCGGTCTCGAAGACGCGGTCGCGGTCGAGCACCGTCGCCCGTGCGTCGAGCACCAGGGCGGCCGGCAGCAGGCAGCGCAGCGTGCTGCCCACGATGTTGCCGCCGACGGTGGCCGTCCGGCGTACGGCGCCCGTGCCGACCGTGGCCGCCGCCCGGTGCAGGACCTCGGGCACGCGCTCGTCGACACGGCCCAGCACCACGGCGGCGCCCAGCCTCCCACGCGTGATCACATTGGCCTCGGGCAGGTTGCGCAGCGACATGGCCCGCTGGGGGAACCCGTCGCGTTGCCAGCCGGCCCAGATCAGCGTCGCCCCGCCGATGGGGACGGCTCCTTCGGCGATGCACTCCTGCGCTTCGGACACGGACTCGGGCAGACGTAGCAGCACGGGAGCGGACCTGCTTTCTCGACGGGCTGGAGCTGAGGTGCGCGGGTCCGGGGCGTGAACCCGCGGACACGGCGCATTTTCCTCACCCGCCTGGAGGCGCGTACAGGGCTCATTGATCTACACCGTGCGCCCCCTCAGGGTTCGCCGTCCGGGGTCCTCGGGGGAGGATGGGAGTCCGAATGAGAGGGGTGCCGTCGCGGTGGGACATGCTGAAGCAGTGCAGGGGACCGAGTCCGCGCTGACCGTGCGGCATGCGCCGCGTGGAGCGGCGTCCGCGGCGATCATCACCCTGCACGGTGGTTCGGAGCTGAGCCACCGGGTGGCGCGCCCCTGGCAACTGGCCGCGCTCCGCATGCACCCGGTCCTGCGCGCCGCGGCGGTGGCCGCACCCGGGGACGTTCTGCTCGGACGGGTCCGCTACCGGCACCGCGGCTGGAACGACGGCGATCCCGCCGCCGACGCCCTACGGGCACTCGACGAACTCCGGCGACGGGTGGGCGACGCGCCCACCATCCTCGTAGGGCACTCGATGGGAGGCAGAGCGGCGCTGCGCAGTGCGGCGCACCCGCTCGTGCGGGGCGTGCTGGCGCTGGCGCCGTGGTGTCCGCCCCAGGACTCCGCCCGCCACCTCGACGGAGTGCGCCTGGTGGTACTGCACGGCGACCAGGACCGTGTGACCCCTCCGGCCGAATCGGCGGACTACGTGCGCAGGGCCCGGGACGCCGGGGCCGAGGCCGGCATGGTGGTGGTCGGGGGCGGAGACCACGCGATGCTCCGCCGCATCGGTGACTGGCATCGCGCCACCACCGAGATCATCGGCCAGATGCTCCAAGTGGACCCGGGCGCCGATGGGTTGACGGCAGAAGCGTGTGCGGCCGAGGGTGCCGTTCACCTGTGACGGCGAACGGCACCGCGGGCCCGACGGTCCGGCGTCAGCACGCCCCCTCGTCCTGCCAGGGACCCCAGTCGGTGGCGGCCGGTGTCTCGTTCTGGGTCCACCACTTGGCTTTCCAGTTGTGCTTGTTGTACGAGACCTCGTCACCGGCGGTGTAGACGGAGCCCGAACTCCAGGCGGTCTTGCAGGAGGTGGGCGTGGGGGTGGGCGTGGGGGTGGGGGTCGGAGTCGTGGACGGCGGTGTGGCGCCCGCGAACTTCACCGAGTACTTCGCGAAGTCCCAGGAGTTCTGCGCCACGCTGGAGCAAGTCCCGGACGTGCGGCCGCCGTTGTCCGGCGGACTGCACTGGCGGTCCCGGTTCAGCGACCAGAAGGTGAAGCGGTCCATGTTGTGGCCGGTGGCGTAGTCGAGCACGGTCTGGAAGTCCGCCTGGGAGAAGATCTCGCCCGTGTCGCTGCGCCCGTTCATGCCGGAGAAGCCCTCGTGCGCGTAGGCCGTCGCCTGGTCCCAGCCGAACGTCGACTGCAGGATCGAGTTGAAGTTGGTGAGTGCGCTGGTCTGCGAGGCCGCTCCGTTGAAGCCGCCGTCGAACGGCATGATGGAGAAGTTGTTGGGCGTGAAGCCCTGCGACTTGGCCTCCAGCAGCATCTGCTTGCCGAACCAGCCCGTGCCGTCGGCGGTGCCGGCCGTCGTGACGGAGACGTACAGACCGGGGTTGTTCTGCTGGAGGATCTTCGCGGCGCCGATCTCGTTCTTGATGGCCGCGGTGTTCTCGTACTCCGGCTCCTCCAGGTCGAAGTCGATGGCGTGCAGGCCGTACTTGGTGATGACCTGCTGGTACGCCGCAGCCGTGGCCGCCGCGTCCGAGCACGCCTGACCGAGCTTCGTGCCTCCGTAGCCGCCGATGGAGACGGACACGTCGCCACCCTTGCCGCGGATGGTGTTGATGACGGACTGCACGGCGGTGTCCGAGGAGACAGGGGCGGTGCCGCCCCAAGTGGGCGAGCAGCCGCCGCCGTTGGGGGCGAGGACGAAGGCGAGCTGGAATGCCTTCAGGCCGGTGGCGTCCATGATGGCGCCCGCGTCCGGCGGGTCGTTGTCCAGCGGCATCAGATACGGAGCCGCCGCGTACCAGCGGTTGTCGAGCGCGCTGGTGGCGCCCGAGGCATGTCCTGCTATCAGCGCTGTGGTGCCCGCTGCGGTGAGTCCAACTGCCGCTGCCGCGCCCAGACATGCGCGAAGACGTCTCACGGTGTGCCTCCGGTGGGGTGGGGGAGTGCCTCAGCTTCCTGCCGCCCAGGACCGGCGTCCATGGGTTGGACTAGACCAAACACCGTTTTGGTCTGGACCATAGACTTCTTTTACCTTCACGGCGTAGCCCGCCGCGGCCCGCTCCGCGCATGGTGCGCACAACCCTGCACTTTGTCAGGATTTGTACGTGCTGGGTGTCGCACGGCTGATCCGCTCGATCCGCAGGTCCGCGGCGGGCGACGTGGCCAGGCAGGGGGACGACACGTCGGTCCCGGCCGGCGTGCTGCGAAGGCTGCTGGCCGGAATCGGGACGACACTCGACGAGCCCACCACCTGCGCCGAACTGACCCGGGCCGTCGCCGGCCGCTTGCGTTGCTCGGCGGCGGTGGTGCGGGCCGACGGGGCGACCGTCAGGGGTTACGAGGCGATCGCCGGAGACCCCGGCGCTCTGCCGGACGCCCGCTGGGCCACGGCCGTGGCCCACGACATGGCGCGTTCCGCGCTCGGCGGACGAACGCAACGGCGCATGTCCCACCCGCCGCCCGGCCGCGCCCGCCACGCGCTCTGCGTACCGCTGGCCACCGGCGAGCACCGCTACGGCATTCTCGTGTGCGCCCGGCCAGGCACGCCCTTCGCGGACGCCGACGCGGATCTCCTCGGCCTCCTGACGGAATGCGCCGCGTCGCACATCCGGCACGCCCGCGAGTACGCCGGGGTGAGCCGGACCGCCGGGGACCTGCAGCGCGCCCTGCGTGCCGAGCCCGGACGGCCGCACCCGAACCTCGACGTGGCCATCCGGTATCTGCCGGCCGGCAAGCGAGCCGTGGTCGGGGGCGACTGGTGCGAGACGGTGCGGCTGCACTTCGGCCGCACCCTGCTGGTCGTCGGCGACGTCATGGGGCACGGCGTGGAGGCCGCCGTCGACATGGCCTCCTACCGCTCCGACCTGCGCTCCCTCGCCGCCGCCGACCTGCCGCCGCACCGCATCCTGCGCCGGCTCGACGACATCGCCGCGCGTGAACCGGACCGCAGACCGGCCACCTGCCTGGTCGCCCGGGTCGACCCGGTGCGTGGCCGGATGACCCTCTCCGGCGCCGGTCATCTGCCGCCCGCGGTGGTCGGCGGCGACGGCGGGACGTCGGCGCTTCCGGTCCCGGTCGGGCCGCCCCTGGGCACCGGGATCGGTGGCTACGAGCCCGCCACCCACGTCCTGGACGAGACGCAGACCCTGCTGATGTTCACCGACGGCCTCGTCGAGCGCCGGGGTGAGGACATCGACCTGTCCCTGGACCGGCTCACCGGGATCCGCTTCACTCCCGGGGGCGGACTCGACGACATCCTCGACACCGTCCTCACTCGCCTGGACGCCTTGCACGCCGAGGACGACGTCGCGGTCCTGGCGGCCCGCCCGCGCTGCACCGGGAGCCGCTGAGGGGCGGGGCGCCCCGGCGGGTCAGGAGCCGTCATGGTCTCCGGGCGCCGGAGAAGGGCGGGTGGACTCGTGATGCGCCAGGATGGCCAGCAGTTCCCCGACGGTGGCCGGCGCGTCCGCGGGATGGCGCAGGATGGTGCCGGGGGCGATTCGGTAGACGTTCGAGCGGCCCTCCCGGACATGGGTGAGGTATCCGCTCTCCTCGAGGTCCGCGATGATCTTCTGCACGGCCCGCTCGGTGAGCCGGCAGCGGGCGGCGATGTCGCGGACGCGGGTGGTGCGGTCCTCGGCGATGGCGGCCAGCACCCGGGAGTGATTGGTCAAGAAGGTCCAGCCTGCATGCGGTTCCGGCGCTTGCTCCATGCGCCCCAGCATAGGGATCCAGATTCACGTATTACAAAGGACGTATCACGTTTCGTGTATTGGTTGACGCGAAAGGCCGGTGAGGTGATGCTGGTAAGTGGTCCTGGTGGCGGTATGTGCGGGAGCCTGAAATGTCCCACCACGCGGTTCTTCCCCCGGACGAGGGGGACTGTTCGGAGTGTGGCACCGCCTTCCGGCGATCGCTGACGCCGGAAGCGGTGACCTTCAGTGTCGACACGGCCGGAGACCGGCTGGTGGTCACCGTGTCCGGTGATCTCGACCTGGACAGCGATCAGTTGCTGCAGAAGACGCTGAGTGACGCGCTCGATCACGCCACCGGCGGCCTGGAACTGGATCTCGCCGGCGTGGACTTCTGCGACTGCTCCGCTCTCAACGTCCTGCTGCGGGTGCGCCATCGCGCCCACGAGGAGTCCAAGTGCCTCGTCCTGCGCGCCGGCAGTCCGGCGGTGCGGCGCCTGCTCGCCCTCTCCGGTACCTTCCCGCTCTTCGCTGCCGGGCCGGCGGAGCAGGGCTCCACCGACGGCGAACTCGCGGCCGAGGACGCGCAGTTGCGCCGTGCGCTGGACAGTCACGCCAAGATCGACCTGGCGCGGGGCATGCTCATGGCGTCGTTCCGCCTGACCCCCGACCAGTCGTGGCAGGTCCTGGTGACCGCCTCCCAGGACAGCAACACCAAACTGCACGCGATCGCCGACGCCCTGCTGCGGACCGCGCACGGCGAGGTCCTGCCCGCGTCCCTGGCCGACCACGTGGCCTCGGCGGTGGAGCAGCACGGCAACCCCGGCGCCTAGAACGCGACGACGGCCCGTCAGGAACGCCGACGACGGCCCGTCGGGCGCTTCAGCCCGCCTGCCGCACCGTCACCGGCCGCGGCACCGGCCGCTTCGCGGTGAAGCCGTCGCCGGGAACATGGCCGCGCAGCCGCCGCCACACCCAGGGGCCGACATGGTCGACGGCCCAACGGACGTCGGCGCCAAGTGCCTTGAGGACGGGGACGGGGATACGTCCGGGCAGCGGCTCGGACCAGTCTTCGTGGCCCGGGACGCCGAACGTGTGCGCCATGCCGGCGGAGATGCGGGCATGGCCGATCGGGCTCGCGTGCAGACGGTCGTCGCTCCACAGGCGAGGGTCGGCCGTGAACGGATGCGGGAAGAGGTCCAGTACGTCGACGCCGTGGCGGGCCGCGACGACACGCAGCCGGGCGTTGAGGTCGAGGATGCGGGGCCGCACCCGACGGGCCACCGGCGAGATCTTGCCCAGGTCCGGGAAGGTCATCGTGGCGACGTGCGCGCCCGCCGCGGTCAGGCGGGCGAACAGCTCCTCGATGTTGGCGGCGACGGCCTCCGGGTCGTAGCGCCGCCGTACGACATCGTTCATGCCCGCCGTCACCGTCACCAGGTCGGGCTGGAGCGCGAGGGCGGGGCCGAGTTGATCCGCCCTGATCTGCCCGCTGGTCTTGCCGCGCACGGCGAGGTTGGCGTAGGTGAGGCCGGGCTGCGACCGCGCCAGGATCTCGGCGAACCGGTCGGCCCAGCCGCGGTGCCCGCCCGCCGGACTGGGATCGCCGATGCCCTCGGTGAGACTGTCGCCGATCGCGACGTAGCGCAGATACGGGTGCGGGGCGGTCATGCCGCGCAAGTCTATCTTCGGTTCATCCGGCGTTCAGGCGCGCACGGTGGAGCCGCGCTCCCTCATCCGCGGAGCGCACAGCACCCGTTTCTTGCGCACCCGCTTGCCCTCGATGGCCGCGACGGTCAGCCGGGCGGCCTCCGCCGCGATCTCGCTCAGACCCCAGTCCACCGTGGTGAGCGGCGGCGTCAGCACCCGCGACACCGGGTGGTCGTCGAAGCCCACCACGGAGACGTCCCGGCCCACCTCCAGCGAGTCCTCGGCAGCGGCCGCGTACACGCCGTACGCCAGGGAGTCCGAGAAGCAGAACACGGCGGTCGGCGAGTGCGCGCTCTGCAGAACACCGCGCGCCACGGCCGTGGCCTCGCTCAACTCCTGTGGACAGGGCACCAGTTCCACCCGCAGTCCGAGCCGGTCGGCCGCCTCGCCCACGTACACGTCGGCCGGCCGGTCCGGTGTGCTCGGGCGGGTCGGAGTCAGCACGGTGACCCGGCGGTGCCCGAGCGAGTGCAGATACTCCAGTACGGCGTCGATGCCCGCGCGGTTGTCGAAGATGACCTGGCCGGCCGTGCGCGCCCGGCTCAGCGAGTCGCCGACGGCGACCACCGGCAGGGCGTCGGCGATCGCGGACCAGCCCTCCGCCGCGGGGTTGACGGGGGAGACCAGGAGCGCGTCGACGCGCTGGTCGCGCAGCCGCTTGGCGAGGGCGAGTTCACGGTCGGGGTCGCCGCCCGCGTCCAGGATCAGCGCGTAGCGGTCGCCGGCGAGCAGTTCGCGGCCGATGGCCGCCATCAGCTGCTGGAGCCACAGGTCCCGAAGGTCCCCCGCGAGGACGCCGACCATGCTGGTGCGGCCGCTGGCGAGGGCGCGGGCGATGGGGTCGGCCTCGTAACCGAGTTCGGCCGCGGCCCTGCGTACCCGCTCCTCGGTCTCCTTGGAGACGTGCTTGCCGCGCAGGGCGTAGGAGACGGCTGCGGTGGAGAGGCCCGTGGCCTCGGCCACCTCCCGGAGGGTGGTGCGCTTGTTGGGCCTGGCCATGCCGGGAAGCCTACCCGGACGCATGCGCCTCGGGGGCGCAAGGCCCGCCGAACGCCCCTCGGCAGCGGGGCTCATGTGGCGACCGCATTCCGGCCCGCTCCCGGCCCGATCCCGTCAGGACCCTTGACACACCCTCTTGTTAAGCGGTTAAGTTAACCGTATAAGTGAAACGCTTAACAAAAACCCTCCGACTGTCCCACGCCTGCCCGTCCCGAGGAACGTCCCGCGTGTCCACCGACGTCCATCAGCACATCTGGCCGCCCGCCCTCGTCGAGCTGCTGCGCTCGCGCACGGCGCCCCCGCACCTCGACGGCTGGACCCTGCACCTGGCCGGCGAACCGCCCTACCGCGTCGACCCGGCGTCACACGACGTCGCCGCCCGCACCCGCCTCGCCGCCACCGACGGACTCGACCTGGCCCTGGTGTCCCTCTCCAGCCCGCTCGGCATCGAGCAGCTGCCGCCCGCCGAGGCCGCCCCGCTCCTGGCCGCGTTCCACGACGGCGCCCTCGCCCTCCCGGCACCCTTCGGCGTCTGGGCCGCCTGCTGCCTCTCGGCACCGGACCCCGACGCCGTGGAGCGCGAACTCCGCCGCGGCTGCGTGGGCCTCCAACTCCCGGCCACAGCAATCCTCGACGCGGCGGGCTGGGCCCGATGCGCGCCCCTCCTCGACGTCCTCACGCGGCACGACAAGCCGCTCTTCGTCCACCCCGGCGCGGCCCCGCCCGCCGCGGGCAGCCCGCCGTGGTGGCCGGCCCTGGTCCCGTACGTGCAGCAGATGCACGCGTCCTGGTTCGCGTTCCGCGCCTTCGGCCGCGCCCGCCACCCGCAGCTGCGCGTCTGCTTCGCCGCGCTCGCGGGCCTCGCGCCGCTGCACGGCGAACGGCTCGCCGCCCGCGGCGGCGGCCGCGGCGAGATCGACTTCGACGTCTTCTACGACACCTCGTCCTACGGCACCCGAGCCGTCGACGCCCTCGTCCGCGAGGCGGGCATCGACGTGGTCGTCAGCGGCAGCGACCTCCCCTACGCACCACTCGTGATCCCCGACCTCGGCGCGGACGCCGCCGTCCACGCCCTGCGCACCGCCAACCCCGCCCGCCTGCTGCACGGCCGCACCCCCGTGCCGCACGCGTGACGCAGCCGAGAAAGGAGCCACTCATGACGTACGAGTCCCTGCCCGAGCGGACCCTCGAGAAGCGCGAACTCCAGGCACTCGTGACCGATCTCGCCGCCCGCCCGGGCGTCTGGCGGCCCCACGTGGCCTTTTCCGACAGCAAGCGGCACTACGCGTCCCTGCACCGGGACGCCTACGTCGACATCTGGCTGCTGTGCTGGACCCGGCAGAACGACACCGGCTGGCACGACCACGACACCTCCGGCGGCGCCGTCACCGTCGTCCAGGGGGCACTCAACGAGTCCACGCCGCGCATCGGCGGAAGCCACTGCTCCGTCACCTTCGAGGCGGGGGAGTCCTTCTGCTTCGGCCCGGAGCACATCCACCGGCTCACCGGCGCGACCGACGACGCCGTGTCGATCCACGCCTACTCGCCGCCGCTGTGGCGCCTCGGCCAGTACGACATCGCCGCCGACGGTCTGATGCGCCGCCTCTCCGTGTCGTACGCGGACGAACTGAGGCCGCTGGACACGCCGGCCGCCTGACGCGGGAACCGTGTTTCTAGGACGGCAGGGCCAGGACCGCGCGCACCCGCTTGCCGCCCCCGGTCACCGCCGAGACGTCCAGACGCTGCGCCAGGCAGCGCACCATGGCCAGCCCGCGTCCGTGCTCACCGTCGGCGGTGAACGGCCGTACCCGCGGCGGGAGCGGGCTGTCGTCGTAGACCTCGACCGTCACGCGCTCCTCGGAGACGTGCAGCCTGAGCCGGCAGGCGCTGCGGCCGTGCTGGGTGGCGTTGGTGACCAGTTCGGACACGACGAGCTTCACGTCGTCGATCTGCGCGGGTCTCGTCCCCGTCCGCATACGGGAGCGGGCAAGGAACTTCGAGGTGAGCCCTCGTGCCCGGCCTGCCGACGCGGCCTCGTCGAGCAGCAGATACTCCACTCGTACGGAACGTCCATGGGTACGCCTCTGCGTACGCATGGCGGATCACATCCCCTCCTAGGACACCCGGTTCCCCGCGGTCGGTCCGCCCACCGGGGGCCGCGGCATCTCGCGCGGCCGGTCCTGCCCACTGCTGATGCCCTGCGCCCTTGATCGGCAACCCTTGACGGCCGTATTCGCAGGAGTACGGGTCGGGAAATATCAGCCCCTGGGACTCAATTGGGTAAAGCTCCGGGCCGCCGCCGCGGGCCACCTGGCAGTCTGTGGAGGGTCCGAGGGTGAAAGAGGGGCCCCCGCGGAAGGCGGCTCCCGGGTGCCGGGCACCGAGGAGCACGTCATGGCCGCACAGAAGGCGCAGCGCAGTCACACGCTGCTGCTCTGGCTGCCCGCGGTGGTGATGGCGGTGGTCGCGCTCTCGGACGTCCTCACCGTGCCCGGGCTGGGATTCCTGCCGCTCGCCTCGCTCGGCCCGGCCTTCGCCGGACTGGTCGGAGGATGGCGCCGTACGGCGTGGTTCGGCCTGGCCGCCCTGCTGTTGTGCGTCGTACTCGGCCTGTACGACGGGCTGTTCCAGGAGCGCCGCGGCTTCATGGCGATGGTGTCGGTGGTGGGGGTGACCTGCGCGGGCATCGCCGCCGCCGTGATGCGCGGACGCCAGGAGGCCGAACTCGCCAGCGTGCGCTCGATCGCGGAGGTGGCCCAGCGCGTGCTGCTGCGGCCGGTGCCGCTGACGGCCGGACCGCTGCAGGCGGCGGTGTCGTACACCTCGGCCGTCGCCGAGGCGCGTATCGGCGGTGATCTGTACGAGGTGGTCTCCTCACCGCACGGCGTGCGGATGATCGTGGGCGACGTGCAGGGCAAGGGGCTGGCCGCCGTCGAGACGGCCGCCGTGGTGCTCGGCGCGTTCCGGGAGGCGGCGCACGACGAGCCCGACCTGGTCGGCCTGGGCGAGCGCCTGGAGCGCAGCCTGGCCCGTGTGCTGGAGGGGGAGAAGTTCGTCACCGCCGTCCTCGCCGAGGTCGGTACCCGGCACGAGGTCCTCTTCCTCAACTACGGCCACCCGCCGCCGATGGTCGTCCGCGAGGACGGCACCGCCCACTTCCCGCAGCCGCCGGCCTACGCTCCGCCTCTCGGCCTCGGCCTGCATTCCGAAGGCGGCCCCAAGCCGTTCTCCGTCGGCTTCGCGCCGGGGGAGCAACTGCTGCTGTACACCGACGGCGTGAGTGAGGCGCGCGACCGGCACGGCGACTTCTACCCGCTCGGCGAGCGGGCCGTCCTCCTCAAGGACGCCGACGCCCAGGGCGCGCTGGACACCCTGCGCGAGGACCTGGTCCGGCACACCTCGGGCCCGCCCCACGACGACGCGGCGATGCTCCTGCTCCGCTACCACGGTCATACGGCCGGTGAATCCGGCGGGGACCTGTGACGCGGCGTTAGTGTCGTCGGCATGACCGAAGACTCCCTGCGCTCTGTCACCGTCGAGCGATCCAGCACCGGACACTTCGTCGCCACGAACACGCGCGGCGGCACCATCCGCTTCGGCAGTGGTTCCGGACCGGACACCGAGTTCACCCCGGTCGAGCTGCTGCTCGCCGCGATCGGCGGCTGCACGGCGGTCGACGTCGACCTCGCCACCAGCCGCCACGCCGAGCCCGCCGGCTTCTCCGTCAAGGTGACCGGCAACAAGGTCAACGACGACCTCGGCAACCGGATGACCGACCTCGCGGTCACCTTCACCGTCGTCTTCCCCGGCGGAGAGGGCGCGGAGCGCGCCCGGGCCATCCTTCCCCGCGCGGTCAAGACCTCCCACGACCGCCTGTGCACGGTCAGCCGCACCATCGAGGTCGGCACGCCCGTGAAGGCGACGGTCGAGGACGTCTGACGCAGCGGTCGCTCCGGAGTACGCGCGCCGTGCGTACGCCTGAGCCAGGGTCAGGCCCGCCTGGCGGCCGCCGCCCTGTGGAGCGGCGCGTACCCCCTTCCGCCGCAGCTCGCCGCGCATCCGCTGTCCCGGGATCCGCTGGTCCTGGTACTCCCGCCCGACCATCCCCTGGCCAAGGGGCCGCCGCCCAACATCCCATTGCGCCTGGAGCAGTTGCGTCACGAGGGCGTCGCGGTGTCCTCGACCGTGGTGGGAGAGGGCCCGTGACGGCCCGGTCACCATTCTCCGCGCGATCCGAATCCCGTATCCGGCTCATCCATGGAGTGGATGAGCCGGAGCCGTCCCTGGTTTGAAATGTCAACCACACGCTCAACTGCCGCGTCAGCGAAGCGTGGTGACCGCGGTGTGGTGGAGCACGTCCTCGGCGCGGTCCCATGACCAGCCGCTCTCCACCACGAGCGTCCGCCAGCCGGAGGGGCCGAACCAGAACCACAGAAGGTCGGCCGTCTCCTGCACCGAGTGGGAGGGCGACGGGGTCAGCGTGTGCAGATGGCGCGCGGCGGTGTCGAGCGCCTCGCGGTACGCCGCGGTCGCCCGCTCCCACAACGCCTCGCCGTCCTCGTGGACGGGCAGTGCCTTGCGGATGGCCTCGTGCACGGCGAACTGATCCTCGTTGCCGACGCGCGTGCCGTGAGCCAGCGCCTTCAGGACCGATTCCGGTGTGCGCAGTTCGAGCAGGTCCTTCATGGCCTGCTCGTGTCCGGAGGCGGACACGCCGCGGTCCACGATCCGGTTCAGGATGTCGCTCTTGCTTCCGACGCTCGCGAAGACGGTCTTCGAGGCGACGCCGGCCGCCGCGGCGATGTCGGCGACGGTCACCCGGCCGTAGCCGCGCTCGGCGAACAGCTCCGTGGCCCGATCGAGGATCAGCGCGTGTGTCCGCGCGGCGGACTGCTCGCGCAGAGGGGAGACGTAGCGGCGCTTGGACGGCATGCCGTCATCGTAAGGCGATGAATTCATTAGGCGTGCTATAACCTCAATACGTCGACCGTCGAAAGGGATCAACGCAATGGGCATGGACGCCACCGACCTGGCCCACGGCCTCTTCCGGATTCTCGAGACCGGAGATCCGGCACTCGCGGCAGAGGTCGTGCACGAGGACTTCCGCAACCGTGAGTCGGCCGTGTCGCCCGCGGCCTGCGCGCTTCCCGGGCCGGCGGGCGTGCTCGCGTCGAGTGCGTGGATGCGGTCCGCCTTCAGCGACCTGCGCTTCCCCGTGCTCGGTGTCGCCCGCAACGACGGACAGGTCTGGATACGGCTGCGCATGCATGGCCGCCACACAGGGCCCTTCGTCCGCTTCCAGGACGGCGCACTCGACCAGGCCGTACCGCCGACCGGCCGTGCCGTCGACTGCGAGCAGATCCACGTGCTCGACCTGCGCGACGGCAAGGTCGTCGGCCACGAGGCCGTACGCGACGACATCGGCATGCTGGGCCAACTGGGCGTCTTCCCGCCGGCCCCGGCCACCGCCCTGCGCATGCTCGCCTGGAAGGTGACGGGCAGAGCCGGGCGCGCCGCCACCCAGGTGTCGGCAGAGGCCGCGAGGGCGGCCGCCCTCGCGCAGGACGGTCCGGGTCGGCACCGCTGAGCCGGGCGGGGCGGGTGCGGGGTCGCCGGACCCGGATGCAGGCCCGCCCGCGATGCCACCGCACCCGGATGCAGGCCCCCTTGGGTGCCGCCCCTCCCGCACGCAGGCCCAGAAGCGGTCTCAGCCCTCCCGCATCCAGGCCCGGGTGCCGAACGAGGTGCATGACTGCGCGGCCACCGCCGCCGCGCCGCGGAGCGCTCCGGCGAAGCCCTCCGGCGTCAGTCGCCCCTGGGTGGTGGCGAGGTGGTGGGCGAGGGCGCCGTGCAGGAAGTCACCCGCCCCCAGCGTGTCCGCCACCCGCACCGCGGGCACCTCCACCGTGCCCTCGCCGTCGGGGCCCGCCCACACGACGGGCCGCCCTCCGCGGCTGACCGCCGACCACGTGACCCCATGGCTTCGCAGAAACCGCAAGGTGCCCGCCACCGTGTCCACGCCCGGCGGACGGAAGTCGGCCGAGCAGACGACCACGTCGATGAACGGCAGCAAGTCCTGGGTCCCTTCCTTCCAGCTGCCCGCGTCCAGAACGGTCGTCCGGCCGGCGGCCCGGGCGGCCCGCGCGGTGGCCAGCGCCAGCTCCATGTGATGGCCGTCGAACTCGACGATGTCGCAGGCCGCCACCAAGGTGTCGAGGGTGCCGGGCGGGCTGAGCCGAACGCCGGCGGCGTTGGTGGAGGCGACGGCGCGTTCCCCGCTGGACGCGGTCACCAGAATGGAGGACACGGCGGGCGGCTCCGGTGAGTCGGCCGCCAGATCCGTGACGGTCACGCCCAGCCGCTCCAGGTCCGCAGTGGCCGCCCGTCCGAGCGGATGGGAACCGACCGCGGTGAGCAAGTTGGCCGCGCCCCCCAGGTGGCCGAACGCGGCGGCGGCGTTGGCCGCCGGGCCGCCCGCGGCGACGACCTGCTCACGAGCCGTCAGCTTCTCGTCGGCGGCGGGCACACGGTCCACGAGCTGGATGACGTCCAGCGTGCACAGGCCGACGAACAGTCCTTCAGGGCGTTCTTTCCCCGTCGGCTCCACGTGCCGGCACCTCCTCGCCCCCACCTGCGGTCAGTGTACGAACCGCCGGAAAAAGACAACATGCCGGAGCCGGAATGCCTTCTTTGGGCGGTACTTGACGTGCGGTCCGGAACGCTCGGGGGTCAGATGGGTTGCGTGCGAAGCCCCATATATCCCCAGCATGGCCGCCCACGACTGCGTCTCGTCGCCGCCCTGGCCGGCCTCCTCCTCTCCCTGTCCGGACTGCCGGCCACGCTCGCGGCAGCCGATGACGTGACCCCCGAGCCCCAACCCGTCCCTGTCCCCGTCCCGGTGCGCGGCAGCGCCTACATGGGCATCGGGGTCCGGGCCCACGAGGGCACCGGCATGGTGCCCGACGCGCCCCCGGCCCCGCGTGTGACCCAGGCCGAGGGCGTCGACGTCGCCAGCTACCAGGGCGACGTCGCCTGGCCCACCCTGTGGAGCAGCGGCGTCCGGTGGGCCTACACGAAGGCCACCGAGGGCACCTACTACACCAACCCCTACTTCACCCAGCAGTACGACGGCTCCTACGGAGCCGGGATGGTCCGCGGCGCGTACCACTTCGCCACACCCGACACCACCAGCGGTACCGCACAGGCCGACTACTTCATCGCGCACGGCGGCGGCTGGACCGCGGACGGCAAGACGCTGCCCGGTGCACTCGACATCGAATGGAACCCCTACGGCGACGCCTGCTACGGCATGTCCAAGAGCGCCATGGTCACCTGGATCGGCGACTTCCTGAAGCGCTACAAGGCACGCACCCAGCGCGACGCCGTCATCTACACGGCGACGGCCTGGTGGTCCGACTGCACGGGCAACTACAAGGGCTTCGGTGCCACCAACCCCCTCTGGATCGCCAGCTACGCCTCTTCGGCGGGGACGCTCCCCGCGGGCTGGAAGTCGTACACGATGTGGCAGTACACCTCGTCCGGTCCGCACGTGGGCGACCACGACCGCTTCTACGACACAGTGGACAAGCTCCGCAAGTTCGCGACCGGTTGACGGCGCGCGCGGCCTTCCGTGCCGCCGTCGGTGACGACGGCGGCACGGAAGGCCGGTCGCGACCCGTGCCCGATCAGGCCGTACGGCTGCGGGAGGCAAGCATCCGGCGGACGGCGTCCGAACGCTCGAGGAGCGTCTTGCGGACCACCGGAGCCGCGTCGCCGGCGGCGCGCCGGGCGGCCTCGACGTAGGCGTCGTCGATGGCGTGCGGCGGGAAGAGGCGGTTGGTGAAGACCATCGCCAGGATCATGCCGCCCTGGTCCAGGCGGGGAATCGCCTCCAGGTAGTGCTGGGCGTACGGGGCCAGAAGGGTCTCCTGGGCGGGGCGCCAGAAGGCGGTCGTGACCTGGCCGACCGCGTGCACGGGGACGGCCCGCTCCACGACGACCTTCTGCCAGACCTCCGCCTTGGCGTCGGCGTCGGGCCGGGCGGCTCGTACGGTCAGGGCGCGGATCCAGGCGTCGGGGTCGGGATCCCGTTCGAGCAGACGGGCCGCTTCGGACGCGACGTCACCGCCGAGCTCCGCCTCGCGGACCAGCGCGCGCCAGTGCAAGTCGACGTCGTCGCCCGCCTGTTCGCGCAACCAGGCGAGGTCGTCCGCGATGGTCGCGGTACGGGCCAGCCCGCGCAGCGCGACCTGCCGGCGGCCCGGGTCGGAGGCGAGGCGACGGCAGGTGGCCGCCACCGCCGCGGTCAGGGCGGGACGCTCGCCGGGCGGTGCCCACAGCTCGGCGATGTCGGAGGCGAGTGCCAGATACGGCTCGATCACCGCGTCGGACGTCTCGGCCGCCAGGATCCCGGTGATGCACCGCCCGGCCTCCACCGCCGTGGCCTCGCCGGTCGTCAGCATGTCCCAGACGGTGGCGGCGGCCACGCCCCGGGAGATGGCCGTGGGCAGTTGCGCGGCCGTGGCGAGGAGGGCGTCTCGCGTGGCGGCGTCGGGGCGGGCGGTGGCGAAGGTGAGGTCGTCGTCGTTGATCAGCAGGACGTCCGCGCCGGCCGGGAGACCGGTGAGTTCGGTACGGGTCCGCGTCACCTCCACGCGCACCAGCGCCGAACGCTCCAGTGCCTGGCCCCGGTGGCGGTAGGCGCCCACCGCGAGCACCTGCGGACGCGGAGTTCCGGCGGCGACCAGGGTGACCTGCTCGCCGTCGCGCTCGACGGTGAAGCGGTCGGTGCCGGCCGTCGCGAGCCATGCCGTGCGCCAGGTGTCCAGGTCCCGCCCGCCGGCCTTCGCGAGGGCGTCGATCAGGTCCTGCAGAGTCGTGTTGCCCCAGGCATGCCGGGCGAAGTAGGCGGCCATGCCGGCCCGGAAGTGCTCCTCACCCACGTATGTCATGAGCTGCTGGAGGACGGAGGCGCCCTTGGGATACGTGATGTTGTCGAAGATCGACGCGGCCTGGGCGACGTCGTGGATGGGCTGGTGGATCGGGTGCGACGCCGGGCCCTGGTCGGCCAGATACGCCTTGAGCTTGTCGCCGACCAGATGGCCCGCCCAGGCGTCGGTGTACCGGGTGGCGCCCTCGGCGGCCCAGTGGCAGGCGAACTCCGCGAACGCCTCGTTCAGCCAGAGGTCGTCCCACCAGCGCATAGTCACGATGTTGCCGAACCACATGTGCGCCATCTCGTGCAGCAGCACCACGGCCAGCAGCTCCCGCTCGGCGGGCGTCGGCGTCGCTCGCTGCAGGAAGCCGTCCGACCAGGTCACACAGCCGTAGTTCTCCATCGCGCCGCCGAACTCCGGCATGAACACCTGGTCGTACTTGCGCTGCGGGAAGGGCATCGCGAAGGCCTCGCCGTAGAAGGCGAGACCCTGGCGGGTGAGGGTGAAGATCTCGTCGGCGTCGCGATCGAGGACGTCGGCGAGGGAACGGCGGGCGAAGAGGCCGAGGTCGTGGCCGTCGGCCTCGCGGCGCAGCTCGTGGAAGGGGCCCGCGTTGACCACGGTGTTGTAGACGGCCAGTGGCGGAGTGTCGGGGAAGACCCAGCGGCGGGCCGGGCCCAGGTCCTCGACACGCGGGTCACCGGAGTTGCTCGTGACGATCCACGCGGACGGGGCCGTGACCGTGAAGGCGTGCGGCGCCTTGAGGTCGGGCTGGTCGAAGCAGGCCCACACGAACCGGGCCTCGTCCGGCTCGAAGCTGGTCCACACGTAGACCTCGCCGTCCGCGGGGTCGACGGCCTTGTGCACGCCCTCGCCCGTGGCGGTGTCCGCCTGGACGCTCTCCACGCGTAGAACGTTGTGCTCGGTGAGGCCGGGCAGCGGGATGCGGCCGTCGCCGGTGGGGGACACCGGCTTGCCGTTCAGCGTCGCGCCGACCACCTGTGCCGCGCAGTCCACGAAGGTCTCCGCGCCCGGTTCGTGACAGGTGAAGGCCACGGTGGAGACGCAGCGGACCTCGGGGCCGTCGGGCAGGGCGGTGAAGTCGATGTCCACGTCGTACCGCTCGACGGTCAGCAGCGCCGCCCGGCGCTCGGCCTCGGTGCGGGTCAGGCTTCGGATCCCCATGCGTTCTCCCTCTTCGGACAGCGGGCGCAAGCCTAAGACGCAGGACGGCGGAGTCCGCAGGGGTTTTTCGAGGGGCATGTCCCGGAGCAGCGTGCGCGGGCAGGCCGCGAACTAG
Organism: Streptomyces sp. NPDC050534; assembly: GCF_044457745.1. Classification (NCBI taxonomy): domain Bacteria; kingdom Bacillati; phylum Actinomycetota; class Actinomycetes; order Kitasatosporales; family Streptomycetaceae; genus Streptomyces; species Streptomyces sp. NPDC050534. Next base: position 176,004 of record NZ_JBITHF010000011.1, read on the forward strand.
ACTCGCGGCATGATCTGTCGGGTATGGCGGGGATGGACCACCACGGAGAACGCCGACGCCTACGAGCGCATCGTCCGCGGTGAGGTGATCCCGGGAATCGAGGAGCGGCGCATCCCGGGCTTCCTCTCGATCGACCTGGTGCGGCGCGAGCGGGAGGACGACGTGGAGTTCATGACCATCATGTGGTTCGAATCCCTCGCGTCCGTCCGGTCGTTCACGGGTGAGGACTACGAGACGGCGCACGTGCCCGCGGCGGCACGGGAAGTGCTCGCGGACTTCGACGAGCGATCGGCACACTACGAGGTCCTGGACCGCCGCGAGCAGCAGGACTGAGCCCGCTGTCAGATCCCATCCGGCAGGGTCGCCCCAGTGCCGCACAGATGCGTGAGGGCCGCGGCGAAGGAGTAGCAGTCGAAGAGAGCCGAATGCTCCTGCCCGGCCGCAGGCTTGGGGAGCCCGAGCATCTGCCAGAGGCGCCCCACGTTGGCGGACGAGGTCACCGGCGCGACGGCGTTGATCCAGGGCCGGACATTGAGGAAATGGGCGCCGAGGTAACCGTTCTTGACGTCCTCTCCCCGGGCACGCGCCCAGCCTACGTTCTCCCCGAGCACGACCATGTCGTTGCCGTAGGAGAGCACTGATCGACCCCGGCAGAAGCCCAGGAATTCACCGAGTGCCTCGGCCGGGGAGAGCCCGTCCCGGTCCACGGTCTCCTGGTCGATTCCGGTGAGCTCGGTGAAGTACGCCGACAGCCGCGGATTGACCACGGGCCGGACCAGTGCCTCGTACTCCTCGGCGACGGAGAAGTCCTCCCGCAGGCGCAGTGCCCCGATCTGCACGATCTCCCGAAGCTGCCCCGCCGCCGACCAGTCCTGCTCCAGCGCCCCCGGCCAGGTCGTGAATTCGAGATCGAACAGAACGAACGTACGCAAGACGGCTCACCTCTGGCTGGATTGTCAACTGTGCGCTTGACGGCTGAGGTTCATCCTCCTCTCGTCAGCGCCGGAAGTGCGGGAATCGTCCCCGCGAGCCACGCATCGGGCTCGGTGTCGAAGCGCGGGGCCGGCGTGGTCTCCCACCGGGAACGGATCGCCGTGGTGCGTACGGTCTCGCCGGTTCGTCTGTCGACGTACTCCACCGGGCGCCCGCCGGTACGGCGTACGGCGACGCGGCCGCGCCTGCAGCCGACGGGGTAGTCGTTCCAGTTCACGCCGGCCTCGGACCACAGCAGCTCCTGCATGCCGTTCGTGGAGACGCCGTTGAGGCGCCGGTGGGAGAAGTGGGTCCGCGCCGCCATGCTGATGGAGTTGCGCACGGCGTCGCGTTGCCGCCACACGAAGTAGTTCGCCACCTCGACGGGATCGGAAAGGGTGAACACGCGAGCGTCGAAGAGCGCGCGCCGCCCGGGCCGGCGCTCGTTGAGGACCGCCGTCGCCAACGAGGCCGAGACGCTGAGCCACTTGGCCGTGACGCCGCCGAACCACGGCTCGCTCTGCTCACCGGCGAAGTCCGTGACCAGCACGCTGATCTCGTCGGACTGTGTATAGGCGCTGCTCGTCGCTGCGGACGTGGCCGCCTGGCACCGGCAGGTGGGCGGGGGGCTGCACCCGGACACCGACGTGTGGGCCGAACTACCCCTGCCCTGGCACGTGTTGCGTGGTGAGGCGGAGTGCCCGCAGTGGCTCGTCGAGCAGGTGTGCCGACGCCACGGGGTCGATGCGGAGCGCGGTGGCTGGACACGCGCTCGGCGGGTGCTGCACGTGGTGCCTTTCCGGGCCACGCCCGAGCTGGTGCACGGCGTGAGCGTTGCCGATCCGATGCTGGCGTCGGTGCTGCGGTCGGCGGGGTTCTTCTCCAGCAAGCCGCTGCGGCCCGCGGCGGCGGAAATCCGTTGACCTCCCCGCCGGGCGGTGGGGAGGATCGGGACCCGACGAGGTAGCTCAGCGGTGGAGCGGCCGGCTCTCAACCGGCTGGACGCAGGTTCGAGCCCTGCCCTCGTCGGCGGCTCATGGGCACCGGGAAGCTCTGCGGTGGAGCGCCCGGCTCGGGACCGGGTGGACGTAGGTTCGAATCCTGCCCCGGTGCCCATGTGTCGTCCGGACCGGTTCGGAAAAATCTCGGCGGCGATGTCGAGAACCGTGGGCCTGCTCCGTCCCTGCAGTGAACGCGACCACAATGGGTCGCACCAGCGAGGAGGATCACGATGGCCAAGTACCTGCTGCTCAAGCACTACCGCGGCGCCCCGGCCGCGGTGAACGACGTCCCCATGGCGCAGTGGACGCCGGAGGAGATCTCCGCTCACGTGCAGTACATGAACGACTTCGCGGCCCGGCTCGAGAAGACCGGCGAGTACGTCGACAGCCAGGCGCTGGCCCCCGAGGGGACCTTCGTCCGGTACGACGGCGAGGGGCGTCCGCCGGTCACCGATGGGCCGTTCGCGGAGACCAAGGACCTCATCGCCGGGTGGATGATCATCGACGTCGACAGCGAGGAGCGCGCGGTGGAACTGGCCGGGGAACTGTCGGCGGCCCCCGGGGCGGGCGGGAAGCCGATCCACGAGTGGCTGGAGCTGCGCCCCTTCCTGACCGCGTCGCACACGATCACGGACTGCCATTTCAAGTGACGCAGATGAACGAGGTCCTGCTCAGGAGCCTCACGCCGAGCGTGCTCGCCGTCCTCGTCCGCCGCGGAGCCGACTTCGCGGCGGCCGAGGACGCGGTGCAGGACGCCCTGGTCGAGGCGGTCCGCGTCTGGCCGGACGACCCGCCGCGGGACCCGAAGGGCTGGCTCATCACGGTGGCCTGGCGCAAGTTCCTCGACGCGACCCGTGCGGACTCCGCCCGCCGCAGGCGTGAGGACCGCGTCGACGAGGAACCGGCGCCCGGCCCCGCCCCCGGCGCGGACGACACGCTCCAGCTCTACTTCCTCTGCGCCCACCCTTCCCTGACCCCGTCGTCCGCGGTGGCACTCACGCTGCGCGCGGTCGGCGGGCTGACCACCCGGCAGATCGCCCAGGCCTACCTGGTGCCCGAGGCGACCATGGCGCAGCGCATCAGCCGGGCCAAGCGCACCGTCTCCGGCGTGCGGTTCGACCAGCCGGGCGACGTCGCCACCGTGCTGCGCGTCCTCTACCTGGTCTTCAACGAGGGCTACTCCGGCGACGTCGACCTCGCCGCCGAAGCCATCCGGCTGACCCGGCAACTCGCCGCCGCGATCGACCACCCCGAGGTGGCGGGGCTGCTCGCCCTCATGCTGCTGCACCACGCCCGGCGCGCCGCCCGGACCGCGCCCGACGGCAGCCTGGTGCCGCTCGCCGAGCAGGACCGCGATCGGTGGGACACGAAGGCGATCGCCGAGGGCGTCGAGATCCTCCAGGCCGCCCTCGCCCGCGACCGGCTGGGCGAGTTCCAGGCACAGGCCGCCATCGCCGCCCTGCACGCCGACGCGCTCACCGCCGAGGAGACCGACTGGGTGCAGATCGTCGAGTGGTACGACGAACTCGCCCGCCTCACCGACAGCCCCGTCGTCCGCCTCAACCGCGCGGTCGCCGTCGGAGAGGCCGACGGACCGCGCGCCGGTCTCGCCGCGCTCGCCGAACTGGACACCTCACTGCCCCGCTATACGGCGGTGGCAGCTCACCTCCACGAGCGTGACGGCGACCTGGACACGGCCGCACGGCTGTACGCCGAGGCGGCCCAGAAGGCACTCGACCTCGCCGAACGCGACCATCTGACGCGGCAGGCGGCCCGGCTCAACTCGCGCCGGAGCCGCTGACGGTACGGCCCTCCCCGGCGCCCGCGCCCCGCACGCACCGTCCGTCCTGGTAGACCGCGCGGATTCGCTCCTTCAGCCCGGTGAAGTCGTACGGGTCGCCGTCCACCACGACCAGGTCGGCCCGTTTGCCGGGGGCGACGGCTCCCGTCGTGTCGGCGAGGCCGAGGAGGGCGGCCGCGGAGGAGGTGGTGGCCGCGAGCACGGCGGCGGGCTTCATGCCGCCTGCCGTCATCAGCGCGAACTCCTCCAGGTTGCGGCCGTGCGGGGCGACGCCCGAGTCCGTGCCCATGGCGATCCGTACGCCCGCCCGTACCGCGCGGGCGAAGGACTCCCGGTGGACGTCGATCACCTCGCGCGCCTTGGCGGCGACGCTGTCCGGCAGGCCGACGCCCGCCTCCACGGCCTCCAGCGCCGCGATCGGGGCGAGCAGCGTGGGAACCAGCCAGGTGCCGGCGTCCAGCATCATCGCGATCGCCTCGTCGTCGAGGAAGATGCCGTGCTCGACGGAGCGGATGCCCGCCCGGACGGCGTTCTTGATGCCGTCGGTGGCTTGCGCATGGGCCATCACCGGCAGCCCGGCCGAGGACGCCTCGGCGACCAGGGCGTCCAGTTCGTCGGGCGGAAGTGGGCGTGGCGCGGGTTGTCGCGGGGTGAGAGAACCCCGCCCGAGGTGCAGACCTTGAGCACGTCGGCGCCCGCGCGGATGATCTCGCGGGCGCGTTTGCGCATCTCTTCCGGACCGTCCACGACACCGTCCGGCCGGCCGGCGTGCGGCGGGAAGAGAGGGACGCAGGCCCCGGAGGGCAGCAGGCCGTCGTTGTGCCCGCCGGTCTGGCTGAGGATGGTGATCGCGATGCGCAGCCGTGGCCCCTCGATCAGCCCGTCCTCCACGGCCTGCCGCATCCCGAGGTCGGCGCCGCCCGCGTCGCGCACGGTGGTGATGCCGCAGTCCAGGGTGCGGGCCAGATTGCGCACCGCCTCGAAGTAGCCGTAGGAGAACGGCCGATGGGCGAGCCGGTCGCCCATCCACCCGGAGAAGGTCGTGTGGACGTGACAGTCGATGAATCCGGGCAGCACGGTGAGCCCGGTGACGTCGATCCGCTCGTCGCCGTCGAGTCCCGTGCCCACGTCGAGGATCTTGCCGTCCTCGACGACTATGTCGCCGTCCGCGACCACGGCCCCGGTCCCGTCGAACACCCGGCCGCCGCTCAGCAGAGTCCTGGTCACGCTCGCCCCTCGTCCTTCACTCGCCGCCGTGTCATGCCGGTCCCTACCCAGTCGCGGGGGCCCGGGCAGGGCTGACCCGGGTCGGGCTTGGCTTTCCGGCCCGGTGGGGCAGGGGGAGCAGGCGCCGATGAAATCGGTTGCGGCGAGGTCGGTGAGCCCGGTGAGGTAGGTGCATGGGCGGTGTCATCGAGCAGGCGCGGCGGCCGGGGACCGGGACCGGCCGTGCGCTCGGGCGGCAACCGGCCCCGTGGCGGAGATCGGCGGTGCTGGGGGCCCTGATGCTGGCCGCCTTCACCTTCAACACCGCCGAGAACCTCCCGGTCGGCCTCCTCCAGCTCATCTCGGACAGCCTTCGGGTCGCGGTGTCGGCGGTCGGCCTTCTGGTCACCGGTTACGGCGTGACGGTGGCCCTCACGTCCGTGCCGATCGCCCATGCCGTACGGGCCGTGCCCAGGCGCCACGTGCTCACCGCACTGCTGGCCGCGCTCGTGGTGTCGAGTCTGGTTGCGGCGCTGGCGACCTCCTACTGGCAGCTGCTCGGCGCGCGTCTGCTGACCGCGCTCGCCCAGGCTCTGTTCTGGGCCGTGATGGGACCGGTCGCGGTGGGCCTGTTCCCGCCCGAGGTCCGCGGGCGGGTGATCGGGGCGCTGTCCGTCGCGGGTTCGCTCGCGCTCGTGCTCGGGGTTCCCGCCGGGACCTGGCTGGGCCGGCAGAACGGCTGGCAGACGCCGGTCGCCCTGCTGGCGGTCCTGGGCTCCGTCTCCCTCGTGACCATCGCCCTGCTGCTGCCGACCTCGCGCCCGGAAGAGGAGCCCGCCGCCTACGGCACCGATCCCGACCACCGCCGCTTCGCGACCGTGCTGGCCGCCGGGACGCTGTCCGCCACGGGTGCCTTCACGGGGTTCACCTACCTCGCGAAGTTCCTGGACGACGTGAGCGGGTTCTCCGCGGGCGGGGTCACCATGCTGTTCGTGGCGTTCGGCGCCGCCTGCCTGGCCGGGGTGAGCGCCACCGGGGTGCTCCTCGACCGCTTCCCGCGCGCCGCGCTGTCCGCCGCCGTGGCCACGCAGGCCGTGGGCATGCTCGGGCTGTACGTGGCCGGCTCCGAGCCCGTCGCGACCGTGCTGTTCCTGATGCTGATGGGCGGCGCGCTCGGGCCGGTGTTCATGACCACCCAGAACGAGATGCTGCGCTGTGCGCCCGGTCGCACGGACATCGCCCTCGCGGCGAACTCCGGTGCGTACAACGCCGGTATCGCGGCGGGCGCGGCACTCGGCGGTCTGGTTCTGACGCTCGTGGACGTACGGGCGGCTTTCCTCGCGGGCGGGCTGTCGACCTCGGCGGCCGGCGCGGTGCTGCTCTGCGGGGCACACGTCATGCGTCAAACGCATAGAGCATGAGCTCTGCGTGGTAACTTGCGCCTCGTGGGTATGAATCTTGAGGAGCGCGTGCGATCCGCCGTGGCGGCACTCCTGCACGCGACCGGCGAGTCCCAGACCGAACTCGCCGCCACCTTGGGAGTGAGCCAGGCCCAGGTGAGCCGTCGCCAGTCGGGCACCGCGACCTGGAGCCTGACCGACTGCGAGACGGTGGCCGCGCACTACGGCATCGACGTACTCGACCTTCTGGCGGGCCCCACCCGGGCCACCGAGGCACTGCCCACGCGACGCCGCCGCGCGCCCGGCCGTCAAGCCGGCGCAGCCCCCTCAACCACCGTGCAGGGCAAGGCAGTAGGCGTGCGGGACGGAGGTGCGGCATGACCGACTTCGACGCGATCGACGCACTGCTCGCCGGGGCCAGAAAGGAGGTCCCGCTGCCGTCCGTGGCGGAGCGGCGCGCCCTGCGTGAAGAGCTCAACCTCTCGCGGGCTCAAGTCGCACAGGTCCTGGGCGTCGGGCCGTCCACGGTCGGCGGCTGGGAGTCGGGACGGGACCCGAGCGGGGAAGTCCGGGAGAAATACGCGTACTTCCTGGAGGGAGCACGGACCAAACTGGCGGCCGAGGCGGCGTCGGCCGAGGCAGGGGCGTCGGCCGAGGCGGCGGCCGAAGGGTCCGACGAGGACGTCCGGGCGACGCAGGCGGTTCCGGGCACGGACGCCGACACCGACGCCAACACCGACACGGACACGGACACCACGCGGAGCGTCGGCCAGGACGACGACGTCGACGTGCTCGCCGCACCCCAGCCGTGCGTGCTGTGCGGGCAGCCCGCCCGTCACCAAGTCGCCGGATTTCCGCAGCACTTGGAACCCACCGAGTGCGGCAAGGCCGGACCCGCGCGGCCGCAGGCACCCGCGCCGGGCACGGAGAACCGGGAGCCGGCGCCTGCGGACAGGCGGCATCAGCCGGAGCGCGTCGGGGTCAAGGTCGTGCCCGTCGGCCGTCGTATGCAGACCGCGGACAGCCCCGACCCGATCGGCTCCGCCGTCGCGGCGGCGCTCGCCGAGCACGCCGGCGACGTCGAGGCGGCGACCAGGGCGCTGGTGAAACGCGCGATCCCGGACGCGATGGCGCTGCTGGACCACAGCCGCAAGGGCGGGCGCTACGACGTGATCGCGCATCCCTGGCTGCCGGACGTCCTGCAGAAGGAGACCTCCCGCGGCGCCGACCAGATCTGGGAGGCCCGGCCCAAGTGGAGCAGGCCCGAACTGCCGCCCGGGGAACACGAGGTGACCGCACTCGACGTCAACGGCGCCTATCTGAGCGCCCTCAAGACCCATCTCCCGCTCGGCCAACTGGAACACTCCACCGGCGACCACCACGACCGCCGGCGCTCCGGCGTTCACCTGATCACCCCGCCCGCATGGGACCACGAGGCTCATCTGCCCAACCCGATCGGCAGTCGCGACGAGCCGGGCCCGCTCTGGGTGACGGAACCGACGCTGCGCCTGCTGCTGCGGGTGTCGGGCCCGAAGTACGGCCTGTGCGACCCCCCGGAGATCCACGAGTCGTGGACCTCCGGGGCAACGGAGGGCCTGCTGGAGAAGTTCCGCGTCGCGCTCAAGGACGCCCGCGACCGGGCGATCGCGGCCGACGACGAGGTGACGCTCGAGTACGTCAAGGCGATGTACTCGAAGTTCGTCTCCACGCTGGGGGAGTCGAACTACAACCGCGAGCTGTACCGCACCGACTGGATGCACCTCATCCGCTCCCAGGCCTTCGCGAACCTGTGGTGGAAGGCCCACCGGGCCTATGACCAGGGCCTGTTGGTGGTGCGCGCGATGGGCACCGACGAATTGCACGTCATCGGTGACTGGCGAGCGGTGTTCCCCGAGGGCCGTGGCGTGACCGAGGTGAAGGTCAAGGACGTGTACAGCGTCGGCGCCGGCCCGACCGCCTGATGCCGGCGGGCCGGATCAGCGGCCGCGGGTGAAGAGTTTGTCCTCGGTGGAGCCGGAGGAGCAGAGCTTCTTCTCGGCGGCCGTCATCTTGCGGGAGTCGGCCACGACCGCGTTGTGCTTGCCGTCCGTGCCGTTGGCGGCGGGACCGGTGACCACGTCGGGCACGAACCAGTAGTAGTGGCCCCACTTGGGGTCGTCGTAGTGGGTCTGCCAGGTGCCGGATATCTGCTGCATCACCTGGGCGCGGGAGATCCAGCCGACCTCTCCCGGCTGCACGGTCACCGTGTAGGAACTGGTCTCCGTGTGCGAGCTCTGCCAGGTGTAGTTGTACGTCGCGGTCACGCTGGCGGTGATGATGCCCTCGATGCCGCCGCCGACGGTGATCGAGCCGCCCACCGAGTGGGAGGAGCCCACGGTGTCGGCCCACGACAGCGACTGTGAGGCGGGCGACGACGTGCAGTTGTAGAGCAGTTCGGAGACCTGGCGCGGCCGGCCGAGGTAAGCCTCGCCGAGCTGCGGCGAGTTGAAGCTGCACTTGCCGCCTCCGGAGGCGCAGTCGGCCATGATCTGCTCGGAGGTGGGCTGGTCCTCGGCCGCGGCGGGCACGGCCGCCGCGATGGTGCCGAGCGCGGTCGCCGTCAGCGCCAGAACACGGCCGCCGTACCGCAGTGCGCGTATCACTGTCATCTTTGGTGCCTTTCAACCGTACGTGGGGGGACGGTGACCACGGAGCACCCTGATTGTGGCGGGGCTGTGGTCACCGCCTGATGCCCACGAGGCTCACGTAAAAGATGGCCCGGCTACACCAAGAACCGGTAAAGTTGTAGTTGATTGTGTAATTGATGATCAGTCAAATTCCTTTACCGCGCTTCGAATTGACATGAATGGCACAGCGTCCGGGGAGGCGGCCATGTCGGTCGAGCAGGAGAAGAAGGCACCGCGACTTCCGCCACGCTGGTTCATCCGGCTGGCCTGGCACGTGCACCGGGGCATCTACCGTGTCTTCGGCGGCCGGGTCGGCCTGTGGCGGCCGCGTCCCGGCAAGTGGGGCACGCTGCGCCTGACCACCACAGGGCGTCGCACCGGACAGCGGCGGAGCGTCATCGTCGCGTACGTCGAAGACGGCCCGAGGCTGGTCACGTTGGCCATGAACGGATGGGGCGAGGCCGAGCCCGCATGGTGGCTCAACCTGCAGGCACATCCGGACGCCACGGTGGATTTGGTCGGCGGACGGCGCCAGGTGCGAGGTCGCGCGGCGACGGGCGACGAGCGGACGCGCCTCTGGGCCCGCTGGCGCGAGATCGACACCAACCTGGACGCCTTCGCGGCGCTAAGGTCGTCCGAGACCGCGGTGGTGATCCTGGAACCCGGGACCCAGGGCGCCGGGCAGCAAGCCGGGTGAGTGTCTGGAGGCGGCGGCGTGAGAGAGACCGATCTGGAGCTGGGCGACGGGCGCGGGCTGCACGTCTACGACACCGGCGCGGACGACTCCGACGGCCGCCCCGTCGTCTTCTGGCACCACGGCACGCCGAACATCGGAGCCCCGCCCGAGCCGCTCTTCCCGGTGTCCGACCGGCTCGGCATCCGCTGGGTGTCGTACGACAGGCCCGGCTACGGCGGGTCCACGCCCCGGCCCGGCCGCGACATCGCCTCGGCCGCGGCCGATGTGGCCGCTGTCGCCGATGAGTTGGGCATCGAACGGTTCGCGGTCATGGGCCATTCCGGTGGCGCTCCGCACGCCCTGGCCTGCGGCGCCCTGCTGCCCGATCGTGTTCTCGCCGTGGTCGGGGTGGCGGGACTGGCTCCGTTCGGCGCCGAGGGGCTCGACTGGTTCGCGGGCATGTCGGACTCCAGCCTGGCCTCCCTGGAGGCCGCCGCCGAGGGGCGCGCGGCGAAGGAGGCCCGTGAGGCGTCGGCCGAGTACGACCCGGAGATGTTCACTCCGGCCGATCACGCGGCACTGTCCGGTGAGTGGTCCTGGATCGGCGATGTGGTCGGTCCCGCCCTGGAGGCGGGTCACCCGGCCGCGCTGATCGACGACGACCTGGCGTACGTCGCCCCTTGGGGATTCGACCCCGGACAGGTCAAGGCGCCGGTTCTCCTCCTGCACGGCGAGAGCGACCGCGTCGTGCCGAGCTCGCACAGCCGGTGGCTCGCAGGCCAATGCCCCTCGGCGGAGCTGCGGTTGGTCCCGGCTGCCGGACACATCTCCGTGCTCGGCGACGGCGTGAACGCCCTCGAATGGCTCGCGGAACGCGTCACGCCCTGACGGACTCTTGGCGCGTCGCCGTCAGGACCCGGCGGTGGACGCGTGGCGGTCCAACTCCGTGGCCAGGCGACGCATGACCGTACGGTTCGCGCTCCGCATCACCGCACGTACGGCGGGAGCCAGCACCCGGTCGGCGAGCGGGGCGCGGTCCCAGGCGTAGGTGAACGAGACGCGGCTGCCGCCGGTTCGCAGCGGCTCGACCGTGTAGGTGCCGTGGGCCAGGCGCCGGCCCGCCGCGCTGACGTTGCGCTCGACGATGCGCCGCGGCGCGTCGGCCTCGACGACCTCGATGGCGACCTCGGTCTTCGTGCCACCCAGCGCCGCGGTGACCGTGGCGCGCGAGCCGATACCGCGGTCGGGGCCGCTGCAGCGCCAGTCGGTCAGGTAGTGGTCGGTGAACCGCTCGTGGTGCGCCATGACATCGAGGAAGCCGTAGACCTGCTCGGGCGTCTGCGGCACGTCGGTCGACACGGTGACAGGCTTCATGTACCACACGGTACATGCGGCGTGTACCGATTGGTACACTCGCGACGTGGTGAGCACGGAGGACACGCATTCCGAGGGCCGGGCCGTGCGTCGCGCGGAGGGGGACCGGCGCGCACAACTGGTGGACGCGGCCGTCGAGTACGTGGCGGCCCACGGCATCGCGGACCTCAGCCTGCGCCGCCTGGGCGCCGCGATCGGGGTCAGTCACCGCATGCTGATCCACTACTTCGGTTCCAAGGAGCAGCTGCTCGTCGAGATCGTCCGGACGTCGGAACGACGCCAGCGTGAGCTGCTGTCCCGACTGCGCATGGAGCCCGGCCTCTCACCCGCCGACGCCGCGCGGCTGCTGTGGCGGCAGCTCACGGATCCCCGACTGGCCGGTCAGGAAAGGCTGTTCTTCGAGATCTACGGCCACGCAATGCGGGGCCGCCCCGAGGCCGTGCCCATCCTCGACGGACTCGTGTCGGACTGGCTGGAGCCACTCGTGGCCGCCGAGGTCGCCGCCGGGGCGGACCCGGTCGCGGCCCGGAACCGCGCCAGGCTGGGCCTCGCCACGGTCCGCGGCCTCCTGCTCGACCTGCTCGCCACCGGTGACCGCGCCGGCGTCGACGCGGCCATGGAGGAGTTCCTCCGGCTGTACTACGGCTCGGACTGACGGGGTGCGGCCCTGCTACACCTCGCCGATCACCTCGGCGCGCAGCACGGAGTACATCACCATGTCGCGCCATCTCCCGTCCCGGAAACAGGCGCCCCGGAGCACTCCCTCGCGGGTGAAGCCCGCCCATTCCAGGGCCCGTTGCTCTGGGATGTTCACGATTTCGGTGCCGGCCTCGATCCGGTTGACCTGTGTGTGGGCGAAGAGGTACTCGACGAGCCGGCGCTGTGCCTGCTTGCCGTAGCCCTTGCCGCGCTCGGCGGTCAGCAGGGAAATGCCGATGTTCCAGCAGGGCGACTTCGGGCCCTGATAGACCTGATGCCACTGCACTTCGCCGACGAATCGGTTGTCGTCCCCCGCGACGGTCAGGCGTCCGCCCTCGGCGGAGATGAATCCTTGGTCGGCCCATTGCCGACGGAGTACGCCGGGATTGCGGTATCCGAAGAAGCCCAGCTCGCCGGCCTCGGCGCTGTCCTCGTGGAGGCGCTCGAGCAGGTCGAGGTCCTTCTCGGCGATGGGGCGCAGGTGAACGTGATCAGGCACGTGGCCCAGGCTAGGTGCTGCGAGGCAATTGATCTAGGTGGGTGCGGCATCGGCCCGGGATGCTGGGGGGACACCTCGGCCGAGGCCCATGGAGTGCCGCACGACCGAGTCGGCCGGGATGAGCGGCAAGGGAGCGAAGGCGTTCACGGACATGGTGCCGACGACGGCTCCCCGTGCTCGCGTCATCGACTCGAACGTCGGCACCAGGAGCGGGTCGTTGAACGCCGTGATGCGGGCGATCCGGGAACCGGTCAGCGTCAGGACCTGGACGCCGTACGCCGTGAAGTGGCCGTCGCCCGTGTGCTGGTGGACGACGAAGGCGGGTCGGCCGTTGGCCCGGGTGGGCGACAACCGCCACAGGCCCGGGCGCATCACCCGATGGGCCAGGAATCCGGCCACCGCGTGCCGTCCGGTGAACCAGGTCGGGATCGGCGGCATCTCCATCTCGACGTCGGCTCTGAGCAGTTGGACGAGCGCCTCGGGGTCGGACCGGGTGAAGGCGTCGACGTAGCCGTCGAGGAGGACGCGGCGGGCCTCCTCGTCGGGTTCGGAGAGGTCGTCCTCGACCGGTCCCGCCTCGGCCAGCCGGGTCCGGGCGCGGCGCAGCGCGCTGTCCACGGCCGCGGGGGTCGTGTCCAGCATCTCGGCGACCTCGGCCGTCCTGAACGCCAGCACGTCGCGCATGGTCAGCACGGCCCGCTGCCGGGCGGGCAGGAACTGGAGCGCGGCGATGAAGGCGAGCCGCACTCCACTGCGCGCGGCCACGGTCGTCGCGGGGTCGTCGGCGCCGAGCAGCGCGTCCGGCGCCGGCTGGAGCCATGCCACCGACGGCTCGCGATCGGCCATGGCCACCCGGTGGTCCTCGGCCGGGGCGCCCAGTCCCGAGGGAAGGGGGCGCCGCCCGCGGGTCTCCAACGCCGTGAGGCAGGCCATGGTGGCGATCTTGTACAGCCAGCGGCGAAGGGTGGAACGGCCCTCGAAGCGGTCGTACGCGCGCCACGCGCGCAGATAGGTCTCCTGCACCAGGTCCTCGGCGTCGTGGATCGAACCGAGCAGGCGGTAGCAGTGCGCGAGCAGTTCCGGTCGGAACGGCTCGGTGAGAGAGGCGAATTCGTCCGATGCCGGCATGGTGACTTCCTCGGGTGTGGTCATCCGAGCGGGCGCAGGCCGGCGCCGCTGATCCGGTATTCGGGCGCGCTGCCGGGGTCGCCGGCGAGGTCGGTGACGGCCTTGGCGACCTGCTCCGGGGTGAGTACCGGCTGCAGGCCCGCGACGAAGGACTCCCGGTCGACGCCCTGCCGTGCGGCGTAACCCGCGACTGCGGCCGAGCCGAGCGCGGTCGCCGGGGTCAGCTGCGGAAGCAGGGTGACGAAGCGGATGTCCAGCCCGGACCGGCGGGACTCCTCCGCCGCGTATCCGGTCAGGTACCGGATGGCCGCCTTGGCGCCGGCGTAGCCGCCGCTGAGCGGCGATCCGGCCAGGACGGCGCCGCTGGAGAGGGTGACGACCACGCTGCCCGGTGCCAGTGGCTGCCGTAGCGCCGCCCGGGTCCAGGCGAAGGCGTGCCGGGTGTCGGTGTGCCAGTTGCGGCTGAAGGTCTCCCAGGTCTGTTCGTGCAGGGGCGCCATGTGCGGAGTGGCCCCGGCGTTGAGGACCAGCAGAGCGGGACGGTGGTCGCAGACGACCTGCTGCGCCACGGATTCGTCGGTGGCGTCGGCGGTCACGGGTGTGAAGCCGTCGCCGAGTTCGTCGCGTACGGCGCGCAGGTCCCGCTCGGTGCGGGCGATGCCGACGACGCGGGTGCCCGCGGCGACGAGCGCGGCGCTGATCGCACGCCCGAAGCCGCGGCCGGCTCCGGTGACGACGGCTGTGCGGAGGGGATCGGACATCAGATGCTCCTTGGGCGGTGGTCTCGTTCGTTCAGTCGGGTGCGGTCAGGTATCAAGACCAGCCGCCGCCGGGAAAACCGTCGCCTCGCCCGACGGAGAGGGAGTGACGTGGGTCACACCCCCTGTCGAAGGTCGTCAGGCTCGTCGAAGGTCCTCAGTCCCGTCGAAGGTCGTCAGGCCGGTTCCCGGCCGCTCCTCAGACCCGCGACGGCAGCCCGAACCGCCGTACGAGATCGGCGTCATGGAACGCCGTGACCTCGGCGATCGCCGGGCCGCGCAGGGTGAGGACGTCGACGCTGAAGGCATGGCCGTCGACGTACTTCGCGAAGCCGGGCTGGCCGTTGGCCCGCAGCGGGACCAGGTGGAAGCGCCGGCCGGGCATACGGGCCCAGAGCAGCCGGACGACCTGGTCGCGACCGGCGAACCAGGCCGGGTTGGGCGGCATCTGCCAGACCGCGTCCTCCGTGAGCAGCCGGGTGAGCGCGGGGATGTCGGCCCGTGTGAAGGCGTCGGCGTAGCGGTCGAGCAGCTCACGCTGCTCCTGCTCGGCCGGCTCGGTGATCTCGTCGATGGCCGGGGCCAGCCGCTCCAGCCGGGCCCGGGCGCGCTGGAGCGTGCTGTGCACCGCGGCCGGGGAGACGCCGAGCACGTCGGCCGCCTCCTCCGCCGACCAGGCCAGCACGTCCCGCAGGATGAGCACCGTCCGCTGCTGCGGCGGCAGGTGCTGGAGGGCGGCGATGAGCGCCAGCCGCAGACCGGTCCGCCCGGCCACGATGGCCGCGGGATCGGCGCGCTCGTCGGGCATCGGCTCCAGCCAGGAGATCTCCGTGTCCCTCCCGCCCAGCGGGATCGGGTCGGAGGCGGGGGCGCCCAGGCCGGCGGGCAGCACCCGGCGGCTGCCGTGCCGCAGGGCGTTGAGGCAGGCGTTGGTGGCGATCCGGTACAGCCAGGTGCGCAACGAGGAGCGCCCCTCGAAGTCGCCGTAGGACCGCCAGGCCCGTAGATAGGTCTCCTGCACCAGGTCCTCGGCGTCCTGCACCGACCCCAGCATCCGGTAGCAGTGGGTCAGCAGTTCACGCCTCAGCGGCCCGGTCAGGCGGACGAACTCGTCATGCTGCTGTTCGATCACGGTCACGCTATTTTCCTCCCTTTCTTGTGCAGACCGCTCGGGCCGCCGGAATTCGTCGGACCGGGCCCGGCCAATCGCGGCGGGCGGCCGGTCGGTACGGGCATGGACAGAAAATGGGTTCTGGGGCTCGCCTCCGCGGCCTCGGTGATGGTGGCGCTCGACGCCACGGTGGTGACCACGGCGCTGAGCCGGATCCGGCTGGATCTGGGCACGTCGATCGAACAACTCGAGTGGACGGTGAACGCCTACAGCCTGAGCTTCGCCGTCCTGCTGATGACCGGGGCCGTGCTGGGCGACCGGTTCGGGCGCCGGCGGATCTTCACCGCCGGGCTGGCGCTGTTCACGGCGGCCTCCGCCGCGTGCGCGCTCGCGCCGGGTGTGGGCTGGCTGATCGCGGCACGGGCCGCGCAGGGTGCCGGTGCGGCACTGGTGATGCCGCTGGCGATGGCGTTGCTCAGCGCCGCCTATCCGCCGCCCGAGCGGCCGCGGGCGCTGGGACTGTTCGCCGGCCTGACCGGGCTCGCGGTGGTCGGCGGCCCGGTGGTGGGCGGGGCCGTGACGCAGGGGCTCGCCTGGCAGTGGATCTTCTGGCTGAACCTGCCGATCGGCCTGACCGTCATCCCGCTGGTGCTGCGCCGGGTCCCGGAGAGCCGGGGCGTCGCGGGCCCGGTTGACGGCGGCGGGCTGGTGCTGGTCACGGGTGCCGCGTTCGGCCTGGTGTGGGGGCTGATCCGCTCGAACGCGGCCGGATGGGGCAGCCTGGAAGTGGTCGTGACGCTGAGCGCGGGTGCCGTCTGCGCCGTCGCGTTCGTCGCCTGGCAGCGCGTCGCCGAGCGGCCCATGGTGCCGCTGGGCCTCTTCCGGCTCCCCGGTTTCGGCGCGGGCAACGCCGCCGGGGTGTTCCTCTACGCCTCGCTCTACGGGGCCTTGTTCTTCGCGGCGCAGTTCTTCCAGACGGGGCGCGGCGACCGGCCGCTGGCGTCCGGGCTGCACCTGCTGGCCTGGACGGCGGCGGTGACCGTCGTGGCGCCCTGGGCGGGACGGCTGACGCCCCGCGTCGGAGCGCGGCGGCTCGCGGCGCTCGGGCTGGCCCTGCAGTCGGCCGGGATGGGCTGGCTCGCGCTCGCCGCCACACCGTCCGCGCCGTACTGGCAGCTGATCGGTCCGATGCTCGTCGCCGGAACCGGCGTGAGCATGGCGATGCCGGCCACCCAGACGGCCGTGCTCAACGCGGTCGCCCCCGAGCAGATCGGCAAGGCGTCCGGCGTCTTCAACACCGGCCGGCAGCTCGGCGGGGTCTTCGGGGTCGCCGTACTGGCCCTGGTGTTCAGCAGGTCCGGCGGCTACGCGGGACCGGCGGCCTTCACCGACGGATTCGCCGCGGCGATCGCCGTCAGCGGCGCGCTGTCCCTGGCCGGAGCGGCCGTCGCCCTGGCCATCCCGGGGCGCCCGAGGGCCACCCCGTCCTCCTCGCCCGCCGAGCCCGTACTGACGACGAACCGCTGACCGGCAAGACCCCGAGCCCGTACTGACGACGAACCGCTGACCGGCAAAGCCCCGAGGGCGTCCGCGCCGGCGCGAGCTCCAAGGGCGCCCCCGAATGCGCTCGGCCCGCCCGGGCCGCACGCTTGGATCATGGCCACTGACCAGCCCGTCGTCATCTACCCGCCCACCGAAGACGGCGGCCGCCGCGTCCGCATCGGCGACCACTTCGTCGGCCTGGCCTACGGACTCCTCGACGTCGCCGCCTTCGTCCAGGAGGCCGGCCTGCAGGACTGGGACGAGATGGACGTCGCCCGCTCCGCGCTCATCGAGTGGCGGGGCGGCGGCGCGGACGTGTGGGGCCCCTGAGCGCCGCGGGCACGCGCGGCTCTCAACCCCCCGTACTCTCCCGGACGATGACCCGGTACCCGACGATCTCGTCACGCAGCGCCACGGCATCCGGTGCGTCGATCCGCTCCAGGAGCAGGGATACGGCGGCCCGCGCGATCTCCCGCTTGTCCGGGGCGACGGTGGTCAGGCTGGGCACGCTGAACCGGGAGGCCTCGATGTCGTCGAAGCCGATCACGTCGAGGTCGCCCGGTACGGAGTGACCGCGCTCGTGCAGGGCGCGCAGCGCGCCCAGGGCCAGGTGGTCGTTCAGGCACAGCAGCGCGTCCGGGTGCGGGCGGCGCTCCATCAGCGCGGCCGCCGCCCGGGCACCGTCCTGCCAGTGGTAGGCCTCCACCGGGAGCACCAGGTCCGGCTCGAACGGCAGGCCGGCCGCCTCCATGGCCTGGCGGTAGCCGTCGGTGCGCAGCCGGTCGGTGCCCTGGCGGCCGCGAACGGCGCCGCCGATGACGGCGATGCGGCGGCGGCCGCGGGACAGCAGGTGCTCGGTGGCCTCGCGGGCGGCCCGCACGTTGTCGATGCCGACGTGGTCGGTGCCGCCCTCGGCCGGGCGTTCGCCGAGCAGCACCACCGGCAGGCGCCGGTCCCGGGTGGCGAGGTCGCGCGGGCTGAGGGCGAGCGGGCTGAGGATGACGCCGTCGGAGAACTGGGCGTCGAAGCCGTGCAGCGCGGCCAGTTCCCGCTCGCGCACGGCGCCGGTCTGATGGATCAGCACCGTCTGCCCGCGGGCGTCGGCCTCGGCCATCACATGCTTGGCCAGCTCGGAGAAGTAGGCCACGTCGAGCTCGGGAACGGCGAGGGTGATCATGCCGGTGCGGCCCTGGCGCAGCTGGCGTCCGGCGATGTTGACCCGGTAGCCGAGGGCGTCGATCGCCTCCTGGACGGCGGCGCGGGTCCGCTCCGAGACGTGCTCGAAGTTGTTGATCACGTTGGAGACGGTCTTGGGCGAGACGCCCGCGTACTCCGCCACGTCCTTGATCCTGGGTCTGGCCGCCACGCTGTTCATCCTTCCGCCTGCCCGTGATCGTACCGACCGTAAAGAAATCGGTTGCGGGCCGGACCGGTTCTCGCCGAACCATTTACAACGATGTAATCGCCATGGTGACATAGCGCCGCAGCACCCCCGCAGCACCCCTGCACCCGCTTCACGGCGCAAGCCCGCACCGCTTCAGGGCCCCGAGCCTCGGCACCGTCGCCCGGCGCGAGCCCCAGCACCACCTCAAGGCGCAAGGAGACCCATGTCCTTCCCCCGTCCCTCGGACCAGCCCCGCCCGGAGTACCCCAGGCCCCAGTTCGTGCGCGAGGCCTGGCTCAACCTCAACGGCGAGTGGCAGTTCGAGATCGACCGGTCCGACACCGGGCTCGAGCGCGGCCTGCGTGAACGCGAGCTCACGGACCGCATCGTGGTCCCGTTCTGCCCGGAGTCGACGCTCTCCGGGATCGGCGAGACCGACTTCCTGGAGGCCGTGTGGTACCGGCGCACGGTGACCGTCCCGGACACCTGGACGGACTCCCGCGTCCTGCTGCACTTCGGCGCCGTGGACCACGACACGACCGTGTGGGCCGACGGTGTCGAAGTGGCCCGGCACCGTGGCGGCTTCACCCCGTTCACCGCCGACCTCGGCGAAGTCGCCGTGGCCGGGCGGGAGGTGACGATCGTCGTACGGGCCCGTGACAGCCGGCACGGCACCCAGGCCCGCGGCAAGCAGTCCACCTGGTACGCCAACTCCCACTGCCATTACACCCGTACGACCGGCATCTGGCAGACCGTGTGGCTGGAGCCGGTCCCGCGGGCCGCCGCACTCAGGCGCCCGCGCATCACCCCCGACCTGGCCTCCGGCTCCTTCCACCTGGAACTGCCGCTGACGGCCAACCTCCCGGGCCACCGGGTGCGCGCCACGCTCGCCGACGAGCAGGGCGACATCCTCACCGCCGAGACCCGCGCGGACCTCGACCTCGCGCCCCGACTGGTGCTCACCGTGCCCGCCGGCCGGCTGCGCCCGTGGTCACCCACGGACCCGCACCTGTACGACCTCAGGCTCCAACTCCTCGACGCCGATGGGCAGATCGTGGACGTGGTGGACTCCTACGCCGGTCTGCGCTCGGTCTCCGTCCAGGGCAAACGCCTGCTGCTCAACGGCGAACCCGTCTTCCAGCGCCTCGTCCTCGACCAGGGCTACTACCCCGAAGGCCTGATGACGGCGCCCACCGACGCCGACCTCGTCCGCGACATCGAACTGGGCCTGCGCGCCGGCTTCAACGGCGCCCGCCTGCACCAGAAGGTCTTCGAGGAGCGCTACCTCCACCACGCCGACCGGCTCGGCTACCTGGTCTGGGGCGAGTTCGGCGACTGGGGCTGCGAGACGGGCGCCCGCGACGACAACCAGCGGCCCGACGCCTCGTACGTCACCCAGTGGCTGGAGGCCCTGGAGCGGGACTACTCGCACCCCTCGATCGTCGGCTGGTGCCCGCTGAACGAGACGTACCAGCCGCTGCACGACCGCATCACCCGGCTCGACGACGTCACCCACGCCATGTTCCTGGCCACCAAGCAGGCCGACGCCACCCGCCCGGTCGTCGACGCCTCCGGCTACGCCCACCGCGTCGCGGAGACGGACGTCTACGACTCGCACTGCTACGAGCAGGACCCGGCCGCGTTCGCCAAGGCGATGGCCGGGCTCTCCGAGGACCGCCCGTACGTCAACACCGCCCCCGACGGCCGTCCGTGGTCGGTGCCGTACCGCGGACAGCCGTACTTCTGCAGCGAGTTCGGCGGCATCTGGTGGGACCCCGAGGCCGCCGCCGCGGCGGGCGACCAGCGCGACGCATCCTGGGGATACGGCGAACGGCCGTACACAGAGGAGGAGTTCGCCGATCGTTTCGCCGGCCTGACGGGCGTGCTGCTCGACGACCCCGACATGTTCGGCTACTGCTACACCCAGCTCACCGACGTCTTCCAGGAGCGCAACGGCGTCTACCGCTTCGACCGCTCCGAGAAGCTCGACATCGCACGCCTGCACCGGGCCCAGACGCGTCCGGCGGCCTACGAGGGCACCCCCTAGCACCAGCTCAAGCACGGCAGAAACTCCTGCCCGAAATTTACATCGATGTAAGACCGTGAGGCGGCGGTGCGTGAGTCACGATCTTCGTGCACCGCCGCCCGTGGAAAGGAGCACCATGACCGGCACACCCGCACCAGTCGGTCCACCCGGCCCGAGCCGACGCCGCCTTCTGAAGACCGCGCTCGCCTCGGGGGCGGCGGTCCTGGGCGCCGGCGCGCTCAGCGGCTGCGGGTCCGCGCAGGCCGCCGACGCCTCGACCGTCCGCCTGTGGGACCTGTTCAGCGGGGCCGACGGCGGCCTGCTCAACGACATGGTGCGCGCCGCGGGCCCCGACATGCCGGGCACGCACATCGAGCGCACCGTCCTGGAGTGGGGGACGCCGTACTACACGAAGCTCGCCATGGCCTCCGTCGGCGGACGCGGCCCCGACGTCGCCGTCTCGCACATGTCCCGGCTGGCCGGCTACGCGCCCACCGGGCTGCTCGACCCGTGGGACCTCGACCAGCTCGCCGAATACGGCGTGCACCGCGACGACTTCACCGACGCCGTGTGGTCGCGCACCCAGTACCGCGGACACACCTACGCCGTCCCGCTGGACACCCACCCCTTCATCGTCTTCTTCCACCCCGAACCGGCCGCCAAGGCGGGCCTGCTCACCAAGGACGGAACGCTCGACGCGGAGGCGTTCTCCTCACCCGACCGCTTCCTGGCCGCCGGCAAGGAGCTCGCCAAGGCCTCCGGCAAGCAGGGCATCGCCTTCGGCTACGTCACCGACACCGCCCAGGGCTGGCGGCTGTTCTACGGCCTCTACAAGCAGACCGGCGGCGCCTTCGAGCTGCCCGAGGGCGGGCCGGCCAAGGTCGACGTCGACCGTATGGCCGAGGTCATCGCCTTCATGGCCAAGCTGGTCGACGGCAAGGTCAACCCGGGTCACCTCGACTACGCCTCGGCCATCGCCGCCTTCTCCAACCGGCAGACCGCGATGATCCTGTCCGGCGAGTGGGAGCTCGGCACATTCCGCGCCGCCGACGCGAAGGTGAACGCGGCCCCGTTTCCGACCGTGTTCGGCACCCCCGCGGTCTACGCGGACTCGCACTCCTTCGTACTGCCCCACCATCCGAATCCCGACCCCGAGCACCGCCGCCGCACCCATCGCGCCGTCGCGGCCCTGCTCAAGGCGGGCCAGATCTGGGCCACCGCGGGACACATCCCCGCCTACGGGCCGGTCACCCGCACCGCCGCCTACCACCGGCTCACGCCCCAGTCCCACTACGCCCAGGCCCAGGACCACGTCGTCCTCGACCCGGCGGTGTGGTTCGCCGGCGCCGGCTCCGACTTCCAGAACGCCATGTCCCAGGTCCTGCAGCAGGCCCTGCTCGACGGCCTCGCCCCCGACCGCGCCGCGCGCGCGATGGTGCGGCGCCTCAACTCCTTCCTCGCCAAGCCCAGCCCGGCCTGACCGTCCGCGCACACCTCGCCCAGGAGTACAACGATGTCCTCTCCGCATGCCGCGCCCCGCTCCGGGGCCACGCCCGTGCGCCGAGCGGTCCCGCCCGGCCTGCTGTTCGCGCTGCCCTTCCTCGTCCTGTTCGCCCTCTTCATGCTCTGGCCGCTGGCCCAGGGCCTGTGGATGAGCCTGACGGACACCTCCCTGTCGGCCCACGCCCCCGGCTTCATAGGCGTCGACAACTTCACCGAGGCGTTCAAGGACGCCGAGATGTGGCGCTCGCTCGGCCACACCGTCGTCTTCACCCTCATCTCGACCGTGCCGCTGGTCCTGGTCGCGCTGGTCCTGGCCCTGCTCGTGCACACCGGCCTTCCCGGCCAATGGGTGTGGCGGCTGGCCTACTTCGCCCCGTACCTGCTGCCCGTCGGCGTCGTCAGTCTGCTGTGGATGTGGCTGTACCAGCCCGATCTCGGCCTCTACAACCACCTCCTCGACGTGGCCGGCCTCGGCCAAGTGGCCTGGCTCAGCGACGAGTCGGTGGCCATCTGGGCCATCGCCCTGACCACGCTGTGGTGGACGGTCGGCTTCAACTTCCTGCTCTACCTGGCCGCGTTGCAGGCCGTCCCGGATCACCTCTACGAGGCGGCCGCGATCGACGGCGCGGGTGCCTGGCGGCGGCTGTTCTCGATCACCCTGCCGCAGCTCTCCCGCATCACCGTCGTGATCACCGTGCTGCAGATCCTGGCCTCCCTGAAGGTCTTCGACCAGGTCTACCTGCTCACCAAGGGCGGCCCGAACGGCTCCACCCGCCCGGTCGTCGAGTACGTCTACGACGTCGGCTTCACCGGCTACCGGCTCGGTTACGCCTCCGCGATCAGCTACATCTTCTTCGCCCTCGTCCTGATCGCCTCCGCCCTCCAGTACGCCGCCCTCCGCCGCCGGGAGAAGTGACATGACCTCCACCGAGCTGCCCGTCCGCACCGGCCCGACCAAGCAAGCAGCGGGTCCCGTACGGGAGTTGAGAGTCACCCGCCGCGCCAGGGCCGGGCGGACGAACCTGACCCTCGGCGAGAGCCGGCTCAGCCGTGTGCTGGCCCTCGCCGCCCTGACCGTGCTGGCGGTGGTGTGGCTGCTGCCGATGTCGTGGGCGCTGCTGACCGCGTTCAAGTCGGAAGCCGACGCCAGCGATCCGGCGCACTGGCTCTGGCCCCGGCACGGCTTCACCCTGCACGGCTTCAGCACCGTGTGGGAGCGCGGCGACCTGCCGCTGTGGATGCTCAACAGCCTGCTCATCTCGGCCGCCGTGACGGTGATCACCGTGCTGGTCTCGGCGATGGCCGGATACGCCTTCTCCCGCACCCGGTTCCCCGGACGGCGCTGGCTGTTCGTGGTCACCGTGGCCGCCGTGCTGGTGCCGCCGCAGGTACTGATCGTGCCGTGGTTCCAGCAGATGCTCACCCTGCACCTGGTCGACACCTACGCGGCGGTGATCCTGCCGCAGACCGTGGCGCCCGTGATGGTGTTCATCCTGAAGAAGCACTTCGACTCGCTGCCCGACGAGTTGGAGGAGGCGGCCCGTATCGACGGCGCGGGGCACTGGCGGATCTTCTGGTCCGTGCTGCTGCCGCTGTCCCGGCCCATGCTCGCGGCCGTGGCGATCTTCGTGTTCATCGGGGCCTGGAACAACTTCCTGTGGCCGTTCGTCTCGACGTCAGACCCGAACCTGATGACCCTGCCGGTCGGCATCACCTCGGTGAAGGACGCCTACGGCATCCAGTACGCCCAGACGATGGCCTCCGCCGTCCTGGCGGCCCTGCCGCTCGTCGTGGTCTTCGTGTTCTTCCAGCGGCACATCGTCAAGTCCGTGGCCACAACCGGTCTGGGCGGTCAGTGAGGACGCTGGGACACTCGCGAACCGTGCTCTTGACTACAACGATGTAAAGGAGCCGTCCATGCGTGTACGACCGCGCATCACCCCCCTCACGGCCGTCCTGTCCCTGCTGGCCGTGCTGCTCGGTCTCGTGGCCGTCTCGCCGGCCGCGGCCGGACCCGCGGTGCCCACGGCCGCGGCGAAGCCCGCCAGGACGGCGGCAGCGGCGGGGACCTTCCGCAACCCGCTCAACACCGGCCCGGACCCGTTCATGACGTACTGGAACGGGAACTACTACCTCACCACGACCCAGGGCGACAGCATCCGCATGTGGCGCTCGCCCTCGCTCGGCACCCTGCTGACCGCCGACCCCGTCACCGTGTGGACGGACACCGACGCCTCCCGCGACCAGCACCTGTGGGCACCGGAGTTCTACCGATTCGGCGACCGCTGGTACCTCTACTACACGGCCGACGACGGCACCGACGACCACCACCGCGTCTACGTCCTGGAGTCCGACCGCGACGACCCGGCCGGCCCCTACCACTTCAAGGCGAAGCTGGCCCCGCCCAACCACGCCTCCGACTTCGCGATCGACCCGGGCATCCTGCAGCACGACGGCCGCCTCTACCTCGCCTACGCCGGCATCAACCAGTACCAGCACAACGGCATCAACATCGCCCCGATGTCCAACCCCTACACGGTCTCCGGCGACGCGGTCGCGATCAACGCCGCGGGTGGCTGCGACGAGGTCCGCGAGGGGCCCGAGTTCCTCAACCGCAACGGCCGTACCTGGATGACGTATTCGACCTGCGACACCGGCAAGCCCGACTACCAGGTCTGGATGATGTCCCTGGCGAACGGCGCCGATCCGCTGGTGCCCGCCAACTGGCAGCAGCACTCCGGCCCGGTCTTCTCCCGAGCCGACGACCACGGCGTCTACGGCCCCGGCCACCACGCCTTCTTCCGCTCGCCCGACGGCACGGAGGACTGGATCGTCTACCACGCCAAGTCGACCTCGGCGTACACCTACACCGACCGCACCACCCGCGCCCAGAAGATCACCTGGAACGCGGACGGCAGCCCGGACCTCGGCCGGCCACTGGCCATGGGCGCCACGCAGGACCTGCCTTCGGGCGACCCTGGCTCGGGCACCTACTGGATCAACGACGACGGTCGCTCCAGCGGTGACGGCACCCTGAGCTACACCGGCACCTGGAACTCCGGCACCGGCTGCGCCACCCAGTGCTTCTGGGGCGACGACCACTGGATCGACCAGGCGGGCGACACCGCGACCTTCACCTTCACCGGCACCCGCATCGCCCTGCTCTCCGTCCGCGACACCGGCAACGGCATCGCCGCCCTCAGCGTCGACGGCGGCACCGAACAGCGCGTCGACTTCTACGGCGCGATCCGCACGGGGGAGACCGTGCAGTACATCAGCCCGAAACTGCCGTACGGCCGGCACACCCTGCGGGTACGGGTGACCGGCGAGCACAACGCCACGTCGCAGGCGGCCTTCGTGAGCGTGGACCGGGCGGAGGTCTACACCAAGTGACCGCTTGAGCGCGAGGGGGAGACCGCCCGGCGGCCTCCCCCTCGTTCACGTCGTCGACGTCAGTGCAGGCGCAGGGCCTCGCGGATCGTGGTGAACAGGTCGGTCTGGTTGGTGATGCCGAGGACGCGGTACGCCAGCGGGCCCTGGGCCGCGATGCGGACCTCCGTGCCCGTGTGCTCCTGCGACCGGCCCGGGGTGTTGGTCGAGTAGTTGACCTTCAGCTGCTGGCCCTCGTCGGTGACGAGCGTCGAGGACAGACCGGGCGGGGTGGCCTCCAGCGGGACGATCTGGCTGGTGTGGCCGTGATCGGCGGTGGTGACCACGAGGGTGTCCGGGTGCTTGGCCGCGTAGGCGCGGGCGACCTTCACCGCGCGGTCGAAGGCGGCGGTCTCGCCGATCTGGCCGCAAGGGTCGGCGGCGTGGTCCTGCTTGTCGATCGAGGCACCCTCGATCTGCAGGAAGAAGCCCTGCTTGGAGTGCTTGGCCTGCTGCTTGGCCTCCAGCAGCTGGATCGCCTTGGTGGCGGAGTCCGCGAGGCTCGGCGTCGTCGACGGCCGGTTCGGGTTCGAGGTCACGCATCGCTGCGCGTCGGTTCCGCCGACCGCGGCCGCCTTGCCGGTCCATTCGACGGGCACGTTGCCGGAGGCGAACAGGCCGAGCACCGGCTTGCCGGACTTCACGCGCTTCAGGCCGGCGCTGTCGGTGACGACCTGGTAGCCGAGCTTCTGCGCCTGCTGGGAGACGGTCAGGCCCTTGTACGCGCCGTCCGTGACCTTCTGGTCGAAGCGCTGCTTGCCGCCGCCGAGGAGGACGTCGACCTTGTGGTTCACGGACTGCTCGGCGATCGAGCCGGGCCCGCCGGCCGCGATGGTGTCGGTGGGGCAGTTCGCCATGTCGGCCGGGCCCTGGCAGCCACGGTCGGTGACGTGCGAGGCGAGCACGGCCGGGGTGGCGTCGGTCAGCTCGGAGGTCGTCACGCTGCCCGTGGCGTAACCGTTCTTCTGCGCCAGCTCCAGGATGGTGCGGACCGCCTTGTCGCTGCCCGGGGTCTTGGAGATACGGCCGTTGACCGTCTTCACGCCGGTGGCCCAGCCGGTGCCGCTGGCGGCGGAGTCGGTGACGTAGTCCGGCGTGCCGTCCTTGTGCACCGCGTACGTCGTGTACGCGCCGGTGAGCGGGAACTCGTCCATGTTCAGGCGGCCGTTCGCGCCGACCGTGTAGTCGCGGGCGAGGGTGATCTCCGAGTCGCCCATGCCGTCACCGATGAGCAGGATGACGTTCTTGGCCTTCCCGCCCTGGATCGCGTTCTTCGCGTGCTGAGCGCCGTCGAAGGCGCCGGCGACGGTCGTGAAGGCCACGGCCGCGGAGGTCGCCGCGACGACGGCGGTGGCGATCGTGAGGTGACGGCGGGTGAGTCTGGGCATGGATGAGGCTCCTTGAAGCGTCCGGTGTCCCGCATACGCATGCGGTGACCAACGACCGCCACATCACCAGGCACCGGCAAAGGGAGGGTAAATGAATGGTCTTGTGTGTGCATCCAGGACATGACACGCATGGAGGTCCTGCGGGGCTTTGCAGGGGCGACCGGCTCCCGGCTCGCGCGGCGCGACGTTTTCGCAGTTCAGGGCCGACTTAACGGTGATGACAACGGTCACCGATGCAGCCTTTGGCGATTGCCCCCACCGTGCGTTTGACTTCAGGTCCGGGCAGCGGATGCGAGGGGGAAGGCGTCATACATGGACGATCACGATCACGGGCATGCCCATGGCGGCGGAGGGCACGCAGGGCACTCCCACGGCGTCTCGGCGGATGCCGACCGCCGCTGGCTGGCGATCGCCCTCACCCTGATCACGGTGTTCATGGCGGCCGAGGTCGTCGTCGGCATCATCGCCAGTTCCCTGGCGCTGATCTCGGACGCGGCGCACATGCTCACCGACGCCGCCTCGATCGTGCTCGCGCTGATCGCGATGCGGCTCTCCGCCCGCCCGGCCCGCGGCGGCTTCACCTACGGCCTCAAGCGCGCGGAGATCCTCTCCGCCCAGGCCAACGGCCTGACCCTGCTGCTCCTCGGGTCCTGGCTGGCGTACGAGGCGGTGCGCCGGCTCATCAGCCCGCCCGAGGTCGCGGGCGGTCTGATGCTGGCCACCGCGCTCGTCGGCATCGTGGTCAACGTCGCGGCCGCGTGGTGCATCTCGAAAGCCAACCGGACCTCACTGAACGTCGAGGGCGCCTACCAGCACATCCTCAACGACCTGTTCGCCTTCATCGGCACCGCGATCGCGGCGCTGATCGTCGTGCTGACCGGGTTCGCACGCGCCGACGCCATCGCCACCCTCGCCGTGGTCGCCCTGATGTTCAAGGCCGGTTACGGGCTGGTGCGCGACTCCGGACGGATCTTCCTGGAGGCCGCGCCGGTCGGCTTCGACCCGGACGCGATCGGCGACGAACTGGCGTCCCAGCCGCAGGTCGTCGAGATCCACGACCTGCACGTGTGGACCATCACCTCCGGCGAGCCCGCCCTGTCCGCCCACGTCCTGGTCGAACCGGGCGGCGACTGCCACGCCGTGCGCCGCCACCTCCAGCAACTCCTGCGCGCCAAGCACGACATCGGCCATGCCACCCTCCAGGTCGACCACCTCGGCGAGGACGCCGGCGTCGAGGAACTGCTCCAGATCACCACGCCGTCGACCGAACCGGCGGAACACTGCGACGACGCGCACGGCCCGGTTCACCGGCCCGGACCGCACGAGCACTGAGGCCGGGGCGCGCCGCGCGGGGAGCGGCGGCTACGCAGCGTCGGAGCGGGAGGTCCGGTCGTACGCCACGGGAAGTGCCCGCGGGTGCACCGCCGTGCACCTTGCCCGTCCCGTCATGCGGACCCGCCCCCGGCGGTGCCCCCCGGCAGCAGCGCCGCCAACGCCATCCTCGTCAACTCGGCCTCCACGGCGTCCCGTTCCGGTATAACGGCCGCTCGGAAGGAGCGCCCGGCCAGTAGCGAGACCAGCCACCACGCGGCCGTGTCCGGATCGACGTCGTCCCGGATCTCTCCGGCCGCCTGCCCGCGCCGCAGCAGCTCGGCGAGTGTCGTACCGAAGTGCTGGTGGACCTGGCGCAGGGCGTCGCCGAGGTCAGGGTCGTGGGCCAGGGCGGTGGCGTCGGCGAACAGGAAGCCGTGCGAGCCGGGTTGGTGGAAGCGGTCCATGTGCGCCGGGTCGAGGAAGGCCGCCAGTACCTCGGGGACCGGCCGGCCCGCGTCGGCGGCCTGGTGCAGCAGGCCGGAGACGCCGTCGGTGACATGGTCGAGGGCCGCCCGGTACAGCGCCGCCTTGGAGCCGAAGTTCTGGAAGACCACCGGTTCGCTGACGCCGACCCGCTTGGCGATGTCGGAGACCTTGCCGCGCTGATAGCCGGTCGCGGAGAAGACCTCCGTCGCGGCGGCGAGGATCGACGCGCGCCGTTCGGCGGCGGGCAGGCGGGTCCGCGTACGCGCGCGGGGACGGGACTCGGTCACGATGCCCATCCTATGCCGCCCTTGCCGTTTTTCTTAGTCGCGACTAAGTTATGAGCCAGTACTTAGTCCCGACTAAGTTATGGAGGAGGGCCATGTCTCTCGGACGCCTGATGCAGGGCAAGCCGCGCTCGGACACCCCCGGCGTGACCATCGTGACCCCTCGTGCCTACGAACTGTGCGGCGACGTCTGCTTCGCCGGCCGCCGCAACCGTGCCTTCACCCGCCTCGCCGCGCTGAGCGGCGCCGAGCCGGGCGACCGCGTCCTCGACGTGGGCTGCGGCACCGGCTATCTGACCCGGCGCATGGCCGAACGGGTCGGCCCGGACGGCGAGTTGACGGGAGTGGACCCCTCGGCTCCGGTCCTGGAGTACGCCCGCCGCAAGAAGTCACGCCCCGGCAGCGCCCCTTGCGTCTACCACGAAGGGATCGCCGAGTCCCTCGATCTGCCGGACGGTTCGTACGACACGGTCGTCACCAGCCTGATGCTGCACCACCTTCCGGAGGACCTGCGTCCCGCGGCGCTGCGCGAGATGTACCGTGTCGTGCGCCCCGGCGGGCGGCTGTTCGTCGTCGAGTTCCGGCCACCCAGGAGCCGGCTCGGCCGCCATCTCGTGCACGGCGGAACGGCCCACGCCATGGCGCACAACCGCGTGGACCTCCTGGAGGGCTTCATCGCGGACGCCGGTTTCGAGGTGCGCGGACGCGGGGACGTACGGCCCTGGTTGTACTACGTGCAGGCCGCGCGAAGGCGTTAGCCGAACCTGCCGAAAACGACGCCCGGCGCCCAGTTGGTGACAGGTTCCGGACAAAGAGTTGACCAAGTTTCAGATGTTTTCCGGCTTCTCGTGATCGGGTCTCCCGCAACGGTTGTATCCACACCCGTTCGGGAGGATCTGGTGCCAGAACAAACCCGCAGAAGACGGTGGCTCACAATCTGTGCCATCACCGCCACCGCCGGGCTAGTCGCGATACCCGCAGGCGCGGCGCCCGGTGGCCGGCACACGAGCCCCTTCGGGGCCCGCACGCAGGCTCAACTCGCCGCCGAGCGCGAGCACTCGGTGGGCGACGTCAGCCCCAGCGCGAAGGCGAAGGCCGACGACGGAGGCGACGACGGAAATGAGGCCGACGAGATAGCCGAGGGCGCGGACCAGTACGCGGAGGCCCGCACCGCACCGGGCGTCGTCGCACCCGGTGCGTACGGTGCCGCCTGGCAGAGCCTGAGCAAGCTGCCGAGCACCGGCGGCCATTGGCAGGACATCACCGACCTGCCCTACAACTCCGATGATCCGCGCTACCGCGACATCGACTCCAACTCCAGCGGCGGCGCAGGCAATGTCACCGGCCGTATGGCCGCGATGGCCGCGGACGACGACGGCTACGTCTACGCGGGCAGCGCCGGAGGCGGCGTGTGGCGCTCGCGCTCCGGCGGCGGCCACTGGCAGTCCATCAGCGACAGCCTGCCCTCGCAGGCCACCGGCGCACTCGCCGTCGACGGCGGCGGACGGCTGTGGCTGGGCACCGGCGAGGCGAACACCAACGCGGACGCCTATCTCGGCAGCGGTGTGTACCTGCTGACCCATCCCCACCATGGAGCCTTCACCTCGCGCAGCCGGGTCGGCGGCGACCAGCTGGAGAGCACCACCATCCGCCAGCTGCGGTTCGGTGGCGGCAAGGTGTGGGCGGCGACCAGTGAAGGCGTGTGGAGCCACTCCACGAAGAAGCTGAGCGGTGCCTGGAAGCTGGAGTTCGCGCCCAACCCCGACTATCTGCCGGGTGGTTCGAAGGCGAAGGACCCCTCCGCCGCGTACAAGAACATCACCAACGACATCGCCTTCGACCCCAAGGACCCGTCCAAGGTGGTCCTCGCGGCCGGCTGGCGCAGCGGCGACACCTACAACGGCTTCTACACGAAGACCGGCGGCAGCTGGCAGCGGATCAGCAGCGGCTTCGGCGACATGCCGACCGACCCGGACAACGTCGGCACGGTCACCTTCGCCCACGCCGCGGACGGTTCGCGCTTCTACGCCATCGACCAGTCGCCCGAGCAGCTGGCGACCAACCCGGACAGCAACCTGGAAGGCGTCTACAGCGCCGCGTCGCCGTTCGGGCCGTGGACGAAGGTCGCCGACTACAAGCAGCTGGCCGCCGACGGCTCCGCGCTGACCGACGCCGGCTACATGCCGGGTGTGCAGGCCTGGTACAACCAGTTCCTGACCGTCGACCCCGCCAACCCCAAGCATGTGTACCTGGGTCTGGAGGAGGTCTTCGAGTCCAAGGACGGCGGCGCCGGCTGGTCCGCCGTGGGCCCGTACTGGAACTTCCCGTTCCCCTGCTGGAGCATCGACCCGAGCAAGCAGACCGGTGACTGCAGCCAGACCACGCACCCCGACCAGCACGGCGTGGCGATCGGCCGCCACCACGGCAAGAGCTTCGTCTACGTCGGCAACGACGGCGGCGTCTACAAGCGCCCGGTCAACGGCGCCCAGGACTCCTCCGGCCACGCCACCGACTGGGCCTCGCTCAACGACGGCTCCATCGACACCCTCCAGTACTACTCGGTGGGCATCGGCAAGGACCTCGACCACCACGGCGTGTCCGTCACCGGCGGTCTGCAGGACAACGGCCAGTCGATGCTGCGCAGCAACGACAAGGTGATGGGCTCCAACTTCGGCGGCGACGGCGGCGACACCCTGACCGACCCGGCCAACGGCTGCAACATCGCCCAGGAGTACGTCTACCTCTCGGTCCAGGTGACCCAGAACTGCGCGGTCAACGACGGCAGTTGGGTCAACGACCCGACCAAGGCGACCTCGTACAACGTCGCCCCCGCCGACAACGCCACCGGTGAGGCCCGCTTCATCGCCCCGCTCGCGGCCGACCTGAAGAACAGCTCGGCCTGGGTCGCGGGCGGCCGTCACGTGTGGGTGCAGTCCCACGGCTACGCCATCCGCAGCGGCAGCGAGTGGACGAGCGTGCACGACTTCGGCGCCGGCCGTACCGCGACCGCCGTCGCGGCCTCGGGCGGCAAGGTCTACGCGGCCTGGTGCGGTCCCTGCAACGAGCAGGGCTTCGCGCGCGGCATCTCCGTCGGGAACGCGGACGGAACCGGCTGGCACGACATCAGCCTGCCCGTGAACGGGACCGTGCCGAACCGCTACCTCAGCGGCTTCGCCATCGACCCGAAGAACGCCGACCACGTCTTCCTCGCGGTCAACGGCTTCTCGCGGCACTGGACCGAGGGCCCCGGGGCCGGCTTCGGCCACGTCTTCGAGTCCACCGACGGCGGCACCACCTGGAAGGACATCTCGGCGAACCTGCCCGACGTGCCGACCGACTCCGCGGTCGTCACGGCGAACGGCGGCCTCGCCGTCGGTACCGACCTCGGCGTCGTCTACCGTGCGCCGGGTCAGGCCAAGTGGCAGCGCCTCGGTTCCCTCCCGGCCGTCGCCGTGCTCCAGCTGAAGCCCGGCCCGGACGGAAGCACCCTGTACGCGGCCACGCACGGCCGTGGCATCTACACGCTCAGGGTGCGTGACCACGGCTGACGCACCACCGATGGACGAGGGGTGATCCCGGTTTCCGGGGTCACCCCTCCTTCGGATACGGCACGACACTCACGTCCAGCGTGAAGGCGGCCCGCGCGGCGCCCGCCACATCCGGAGCCTTCGCGAGCGCCGTGATCCTGGCGCCGCCGCCCCGGGTGCCCGCGCACCGCAGCGAGGCGTGGGCGCTGCCGTCCGGACCCAGCCGCCAACCGGACGCCACGACGAACACCGGTGCGGAACTGTGCACCGCCGTCCACCGCCGGTCGTCGGCCCGCGGTTCGAGAACGATCGAGATCACGGTCCCCGGCCGCACGCACAACCGGCGTGTGGGGGCGTCACCGGGGGAGACGGTGACCTGGGTGTGCCCGGCGGCGCAGCCGCCCGCGGCCGAGGAGGGCTCGCCGGCCGGCGCGGACCCGCTCGGCGTGCCCGGACCGGTGGGAGAGACCGAGGACGGAGCCGGGACCGGCGTCGTGGAACCGTGCGTCGGCGCACCACTCGACGGCTCGGCGGAGCGGCCCGGGGACGATGCCGCACTCGGCGTACCGCCCGAGGACCCGCCGCAGGCCGCGAGGACGACCAGTCCCGCAACCGCCCAACCGGCAACCCACCAGCGCATACCGACACCTCCCGGTCGCTCGGACGCCTGAAAGACCGAACGCCTAGGAGGATGTTCCCACGCCGCCGGGTGGACGGCCGAGGTGGCGGCGACCGTTATCCGCCGTACGAGATCACACCTGTGCCGCCCGTGCGCGGCCTGGCGCTCACCGCTGCTGCCAATGGGGCGGAGCGTAAGGGGAGTTACTGCCATTCTCCGCCGGGTGCTGTGCTCCTTGTCACGCGCGGCTGCTGAACCATCGGTCAGTAGAAGTCATCTTTCCCGCCGACCCTACCGATCGGTAACGAGGAGATCTCATGCGAGTCCGCACCTCCATCGCCGCTGCCGCCGTGCTGGCCGCAGGGCTGACGCTGACCGCCTGCCAGAACGACGACAAGGCCGCCGGTGGCGACAGCACCGGCAGCACCGCGTCCAGCACCGCGTCGGCGCAGGACGGCGGCGCCACTCCCAGCGTGACCGCGAAGGGCACCGGCTCCGGAGCTCCCTCCGCGACCCGGAGCGACGGTTCCGCGAAGGACGGGCACGGCACGACCGCCGCGTGCACGGCGCGGACCACGAAGGCGGCCTTCGTCGCGGCCGTCCAGCACGCGACCCGGTCGAAGCCCGCGACCGGCACCGTGAAGATCACCAACACGTCGGCGAAGCCCTGCACGATCGTGGGCGCCACCACCCTCGTCGCCAAGGACGACCAGCGCAAGAGCTCTCCGATCGAGACCGACAACTCCGCCGCGGGGACCGACGCCGTGGACGTCGCGCCCGGGGCCACCGCCACGGCGAGCGTCAGTTACACGGACCTCAACTTCGAGGGCACCGAGTCGGCCCGGCAGACGTGCGGGGTGCAGGCCTCGAAGGTGCAGATCGCCCTGCCCAAGGATGTGGGCCGCACGGTGAAGGTCACCGACGGCAAGGGCTCCGCCGCGATCTTCAACGTCTGCGGGAAGGACGTGAAGTTCGGAGCGTTCCGGGCCTGACGTGCCCGCTCGCGGGGGATGCCGGGCGGTTCGCGCGAGCCGCCCGGCATCTGCCGCGGCGGTGTCCGCCTCACGTCCGCGGCGGATCCATGCGGCCGAGCCAGGTGGTGAGGAGCGCCTGGAGCCGTGCCGCCTCCTTCGGTGCGAGCGCTTCCAGCAGGCGCCGTTCGTTGCGCATGTGCTCCGTGAAGGCCGCGTCGATCAGATCGCGGCCGGCATCGGTCAGTGCGACGACGCGGCCGCGGCCGTCGGCCTCGGAGCGGCGCCGGCTCACCAGGCCCGCGCGCTCGAGCCGGTCGAGCCGCTTGGTCATGGCGCCGGTCGTCACCATCGTGTGCTCCGACAGCTCGCTGGGGGCGCGCTCGAACGGTTCCCCGGCCCGGCGCAGCGTCGCCAGGACGTCGAACTCGCCCTCGCTGAGGCCGAACCGGCGGTAGACGACGCAGAGTTGCTCGGTGAGCAGTCCGGCGAGGCGGTGCAGGCGGCCGATCACCCCCTGCGGGCTCACGTCGAGATCCGGGCGCTCGCGAGCCCATTCCGCCTGGATCCGGGCCACGTGGTCGAGGTCGTCAGCCATGACTTCACTATAGCTTCCAAGGAAGCTATATTAACTTCCATGGAAGCTACCTTGCGGTGGACGGCGGTCGCGGCGATCGCTCCCGTGGCCTGGGGCACCAACTACTACGTCACGCACGAGTACCTCCCCGCGGGAGATCCGCTGTACGGCGGGGTGATCCGCGCGCTGCCCGCCGGAGTGCTGCTGCTGGCGGTCGCGCGCAAGCGCCCGTACGGGTCCTGGTGGTGGAAGTCGCTGGTCCTGGGCACCCTCAACGCGGGCGCGTTCTTCGTCCTCATCTACGTCGCCGCCCAGCTGCTGCCCACGAGCCTCGCCTCGACGATCATGGCGACGTCACCGCTCGTGATGATGCTGACGGCCTGGCCCCTCCTCTCGGAACGCCCGTCCCCACGGCATCTCGCGGGTTCCGCCGCGGGGATCGTGGGCGTGTGTCTCATGCTGCTCACCGGCGGGACGCGGGCGAGCGCGCTCGGCGTGCTCGCCTCGGTCACCGCCCTGCTGCTGTCGTCGCTCGGGTACATCCTCGCCAAGCGCTGGAGTCACCAGGTCGACGTCCTCGCCTCCACGTCCTGGCAGCTCATCGCCGGTGGCCTGCTCCTGCTGCCGTTCGCCGTCGCCGTCGAGGGCGCGCCCCCGGCCCTGGACGCTTCGTCCGCTCTCGCCTTCGGGTACGTCACGACGGTGGCCACGGCGCTGGCCTTCGCGGCCTGGTTCGCAGGACTGCGCCGCCTCCCCGCGGCGACCGTCGGGCTGGTGGGGCTGCTCAACCCGGTGACCGGTGTGCTGCTTGGAACGGTCGTGGCCGGCGAGGTGCTGACCGTGCAGCAAGTGTGCGGACTGGCCCTGGTGTTGACCGGGATCTTGCTGAGCCGCCCGGCCGGCGGGCGTGTCGGCCGGCGGCGTACGGTACGGGCCGCGGCCGAGGACGAGACCCCGCGCGGGGCGGGGCAGGTCGAGACGGACGGCACTGTGTCCCACAGGTGAGCCGCGAGCGGACCTCGCGCACAGGGGAGCGCCTGCTCACCTGACGGCACGCCGCAGCCTGCGAGCGCTGCGGGATGCGCGCATCAGCAGCCGCAGGGTCGCGAGGGTGTCCGGCCGGGCGCCGTGTGCCAGGAGAGCGGCACCCTTGCGCTCCACGGCCCGCAGGCGCAGACGTTGCACGGCGATCAGGGTGTCGAGGAACGGCCGATGCCCGGGTTCGGCGAGGTCCGGCATGTCCCCGCAGCCGTCCAGCCCGGCACCGGCGAGCCCGGCCTGCTCCGCGACCAGGCGCTCGACGGCGGGCAGATGATCGCCACTGCTGCGCGCCAGGTCCTCGGTCTTGAGGCCGTGTTGGGCCAGGGTGTCACGCGGCACGCCGACCCGCCCCTGAGCGACGTCCTCGGGCAGGTCCGCCAGGAAGTCGATGCGCTGCATGGCCTCGATCAACGTCCGGCAGCCGGTCCGGAAGCTCAACGCGTCCGCCGGTGACGGTGGTTCGACGAGGGAAGCGGTGAGCATCAGGGCGGGCAAGGAGTAACTGTCCACATAAGCCTGGAAGTCGTTCTCCGAACCGAAGCCGGTCCAGGCGGCCTCGGCCGGCGCGCCGTCGAGGAAGGCCCGTACGCGCGCCGCCAGGACGGGATGCCGCCGAGCGGTGTCCGCCAAGGCCCTCAACATGGGCTGTTCCACGGCACCTTGACGCTCGAACGCGGCTGTGACGTCCCGGTCCCAGGCACGGAGCGCCGCCTGCCGAGCGCTGGGTTCCCCGCTGTCGATGCGTTCGTCCGTCTCGTGCATGAAGGCGACCGCGGTGAACACGGAGGGGTGCAGCGGCGCGGGGAGCAGCAGCCGGACCGCCATGTACTCAGCCGGTGCGAACCGCCGGGCGAGCGTGCGCTGCATCCCGTAGTCCCTGCGCAGAGAGGGATCACTGATCCCGCACCGGTCCAGAGCGCCCGACCAGCTGCTCACATCTCTCCTTGCTCCGGGGCCCTTCCGATGATCACGCAGCGCTCAGCGTATCCGCACGCGGTTCGCGCGGGGGTGCGGGCCAGGAGCCGTGCGGCGTCGGTCGACCAGGCACTGTGTTGTGGAGCGCGCGTTCGCCCAGCGGCGCCGTGGGCTATTCACCCGCTGCGAGTCGGTTGAGAACTTCCGCCGGGGTGAAGCTCCAGCCGACGAGGCGCGGTCCGCTCCAGTTGATGCCGATCATGTATCCCTCTCGGGCGGCATCAGGCAGATCGCGTTCGCGCCAGGCATCCAGGGACATGGATTCAACACGTAGCCCATGCCCCCATATCTTCGCCGCCCTCTGAGCGCGGGCCGTGGTCGACCAGTAGGGAAGACTTCGCGTGCCGTCCGCGGAAAGGGGAGCCGGGCTTCCGTTGTCATCCCGCACAAACCAGACCACTCCGCTCTGGTCGGCCTCTCGGAAGAATGCTGCCGCTTGCGAGCCGCTCTGACTCATGCCACGTGAGCCTAGCGTTCCCCGTCACTCATTTCGTTAGCGGTTCTGGGGCAGGCCCCCTCGGCGGCCGGGATGCCGCCACAAGTCGTCAGGGCGAAGGCGAAGACGCCGCGGACGCCGCGGCGGTCGCTGCGGGTTCACCGCTCGGGTCCTTCGACGCGGATCAGTGTCTGCTGCCCGCTGGCGACGAGCTTGCGACGGCTGTCCTGCACGACGAACACCTCCAACTGGCAGACGGTCAGGGTGCGTCCGGACTTCAGGACCGTCCCGACCGCCTCGATGAGGTCGCCGACGGCCGGTGCGAGGAGGTTGATCTTGTACTCGACCGTGAGCACGTCGGTGTTCTCGGGGAACAGGGTGTAGGCCGCGTAGCCGCCGGCGCTGTCCGCGATGGCGCTGGTGGCGCCGGCGTGGAAGTAGCCGTGCTGCTGGGTCACTTCGGGGCGGGCCGGCAGCACGATGTGCACGCGGCCCTGCGCGATGTGCGTGATCCGGGCGCCGAGGTGGGTCATCAGCCCCTGCCGGTCGAAGCTGTCCTGGACGCGCTTGCACACCTCGGCGCTCGCCTGCTCCCGCCCTCCACGCTCTCCGCGCTGTTCCTGATCTCCCCGCTGTTCCCGGTCTTCCACGTGCTCTCCTCCGCGCGTCCCGACCATGTGCACGGCGGGTCCGTCGATGCGTACGGCAGGTCCGCCGGCGGCCCGCCCGGAGGCGCCTGACCTCTCCTCGGTAGCCTGCGTCACCATGATGCGCGCATGGATCCTGCCGGTGGTGCTCGTGCTCTGCGGCTCGGTGTCCGCGGTGGGGATGATCCTCGCGGGCAACCCCGGCGCAGCGGCGGTGATCCTCCTGCTGTTCGTGGCGTTCGCCGGCGTCAATTCTCCGCTGCTCTTCCCGAGGTCCGTCGGCGCGCTGGAGGCACAGCGCCGCAGTGAGGCCGACGGCCGGCCGGTGGTCTTCTGGCGCCCGGGCTGCGCGTACTGTCTGCGCCTGCGCATGCGGCTGGGCCGCGACGCCCGCCGTTCGTACTGGGTCGACATCTGGCGTGACCCGGCCGGTGCGGCGGTGGCGAGGGCGGCCAACGACGGCGACGAGACCGTGCCCACCGTGCTCGTGGCGGGCCGGCCGTACGTCAATCCCGACCCTGACTGGGTACGCGAACAGCTCTCCCGTTCCGCGTGAGCGGCGCCCGGCCGAACTCGAGCCACGGCCCGCGTGTCAGCGGTCCGGGCCGGGGAACCCGTGGCCCGCCCCACGGAAGGGTCCCGGCGTTCCGGGGAGGTCCGGCCATGGCACGGTACGACGACGGGGCAGGCCCTGGGCGGGGTGAGCCCACTCGATCAGGTACCTCCCCGGGACGCCGATCCGGTACCTCCCTGGGACATCGCCAGGCCGGAGGTCAGGCCCCGGTGGTCCTGGGGGCGGATGCGCCTGGTGGTACACGGCCGGTCGGCATCCCGGCCGATGCGGGCCGACGCGGGCCGATGCGCGGGCTGTCGCCGGACAGCCGGACCGTTCTAGGCTGTCGGAAGGGAGGAATCCATTCCTCCGCTGTCCCCAGTCCTTGGGCAGCGAGTCGCACGCCTCGGACGGCCGGAGCCCACCTCGTCCCGCTGTTGAGTCCTCAGCGGGCCCCGGCCTTCGTCCTCGCGGCGGTTCGAGCAGGGGCTGACTCCCGCCCGGCCCCGGAGCCGCGAGGACGTTCCCGCGCGGGGTCCTCGCGCCAGGGGACGGCGCGAGCCCTCGCGCACAGCGGCCGCCGCCATCGCCGACATCAGGCGGCGGCCGCTGTTAAGTCTTCCCGGGGATCGCGACGCAAGTACCCGCCCGTCGGCGGAAGCTGTGAGGACTCCTTGCGGCAACGGACAAATGACGGACACAACTGTGGACATATCGAGGGCGGCGTAACGCACCGGCCGGACCGACGACGTGGCCGCGCGGTTCGACGTGCTCGAGCCCGAGCCCGACGCCGCCCCGTGGCAACCCCCGGCGAAAGCTGTGACGATGACGTACAGGCCCTGGACCCGACGGCAGCGTGGGAGATGACATGCCGATCAGCCGGTTGGGACTCGTCGTGCACGGTGGTCGTCCCGAGGCGGTGGCGGGAGGGCGGACCGTGCGGCAGTGGTGCGAGCGGACCGGCGTCGGCTGCGTCGACATCGACGTCTGGCAGGGCCAGGGAAGCCGCCGCAGCGGTCGTGACGAGGTGCGCGCCGCGGGCAGCCCGGACCTCATCGTGACCCTCGGCGGGGACGGCACCTTCCTGCGCGGCGCCCGCATCGCGGCGAAGAAGAACATCAGGGTGCTCGGAGTCGACCTGGGCAAGGTCGGCTTCCTGACCGAGACCGCCGTCGCCGACGTCGAGCGGGCGCTGGACGCCGTGCACTCCGGGCAGTCCGAGTGCGAGGAGCGGATGACCCTCACCATGCGGGCGTCGAAGCTGCTGGAGATTCCCACGGACGTGGAGCAGTTCCTCTGCTACGGCCACGGACCCGCGCTTCCGCCGCCCCCGCCGCAGTCCGAACTCCCGATGCAGGACGACGGGGGCATCGCGCTGGACGTCACCGCCCTCAACGACGTCGTGGTGGAGAAGCTGGCACGGGACCACCAGGTCAGCCTCGGCGTCTACATCGCCGGCCGGCTCCTGGCCTCGTACTCGGCGGACGGCGTCGTCGTCGCCACCCCGACGGGTTCGACCGCCTACAGCTTCGCCGCCGGCGGACCGGTGCTGTCGCCCCGTATGCGAGCGGTGGTCTTCACCCCCGTCGCCCCGCACATGGCGTTCAACCGCACGGTGATCGCGAACGCGGACGAGCCGATCACCCTGCGCGTGCTGCCCCACTCCGGGCGCGCCGCGGTGAGCGTCGACGGACAGCCGCGGGGCGTCCTCGACCCCGGGGACTGGATCGGCGTGACCGCGGCACCCGAGCCGCTGCGCCTGGTCAGGCTCCACGCCGCCAACTTCTACGGGCGCCTGCGCGAGCGCATGCGGCTGACCGACGCGCCCGCCACGGCCGCGGACGGCGAGGCGCCGCCCCTGTTCATGCCCACCAGGCCCGTCCCGAACGCGGTCCGCCGTCTCGACGTGCCGCCCCTGCCCTGACCGGCATCTGCAACCAATGGTTGCGTATTGCGGGGGAGTGGCCTACCGTGATGTGCAACCAAAGGTTGCGAAAGGAGGCGGGACGGTATGGAGTACGGCAGCATCGAGCGGGAGATCCGCATCGAGGCCACGCCCGAGGTGGTCTACGAGGTCGTCAGCAAGCCCGAACACGTGCGGGAGTGGTGGCCGGACGAGGCGGAGTTCGAGCCGGTGCCCGGCGGCACGGGGCGGATCACGTTCGGCGACCGGAGCGCGCCGGACGCCAAGGTCGAGTCCCTCACGGTGGTGGAGGCCGACCCGCCGCGGCGGTTCAGCTTCCGGTGGGTGTACGACGACGGCGAGATCGCCACGTCCGGCAACTCGCTCCTGGTCACCTTCGACCTGATCCCCTCGGGTACGGGCACGCTGCTGCGCCTCACCGAGTCGGGCTTTCGGGAGAGGGGTTGGGAGGCGGCCGTACTCGAGGAGGCGTACCGCGACCACGCGAGGAGCTGGGACCACTTCCTGCCCCGTCTGGTCGCCCATGCCGCCCGAGTGGTGTCGGCGCAGTGACCGCCTCCATCGACGACGACCTCTGGTCGGCGGTGGGGGACCCCATCCGGCGGCGGATGCTCGACCTGCTGCTGGCCGACGGCGGCGGGACCGCCACCACGCTGAGCGAGCGGCTGCCGGTCACCCGCCAGGCGGTCGCCAAGCACCTCGGCGTACTCGGCCGGGTCGGACTCGTCCATGTGACCCCGTCCGGACGCGAGCGTCTCTACGAGGTCGACGAAGCCCAACTCGCCCGGGCCGTCGCGCAGTTGGCGTCGGTCGGGTCCGCCTGGGATGCCCGGCTGCAGCGGATCAGGCGGATCGCCGAGACGATCCAGCGCACCCGGGAGAGCTGAGCCCGCACGAACGAAAACCCATGCAAGTACCTGCGAGAGAGGGAGATATCGAGATGGTGGACATCCTGCACAGGATCGGCGTCACATCGACCCCGGACGACGTCTACGCGGCCTTGACCACGATCGAGGGCCTGTCCGGCTGGTGGACGCAGGACACGGAGGGCGACACCGAGGTCGGGGGAGTGATCCGGTTCCGCTTCGAGCCCGGCGGCTTCGACATGAAGGTGCTTCAGGCCCGGCCCGCCGAGCACGTGCGCTGGGAGGTCGTCGACGGCCCCGAGGAGTGGATCGGCACACAGGTCCACTTCGACCTCCAACAGGAGGACGGTTTCACGATCGTGCTGTTCCGGCACCAAGGCTGGAAGGAGCCCGTGGAGTTCATGTACCACTGCAGCACGAAGTGGGCGACTTTCCTGATGAGCCTGAAGAAGCTGATCGAGACCGGCAAGGGCGAGCCCGCACCGCACGACGTGCAGATCAGCAACTGGCACTAGAGGACGGCCGGTCCCGGTCGAACGTCCGTCAATGCGGTCGTCCGTGCGCTGTCTGTGCGCATGATGGGCACTGAGCGAGTTGCCAACGACCGGAGGAACGGATGGACATCGGAATCGGCCTTCCCAACACGGTTCCCGGTACCGAACCAGCGAGGCTGCTGGACTGGGCCCGGCAGGCGGAGGGCGCGGGGTTCAGCACCCTCGGCACGATCGGCCGGCTGGTGTACCAGGGCTACGAGGAGCTGATCGCCCTCAGCGCGGCCGCCGCCGTCACCAGCAGAATCCGTCTGACGACGAGCGTGCTCCTCGCGCCGCTCCACACCAACGCCGCCCTGCTGGCCAAGCAGGCGGCCTCCCTGGAACGCATCTCCGGCGGACGTTTCGTGCTGGGGGCGGGTCTCGGCGGACGCGACGACGACTTCGCCGC
The DNA here is from genome assembly GCF_044457745.1 of Streptomyces sp. NPDC050534. Taxonomy (NCBI): domain Bacteria; kingdom Bacillati; phylum Actinomycetota; class Actinomycetes; order Kitasatosporales; family Streptomycetaceae; genus Streptomyces; species Streptomyces sp. NPDC050534. The sequence goes on from NZ_JBITHF010000011.1 coordinate 217,729, forward strand.
CAGCGGGCTGTCCACCAAGGGCAGAGGGCGCCGCTTCGAGGAGCAGCTCAAGGAGATGAAGCGGGTCTGGGCCGGGGAGGAGCGCGGATTCGCCGGCGGGATCGGGCCCAGGACCGTGCGCGAAGGCGGCCCCGAGCTGATCCTGGGCGGCGGGACCGAGGCCAGTTTCCGTCGGGTGGCCGAGCTGGGCGACGGCTGGATCATGGGCGGCGGCTCGCCGGACATGTTCGCCCAGGCCGCGGCCGGAGTGGACACCGCCTGGCGGGACGCCGGCCGCTCGGGCACACCCCGCAAGCTGTCACTGGCCTACTTCGGCCTCGGGCCCAACGCCCGTGCGCAGGCCGACGGTTATCTCCTGGACTACTACGGCTTCCTCGGTGACGTCGCCGGCCAGATCGCCGGAAGCGCCGCGGTGACCCCGGACATGGTCAAGTCCTACGTCGCCGCATTCGAGGCGAGCGGCTGCGACGAGCTCATATTCGTCCCGACCGGTTCGGGGCTGGAGCAGATCGAGCTGCTCGCCGAGGCGATCGCCTGACCGGCGGCACCGGAACCGGCGCGGACTGACGGGGAGTTGGCGCCGCTACGTCCCGCGGGCGGGGATGCGCAGTGCCAGCAAAGCCACGTCGTCGTCGTTGCGTTCGGGGCGAACACGGCGCAGCAACTGGTCGGTGAAGGCGGTGAGGGGGCGGTGGACCAGGGCGGCGGCGTGCCGGCGCAGCCGGTCCAGGCCCACGTCGAGGGTCTGGCCGGGGTCCTCGATGAGGCCGTCGGTGTACAGGACGAGGGTGGAGCCGGGCGGGAGGGAGGCCGTGGCGTCGGGACGTTCCCGGCCGGCTCCGGTGCCCAGGAGGAGGCCGTGGCCGGCGGTGAGGTAGTGGGCCACGCCGTCCTGGCTGATCAGCAAGGGCGGTGGATGGCCCGCGTTGGTCCAGGCCAGGTGCCACGTGCCGTCGTCGGCCGCTTCGATCCGCGCGAAGATCATCGTGGCCATCGTGACGTCCGTGATGTGCTGGATCGCCTCGTCGAGCCGTTCGACGATCCGGCTGGGCGGCTCGGCCTGGGACCAGGCGTAGGCGCGCAGCATGTTGCGCACCTGCGCCATACCCGCCGCGGCCTCCAGGTCATGGCCGACCACGTCGCCGATGGCCAGCGCGGTCGATCCGTCGGCCAGGGGGAAGGCGTCGTACCAGTCGCCGCCGACCTGCGAGGCGTGGGGTGCGGGCAGATAGCGGGCGGTCATCCGGAGGCCCGGCACGCCCGGTGTCTGCGGCAGCAGATGGTTCTGCATGGTCTCGGCGACCTTGCGCTGACGCTGGTAGAGGCGGGCGTTGTCCAGGGCCAGACCGGCGCGGCGCGCGATGTCCTCGATCAGGGGAAGGTCGGCGGGAGCGAAGGGCACGGTGTTCTCGGAGCGGCCTGCGGTCAGGGCGCCCAGGACCTCACGGGTGCTGCGGATGGGCGCGATGGCCGCGGAGTGCATCCCCGTGGCGTCGAACAGATGGCGTTGCTCGACCGCGATGCCGGAATCCGGCGCCCGGTCGTAGGTCTGCCGCCCGGCCAGCGTCGAGGCGACGCCCCGCAGAGCCCTCGACAGCGGCATCTGCGACGCCTGCGGGACCGGCGGCATCGGGCCCTGCAGGTCGTCACGGTGCACCAGGGTCTCGCCCTCGGCGTGCACCACGACGGCGCGCCACACCTCGTCACGGTCGGTGATCAGGTCGACGATCGCCCAGTCGGCCAGCCTGGGCACCACCAGACCCACCAGCCGGCGCAACGTCTCGTCGGCGTCGAGTGTCGAGGTCAGCTGCGTCGTGGTCTCGGCCAGCAGGGCCAGCCGTTCGAGTTCGGTGAGGGAGGCGGCCACCGGCCCCTCGGGCGGACCGCTCTTCGGCGCGGGCTCGACGGGGTGGAAGACGACGAGCGTGCAGCTGTCGTCGTCCTTGCCGGCGTACGGAGTGATCAGCCAGGCGATGCGGAGCAGGGAGCCGTCCGCACGCGCGAAGTAGTCCTCCTCGGCCTGGGCCGTGCGCCCCGCGTGGAACGCCTGCCGCATGCTGCACTGGGTTCGCGGCAGCGGGCGGCCGTGGGGCCCGCGGTGCAGCAGGTCGTGCGCGTCATGGCCGACGAGGTGGTCGGCGGAAAAGCCCAGCAGCTCCTCGGCGCGGCTGTTGACGCCGATGACGCAGCCCTCCTCGTCCACGACGTAGGCCCCGGTCCCGATGGCATCCAGCACGCCGACGAGGTCGGCGGAGACCGGCCGCACAGGTCGCTTCCGTACGGCCTGTGCATCCTTTCGCCCGGTCATGTTCTCCCCTCCTCGCCGATGGGCCGCCGGCCGTGTGCGCCTTCGTGCCGTTCCCGTGTGCCCTCTCAAGTGTGAACCGTACGTCCTTGTGACGGGTACCCGCGGCGCGGGTGGCCCATCGGGCGGGTGGGCGTCAGGGTGCCACCTGGATACCCACGATGCAGGTGTCGTCGTCGGTGTCGGACCTGCTGTGCACCAGCAGCCGGTCCAGTTGCTGGTCCAGCGTCGGCTGGACCGCGCGGGCGGCCGTCAGCAGCTGGGCCAGCGACTCCTGGACTGACCGGTCACGGCGCTCGATCAGACCGTCCGTGTACATCAGCAGGGTGTCGCCGACGGCGAGCTGGACCTCGTGCTCCTGGTAGGCGGCCTCCGGGACCGCGCCCAGCAGCATCCCGTCGACCAGGGGCAGCGGAGCCGCGTCCGTGCCGCGCACCAGGACGGGCGGCAGATGGCCGGCCCGCGCCCATCGCAGGATGTTGCGCTCGGGGTCGTACAGGCCGCAGACGGCGGTGGCGGTGACGGCGCCGGTCAGATGGTGGGCCACCATGTTGAGCCAGGACAGCAGCTGGCCCGGCCCGGCGCCGGTCACGGCGAGGCCGCGCAGCGCGTTACGCAGGACGACCATGGTGGTGGCCGCCTCGATGCCGTGTCCGGCCACGTCGCCGACGCACAGCAGGACCAGCCGCGACGGCAGGACGACCGCGTCGTACCAGTCGCCGCCGACCAGGTGCTGGGTCTCCGCGGGCCGGTAGCGCACGGCCACCTGGAGTCCGGGCACCGCCAGCGGGGCCTGCGTCGGCGGCATGATGGCGTGCTGCAACTGGAGAGCGAGGCGGTTGCGCTCGCTGGACTGCTGCTCGCTCTGGGCGAGCTGGTCGCGGGTGGCGGCGAGGGCCACCTCGGTCCAGTGGTGCGCGGAGATGTCCTGGTAGGCGCCGCGTACGGCGTACAACTGGCCGTCGGAGTCGAGGACCGGTTCGCCCACCACGCGGATGTGGCGCGTGACGCCGTCGGGGCGCTGCAGGCGGAAGGCGGCCGACGCGGGACGCCGGTGGTGGAGCAGGCCGCGCAGGAACCGGCCGATGGCGACCGCGTCGTCGGTATGCGCGTGCGCGGGCAGTTCCTCCAGCCGTACGGGACCGCTGGAGGCGGGCTTGCCGTAGAGGTGGTAGAGCTGGCCGTTCCAGGTGATCTCGCCGGTGAGGAGGTTCTCCTCGAAGCCGCCGATCCGGCCCAGCCGCTGGGCGTGCTGGAGCAGGCTCGCCAGCCGGGCCGTCTCGTCCTCTATACGCCAGAGGAGCAGGACGCTGCCGCCGTGCCGGCTGATGTTGATGTCGGCCACCGCCGCCAGCGGCACGTCGTCCACCAGGGCGGTCAGGCGCATCCGGCGGGCGCGGTAGGGCTCCCCGGTGGCGTAGACGCGTTCCGTCCGCTCGAACAGCTCGCTCTGCCCGGCGGCCAGCGGGTACGCCTCCAGCAGCAGGGCGCCGCTGATGACGCCGCGCGGCCGGCCCGCGGGGTCCAGGAAGCGGCCGTTGGCGTGGAGGATGCGGAAGTCGACGAGCTCCCCGGCGGCGTCCAGGTGCGGCACGAGCACCAGAGCCGGGTCGTGCAGCCCGTCGGCCAGGTCCATCAGCTCGGCCACGTCCGGCAGGACGCGCGGACCGGCTTCCCCGCCGGGACGGTGCAGGGCGTACGTCTCCAAGGTGTGCGCGCACAGCTCCGCCAGGGCCTCGATCTGGCGGACGATCGCCGGGGGAGGGGTGTCCAGCGGCGCGGGCCAGGCGATCTCCAGCACGCCGTGGATCCGCCCGGCCACCCCGGCCGGTACGGCGACCCGGCCGCCGTCGGGGTGGTGGTGCTGACCGATGGAGGGCAGCCCGGTCCCGGACAGGCTCCTGATCCACTGGCCTGTGCGCTCGGCGAGCCCGCGCCGCGCCACGGTGGTCACTCCCGGCGGCACATGCCGCCAGCGTCCGGCCTCGGCGGGGGCGAACCCGGCGCTGCCCGCCAGGGTGAGCGAACCGTCGGCCCCGAGCGCCCAGATGGCCACCGCCTCCGCGCCCAGCGGCGTCAGGGCGTGTTCCAGCAGGGAGTCGGCCACGGCCTGCGCGTCGTCGGCCGCCAGCGCACCGCTCTCCGCGGCCCGCAGCCGCACGGCGGAGGCGCGGCCGTCCGGCGGGCCGGCGGCGTCGGCGGGCGCCGCGGTGGCCGCGATGAAGGCGGCGGTCACCTCCGAAAGCCGGTCGCTCGCGGCCTGGTTGATGACCTCGACCGCGAACTCGAGGGGCGTGACCCCCGCCTGCTCGGTGAGTTCGGCGAGCTGCCGCGCGGCCTGGGCCGGCCCGCAGCCCAGCCGCTCGACGAGGATGCCCTTGGCCAGTTCGATCAGAGCGCGCCCGTCCGCCTCGGCCTGCGCCGCCCGCACCTCGCGGCGCAGCCGCTCCACGGTCGCCGCGAGCCGGCCGACGGGGGACGACTCCTCGACGCCGTCCTGGTCACCCGCGCCCGTGGGCGCATGGCCGGCCGGCCCGGACGGGGCGGCGTCCCGGGGCGCGGGCTGTGGCCCCACGGCGGCCTTGGCTGCCTGCGGGTCGGGCGGTTGACGGAGATCACTCACGGTCTGCCAGCTCCTGGGCTGGTACGTCCGAGGACGTCACGAGGTCGGCGGGTGGGCGCGGTGTGGAGTCCGGTCACGAGGGCAGCCACCGTCCGACGCGGGCGATCAGGTCGCTCGTGTCCACGGGCTTGGTGATGTAGTCGTTCGCCCCGGCCGCGAGGCTCTTCTCCTGGTCGCCCGGCATGGCCTTCGCGGTGACCGTGATGATGGGCAGCTCCGCGTACTGAGGCATGGAGCGGATCTCCTCGGTGGCCGCGTAGCCGTCCATCTCCGGCATCATCACGTCCATCAGGACCAGGCAGATGTCCGGGTGGCCCAGCAGCATCTCGATGCCCTTGCGGCCGTTGTCCGCGTGCAGGACCTGGAAGCCGTGCAGTTCCAGCACCCCGCTGAGGGCGAAGAGGTTGCGGGCGTCGTCGTCCACCACCAGGACCGTACGGCCGAGGAACGAGTCGTCCACGACCTGCGCGGGCGGCTGCGGCTCCTCCGCGCGCACCAGCGTCAGCACGTCGCCCGGCTGCTCGGCGGACAGATGCAGCGTGATGCGCTCGCGCAGCTCGTCCAGGCTGGAGAGGAAGTCCAGCGGCCGGTCGCCCGCGCGGGAGCGCAGTGCCTGCTCCTGGGCCAGGTCCACGCGGTGACCGGTGTGCACGAGGACGGGCACGCTGGCCAGTGCGGAGTCGCCGCGCATGGCCGTGAGGAAGTCCGCGCCCTCGTCGTCGGGCGTGCCGAGTTCGAGGACGACGCAGTGGCACGGTTCGGCCGCCAGCGTGCTGGCCGCCTCCTGGGCTCCGACGGCGGTGATGATGTCGATCGCCCCGTGCGGGTCGTCGTGGCCCTGCGCTATGTCCGCGACGGCACGCTCCGCGACGAGGCTGAGCAGACCGCGCGGACGCTCCTCGATCACCAGCAGACGGCGCCTGCGGTGCTCGGGTGCCGGCACGGGACCGGCGAGCGCCCGGGGTGTCTGAGCCACCTCGGAGGCGAGGATGGTGTGCGGCTGCTCCACCGTACGGCCGCCCGAGTCCAGCAGCTCCTCGAAGTCGTCCCGCGCCACCGGCAGATGGAGCGTGAAGGTGCTGCCCTGGCCCGGGGTGCTGTCGACCGTCACGGCACCGCCCAGCAGATGGGCGATCTCCCGGGTGATGGACAGGCCGAGGCCGGTGCCGCCGTACTTGCGGCTGGTCGTCCCGTCCGCCTGCTGGAACGCCCCGAAGATCGTCTCCAGTTGCTGCTGCGGGATGCCGATGCCGGTGTCCTTGACCCGGAATGCCACCACGGGTCCGCCGCGGTGCACGCCCGGCGGCACCTCACGGTCGGCGGCGGGCTCGATCCGCAGTTCCACACCGCCCTGCTCGGTGAACTTCACCGCGTTCGACAGCAGGTTGCGCAGGATCTGACGCAGCCGGGAGTCGTCGGTGAGCAGGTCGGCAGGGGTGCCGGGCGCGGTGGCCACGGTGAAGTCCAGGCTCTTCTGCGTCGTCATCGGCCGGAACGTCGCCTCGACGTACTCCAGGAGCTGGCGCAGCGGGACCCGCTCGGGAGCGACGTCCATCTTGCCCGCCTCGACCTTCGACAGGTCCAGGATGTCGTTGATCAGCTGCAGCAGGTCGGAGCCCGCCGAGTGGATGATGCCCGCGTACTCGACCTGCTTCGGGGTGAGGTTGCGGGAGGGGTTCTGGGCCAGCAACTGGGCCAGGATCAGCAGGCTGTTGAGCGGGGTGCGCAGTTCGTGGCTCATGTTGGCCAGGAACTCCGACTTGTACTTGGAGGCCAGCGCCAGCTGCTGCGCCCGGGTCTCCAGTTCCTGCCTCGCCTGCTCGATCTGGAGGTTCTTGGCCTCGATGTCGCGGTTCTGCGAGGCCAGCAGGGACGCCTTCTCCTCCAGTTCGGCGTTGGAACGCTGGAGTTCGTCCTGCTGGACCTGCAACTCCTCCGACCTGGCCTGGAGTTCACCGGTCAGGCGCTGCGACTCGTCCAGCAGTTCGTCGGTGCGGACGTTGGCGACGATGGTGTTGAGGTTGACGCCGATGGTCGGCATCAGCTGTGCGAGGAAGTCCTGGTGGATCTGGGTGAAGCGGGTCACCGAGGCCAGCTCGATGACACCCAGGACCTGGTCCTCGACCACGATGGGCAGCACCACCAGGGCGGAGGGCACCGCCTGTCCGAGACCGGAGGAGATGGTGACGTACCCCACCGGCAGCTCCTCGACGGTGACCGGGCGGCGGTTGCGCGCCGCCTGGCCGACGAGGGAGTGGCCGACGCGGATACGGGTGGGCCGTTCGGCGTCTTCGGGACTGCCGTACGAGCCCACCAGCCGCAGCTCGGTACCGCGCTCGGTGTCCTCGGCGAGGTAGAAGGCGCCGTACTGGGCCGCGACCAGGGGCGTGAGCTCGTCCATGATCAGCTCGGCGACGACGGGCAGGTCGCGGTGGCCCTGCATCAGGCTGGAGATGCGGGCGAGGTTGGTCTTGAGCCAGTCCTGCTCCTGGTTGGCCCGCGTGGTCTCGCGCAGGGACTCCACCATCGAGTTGATGTTGTCCTTGAGCTCGGCGACCTCGCCGGATGCCTCCACGTTGATCGAGCGCGTCAGATCGCCCTCGGCGACGGCGCTCGCGACCTCGGCGATCGCGCGGACCTGCCGGGTGAGGTTGCCCGCCAGTTCGTTGACGTTCTCCGTCAGCCGCTTCCAGGTGCCCTCGACGCCCTCGACCTCGGCCTGTCCGCCGAGCCGGCCCTCGCTGCCGACCTCGCGGGCGACGCGGGTGACCTCTGCCGCGAACGACGACAGCTGGTCGACCATCGTGTTGATCGTGGTCTTGAGCTCCAGGATCTCGCCGCGCGCATCGACGTCGATCTTCTTCGACAGGTCGCCGTTGGCCACCGCGGTCGTCACCAGGGCGATGTTGCGGACCTGCCCGGTGAGGTTGTTGGCCATGGAGTTGACGTTGTCCGTCAGGTCCTTCCAGGTGCCGGCCACGTTCGGCACATGGGCCTGGCCGCCGAGGCGTCCTTCGGTGCCGACCTCGCGGGCCACGCGGGTGACCTCGTCGGCGAACGCGGACAGCGTGTCGACCATCGTGTTGATGACGTCCGCCAGGGCGGCGACCTCGCCCTTCGCCTCCACGGTGATCTTCTGCGAGAGGTCGCCGCGCGCGACGGCCGTGGCGACCTGGGCGATCGAGCGGACCTGCCCGGTCAGGTTGGACGCCATCACGTTGACGTTGTCGGTCAGGTCCTTCCAGGTCCCCGACACGCCCCGCACGATCGCCTGGCCGCCGAGGTTGCCCTCGGTGCCGACCTCGCGGGCGACGCGGGTGACCTCGTCGGCGAAGGCGGAGAGCTGGTCGACCATCGTGTTGATGGTGTTCTTGAGTTCGAGGATCTCGCCGCGGGCGTCGACGGTGATCTTCTGGGAGAGGTCGCCCTGCGCGACCGCGGTGGCCACTTGGGCAACGTTGCGGACCTGCGCGGTGAGGTTGCCGCCCATGAAGTTCACGGAGTCCGTGAGGTCGCGCCAGGTGCCCTTCACGCCCTTGACGTCGGCCTGGCCGCCGAGGCGTCCTTCGGTGCCGACCTCGCGGGCGACGCGGGTGACTTCGTCGGCGAAGGCGGAGAGCTGGTCGACCATCGTGTTGATGGTGTTCTTGAGTTCGAGGATCTCGCCGCGGGCGTCGACGGTGATCTTCTGGGAGAGGTCGCCCTGCGCGACCGCCGTGGTCACCTGGGCGACGTTGCGGACCTGCGCGGTGAGGTTGCCGGCCATGAAGTTGACCGAATCGGTGAGGTCACGCCAGACACCGCCCACGCCGGGCACCTGCGCCTGTCCGCCGAGCCGGCCCTCGCTGCCCACCTCGCGGGCGACGCGGGTGACCTCTGCCGCGAACGACGACAGCTGGTCGACCATCGTGTTGACGGTCTCCTTCAGCTGAAGGATCTCGCCGCGCGCGGGCACGTCGATCTTCTGCGACAGGTCGCCCTTGGCCACCGCCGTCGCCACCTGCGCGATGTCGCGGACCTGTGTGGTGAGGTTGCCCGCCATGGCGTTGACCGAGTCGGTCAGGTCCGCCCAGGTGCCCGAGACGCCGGGCACCTCCGCCTGGCCGCCCAGAGTGCCCTCGGTGCCCACCTCGCGCGCTACACGCGTCACTTCGGAGGTGAACACGGACAGCTGGTCGACCATGCCGTTGAAGACCGTGGCGATGTCGCCGAGCAGTCCCGGTCCGTCGGACGGCAGCCGGGTCCCGAAGTCACCGTCCCGTACCGCCGTCAGCCCGGCCAGCAGCTGCCGCAGCTCCTGCTCGCCGGGAGCCTGCCCCCGGACGTCCGTCGATCTGCCCGTCATGTGCACCCTCGTTCCGCTCCCCAGAGTCCCCACCCCAGGGACTCGGAACCGAGACGGAGCTGTAAAGCCCCGCTCACCTGCGGCAATCCCGCGGGGGGCGGGGTTGCCGGATGAGAAATCGATCGCAGATTAACCCAGTTGCGTCCGGCGGCCAAAGCCCGGATCGAGGGCTGCGATCCGGCGAGAAAAAGGGGTCGGGAAGGTGGCATGAGGGAACGGGACAGGGGTACCCACCCGGGTTTGGCGGTGCGGGCCACCGCCTACGCGGCCGTCAGTCCGCGATGGCGTCCTCTACGGTCGGGTGACAGCTGACGAGGGTGTCGAGCCCCACCAGCTGCACGGTACGCAGCACGGCGCCCCGCACTCCCGCGAGGCGCAGCCACCCGTGTGCGCCCTGCATGGCCTGATGAGCGGCGATGAGCGCGTTGACGCCGCTGCTGTCCATGAACGTCACCCTGCTCATGTCCACCACGACCCGGTGGCCGTCAGTGGGATCCGCCACAGGCACGGCCCGGGTCAGGGCGCCCACGCTCTGGTAGTCGACCTCTCCGCGGAGGCTGAGCACGGTGATGCCGTCGCTCTCGGTTCTGACCACGGACAACTGGCCACGACCCACTGTTTCCCGGTTCTCTGCCACTCGCGTCCTCTGCGCACTCGGTCCGGCTGCGTCACGTCGCTGGTGCCGACGATCGCCCCTCTGCTGCCACGATTGCCCCGAGATCCCCGGTGCGATGCACGACAAGGACGATCCCGTGCGGCGCGGCACAGGAGTAGCGCGCGTATTGCGGGGTATCCGCGCGCCCATGAACGGGGTATTGCAGATCACCGGCAGAGCGCCAGTCTCGCCCGAGGAGAGTTCCCGCATGCCGGATACCGCACCAGCCGACGTGTCCATCGCCCTGGACGGGGCCGACGGCTGCATCTCCGGCGCGCGGAACCGGACGCTGGACTTCCTGACCCGGGCCAGGTCCGAGTGCGGGCTGACCGTGTCGGCCCGCGCCATGGACCTGGCGCAACTGGTCGTCAGCGAGCTGGTCACCAACGCGCTCAAGTACGCGCCCGGACCGGCGCTGCTGCACCTGCACATCGCCGGCGCGGAGGTGGAGATCGAGGTGTGGGACTCCGATCCGACGCTGCCCTTCGCCCGCGCCGCCGACAGCGGACGGGTGGGGCAGCACGGTCTGGAGATCGTGATGGCGGTGGTGCAGAGCTTCGAGGCGCGGCGCGAGCCGGTGGGCAAGCGCCTCACGGTCAGGCTCGCCCTTGCCGACGATCCCGGCGATCCGCTACGGCGCCTCATGGACTGAGCACGCCCCTCACCGGTGGAAGGGCAGCGGGCCGCTACCGTGCCGGACATGCGCGCGCAGGATCCGAACTCACCGCCGACGGCCCGCGACCGGGCCCGCGCCGTCGGGCTCGCCGTCGGCGAGCTGCCGACGGGCCCGCACAACGCCCTCACGGACGTGCCAGGAGTCCGGGTCGGGCACACCACGCTGATCCGCCCTCCCCGGGTGCACAGCGGGGTGACCGCGATCGTGCCGGACGGGGTGGGTCCCGGCAGCCCGCTGCCCGCCGGGATGTTCGCGGGCAACGGCTACGGCAAGCTGATCGGCGCCACCCAGATCGCCGAACTCGGCGCGCTCGAGACCCCCGTCCTGCTCACCTCGACGCTGTCCGCGTTCCGGGTGGCGGACGCCCTGGTGGGCTGGATCCTGGAGCGGCCCGGGAACGCGGAGGTCCGGAGCGTGAACCCGGTGGTGGGGGAGTGCAACGACGGTCTCCTGTCGGACATCCGGTCGCGTCCGGTACGGGAGGAACACGTGCGCGCCGCGCTCGACGCGGCGTCGTACGGCCCGGTCGCCGAGGGCTGCGTCGGTGGCGGCACCGGCCTGACCGCGCTCGGTTTCAAGGCCGGCATCGGCACGTCGTCGCGGCGCGTGCCGCTCGCCGGTCGGGAGAACACCCTCGGCGTGCTGGTGCAGGCCAACTTCGGCGGCACGCTGCGCGTACGCGGCCGCACGGTCACTCCCGCCGACGTGGGTCTGCCGCCCTCCGGCCCAGCCCCCGAGACCGGTTCCTGCATGGTCGTGGCCGCGACCGACGCCCCGCTGGACGCGCGCCAGTTGACGCGCCTTGCCCGCCGTGCCGTCTACGCCCTGGCCCGGGTCGGCGCCGGCTACGGCCACGGCAGCGGCGACTACGGCCTCGCCTTCGCCACCCGCCCCCTGGGCACGCCCGCGGGCCCCGCCATGATCCGCGACGACGACCTCGACCCCTTGTTCACCGCCGTGCTCGACGCCGTCGAGGAGGCCGTCCTCAACGCACTCCTGACGGCTACGACGACCACGGGCCCGCGCGGGCACACCCGCCACCGGCTGCCGGCGGCACCGCTGCTCGCCCTGCTTCAGGGCGACGGGGCCCGCGACGGCGAGCAGCCGGGGTCGTAGATCAGGACGTCGTCGGGCGCGACGGTGCCATCGCCCAGCGGACCGCGGAGGTGACGGCGCTTCCCAGGGGCCTGACGCACCATGCGTCGACGACCGGGAGCCTGGGGAGCCGCAGTTCCCGGGCGGCCCACGAGGGCAGCAGGGAGACGGCGTTGGCGGCCAGGACGCCGTAGGGAAGGCGGGCGGCGAGGGGGACGGGCGGGTTGAGGAGCAGGAAGCGGGCGGCCTCGCGTGCCTGCGCGGTGGCGCGTAGTTCCGGTCGGTAGGAGGCGAACAGTTCGGCGAGTTCCGCGCGATTGCGGGGCGGGTCGACCACGCCCAATTCGGTGGCTATACGGGCGGTGTCGGCGATGTAACCGTCGCAGCCGTCGTCGGAAAGGGGATTCGTTCCGTAGCGCTGATGGGCGCGGAGAAAACTGTCGATCTCGGCCGCGTGCACCCAGCCGAGGAGATGAGGGTCGGCGGCGTGGTATTCGTCGCCTTCGGCGGTGAATCCGTGAATGCGCTCGTGGACCGACCGGACCTGTTCGCACGCCTGCCGCGCGTGCTCGGCCGTTCCGTAGGTCGTCGTCGCGAGAAAAGTGCTCGTGCGCTGAAGCCGGCCCCAGGGGTCGCCGCGGTAGCCGGAGTGGGCCGCCACGGCCGCCATGGCCAGTGGATGGAGGGACTGCAGCAGCAGCGCGGAGAGCCCGCCGATGAACATCGAGGCGTCTCCGTGCACCCGGCGGACCGGGCTCTGCGGTTCGAACCAGCGCGGGCCGGGGGTCTCGTGGATACGGGCGCGGTTGCGCGGCCCGTCCGGACCGGCGACGCGGGTGAAGAGCCCCCTGCCCAGCTGCCCTCGCAGGCCGGACAGACCGGACGTTCCAAGCTGGACGATTCTCATCGGCGCGGGGCCCTTCCTGCTCGGTCGGTCGCGTCGCTGTTGCGCCACGAGCCGTCGGTGTCCAGTGTCGCGCGGCGTCCGGATCGTGCGTACGGGCCGGGTGTGCCGTATGCGGACGGGTGGGGCCCGCAGGCGCTGCGCCTGCGGGCCCCACCCGTCCGTCGTGCTTTGCGCCGCCTCTACCAGCGGTACCAGCGGCCCTTGCGGCCGCCGTGCCCTGCGGGCCGGACCACGAAGCCGAGCAGCCACAGCACCACCACGATGACCGCGACCCACCACAGTGCCTTCAGCGCGAAACCGGCACCGAAAAGAATCAGGGCAAGCAGCAGAACAAGAAGCAAGGGAATCATTCTTTGTGCACCTCCGTCGTATCTTCCGTCGTTTCTGGTGCCCCGAGAAATGCACCTCACGCACGGAAATTCTGTTGTTTGTCGCGGGCGCGACCGGGAATTCGGATCTCTTTGTGCGGGGTCAGTCCTTGGCCGCCGTGGCGGCGTCCAGCTCCGTGTCGGCCCTGGCCGTGGCCAGGCTGCCGCCGGCGTTCTCGAGATGGGCGCGGACGAACCACTGGAACTGCTCGAGGTCGCGCAGCTGCCCGATGAGCAGGTCCTCCGTCGCCGGGTCGATCTCCCCTACGACCTTGATCGCCGCGCGCAGGTCCTCGATGAGCCCGGTGTAGACGAGGTCGAGGGCACCGAGGTGCGCGATGGCGTCCTCGCGGCCGATGGAGTAGTCGTCCCAGGTGCGTTCGGAGACCAGGGCGCCGGGGGTGCCCTGGGCGACCCCGCCGAGAGCGGCCACGCGTTCGGCCACGTCGTCCGCCATGTCACGCACCTGTTCGACCTGCGGGTCGATCATCTGGTGCACGGCGATGAACTGGGGTCCCACGACGTTCCAGTGCACGTGCTTGAGCGTGAGATGGAGGTCGTTGAGGGCGTGCAGCCGCAGCCGGAGGACGTCGATGAGCCGACCGGCCGCCTCGCGCTCGATGCCCGGCACCGTGTACTTGGGGGTGGGGTCAGTCGTCGTCACTGCAACTCCTTGTCCGTGGGGGTGAGGTAGGAGTTCAGGTGCCCCACCTGCGCGTCGGCAGACCTGTGGATTTGCGGACGTCGCGGGAGCGGCCCGGCGGGTCGACGGAAAGGGGCGTCACCGGCCGAGCCCGAGAACCTGCACCGCCCGGCTCAGCACCAGCACGCCGGCGACGATCAGCACGACGCCCAGGAGCACGGGCACCAGCCACCAGCCCGTGCGGATCTTCTCGTCGAACAGGATGACGCCCAGCGCCAGGCTGACCGTCGCGTCGCCGATGGTCAGCGCGGGCTGGGACGCGACCAGTGGGCCCGCCTGGAGAGAGTTCTCCAGCAGGAGCAGCGCGGCCACACCGGCCAGTGCGAAGCCGTACGTCTGCCAGGTGGTGAGGAAGGCGGTCAGGCCGTGATCGGCGAACGTTCCGGTCGCGGACTTGAGCAGTGCGGCCGTCAGGGCGTTGCCGATCGCGGCCGCCCCGGCGAGGAGCGCGGCCCGCAGCGTCGCCGGGCGCCCCGGCCGGGCCAGGGCGACGGCCGCGGCCATCGCGCCCAGGCAGAGGCCGAGCACCGGAATCCAGCGCGTCATGGGGGCTTCGTCGCCGGCGCCGTGCGGGGCGGCGGAGGCGAGGCTCAGAGCCAGTCCGGCCACCACGGCGGCCACGCCCCACCAGCCCGGGTCCGGCAGCCGGCGGCGCATCAGCCGTGAGGCGACGAGCAGGGCGAAGGGCAGTTCGAGGATGAACAGCGGCTGCACGAGCGCGAGGGGGCCGTTGACCAGCGCCAGGCTCTGGAAGAGCGCGGCACCGATCACGCCGGACATGCCGATCACCCAGGCGGGCCGGCGGACCAGTTCGCCGAGCAGGCGCAGCCCGCCCTTGCTGGTGGTGGAGGCCGCCTTGCGCTGGAAGGCGGTCCCCACGGCGTTGCTGGCGGCGCCCGCGACGGCGAAGACCGCGGCCAACTCGATCATGCGGTGCCTCGCAGGGGAGGGGGCGGTGCGACAGCCGTTTCCAGCTCAGGCCTTGGCAGCCCTCAGCCTACGCAGCGGACGGTGTTCCGCCGGCAAGGCCGCCGCCACGACACCGGGCCGCCACGACACCGTGCCGTACGTGCTCACTCCGCCGGGCTTGAGCCTGCTGCAGGCCGACCGGGCGCGAGGAGGGTGAACGCGACGACGATCGCAAGGGCGGCGACCGTGGTCAACGCCCAGCGGGGACCGGCCACTTGGACGACGGCCGCCCCGAGCGCGGCGCCGGCGACCAGCGTCACGACGCTCAGCGTCTGCCGCGAGGTCGACGTCGGCGTGCGTTCCTCCGCGCGTCCGGCGATGAGCCCGGTCAGCGTGCTGGTCATGACCGTGGTGGTGAGCCCCGCGACGCCGAGCCGCCTGACCGCGGCGTTCTGCATCCCCAGCGCCACGGCGCACAGGGCGATCGGCAGCAGCGCGGGCTCCTGAACGCCGTCGTACGACCAGGTCAGCACGGCCACGACGAACAGGGCGGCCTCCAGCAGTGCGCAGAGCCCGACCAGCGCACGGTGGTTCACATGACGCGGAGCCACCGCACGCACCAGCAAAGCCCCCGCGACGAAGCCGCCGAGAGCCGTCAGTGGTCCGGCGGGTGAGGAACGCGCGGCGCCCGCGAGCGCCAGGCCGACGAGGACGAGGTTGCCGGTCATGTTCGCCACGAACACCTGGCCCAGGCCGAGGAGGCTGACCGCGTCGACGACCCCGCTGAGCAGGGTCAGCAGCAGCAACGGCGGTACGGCGAGGCGGTGTTGGCGTACGGCGGCGACCGCTCTGCGGGCCGGGGCCGCAGCCGGCTCCGCTCCGGTCCTCTCCCGATCGTCGCAGCCGATCGATCCGCCGGTCGTGGCGCCGTGTGTCTCCACGCCGTCAGACACCGACGACGGGCCGGTACACCGGCTCCCACATCGACCGGCGTACGCGCTCCTCGATCGTGTCGTCCACGGTCTCCCGGGCGACGCCGTCCTCGGCCGCGGTCCGGGCCACGGCGACGGCCACCGCGCCGGACGTCCGGCGCAGTTCCGTGGTGAGCGGCAGGAGGGGGGAGCCGGGCCGGGTGGAGTCGACCTGACCGGCGACCGCGTGGGCCGCGGCGGACAGCATGGCGTCGGTGACCCGTGTGGCGCGGGCGACGACGGCGCCCAGGCCGAGGCCGGGGAAGATCAGCGCGTTGTTGGCCTGGCCGATCTCGTAGGTGACCCCGCCGCTGGTGACCGGCGCGAACGGACTGCCGGTCGCGACGAGCGCGCGGCCGTCGGTCCAGTCCAGCAGTTCGGACGGCACGGCCTCGGCCAGGCGGGTCGGGTTCGACATCGGCAGGATGATCGGGCGTTCGGTGTGCGCGGCCATCTCCCGCACGAGGGTCTCGGTGAACGCCCCGCCCTGGCCGGAGGTGCCGATCAGGACGGTGGGCCGGACCCGGCGAATCACCTCGTCCAGGGAGATGCCCCCGGCCTTCTCGTCCCGCTGCCATCCGGTGACCTCCTCGGCGGCGCGGGCGTAGGGGAGTTGGAAGTCCCGCAGGCCCTCCTGGTCGCCCGTGATCAGGCCGTGGCGGTCCACGGCCCAGATCCGTGCGGTGGCCTCCTCGCGGCTCAGGCCCTCCGCGGCCATGGCGTCCCGCAGCTGGTCGGCGATGCCCATGCCCGCCGTACCGGCACCGAAGACCACGACGCGGTGCTCGGGCAGCGGCATCCCGCTGGCCCGTACGCCGGACAGGACCGCGGCGAGGTTGACCGCGCCGGTGCCCTGGATGTCGTCGTTGAAGACGAAGTGCTCGCCGCGGTAACGGTCCAGGACGCGGCGGGCGTTGGCGGGCCCGAAGTCCTCGAAGTGCAGCAGCGCGTCGGGGAAGAGGCGTTCCGCGGTGGTGACGTACCGGTCGATGAAGGCGTCGTACGTCCGCGTGTCCACGCGGGGGTGGCGGTTGCCCAAGTAGAGCGGGTCGTCGAGGAGTTGCTCGCGGTTGGTGCCGACGTCGAGGACGACGGCCAGGGTGCGGGCCGGGTCGATGCCCGCCGCGGCGGTGTAGACGGCGAGCTTGCCCACCGAGATGTCGATGCCGCCGACCCCCCAGTCGCCGATGCCCAGGATGGCCTCGCCGTCGGTCGCCACGATCAGATCGACGTCCCCGGCCGCCAACCCCGAGGAGAGCAGGGCGCGTTCGATGTCCTCGGGCGCGTCGACCGACAGGTAGATGCCGCGGGGGCGCCGGTACTCGTTGCTGTACCGCTCGATGGCCGTGCCGACCGTCGGGGTGTAGACGATGGGCAGCATCTCGGAGAGGTGGTCGCTCAGGAGGCGGTAGAACAGCACCTCGTTGCGGTCGTGCAGGGCGGACAGGTTGACGTGCTTGGCCAGGTCGGTGGGCTGCTCCGTGTACTGGCCGTAGGCGCGCCGGGCCTGCTGGTCGAGGTCCAGGACGTGGGGTGGGATCAGTCCGTCCAGGCCCAGGTCGCGGCGTTCTCGTTGGGTGAAGGCCGTGCCTCGGTTCAGCCGGGGATCGGCCAGTACGGCCCGGCCGCGCGCCGAGGTCTCGAACCTGTTCTCGCCTGCGTTCCAGTACGTGTTCATCGTCGCTCCGTGAGGTGTCCGGGCAGGGACCGCCGGCTGTCCTGTCGTCCCTTCCAGGGTCGCGGCGTGCATTCCATGCGTCCAATGCCTTGATGCGTGCCGTTCCATGCCTCAGTAGCATCGATCGCATGGAGGTGCAGGTAATGCGGTGTTTCGTCGCCGTGGCGGACGGCGCGACGGTGACCCGGGCGGCGGCGGACGCGCACATGACGCAGCCGGCGCTGTCCCGTGCGCTGAGGCGTCTGGAGCACGAGGCGGGCGCCGAGCTCTTCCAGCAGGTGGGCCGGGTGCTGCGGCTGACCCCGGCCGGCCGGGCCTTCAAGGAACACGCGGACGCCACGCTGGACCACCTGGACCGCGGCCTGCGGGCGGTCCACGAGACCGTGTCCCCGGAGTCGGGCCTGATCCCCCTCGCCTTCCTGCACTCGCTGGGAACCTGGCTGCTGCCACCGCTGATCACCGGATTCCGGGAACGCTTCCCGCTCTCCCGGTTCGAACTGCGCCAGGGCAGTGAGGCCGTACTCGTCGAGACCCTCCTGGACGGCACGGCCGATCTGCTGCTCACCGCGGGAAACCCCGGGCACCCCTTGATCACCTGGCGGCGCCTGCTGGTCGAGCCGCTGTGGCTGGCCGTGCCGCCCGGACACCGGCTGGCCCAGCGGCGGCGGGCCAGGCTGGCGGAGGTCGCCGAGGAGCCGTTCATCCTGCTGCGGCATGAACAGGGCCTGCGCTCCGTGACCGAGTCACTGTGCCGTGCCGCCGGTTTCACGCCCCGCGCCGGTTTCGAGGGCGACGAGGTGGCCACCTTGCGGGGCCTGGTCAGTGCCGGGCTGGGCGTCGCACTGGTGCCACGCCCGCACGCCTCCGCGCCGGCCAGTGCCCCGTCGTATCTGCAGGTCACCGATGTGGAAGCGGCCAGGGACATAGGCATCGCCTGGCTGACCTCGCGCACGCTGCCCCCGAACCCGGCCCGGTTCCTCGCGCATGTGCGGGAGCAGGCCGAGGCGGTGGCCGACCTGGAGCACGCGCCGGGGGAGGAGTCCTGACGCGGGCCCTCAGTCCGGTCGCGAACCGGCCCGGAAGAGCGTGATGTTGAACAGCCCGCGCAGCAGCAGGTCGGCGAAGGGCAGGAAGGTCCGGAAACGCAGGGGGAGTTGAGCTCGCGCGGCACGGGGCGGCCGGGTGACGGAGGCCGCCTCCACGACCCGCAGCCCGAGCCTCTCCAGCGATCGCGGGTCCTCGCAGGACCAGGCCCAGCGGGCCTCCATCTGCTTCTGGACCGCCTGTTGATGCTGCTTCTCCAGCAGCCGGCGAGGATAGGTGTCGAGGGCCAACAGGGCCTCGGGGAACCGCTGTGCGATGCGCGTGAGCGCCTCGGCCGCCTCGTCCTCCGGGAGGTACACGAGCACACCCTCGGCGACGAAGAAGTAGGGCCCGGGGTACTCCTCGACCGTGCTCAGCCACCCCTCGTCCAGCACCGACGCGGCGACCATGCGGCGGCGCTCGGTGTCCGTGAAGAACTTCCGGCGCAGTGCGATGGTGTCCGGCAGGTCGAGGTCGACCCAGTGCACCGTGCCGTTGTCGACCCGCTCGAAGCGGGTGTTGAGGCCCGTGCCGATCTCGACGACCGTCCCCGCCGGATGCTCCGCGAGGAACGCCCGCACCCAGGAGTCCACGATCGCGGTACGCAGCACCGTGATCGACGAACCGGGGCCGGGGCCGTACTTATCGGCCGGGTAGTCGATGTCACGGATCATCTCGACGGCCTTCGGATCCCGCAGCAGCGGCCGCTTCTTCACGGTCTCCCGGGCCCGCGCGGCCAGCGGAATGAACAGCGTCTCCTGAACGGAGCCGAGTTCCACCGGATGCTTCCCGTCGTTCGTGTCACTGGTGCCAGGCATGGTCCTCATTCTTGCCCGGTGCGTGAGAAGGGGCGGCACGGACGCGGTTTGCGCCCGTGCCGCCCCTTGTCAAGGGTCAGACGGCAGGCTCGGTGACCTCCGCGGACGGGTCGGCGGGTCGTGCGGGCAGCGTGAGCACGGCGAGGAAGCCCGCGACCGCCACTGCGGCGAAGAAGTAGAAGCCCCACGGGTGCCCGATGCCGGCGGCGACCAGGGCGCCGGTGATGGTGGGGCCGACGATGGAGCCGATACGGCCGATGCCGGAGGCGGAGCCGAGGGCTGTGCCCCGGACGGCGGCCGGGTAGTAGTTGGTGACGTAGGCGTAGACCAGCACCTGGGCCGAGAAGACGAACACGCCGGTGAGGAAGACGACGACGTCCAGCAGCAGGTCGCTGTGCATCCTGATGCTGAGGCAGGCCAGCATCGCCACCGAGACCGCGAACCAGCCGAGCGTGGTGAGCTTGATGCCGCGCCGGTCGGCGACGTAGCCGCCCAGGATCAGGCCGGCCACACCGCCGACGTTGAGGATGAGCAGCTGGGTGACGGCCGTGGGGACGGGGTAGCCGGCCTCGTTCATGAGCTTGGGCAGCCATGTGTTGAGGCCGTAGACCAGCAGCAGGCCCATGAACGAGGCGACCCAGATGCCGATGCCCGCGCGGAGGTAGGCCGGCTTGAGCAGTTCGGAGAACGGCACGCGCTGGGACGCGGGTGCCTCCTTGGCGCGGACGAACGCCTCCGACTCCGGCAGCCGGAACCACTGGACGGCCGCGATGACGAGACCCGCGATGCCGAGGACGTAGAAGAGGACCTTCCAGTTGTCGGTGACCTGCAGGGCCAGGAGCGACGTGATCACCGCGCCGGTGTGGTAGCCGGTCATGGTCAGCGTGCTGGCGCGCGCCCGTCGTGCGGTGGGCATGTGCTCGGCCATCATCGTCAGCGACGCCGGCATGCAGGCGCCGAGGCCGATGCCCGCGACGAGCCGCAGCGCGGCGAACATCGTGACGGAACCGGCGAGTGGCACCAGGAGGGTGAAGACGGAGAACTCCACCACCGAGCCGATGAGCAGCAGCCGCCGCCCGAACCGGTCGGCGAGCGGGCCGACCACGACGGCGCCGATGGCGACGCCGACGAGCGACATGGTGGCGACGGTGGTGGCGTCCGCGGCCGTCATGCCGAGGTGATGGGTCTTGAGGAGGGTGGGGATGATGGCGCCGAGGACGACGAGGTCGTAGCCCTCGAGCATGACGGTGATCCAGCACAGGACCACGGTCCAGACATTGCGGCCGGTGCCGCCGGTTCTTGTGCCGGTGCTCGTGGTGTCGGTCGAGGCGATGGATGCCATGGTGATGTTCCCTCTGGAGCGGCTACGGGGGGACTGGGCGGGGACGGGGGAGGTTCAGAACGGGTAGTCGGTGATGTCCGGGCGGACGGTGACCCACTGCGTCTCGGTGAAGGCCTCGACGTTGGCGGCGGCTCCGCCGAACCGGGACCCGGTGCCGGACGCCTTGACCCCGCCGAAGGGGGCGTTGGGCTCGTCGCTGACGGTCTGCTCGTTGATGTGGACCTTGCCGGAGTCGATCCGGTCGGCGAGCTTCATCGCCGTGCCGACGTCGCCGAGGATTCCGACGGACAGGCCGTACTCGCAGTCGTTGACGATCCGCGCGGCGTCCTCGAGCGTCGAGAACCCGACGACGGGAGCCACCGGTCCGAAGATCTCCTCGCGCCACGCCGGCATGTCGGTGGTGACGCCGGTCAGCACGGTGGCCGGGTAGCAGGCGCCCACGATCTCGCCGCCCGCGGCCGGCGTCGCGCCCGCCGCGACGCTGTCGGTGACGATGCCGTGCACCCGCTCCAGCTGCCGCCGGTCGATGATCGGGCCGAGCGCCACGTCCTCCCGCGCGGGATCGCCGACGGGCAGTGCCCGGGCCTTCGCGGCGAGCACGGCGCTGTACTCCTCCAGCAGCGACTCGTGCACGATGTGGCGGCCGGTCGTCATGCAGATCTGGCCCTGGTGCAGGTACGAGCCGAACGCGCCGGCGGAGGCGGCCTTCTGCACGTCCGCTCCCGGCAGCACCACCAGCGCGTTGTTCCCGCCGAGTTCGAGGTGGGCCCGCTTCAGCAGACGGCCTGCCTGTTCACCGATCGCCCGCCCGACCGGCGTGGACCCGGTGAAGGAGACGACCCGCACCTCGGGCGCCTCGACGACGGCCCGGCCGACCGAGCCGTCGCCGGGGAGCAGGTGCAGCAGACCGGAGGGCAGTCCGGCCTCCTCGAAGACGCGGGCGATGACGACCCCGCCGCCGACCGCGGTGCGCGGGTCAGGCTTGAGCAGCACCGCGTTGCCGAGGGCCAGCGCGGGCGCCACCGAGCGCAGACCGAGGATGAGCGGGAAGTTGAACGGCGCGATCACGCTCACCACGCCTGCGGGACGGCGCCGCGCGAACGACCAGCGTGCCTCTTCGGACGTCAGCACCTCGCCCTGCGGATACGTCGGCAGCCCCGCGCACTCGAAGCACTCTCCGATGGCGAGCCGAACCTCGAACGCCGCCTTGGAGCGCACCGATCCGGCCTCGCGGATCAGCCAGTCCTCGATCTCGGCGGCGTACTCGGTGAACAGCTCGCCGGCGCGGCGCAGCACGGTCGCCCGCTGCTGCGGTGGGGTGGCCGCCCAGGCCCGCTGTGCCTCTGCGGCCCGGGCGGCGGCGCGGTTCACGTCCTCTTCCGTGGCCAGGCCCACGGTGCCGAGGTGCGAGCCCGTCGCCGGCTCGGTGACCGGCTGCTCGCGGGTGGCGTCCTTCCAGCCGTCGCTGAAGAACTTCTTGCTCCAGACGGCGCTGTCCAGGAGTGTCATCGATTTCCCTTCCGTCACCCAAGGGGTGGTGAGTTCTCCGAGGAGGGGGCGTTCGGTCGTGCGGTCACGGGCGTCGTGGCGTCGTCGTCAGGACGGCGTGGTGAGCGCCGTGTCGACCTGGATCAGCCGGGGGCCGTCCGGGCGCTCGGCGAGGACGGCCCTCAACTCCTCCACCCGGTCGACGTGTTGGGCGGACACCCCGTAGCCCTCGGCGATGCGGGTGAAGTCCAGACCCGGGATGTCCATGCCCGGCGCGTCCGGCACACCGAGGAGGTCGCCGAACCAGCGCAGCGCCCCGTACGTGCCGTTGCGCAGCAGCACCACGGTCACGGGCAGGCGGTGCTGCGCGGCCGTCCACAGCGCGGTGATGCCGTAGTTGGCCGAGCCGTCCCCTATGACGCCGACGACGGGCCGGTCGGGCTGGGCCAGGGTGACCCCGACCGCGCCGGGCAGGCCGAAGCCGAGCCCGCCGGCGGCCGGGAAGTAGTAGGAGCCGGGCCGGCGCAGGTCCATCTGGCGCCACCACGAGGAGTTCGTCGAGGTCGACTCGACCACGTACGCGGTGTCGGCGGGCAGTTCGTCGCGCAGGGCCGCGAAGACCTCCTCCGGGTGCAGGCGCGGGCCCTCGGCGGTGCGCGGTGCGGGCACGGGCAGGTGGTCGCCGGCCGGCCGCTCGGGCGCGTCGAGCGCCTTCGTCAGCAGCTCGATCACCGCGGCGGGGTCGGCCACCAGCGCCTCGCCCATCGGTGCGCGCGCGGCGGCGGAGGCGTCCTCCGTCACCTGGATCAGCCGGGTGCCCTCGGGCAGATACCGCCCGGGAAGGTACTCGTGGTAGCGGAAGACCGGAGCTCCGAGCACCAGCACGAGGTCGTGGCCCTCGAAGGCGCGGGAGACGGGTTCGATCCCGGCGGGCAGGATGCCCCGGAACTGCGGATGGCGGTTGGGGAAGGGCAGCCGGAACTGCGACGGCGCCGCCCACACCGGACCGCCCAGCCGCTCGGCCAGCCGTACCGCGTCGTCGAACAGCCCGGCCGCGTCGATGTCACCACCGAGCACGAGCGCGGGCCGCCGCGCCCCTGCGACCGCCTCGGTCAGGAGGCGGCCCTGCTCGACGCCGGGCGCACTCGCGCGCCGCACCTGCCGGTCCAGCACGGCGGAGGCGTTGTCGCCCGCGTCCGCCGCCCAGTCGTCGTAGGGGACGGAGAGGTAGGTCGGCCGGCTCTGGAGCCGGGCCTCGAAGACGGCCTGCGCGAGCGCGCGGGGCACGTCCTGGGCGCAGGCCGGTTCGGCGGCCCAGCCGACGAGTGGCTTCATCAGGGACGGGGCGTCGACGTTGGAGAGGTTGGCCTCCGGTCCGATGGCCGGCCGCACCTGCTGGCCCGCCACGATGACCAGGGGCGTGCGCGCGGCCACGGCGTTGGTGAGCGCTCCCATCGCGTTGCCGGAGCCGGAGGCGGCGTGCAGGTTGACGAGCACCGGACGGCCCGTGGCCTGTGCGTAGCCGTCGGCCATGCCCACCACGGCGCCCTCGTGCAGCCCCAGGACGTACCGGAACCCGTCCGGCAGGCCGGCCAGGAAGGGCAGCTCGTTGGAGCCGGGGTTGCCGAAGACGGTGGTGAGCCCCTGCCGGTGGAGGAACTCATGGCAGACACGACGCACGGATGTCACAGGCGGTCCTCTCGAGTGGTGCGGGACACGCTAGGCACCGCTCGACATGCCGACCAATAGATGTTGCCGCGCTGCGATATAGACTCCATCGATGTGAGCAGCTTCGATCTCAATCTCGCCCGCGTCTTCGTGCTGCTCTACGAGACCGGCAGCGTCACGGCGACCGCCGAGACCCTGCACGTCACCCAGCCCACCGTGAGCTACAGCCTGGGCAAGCTGCGCCGCCATTTCGACGACGAGCTCTTCCGCCGCACGGGCCGTGGCCTGACCCCGACCGCGGGCGCCCAGCGACTCTACGAGCCGCTGCAGCGGGCTCTCGCCGACATCGACGCGGCGACCCGCCAGGGCGACCGCTTCGACCCGGAGCGCATGTCCGGCCGCTTCACCGTCGCCCTCTCCGACCTCGGCGAGGCGACCCTCCTGCCCCGCCTGGTGGCCGCGGCCCGGGATCGCGCACCCCGCGTGTCCTTCACCGTCCGTCCGCTGGACGTCGACGCCGCCGAGAGCCAGCTGCGCCGCGGCGAACTCGACGCCTTCATCGCGACCCCGGTCCTGACCTCCCACCGAACCGTCCGCATCCCGCTCTTCCACGAGCGTTACGTCGGCATGGTCGCCGCCGACCACCCCCGGATCAGCGGCGCGTCCGTCGCCCTGCCGGAACTCGCGGCCGAGCATCACGTGACGGTGTACGGGCCCAGCGGCCACGTCGTGCCCCGGTCCCTGCTCGCCACGTACGGCCTTCTGGACCGGGTGGCCGTCGAGGCCACACGCTTCTCGATGCTCCCCTACGTCCTTGAGCGGACCGATCTCATCGCGATCGTCCCCGAGTACGTCGGTGAGGTGTTCACCGCTTCCCATCGCCTGCGTCTGGTACAACTCCCCTTCGAGACCGAGCCGATCGAAGTCGCGCTGTACGCCCGCCACGAGGCGTCACGCAGCCCTTCGCAGCGCTGGCTGGTCCATTTCATGGCGGAGGTACTGGGCGAACTGGTCAGCCCGGCGCAGCTCCCGCCGGGCAGCAGCACGTAATTCGCACACATAGAAAGCTTCTATTGCGTTCATTCAAAACCGGTTCGGGTGGAGCCAAGAGGTCTCGTTGACCGGCGTCGGCACGGCTGACATTTTTACTGCACCGCGTACAGAGGTGCTCCCAGAATAACGTGTGACATTTTCCTGCCGGGCACCGCTTCGGAGAAATTCCCCCGTACAAGGAGCAGGAACATGGCAACGCGAGCAAGGCTTTGGCGTCCCGGGGTGGCGGGGACGGCCGTACTCGGTCTCGCCCTGACCGCCTGCGGCGGGGCGAAGGTCGGCGACGACTCCGCCGCGGCAGGCGGGAGTTCGGGCAGGTGCGGCACGTTCAACCTCGCGGTCAGCCCGTGGGTGGGCTACGAGGCGGACGCGGCGGTCGTCGCGTACGTCGCCGAGCGCGACCTCGGCTGCAAGGTCGTCAAGAAGGATCTGAAGGCCGAGATCGGCTGGCAGGGCTTCGAGACGGGCGAGGTCGACGCGATTCTCGAGAACTGGGGTCACGACGACCTGAAGAAGAAGGACATCGACCAGCAGAAGTCCGCCGTCGACCTCGGTGCGACCGGCAACAAGGGAATCATCGGCTGGTACATCCCGCCGTGGATCGCGAAGAAATACCCGTCCATCGTGAACTGGAAGAACCTCAACAGGTACGCGTCGAAGTTCAAGACCTCCGAGTCGGGCAGCCAGGGGCAGTTGCTCGACGGCGACCCGTCCTACCAGACCAACGACGCGGCCCTGGCGAAGAACCTGAAGCTGAACTTCAAGGTGGTGTACGCGGGCAGCGAGACCGCCCTGATCCAGGGCTTCCGGGATGCCGAGAAGAACAAGAAGTGGATGATCGGCTACTTCTACGAACCGCAGTGGTTCTTCTCGGAAGTGCCGCTGGTCCACGTCAACCTGCCCCAGCATACGGCGGGTTGCGACTCCGATCCGGCGAAGGTGGCCTGCGACTACCCGGTGTTCGACCTCGACAAGATCGTCAGCACCCGTTTCGCCAGGTCCGGCAGCCCGGCCTACGGCCTGGTGCGGAAGTTCAGGTGGACCAACACCGACCAGAACACCGTCGCCAAGTACATCGCCGTGGACAAGATGTCACCTCAGGCGGCGGCGAAGAAGTGGGTCGAGGCGAACCCGGGCAAGGTGAAGACCTGGCTGGGCACGTGATGCCGAGTCGGTGACGTGGCGGGGCGGATGCGCCCTGGGCTCCGGGATCAGGCCGGGTCCAGGGCGCAGCGGAATCCGACGTTGCCGGTCGCCGAGTCCGGGAAGAGGCCCTGGCGCGCGGCGACGCGGTAGCGGCGGCAGTACGAGGCGTGGCACAGGTAGGAACCGCCCTTGGCCACGCGCCGGCCGGCGCCGGGAAGGAACGGGTCGGCGCACCATTCCCAGACGTTGCCGGTCGTGTTGTACAGGCCGAAGCCGTTGGGTTCGTAGGCGTCGACCGGGCAGGTGCCGTACCAGCCGTCGGCCGTCGGATGCCGTTGCGGGAAGTCGCCCTGCCACACGTTCATTCGGCGCCGGCCGCCCGGTTCGAGCTCGTCGCCCCAGGGGAACACCTTGGCGTGCAGTCCGCCTCGCGCGGCGCGTTCCCATTCGGCCTCGGTGGGCAGTCGCTTGCCGGCCCAGGCGCAGTAGGCGCGGGCGTCTTCCCAGTCGACGTGGACCACCGGGTGGTCCGGACGGTCCTCCCAGGTGGAGTGCGGGCCGTCGGGCCGGCGCCAGTCCGCGCCCTGCACCTGCCGCCACCAGGGCGCGGCCGCCACGGCCCGGGTCGGCGGGAAGTCGTCGGGGAGCCGCCCGGCGAAGACGAACGACCAGCCGATCCGCTCGGCCGAGGTGCGGTACCCGGTGTCGGCGGCGAAGCGCGCGAACTGCGCGCCGGACACCGTACGGGCGTCGATCCAGAAGGAGTCGACGAACACCGTGCGCACCGGGCCCTCCCCGTCGGCCGGATAGGCGAGCGCGTCCTGGCTGCCCATCAGGAACTCGCCGGCGGGGACGGCCACCATGCCCTCCGGCGTCCCCCGGTGGGCGGCGGACGGTACGGGCGCGACTCGCTCCGCGCCCGTACCGCCGGACGGCGCACAGCAGTTCACTGGGCCCCCATGACGCGACGGTGCAGTCCGCCGTCGAACTCCTCGGAGTCCGTGGCGGCCGCGGCCAGGTCGATGCGCACCGTGTGGATGGTCCCGGTGAACTCGTTGTCGAGGACGGGGTAGTCGTCGGTCACCGGAGTGCTCAGGTCCACTCCGACGTCGAGCGTCTCGTCGAAGGAGAAGTAGTACGGGATGGTCTGCTCGATCCGTCCGGTGCCGTGCTTCTCACCGTCCACCAGGAGCGTGGCGGTCCCTCCCATGCCGAGTCCTCCGCCGTCGTAGTCGAACTCGAGCCGGATCTCGTGCCGACCCGGTGCCGGGCGCCGGCTGCCGCGCACGGTGTAGAGGTTCATGCCGAAGTAGTTGTAGGCGTACGCCGGCCTGCCGTCGCTGAAGTACAGGGTCCAGCCGCCGAACCGTCCGCCCTGGGCGATGAGCACGCCCTCGGCCGGCGTCCCGGGCAGGTGGACGTCGGCGGTGATGCTGTGGGAGCGGTTCTTGACGTTGGGCGTGGTCTCCTCGGTGAAGCGCCGCATCCCGGCGCGGTAGGTGACCGAGGTGCGGTCGCCCAGCAGGTCGATACGGCCGGCCATGGCCGGGTTCTCCCGCTCGGTGACCCGGTCGTCCAGCGGGAAGACCTGGTACTTCGCCGCCTCGATCAGGAACAGGTCCTGCAACTTCCGCAGTCTGTGCGGGTGTTCGGCGGCGAGGTCCTGGGCCTGGCTCCAGTCCCGGCTCAGGTCGTACAGCTCCCAGACGTCGTCGGCGAACCTCCGGTCCTTGTCCGGCACCATCTCCCAGGGGATGCCGTGCCGGGTGACCGCCATCCAGCCGTCGTGGTAGATGCCCCGGTTGCCGCACATCTCGAAGTACTGGGTGCGGCGATGCTCCGGAGCCAGTGCGTCGGTGAGCGTGCGCTGCATGCTCGCGCCCTCGATGGGCTGCTGCGGCACCCCGTCCACACTGAACGGCGCCGGGATTCCCGCGCAGTCCAGGATCGTCGGCAGGACGTCGATCACATGCGAGAACTGGTGGCGCAGCCCGCCCCGTTCGGTGACCCCCCGCGGCCAGTGCAGGATCATGCCGTCACGGGTACCGCCGAAGTGCGAGGCGACCTGCTTGGTCCACTGATAGGGGGTGTTGAGCGCGAGTGCCCATCCCGCGGGGGCGATCGGATAGCTGAGCGGTCCGCCGATCTCGTCGATGTGGTCGATCATCTCGTCCGGGTCGTCCACGACGCCGTGACCGAGGCGGTGCTCGACGATCGTGCCCTCGATGCCTCCCTCACCCGAGGCGCCGTTGTCGCCCAGGATGTACAGGATGAGGGTGTTGTCCAGCTCGCCGAGCTCCTGCAGCGCGTCGAGGAACCGGTCGACCTGGACGTCGGCGTGCTCGGTGAATCCGGCGAACGTCTCCATGAACCGGGCCGACAACCGCCGCTGGTTGTCGCTGAGTTCGTCCCAGTGCGGGACGCCCTCCGCCCAGGGGGCGAGTTCCGTCTCCGGGGGTACGACGCCGAGTTCCTTCTGCCGTTCCAGTGTCACCTCCCGCCGGCGGTCCCAGCCGTCGTCGAAGCGTCCGCGGTACTTCTCCTGCCATGCGCGGTCCACGTGCAGCGGCGCATGCGCGGCACCCAGCGCGAGGTAGGTGAAGAACGGCCGGTCCGGCGTCAGCGTCCGCTGGGTGCGCACCCATTCGATGGCGTGGTCCACGAGGTCCTCGGACAGGTGGTAGCCGTCCTCGGGCCGGCGGTCCGGCTCGACGGGAGTGGTGCCCTGGTACAGCAGCGGGTACCAGTGGTTCATCTCGGCGCCCATGAACCCGTAGAAGGTGTCGAACCCTTCCCCGGTGGGCCAGCGGTCGAACGGTCCGACCGCGCTGATCTCCCGCGGCGGCGTCTGGTGCCACTTGCCGAAGGCGGCCGTGCTGTAGCCGTTGCCCTGGAGGATCTGGGCCATGGTGGCCGCGCTGCGCGGCCGGAAGCCGTTGTACCCGGGGGCCGCCGTGGTCATCTCCGTGGTGCCGCCCATGCCGACCGAGTGGTGGTTGCGCCCGGTCAGCAGGGCCTGCCGGGTGGGCGAGCACAGCGCCGTCACGTGGAAGCGGGTGTAGCGCAGCCCGTTGGCGGCCAGCCGCTCCGCCGCCGGCATCTCGCACGGCCCGCCGAACGCGCTGGAGGTTCCGAAGCCGAGGTCGTCGACGAGCACGATCACCACGTTCGGAGCGTTCTCGGGCGGTGGGACCGGGCCGATCGGGGTGAAGGGGACCTCCTGGTCGTGGACGTCCATCGCGGTGGTCGGCTGCCGGTGGGATTCGGGCCGCGGAAGTATGTGCCGTCCGGCGTCGAACTCGGTCATGTGGTCCTCCTCTACGGTGCGAGAAACGTGGCATTTCGCGCCGTGCACGGTCAACGAGGAGGCCGGGAGCAGCCTGAACGCATTATGAATATGGGCGGTAGGAGACATCTATGTGTCCAGAGGGACGCCATCGATAAAGCGGCGAGGAAAATGCCTTCCCGGGAAATCCGCAATGGAGATGCAGAGTTGAACGCGAAGAACTTTTCACCGTGAGCGATAGAAGGTGTCTATCGCTCGCTCTGCGCCGGTACGGCCGTCGTCTGCTGCGCGTACATCTCCCGGGCCACGTCGATGAAGGCGTGAGCGGCGGGTGAGAGGGGTCCGCCCCGCCACAGGAGCCAGACCGGCCGGATCAGGCGTGGACGGGTCGTGAGCGCCACGGCTCCGCGCCGGGCCGCGTCCTCGGCGAGCGAACGCGGCAGGAGCGTCGCGCCCGCGCCGGCCAGCACCAGCGGGACGACGGCGGCCTGGTGCACGGTGTCCACCGCGATGCGCGGGCTTCTGCCCTCGCCGCCGAGAGCCTCGTCCATCAGGGCCCGGGTCGCCGTACCGGGCGCGGTCGCCACCAGGTCCAGCTGGGCGACCTCGCTGAATGCCACGGGTCCGGCCTGCGGGAAGCGCTCGGAGCGCGGCACCACCACCAGGACCTCCTGGCGGCACAGTTCCAGGGACTCGACGGCCTTGCCGCGCGTCCTGACGTCGGTCAGCCCCAGCTCGCACTCGCCGGTGCGCACCACGTCCGCCACGGCGGCTGCGTCGGACGGTTCCACGATCACGATGTCGATCGCCGGATTCCGCCTGCGGAAGTCACCGGCGAGCTCTGCCAGCGGGTCGGCCGCCAGCGTCGTCGGCGCGACGATGTCGAGCCTGCCTCCCTCCAGCCCGGCGATGGTGCGCACCACCGACCGGGCCGTCTCCAGGTCCCGCATGATCTGCCGGGCCGGCTCCACGAAGGCCTCGCCCGCCGACGTCAGCGCCACGCCACGCCCGAGCCGGTGGAAGAGTGCGGTGCCCAGCTCCCGCTCGAGCAGACGGATCGCGTGCGACAAGGACGGCTGCGCCACATGCAGGCTGTGGGCGGCGCTCGTGAAGCTGCGGTGCGCGGCTACGGCGAGGAAGTATTCGACCTGGCGGCGTTCCATAGAAGGGTTCTATCGCTACGCGCAGGTGTCCCGCCATCCTCAGCCGCGCACCGGAACGGCCGCCGGGGCGTCCGTCAGGGCGCCATGTCCTCCAGGCTCCGCCCGCTCGTCTCCTCCGCCCCGGCCGCGGCAGTGAGCGAGCCGATCAGGGCCACGGCCGCCAGCGTCACGAAGACCGTGCCGATCGCGCCGCCCGCGTAGACCGCGCCCACCACGATCGGTCCGAGGATGATGCCGAGGCGGTTCATGGCGCCGCCCATGCTGGCGCCCAGCGCCCGGATCCGGGTGGGGAAGAGCTCGGGCGTGTAGAGGTAGAGGCAGATGTTGCAGCCGAAGAGGAAGACCGCGGACAGGGACGTCCAGACCAGGACACCGGCCGCGGTGCCGGCGGCCGTCAGGCCCAGGACGAGCAGGCAGAGGGCCGCGGCTCCGAGGCACCAGATCACCGTGGCGCGGCGGCCGACCCGGTCGACGGTGAGGGCGACGATCAGGCAGCCGAGCAGACCCGCGCAGCTCGTCACGGTCGAGTAGAGCAGGGCTGTCGACAGGTCGAGGTGGAAGTGGGATCCGTAGATCGTCGGCAGCCAGGACGTGATGCCGTAGTTCACGAAGTAGCCGGTGAACCACAGGAGTCCGATGACGATCATGCGCTTGCGGTAGCGGCCGCCCAGCAGCTCGCGCAGGCCGCCCTTGCCCTGGGGCGGCAGGACCGACGGCGCCGGCTCCGGGTCCGGCAGCGGGGCACCGGTGATCTTCTCGACCTCGGCCTCGATCGACGCCATCGTGGCGAGAGCCTGCTCGTGCCTGCCGTGGTCGGCGAGCCAGCGCGGCGATTCGGGCACGTAGCGCAGGACGGCCAGGCACAGGACGGCGGGCAGGGCCGCGAGGCCGAACATCCAGCGCCAGCCCAGCAGTGGCACCAGCCAGTAGGCGACGAGCGCGCCCGCGGTGAGGCCGGCGGGGAAGACCAGCTCGAAGAGGAGCACGAAGCGGCCCCGCCGGTGGGCGCGGGTGATCTCCGCGATGAAGGTGGCGGCGATGGGCACCTCGCCGCCGATGGCCATGCCCTGCACGAAGCGGATCGCCATGAACGGCTCGGGCGAGGTGCACAGCGTCAGCACCAGATTGCAGAGGCTGGCCAGTGCGATACAGCCTGCGATGACCTTGACGCGGCCGACCCGGTCGGCGAGCCGGCCCGACACCAGCGCACCGGCGAGCATGCCGACCGAGCCGACGGTCATCAGGGCGGTGGTGTGACCGGTGTCCAGGTTCCACTCGGTGCGCAGCTGGGGGAGTGCGTAGGCGATCAGCAGTTGGTCGAAGGCCTCGAAGAAGGTGGCGGTGCCGACGATGAGCCGGACCATCACCTGCCAGCGGCACAGGGGCAGGCGTTCGAAGCGGGCGCCGATGGCGGCCGCGAGCGCCGGTGCGTCGCCTGGTCGCTGCGCGGCGGCGCGATGTGCGTCGATCGTCATGGATGGCCTCCGGGTCCGTACGGCGGTTGGGGACGGGACCGCACGGGAGGGTTCGGGCCGCGACGGTACGACGGTAGCCGGGTACCGGGCGGCTGTGAGGGCGGGGACGGGGACGGCGGGCCGGGATGGGGGCCGTGCGGGCTGCGCCGTCGCCCATTTTTGTAGGCGCTGAACATCTCAGCGCTTAAAGTTCTACCGCTAGTCCTCCGAGGTTAGGCAAGCCTTAGCCCTGACCTCGTGAAAATTTCCCCGGCAGTACCCCCTTGCGGTCAAAATAGTTAAGCCCTTAGATTTCTAGTACTTCGACACCGCAGTCGGGGCTGAGTGCCCGATGCGTGCGGAGGTTCCCGTACCGCCCTCATCCGGAGGTCCCCATGCCGCGCATCCCCGCCGACGAGATCCTCATCGCGGGCCACTGGCGTCGCGGTCGCGGCCTGCCCATCCACACCGTGAACCCGGCCGACGGCGCCGTCCTCACCACCGTCCACGCCGCCTCGGTGGAGGACGTGGAGGAGGCCGCGCGGGCCGCCGCCGAAGCCGCCGCCGCACCGGAGTGGCGGGACCTCCTGCCCCACCGGCGGGCGCGCGTCCTGTACCGGATCGGCGACGCGATCGAGGAGCACGCCGAGCAACTGTCCGCGCTGCAGACCGCCGACACCGGCAAGACCCTCGGTGAGACCCGCGCCCTCGCGCTGAGCGCCGCCGGCACCTTCCGGTATACGGCCGCGGCCCTGGAGACCGCCGAGGACGCGCTCACGCCGTCCCGCGGCCCGTACGTGACGATGAGCGTGTACGAGCCGATCGGCGTCGTCGGCGCCGTCAATCCGTGGAACTCGCCGATCGCCTCCGACGCGCAGAAGGTCGCACCCGCCCTGGCCGGCGGGAACGCCGTCCTGCTCAAGCCCGCCGAGTGGACGCCGCTGGTCTCCCTCGCCTTCGGCCGCCTCGTCCACCAGGTCCTCGCCGAGGCCGGGCTGCCGACCGCGCTGCTGGCCGTACTGCCGGGCAAGGGCAGCATCGTGGGCGACGCGATCGTCAGGCACCCGCTCGTCGGGCGGATCGGCTTCACCGGCGGCACCGGCACCGGGCGCGGCATCGCGCACGCCGCCGCCGACAAACTCATCCCCGCCTCGCTCGAACTCGGCGGCAAGTCACCGACGATCGTCCGCGAGGACGCGGACGTCGAACAGGCCCTCGCGGGCGTGATGTTCGGGATCTTCTCCTCCAGCGGCCAGTCCTGCATCGCCGGATCCCGCCTCTTCGTGCACTCCTCTCTCTACGACTCCTTCGTCGGCGAACTCGTCGAGCGCGTACGGAAGTTGAGAGTGGGAGCCGGCACGTCCCCCGACACTCAGGTGGCACCGCTCGTGCACCACAGGCACCGCGACGCGGTCGCGGCCTACGTCGAGCTGGCCCGCGAGGAAGGCGGCCGGGTGCTGTGCGGGGGCGCCGTGCCCGAAGGCGAGGCGTACGCGGAAGGGGCCTACTACCTGCCGACCGTGATCGACGGACTGCCGAACTCCGCGCGCACCTGCCAGGAGGAGATCTTCGGCCCCGTGCTCGTCGCGCTTCCCTACGACGACGAGGACGAACTCGTCGCGCAGGCCAACGCCTCCGACTTCGGGCTGGCCTGCGGCATCTGGACCCGGGACGCGCGCGCCGCCTGGCGGCTCGGGCGGCGGATCGAGGCCGGGACCGTCTGGATCAACACGTACAAGCAGTTCTCCATCTCCACACCCTTCGCCGGGATGAAGGACTCCGGA
Source organism: Streptomyces sp. NPDC050534 (assembly GCF_044457745.1). NCBI lineage: Bacteria > Bacillati > Actinomycetota > Actinomycetes > Kitasatosporales > Streptomycetaceae > Streptomyces > Streptomyces sp. NPDC050534. Next base: position 251,249 of record NZ_JBITHF010000011.1, read on the forward strand.
CTCGGCACCGAGAAGGGCCGCGACCTCATCCGCGCCTACCAGCGGCAGAAATCCCTGTACTGGGGCACCGACTCCGCACCGCTGCCCTGGGCCAACTGACCCACTCGCCTGGGAGATCTCACATGAACCATCCCCCGATCGCACGGCTGCGCGCGCTGCGCTCGGTCGAGCTGCTCACCCCGAACTTCGCCGAGGCCGCCGGCTTCTACGAGGAGGTGTGGGGCCTGGAGGTCGTCGAGGCCGGGCACAGCGCGAGCTGGCTGCGCGGCACCGGCGCGGAGCACCACGCCCTCCAGCTGACCCGCTCCGAGACCATCGGCCTGGGCCGGCTCGCCTTCGCCGTCGGCACACCGGCCGAGGTGGACGAGGCCGCACGCCGGCTCGAGGCGCGCGGGATCGCCCTCGTCGGCGGGCCCGGCCCCCTCGACCAGGTCGGCGGCGGTTACGGGGTGCGGTTCCACGACCTCGACGGACGGCTGATCGAACTGTCCGCCGACACCTGGGCGGTCACGGCGCGCGGCCGGGACGAGGCCCTGCCGGTCGGCGTCACGCACGCGGTCCTCAACACCACGGACATCGACGCCTCCGTCGCCTTCTACCGCGAGGTGCTCGGCATGCGCGTCTCGGACTGGTCCGAGCACCAGATGGCGTTCCTGCGCTGCAACGCCGACCACCACTGCATCGCCTTCAACCGGGCGCCGTGGGTCTCCCTCAACCACGTGGCGTACGAGATGAGTTCGCTCGACCACTTCATGCGCGGACTCGGCCGGCTCAGGCACCACGGGATCACCCCCGAATGGGGCCCCGGCCGGCACGGCCCCGGCGACAACACCTTCTCCTACTTCACCGACCCGACGGGCCTGGTGTGCGAGTACACCTCCGAGGTCGCGCAGGTCGTCGAGGACGCCTGGATCTGCCGGACCTGGCGGCGGACGCCCGAACTGTCCGACACCTGGGGCACCGCGGGCCCGCCGTCGAAGCTGATCCGCGCCCACATGGCGGGCACGCCCGACGGCAGCCCCGTCGTCCCGCCCGTCGACGCCGAAGGAGTCGCAGCATGAGCAGGGTTCGCAAGGTCGGTCTGATCGGCTGGGGAGCCATCGGCCGGGTCGTCGGCAGCGCGATCGCCGCCGGTGACGTACCCGGCGCCGAGCTGGTGGCCGTCGTCGACAACCGGCCGCTCGGAGACGCGGCCCTCGCGCCGCAGATGAGCGTGGAACAGGCCCTGGAACGCTGCGACTTGATGGTCGAGGCCGCCGGCCAGGGCGTCGTACGAGGGTGGGGCGAGGCCATTCTCGCCTCCGGCACGGACCTCCTCGTGGCCTCCACGGGAGCGCTGACCGACGAGGAGCTGTCGAAGAGGCTGCTGACCACCGGGCCCGGGCGGGTGTACTTCACCGGGGGAGCGGTCGGCGGACTCGACCTGCTCCAGGCGGTGCGCGCCATGGGACCGCTCAGCGAGATCACGCTGACCACCACCAAGCTGCCCTCGACCCTTGAACAGCCTTGGATGGACGAGGAGTTGCTGACCGCGATGCGGTCGGCGACCGGTCCCCTCGAGGTGATGCGCGGAACCGCGCGCGAGGTGCCGGTCAAGTTCCCGAGGTCGACCAATGTCGCAGCCTCCGTGGCGCTCGCGGTGGGAGACCTCGACGCGGTGCGGGTCAGCGTGGTCGCCGACCCGGCCGCCGTCCACACCTCGCACGTCGTCGAGGCGAACGGCCCGCAGGGCTCGTACCGCTTCGAGGTACGCCACCGGCCGGACGCCGCCAACCCGGCCACCAGCCAGGTCGTTCCGTACGCGGTGCTGCGCTCCCTGGCGGCCCTCGCCGGACGCTCGGGACAGATCCTGTGACCGCGTACGACATCGCCGGGCTCCACCTGGAGCAGGCGGGCACCGGCGGGCCGCTCGTGCTGTGCCTGCACGGCATCGGCTCGTCCTCCGCCGCCTTCGCACCCCAGACGGAGGCGCTCGGACGCGACTTCCGGGTGCTCGCCTGGGACGCCCCGGGCTACGCCAAGTCGGCTGACTCCGACGGTGAGTTGAGCCTCGACGACTACGCCGACACGGCCGCCGCGGTGATCCGCGCACACGGCGGCCGGGCCCACGTCCTCGGCGTCTCCTGGGGCGGCGTGATCGCGCTGCGGCTGGCCACCCGCCACCCGGACCTCGTCGTCTCGCTCGCCGTCGCCGACTCCACACCCGGCTCCGGGACGAGCCCCGGCAAGGCCGCCGGGATGCGCGCCCGCGTCGCCGAGCTCGCGCAGCTCGGGCCGCGCGCCTTCGCCGAGCAGCGGGGTCCCCGCCTGGTCTCCCGGCAGGCGCCGTACGAACTCGTCCAGCGCGTCGTCGACACCATGGCCGGCTCGATCCGCCTGCCCGGCTACGCGCACGCGGCCGAGTCCATGGCCGCCACCGACCTGCGCGGCGAACTCGCCCGGGTCACCGCGCCCGCCCTCGTCCTGTGCGGCGACCAGGACCGCGTCACCGGTCCCGAAGCCTCACAGGTGCTGGCCGGCGGTCTGCACAGGACCGCCTACGTGATCGTCAAGGACGCCGGTCACCTGGCCAACCAGGAACAGCCCGAGCACTTCAACGCCTGGCTGCTGTCCCACCTGCACATCGTCACCAACCCCGAGACCAGCAAGGGATGACCACCATGCCGATCACCACCACCGAGTACGACAACGGCGGCGACCTCGCCAAGTACACCGACGCCCTCATCGCCACCAAGGGCTCCCGCGAGCCCGACTGGGGCACCCTGTCCTTCCAGGAGAAGGCCGGCCCGCAGTACAAGCGGGCACAGATCCGCTACGTCGGCTCCGGCGCCACCGGCAATCACGAGAACGACAACCGCATCCTGCCCTCCGGCGGCTTCACCTTCTCCAACATGCTGCTGCCGCCCGGCGCCGAGGGCCCGGCCCACACCCACCACGACGTGGAGGAGGCCTTCTTCGTCCTGGAGGGCCAGGTCCGCGTCGGCGTCCACCGCGGCCCGGACGAGGTCGAGTACCGCACTCTCGGCTACCGCGACATGATCGTGGTGCCGGCCGGGGTGACCCGTTCGCTGAAGAACGAGGGCGACACGGACGCGCTCTTCTGCGTGATCATCGGCACGCAGAAGCCTCAGGTGCCGACCTACCCCGAGTACTCGCCGCTGTACGGCATCACCCGTGACTGAGCAGCAGCCGCGGACGGTCGTCGTCACCGGTGGGGGCCGTGGCCTGGGGGAGGCCATGGCCCGCCGGGCCGGCGCGGACGGCTACCGGGTCGTCGTCGCCGAGCTGAACGAGGAGTGGGGCCGGCGGACGGCCGCGGCCGTCCAAGAGGCGGGCGGAGAGGCGGAGTTCGTCCCCCTGGACGTCGCCGACCCGGCCTCCGTCGAGGCCCTGGCCGCTCACCTCGCGCCCCGCGGCCCCGTCCACGGACTGGTCAACAACGCGGCGCTCGCCAACGGCGTGGGCGGCAAATACTTCCAGGACATCGACGTCGAGGTGTGGGACCGGCTGATGACGGTCAACGCGCGCGGGCCCTGGCTCGTTGCCAAGCACCTGCTCCCGCTGATGGCGCGTCCCGGACGCATCGTCAACATCGCCTCGGACGCCGCCCTTTACGGCTCGCCCCGGCTCGCCCACTACATCGCCTCGAAGGGCGCCGTCATCGCGCTGACCCGGGCGATGGCCCGTGAACTGGGTCCCCAGGACGTCACGGTCAACGCCGTCGCGCCGGGTCTCACCGAGGTCGAGGCGACCGAGACCGTCCCCGCCGAACGGCACGCGCTGTACGCGCACAACCGGGCCGTCGCCCGGCCCCAGCGGGCCGAGGACCTGGTCGGGACGGTGGCGTTCCTGCTCGGCGCGGAGTCCGGCTATCTGACCGGCCAAGTGATCGCCGTCAACGGCGGCTTCACGATGCACTGATCCACCCCCGCGCGCTGATTCACCTCCGCGCGCTCATCCACCCCCACGCGCTGATTCACGGCTGCGCGTCGATCCATCTCTGCAAGGAGTTCACATGGACCTCGGCCTCGCCGACCGCACCGTACTGGTCACCGGCGGCAGTTCGGGTGTCGGCCTGGCCACGGTCCGGGCCCTGCTCGACGAAGGTGCCAACGTCGCCACCTGCGGCCGCGACGCCGACCGGCTCGCCAAGGCGGCCGCTCACCTGGGCGCCGGCGCCGACCGGCTGTTCCGCGGCGTGTGCGACGTACGCGACGCCGACGCCGTGGGCGACTTCGTCGAGCGCGCGGCCGCGCACTTCGGCGGGCACCTCGACGCGCTCGTCAACAACGCGGGCCAGTCCCGTATGAAGCCGCTCGACGATACGACCGCCGAGGACTGGCGCGACGAACTCGAACTGAAGTTCGCGGGCGTACTCAACCCCCTTGCTGCCTCGCGCAGTTATCTGCGCGCCTCGGACGCCGCCGCGATCGTCAACGTCAACGCCGTCCTGGCCAAGCAGCCCGAGACCCGGCTGATCACGACGAGCGCGGCGCGGGCCGGCATCCTCAACCTCTCCAAGTCCCTCGCCACCGAGCTGGCGAGCGACGGCATCCGCGTCAACTCCGTCTGCCTCGGCCTCATCGACACCGGCCAGTGGACCCGCCGTCACGCGGCCGCCGGCAGCGGCCTCGGCTACGAGGAGTGGCAGGCCGGGATCGCCGCCGACCGGGGCATAGCGCTCGGACGGCTCGGCCGGGCCGAGGAGGTCGCCTACGCGATCGTCTCCCTGCTGTCGCCGCGCGCCTCCTACATCACCGGAACCAGCATCGACGTCTGCGGCGGAGTCGGCCGCGGCATCCTCTGAGGAGCCCTCCATGATCCCTGTGACCCACCGCAATGGAGGCGAACTCCTCGCCGCCCACCTCACCTCGCTGGGCGTCGACGCCGTCTTCGGCATCGTCTCCGTGCACAACCTCCCGCTGGTGGAGGCGATCGAGGCCGACCCCGGGCTCCGCTTCGTCCCGGTGCGCCACGAGGCCACCGCCGTGAACGCCGCCGACGCCTACGGCCGTGCGCGAGGCGGCATCGGCTGCGCGCTCACCTCCACCGGTACCGGCGCGGGCAACGCGGCCGGCTCTCTCGTCGAGGCCCTGTCCTCGGGAACGGCCGTCCTGCACATCACCGGACAGGTCGAGTCGGCCCATCTCGGCAGCGGGCGGGGCTTCATCCACGAGACGAAGGACCAGCTCGGGATGCTCACCGCGGTGTCGAAGTACGCCGCGACCGTCACCTCCACCCGGGACGCGGGGCGCATCCTGCGCGAGGCGTCCCTCGCCGCCCTCACCGCACCCGGTGGTCCCGCGAGCGTCGAGTGGCCGATCGACCTGCAGTACGCGGCCCAGCAGGACGACGGTTCGGCGGTCACGACCGCTGTGCCTCCGGTGCCCGAGGCCGCCGAACTCGCCGCCGCCCGTGCGCTGTTGGAGTCGGCCCGGCGGCCGCTGATCTGGGCGGGCGGCGGCGCGAACACCGCGCGCCCCGAACTCCTGGCGCTTGTCGAGGCGACCGGCGCCGGTCTGCTCACCTCCAACTCCGGGCGCGGCTGCGTACCCGAGGACCACGCGCAGGTCATCGGCAACTTCGCCACCACCCCCGCCGGCCGCGCGCTGCTGAAGGACGCCGACGTCCTCGTCACCGTAGGCACCCACTTCCGCTCCAACGAGACCGCCGACTACGGACTCGAACTGCCCACCGCGCACATCCAGATCGACGTCGACCCCGCCGCCCTCGGCCGTGTCTACCCCGCGCGGCACGTCCTGCACGGTGCCGCGGCGGACGTACTGCCCCAGCTCACCGAGGCGGCGAGGCGCGCGGACGCCGACTGGACGGCCCGCGTCCGCGGCGTCCGCGACGAGGTGCGCGCCACTCTGCACGACAACATCGGCGCCCAGGCGGCCATCTGTGACGCGCTCGCCGAGGCCCTGCCCCCCGGCACGGTCGTCGCCCGCGACGTCACCATCCCGTCCTCCTCCTGGGGCAACCGCCTGCTGCCGATGCACGATCCGCGCGCCAACGTCTTCCCGCGTGGCGGCGGCATCGGCCAGGGGCTGGGCATGGGCATCGGCGCGGCCGTCGCCCGCCCGGACCGTCCGACAGTGGTCATCGCCGGCGACGGCGGGCTCGCGGTCCACCTCGGTGAACTGCTCACCCTGGCCCAGGAACGACCGCGCCTGACCCTCGTCGTCTTCAACGACGGCGGATACGGGGTGCTGCGCAACATGCAGGACAAGTACAGCGAACGCCGCTCCGGCGTCGACCTGTTCACCCCCGACTTCGCCCAACTGGCGGCCGCATGCGGCCTGTCGTACGCGCGGATCGCCGATGCCGCCGACGCCGCGGCCGTCATCACGGCCGCCGTCGCAGCCGAGGGACCCACGCTCGTCGAGGTGGACCTCGCCGCGCTCGGCCCGATGAAGAGTCCGTTCACCCCGCCCGTGAAGATCCCCACCGCGTAAGGAGGCCCACGACCATGAGTACCACCGAGGAGCAGGAGCTCGACCTCCTGGTCCACCGCATGACCTGGGAGGCGGAGGGCGTCCTCTCCGTCGAACTGACCCACCCGGACGGCAAGCCGCTGCCCGCGTGGACGCCCGGCGCGCACCTGGACCTGTACGTCGGCGGTCACGTACGGCAGTACAGCCTGTGCGGCGAACCGGCGGACACCGGCGTGTACAGGCTGGGCATCCTCGACGAGCCGTCCTCGCGCGGCGGTTCGCGCCATGTGCACGGCAGCCTGCGGCCCGGCCACACTGTGCGGGTGGCCGGGCCGCGCAACCACTTCGCCCTGGAGCCCGCCGCCTCGTACGTCTTCATCGCCGGTGGCATCGGCATCACACCCATTCTGGCGATGACCCGAAAGGCCCAACGCGACGGAATTCCCTACCGGTTGGTCCATGGCGGGCGTTCGCGCGCGTCGATGGCGTTCGGCGCCGAGCTCGCCGCACTGACCGGCGGCGACGTGACCCTCGTACCGCAGGACGAACAGGGCCACATCGACCTGGCGGGCGCCCTCGCGGGCCTCCCCGCCGACGCGCTGGTCTACTGCTGTGGCCCGGAGCCGCTGCTGACGGCGGTCGGAGCGGCCGTACCCGAAGGCCAGTTGCGGATCGAGCGGTTCGCCGCCCCGGTCGTCGAGCGCGACGAAGACGACAGCGCCTTCGAAGTCGAGTGCCGTACGTCGGGCGTGACCCTGAGCGTCGGCGCCGGCACCTCCATCCTGGAGGCCGCCGAGAACGCCGGGCTGAACGTCAACTCCTCCTGCCGCGACGGCATCTGCGGCTCCTGCGAGACCCGCGTCCTCGCCGGTGCCCCCGACCACCGCGACTTCCTGCTCACCGAGGCCGAGCACGCGGCCGGCGAGACGATGATGATCTGCGTCTCGCGCTGCGCCTCCGACCGTCTCGTCCTGGACCTCTGAACCCGAACGTCCTGTCCCGGACCACCAACCCGCACGGAGACCCGATGCCCGAGACCTGGCCCCACCTGGACCCCCACCAGACCCGCGACCACGAGCCCACCCCGTACGAGCTGAAGCTCGCGCGCACCCTCGAGGAGATCTTCACCGAGGACGGCCACGAGCTGACCGACGTGATCGCCGGCCTCAACTCCCGCCAGCTGCACACGCCCACGGGCGAGCCCTGGACCGAGGAGTCCTTCCGCGCCGAGATGCACCGCCTGGGAGCCTGACATGACGCTTTCCACCCATGACACCGCCGAGCACATCTACGCCCACGGCCTGCGCAACCGGTGGCACCCCGTCGTGCCGTCCCGCTTCGTCGAACCGGGCGGCATGCGCAAGGTGACCGCCCTGGGCGAGAACTGGCTGCTCTTCCGCAGGTCCGACGGCGGTCTCTCGATGCTCGCCGACCGCTGCCCGCACCGCGGCGCCCCGCTCTCGCTCGGCAAGCACCTCGGCGACCGGGTCGCCTGCTGGTACCACGGCGTAGAGGTCGACGGCACCGGCAAGGTCACCTCCGTGCCCGGCCTGCCCGGCTGCAACCTGGAGGGCAAGACCCTCGTCACCTCGCTGCCCGTGCGGGAGGCCGGCGGTGCGATCCTCGCCTACTTCGGCGACGAGGAGCACCCCGAGCCGGTCGAACTCACCGTTCCCGAGCCCCTGGCCGACGACGACATCGACGCCTTCCTCTGCTACGCCGAGTGGAAGGTGCCGTGGCGGTTCGCCATGGAGAACCTGCTCGACCCGATGCACGGCGCGTTCCTGCACAACGAGTCCCACACGATGTTCGCCGGCGACACGACGGCCAAGTTCCGCATCCGGGAGACCGACCGCGGCTACTTCTTCGAGAAGACCGACCAGCGAGGCGTCAACTTCGACTGGGTCGAGCTGTGCCGCACCGGTGTCGACTGGGTCGACCTGTCCATCCCGTACCCGCCGTCCGCCGGGCCCGGCGGCGCCTTCGGCATCGTCGGGATGGTCTGCCCGGTGGACGCCGGGCGGACCGGTGTCTTCTTCTGGCGCTACCGCAAGGTGCAGGACTGGCAGCGCGACACCTGGCGCTTCCTCTACAAGACCCTCATCGAGGCCCGCCACTGGGAGGTCCTGGAGCAGGACCGGATCATGCTCGAGGCCATGCCGCAGGACGCCGACCAGCGCGAGAACCTCTACCAGCACGACCTCGGCATCGTCCGGCTGCGCCGCCTTCTGCGGGCTCAGGCCGAGCAGCAGTCGAAGGCGCGGCCGCTCGCCGGCGCCACCGGCTGAGTCCGCCGCCGAGCCCGGGTCAGCCTGGACCCGGGCCGACCTCCACGGCGTCGTCGGACTCCACGATCGAACGCTCCAACTTGGAGAGCAGACCGGCCAGTTGACGGCGCTCGGCGGGTGAGAGCCCGCCGAGCATCCGGCGTTCGTTCTCCAGGTGTGCGGCGAACACCTCGTCAATCTTGTCCAGACCGGCATCGGTCAGCCGTGAGTACACGACCCGCCGGTCCTCGGCGTCCCGCTCCCGCACGAGCAGGCCGTCCTTCTCCAGCCGGTCCAGGCGCAGGGTCACCCCCGCCGACGAGATGAGCCCGGAAGCGGCGAGCTGCCCGGCGGTCAGCCGGTACGGCGCGCCGGCCCGGCGCAGCGCCGTGAGCACGTCGAACCCGGCCACCGACAGTCCGTGAGCGTCGAGCTGCGACGTCATCCGCGACTGGTACTGCAGATACGACCGGTGCAGCCGGGCCAGCACCTCGAGGGGTGTGGTGTCGAGCTCGGGCCTCTCACGCGCCCAGTCGTCGACGATCCCCGAAACGGCGTCCGGCCGCTTCGCCGCCCTGCGCTGAGCCATGTCATCCCCTCGCGGCATGTATCTGGTGTTGAAATCTTAGCCCTGAGGGAAAGCGCGCCTCCTTACGCCGTCAGCGTCCATGCGACCAGCACCGCTGGCAGCATCTGCAAAACAGATCGCCTGCAGCGAAAACATCTGTTGGACAGAAGCAACGGCCCGCCCGAGGATTTCTCACGCGGCAGCCCGGTCGATGCGACACCGGGATCGACTGCCGCCTGAGTGGAGGGCGAAATGCCGAGTGAAGAGACCGAAGTAGTCGTCGTCGGTGCGGGTCAGGCCGGCGTGGCGATGAGCGAGCACCTGGGCGCCCACGGCATACCGCACATCGTCCTGGAACGGCACCGCATCGCCGAGCGATGGCGTTCGGAGCGGTGGGACTCCCTGGTCGCGAACGGTCCTGCGTGGCACGACCGGTTCCCGGGGCTGGAGTTCCCCGACACCGCGCCCGACGCCTTCGCCTCGAAGGAGGAGGTCGCCGACTACTTCGTCGCGTACGCCGAGAAGATCGGTGCCCCTGTCCGGTGCGGCGTCGAGGTCACCTCGGTGCGCAGGCACACCGACCGGCCCGGCTTCCGGGTCGAGACGTCGCAGGGCACCGTCGACGCACGCTTCGTCGTGGCCGCGACCGGACCGTTCCAGCGGCCCGTGATCCCGCCCGTCGTCCCGGGCGGCGCCGTCCCCGTGCAGATCCACTCCAGCGGGTACCGCAACCCGGAGCAACTGCCCGAGGGCGCGGTCCTCGTGGTCGGCGCCGGCTCCTCGGGGGTGCAGATCGCCGACGAGCTGCGCCGGTCCGGCCGCCGCGTCCTCCTCTCTGTCGGACCCCACGACCGTCCGCCCCGCGAGTACCGCGGACGCGACTTCTGCTGGTGGCTCGGCGTGCTCGGGCTCTGGGACCTCCAGACGCCTCCCCAGGGTGCCGAACACGTCACCATCGCGGTCAGCGGCGCCCGCGGCGGCCACACCGTCGACTTCCGAGCCCTGGCCGCCGCCGGCATCGAGCTGGTCGGCATGACGGCGTCGTACGACGACGGCGTGCTGCGCTTCGCGCCGGATCTCGCCGCGAACATCGCGCTCGGCGACGCCAAGTACCTCGCGCTGCTGCAGGCGGCGGACGCCTACGTCGAGCGCAACGGGCTCGACTTCCCCGAGGAGCCGGAGGCGCACGTCCTCGCACCGGACCCGGAATGCGTGACCGACCCCCTCCTGGAACTCGACCTGGCCGCGGCCGGTGTCACCTCGATCGTCTGGGCGACCGGTTTCGCGGCCGACTACTCCTGGCTGGAGGTCGACGCGTTCGACGAGAACGGCCGGCCGGACCAGCGGCGCGGCGTGTCCTGCGAGCCCGGCGTCTACTTCCTGGGCCTGCCCTGGCTGTCCCGGCGCGGTTCGAGCTTCATCTGGGGTGTCTGGCACGACGCCCGCTACGTCGCCGACCACATCACGATCCAGCGGGGCTACCTCGCCCACGGCGGCACCGACCGGACCGGCGTGACACCGGCGTCCGGGAACAACTGAGGAGCAGACGATGACATCCCCGAGCGAGGGCCGCCAGGCGAAGGCCCCGATCGTCGCCGGCGGGCACACCCGGATCCGGCCCTTCAACACCCGGGACACCTATCCCGAGCAGAGCCTCGACAACGACCTCTGCCAGGCCGTCGTGGCCGGCGACACCGTCTACGTCCGCGGCCAGATCGGCCAGGACCTCGACACCAGCGAGTCGGTCGGCATCGGAGACGCCGAGGCCCAGGCCGAGCAGGCGATGGCCAACATCAGGATGCTGCTCGAAGAGGCCGGCAGCCGCATGGAACACCTGGTCAAACTGACGATCTATCTGGTCGACCCGCGCTACCGCGAGGCGGTCTACCGCACGGTGGGCCGCTGGACCAAGGGCGTGCACCCCATCTCCACCGGTCTGGTCGTGTCCGCGCTCGCCCGACCGGAGTGGCTGTGCGAGATCGACGCGATCGCGGTGATCCCCCAGGAGGCGCGGTCGTGACGTTCTCCCTCGTGGTCCGTGACGGCGAGCGCTTCGGTCTCGCGGTCAGCTCGTCGAGCCCCGCGGTCGCCGCACGGTGCGCCCACCTGCGCCCCGGCGTCGGCGCCGCCGCCTCGCAGAACATCACCGACCCGGTCCTCGGCACGAAACTGCTCGACCGGCTCGCCGAACACGGCGACGCCCGGCTCGCGTTGGCCGACGTCGTCGGCGCGCCCGACACCAAGGAGACCGTCGATCACCGGCAGTTGACCGTTCTGGGCCGCACCGGTCCCGGCTTCGCCTTCAGCGGCGCTCGGACGCTCGGCACGCACGCCTCGGCCACCGCCGACGGAGCTGTCGCGGCGGGCAACATGCTGGCCGGCGAGCACGTCCCCGGCGTACTCCTGGACACCTACCTCTCGGCCACCGGAGAGCTGGAGGAGCGGCTGGTCGCCGCCCTGCGCGCCGCGACCGCGGCCGGTGGCGAGGAAGGACCCGTGCACTCCGCCGGCCTGGCGGTCGTCGCGGACGTCGGCTGGCGGGTGACCGACCTGCGCGTGGACTGGGCGGACGATCCCGTCGAGCGCCTCGCCGACCTCCTCGCCGTGTGGCTGCCGCAGCGGGACGACTACGTGCGGCGCGGTCTCGATCCGGCGTCCGCACCCTTCTACGGCGTCCCGGGCGATCAGCGATGACGGCACTGAAGGCGGCCGCCCGGCGCGAGGTCGACCGGCACGCCGAGGACCTGATCGCCCTGTCCGAACGGCTGCACGCCGACCCGGAGACGGCCTGGGAGGAACACCGGGCCGCCGCGGCCGTACCGGAGTTGCTCGACCGTGCCGGATTCGACGTCACCTCCTCGTATTTGGGCCTGGAGACGTCGTTCCGCGCCCGGTTCGGCAGCGGGCCCACGCGGATCGCGCTGTGCGCCGAGTACGACGCGCTGCCGGGGCTCGGCCACGCCTGCGGGCACAACCTCATCGCAGCGAGTTCGGTCGGCGCCGCGCTCGGCCTGGCCGCCGTCGCCGACGACGCGGGCCTCACCGTCGAGGTCTACGGCACCCCCGCCGAGGAGGGCGGCGGCGGCAAGGTCGAGATGCTGGACCGGGGCGCGTTCGCCGGGGTGGACCTGGCCATGATGGTCCACCCGGCACCGGTCGACGTGGCCGAGGCCCGCCCCTTCGCGGTCAGCCACTCGAAGATCTCCTACGCGGGGAAGTCCGCGCACGCCGCCGCCTACCCCGAGGCGGGGATCAACGCGGCCGACGCCTTCACGGTGGCCCAGGTCGCCATCGGGCTGCTCCGCCAGCAACTGCCCGGCTCGGCACGGGTGCACGGCGTCGTGACCCACGCCGGGGACGCCCCCAACGCGATCCCCGAGCGCGCGACCGGGCGCTGGTACGTACGGGCGGAGACGCTCGCCGAACTGGCCGAGCTGGAACCCCGGGTCATGCGGGCCTTCGAGGCGGGCGCCCTTGCCACCGGATGCGAGCTGGAGATCGAGGCGGAGAGCAAGCCGTACGCGGAATTCCGCACGGACGAGACCGCCTTGGGCCACTACCGTGCCAACGCTCTCGCACTGGGGCGCGAGTTCGCGCCGCCCGGCCAGGCCGCCCGGATGAACCGGGCGTCCACCGACATGGGCAACGTCTCGCAGGTGGTCCCGGCCATCCATCCCTACATCGGCATCGGTTCCCTGCCCGCCACGAACCACCAGCACGAGTTCGCGGCGTTCTGCGTGGGCGGAGAGTCCCAACGGGCCCTGCTCGACGGGGCGATCGCGCTGGCGTGGACGGGCGTGGACCGCGGCACGGCGACGACCGGGAGAGGTGCGGCTTGAGCACGATCACCGGTACACCGGTTGCCTCCGGTGCCCACCGCACGGAGCACGACATGCTCGGCGAGGTCGCCGTACCGGTGGCGGCCTACTACGGGGTGCACACCGCCCGGGCGGTGGCGAACTTCCCCCTCACCGGAGAGACCGTGGCCGCCCGGCCTCATCTGATCCGCGCGCTGGCCGCGGTGAAGCACGCCGCGGCACTGGCGAACGCCGAACTCGGCGCCCTGGACGGCCCTCACGCGCGGGCCATCGCCGACGCGTGCACGGAGATCCGCGACGGGTCGCTGCACGAGCAGTTCGTCGTGGACCTCATCCAGGGCGGCGCCGGCACGTCGACCAACATGAACGCCAACGAGGTGATCGCCAATCGTGCCCTGGAGCTGATCGGGCACGGCCGCGGAGAGTACTCCGCCCTGCATCCCCTCGACCACGTCAACCTCGGCCAGAGCACCAACGATGTCTACCCGACCGCGGTGAAGCTGGCGCTCGACGCGCACATCGCCCAACTGCTGTGCGCCATGGCCTGCTTGCGCGAGTCGTTCACGGGCAAGGCGGCCGAGTTCGCCGACGTACTGAAGATGGGCCGTACCCAGTTGCAGGACGCGGTGCCCATGACGCTGGGCCAGGAGTTCGGGGCGTTCGCCGCCACCCTCGCCGAGGACGAGCAACGGCTCGCGGAGGCACGGCTGTTGCTGCACGAGCTCAACCTCGGCGGCACGGCGATCGGCACCGGCCTGAACGCCCGCCCGGGCTACCGGCAGCGCGCGATGGAGCACCTGCGCCGGCTGACGGGCATCCCGACGCTGGTGTCCGCACCGGACCTCATCGAGGCCACCCAGGACGTCGGGGTGTTCGTCCAGCTGTCCGGTGTCCTCAAGCGCGTCGCGGTGAAGCTCTCGAAGATCTGCAACGACCTTCGGCTGCTGTCGTCGGGACCTCAGGCCGGCTTCGGCGAGATCAACCTGCCCGCACGCCAGGCGGGTTCGTCCATCATGCCCGGCAAGGTCAACCCGGTCATCTGCGAAGCGGTCAACCAGATCGCCTTCGAGGTCATCGGACACGACGTGACCGTCACCCTCGCCGCCGAGGGCGGACAGCTCCAGCTCAACGCATTCGAACCGATCATCTACCGGAGCCTGGGCGCCGGCCTCGACCACCTCGCCGCGGGGATCGCGGTACTCACCGAGCACTGTGTGCGCGGCATCACGGCCAACCGGCACCGGCTCGCGGAGACGGTCGCCGCCTCCACCGGTCTGGTCACCGCGCTCAGCCCCGCCCTCGGATACGAGACCGCGTGCGCCCTCGCGCTCGAGGCCCATCACACCGGCAGACCGGCGCTCGACCTGGTCCGCGAGCGCGAGCTGCTGACCGAGGCGCAACTGCACGTGCTCATTAGTCCCGCATCCCTGACCGGCCGCGCCGCGCCCTGAGGGGAACGTCGGCGGCACCTTCCACCCGCCCGTCCAAGGAGGCACGTATGCCCACCTCTTCCACCGACGTCACCACCGAGGACAGGGTGACCACCGACGTCGTCGCCCTGCGCAGGAGCGTTGCCGCAGGAGCCGTCGGCGTGTTCGTGCACTGGTTCGACTGGGCCGCCTACGCCTATCTCGCCGGCACGGTCGCGACCGTGTTCTTCCCCTCCGAGGACGGCACCACCGGACTGCTCGCGGTCTTCGGCGTGTTCGCCGTGTCGTTCGGGATCAGGCCCGTCGGTGCCATGGTGTTCGGCCCGCTCGGCGACCGGATCGGGCGCAAGCGCACTCTCTCGCTGGTCATCTTCATGATGTCCGGCGCGACCCTGACCATCGGCCTGCTGCCCGGCTACGCCTCCATCGGAGTGGCCGCCCCGGTGCTCCTGGTGGTCCTGCGCCTCGTCCAAGGGTTCGCCGCCGGCGGCGAGTTCGGCAGCGCGGCGAGCTTCCTCGCCGAGAGCTCGCCGCGCCGCCGCCGCGGGTTCGGTGTCAGTTGGCTCGAGGTCGGCTCGCTGCTGGGCTTCCTCGCCGGCTCGTTCGTCTTCCTGCTGCTGTCGACCGGGCTCGACGACGGGCAGCTGACGTCCTGGGGCTGGCGCATCCCCTTCCTCGTCGCCGCGCCGCTGGGCGTCATCGGCTTCATCATCCGCAACAAGATCGAGGACACCCCCGAGTACCGGGCCCTCGAAGCGAGCGACACCCTCCCGCGCAGACCCGTACGGGAGCTGTTCCGGTCGAACAAGAAGCAGATGTTCCAGGCTGCGGGCCTGATGACCGCCATGCACGTGCCCTTCTACGCGGTGCTCACGTACCTGGTCACCTACGAGACCGACGACCTGGGCCACTCCGCCGACACCGCCGCCCTGCTGTCCACGGTGATCTCCCTGCTGGGACTGGTGCTGGTCCCGGTGTTCGGCATGCTGTCCGACCGGGTGGGGCGCAAGCCCGTCTTCGTCGGTGCCACGGCCGCCCTTCTCGTCCTCGCCACTCCCGCCTTCCTCCTCATGCGCACCGGCCTCGCCGGCACCTGGATCGCCGGACTGCTGCTCGGCGTGATCCTGGCGGCGATCCTCGGCACGTACGCGGTCTGGTCGGCGGAGATCTTCCCCACCCGCACCCGGCAGAGCGGCCTGTCCATCTCCTACAACCTCACCGCGGCCCTGTTCGCCGGGACGGTGCCGTATCTGATGACCGTGCTCATCTCCGCGACCGGCAGCACTCTGGTCCCCGGCCCGTATCTGATGGTGGCCGCCGCCGGAGGACTCGTCGCGGCCCTGTCGCTGAAGGAGACGGCCGGCTCCACCCTGCTGCGCCCCGGGGACGTGTCCGGGGCGACGCCCGAGCGGTGACGGCGGCCGCCGCATAAGGTCGGGCACGGACAGGATCATCAGCGGCAAGGGCCAGACATGACGTCACCGGTGGGCTTCACCCTCGTACAGCTCCGCTACTTCCTCGTGGCCGCCGAGTGTGGATCGATGACGGCGGCGTCGGCCCGGCTGCACATCGCGCAGTCCGCGGTGTCCTCGGCCGTGCACAACCTGGAACATGACCTGCGGGTGCAGCTGTTCATCCGCCGCCGGGGGCGCGGGCTGGTCCTGACCCCGGCCGGGGAGCGGCTCCAGTACCAGGCCCGCGAACTGCTCGCCCGCGCACGCGAGGTCGAGGGCGAGGCACGCGGCAGCGGGGAGACCCTGTCCGGTCCGGTGACCGTCGGGTGCTTCATCACCCTCGCCCCGTACTACCTTCCGGCCCTGTTCAGCGAGTGCACCGAGCGCTACCCGGGCATCGAGATCGACGTCGTCGAGGCCGAGACCGAGCAGCTGCTCCAGACGCTGCGCGCGGGCCGTATCGACTTCGCCCTGACCTACGACTTCGGTCTCCTGGCCGACCAGGAACTGGCCGGGGAGACGATTGCCCGCTTCCCTGCGTACGTCATCGTCCCGGCCGGCCACCCGCTGGCGGGCCGGGACGGGGTGGAGCTGGCCGAACTGGCCGCCGAACCCCTGGTGCTGCTCGACCTGCCCTACAGCCGTGACTACTTCCGCGCCCTGGTGGCGGACGCCGGCACCGCACCCGACGTGCGCTACCGCACGCAGAGCTACGAGACCGTGCGGTCGATGGTGGCCAGAGGACTCGGCTACTCGGTCCTGAACCAGCGCCCTGCCACCAGCCAGACCTACGGCGGCGGCGACGTGGTCGAGCTGGAACTGCGGGACGCGCGCCCGCCGCTGGAACTGACCCTCGCCACGGTGGAGGGCGTCACACAGACCGCCCGTGCCCGGGCGGTCATGGACGTGCTGCGGGAGATCGCGGCCAGGCGGAGCGCGACGGACTGAACGAATCGGGGTCAACAGCCGTGCGTCGCCCTAGAGTTCGGCGCACCCCGTCACCGCACGCGCATGTGCCGTGATCAGCTGACGGATCCTCTCGGGCCGCAGGGCCGCGTTGTGGCTGATGATGTGCAGTCCGTAGCCGTCTTCCAGCGCGACGAGCCCGTGCGCCAGGTCCTGTGCGGTGCCGGCGAGCGTGAACACGCCGGTGGCCGCGCCGACTTCGAGTGCCGTCGCGTACAGGGCGACCTCCCTGGCGAACAGCGAGGTCATCAGTTCGGCGTGGCCCGGGCTGCGGCCGGCGCGCCGGTGCAGTTCGTACAGCAGCCCGTGCACGGCGTCGTCCGGGCCGCCCGGCAGGCCGCTGTCCAGCAGGGCCCGCAGCCGCACGGCGGCATCGTGCGCAGGAGCCTCGTCGTAGGCCCGCTGCCGGGCGGCGAGGTAGCCCTCGACCGCGCCCCGGTGCACCTCCAGCACCAGGTCGTCGAGGTCCGGGTAGTAGTACAGCACCGAGCCCTGGGAGACGCCCGCCGCGTCCGCGATGTCCTTGATGCGCAGGCCCTCCAGACCCCGTTCCGCGATGGCCCGGCCCGCGGCGGAGACGAGGGCCTCCCTGCGTGCCGTCTGGTTGCGTGGTCTGCCGACGTTGCCCATGGTGGTTAATTCTCTGTTACCGGCACCAGATTCTGCAAGAAGTTTCCGCCAGGAGCATTGACGGGTGGTTCACCAATTGTTTGAATCTCGATTCAAAGAAGTCGGCGTGGAGGCGCCCGCTGCAGGGCGGCTCCACCCGTACGGCGCCCGCCGCATCGCGGCGGAGCCCCCACAACGGCCCAGGCCCCCGAGATCCGAGCGGGCACCGGCCCGCCACGTCCCACGACGCAATCGAAGGCCACAGCATGAAGACCTACGCCCACTGGCGGCAGCGCGCCGCCGACCTAGTGCCCCGCACGCGCCTGTTCATCGGCGGAGCGTGGCAGGACCCCGCCGGCGGCCAGTGGTTTCCCACCGTCAACCCCGCGACGGGCAAGACCACGGCCCACGTCGCGGCGGGCTCGCCCGCCGACGTCGACCGGGCCGTGGCGGCGGCCCGGGACTCCTTCGAGGACGGCCGCTGGTCGCGTACCGCGCCCACCGAGCGCAAGCGGGTCCTGCTGGCGCTCGCCCGCCTCATCGAGGAGCACGGCGAGGAACTCGCCCTGTGCGACACCCTCGACATGGGCAAGCCGATCGCGGAGTCCCACGGCACGGACGTGCCGGGCGCGGCCGGCGTGTTCGCCTGGTACGCGGAGGCCGTCGACAAGCTCTACGACGAGATCGCCCCGGCACCGCCCGGCAACCTGGCCCTGGTGCGCCGTACCCCGCTGGGCGTCGTGGGCGCGGTCGTTCCGTGGAACTTCCCCCTCGACATCGCCAGTTGGAAGCTGGCGCCCGCCCTGGCCGCGGGCAACAGCGTGGTGCTGAAGCCGGCCGAGCAGTCACCGCTGTCGGCGCTGCTGCTGGCCGAACTCGCCGCCGAGGCCGGTCTCCCGGACGGCGTGCTGAACGTGGTCCCCGGCCCGGGGGAGACGACCGGGCGCGCGCTCGGCCTGCACCCGGACGTGGACACCCTGGTCTTCACCGGGTCCACCGCGGTCGCCCGGCGCTTCCTCGCCTACTCGGCGGAGTCGAACCTGAAGCAGGTCTGGCCCGAGGCCGGCGGCAAGAGCCCCAACGTGGTCTTCGCCGACGCCGACCTGGATGCCGCCGCGGAGCGCGCCGCCTGGGGCTTCGCCTACAACTCCGGGCAGGTGTGCTCGGCCAACACCCGGCTCCTCGTCGAGGCGTCCGTCGCCGGGGAGTTCACCGCCAAGGTCGCCGAGCACGCCCGTACCTGGCAGCCGGGCGACCCGCTCGACCCCGCGACCCGTCTCGGACCGCTGGTCGACGAGGCCCAGGCCGAGCGCATCCTCGAGGCGCTGCGGTCGTCGGGCGGCACACTCGTGTGCGGCGGCACGCGCCCCGACCGGGACGGCGCCTACCTCGACCCCACGGTCGTCACGGGTCTGACACCCGACGCCCCCCTCGTACGGGAGGAACTGTTCGGCCCCGTGCTGACGGTGCTGCCCTTCCACGACGAGGCCGAGGCCGTCCGCCTGGCCAACGACTCCGCCTACGGCCTGGCCGCCTCCGTGTGGACCCGGGACGTGAGCCGTGCGCACCGCGTCGCCGACGCCCTGCACGCGGGCACGGTGTCGGTCAACACCGTCGACGCGCTCAGCCCGTTCACACCCTTCGGCGGCTTCAAGCAGTCCGGCCACGGCCGCGACCTCTCCCTGCACTCCTTCGACAAGTACACGGGCCTGAAGACCACCTGGCTCGCCTACGGCTGAACGGCCGTGCGATCAAGCCCGGTTCATCCCTCGCACCCGCAACCCGCACCCACCCAAAGGACGCAGCACCCATGACCCTCGACGCCGCGGACCTCGCCCGCCTGGACCGAGCCCACATCATCCACCCCTACCTGCCGGGCAGCGCCACCGAGCGCGTCGTGATGACGGCGGGCTCCGGCTGCCGCCTCACCGACTCCGAGGGGCGCGGCTACCTCGACGCCACCGGCGGCCTCTGGCTCGCCCAGGTCGGCCACGGCCGCACCGACCTGGCCGACATCGCCCACGAGCAGATGAAGAAGCTCGAGTACTTCACCAGCTTCTGGGAGTTCTCCAACGACCGCGCCATCGAACTCGCCGCCCGCCTAGCCGAGTTGGCCCCCGACCCGCTGAACCACGTGTACTTCACCTCCGGCGGCTCCGAGGGCAACGAGGCGGCCATCAAGATGGCCCGCTACTACCACCACCGCCGTGGCGAGAGCAGCCGTACCTGGATCCTGGCCCGCAGCAAGGCCTACCACGGCATCGGCTACGGCGGCGGCTCGGCCACCGGCTTCCCCCTCTACCACGAGGGCTTCGCCCCGATGATGCCGCACGTCTCCCACCTCACCCCGCCGTGGCCGTACCGCACGGAGCTCTACGGCGGCCAGGACCCGACCGACTTCCTCATCCGCGAACTGGAGGAGCGCATCGCGGAGATCGGCCCGGAGAACATCGCCGCGATGATCGGCGAACCCATCATGGGCGTCGGCGGCATGCTCGTCCCGCCGGCCGACTACTGGCCGCGGGTCCGCGAGGTCCTCGACCGGCACGGCATCCTGCTGATCTTCGACGAGGTGGTCACCGCCTACGGCCGCGTCGGCGAATGGTTCGCCGCCCAGTACTTCGGCGTCACCCCGGACATCATCGTCACCGCCAAGGGCATCACCTCCGGATACATCCCGCTCGGCGCCCTCCTGGTCGGCGACCACGTCGCGGAGGTCCTCCTGCGCGAGCACGGCTTCCCCATGGGCTACACCTACAACGGCCACCCGGTGGCCACCGCGGTCGCCCTCGCCAACCTCGACATCATCGAGAAGGAGGGCCTGCTCGCCCGCGCGACCGGCCTGGGCGCCTTCCTGCACTCGGAACTGGAGACCCAGCTGGGCGACTTGGCGATCGTGGGCGAGATCCGCTCCGTCGGCATGATGCTCGCGGTCGAACTGGTCCAGGACCGCGCCACCCGTACGCCCCTGCCCCTGAACCCCGACCGGATGCCGCACGACGTGATCCGCCGCGAGACCGGCGTGATCGTGCGCGACTCCGCGCACAGCCTGGTGCTGTCCCCGCCGCTGATCATGACCGAGACCGAGGCGAAGGAAGCCGCCTCCGCCCTCCGCGGCGTCCTGGAGCGCACCGAACCCACCGGCGCGATCCGAGCCGCCTGACACCTCCAGAGGGGAGGCCCGGCCCCGCCGGGCCTCCCCGCCCAGCTCCACCCGACACGGCCCCACACCGTCACCGCGCCCGCACGCGCTTCCCGCAGTCCCCTCTCCCTGCCCTAGGAACTGCCCGTGTCCTCCGACCTGACCTCCACAGAGTCCCGCGCACCACATGCCACGGCCTCCCTGCAACGCAGCCTGAAGCGCTTCGACATCACCGCCATGGCCATCGCCGCGGTCATCTCCTTCGACACCGTCGGCCAGATCGCCACCGGCGGCGGCGAGGCCGCCACGTGGACCGCGGTCATCGCCGTGTTCTTCCTGATCCCCTACGCCCTGCTGTTCGCCGAGACCGGCGCCGCGTTCCCGCAGGAAGGCGGCCCGTACGTATGGGTCAAGCTCGCCTTCGGCCGCCCGGCGGCGGCGCTGACGACGCTGCTGTACTGGGTCACCAACCCCATCTGGCTGGGCGGTTCACTGGTCTTCCTCGCCGCCGAGACCTGGGACGGCTTCGTCTTCCACCTCGGCTCGGGCACCGTCGCCGACTACACCTTCAAGCTGCTGTTCGTCTGGGCCGCCATCCTCACAGCCGTCGTCTCCCTGCGCCGCGGCAAGTGGATCACCACGGCCGGCGCGGCGGCGAAGGTCTTCGCCCTCGCCCTGTTCACCCTCACCGCGGTGGTCTACGGCCTGGAGCACGGCTTCCAGGGCCTGGCCGGCACCCGTTTCACCCCGACGACGGCCGGCTTCCTCGCTCTCGTCCCGATCCTGCTCTTCGCGTACGTCGGCTTCGAGGCCCCCAACGCGGCGGGGGAGGAGATGCACGACCCCCAGCGCGACGTCCCCGCCGCCCTCGGTCGCTCAGCCGCCGTCGCCGCCTGCTGCTACCTGCTGCCCGTCCTCGCACTCCTGGCCGTCGTACCCGCGCATCAAGTCACCGGCATCGGCGGCTTCATGGAAGGCGCCCGCCTCGTCTTCGGCGTCTACGGCGGGGCCGCGGGCACGGTGCTGACCCTCACCGCCGTCCTGTTCGTGTTCGCCCTCCTCACCCAGGGCAGCGCCTGGATGATCGTCAGCGACCGCATGCAGGCCATGGCCGCCGCCGACGGAGGCTTCTTCACCCGCGCCCTGGGCGCGTTCCACCCACGGCTCGGCACCCCGGTGCGCACGAACCTGTTCTCGGGAGCGGTGGCCACGGTGTTCATGCTCGCCGCCATGCGGCTCGCCGACGGCGACGCCGGCGCCGTGTTCGCGGTGGTCCTCACCGTGGCGGTCACCACCCTGCTGCTGTCCTACCTGGTGGTCATCCCCGCGCTGGTCGTGCTCCGGCTGCGCAGGCCCGACGTGCCACGCCCGTACCGTGTCCCCTTCGGACTCCGCGGCTTCATGACCTGCGCGGGCCTGGCCTACGCCTGGATCCTCGTCGGCTCGTGGTGCGCGCTGTTCCCCGGAGTGCTCGAAGGGCTCTTCGGCATCGACTACGACTTCCACGACGTCTGGGGCGTCTCCCGCACCTCGTTCGAGACGTTCACGCTCGGCACCGTCGCCGCACTGCTGCTCGTCGGAGTCATCGGTATCAAGGCGGCACGGCGCCACCGCGACCTGAGCTGACCCGGGCGCAGGGCTTGACGGCCGGTCCGTCGCTCAGTATGTACATGCCAGAGGATTGGTATGGACCAACTCTGCCGCTTCACGCGCCGACCCGGCGCCCACCCCCCAGTGGAGGCAGTACATGCGAAGACCGTCCGCACTTCTCGCCCTGTTCGCCGGGCTGCTTCTGCTGGTCCTGGCCCCATCGGCTTCCGCCGCGGGCACACCGACCGCCACCTTCGCCAAGACGTCGACGTGGGACGGTGGTTACCAGGGCGCCTACACCATCACGAACGCCGGCAGCACCTCGCTGTCGAGCTGGAGTGTCGAGGTCGACCTGCCCCCGGGCACCACGGTCGGCTCGTACTGGGACGCGCTGCTCACTCAGAGCGGCAGCCACTACACCTTCAAGAACCGTGAGTACAACGGCACCTTGGCGCCGGGCGCGTCCGCCTCCTTCGGGTGGGTGTCCAGCGGCACCGGCACACCTACCGGCTGCAAACTCAACGGCGGTTCCTGCACGGGCGGTTCGAGCGGAGACACCACACCGCCCAGCACCCCGGCCGGAGTCACCGTCGGCTCCGCGAGCGGCTCCTCCCTGACCGTGCGCTGGAACGCCTCGACCGACGACTCGGGCTCCGTCGCCGGGTACGAGGTCTCGCGTGACGGCGGCACGCCCGTCACCGTGACCGGCACCTCGTACACGGCCAACGGGCTTGCTGCCGACACGAGTTACTCGTTCCGCGTCCGCGCCCGCGACGCCGCGGGCAATGTCTCCGGTTACTCCACCGCCGTCAGCGCCACGACCTCCGCCGGCCAGCAGCAGAGCGGGGGCCTGGCCACCGCGCCGTACATCGACATGGGGGCGTGGCCCACACCCAGCATGCCCGACATGTCGTCGTCGAGCGGGGTGAAGAACTACACGATGGCCTTCATCACCGCCTCCGGCTGCAAGGCGATGTGGTTCAACGCCTATGACCCGCGCGACGGTTGGGCCAAGGACCAGATCGACGCCATCCGGGCGGCCGGGGGAGACGTCAAGGTCTCCTTCGGCGGTGCCAGCGGCATCGAACTGGCCCAGGCGTGCAGCTCGGTGGACGCGCTCTATGCCGAGTACAACGCGGTCGTGAACGCCTACGGCCTGAAGTACGTCGACTTCGACATCGAGGGCGCGGCCTCCGCCGACCCGGCCTCCGTCGCCCGCCGCTCCCAGGCGCTGGCGCGTCTGCAACAGGCCCACCCGGGGCTGCGTATCTCACTGACGCTGCCGGTCCTGCCGGAGGGGCTGACCTCGGACGGCCTCAACGTGGTGCAGTCGGCGCGCGACGCGGGGGTCGACCTCGACGTGGTGAACGTGATGGCCATGGACTACTACCGCAGCGTCGACTACGGGGATGCGGCCGTCCAGGCCGCACAGAGCACCTTCACCCAGCTGAAGTCGCTGTATCCCGGCAGGACCGACGCCCAGGTCTGGGCGATGGTCGGAGTGACGCCGATGCTCGGCCAGAACGACGACGGCCACGTCTACGACCAGTCCGACGCCCGGCAGTTGGTCTCCTTCGCCCAGGGCAGGCATCTGGGCGAACTCGCCTTCTGGGAGGCGACCCGGGACCGCAACGCCTGCAACGGCGCGCTGTACCAGTGCACCAACATCCCGCAGTCCCCCTACGAGTTCGCGAAGATCTTCGCGGCCTACACCGGCTGATCGGCGCGAGAGTTCCGGCCGGTCGGACACGACAGGACATGTCGCCGTCCGGCCGGCCGGACGGCGAGAACGCGGGTGAGGGGCGCGCCGCGAGACGTGCGCGATACCTGTACGAGGCCAGGCTCTTGGGATAGCGTCGCCCTGCCCCAGCGCATTGAAACGTTTCAACTCGCCTTCGAGGGACGGGATGCCATGACATCGACCAGCACATCGCAGAGCGCCGCACAGCCTGGCCCCCGCCGCCGCACGGTCATCGCGGCCGGCGCCGGAGCCGTGGCCCTTACGGTCGGACCTGCGGGCACGGCCCCGGTGGCCGCGGCCCCGGGCGCCGAGACTGCGACTGCCGGCGCACCCGAACCACCGCGCATCGGCACCGGCTGGCAGCGCTACGTCCAGGGCCCCGCGTCCCGCACGGTGCGCCCCGAGCGCGTGCTCGGCTCGACCGGCGACGTACGCGACCCGAAGGCTCTGCTGAAGCCGGGCGGCGCGAGAACGGTGCTGCGCCGCCCGCAGCCGACTCCCTCACCACGCTGGCCGGACGGCACCACGGCCGAGGCGTCCACGGCGCACGCCGGCAACAACGGCAACGACGGGCATCCGCGCACCTACGACGCCGCCAACGCCATCGACGGCGACCCCGACACCTTCTGGAACGACGACACGCTCGCCGCCTTCCCGGACGTCCTGACCATCACCATGGCCGAGGCCCGGCAGATGTCCGGGATCACGGTGGTCTCCAACAGCGACGGAGTGCCGACGGCCTTCACCGTCGACGTGTGGGCCGACAATGCCTGGAAGACCGTCGCCACGGTCTCCGACAACGATGTCATCCAGCGGGCGGTGCCTTTCTCGGCGCCGGTGTCGACGAGCAAGGTGCGCATCAGCGTCACCGCCGTGCAGGACACCCCGCACGGGGCGTTCACCCGGATCAACGAGGTGTGGCCCGAGCCGGTGGAGGCGGTGGCGCCGCCCAGCGTCACCGTCGACTTCGGCAAGGTCGTCGTAGGGTATCCGCGCATCCGCTTCACCTCGGCCTCCGGCAACTCGCCGGGTGTGCGACTGGCGTTCTCCGAGACACGCCAATTCCTCACCGAACGCTCCGACTTCACGCGCTCCGACCAGTCCGGCGGCGCGGGCCAGGGAACCGACCAGTTCGCCGTCCCGGTCCAGGGCGCGGACTGGACCGACCACAAAGGCTTCCAGACGGACGGCAAGGTCTACGCCGACGGCCTGCACGGCTTCCGCTACCTGCGCATCACCCTCGACGCCCTGGCCGCCGACGCCCCGGCGGCCCAGCCCTGGGGCACGGTCGAAATCGACTCCGTCAGCCTGGACTTCACCGCCTACGTGGGAACGCCCGGCACCTATCGCGGCTGGTTCCTCTGCTCGGACGAGGACCTCAACCGCTACTGGTACGGCGCCGCGTACACCAACGAACTCGTCACCGACACCTTCCGCCAGGACGACGTGGACCCGCGCAACGCCTGGACCGCCTCCCTGGAAGGCAAGCTCGTCCTGCACGACGGCGCCAAGCGCGACCGCGACCCGTACGTCGGTGATCTGGCCGTCTCCGCACGGACGTTGTACCTCACCCACGACGACACGGCGGCCGCCGCCCGCAACGTGCTCGCCGACCTCGCCGACCACCAGCGCGCCGACGGCTGGATCCCGCCGGCCTCCATCTCCTCCTACGCACTCCCGCTGTTCGACTATCCGCTGTGGTGGGTCACCTGCAGCTGGGACTACGTGCTCTACACCGGTGACCGGACCTACGCGACGCGCTACTACCCGAACGTGGTGAAGGTGCTGGACACCTGGTACCCGAGCGTCACCGACGAGACGGGACTGCTCAGCAAGGGCCTCAACAACACCGGCGGATACGGCGACTACGCCTTCCTGGGCCGCACCGGAAGGATCACCTACTACAACGCCCTGTACGTCCAGGCCCTCGGCGACGCTGTCCGACTCGCCCGGCTGCTGGGGCACGACGCGGACGCGGCGCGCTGGTCGCAACGGGCCGGGGCGGTCACGGAAGCGATCAACACGCATCTGTGGGACGACACGGCGGGCGCCTACCTCGACTCGGCCACCGGTGCCGTGCGGCACGCGCAGGACGGCAACGCCCTGGCCGTCACCGCGGGTGTCGCGGACGCCGGCCGAGCGGGATCGGCCCTCGCCCATCTCGACGCCACGACGCGACGCCCGTACGGCAACGCGTTCATGGACAACGACACGATCTTCGGCGGCGCCTCCCAGCGCGTGTACGCCTTCACGTCGTACCCCGAGATCGTGGCCCGCTTCATGGCCGGGCGCGCCGACTCCGCGCTCGACCAGATCCGGCGCACCTACGGCTGGATGGACAGCCACGACCCGGGCATCACCAACTGGGAGGGCATCGGCCCCGGCGGAACTCTCTACGAGGACGCCTACACCAGCATGGCGCACGGCTGGTCCACGGGAGTCCTGCCGGCGCTGACCCACGAACTGCTGGGCGCCAGGCCCACATCA
The DNA here is from genome assembly GCF_044457745.1 of Streptomyces sp. NPDC050534. Taxonomy (NCBI): domain Bacteria; kingdom Bacillati; phylum Actinomycetota; class Actinomycetes; order Kitasatosporales; family Streptomycetaceae; genus Streptomyces; species Streptomyces sp. NPDC050534. The sequence continues at coordinate 277,758 of NZ_JBITHF010000011.1, forward strand.
CCCGGTTACGCCACGTGGGAGGTGCGGCCGAACCCCGGTGACATCGCCTGGGCACAGGGCCAACTGCCCATCCCGCACGGTGCGTTGCGCGTGGCCTGGCAGAACTCCGGGAGCGCCTTCCACCTCGACGTCGACGTTCCGAGGGGGACGCGGGCGACGGTTTCCCTGCCGGGGGACGGGCATCGGCTGACGGTGCGGTCGCGCGGGCGCGTGGTGTGGGACGGGCGGCGTGCGCCGGCCGGCAAGGCCGCCGTCGTCGACGGACGCGTGACGATCCCGGACCTGGTGGCGGGCACGTACGGGTTCACCGCCCGACGCGAAGGCTGACCGCCGACAGGACGTGTCACCCCCTACGCGACGTCGCCGGCGTTTTCCGGGCCGAAACGGGCACCCGATGAGTAGGGGCGTCGCGAAGGGGATGATTCGCAGTGATCGTCATAGCGGTGTTGGTACTGCCCGTACTGGGTGCGGTCCTGCTCCTGATGGATCGTGTCGAGGACTGGATGAGCGGAGCCCCGTCCGTCCCCCGGCACGCGGGCACGCGCCGTCACCTGAGCCTGATCCCGGGCGAGGGACGCGACGCGCACGCGGGGCCGACGACGGCGCCCGAGGGCCGCAAACACGCGGCCTGACCGTGCGCGGCGCGTCGCGAGGCGTGTGACGCGCGCTCAGACCTTCTGCCGGGTCGAGCGGTACAGCTCCTCGGAGGTGTGGAGGAGTTCCCGCTGTTCCTCCTCGGAGCCCACCATCGGCTGGGAACCGTGGAGCGGCACCTGGGCGCTCTCCGGCAGGAACTTCACCGTGATCAGCCCGATGACGCCGGCCAGCATCAGGTAGTACGCGGGCATCAGATCGTCGCCGGTGGCACTGACCAGCGCCGCCGTGACCAGGGGTGTGGTGCCGCCGAAAGCCGCCACCGCGACGTTGAACCCGATGCCCATGGCCGCGTAGCGCACGGCCGTGGGAAAGAGAGCGGGCAGTGTGGCGGCACTCGGCGCCGCGAAGCAGGCCAGCAGGGTCGACAGGATCAGAACGCCGAAGACCGGTGGCCAGCTCCCGTGCATCTTGATGAGCTGGAAGGACGGGACGGCCAGGACGATCATCGCTGCCGCCGAGACCGCATAGACGGGACGCCGGCCGACGTGGTCGCTGAGGCGGCCGATGAAGGTGATCAGCAGGACGATCCACACCATGCCGATGAGCACCAGCACGTCGGCGGAGGAGCTGGAGCGGTTCAGCGTCTCGGTCTGATACGTGGGCAGATAGCCGGTCACCATGTAGTTGGTGACGTTGTACAGGAGCACGAGGCCCATGCAGACGAGCAGTCCAGGCCAGTGTTTCCGCACGATGGTCCTGAACTCGCTGCCGGCCGACGACTGCGCGAGGCTCTTCTCGTGGTCGTCGAGCTGCTGCTGGAAGGCGGGCGACTCCTCCAGCTTCAGCCGCATGTACAGACCGATGGCACCCAGCGGTCCCGCGATCAGGAACGGGATCCGCCAGCCCCAGGCGAGCATCTGGTCGTCGGTCAGGGCGAGGTTCAGGACGGTGACCAGGGCGGAGCCGAGCGCGTAGCCGACGAACGTACCGAAGTCCAGCCAGCTGGAGAGGAAGCCGCGGCGGCGGTCGGGGGAGTACTCGGCCACGAAGGTCGTGGCGCCGCCGTACTCCCCACCGGTGGAGAAGCCCTGGACCATGCGGGCGAGCAGCAGCAGGATCGGCGCGGCGATGCCGATGGTCGAATAGCTGGGGATGAGGCCGATGGCGAAGGTGCCGATCGCCATCATGATCATGGTGGTGGCGAGCACCTTCTGCCGGCCGAGCCGGTCACCGAGCGGCCCGAACACCAGCCCGCCCAGCGGGCGCACGACGAAGGCGGCGGCGAACGTGGCGAAGGAGGAGATGACCTGGGCGGCGGGCGAGGCTCCGGGGAAGAAGACCTTGCCGATCGTGGCGGCGAGGTAGCTGTAGACGCCGAAGTCGAACCATTCCATGCAGTTGCCGAGCGCGGAGGCGCCGACGGCGCGCCGTAGCAGCGGCGGCTCGACGATCTGGATGTCCTCCTTGCGCAGGGCGCGCTTGCTGCGACGGAGTCTGCCGGTCAGCTCTTCGCGGACCTGCTGCGGCATGTGCGCCACGCTCGTCTGCGGTCGCTCCCCGCGACGAGAGCCGTCCCGAGGATCCATGGGGCTCGCACTCACCAGGCACGCCACCTTGCTCGATCGTTCGTGTCGCAGCGGTTCCCATCGTCTGCGTCGCACCGGAAGTCGGGCTTCCGGTGCGTGACGACACGGCTGCCCAGAAGAGCGTCGTTCACGCGTGCAACAACCCGGACGGGCTGTTGCACCTCTCCTGCATCATGATCACGGTCGGGCGGGCGCGCAAATGATCTTCAGGAAGCCTCCACCGCCGCCTTGATCCGCTGTCCGAACGCGGGCGCGTCCTTGCGTGCCGCACTCAGCGCGAAGCCCACCAGCAGCTTTCCCACGCCGTGGCCTTCGAGAACGTTGAAAATGCGCACCTTCGTCGTGCCCGGACCGGTGGATTCGAGGTCGTAGCCGCCCTCGTTCGCCGTCACGACGTTCTTGGAGATCTCCGCCCAGCGGATTCGGCCAGGGGCCTCGAACTCGGTGATCCGGAACTGCCGGCCGGTCTTCATGCCGGCGTCCTTGACCGTGCTGGTGAAGACCGTGCCGACCGCAGTCGGCCCCTCCGGGGTCTTGGTGATGGCCTGGACCCTCGGGCTGAACTTGGGGTCGTTCGTCCCCTCGGAGAGGAACGCGAAGACGTCCTCGATGGGGCGGTTGATCTCGGCTGTCGCCTCGAATTGACCGGCCACGATTCCTCCTGTGCCGTGAGCGCTGGAATTCCGGCTGAGTGCAAGCTGATGGGCCGAGCACCGACAGCGTATCCGCGCATCTTCACTTGCGCTGCGCCGAACGGCGAGCCCGGCGCATGATGAAGGCATGACCGACCTCGACGGTTTCCTGGCGTGGGTCAGGACCGCTCTGTACGAGGCGGAGGTCGCGCTGCACAACGGCGACGCGGCCCCGCGCCGGGCGCTCTGGTCGCACGACGAGCCCGTGAGCGTCCTGGGGGCCTGGCGCGATGCCCATGGTCAGCAGCAGCTCGACCAGCTCTTCACCCACCTCGGGAAGAGCTTCTCCGACTGCACGTGGTACGAGTTCGAACTCCAGGCGTACGGCGTCTGGGGAGACATGGCCTATACGGCAGGCCGCGAGCACACCTCCGTCTCGGTCGACGGAGAGCCGCGTACGTACACGTTGCGGGTCACCCAGGTGTACCGCCGTGAGGGCGGCGAGTGGAGGGTGGCCCATCGTCATGGCGACACAGTCACCGGATAGCGCCGGGTGGCCGACCGCGCGAGCTTCAGCCATGCTGGCGCGGGGCGGCACTCTTTCATGCGACAAGGAGCACCGTATGCCGACGGACGCGGTCGAACGATTTCTGGCGGCCCTGGATCCGGAGCACCGGGAGGCCGTCGGCGCCAGATCGCGCGAGGACCGGGAACGCCTTGCGGCGGCCTGGGAGGAGGAGCTGGCGTCGGACGACGAGCTCGACACCCTGGACGAGCTGTCTCCGCCGGCGGCGGAGGCCGAGGCGGCCCGCCGCGTCCTTGAGCGCGGTGGCGGCTGAGGCAGCTCGGTTCGTGTCGGCGGCAGCCCCCGGCCGCAACCGGGGGACCACCGCCGACACGGTGTGCCGCGGTGGAGGGATCAGGCCCTGCCCTTGCTCACCACCCACGTGCCGTGGACCCAGTTGCCGACCGTCTCGTAGCCGGAGCGGAAGGAACCGAGCCAGTCAAGGGTGAGGTCGGCCTCCGCCGCGGACCGCACCGGGGTGTAGCTGCCGGCCTCGTCGGCCGGGCCGCCCGTGGTGTTCACGGCGACGTAGGGGAAGGGGTAGGCGGGACGGCTCGCGGTGACCTTTCCGCCGCTGTCGAGCGACCTGGTCAGCAGACTGACCGGCGCCTTGCCCCGGGTGACCCAGTCGACCACGGCGGTCAGCGCGTCGAAGCTGTCCGGGCCCTGGCCGCCGCCGCAGTGGGCGACGCCGGGGAGCAGGAACAGCCGGGCGAAGTCCTCGGTCTTCGCACTGCCGCACATCGCCTTCTGTACGGCCTTGTAGTACGCCATCGTGCCGACGGCCGGGATGCGCTGGTCACCGAGGCCGTGCCAGAGGATCAGCTTGCCGCCCGCCTTCCTGAACTTCTACACGGCGTCAGTCAAGGGATCAGCTTTCGTATCAGCCAGGGGATCAGCTGTCGGTGGTGCATACGGCGGCGGCCGACGCCGCCTTGCGCACGCTTGCCACACACCGCGGGCGCGGGAAGATGGTGGTGAGCGTCGTCCGACCGTCGCGAGGAGCAGTCATGACCACATCGCCGGCGGGTCGGCGGAGCCTGACTCGCGTCACCGACAAGCAGCGGCTGGGCCCGGATGCGCAGGTCGACGACAAGGCCCTGGTCTTCGTGCCGACCGACCCGGCGCTGACCGACCCGTTCCTCGCGCTGGTCGAGGACTGGTTCTCCACGCCCGGATTCGAGTGGCATCCGCACCGCGGCCTGGAGACCGTCACCACCGTCGTCGACGGCGTCCTCGAACACGGAGACAACCTCGGCCACGCCGGGGCGCTGGAGCCCGGCGAAGTGCAGTGGATGACCGCGGGGAGCGGGATCATCCACCGCGAACTCGCCTACCGCGACGAGCACGCGCAGGTGCTCCAGATGTGGCTCAACCTGCCGGCCGCGAAGAAGATGACGCCCTCGCGGTACCAGGACCTCACCGACGCGGCCATGCCCCGGCTCCGCGCGCCGGGCCTGCTCGTGGACGTGCACGCCGGAACGGTCGGCGGCGTCACCGGTGCCGCCGACCTTCACCACCCGGTACAGGGCGTGGTCGCCACGCTCGATCCCGGTGCCTCGTACGATCTCCAAGTCCCCGGCGAGCAACGCCTGTTCGCGCACGTGATGAGCGGCCGTCTGCTGGTCGGCGGCCGCGAACTGCACGCGGGGCAGACCGGCTGGTCCGACCCGGCCACCGACCCGGTCATCGGTCTCGCGACGGCGACCACACTGCGACTGGCTGCCGTCGACCCGGAGCGGCCCGCCCGCGTCATGGTCTACAGCGGCACACCCCTGCGCGAACCCGTCGCCCTGGGCGGGCCGTTCGTGATGAACAGCAAGGACGAGATCGCCACGGCGTTCACCGAGTTCCACGCCGGCGCCTTCGGACCGGTGCCCCGGACGGCCCGGCTCGCCTACGACCGCTGAGAAGAGCGACCGGCGTCGACGATCGGCACGGCTCGTCCTGTGACTCGCGTGCGGGTGCCCTGCGGGTCGACGTCGATCAGCAGGTCGCTGGGGCGGCCCATGTCCTCTCCTTGGCGGATCGTGAAGGTGGCCGGGGAGGTGACGAGCCCCAAGGTGCGGAGGTATCCGCCGAACGCCGCGGCCGCCGCCCCGGTCGCAGGATCCTCCACGACTCCGCCGACGGGGAACGGGTCCCGGGCGTGGAAGTGCTCCGGCGACTCCCGCCACACCAGGTGGACGGTGGTCCAGCCGTGCCGCAGCATCACTTCGGCGAGGCCGTCGAAGTCGTAGTCCAGCTCCGCCAGCCGAGCTCGGGAGGCGGCGGCCAGCACCAGGTGGTCGTTGCCGCCGAACGCCACGTGCGGCGGAAGTTCGGGGTCCAGGTCGCCGTGAGTCCAGCCCAAGACGGCGAGCGTCGCGTCCAGTTCGGTGTCCGAGGCGGGGCGTGAACGGGTGGGCACGCTCGTCAGCGTGGCCGTCACCGCGCCTTCGTCGTCCACCCTGGTGGCCACGGGGATCTCACCGGCGGCAGTGTCGAGGACGATCTCGCCGGGGCCGAGCCGTTCGGCGAGGGCGACAGCGAGGGCGACGGTCGCGTGCCCGCAGAAGGCCACCTCGGCGAGCGGGCTGAAGTAGCGCACCTGGAACCGGCGCGTCCTCTCGTCCCCGCCGGTGACGAAGGCCGTCTCCGAATAGCCGACCTCGGCGGCGACGGCGAGCATCGCGGCATCGTCGAGCCGGGAGGCGTCGAGCACGACTCCGGCCGGATTGCCTCCGGCCGGATCGCGGGTGAAGGCCGCGTAGCGCAGGGTCCGGAAGGCCGGCTCGGGGTGGTTCACGGGGCTTGTTCCGCTCACGTCGGTGGTCATGGCTCTACGCTGCCACCCTCCTTCGATCGCGTCCAACGATGGATATCGATCCTGCCCATCGGCGTATCACATAGGCTGGCCTCGTGGACACCCGCCTGCTGCACACCTTCACGACCCTCGCGCGTACCGGCAGCTTCACGGCCGCCGCCGCCGAGCTGCACCTGGCCCAGTCCACGGTCACCGTCCACATCCGTTCCCTGGAAAGGGAGTTGGGCACCCGGCTCTTCGATCGCCTGCCCACGGGGGCGCTGCTCACCGAGTCCGGCCGGCGCCTGCTGGAGAGGGCCGAGGACGTCCTCGACGCCGTGGCGCGGTTGCAGGCCGACGGCGACGGGGCCCTCGGGGGACGGGTGGCCGTCGGCGCTCCCGAGTCACTGTGCTCCAGCCGGCTGCCGGGTGTGATCGCCGCGCTGCGCACCAGCCACCCCGAGCTGGACGTCGGTCTGTACGCGGCCGGCACCGCGGGATGCGTCGAGGGACTGCGGTCCGGACGCCTCGACCTGGCCCTGCTGTTGGAGGAGGAAGCCGCCTTCCCCGATGTGACGTCCGAGCCGATCGCCCGGGAGCGTCTCGTGCTCGTCTGCGCTCCCCGCCACTCTCTCGCCGAGCGTGCCCACGCGGCGGACTGGGCGGAGCTCGCCGCCGAGGACTTCTTCCTGCTGGAACAGGGTTGTTCCTACAGCGACGAGTTGGAGCGACGGTTGCTCGCCGTGCCCGGTGCGCGGCCGCGGCTGACCCGGTTCGGCAGCGTGGACGCGGCGCGTTCCTGCGTCTCCGCCGGACTGGGACTGGCCTTGCTGCCGCTCACGACCGTCCAGGAGCACTTGCGCCAGGGGCAGTTGGCACGGGTCAACGGCCCCCGATTCGCCGATGTCCCGGTGCGACTGGCCCGGCACCGCAGACGGTGGACGGCACCTGCCGCCCAGACGTTCGCCCGGGCGCTGGCGGAGCACTCCTCGGGCTAGCCCGAGGAGCACTCCTCGGGCCGGCGCGCCTGCGGTCGACCGCGTGGCCGTCCCTCCGTACGTGCTCAGGAGGTGCGGAGTCCGAGGTCCGCGGCGACCGAGTCGACGCGGACGAAGACCGACACCGGGAACTGCTCGTCGCAGTACTTGTTGCCGGACGACACGATGCCGACGACCTTCCCGCCGCTGACCAGCGGTCCGCCGGAGTCGCCGGGGCAGATGCTGTCGGTGGTGCCCGGCCGCGGCATGCCGCACAGCATCGCTGCGGGGTCGGTGTCCGTGTCGGTGTAGGGCCGGCAGTCGGCGACGGGGGACAGGACCAGCTTGGCCTGCTTGAGACGGGTGGCGGAGGTGCCGGGCCCGGTGCGGCCCCAGCCGAGCACGGTCGCCGTCCGGCCGTCGGCGACCAGCGCCGCGTCCCTCGGGCCCGCCACCGGGATCGTGCGGTAGGGCATCGGCCGGTCCAGGGTGAGCACGGCGGCGTCGTAGGCGTAACCGGGCATGGTGTAGCGGGAGTCCAGCCGGTAGGAGGCCACCTTCCGTACGGTGCCGCCGGTGCTGTCCACCTTGGTGCGGCCGCCGATGACCCGCAGCGCGGAGACGTCTCCGGCGTTCTCCACGCAGTGGCCGGCGGTGAGCACCTTGGTGGGCGCGACGAGGGTGCCGCCGCAGAACTGGTTGCCGTCCAGTTCGATCAGCATCGCGTACGGTCGGGCGTCGGTCGTGGCCGGACCACCGCCCTTCACCGCCGACGCGGGAGAGGCGGCGGCCCAGAGCGCGGCCATGGTGAGAACGGCGGTGACGGCGGCGGCGGAGCGCCTCGCGGCACGTGCGGGTCTGACGGAACGGAACGGCACTTCGGCTACCCCCTGAGTGTGCGGCGCGCTGCCCGGACGGGCTTCGCATCCTGTGGTCGCTGGTGAGGACGTGCCGCACACGCGGTTCGGTTTCAGGGGCCAAGTATCGGTCGCGGAAACCGAGTTGGGCACGCCCCCGGGCCGTCGGCGCCTCCGAGTCCGGCTCGACCTGCGATTTCCTCGCTTCCGGACCAATCCGCGGGCGCCGCAGCCTCGGATTACGGCCGGACATGTCCCGACCACGGAGGACCCCCGTGAAAGAAGCCGTGCACATCGGCAGAAATCCCGCGACGGAACCGGACCTGCAGGAGCTGGTGGGCCTGGTGGCGCTGGGCGACGAGGATGCCTTCGCCTCGGTCTACGACGCCGTCGTGAGCCCGGTCCTGGGAGCCGTCCGTGCCGTGCTGCGCGATCAGGCGCAGTCGGAGGAAGTGGCGCAGGAGGTTCTCGTGGAGGTCTGGCGCACCGCTCCCCGGTACCGCCCCGACCGGGGGACGGCCATCAACTGGATCCTCACCCTCGCCCACCGCCGCGCCGTGGACCGTGTGCGCTCGGTGGAGGCCGCGGCCGCCCGCGACCACAAGGCCGCGCTGCTGGACCGCACGCCCGAGTACGACGAGGTGACCGAGCAGATCGAGGCGCGACTGGAGCGGGAACAGGTGCGGCGCTGTCTGCGCACCCTGACCGAGATCCAGCGCCAGGCGGTCACCCTGGCGTACTACCGGGGGCTGGCCTATCGCCAGGTGGCGGAGGCGCTGGCGCTTCCGCTGGGCACCGTCAAGACCCGCCTGCGCGACGGACTCATCCGGCTGCGCGACTGCCTGGGGGTGACCGCATGATGACCGCTGACCTGCACCGCATGACGGGGGCCTACGCCCTGCACGCGCTGTCCGACGAGGAGCGCGCCGCGTTCGAGCGGCACCTCGCGGCCTGCGAACCGTGCGCCCAGGAGACCGCCGAGCTGTGCGCCACCGCAGCCCGCCTCGCGCTCGCCGTCTCCGTCACTCCGCGCCCGGTGTTGCGTGAGCAGGTGCTGCACCGGATCACGACCGTCCGGCAGGAGGCCCCCGGCGGGCCGACACCGATCCGCTCCGAGCGCGCGGGTCCGCGGGGGCGTGTGCTGTCCCGGTGGGCGCTGGCCGCATGCCTCGCGGCGGCGGCCGCGCTGGGCGGCACGGCGGTGTGGCAGCACCAGCGCGCCGAGGACGCCCTCAGCCAGGCCCACCGGGCCGAACAGGGAACGGATGAGATCGCGGCCGTACTGTCCGCCCCGGACGCCAGGACCCGGGCCGCCGAACTGGCCGGCGGTGCCACCGGAACAGTGGTCGTCTCCGAGAGCCAGGACAAGGCCGTGTTCGTGGTGTCCGGGATGGCTCATCCCCCCGGCGGCAAGGTCTACCAACTGTGGTTCGACGACAACGGCACCATGCGCTCCGCCGGTCTCATGGACCCCGGCCGCAGCGACCAGGCCGTCCTGATGCACGGTGCCGTCGACGGTGCGTCGGGCATGGGCGTGACCGTGGAACCCGCGGGCGGCTCGAAGAAGCCCACCTCGGCTCCGCTCGCACTGATGACCTTCCCCGCCTGACCGCGCCACTTTTCGAACCGCCGACGTGTGGCGATGGCGCAATTCCCTGCCCAAAATCGGCCTGTGCCGAATACCCCCAATATTCAATGATCCGTAGCCGATGCCGGTCCGGATTGGTCCGGGAAAAAGATTCATCCGATCGGGCCGCCGACCAATCCGGGAGCCTTTCAGGGCCGGATTCCCCACGTGACCGACGACGAGATGCAAACGCGACGACGCCGCAACATGACGCGGCCGGCCCTGGCAGCGCTGAGCGGCGTTCTGGCCGGATTCGCCGCCCTCGCGGTTGCCGAACTCGTGTCGGCGGCGGTGCGTCCGCAGGCCGGTCCGGTCATCGCGGTCGGTGGTGCGGCGATCGATCGCACGCCGCCCGCGGTGAAGGACTGGGCGATCCGGAATTTCGGCACGAACGACAAACTGATTCTCCAGCTCGGAATTCTCGCGGTCCTCGCGCTTTTCGCACTGGCACTGGGAATGGTCGCGCTGCGATTCCGCCGTACCGGTGCCGCGGGCGTTCTCCTGTTCGGCGCCGTGGGGGCGGTCGCGGCGACCAGCCGCCCCGACTCGACCGGCCCGTCCGACGCCTTGCCTTCCGTGGTGGGTGCCGTCGTGGCAGCCGTCCTGCTGTACTTCCTCGTCGGTCGCCTCCTGCCACGGACCCCGTCCGAGCAGGGTGCGCACGGACCGGACCGGGACCGCCGTGACTTCGTGATCGCCGCGACGGCCGTTGCCGCCGCATCGGCCGGGGCCGGTGCGCTGGGACGGACGCTGAACGCCTCCCGTGGGCATAACGCGGTCGCCTCCCGCGACAAGGTCGTCCTGCCGGCACCCGCATCCGCCGCTCCCGCGGTACCCAGGGGCGCCCAGTTGCGGATCCCGGGCGTGAGCCGCTTCGTCACCCCGAACTCGTCCTTCTACCGGGTCGACACCGCCCTGGTGGTGCCCAAGGTGGACGCCACGACCTGGCGGCTGCGCATCCACGGCAAGGGGGTCACCCGCCCGCTCACCCTCTCCTTCGGCGATCTCCTGCGACGTGAGCTGATCGAGCGGGACATCACGCTGACCTGCGTGTCGAACGAGGTGGGCGGCCCCTACGTCGGCAACGCCCGCTGGATCGGCGTACGCCTGGCCGACCTGCTGACCGAATGCGGAGTGGCACCACCGTCGAAGGGAGGCCCGGCCGACCAGTTGGTGGCCCGCTCGGTGGACGGCATGACGATCGGCAGCCCGGTCGAGGACGTCATGGACGGCCGCGACGCGCTTCTCGCCCTCGGCATGAACGGCGGGCCCCTGCCCTTCGCCCACGGCTTCCCCGTCCGCATGGTGGTGCCCGGCCTCTACGGCTACGTCTCCGCCTGCAAGTGGATCAAGGACATCGAACTCACCACCTTCGACGCCTACGACACGTACTGGGTCAGGCGGAAATGGTCCCGCCGAGCTCCCATCAAGACCCAGGCCCGCATCGACACGCCCAAGCCCTTCGCCCGCCCGCAAACCGGCACGGTCATGGTCGCCGGCGTCGCCTGGGCCCAGCACCGGGGCATCGGGAAGGTCGAGATACGCGTCGACGACGGGCCCTGGCAGGAAGCCCGCCTCGCCGCCGAGGACTCCCGTGACACCTGGCGCCAGTGGTCCTTCCCCTGGCGGGCCACCAAGGGCGGCCACACCCTCACCGTCCGCGCCACGGACGGCGACGGCCAGGTGCAGACCGCCCTGCGCACCCGAACCATCCCCGACGGCGCGAGCGGCCACCACTCCGTGGTCGTGACCGTCGACTGACCCTCGAGCCACCGTCCCCAACTCCCGCACAAGAGCAGCTCACGCTGCAACAACCCATAGGAGAAACACGATGAACCCCCGCATCCGCACGCGCCGTACCGCCGTCACCCTGGCCGCCGCGGCCATGCTTCCGCTCATGCTGAGCGCCTGCAGCGACAACAGCGGCGACTCCGCGAAGGCCGACTCGTCGAAGTCGTCCTCCGCCGCGGCGGACAACGGCATGGGCAGCAGCGCGTCGCCGATGGACCAGCCGTTCGGCCCGGCCTGTTCGTCCGTGCCCAAGAGCGGCGCCGGCTCCTTCGACGGGATGGCCAAGGACCCGGTGGCCACCGCCGCCTCCAACAACCCGGCCCTGTCCACCCTGGTCACCGCCGTCAAGAAGGCCGGCCTGGTCGACACCCTCAACAACGCCCAGAACATCACGGTGTTCGCGCCGACCAACGACGCCTTCGCCAAGATCCCGAAGGCGACGCTGGACAAGGTCCTGAGCGACAAGGCCCAGCTGACGAAGATCCTCACCTACCACGTGGTGGGTCAGAAGCTGGCGCCGAAGGACCTCGAGAACGGCTCCTTCGCCACCCTGGAGAAGTCGAAGCTCACCACGTCCGGCTCGGGCGAGTCCTACACCGTCAACAAGTCCGCCAAGGTCGTCTGCGGCAACGTCAAGACCGCCAACGCCAACGTCTACATCATCGACAGCGTCCTGATGCCCACCAGCTGACCTCCGGCCGGCCGTACGGCATACACGAAGCCCCGGCTGGACGGGGGAGGCCAGCCGGGGCCGCTGTGTGGTGATCCACGGAGGGCGGTCGCCTCGCGGCGAAAGGCTCCGTGGGGCTTCAGCCGAACGATCTTCCCCACGGGCTATGGGTGAGGCCCGGGGACACTGTCCCCTCCGTAGCCACGTATAGGTGAACGGTCAACCACCGGAGTCTGTTCCCCAACTCCCGCCCCTGCGGGGTGTGGTGGGACACACCGGGGCCACGGAGCCGACCCGGGCTTCACTCCTTGCTGCCGAACGCCTCCTTACGGATGACGTCGAGGATGCTCGGAACGCCTTCCGACGTGCGGACGTCGACGAAGGCGCGCAGGTGACCGTCGCCGGTCACCTGGCGCAGCAGCGCGTCTGCCAGATCGGCGCGGGAGGTGAACCGGCCGGGCAGGCGCGAGGTGGCGATCCGGTAGCCGCTGACGGCCTCCGCGTCGAAAAGTCCGGCGGGCCGGACGATCGTCCACGCGTGATCGCCGTCCTGGACGATCTGCTCCATGCGCCGCATGTCGTCGTACACGGTGCGTCCGACGGTGCGCGCGATGAGCGGTTCGAGCACTTTCCGGAAGAAGAACGTCTCGCCGGGTGCCGGTACGTCGAAGAGCACGGTGGAGGTCACGCAGACCAGCCGCCGGACGCCGTGTTTCGTCATGGCCTGCGTGATGTGGGTGATGCCTTCCGAGTACACGGTGACCGGGTTCCGGCCGAACGGGACCCCGAGCGTCGAGATCACCGCTTCCTGCCCGGCGACGCAGCGTTCGACGGCGGCGGAGTCGAGCACATCGGCGCCGGTCACCGTCAGTCGCCGATGGCTCAGCGGGAAGTCCTCGGGCCTGCGTGTGACGGCGGTGACCGTGTGCCCTTCGGCGATCGCCTGCGCGGTGACCTGCCGTCCGGTCGCTCCGTTCGCCCCGAATACGACGAGCTTCACGTGGGTTCCCCTCTCCTGCGGATGTCGTCAAGTGGGAGGAGTTCAAGGCGGCGAACGTGACATCCCGCGTTCGGGAGAGACGCAGGCAACACTCCCGGCTGGACAAGGCGATCGAGGACGTCCGCCGGCAGGCGGGCATCCCTCGTGTCGTCGTCGGACTGTGAATGCCGGGCAGGGGAAGCTACGTCCGTGCGACCGGCGTCGCGGACACCGCCACCTGCAGGCCGATGACCACCGACTTCTACCTGCGGATCCGCAGCGAGACCAAGACCTTCACGGTCACCGCACTGCTGGGGCTCATTGACCGGCACCGGATCCGGCTGGACGACCCGATCTCGCGCTACGTCCACGGCGTGCCGAACGGTCACCGGATCACCCTGCGCCAACTCGCCGAGATGCGCAGCGGCCTCTTCCCGAACGGGGCGGAGTTCCCCGAGCCGCACCCGCGCGGCTGCACGGACCAGACGCTGAGCGGCGCGGTCGCCGACGCCATGGACTGGAATCCGAGTTGGGCCTGGGCGGCCGGCGCGATGATCTCGAACCTGAACGACCTGCGCCGCTGGCGGAGATCGTCGCCACCGGTGAACTGCTCAGCCCCCAGACCCAGACCCAGCGCCTGAAGACGCTGTCGACCGGCTACCGGCTACCAGTTCCGGGAGCCATCCACCCTCCTCGCCCGCGCGATCACGGCGGTCGTGACACCGGGGAACGTGTATGACGGGGCGATCGTCTCGCGCCGGGGCTAGCCGTGTGCCTGCTGAGCATGCCTGGGCAGCAGCCCCACCAGCAGGAAGGTCAGGAGGTTCAGGCCGGCGGCGATGCCGAGGACCAGTTCCGCGGCGGCGAACCAGGAGTGGGCCGTCGGGTGTCCGACCCGGGCGAAGAACACGGTGCCGAGGGCGGCGACGCCGATCGCGCCGGCGAACTGCTGGACCGCGTTGAGCAGGCCCGCGCCGGTGCCGACTTCCTCGGTGGTCGCGTCGCCGATGATGAAGTCGACGAGCGGGACGAACACGAGGCCGGAGCCGAATCCGGTGAGCGTCAGCGAGGGCGCCAGCTTCCAGATCGTGATGCCGGCCTCCCAGTGGGCGACGGACCACCACAGGGTCAGCAGGCCGACGACGGCGATGGACAGGCCGAGATGCAGGCTCGCGCGTCCCAGCTTCTCGGCGAGCACGGCGCCCGCGAGCAGGACGGCGACGGCGGTGCCGAGGGCCCAGGGGATGAGCGCGAGGCCGGTGTGCAGCGGGGTCCAGTGCATGCCCTGCTGCAACAGCAGGTTGATGACGAGGACGAACGCGCTGAGCGATGCGTAGAACCCGGCCACGATCACGAGGCCGACGACGAAGCTGCGCTTGCGGAACAGCGTCGGAGTGATCACCGGGTGCTTGCTGCGTCGTTGGGACACGACGAACAGGACGAGCAGCACCACCGCGACGGCCATCATGCCGTAGGTCCAGGCGGGCCAGCCGAGTTCGCGTCCCTGGATGAGCGGAATGATCAGCAGCGCCGAGGCCGCGGTGAGCAGACCCACGCCGGTGAGGTCGAGGCGGGCGGCGCGGTCCTCTCCGCCGTGGCGGGGCAGGACGCGCCGGCCGAGCAGGAGGGCGATCACACCGAACGGGACGTTGATCAGGAAGATGGAGCGCCACTGGCTGCCGAACAGGTTCAGGTGCAGCAGCCAGCCGGCCAGGATGGGCCCGGCCACCATGGTCAGGCCCATCAGCGGACCGACCGGGGTCAGCGCCTTGCGCAGGTGCTGAGGCGGGAACACCACCTTCACCAGGGCCAGACCCTGGGGGATCATGACCGACCCGCACAGGCCCTGGAGGGTGCGGGCGACGATCAGGAAGACCACGTCGGGGGCGAGACCGCAGGCCAGTGAAGCCAGGGTGAAGCCGGTCATGCCGAGCAGGAACAGCCGTCGGCGCCCGAGCAGGTCGCCGAGCCGTCCCGAGGTGACCAGGCCGAGTGCGAAGGCGGCGGTGTAGGCGCTCAGCACCCACTGCACCGTGACCTGGCCTCCGTCGAGGTCGGCACGGATGGACGGGCCGGCGAGGTTGGCGATGCTGGAGTCGATCAGATCCATGATGTCGGCCAGAACCACGACGGCCAGGACGAGCCACGCGGTGCGCAAGGGCAGCGGGCTGATGGTGGGCGCTTGGGATATGCGCTGGTCAGTAGACACGAACACTGTTCTACAGCAGAGCGGCGTTCTGAACAAGGCGAACATTGTTCGTAGTATCGCGGAACACTGTTCGCAGGTTCGTTAGACTGCGCGTATGTCACCGACTCCGCAGGAACGGCGCGCAGCCCGTCATCAGCTCGGCACGGACACGGGCGCCGGCGCGGCCCGGCGCGGACCGTCCGGCGGGCGCAAGAAGCCGATCACGGTCGACGCCATCATCGGTACCGCGTTCGCCATCGTGGAGACGGAGGGCTACGAAGCTCTGACGATGCGGCGCCTGGCCACCGCGCTGGAGACGGGACCGTCGTCCCTCTACGCCCACGTGGTCAACAAGGAGGATCTCGACGAGTTGCTCATCGGCCGACTGTGCGCCGAGATCGAGCTGCCCGAACCGGACCCCGCAGGCTGGCAGGAGCAGATCATCGACGTCTGTACTCAGCTCCGCGACCAGTACCTGCGCTACCCGGGCATCTCCCGGGCCGCCTTCGCCGCCGCCCCGTCCAACCTGGACACGTTGCGCGTCAGCGAGGGGATGCTCGCCATCCTGCTCGCCGGAGGCATCGCCCCCCAGGTCGCCGCCTGGGCCATCGACTCACTGATGCTCTACGTCAACGCGTACAGCCTCGAGGTCTCCCTGGTGAACCGGCGGGTCAGCCGGGGCGACGACAACTGGGTCGTCAGCCGCGACGAGCTGCTGCGCCGGTTCGCCGCGCTGCCCGCCTCCTTCCCCCATACCAAGCGCTACGCCGCCGAGCTCACCGCCGGAACCACCCACGACCGCTTCGACTTCACCCTCGGAGTGATGATCGACGGGCTTCCGGGCGCCCGGTGAGATCCGTGACCACCCCGCGCGCCTCGCGTGCCGCCGGACAAACTCGTCAACGGGGCGTCGCCTCCCACTGAGTGACCGTCCCCGGGGCCATCCCCGGGACGACGCCCGTCGCAGCGGATGCCCCGTCGGCGGACGCCGACGTCAGGGTGAGGCGGGAGACGATGCGGTAGCGGTCGCCTCGGTAGACGGAGTGGACGTACTCCACGGGCCGGCCGCCCGCGTCGTTGGTGAGGCGCTCGAAGAGCAGGGCCGGGGAGAGGTGGGGCACCTCGAGGAGTCTGGCCTCGGCCTGGCTGGCGACGGTCGGCTCGATCGTCTGCACGGCGTCGCTGACCCGGACCCGGTGCCGCTCGCGCAGGTGCTCGTACAGGTCGCCCGTCTCCAGCTCCCGTGCGGTGAGCGCGGGCACCAAGTCCGCCCGGATATGCAGGTGTTCGATGGCCATCGGGGCGCCGTCGACGAGGCGCAGGCGGGCCGCGTAGACGATGTCGGCGGCGGGGGAGAGGTTCAGTTTGCGGCCCACCCGGGCGCCGGCCGCGATGGTGGTGAACTCCAGCAGACGGCTCGACCAGGTGCCGGACGCCTGCGGCAGGGCCATGCCGCGGGAGTCGGAGACGAGTTCCTGCGTGATCTTCTCGGGTGCGACGAACATGCCGCGGCCGTGTTCGCGCACGAGGAGTCCGGCCGCGACGAGTTCGTCGACCGCCGCCCGCAGGGTCGGCCGGGAGACGTGCAGGTCGGCGCAGAGGGACCGTTCGGAGGGGATGGGGTCGCCGGGGTGCAGCGACTCGATGAGCTGAAGGATGTGGTCCCGTACGCGCTCCCGCTTGAGGACCGCTCCCGACTCGCCAGCCTTCATGGTGCCCGCTCCCGCCCCGCCGTACATGAACTTTACCTGACCAGTCTCCGCAGCCTTTACCACTGACCGTCACTGGTCAAGTGCAGTGTAGCTGGCCTTCTGTCGTCCGCGCGTCGGTCCGATGGCGATCAGTCGTCAAAAGTGGTGCCGGCGCCGGGGGTTGACGCCTCTATTGGTCTATGCCACCTTCATCGACCATCGACAGGTCACCTGTCCAGTTGTCTCACTGGTCAGTTCATTTGGTGCTCTCCTCTCAGGGGTGAACTGTGAAGCTCCGCATGCTTGCAGGTGTGTCCGCGCTGATGATCGCTGGAGGCCTCAGCGGCTGCAGCGGCGGCGACGGATCGTCCGGCGACTCCGCCGGCGGTACCACGACGATCGACGTATGGCTCATGCGCGACAGCGTCTCCGCGCAGTTCCAGAAGGAGTTCGTCAAGGGTTTCGAGGCGGCCCATCCGCAGATCAAGGTGAAGGTGCAGGTCCAGGAGTGGGACGGCATCGGGGAGAAGGTGACCGCCGCCCTCGCCAGCAACGACGCCCCGGACGTCATCGAGACGGGCAACACCCAGGTCGCCCAGTTCGCCCAGAGCGGCGGTCTGCTCGACCTCAGCGACAAGTTCGGCGAACTCGGCGGCAGCAACTGGCTCAAGGGCCTGGCCGAGCCCGGCGCCTACGACGGCAAGCAGTACGGCATCCCCTACTACGCGGCCAGCCGGGTCGTGATCTACCGCACCGACCTGTTCAAGAAGGCCGGCGTCGACCCGGCCGCCATCAAGACGCGGGACCAGTGGATCGCGGCCACGAAGAAGCTCAACTCCTCCGGCACACAGGGCATCTACCTGCCGGGCCAGATGTGGTACGCACTGGCGGGGTTCATCTGGGACGAGGGCGGCGACCTCGCCACCAAGTCCGGCGGCACCTGGAAGGGGACGCTCGACACCCCGCAGGCGCTGCGCGGCATGGACTTCTACAAGAAGCTGCAAGCCCTCGGCAAGGGCCCCAAGGACTCCGACGAGGCGCAACCGCCGCAGGCCGAGGTCATGGCCAAGGGGCAGGTGGCGCAGATCATCTCCTCACCCGGCGGAGCCAACGTCGTCACCCAGAACAACCCCGAACTCAAGGACAAGCTCGGCTTCTTCCCGATCCCGGGCAAAACCGCCGCGCACCCCGGTTCGGTGTTCATCGGCGGCTCCGACCTCGTCATCCCGGCCGCGTCCGGCAAGCAGGACGCCGCGTTCACGTTCGTCAAGGACCTCACCGGCGACACCTGGCAGCGCAAGCTCGCCGCCGCCATGAGCTACGTACCGAACAAGACGACCCTGGCCGGTGCGGTCGCCGACGACCCGGGAGCCTCCGCCATGGCCGCGGGCGCGGCGGTCGGCCGAGCGACCCCCAACACCCGCGGCTGGGCCGCCGTGGAGGCGAAGAACCCCATCAAGGACTACATGACCGCCGTGCTCACGGGCGCCGACTCCCGGACCGAGGCGGCCAAGGCGTCGTCGGCGATCACCGCCACCATGAAGGGCAGCTCCTGAGCCGTGACGGCCGGCGCCACACCTCCGTGGCGTCGGCAACCCTTCGCACACCGAGAGGAGACGTCGCCGTGTCGGTCACCCGGGAACCCACCTCGGCGCCCGCCCGAACCCGGCTCCGCCGGCCCTCGCCGCACCCCGCCCGGCCGGACCACACGAGCGTGCGGCAGCGGCACGGCGCGGGAGCATGGCCCTACCTGCTCGCCGCGCCCACGGTCCTGGGCATGCTGTACCTGCTCGCCTACCCCCTGGCCCGCGCCGTCCTGATATCGCTGCAGGACTTCCAGCTGCGTCAACTCATCCTCGGCCACGCCCGATTCGTGGGACTGCGCAACTACGAGACGCTCCTGACCGACGAGCGGTTCTGGCAGGTCGTGCGCCGCACCTTCCTGTTCATGGCGGTCAACGTCGTCCTCATCATGCTGCTCGCCACGCTGGTCGCCCTGCTCATCGAACGGCTCGGCCGCATATGGCGGCTGGCCCTGCTCAGCGCACTCGTCCTGGCCTGGGCCATGCCGGTCATCGCCGCCACCACGGTCTTCCAGTGGCTGTTCCACTCGGAGTTCGGCATCGTCAACTGGTCGCTGAAGCAGCTGGGTTTCACCTCGTTCGACCGCTACCCCTGGTTCGCGCACGGCCCGGCCGCCTTCACGATCCTGGTCCTGCTGATCGTCTGGCAGTCGGTGCCCTTCGCGGCCATCACCCTGTACTCGTCCCTGACCACCGTCCCCGCGGAGCTGTACGAGTCGGCGCGCATCGACGGCGCCTCGGCCGGCCGCATCTTCCGCGCCGTCACGTTTCCCATGATCCGGCCGATCTTCATGCTGGTCCTCTCGCTCGAAGTCATCTGGACCTTCAAGGCGTTCGTGCAGATCTGGGTGATGACCAACGGCGGGCCGGGGGACGCCACCACCATCCTGCCCGTCTACGCCGTCCAGACCGCCCTGTCCAGCCAGCGCTACGACCTGGGCTCCGCGGCCTCGATGGTCACCGTTCTGATGATGGCCGGCGTCCTCGTCCTCTACTTCCGCCAGATGTTCCGCCAGGAGGGCGAGGCCCTGTGAGCACGCTACGACCCCGTCTGCGCCGCGTCCCCCTGCACGCGGCCGCCACCGTGACGATCGCGCTCTGCCTCTTCCCCGTCTACTGGATGATCACCACGGCGTTCAAGCCCAACCGGGACATCCAGTCCGACAACCCCCAATTCCTGCCGCACACCTGGACGTTGGAGCACTTCCGGACCGCCGTCGACGCCGACGGATTCGCGCTGTTCTGGCGCAACAGCATCCTCGTGACCGCAAGTGCCGTCCTGCTCGCCCTGATCGTGGCACTCGGCGCGTCCTTCGCGGTGGCGCGGATGCGCTGGCGCGGCAGGCGCCAGTTCATGCTGATGGTCTTCGTCGCGCAGATGGCGCCGTGGGAGGCGCTGATCATCCCCGTCTACATCATCTCCCGGGACACCGGCATGCTCGACCGGCTGCCCACCCTGACGCTGGTCTACTTCATGATGACCCTGCCGTTCACCATCGTGGTGCTGCGCGGATTCATCGCCGCCATCCCGCAGGAGCTGGAGGAGGCGGCACAGGTCGACGGCTGCACACGGATGCGCGCCTTCCGCCACATCACCTTCCCGCTGCTCGCCCCGGGCCTGATGGCCACCTCCCTGTTCGGCTACGTCACCGCCTGGAACGAGTTCGCCTACGCCAACTTCCTGATCATCAAGCACCAGGACAGCCGCACGCTGCCGGTCTGGCTGTCCTCCTTCCAGAACGTCTTCGGCACGGACTGGGGCGCCACCATGGCCGCCTCCACCCTCTTCGCGCTGCCCGCGCTCGTCGTGTTCCTGCTCCTCCAGCGCCATGTGACCTCCGGCTTCGCCGTCGGCGCCGTCAAAGGCTGACCCTCCCGCGCCCGTTCACACACGCGACCTTCGGAGACGGCTGTGTTCACACCTCCGCCGCAGCACACCCTTGTGCCCAGGCCCACCAAGTCCCGCTTCAAGTCAGGCCACTTCACCTTCACCGCAGACACCTGTCTACGGGTCGGCAAGGGCGCCGAACCGGCCGCCGACCTGCTGCGCACCACCTTGGCACCCGCCACCGGGCTGCCGCTGAAGCCCGCCGCCGACGGCGCCTTCGTGCTCGCCGTCGACTCCGCGCTGACCGGGCTGGGCGGCGAGGGATACGGGCTGACGATCGGCCGGGACTCCGTCCTGCTGCGCGCCGGGGACGTCACCGGGCTGCTGCGCGGCGTGCAGACCATCCGCCAACTCCTGCCCGTGGAAGCCTTGTCGACCACACCCCGGCACGGCGTGAGCTGGGCGCTGCCCTGCGCGGAGATCACGGACCTTCCTCACCGGCCCTGGCGCGGAGCCATGCTCGACGTGGCCCGGCACTTCCAGCCCCTGCGGTATCTGCTGCGCTACGTCGACCTCCTGGCGCTGCACAAGATCAATGTCTTCCATCTGCACCTGACGGACGACCAGGGCTGGCGCATGCCCGTCGCCGCCCTTCCCAAGCTCACCGAGATCGGAGGCCGTCGCCTCCAGTCGATGACCGGCCCGACCGGGGACCGCTTCGACGGAGTGCCGCACGGCGGCGCCTACACACGAACAGACCTTGCCCGACTGGTGAGTCACGCCGCCGCGCGCGGCATCACCGTCCTGCCCGAGATCGAGATGCCCGGCCACACGCGGGCCGCCCTGGCCGCCTACCCGCACCTGGGCAACCACCCCGACCGCGTCCTCGACGTGTGGACCAGGTGGGGCGTGTGCGACACCATCCTCGGGCTCCACGACGAGGTGTTCGACTTCTGCCGCACCGTGCTGGAAGAGGTCGTGGACGTCTTCCCCTCGCCGTACATCCACCTCGGCGGGGACGAATGCCCCCTGACCGAATGGGCCGGCAGTCCGGCCGCGTCGGCCCGCCTCCGGGAAACCGGGCTGAGCAGCAGCGCACACCTGCACCGATGGTTCCTCGGCCAGGTCGGCGCGTTCCTGTTCCGCAACGGGCGGCAGCCCGTCGGGTGGGCCGAGACCGGCACCGAACTGCCGGACGGATTCACGGTGATGGCGTGGCGCGACCCCGCGCACGCCCTCGCCGCCGCCGGTCGCGGCCACGAGGTGATCAACTCGTATCACCGCGCGACCTACTTCGACTATGCGCAGAGCGACGCCGGCGACGAACCGGCGGGTCAGCCGGGAGGCGTCGTAGGGCTGCGGGACGTCCATGGCTACGACCCCGTGCCCGAGGGCGCCGCCCCGGAGGCGGCCGCCCATGTCCTGGGCACCCAGGCCCAGTTGTGGACCGAGTACGCCGCCACACCCGACCGCATCGAATACCTCACCTATCCCCGCCTGTGCGCGCTGGCCGACGGCAGCTGGAGCGGCCCGAGCACATGGGCCGACTTCGCCGCCCGCCTGCGCGGGCACACCGCGCGCCTCGACGCCCTCAAGGTCGGCCGCCACCCCTGAGCAGCACCACAACCCGTCAGCCCGACCCCTTCCGGAAGGAACAGGATGAACCCCCACACCACCTCCAGCAGATGGCGCGTCGCCGCTGCCGCGGCCGTGGCGATGGCCACCGCCACCGGCGGACTCGCCGCCCTGACCGGCACGGCCGGGGCGGCCGGTGAACCCGTGACGGTCCAGTACCGCACCAGCGCCACCGGCGCCACGGCGGACCAGTCCGAGCCCTGGATCAAGGTCAGGAACACCGGCGCCGCAAGCGTGCAGCTCTCGAGTGTGAAGGTGCGCTACTACTTCAAGTCCGACTCGGGCAGCGCCGGTTACCGCTTCGCCTGCTCCTGGGCGGTCAAGGGCTGCGCCAACATCACCGGCACCTTCGGCACGCCGGCCAACCCCACCGCCACCGCCGACCGTTACCTGGACATCGGATTCACCTCGGGCGCGGGCACGCTCGCACCCGGCGCCGACACCGGAGACATGCAGCTGCGGTTCTACCGCTCGGACTGGCAGCCGCTCAAGCAGAGCGACGACTACTCCTTCGGGGCCTCCCAGACGTCGTACGCGGACTGGTCGAAGGTCACCGCCCAGGTGGCGGGCAGCACCGTGTGGGGCGTGGCGCCCGAGGGCAACGACCCGACCGACCCGCCGACCGATCCGCCCACCGACCCCCCGGCCGGCGGACAGAGCCTGTTCGACGACTTCAACTACGCGAACTCCAGCGACCCGAAGATCTCGGCGAACGGCTGGAACGTCCGCTCCAACTCGGGCGGGCCCGGCGTGCCCGGTGCCACCTGGTCCCCGGAGAACGTCACGTTCGCCGGCACGGGAGGCAACTCCGTGATGAACCTGCGCACGTCGACCGCCGGCACCGCGGAGAGCACCAAGCAGACCGAAGTGGTGACCAAGGCGATGAAGTTCAAGAACGGCACCTACGCCGCGCGGGTCAACTTCTCCGACGCGCCGGTCTCCGGGCCCGACGGCGACCACCTCGTCCAGACGTTCTTCACCATCAACGACCTCACGGCCCCGATGGCCGACGACTACTCGGAGTACGACTTCGAGTACCTGCCCAACGGCGGCTGGGGCGAGCCGTCCAACATCCTCTACACGACGTCGTGGGAGACCTACGACCCGGACCCGTGGCAGGCGGTCAACCAGCACACCGAGTCCCGGCAGAGCTACGCCGGCTGGCACGATCTGCTGCTGACCATCGACAACAGCACCATCAAGTACTACATCGACGGTGAGCTCTTCGGCACCCACGACGCCGCCGACCTGCCCGAGCGGCCCATGTCGATCAACTTCAACCAGTGGCTGATCGACCTCGCCGGCCAGACCGGCACCACGGTTCGTTCCTACGACGAACAGATCGACTACGTGCTGCACGTCAAGGACCAGGTCCTGCCCCCGGCCCAGGTCACGGCCAAGATCAACGCATACCGCTCCGCGGGCACCACCTTCGAGGACACGGTTCCCGGGAGCCAGAGCACTGGGTGACACCTCGTGCCGGGTCACGTCTGTCGCGGAGGTGACCCGGCGCGGGCCGTTCGGGGGCGCCGTAGCGGCTGCGGTCAGGCGCCGCGCGTGCGCAGTGTCCCCGAGGAGCCGCGGACGAGCAGGAGCGCCACGAGCGCGCATACGCCGAGGAAGGCACCGATGGCGGTCATGCCCTCCTGAAGGCCGACGGCGAATCCTGAGCCGCTGCCGCGGACGATGATCCCGAGGACCGCCACGCCGAGCGTGCTGCCGATCTGCCGGAAGGTGTTCTGCACGGCGGAGGCGGAGTTGCTCAGCCGGTCGGGCACGCTGGAGACCGCCAGATTGCTGATCGAGGAGCTGAGCAGTCCGCACCCGACGCCGACGAGCCCGAGGCGCCACTCGATACCCGCGAGCGAGGCATGGGAGGCGGCCGCCAGCAGCAGTGATCCGGCAGCGGTGACCAGCAGCCCGGAGATCATCACGGGAGCGGCGCCGTACCGGACCATGAGCCTGCCGGTGACCGGGGCGACCAGAGCCATGACGAGGGTCATGGGCAGGAAGGCGAACCCGGCGGCCAGGACCGAACAGCCGCGCTCGTCCTGAAGATCGAGGCTGTAGAAGAACAGCACCCCGAAGAAGACCGCGAAGTAGGCGAAGCCGCCGAGATTGGCGGCGATGAACGGGCGGCTTCGCCAGACGCCCATCGGCATCAAGGGGTTGCGGCCGTTGCGGCCCTTGTTCAGCTGCGTGGCTATGAAGCCGGCCAGGGCCAGGGCGGAGAGAGCAAGGGTGCCGAGCACCCGTACGGAGGACCAGCCGGCGTTCTCGCCCTCGCTGAGCGCGAAGACCAGTGCGGCGAGGGTGATCGCGGCGCCGGCCGAGCCGGCCACGTCCAGGGTCCGGTGCCCGTCGGGCCGCCCGTGCCGCTCCACCGGGACCGATCTGCGGCCGAGCAGGTAGGTGACCGCCCCGAGCAGCATCGTGAGGGCGAAGGCGGCGCGCCAGTTCGTGAAGCTGAGCAGCGCGCCGCCGACCACCGGACCGGCCGCGAGGCCCAGGCTGGCCACACCGGCCCAGGCGCCCACGGCGCGGGCACGCTCGCGTGGCTCGGTGAACTCGTGGACCAGGATGGACAGAGTCTGCGGGAGCATGATCGCCGCCCCCAGCGCCTGCACGGCTCTGGCGCCCAGCAGCAGGCCCATGTCCGGTGCCACGGTGCACAACAGGGACCCGGCGCTGAAGACGAGGACGCCGAGCAGGAATGCGGTGCGGCGCCCCCACCGGTCTCCGAGTGCTCCACCGAGAAGCAGGGCGGCGGCGTACGTCAGTGTGTAGAGCGTGGCGACCCACTGCAGGGACGTGTCCGAGGCGTGGAGCGAGGCGCCCAGGTCGGGCAGGGCCACGTTCACCATCGTCGAGTTGAACATGCTCAGCATGAGCCCCAGGCACATCGCCAGGAGCACGACCTTGCGGCTGCTGTGTTCGCGTATCGCCATGCCATCCCCAGGTTTTATAGGTAGCCTAACTATAAAACACCGATCGATGGGGACTGCTGAGGGATGGACGAGCTGACGGACGAGACGCGCAAACGGCTGCTGCGGATCGGTCAGGCGGTCCGCCGCGACGCGGCCGACCTGCCCGTCACCACCGCGCAGGGGTCCGCGCTGAGTCTGCTCAGCGGCGGTGCGATGACTGTCGGGCAGCTCGCCCACGCCGAAGGGGTGCAGCCGCCGACCATGACGCAACTCGTCAACCGCATGGAGTCGGCGGGCTGGGTCAGCCGGTCCGGGCCCGCCCGCAAGGGCAGCACCGTGGAGATCACGGCCACGGGCCGGCAGCTCGTCGAGGACGTGCGGGCGAGGCGGAACGGCCTGCTGGCGGAGCGGATGGCCGCGCTGACCCCCGAGGACCGTGAGGCGCTGCGGGCGGTCCTTCCCGTCTTCGACAAGATCTTCGGACCGCCGCTTTCACCGCCCGGGCTCTGATGCTGCGTCACGCACCGTCGGCCGGGTCCGGACGCGTCCCGCGGCCGCTCGTCACCAACCGGGCTGCGGCGCCGGGCGCCGACTCCTAGAGTCGGCATCGAGCGCAGACGATGATCGGGAAGGGCAGGACGCATGGCCGAAGACACGTCGGCACCGACGCCGCAGATGGTTCTGTCCCCTCTCACCAGCGCGTCGATCTTCCTCGTCGCCACCATCGAACCCGGCGGGGAAACGGTCACCCGGGACGTGCTGTCCGACGTGACCTCCCTGCAGCGGGCCGTGGGCTTCCCTGCGGAGCCCGAAGGCAGGCTCAGCTGTGTCACCGGTATCGGCTCACAGGCATGGGACCGGCTGTTCGCCGGGCCCCGCCCCGCGGAACTGCACCCCTTCCGCGAGCTGAACGGCCCGGTGCACCGTGCCGTGTCGACACCCGGCGACCTGCTCTTCCACATTCGCGCCGCACGCCTGGACCTGTGCTTCGCGCTCGCCACGGAGATCATGGCCCGGCTCGGCAGGGCGGTGACCGTGCGCGACGAGGTGCACGGCTTCCAGTACCTCGACAAACGCGATCTGCTCGGTTTCGTCGACGGTACGGAGAATCCCACCGGCGCTTCCGCGAGCGCCGCCGTCCTGATCGGGGACGAGGATCCGGAGTTCGCCGGTGGCAGCTATGTCATCGTGCAGAAGTACGTGCACGACCTCGAGGCGTGGAACGCGCTCCCGGTCGAAACGCAGGAGCGCGTCATCGGCCGGCGGAAACTGAACGACATCGAGCTCGACGACGGCGTCAAGCCGGCCGACTCGCACGTCGCCCTCACCAGCATCACCGAACCCGACGGCACGGAACGCGAGATCCTCCGCGACAACATGCCCTTCGGCACCGTGGGCAGAGGCGAGTTCGGCACCTACTTCATCGGCTACGCCCGCACTCCCGCGGTCACGGAGACGATGCTGGAGCGAATGTTCCTGGGCACGCAGGACGCCGCGCACGATCGGATCCTGGACTTCTCCACCCCGCTCACGGGCTCCCTCTTCCACGTCCCCACGGCGGACTTCCTCGACGATCTCCCGGGACCGCCTGCTGCGGAGAACGGCATCTGAGCGGAGTTCGCCCCGGCGACCGGCGACTGGCGACCGGCGTGCGGTCGTGCGGGCGCGTTGCCGAGAATGCGCCGAAATCGGGATCTATCCTCACAGAGCTCATCATTCCGGTGCTTCCTCGAGGAGACTGACCATGGACCTCAAGCCCCTGGCCCGGGCGGCAGCCGCTGCCATCGTCGCCGTCACCGCCGTCGTCACCACGGTCGGCCCGGCCGCCGCGGCCGCGTCCCGCCCTTCCGCCGTACGGGAGATCACCCCGACCCCGGGCGGCACCGCCCCCGTTGGCGGTGCGATGGGCAGCGGCCTCCTCGGATTCGGCGGCGCCACCATCGACTTCGTCGGCCGGCTCATCGGTACGGGTGGTGGTGGAAGCGTCTGAACAGATCCGGCCATGGAACTGATGGAACCGGCGTGACCCCGGCCCCGCGCGGGAACGCGCCGGGCGGCGGCCGTTACGGCGAATCCGTCTTCCGCCCTGAACGGGCGGGAGAGGGTGAACGCATCGACTACGGCGCCCTCGCCTACGACGACGTCACCTGGGCGCGGCTGCGGGCGCTGGGCGTCGGGCCGGGTTGGCGCTGCCTCGAGGTGGGCGCCGGCACGGGCACGATCGCGCGACGGCTGCTGGACGAGGCTGGTGCCGGGAGCGTGCTCGCCGTGGACCGCGACGTTCGTTTCCTCGCCAGGCGGCCCACGCCACGGCTCGACGTGCTGGAGGCCGACATCACCGCCCCGGACTTCGTCCAGGGGCAATTCCGGCTGGTCCACGCGCGCTTCGTGCTGATGCACCTGTCCGAGCGCGAACGACTGATCACGGCCCTGTCCGAACTCGTCGCGCCCGGCGGGGTGCTGGTGATCAGTGACGCGGTCGACCTGACCAGCGACCGTACGCCCACCACGCCGTACACCGCGGCGATGCGGGCGATGTGGCAGGGGCTGCGCGACACGATCGGCACCGACGCCACCTCGGCGCTGTCGTACCCGCAACTGCTGTACGGGGCAGGGCTCGCGTCCGTCGCCGCGGAGATCCATGTACCGCCCCTTCTGCCGGGCAGTCCCATCAGCCGCTTCTGGGCGGACACCTGGGAGCGGAGCCGGGCGGCGATGCTCGCCACCGGCCTGGTCGACGACGCGGCCGTCGACGAGGCGGTCCGCTATCTGGATTCGGACGAATGCGCGGCGCTGTCGGCCGGCATGCTCACCGCGTGGGGGTGGCGACCGGAGGGGCCGGCGTGACCCGTTGCCCCGGGTCGGGCACTGTCTGATTTTTGACGCATGCTTTACGCACTTCGGGAAACTGCCATCCACGTTGGTGCACTCTGACGGTAAGCAGGGTTCATCCGGGCTGGAGAGCAAGCAAGAGAGTGGGGCAAGGCGTGCGAGGGCGCAAGGGCGGCATAGGGATCGCACTGGTCACGGTCGCGATGCTGGTGGGTACGAGTGCCTGCGGTGGCGGCAGTGACAAGGCGAGCGGGGACGACGCAAAGGCGGCGGGGAAGCCGAGCGCGAGCGCCTCGCCGTCTCCGACGAAGCCCAAGGGCCCGCCGATGCTGCTGGAGACGATAACCCCGCAGACGGGGACCACGGTCGGCGTGGCCATGCCGATATCGGTGATCTTCACGAACCCGGTCGCGGCCAAGGCGCGCGCCACCGTCGAGAAGCACCTGAAGGTCAGCGCCTCGCAGCCGGTGGCCGGTGCCTGGCACTGGTTCGGCGACCGGCGGGCCGACTGGCGCCCGAAGACGTACTGGCCCACCGGTACGACGGTGAAGATCGACGCCGACATGAAGGACGTCAGCAACGGCAACGGCCGCTACGGCGTGCACGCCTACACGCACACCTTCAAGGTCGGCGACGACGTGCGCGCGGACGTCTCGGTGACCGGCCACACCATGAAGGTGACCCGCAACGGCCAGGCCGTGCGCACCCTCTCGATCAACGCGGGCAGCGCCGAGTACCCGACGTGGAACGGCACCATGGCCGTCATCGACAAGCAGAAGAAGGTCCACATGACCTCCTGCAGCGTCGGCATCAGCTGCGACAAGGGCAGCCCCAACTACTACGACCTGACGCTTCCCTGGGACGTCCACCTCACCCAGTCCGGCACGTACGTGCACTACTCGACGGGTGACCCGAACCCGGGCAGCGGCAGCGCCCGCGGCTCGCACGGCTGCGTCCACCTGTCCATGCCGGACGCCAAGTGGTTCTACGGCCAGGTCAAGCAGGGCGACCCCATCACCATCACCGGCTCGCCCCGCGCCAAGGCCCCTGCCGACAACGGCTTCGCCTCGTTCAACCTGAGCTGGGACCAGTGGCTCACGGGCAGCGCGTCCGGGGAGTCGACGACCGCCACGCTGTGAAGTACCGCTGTCGAGGGGAGGGGCGCCGCAGCACGAGCTGCGGCGCCCCTCCCCTCGCGGCATGTGGTCAGACGGGCTGCCACAGCTCGATCCGGTTGCCCTCCGGGTCGGTGACCCAGCCGAATCGCCCGACGCCGTCCATCTCCTGCGTCTCCTCGGCGACGTCCGCGCCCTTGGACCGGAGTTGCGCGAGCATCGCGTCCAGGTCGCGGACGCGGAAGTTGAGCATCGTCTGCTGGGCGCGGGAGCCGAAGTAGTCGGTCTCGGACTCGAAGGCGGCGAACACGGTCGGACCGGCGTCCTGGCGCCACAGGCCGTTGTCGTCGGCGTCCAGGCCCAGGCAGTCGCGGTACCACTTGCTCAGGGCGGCGGGGTCGGCGGCCCGCAGGAAGTACCCGCCGATTCCAAGCACATGTTCCATGCCGTCATCCTGCCAGGACTGCGTCGGGCCGGGCGGGGATGCGCTCCAGGACGCCGCCCGCGAAGACGTCGTACAGCGGCAGGGTCTCCAGGTGGACGTATCCGATGTGGCAGTCGCAGACCGCCAGCGGGCACCGGCGGGGGAGCAGGGCGGCGCGGTACGAGCCGTCGTACAGGTTCCCGAGTTCGGCGCGGACGAAGTGGCAGCGGCGGACCGTGCCGTCGCCGTCGACCGAGATCACGGACTCGCCGGTGCGGCAGGGCAGGCCGGCGCTCGCGTGCGGGTGACGGCTGTACGGGAAGAGGGGATCGAGCGCGGTCCACTCGCCGGCCTCGCCGTCCCGGTAGGTGTGGCCCTCGGCGGCGTTGACCCACAGGTAGACGTGTCCGGGCAGATCGGCGCGTAGCCGTCGAGCCGCCTCCAGGTGTTCGGGCAGTCCTACGACGCCGACGCTGAAGCGGACTTCGCGCTCGGCCAGGTCGCGGCACTTGGCGAGGAAGCGGTCGTAGGGGGTCTGGCCCGGGTGGTAGGTGCACCACAGGGCGAGGGTGTCGAGGTCGGCCTCGGTGAGCCAGTCGGTGCGGCAGCTGAGGTTGGTCTGGATGGCGACCCGGCGGATGTGCGGCAGGTGCGACAGTTCCGTGAGGGTGCGCCGGTACCAGGACCGGACGAGGCCCTCGCCCCACGGCGTGAAGAGCAGGGAGAGCTGGTCCTCGCTGTGTGTGGCCCAGTGCGCGAAGCGCTCCAAGGCGGCGCGGTCGGCGCGGAGTTGGGCGGTCGTGTCGCGCCGCTTGGCGAACGGGCAGTACGGGCAGTCGTAGTCGCAGGAGGCGAGCGGGCCGCGATAGAGGACGGTCAGATCCATGGCGGGCCGGTCACTTCCTCTCGTAGGCGGCCATGGCGGCCCGGACGGCGGGGGAGAACAGCTCGGGTCCGACGGCGTCGGAGTGGGCGAGTCCCTCCGGGGTGAGTCGCAGGTGCGTGGAGGTGGCGTCGGTCAGCCAGCCGCGCTCGGCCAGGAGCAGGAGTTCCGAGCCGAAGTCGTCGAAGGGCCCGGCATCGAAGCGGGCACGGTAGTCCTCGACGGGCAGCCCCTCGGCCTGGAGGAGGGACTGGAGCAGGTGGCGGCGGCGTGCCTCGTGCGCGTCCATGCGGTAGCCGACCTCGGCGTGCGCGAAGTCGGCCGTGGCGACGTAGTCGTCGATGATGCCGCGGATCTCGTGCATGCCGACCGCGTAGTCGAAGGAGTAGTGCAGTGCGGCCGTGTACGAGCGGGCGCCGCAGCCCAGGCCGATCATGCCGTCGGTCTGGCAGGCGTAGTCGTCGGCGCCCTGCTGCGGGGCGCCGGCCCGGCGGAACATCCGCATCGACTGCTGGGTGTAGCCCCGGGCGAGCAGGTGGTCGCGGCCCGCGCGGTACAGGCGCAGCCGCCGGGCGTCCCAGGCCGGGTCGGGGCCGGGAGCGGTGCGGTGGCGGTCGAGGCCGGTCAGGGGCCGGACGTAGAGCGGGTAGAGGTAGAGCTCCTCGGGCTGCCAGGCGAGGGCCGCGTCGAGGGAGCGGAGCCAGGTCTGCTCGGTCTGCCCGTCGATGCCGTAGATCAGGTCGATGTTGAGGACAGGGATGGCGGCGTCCCGGATCCGGGCGAGTGCGGCCTCGACGTCGGCGCGGCGCTGTGGGCGTACGGCGGCCCTGGCCTCGGTGTCGACGAAGCTCTGGACGCCGAGGCTGAGCCGGGTGGTGCCGCGCCCGGCCAGCACCGCGAGGCGTTCGGCGGTGGCCGTGGCGGGCGAGGCTTCTACGGACAGCGGGACCGCACGGAGGTCGGCGCCCATGCGGAACTCCGCGATGTCGCAGAGGCGTTCCAGCTCGGACGCGGTGAGGAAGGTGGGGGTGCCGCCGCCGAACGCGGCGGTGGCGAACCGCACGTGGTCCGCGTCCCCGAGCGCCTCGCGTACGGCGTCCGCCTGCCGCTCAAGGGCGTCGAGGTAGGCGCCGGTCAGGCCGTCGGGGGCGCCGATGCGGGTGAAGAGGTTGCAGAAGCCGCAACGGACCTCGCAGAACGGTATGTGCAGGTAGAGGGAGAGGGCGCTCTTGTCCTCCGCCGCCCACAGGGACCGCAGCGCGGGCCGGTCGGGCAGCCGGCGGTAGGCCGTCTTGTGCGGGTAGGCGTACACGTAGTGCTGGTACGGGCTGGTGAGCTGGGCGGTGGTCATCGGACGGCCTCGGCGGGGTCGAGGAAGAAGTGGGCGTACGGCACGGTCCACACGGACTCGTGGCCGAGGCGGTGACCGGTGTAGCCGTCGTCGCCGTATGCGGTGCCGTGGTCGGAGCAGACGATCGCGAAGCAGCGGCGCCGGGAGCTCGCGGCGGCGAAGAGGCGGCCGATGTGCCGGTCGACGTACTCCAGGGCGGCGGCGTGCGTCTCGCGGGTGTCGCCGGCCTCGCGGGTCGCGCCGGGCAGGTGGAACCAGTTGGGCTGGTGCAGGGCGGCGACGTTCACGAACAGGAACAGCCTTTGCTCGGCCGGGAGTTCGCTCACCACCTTCTCGGCACGGGCGACCTGGTTCTCGAAGGAGTGCGGCGAGGTGACGCCGAACTCCCGCTCCCAGTGCGCCTCTTGGAAGAGACCGGGCAGCACGCTGCCGAGCGTGCCCTGCTTGTTGAAGAAGCCGACGCCGCCGATGCAGACGGTGCGGTAGCCCGCGCTGGCGAGCCCGGAGACGAACTCCGGGGTGTCGTAGACGAATGTGCCGTCGGCGGTGGTCTCGCTGCCGGCGAAGCTCGCCGCGAACAGCCGTGGGCGCGGCCCGGGTTCGGCCGGGGTGGGAAGGAAACCCGCGAAGATCGCCTGGTGCGACGCGTAGGTGAAGCTGCCGGGCGCGTGGCGCTTCTCCCAGCGGCCGCCGGGGAGATGGCGGGCGAGGTTCGGGATGCGCCCGGCGGCCGCCAGCTCGACGGCCACGTCGTGGCGCAGCGTGTCGAGGGTGACCAGAAGGATGTCGTGGTGGCCGACGACCTCGTTCATGTCGGGTTCAGACATGGGGAGTTCCTGTTCTGTACGGGTGAAGCGGGCCGGGCCGGGCGGCCGCGCGAAGGGCGGCCGCCACCTGCGCGGCGTAGGTGTCCTGGCCTTCCGCGCCGCTGCCGGGCAGGCCGGTCAGACGGGGCAGCAGGTCGCCGAAGGCGTTGACCTCGCCGACGAAGGCCCTGCGCCAGCCGACGGCCGGCAGCAGGTCCACGCCGACGCACAGGGTCCGCGGGAAGCAGGACGCGGCGCGCTCGCACACCTCCAGCACGTCGGACCAGCGGGCACCCGCCGCCACGGCCTCGCGGGCGGCGGCGAGGTCGCCGCGGCTGCCGCCGAGGTGGAGGTTGGTCAGGGGCGTACGGCTGGTGCGGACCACGGCGTGGGTGGCGCGGCCGGCCACGACGACCACGCGCAGGTCGGCGGCCCGGCCCTGCTGGGATGCCTTGGGCACCCAGCGTTCGAGGTGCAGGCCGTCGGGCGCGAGCGCGTCGACGATGACGGCGATGTCCCGCTCGCTGTCGTAGCGGCGCACTCTGAGGGAGTTGTGGAGGCCGCCGTCCGCGGCGAGTTCGACGGATGTGGTGGCCCTGATCCGGCCGCCGCCGCCCGTCTCGACGGCCAGGACTCCCGACGCCGACGACCCGTGGGCGGGCTTGACGAACAGCCGCGGCATGCGGTGCTCGCGCATCAGCGTCCGTACGTCGTCCCAGCCGCGCACCGGTGCGCCGCCGGAGCCCGAGGTGGGCGAGGCGGGCACCGGGACACCCGCCGCGTCGAGCACGGCGTGGCAGGCGCGTTTGTCGAAGAGCACGGCGAGATCGCCGGGGTCGTCGAGGCGGATGCCGCCGCGCAGGGTGCGCAGCGCGGCGGTGAACCCGGAGTACCAGCGGGCCGAACCCTCGACCCGGGTGGGTTCCGGTGCGTCCCGCAGCATCCGGTCGACCTCGGGATTCTCGCCCGGGGAGTCGATCCGCACGATCTCGTCGGGGGCGAAGTCGGCTCCCCTGCCGCGCAGGACGTCCGTCCAGGCGACGACGCGCGGGCCGGGCAGGCCGGCCGCGCGCACCGCGTCCGCGAAGAGCGACACCCGGCGGTTCTCCGGGTTGCCGACCACGGCGAACCGCGGCCCGCCGGGAAGGACCGGTCGAGCCATGGGGGATGTGCTCACTCGCCCACGGCGACGTAGCGCCAGACCGTGCCGTCGTCCTCCGTGTCCTCCTCCGCGTCGTCGCGGTCGAGGTCGACCTCCACGCCCGCGGGCTCCAGGGTCTGCCGCACGCGGTCCTCGACGGGCTTGCTGAGGTAGTGGTGGTGCAGGTCGAGCTTCTTCAGATGGGTGAGGGGCTGGCCGCTCAGGAGCGCTGCGGCGCCCTCGTCGGTCAGGACGCCCATGGACAGGTCGAGCACCTCGAGGCGGTCCACGACCGGGGCGGCTGCGACGGCCGCGGCCACCGCGTCCTGCATCTCACTGTTGCGCAGGGCCAGATGACGCAGTCGCGGCAGCCGCGCGCCCGACAGGATCGGCTCCAGGTCGGCGGCCTCGCTGTCGCCGCCGTAGTCGGGCGTGCCGAGCCACAGGTCGAGGTGCTCCAGGGCGGGCAGGTCACTCGCGCCGATGCCGCGGACCACCTCGACGGGCAACCCGCCGGTCTCCACGACGAGTTTGCGCAGGGCGCCGTGGCTCAGCGCGGTGAAGCCCAGCCCCGACCCGCCGCGCACGCCGAACTCCTCCAGGGCGGGGAAACCGGCGAGGAGCGGGGTGACGTCGGTCTGGTTGATCCAGGAGATCTCGCACTCCTCCATCACCATGTCGCCGAGGAACAGCGCGCGCAGGGCGGGGAAACGGTCCCGGGCGGCGAGCAGGGCCTCGACGACCGAGGACGGGTCGGTGTCGTAGGCCTCCTGCCAGGCGCCGACGATCAGGGCCCGCACCCGCGTGGTGTCGACGGCGGCGCAGAAGCGGGCGAACGCGTCCGGCCACTCCTCGTTGGCGTCGTACACGTCGCTGGTGATCCGCCAGGCGACGGCGTCCGGTTCGGGCAGGCCGTCCGTCCGCCCGTCCGGTCCCGGGAACGTGTGCGCGGGCAGCCGATACAGCGCGTGGAGGTGGTCACCGATGGTCATGCGGCTGCTCCCGAGGAGAAAGAGTGTGCGGTCTGTGATGTCCGCAGTTCTACCAACAGCCACTGACAACAGCCCTCGGCGGGGCGGGATTCGGGGCGTTGTCAGTGGGGGCCCCTACGGTCGTGGTCATGAGGCCGGTGCGTGGTGCACCCGGCGGTGAGGGGACAGCCATGTACCGACAGGGAGACGTGCTGATCGTGCCGGTCGCGGAGGGGGCGGTGCCGGCGCACGTGGCGCACGCCCCGAGGGAGCGGCGCGACGGGCGGGGCCGGTTGGTGCTGGCGCTGGGCGAGGTGACGGGGCATGCCCACGCGGTCGTCGGGCCGGGGGAGTTGGTGCGGGAGGCGGGACCGTTGGGGCCGTTCCTGCTGCACCTTCCCCAGGGCGGCCGGGTGGTGCACGAGGAGCACGCGGTGATCGCGCTGCCCAAGGGGTGGTTCCGGGCGATCCGGCAGCGTGAGTACGTGCCGGGTTCCGTACGGATCGTGGCGGACTGAACTGCGACGGGTGGAGGGGCAGATGAGCGTGACAGACGTCGAGGCGGCCGTGGTGGAGAGTGGCTCCTCCGGCGAGCCGGGGCCGTGGCGCGCGTGGGCGTGCGCGACCGGTCCCGCCGATCGCACGGCCGCCGAGGAGGGCGTCCGGAGGGCCTACCGGCTGGCGGGGCTCGCGGAACCGGAGCGTGTGGTGTGGGTGGGCTCGCCGTCGGCGGCCGTCACCCTGATCCGCGAACTGGCGGACCGCGGGCCGAGCGTGCGGGACGTGGTCCGCAGCGCGCCATGGGCAGGTGAAAGACGCAGGCTGCACGCCGAGTTGGGGGCCGCGGGCTGGTCCGCGCACTGGTCGGCGACCGGGGGAGGGCTGTGGGAGTCCGTCCAGGCGCTCGTGGACCGGATCCGCACCGGCGTCATCGAGGAACTGGCGGGCCGGGACACGGGCAAGGAGGCCGCGGAGGTCCGCCTGCTCCTCCTGGACGCCGTGCTCGGACAGCACGACGCGCCGTGGCTCGCCGCGTTCGCGGCCGACGACGGTCCGCTCGGGGCACTGACCCAGGTGTGCCGCAGTGCGGGCTGGTGGTGGCCCTATGCCCGCGTCGCGGTCCTGTCGGAGCGGCCCGTGGAGCTGCACCGCGACGAGGCCGGACGGCTGGACAACGGCGACGGCCCGGCGCTCGCCTACCCCGACGGCTTCGCCCTGCACGCCTGGCGCGGTATGCCGGTACCGGCGGCCTTCCTCGCCGAACTGCGCACGCTCACACCGGAGCGGATCCGCTCCGAGGAGAACGCCGAACTGCGGCGCGTGATGCTCGAGTACTACGGCTACGACCGCTATCTCGCCGACTCGGGCGCCCGTCCCGTGCACCAGGACGAGACGGGCACCCTGTGGCGGATCGACCTGGTCGAGGACGAACCCGTGGTGATGGTGGAGGTGCTCAACTCCACGCCGGAACCGGACGGAACCCGGCGCACGTACTGGCTGCGGGTACCGCCGTCGACCCGGACGGCGAAGGCGGGGGTGGCCTGGACGTTCGGGCTGTCGGCCGAGGCGTACGCGCCGGAGCGGGAGACCTGAGGCGGGCGCGTTTGCGGGAGCGGGGGACCTGAGGCGGGCGCGTTTGCGGGAGCGGGGGACCTGAGGCGGGCGCGTTTGCGGGAGCGGGGGACCTGAGGCGGGCGCGTTTGCGGGAGCGGGGGACCTGAGGCGGGCGCGTTCCCGGAACCGCGCGCTGGACACGGCCGGGCTCGGTCCGGGCGATGCCCGGGCCGGCCGGACCGTGCGTGCGGGCGTCACCGGGGCGACAGCGTCTCGGCGGCCTCCTTGTCCGTGCCGGCCTCGGTCGCGGGGGTGGTGTCCGCCGGGCCGCGCAGGAGGACGTAGACGAACAGGACGCCCATGACCGCCACACCCGCCCACATGGCCTGCTGCCAGCCGTCGACGAAGGACTGCTGTGCGGCGCGCACCAGTTGCCGCGCGTGGGAGCCGGCACCGGGGGCCGCCTCGATGGCGTTGGCGACGCCTTCGCGTGCGGTGTCCGCGGTGTGCCGGGGGATGCCGTCGAGCCTGCCGTCGATGGCACCGCGGTACCCGGCGGACAGCAGCGACCCGAGCAGGGCGACGCCGAGCGCGGTACCGAACTCGCGGGTCACGTCGTTCAGGGCCGAGGCGACACCCTGGCGCTCACGCGGCAGGGAGCCGGTGATGGCCCCCGTGGACGGCGTCATGGACAGACCCATACCGGTGCCCATGGCGAGCATGCCGGGCAGGATCGACAGATATCCGCCGTCGGCCGAGACGACGAGGGCCATCAGCGCCAGCCCGGCTCCCGCCAGCGCGATGCCCACGGCCATGGCAGTGCGGGCGTTGACGCGCGCGGCCAGCTTGGGGGCGAGCCCGGAGGACGCCATCATCGCCACGGCCATGGGCATCAGCGCCAGGGTGGACAGCAGTCCCGACCAGCCCAGGACGGCCTGGAAGAACGGGAAGAGGACCACGAAGATCCCGGCCTGGACACCGAAGACGACCAGCAGCGTGATCGATCCGCCGGCCAGTCCGCGCTCACGGAACAGACGCACGTCCAGCAGGGAGGCTTCCTGGCGGCGCAGTTCCCAGGCCACGAAGCAGACGGCGCCGACGATGCCGACGACGAGGCCGATCACGGTGGCCGGGGCACTCCAGCCACGCTCGGGGCCCTCCTGGAGGGCGAGGATGAGGCCGACCACGGCCAGGACGGAGGCCAGCGCTCCGACGGTGTCGAAGGAATGCCCGGAGTGCTCGCGAGAGTTGGGCACCGAGCGCAGAGCCATGGCGAGTGCCACGACGACCAGCACGACGGGCAGGATGAACAGGTAGCGCCAGCTGGCGACGTCCACGAGGGCGGCCGAGAGGAACATGCCCAGGATGCCGCCGCCTCCGGCGACCCCGGTCCAGACGCCGATCGCCGTGCCGCGCTCCTCCTCGGGGAAGGTGGACGTGATCACGGCGAGGGTGATGGGCATGATCATCGCCGCGCCGACGCCGCTGAGCAGGCGCGCGCAGAGCATGACGCCTGCCGATGGGGCGAGTCCGGCCACCGCACTGGCGACGCCGAAGACGGCCAGGCCGGTGATCAGCATGGGCTTGCGGCCGAGGCGGTCGCCGATGGCGCCGAGCGGCAGCAGCAGCGCGGCCAGCGTGAGTGTGTAGACGTTGATGATCCACAGGATCGTGCTCTGCGAGGCGCCGAACTCGACGGCCAGGTCGGGCTGGGCGACGTTCAGCCCGGACACCGAGGCGATGACCGCCATCAACGCGACGCAGACCGCGATCAGGATGGTGCGCAGCTGACGGGCGTCAGGCGCTCCCGCGTCGTGCTCGGCGCCGTCGACGGGTGCGGGTGCGGGTGCGGGTGCGGATGCGGGCGCGGGCTGGTTCGTACTCAATGGATTCCTCTCGAACGGGGCTCGGCCTGGGCCGGTGCACTCGAAGCTAGCTCCGCTTTGCCGATGCGGCATACAATCTTGCGCATGGCGCAAAATGATGGCGATCTGGACGGCCTCGTACGCAAACGCATCCGTGCCCTGCGGGTGGCGCAGGGCTGGTCCCTGGAGGAACTGGCCACCCGCGCCAAGGTCAGTCAGTCGACGCTCTCCCGCATCGAGAACGGGCAGCGGCGCCTCGCGCTGGACCAGCTGGTCACCCTCGCCCGCGCACTGGACACGTCGCTGGACCAGCTGGTGGAGACCGCGTCCGACGACGTCGTCACCAGCCCCGTGATCGACGCCGCGCACGGGCTGATGCGCTGGTCCGTCAAGGCCGACCCCGGGATGAGCGTCGTGCGTCAGCGCATCACCGAGGCGCCGCCGGACAATCCCGCCCGCATGCGCGCGCACCCGGGCCGCGAATGGCTCGTCGTCCTGTCCGGCACCGCGATCCTGCTGCTGGGCAACCGCCGCTACCGCGTCGAGGCCGACCAGGCCGCCGAATTCCCGACGATGCTGCCGCACGCGATCGGTGCCGACAGCGGCCCGTGCGAGATCCTGGGCATCTTCGACCGTGACGCGCGCCGTGGCCACCAGCGCGACGGCCGGCGCACGGGCGGCGGCGACGACGCGGACGGCTCCCGCGGGTGAGCGCGGGCCCGCGGGCGGGAATGCCCGGCCGGGTGGGTGCGTTATGACCGGCGTGGGAGTGGAGGGGACAGTGTCCCCGGGCCTCACCTATCGCATGCAGGGAAGATCGTCCGGCTGAAGCCCTGCATTGCCTTTCGCCGCGTAGGCGACCGCCCTTCACTCCGACAACGCGCAGACGCGGCCCCGAGTGCTTCGATCGCCTCGGGGCCGCGGTGTGATGTCCGTGCCCATCGTTGCGCCATGCGGCGGATGTTTGGCCTGTGAAGGTATGTATCCCGCACGGCGGGGCACTTGGGGGTGTATCCGACGCCGCTCGGCGTCGCCCGGTGACGAGGACGTCACCGATGAATTCTGGATCCTCGCGGTGGCCTCTGCCCACGCGCGAGCTGTGCTGTGCTGAAGAGGGGAATCGCCATGATGGTGCCGGCGGAGAAGGAACTGCGTGCGGTGCTGGCCCAGTTCGCCCAGGCGCGGATCGAGCACGACGTGCGTCCTACCGGCCGCAGCAGCCGCGTCCTGGAGGACGTGACCTACACGTTGTGCGTGATGACCGCCTCCCGCACCGTGGAGCAGGCCTTGACCACGGCGGACCTGCTCATGGAGCAGTACCGCGCCGGCCGTGGGGGGATGACGCAGGAGACCGAGACCCTGGCCGCGTAGTCGCCGGAGCCCTGCTGTGGCGGGCCGACGGGTGAGTGTGCCCGTCGGCCCGCCGCTGCGGTCAGGACATGCCGGGCAGCGCGGAGCAGTTGGACGAGGCGGGTTCGGTGTCGAAGCGGTCGGCCAGCCAGGCGATGGCGTCGCCCTGGTCGGCGAGCAGCGGAGCGAAGTGGTTGATCAGTGCGCTGCCCAGGCTCGGCAGGGTGACGGGCTTGTACGTCACGTCGGCGCCCTTGGCGCACCAGTCGACGGCGAGCCGACGGGCCTGTGCGTGCGGGACGAGGTTGTCGCTGGTGCCGGTGGCCAGCCGTACCGGTGAGGCGGGCTCGAGCGTGCCGATGCGCTGCTTGTCCAGGAAGTCCGTCAGGGCGGGCTCGGACCGGATGATGTCGCTGATGGTGCGGCCGTCGGTGGTCCAACTGGTGCTGTGCGCGCCGCCGTAGGAGAAGAGCGCGTCGCCCACGCACATGGTCGACAGATCCTTGAGTGCCGCCTTGCCCGCCGCGTTGAGGTGGGCGTCGGCGATCGGCTTCAGGGCGGGGTCGGACTCCAGGAACCCGTTGACCGACCAGCCCAGGGCACCCGCCAGCTCGCTGCCGTCGATCGCCTTGGTGACCTCCACCAGGTCGGCCGGCGGGGCGCCCGCGTAGGTCCCGGAGAGGGTGATCTCGGGAGCGTAGGCGGGCTGGAGTTCGGCGGCGGACGCGGTGGCGCCGCCGCCTTGGCTGTATCCGAACAGGCCCACGCGTGAGGCGGGCGTGAGCGACGTACCGCTGAGCGAGCGCGCGGCACGGACGGCGTCGAGCACCGCGTGGCCCTCGTCCACCCGGTTGACGTAGGTGTGCAGCCGGTCCGTCGTGCCCAGTCCCGCGTAGTCGGTGACGACGACGGCGATGCCCTTGGCCAGGAGCCGGTAGATCGCCAGGTCCTCGTAACCGATGGACACCGTTTGGCCGTTGAGGGTCAGGGGGTGTTCCAGGCCGAGGGATGCGGAGCACTGGTCGCCCTGGCCCATGGTGCCGGGCGCCACCGCGACCAGGGGCCGGTCGCCGGGGCCGTGCCAGGCGGCGGTGGGTTCGATGTAGGCGCCGGTGACCGCCATCGGTTCGCCGTCGGAGTCGGTGGACTTGTACATCAGGCGGGTGGCGGCGCCGGGCAGCGGCCCGCCGACGCCCGGCAGGCTCAGCGCCAGCGGGAGCGGCTCGCTGCGCACCAGGGCGCCGTCGGCGGCGGGCAGGGTGGCGGGCGGGTTGTAGAACTCCGGGATCGTGACACCTCGGGAGACCACTGTGTCGGTCTGCGGCACCGCGCTCGCGGGGAGCGCCGTGCCGCCGAGGCATGCGGCCGTCGTGACGGCGACGGCCAGTATGCGGGCGGATCCGGGCATGACGGACCTCCGGGGTCGGGGAGGCCGAGCCTCGACCTGCGGCTCGGTCGGCTGACGGCCTGGTGGGGCCAGGCCGGTGGGGGAGGGGCCGACAGCGCGAGGCCACGGTCGTCCCACCGTGTCCGCGCCCCGTGCCGCTCTTAGACGAAGTGTCAGGACGGTACCTGCGGGGGTGTTACCCGTGGTAGCGCCATGAAGGTTACGTTTCAGTAATATGACGGGGCGTGAGCGGCCTTCCACGCCCGGCTCAGCGGTAACCGGATCATGAAAAGGGATCCCGCCCGCTCGGCCTGGGTACTCCGTCCGGCGCCGTGACCGTCTTCGACCTCTCACCCGGTTTGCGGGAGCCATCGGCGAGCAGACGATCTTGCGGCAATCCGTGCCGGGCCGAAAGGA
This sequence comes from Streptomyces sp. NPDC050534, assembly GCF_044457745.1. Taxonomy (NCBI): domain Bacteria; kingdom Bacillati; phylum Actinomycetota; class Actinomycetes; order Kitasatosporales; family Streptomycetaceae; genus Streptomyces; species Streptomyces sp. NPDC050534. Next base: position 318,772 of record NZ_JBITHF010000011.1, read on the forward strand.
GCGTGCTCATGACCGACAGCGAGTCCGGTCTCCTCACCGCCGAGGAGGACCCGGGGGCGGTCAGGCGTCACCGCGTCCTGTTCAGAGCGGTCCGGCGGCGCAGGAACCCGCCCCTGCGACGCACCGACATCACCGTCACCGACGAGGCGGCCGTCAAAAGGGCGGTGAAGGCGGCCTCGCTCGGCAACGCCATGGAGTGGTTCGACTTCGGGATCTACAGCTATCTCGCGGTCACCATCGGCCATGTCTTCTTCCCGTCCGGGAACGGCACCGTGCAGCTGCTGTCGTCGTTCGCGACCTTCGCGGTGGCCTTCTTCGTACGCCCCCTCGGCGGCGTGGTCTTCGGCCCGATGGGTGACAGGATCGGCCGTAAGCAGGTCCTCGCCCTGACGATGATCCTGATGGCGCTCGGCACCTTCGCGATCGGCCTGCTCCCCTCGTACGCCACCATCGGCTTCTGGTCCCCGGTCCTGCTGATCTTCTTCCGGCTCGTCCAGGGGTTCTCCACCGGCGGCGAGTACGGCGGCGCCTCCACCTTCATCGCCGAGTACGCGCCCGATCGACGCCGCGGTTTCTACGGCAGCTTCCTCGAGCTGGGAACCCTCGCCGGATACGTCGGCGCGGCCGGGCTGGTGACGATCCTGACCTCGGTGCTGGACAGCGGCGCCATGGAGCAGTGGGGCTGGCGGGTGCCGTTCCTGGTGGCCGGTCCCATCGGGCTGATCGGTCTGTATCTGCGGCTCCGGCTGGACGAGACGCCCGCCTTCCGGAAGCTGGAGGACGGCTCCCCGCACCGGGCCTCCGACGCCGCGTCCACGGTCGAGACGACCGGCACCGGGGACGTCGCGAAGATCTTCCGTGACTACTGGCCGACGCTCGTCCTGTGCGTCTGCCTCGTCGGCGCGTACAACATCGCCGACTACATGCTGCTGTCGTACATGCCGACGTACCTGTCGGACGAGATGGGCTACTCCGACACCCACGGCCTGCTCATCCTGATCGGCACCATGGTGGTGCTGATGCTGCTCGTCAACCACGTGGGCCGGTGGAGCGACAGGTTCGGCCGGAAGCCCCTGCTGATGGCCGGCATGCTGGGGTTCCTCGTGCTGTCCCTCCCGGCGTTCTGGCTGGTCAGGCAGGGCAGTCTGGTGGCGGTGTCGGCTGCGATGCTGATGCTGGGACTGTCGCTGGTGTGCCTGCTCGGCACCATGTCCGCGACGCTGCCGGCGCTGTTCCCGACCCAGGTCCGCTACGGCTCGCTGTCCATCGGCTACAACGTCGCGGTCTCCGTGTTCGGCGGCACCACGCCCTTCGTCATCACCGCGCTGATCTCCGCGACCGGGAACGAGCTCATGCCCGCCTTCTACGTCATGGCCGCCTCCGTCGTCGGTGTGATCGCGGTGGCCTGCATGCGGGAGACGGCCCGCCGGCCGTTGGCCGGCTCGCCGCCGTCCGTCGCGACACACGAGGAGGCCGCCCGCATGGTGGAGAGCCAGGCACCGGCGCCGAAGTTCTGACGCACATCCGCGGCAAGCCGGACAAAGGGCGGAAACCCTGATGGAATCAGGTCCGGGGGCAGGCGAAGGAGGAACGGTGCCGACACAGGCGGAGGAAGGAACCGACCCCCGGCGATGGAAGGCGCTGTGGGTCACGCTGGTGGCCGGCTTCATGAGCCTGCTGGACGTGACGATCGTGTCCGTCGCGCTCCCCTCCATGCAGCGCGACCTGCACGCGTCGGCGCCCGCCATCCAATGGGTCGTGACCGGCTACGCCCTCAGTTTCGCCCTGGTCCTGGTGACCGCCGGCCGGATCGGTGACGCGATCGGCAGGCGCCGCATCTTCCTGCTGGCCCTCGCGGCCTTCGTCCTGTGCAGCGCGGCGGCGGGCGCGGCGCCCAATATCACGCTCCTGATCGTCGCCCGCCTCGCGCAGGGCGTCGCCGCGGGATGCCTGGCCCCGCAGAACTCCGCCCTCATCCAGCAGATGTTCCGCGGAGCCGAACGCGGGCGCGCCTTCGGCCTGTTCGGCGCGGTCGTGGGAATCTCCAGCGCCGTGGGCCCGGTCGTGGGCGGCCTGATCCTCGCCCTCGCCGACGGCCCTCAGGGCTGGCGATGGATCTTCTACGTCAACGTACCGGTCGGCGCCGTCGCCCTGTTTCTGGGCTTCCGGCTGCTGCCCAAGGCGACGCCGGGCCGCCGGGAACGGCTCGACCTGGGCGGTGTCGCCCTGCTCGGCTGCGGAGTCCTGGCGCTGATGCTGCCGCTGGTGATGGCCGAGTCCGGTGGCGTACGGCGCCTGTGGTGGCTCTTCCCGGTGAGTGCGGCCTTCCTGTACGGCTTCGTCCGCTGGGAGCGCCGCGTCGCGGCCCGCGAGGGGCAGCCGCTGCTGGACCCGCGGCTGGTGACGACCACGCGCGGCTATGCCGTGGGCGCCGCCCTCGGCACGCTGTTCTTCGTCGGCTTCAGCGGTGTGTGGCTGGTGTTCGCGCTGTACTTCCAGAACGGCCTGGACTACTCGCCGCTGCGCTCGGGGCTCGCGGTGACGCCGTTCGCGATCGGTTCGGCCTGCGCGGCGGCCGCCTCCGGCCGGCTGGTGGACCGGTTCGGCAGGCTGCTGACCGTGTGCGGCCTGGCCGGCGTGACGCTCGGCCTGGGCGGCACCGCGCTGATCCTGCTGCTGGCACCCGCGCATGTGGCCGCCTGGCTCACCGTGCCCGTCCTGTTCGTCGGCGGCCTGGGCAGCGGCTGTGTCATCTCCCCGAACATCACCATGACCCTGCGGGACGTGCCGGTGCGGATGGCGGGCGCGGCGGGCGGCGCCCTGCAGACCGGGCAGCGACTGGGCGGATCGGTGGGCACGGCCGCACTGCCCGGCATCTTCTACGTCGTACTGGGCTCCGGCGCCCACAACTACCACGCCGCCGTCGCGACCGCCGTCGGCCTGGGGACCGCGCCCATCGTGGGCTCGCTCGCCCTCGCGGTCCACGACTGGCGACGCGACCGCCGCGGCGACGGTGACCCGTGTCCGCCGGAGGTCTCGCACAGCCATCTGCACTCGCGGCAGGGATGAGTGGTGGGCGTCCCGCTACCGGTTGCGGCGGGCGGTGCTGAAGCGGCGCTGGTACGCCGCGGGGCTGAGGGACAACTCCCGTACGAAGACCCGTCGGAGGCTCTCGTAACTCGGGAACCCGGCCAGCGACGCCGCCTGGGTGGCGGTGTGCCCCTGGTCCAGCAAGGCCTTGGCTATGTCGAACCGGATCGACTCGACGTAGCGGGCCGGTGTGGTGGACAGCTCCTCCCGGAACAGCCGCGTGAGGTGGCGGGAACTCACGTGAAGATGCCCGGCGAGTGCGGCGAGGGAGTGGTTGCCCGCGGGATCGGCCGTCACCAGGTCGACGACCGTGCGCAGGACCGGAGAGCGGGGCGGCGGGCCCTGCAGGGGGGCGGAGAACTGTGACTGGCCGCCCGCGCGTTGCAGGTAGACCACCAGGGCGCGGGCGACCTCCCGGCTCAGGTCAGGACCGTGATCCTCCTCGACGAGAGCCAGTGCCAGGTCGATGCCGGCGGTGACACCCGCCGAGGTGTACGTGCTGCCGTCGCGCACGTGGAGGGCGTCGGGTTCCACGCGAATCCCCGGGTGCCGGTCGGCGAGTTCGCGCGCGATCTTCCAGTGCGTGGTCGCCCGCTTGCCGTCCAGGAGACCGGCCGCGCCGAGGACGAACGCTCCGGAGCAGACGGACGCCACGCGGCCGGATCGGGCCGCCAGCCCTCTCGTGGCCTCGACCAGGTCCCGCGCGACGGGGGCTCTGGGATAGATGGCCCCGCCCGGGATCACGAACGTGTCAGGGTCCGGTTGGGAGGCCGGGCTGCCGTCGACGGCGATCCGTACGCCGATCGACGAGGCGACGTCAGCACCGGTGGCCGACAGCAGCGCGATCCGGTAGTCGGCGCCGAGCTGATTCGCTTCCCCGAACACGTCTGCGGGGCCGGCGACGTCCAGCATTTTGACCCCGTCGTAGACAAGGATCGCGATCCGATGCGGCGCAGCGCTCACAGCCCGTCCCTCTGGTGTCCGGATTCGAGTGGTTCATGGCCGGGCCCGGGTGGCGGGCAACGCCATGCGGTCGGCACTGTGGAGAACAGGCGCACAGCACCGTTTACTCCGCACCAGTACTTCGAAAGCGTGAACCCCATGACGGACATTGTCGCAGGAGTGGAAATACCCGAGACCACGGCGGTCGCGGAGGCCACCAGCCTTCTACGGGAAATGACCGGGCCTCTCATCTTCCATCATTCCCGGCGTGTTTTTCTCTTCGGCTCCCTTCATGCGCGGCGGCTCGGTCTCCGGCCTGATCCGGAGCTGCTCTACCTGTCCGCCATGTTCCACGACACGGGGCTTTCGACTCCGTTCTCCGACACGGTGCAGCGCTTCGAGCTCGACGGGGCCGACCACGCGCGCAAGTTCCTGCTCGACCGCGGATTCTCGAAGAGCGCGGCCGAGGTCGTCTGGACGGCCGTCGCGCTGCACACGACGCCGGGGATTCCCGGCAGGATGGGTGCGGAGACGGCCGCCACGAACTACGGGGTTCTCACCGACGCGATCGGCTGGGGACTGGACGGGCTGGACGGCGGCCAGGTGGACGAGATCGTCGCCGCCCATCCACGCGGGGAATTCAAGAAGGAATTCCTGCAGGAATTCGTCCAAGGACTCAGGAATCGTCCGGACACCACCTACGGGACCGTCAACGCGGATGTGCTGGAACACTTCGTTCCCGGGTTTCGGCGCACGAGCATGGTGCAGCGCATCAATGACGCGCCCTGGCCGAATTGACACCTTGACGCGTCCTGACCGAATCGAAGACCACACCGAGGAAGAATCATGCGAGCCATCACCACATCTGACCGCGACGCCGGCGTCACCGGACTGACCCTGACCGACCTGCCGTATCCGCATGCCGCCGAGAACGACGTCGTCGTGCGGGTGCACGCCGCGGGATTCACCCGCGGCGAGCTCGACTGGCCCGCCACGTGGTCCGATCGTGCCGGCCGCGACCGCACGCCGAGCGTGCCCGGGCACGAGGTCTCGGGTGTCGTGGCGGAACTCGGATTCGGAACCACCGGCCTCACGGTCGGCCAGCGGGTCTTCGGCCCGACCGACTGGGCCCGGAACGGCTCGCTGGCCGAGTACGTCGCCGTGGAGGCCCGTAACCTTGCCCCGCTTCCCGCGGACGTCGACCACACGGTGGCCGCCGCTCTGCCGATCTCCGGGCTGACCGCCTGGCAGGGCCTGTTCGACCACGCACGGATCATGAGCGGTCAGACCGTCATGATCCACGGGGCCGCGGGCGCCGTCGGATCGATCGCGGTGCAGCTGGCCGTCGAGGCGGGAGCCCGCGTGGTCGGCACGGGACGGGCCGCCGACCGGGACACCGTGCTCGCTCTGGGTGCGCATGCCTTCCTGGACCTGGAGACCGGCCGGCTGGACGACGCCGGAGAGGTCGACGTGGTGTTCGACGTGATCGGCGGCGACATCCTGGACCGGTCCGCCGGGCTCGTGCGCGCCGGCGGCACGCTCGTGACGATCGCCCAGCCACCCACCGTCCGGCCCAAGGACGGGCGCGCACTGTTCTTCGTCGTGGAACCCGACCGCGCCCGCCTCGCCGACCTGGCGCAGCGGCTCAGGGACGGACGGCTCGACGTACGCGTCGGTGCGGTCCGCCCGTTGTCCGAGGCAGCCGAGGCTTTCGCCCCCGGGCGACGCGTCTCCGGCAGGACGATCATCAGGGTCGCCGAGGACTGACGGTGCGGATGCCGGTGGTCGCCCGGACAGGAGCCCGCCTCTGACGTCTCTGGCGAGCAGGCTGCGCGACGAGCAGTGATCCAACGAACGTGGTGCCGGGGCGAGTTGGCGCCCCGGCGCCACGATGCGCGAGTGGGCGTCGAAACGACAGACACCGTCGACGTTCGGTAATCAAACGGGCGATACCTGCCAGTTGGCCTCAAACCCAGATGATGCGGACGTCTCCGGGATAGCTTCCTCATGTTGTCACACCGGTTGATCGTGTTCGCGCGATCCCGAGGAAGCGGTGCGGAGGCATGCGGGTGGATCCGGCGACGATGGTGGTGCAGGCCCTGGTCACGGGCGCGGCAGCGGGTTTCGGTGGTGCCGCTTCCGCAGCCGTGACGGATTCCTATCAGGCACTGAAGCAGGCGCTGGCCGCACGGCTTGCGGGCCGCCCCCAAGTGCTGGAGCAGATCCGGGCCTTGGAACGCCGGCCGGCAGGACCGACCGGGCATCTGGTCCACGATCTCGTCGTGACCGAGGCCGTCGACACCCAGGTCGTGGAGCACGCGCAGCGCCTGCTGGCCCTTCTCGACCCGGCCGGCACTCGCGCGGGAGCCGGCCGGATCGATCTCCGGGAAGCACAGGGTGTACAGGTCGGGGACGGCAACACCCAGCACAACACGTTCGGTTAGGCGCCCGACCGACCACAACGGGCCGAAGAAAGCACCGACATGACGAAGAACAGCCGGATCAAGGGCGCCCAGGCCGGCGACGGCAACATCCAGAACAACACGTACCTTCCCCCGCAGCGAGGAGCGCACCACTCGCGGGACTACGCCCCCTCGGCGACGGCCACCGCGGGCGACCACTCCACGATCAACCAGAAGAACACGCACCTGAAGTTCTCGATCCCCGTGATCGGCCCGCTGCTCGCCATGACGTCCGCGCACCCGGTGATCGCCGGTGTGGCGGCCCTCGCGGTCGTCGGAGGCGGCGGATTCGCCGCCAATGCCGCGCTGTCCGATCCGGCGCCTTCTGTGTCGACCGCCCTGGTGCGCGGATTTCACCTGGAGGACGGCGGCCAGGGCGCACCCGTCGGCTACGACTTCTCCCGCACCCCTCCCGCGAAGGCGGGCAGGAACACCGACGCGATCTATGCCTCGAGGGGCTACCTGGTCGCCACGAACGGAAAGCTGGCCGATTGGAACGCGCAGCAACTCCCGTCGGCGTCCGACTGCCGCGAGGCGGTGGCCAAGCATCCGGTGCGTCAGACGGTGGTCACCACGGGAGCGCTCACCTGTTTCGTGGACCCCGACGGCAACCCCGGCTACATCCTGGTGACCGGCTCCGACACCGAGTCCACGATCATCGACACCGCCCATCTGCGGTGAACCACGGCCCGGCGCGGGACTCGGCACCGTGGCTCAGCGCGCGCTCGGACGCATCTCGCGCGGGCTCACTCCGAAGCGCCGGCGGAAGGCCGTGCTCAGCGCGCTGGCCGAGGAGAAGCCCGTGGCGTAGGCCAGTTCCGTGATCGTCATGTGGGTGCAGCTGCCGCACTGGAGGCGGTCGCGGACCAGCCGCAGGCGCTCCTCGCGGATCAGGTCGCGGGGAGTGGTGCCCGCGTGCTGGAGGGCGAGCTGGATCTGGCGCAGGGACCAGCCCAGGGCGCGGGCCATGGACGTGCCGGTGAGGCCGGCGTCCGCCGCATGGTCGCGGACGTAACGGCGGACCATCGCCTCGACCTCGGCGAGATGGCCCGGGATGTCGGGGCGGTCGTCGCCGACCACGAGCATGCACAGCAGGTCGACGAGGCGGTCCGACACCGCGTCGAACTGCGGGTCGGTCAGGGCGTATCGCTGCTCGTACAGATCGTTCAGCAGGGAGCTGACCACGCGGCCCAGCCCTCGGGTCAGGTCCACTCCGGCCGAGAGCGGCGACGTCCGGTTCAGCCGCCCGTCGATCTCGCGCGTGGGGATGGTGAGGATGAACGCCTGGGTGGACGCGTCCTGCAGGCACTGGAAGGGGGCGCCGAAGCTGACCAGCCCGCCGGTCCCCGGCGTGAGCTCCGCCTCCTCCTCGTCCTGCCGCAGCACCAGCCGTCCGCTGAGCGAGACCAGTAACCGGTAGTCCTCGTCGGGGTCCTGCCGCACCTGCTGGGCGGTGCGCTGGTACTCGATCTCGTCCGAGTGGAACCGGACCAGCTGATACGTGCCCGTGCGCTGACGGACCGTCTCACCCTCGAAGTTGTCGCGTCGCGTGTACCGGTACCCCATGCGGGACTGGTAGGACGCGATGTGCTCGCTCCAGAAGTCGGCCCTTTCGCACGGACCCACTTCTGTCGTGGTCTGCTCCTCCACGAGGTAGCTTCGCGCGGGCACCGTCCCCTCCATCGCGGCGTGTCCTGACGGTTGTTGCGGGTGGAACCGGTCCGGTTCGGGCCACCCAGAGTCACTTGGCGGCAGCCTAGTGCAACGGCACGCCGCCGTATCACCTCCGGATGGTCATCGGCATATGCCAAAGGGAAGTCGGAGCCGCTCCCCGTGACACCTGGTGCCGATGCGTCCGGAGACAACTTCTCTGCGCGCGTGGGCAAGTGCGTCACCGTACGGGTCGCTACCGTCGGCGACCCGTCAACTCACGCCCGCCACAGAGGATTTCATGACCGATCAGATATCGGAGGCGGTGATGTGGTGCCTGGGCCTCGGCCTGTGCGCCGTCACCGTGCTGCTGGTGCGGCAGCGCGGCATCACCGCCTTGCAGCGCCGACGGAACACCGAACTGTCGGACGGCCTGAGGGCACGGGACGAGGAACTGCGCCACCTGGTCTCGGTCCGGCTGCCCGCCCTCGAGGACGTCACCCTTCAACCGGTCCCCGCGGCCGGACTGCTGGAATCCCGCCTCGCCGGGACGGACTTCGCGAAATGCCTCGACGCCGTGCTGGAACGCTTCTCCCAGGCCGTCGAGCACGCACAGGCGCGCGCCGACCAGTCGGCGAAGGCCTCCCTCAAGGCATCCATGCGCTCCATCCAGGCGCTCGCCAACGAGCAGCAGGTGTCCATCTCCGAGATGCAGGACCGGCACGACCACCCCGACGTGCTGCGCGATCTGCTCGAGATCGACCACACCAACGCCCAGTTCGGCCGCCGCGCACAGGCCATCGCCGTGCTCTGCGGTTCCTGGCCGGGCCGCCAGCGCTCCACCTCCGCACTCGTCGAGGTCGTGCGCGGCGCCACCTCCCGCATCCGTGACTACCGGCGCATCCGCATCAACGGCGAGGTCGACATCGCGGTGGAGAGCAGGGCGGTGGAACCGGTCGTGCTCACCGTCGCCGAACTGCTCGACAACGCCGCACGCCATTCGCAGCCCAACACCAAGGTCGAGGTCACCGTGCAGACCGTGCACAACGGCGCCTGCGTGGTGATCGACGACGCCGGCGTCGGCATGGACGGCCAGGCGACCGAACTCGCCGCCGAGCTGCTGTCCGGCACGCACCCCGTGGACGTCACGCGACTCGGCGACCCGCCCCGCTTCGGCTTCGCCGTCATCGGCGTCCTCGCCGAGCGCTACGGCTTCACCGTCTCCGCCGACACCCTCTCCCCGTACGGCGGCGTACGCGCCGTGGTGTTCCTGCCGTCCGCTCTGCTCACGCACCGGCGCCCGGCCCCGGAGCCCGCCGCCGCCCCGTCCCCCCGCACCACCGACGCCACCGCTCGCACCCCGGAGCACACGGCCACCCCCGTCCCGGCGACCCGGGCCGACACCCCGCCGCGCACCGCGTCCACCGCCGAGGCGGCACCCCGCACCTCACCGGCCCCCGACGCCGACACCCAGGGCGACGGGAGCACCGGCCTCCTGCCGACCACACCCGGGGGCCTGCCCAAACGCCGTCGCCGGTCCGCCCGTACGAGCGCACCCGAGCACATCGACGCACCGGCCGAGGAGGTCGGCGGCCGCTCGGCCGAGGAGAACGCCCGGCGCATGGGCGCCTTCGCGCGCGGCACCCGGCACGGCCGGGCCGCCCAGCACACCACCCAGGAAGACGAAGGGAACAGCGACGAATGACCGGGCCCACCAACAACGAGTTGGGCTGGATGCTGGACGAGGTGCTGAAGGTGCCGGAGGCGCTCCACGCGATCCTGCTCTCCGCCGACGGCATGCTCCGCGCCCACTCCCAGGACATCGGCCGCGACGACGCCGAGCGGCTCGCCGCGGGCCTGTCCGGTGTCCAGTCGATCAGCCGCAGCACCGCCGAGTTCTGCGGCGCCCCGCACACCCCGTGGCGGCAGACCCTGATCGAGTTCGCGCACGGCTACGTCTTCCTCGTCGCCGCCGGCGAGGGCGCCTACCTCGCGGTCTCCACCGGGGAGGACGTGGACATGGAAGCGGTCACGTACCGCATGCACAAGCTGGTCGACCGGCTCGGCAAGGAGCTGACCAGCCCCGCACGGCAGGACGCCGGCAGCCCGGCATGACCCCGCGGCGCCGCCCCGACAGGCTGGTGCGGTCGTACGTCGTCACGGACGGCCGCGCCCACCCCACCCGCAACACCCTTGACCTGGTCACCCTGCTGATCGCGGCCGACGACCTGCCGCTGACCGGTCTGAGCCCGGAGAAGCGCCGGCTCATGGAGCTGTGCCGGCCGGGGGCGCTGTCCGTCGCCGAGGTGGCGGGCCATCTGGCACTGCCGGTCAGCGTCGCCAAGGTGCTGATCGCCGACCTGATGGACAGCGGCCACATCGTCACCCGCGCACCGATCCCGGCCGCCCGGCCGTCCGACGTCACAATCCTCCAGGAGGTGCTCGATGGGCTCCGCGCCCGCCTCTGACGACCGCTATCTGCGGCCCGGCGTGCAGACCGCGGTCAAGCTGCTGATCGTCGGCCACTTCGCGGTCGGCAAGACCACCTACGTCGGCGCGCTGTCCGAGATCCGCCCGCTGCGCACCGAGGAGGTCATGACCGAGGCGGGCGCCCTCGTCGACGACCTGTCGGGCATGAAGGACAAGACGACCACCACGGTCGCCCTCGACTTCGGCCGGCTCACCCTCAACGACCGTCTGGTGCTCTACCTCTTCGGCACGCCCGGCCAGCAGCGCTTCACCCAGCTCTGGCAGGACATGACACGCGGCGCGCTCGGGGCGCTGGTGCTGGCCGACACCCGGCGACTGAACCAGTCCTTCGAGGTCATGGGCGTCCTTGAGGAGCTCGGACTGCCCTACGCCGTCGCCCTCAACGACTTCGAGGACGCGCCCCGGCACGACCTCGACGAGGTCCGCGAGGCCCTCGACCTGCTGCCCGAGACCCCCCTCGTGCGCTGCGACGCCCGCGACCGCGTCTCGTCCACCCAGGCGCTGATCGCCCTCGTCGAGTACCTCCTGACCCTCCCTCCTGCCCGCCGCCCCTCGAGCGGCGGGACTCCCACCGGCCAACTGGAGCACGCGTGACCTCCGAACCGCCCCGGCCAGCCGCCCCACCACCGGGCTGCCCCGCCCACGAGGCCCTCTACGGAACCGGGTTCGCCGCCGACCCGGGCGCCGTCTACGACCGGCTGCGCCGGTCCGGCCCGATCGCCCCGGTCGAGCTGGCGCCCGGCGTGCAGGCCTGGCTCGCCGTCGGCTACGACGCCGCCCTGCACGTCCTGCGCAGCCCCGAGACCTTCTCCAAGGACCCCCGCCGCTGGCAGGCCCTGGCCGACGGGACCGTCCCCGCCGACAGCCCGGTCGTGCCGATGATGATGTACCGGCCGAACGCGCTGTGGACCGACGGCGCCGAGCACCGCCGGCTGCGCGGCGCGATCACCGACAGCCTGGCCCGCGTGGAGCCGAACACGCTGCGCGGATACGTCGAGACCAGCGCCGACACCCTCATCGACCGGTTCGCGCCCACGGGCAAGGCCGATCTCCTCGGCGAGTACGCGCAGGTGCTGCCCCTGCTGGTGTTCAACCACCTCTTCGGCTGCCCGGCCGAGTACGGGGAACGGCTCGTACAGGGCATGTCCGGGATCTTCGACGGCGTCGACGCGGAGAAGGCGAACGAGCTGCTCGCCACGACCCTGTTCGACCTCGTCGCGCTCAAGCGTGGGCAGCCCGGCCAGGACGTGACCTCCTGGCTGCTGGCCCACCCGGCCGGGCTGACCGACGAGGAGATGGTCCACAACCTCGTCCTGCTCATGGGCGCGGGCACCGAGCCGCAGCAGAACCTGATCGCGAACAGTCTGCGGCTGCTGCTGTCCGACGACCGCTTCGCCGGCGACTTGTCGGGCGGCAGCCTGCCGGTGGAGGACGCCCTCGACGAGGTGCTGTGGAACGACCCGCCCATGGCCAACTACGCCGTGCACTACGCGCTGCACGACGTCGTGTACGAGGGGATCGCCCTGCACCCGGGCCATCCGATCGTGGTCTCGCTCGCCGCGGCGAACAACGACCCCACGCTCACCAGCGACCAACGCGCCGGGAACCGAGCCCACTTGGCGTGGAGCGCGGGCCCGCACACGTGTCCGGCGCAGAGTCCCGCCCGGCTGATCGCGGCAGCGGCCGTGGAGAAGCTCCTCGATCGCCTGCCCGACCTCGAACTCGCCGTGCCGGTCGACGACTTGGTGTGGCGGCCGGGCCCGTTCCACCGGGCGCTGGCCGCGCTGCCCGTGACGTTCCCGCCGGCCGCCGTCGCCAGGCCCGCCACCGACGGCGGTCCGTCCGTGGCGCACCCGGCCGTGCCGGCTCAGCCGTCCGCGCCGCCGGCCGTGGCGCGGGCGCGGCGCGGCTGGTGGGACCGGGTGCGGACCTGGTGGCGCGGCGAGTGATCAGCGAAGGTACGCCGGGAGGGACCTGTGGCCGTTGGAGATGAAGGAGTCCACCGGCCTCAACTCCTCCTGAGGCACGGCGAGTCGGAGGTCCGGGAAGCGGTCGAAGAGGGCCGGGAGCGCGACCTGGGCCTCCAGCCGCCCCAGCGGTGCGCCGAGGCAGAAGTGCACGCCGTATCCGAAGGCCAGGTGCTCCTTGTCGACGCGGGTGACGTCGAAGCGGTCCGCGTCGTCACCGTACTTGCCGGGGTGGCGGCCGGCGGCGGCGTATGCGGCCAGGATGGCCTCGCCCTTGCCGATCACGACTCCTTCGGGACCCCCGAACTCCTCCATCGCCAGGTCCTCCACGGCGTACCGCAGCGGCAGGCTGGCGACCGGTGCCTCGACGCGCAGCGTCTCCTCGATCACGTCGTCCCAGGAGGCGTGGCCGTCGCGGACGAGCGCGAGCTGCTCGGGGTGGGTGAGCAGTGCGTGGATGGCGTTGTCGATGAGGTTGACCGTGGTCTCGTGGCCCGCGCTGACCATGAGGACCAGGGTGTCGAGGAGTTCCTGCTCGCTGAGGCGGGTGCCGTCCTCGTCGTCGCGTGCCGCGATGAGAGCGGAGGTCAGGTCGTCGCCCGGCGACTCCCTTTTCAGGGCGACGAGTTTGGCGAGAGCGGCGTAGAAGCGGGTGTAGGTGTCGGTGACCTCCTCCGGTGTGGCGGAGGTGTGGAAGATGCTGTCCACGACGGCGCGCAGTTCGGCGCCCTGGTCCTCGGGCAGGCCGAACAGCTCGCTGATCACCTGGATCGGCAGCGGGTAGCAGAACCCCTCGCGCAGGTCGACGACCTGACCGTCCCGCCCGGCCTGCTCGACCCGGTCCAGCAGACCGGCGGTGATCTCCTCGACGCGGGGCCGGAGCGCGGCGGTGCGGCGTGCGGTGAACGCCTTGGAGACCAGGGCGCGCAGGCGTTTGTGCTCGCCGCCGTACGCGGTGAACATGTTCTGCACCGCCACCCAGGTGAACAGCGGCCATTCCGGGGCGATTTCGCCGTTGATCCAGCGGGTCCAGTGGCGGCGCGGGTCCTTGGAGACACGCGGGTCGGTGAGCAGGCGCCTGAGCAGGTCGGGGTCGCTGACGGCCCACGCCCCGACGCCGTCGGGCAGTTCCACCGCCGTCACCGGCCCGCGGTCGCGGACCCGGGCGGCCTCGCCGTGGATGTCGCGGCCGGTCGGGTCGATCACTAAGGGGTCGGGGTGTCCCATCGCAGCCTCCCAGTCGTACGAATTCCGGATACGAACGGTAAAGCTACGTCGCCGTAGCGTCGCCGGACGAGATCCCGCGACCCCCGCTGCGTATCGTCACAACTTCCTTGCGCGTCACCGCAATTCGGTTGCACCGTCCGGCTCTAGGCTTGGCGCGTCGGACGGGAGGGCCGGTGAGGGTGATGACGGGCAGCTGGTCCCCGCGGTGGATGCGGGGGGACGGTACGGAGGCGCAGCTGCTGCCCGCCGGTCGCTGGTGGGACGCCGTCCGCGTACCGCTCGACCTCGGGTCGCAGGCCATGCGCCGGCTCGGTGACGAGACGGGCGCCGTCATCACGGACGGCTACGGCCGCCTCCTGTACTGGCTGGTCCGTCCCGGCTCCGCGGCCGACTGGCAGCTGCCCGGGGTCCAGGTGCTCGGTGCCGGATGCCACGTGGCGGTCCCGCCGCCGCACCGCACCACGGGCCCCGGCCCCCACTGGCGCGTCCCGCCGTCCCGCGGCCGCGAATGCACCAGCGCGCCCGCCCTGCACTCGGCCCTGCGCGACTCCCTTTCGCACGACTGGTGTCCCACACCCTGAGCACCTGCCCCGGCTGCCCCTGAGCCCGGCCGGGGCAGGGCACGTCCCGTACGCGGCAGCGGCTGACTTGCGTTGGAGTGCGCTTCAGGTCGTAGCGTCGAGAACGCCGCGGTGCACGGGCCTCGCAGGCCGGTGTGCGCCACGGGACGTCGGGCGGCCCAATCCGTCACCGGACGGATGACGCCCCGAACGACGAACGAGCGAAAGGCTGGGACACGGCATGCGGAAGCGCAGTCTGCGGGACCTCCAGGTATCGGCCATCGGCCTCGGGTGCATGGGCATGTCCGCCTTCTACGGATCGACGGACCAGGAGGAGGGGATCGCGACCATCCGGCACGCCCTCGACCTCGGCATGAACTTCCTCGACACCGCGCAGATGTACGGGCCGCTCACCAACGAGTCGCTCGTCGGCGAGGCGATCCGGGGGCATCGCGACGAGTACGTGCTCGCGACGAAGTTCAACTACCGGATGGACGACGCCGTACCCGGCGACATCAGCACGGTCGGCCCGCAGGACGGTTCGGCCGAGCATGTCCGCAGCTCGGTCCACGGCTCCCTGCAACGGCTGGGAACCGATCACATCGACCTGTACTACCAGCACCGGGTCGACCCGAACGTGCCCATCGAGGAGACCGTCGGCGCGCTGGGCGAACTGGTCGCCGAGGGAACCGTGCGGCATATCGGGCTGAGCGAGGCGAGCGCGGAGACCATCCGGCGCGCCCACGCCGTCCACCCGATCACCGCCGTGCAGAGCGAGTACTCCCTGTGGTCGCGCGACGTGGAGGCCGAGGTGCTGCCCGCCTGCCGGGAACTGGGCATCGGCTTCGTGCCGTACTCGCCGCTCGGCCGCGGCTTCCTCGCCGGGCGGTTCACCTCGCCGGACGACCTGGACGCGAACGACTGGCGCCGGCAGAACCCGCGCTTCCAGGACAGCAACCTGGAGGCGAACCAGCGGCTGGCGGCCAAGGTGCGGGAGATCGCCGCCGAGAAGGACGTGACCCCGGCCCAGCTGGCCATCGCCTGGGTGCTGGCCCAGGGCGAGGACCTGGTGCCGATCCCGGGCACCAAGCGCCGGACCTACCTGGAGCAGAACGCCGGCGCGGTCGACATCGAGCTGACAAAGGACGACCTGGCCCGCATCGACGCGGAGCTGCCGGAGGCGGCCGGCGAGCGGTACGACGAGGCGGGCATGCGCTCCGTCAACCGCTAGTGCTCCGACGGGGAAAGTCTGTGGGAGCGGCGGCCCCACCTCGGTAGTCTGCGCGGCGTGATCAATTCTTACGGAGGTTCTGACGATGCCGCTGTCGCGATAGCCGGGGCGCTGGCCGGCGCGGACGTGGTGCGCGGCATGTACGGCCGGCCGCTCGACCGCATCGACAAGGGCGCCGGGGACTTCGCCACCGCCGCCGACGTGGCGGCCGAGCAGGCGATCCTCGGCGTCCTCCGTGCCGCACGGCCCGATGACGCGGTGCTCGGTGAGGAAGGCGGGCGGCAGGGCGCCGCCGACGCCGTGCGCCAGTGGCTGGTGGATCCCCTGTGCGGCACGCTGAACTACGCCGTCGGCACCAAGCTGGTGGCCGTCAACGTGGCGCTGCGCGAGGGCGCGGCGGCGGTGGCCGACCCGTTCGGCGGCGAGGTCTTCTTCACCGACGGGAAGAGTGCCTGGGTGCGGCAGGAGGGGGCCGAGGACGCACTGCTGGCGCCCACGCCCGCCAGCCGGCTGGTGGACGTCAACCTGGATCCGCCGTTCCCGAGTGCGCCCGGATTCCGGGCCGTGGACCTGCTGGCCCGCCCCGAGTTCGGCGAAAGCTTCCGGCCGCGCGTCGCGTCCTCGACGCTGGCGCTGGCCTGGGTCGCCGCCGGCAGGCGCGCCGCGTACGTCACCGACGGCGTCGGCCTGTGCGACAGCGTGCACTTCGCGGCCGGCATCGCCCTGTGCCGGGCCGCCGGCTGCGTGGTCACCGGGATCGACGGTGCCCCGGTCGGCGAGGCGGGTCGCGGGCTCGTGGCCGCCGCCGACGACGAGACCCACGGGCTGCTGATGTCGATGATGCGCGGCCGAAGCTAGTGCCCGTGCCGTGATGGACGCCGCCCGTGATGGACGCCGCCCGTCATGGACATCACGGTCTTCGGCGAAGGAGAATGGCCGCGATTCACACCCACCTGCGACACTTCGAGACTTCTGCCCGGTGACGGAGTCGGTGCGGGGCGCGTGTCCCCTCTCCGTGCCAGAACTGGACGGTTCCAGGCGGCGACCACGGGTCGGTTCATTCGGGCACCGACGACCCAGGTGGGCCGTCCCGCCGGGCAGCGAAATGGACTCGCCGTGCCCTCGGCGAACTACCGTTCCCTGCTGCGCACCCCGGGTGCCGCGGCCTTTTTCCTGCCGGCCTTGCTGGGGCGTGTCGGCGTCGCGATGACCGGCCTGAGCATCGTCTGGCTCGTGCACGGCCGCACCGGCAGCTTCGCCTCGGCCGGCCTGGCCGGCGGCGCGTTCGCGGTGGCGGAAGCGGTCGGGGCGCCCCAACTGGCCCGGCTCGTGGACCGTTTCGGGCAGACCCGGGTCCTGCCGCCCGCTCTGCTCGCCCACGCCGCGGCGGTGGCGGTCCTCGTGGCCCTCGTCGCCGCCGACGCCTCCGCTCCCCTTCTGGTCCTGGGCGGTGCGCAGGCCGGGGCGAGCGTCCCCCAGCTCGCCGCCATGTCGGCGGCGCGCTGGGCACACCTGCTCCGGGCCGATCGCGCGGCGGAACTGCCCACCGCCTTCGCGCTGGAGTCCCTCGGCAACGCCGTGGGCTACCTCGTGGGCCCGGCGACGATCAGCGCCCTCGCCGCGGCCGGACACCCGATGGCCGGGACGGTGCTGGCCGCCTCCCTTTCGGTGGGCGGCGGGCTGATCCTCGCGGCGCAGCGCGGCACAGCACCCTCGCCGGCCGGCGACGGCGCCGCGCACACCCGCGAGGACCACTCCTTGCTGAGCGGTGCGGTCCACGTACTGGTGGGCCTCAACCTCGCCATCGGTGTCTACTTCGGCGCCATGCAGGTGTCGGTGACCGCCTTCGTGGTGGAGCACGGTGCGCCGGGCGCCGCGGCCCCGGTCTTCGCCGTCTCCAACTGCAGCGGACTGCTGGCCGGTTGGCTGTACGGGCTGCGCCGGTGGCGAACGACAGCGCCCGTGCAACTGCTCGCGGCGAGCGGTGCGTTGACGGCCGGCACGGTGCTGTTGCTCGCGGTCGGCTCACCGCTCGGGCTGGGCCTGGTCGTGGTGCTGACCGGTGCCACGATCCCCCCGCTTCTCGCGCTCTTCTCCGTGCTCACCGAGTCGACCGTCCACCGGGCCGTCCTGACCCAGGCGTTCTCCTGGCTCGGCTCCGCAAGCGCCGCGGGTTCGGCCGTCGCCGCGGCCGTCTCCGGCTGGGCGATCGACTCGCTCGGACCACGCGGTGGCTTCGCGCTCGCCGCCTCGGCCGCCGCCGCGATGACCCTTCAGGGTGTGGTCGGCCTGCGTCTACTGCGCGCACCGAAGCGGCAGTTGACCCGTACGGAGGCGACGTCGAACTGAGACCGGGGCAGCAGTCATGCCCCGCTTCGGTGGGCACCGCCTCCCCGTTGACGTAAGAATCGGCACTGGGCGTCCCGGCACCGGCGGCCCCGGACGCTCTACGGCCGAGCCGGTCGACACGAAGCGGGACCGGCACGAGGAGAGGAACAGCCAGCCATGTCACTCGCACGCGTCCACAACTTCTCGATCTCGCTCGACGGCTTCGCCACCGGTGAGGGGCAGAGCCGCGACGCGCCGTTCGGCCACGCCGGGGAACGGCTGCACCAGTGGATGTTCAGCACCCGGTTCTGGCACGACATGGTCGGCCGGCCCGGCGGGACCACCGGCGTCGACGACGCCTTCGCGCGGCGGTTCGACCCCGGGATCGGCGCCGAGATCATGGGCGCCGGGAAGTTCGGCCACCCCGGATGGCACGAGGACCCGGAGTGGAAGGGATGGTGGGGACCCAACCCGCCGTTCCACACACCGACCTTCATCCTCACCCACCACACGCGCCCGTCTATCGAGATGGAGGGCGGCACGACGTTCCACTTCCTCGACACCGAGCCGGCCAAGGCGCTCGAGGCGGCCCGCGACGCCGCGGGCGGCCAGGACGTACGCATCGGCGGGGGCGCCACCGTGATCCGTGACTTCCTCGCGGCCAGGCTCATCGACCACATGCACGTCGTGGTCGTCCCGATCCTGCTCGGCCGGGGCGTGCGCCTGTGGGACGGGCTGGAGGACCTCGAGAAGGACTACGAGGCCGAGGCCGTCTCCTCGCCCAGCGGAGTCACGCATATGACGTTCACCCGAGCGGGACTCTGAACGCTCGGCGGTCCAGCCGGTCCGCCCACCAGGCCGGTCCAGCCGGTTCAGCTCCTGTAAAGGATGCCTTGACGCCGAGAAGGCGTAAAGGCATCCTTTACGTATGAGCGACTCACCGTCCCTCGCCGCCCTGAGCGGCCTGCTGGCCCAGCAGGCTTCCGTTCTGGCAGAGGCGCTGGGCAGCCCGTTGGCGCCGCCCGCCTACCTCGATCTGGTCCGGCGGGCTCAGAGCATCGACGAGCTGGCGGAGCAGGTGCTCAGGCTCTGTGTGCAGCAGGGCCGGGACGCCGGCCACACCTGGCAGGAGATCGGGGACCTGCTCGGCGTCACCCGCCAGGCCGCCTTCCAGCGGTTCGGCCGGCCCATCGACCCCCGGACGGGAGAACCCATGGACAAGACAGTGCGCATGGCCGACGCCGCGCCGCGGGCGCTCACGATCGTCAAGGCCGTGCTCGACGGACGTATGGACGAAGCCAGGCAGTCGTTCGACGCGCAGGTCCTGGAGGCGTTCACCGATGAGGCCCGCCTGAACGGACTGGCCACGGTCACCGGCCTGGTGGGGGCCTTCGAGGGCTTCGGCGAGGACGAGCCGTTCGTCCGCCGGATCGGTGACCACACGGTCGTCGACATCCCGCTGCGTTACGAGGCCGGCGACATGAAGGCCCGGGTCGCGTTCGACACCGACGAGAAGGTCGCCGGGATCTTCATCCTGGCGCCCGAAACCCCGTAGAAGACCGTCCCCGGAGGACCCGCCATGCCGGCCGACTCCTTCAGCTCGACCCCGACCACTCCGTGGGTCGCGATCGTGCCGCTCATCGCGATCCTCCCCGCCGTCCTGTGCATGGTCGACATCGCACGGCACCGACGCACCCGGCAGTACCCGCCCCAGGTGTGGCTGGCCATCTGCGCCTTCGGGAACATCTTCGGCCTGATCGCCTACCTGAGGTTCGGCCGCAGCGAAGAGCGGTGACGGCGCGTTCGGGGATCCGGCCGGCCACCGGCTTCCGCGCGTTGCGTGCGCGGCGTCCGTCGGACCACCCGCCATGGGTGATGCCGCCCCCGTCCCGGTTGCGTGAGCATGAGCAGGCGACGGGAGCGAAAGGAGCGCCGACATGGCTGGGGAGACGACCGCGGAACGGAATATCGGGAGCCTGGCCGAGGCCGACGCCCCGGTGTTCGAAACGCTGGTCCAGATGCAGCTCGACACCTTCGAGAGGTCCGGTCTGGACACGGAGACGTATCTGCTGGCGCGGATCGCCGCGCTGGTCGCCACGGACGCCGCGCCCTCGAGCTATCTGCTCAACGTGGGTGCTGCCGCCGAGAGCGGCGTTCCCTGGGAGAAGGTGCAGGGCACGCTGATCGCGATCGCCCCGGTGGTCGGCAGCGCTCGTATCGTCTCGGCGGCCGGCAAGATCGCCGAGGCGTTCGGTCTGCTGGACGACAGCGACTGATCCGCGGCCCGGCGCTGGTGAGCTGCCGCATACCGGCCCGCGCCGGCCGTCGGTCCCGTACCGAAAGTCAGGAGTGACCATGAAGGACGACCTGGAAGAAATGGGGCCCGTCGACTATCTGGTCGTCGAGTTCCCCGGCAATCGGATGACGGGTGAGGGGTTGCCGCTGCTCGTCGATCTGGTGGACCGCGGCATCGTCCGTATTCTCGACTTTCTCTTCGTGCGCAAGGACGAGGACGGCACGGTCTCGGTCATGGAGCTCAAGGACGCGGGGGACGAGGCCGATCTGACGGTCTTCGAAGGAGCCTCCTCCGGCCTGATGGGCGACGACGACATCATGGAAGCCGGCCACGCGGTGCAGCCGGGGAACTCCGCGGCGCTCCTGGTCTACGAGAACCTGTGGGCGGCGCCGCTGGCCCGTGCGCTGAGGCGGGGCGGCGCCCAGATGGTGGCGAGCGGACGCATCCCGGTCCAGGCCCTGCTGGCCTCCTTGGAGGCGATCGAGACCTCGCCGTCAGGAGCGGGATCCGCGATCGCCTGATCCGAGACCCGAGCCCGCGGCACCGTATCCCTGTGCCTGCGGGCCACACACCCCTGGGAGATGAGTGGACATGCCCGGACTGCTTCGCGGTGTCGCGCGCACCGCTGTCGTCGCCGGCACCGCCACGGCCGTGTCGAACCGCGTTTCGCGGCGCCAGGCCGGACGGTGGGCGCAGCAGGACAGTGGACAACAACAGCAGCAGCAGGCACCTCCCCAGCAGGCGCCGCCTGCCGCCGCGCCCTCAAGCGATATGAACGACAAGATCGCGCAGCTCAAGCAGCTGGGCGAGCTGAAGGCGCAAGGCGTTCTGACCGAAGCGGAGTTCGAGGAGCAGAAGCGCCGCATCCTCGGCTGATCCCGCAAGGACGTGGAACGGGCCTCGCCGACGACGGGTGGAGGCGCCGTCCGCGGTGGCGCATGACATCGGGCCGCGGCGGGGGCACGAACTCCCGCCGGGCGGACGCAGTGGGGTGAGCGGGGTGACCCGTTCGCCCTGCGGAGCCGGTACGGGCCTGGCACCGTGGGTGCCAGGCCGCGCCGTTCGTCGGCCGCGTCCCGCCCCCTTCCAAGGAGCCGATGTCATGGGCAGCGAACTTCAGGGCAGAACCGCCGTCGTCACGGGCGCGAGCAAGGGCATCGGACTGGCGGTGACCGAGGCCCTCACCGAAGCCGGAGCATCCGTCGTCGCCGGGTCCCGTACGTCGTCGAAGGAGCTGGACGTCCTGGTCGAGGGGGGCTCGGTGACCTGGGTGCCCGTCGACCTGGGCGAGCCGGCCGCCGCCGAGCGGCTGATCGAGGCCGCGCAGGGACGCGTGGACATCCTCGTCAACAACGTCGGTACGGCGCCGCCCCGCACCGGCGGCTTCCTCACGGTGACCGACGAGGAGTGGCAGCGCACCCTCGACCTGAACCTCCTCGCGGCCGTGCGGGTCACGCGAGCCGCCCTGCCGGTGATGCTCGAGGGGGGCCGTGGCTCCATCGTCACGATCGCCTCGGTCAACGCCACCCTGCCCGACCCGCTCGTGATCGACTACAGCGCGGGCAAGGCCGCCCTCGTCGCCTTCTCCAAGGCCCTCTCCAAGGAGGTCGGTCCCAAGGGCGTCCGCCTCAACACGGTGAGCCCGGGGCCGGTGGAGACGGATCTGTGGCTCGGCGGGGGAGGAGTGGCCGACACGGTGTCGGCCGCGATGGGCGGCAGGCCCGAGGACATCGTGGCCGGCGCCAAGTCGTCCATGCTCACCGGCCGCTTCACCAAGCCGCGGGAGGTGGCGGAACTGGCCGTGTTCCTGGCCGGTGACCGTTCGGCCAACATCACCGGAAGCGATTTCGTGATCGACGGCGGCATGATCCCCACCTGGTGACCGCTTTCGTCAATTCGCGCATCACCTCTGTGCGGACCGGGATTTCGCGGGAGACTCGGGACATCCTGCAACGAACCCCGAAATGAGGTGAGCGGGATGCGCACACCGGTCAGCGATCCCATGAAGGTGGGGCCGTACCGCATCGTGGGGCGGCTGGGCTCCGGCGGCATGGGCTGGGTCTATCTCGGGCGGTCGCCGGCCGGACGCGAGGTGGCGGTGAAGGTGGTGCGCCCCGAACTCGCGGCGGAGCCCGAGTTCCGCGAACGCTTCGCCCGCGAGGTCGCGGCCGCCCGGGTCGTCAGCGGCGCGTACACGGCGGCCGTTGTCGACGCCGACACCGACGCCGAACTGCCGTGGCTGGCCACGCTGTACGTCCCCGGCCCGTCGCTGGCGGAGGCGGTCCGCACGGACGGGCCGCTGCCCGAGGAACAGGCACGCCGGCTCGGCGCCTTCCTGGTCGAGGCGCTGCAGGCGGTGCACGCGGCCGGTGTCGTGCACCGCGACCTCAAGCCGGCCAACGTGCTGCTGGCGTCGGACGGGCCGCGCGTCATCGACTTCGGGATCTCCCGCGTCGACGGCTCCCCCGGGCTCACCCAGGCCGGTCTCGTCGTCGGCACACCGTCCTTCATGTCGCCCGAGCAGATGAAGGGCGGGCCCGTCGGCCCGCCCACCGACGTCTTCTCCCTCGGCGGGGTCCTGGTCTACGCCCTGACGGGCCGGCCGCCGCACGGGGCGGGGGACTCGGTGCGCTACCAGGTCGTGTTCGGCCCACCGCGCCTCGACGCCGTACCGCAGGGCCTGCGGCCCCTGATCTCGCGCTGTCTGGCGAAACGGCCCGAGGACCGGCCCGGACTCGGCGAGCTGCTGGCCGGACTGATCGAGGAGAGCGGGCCACCGCCGTCGTGGCCCCCGCCCAAGGTGCGGCGCACGATCGAGATCCGGGTGGGTGAACTGGCCGCCCGCCGCGACTCCGGTGCGAGCGTGTCCGTTCCCTCCTGTCTGCTGCTGCACGCCCAGGCGCTCCTGGACGCCGGCCTGACCGACGAGATGGTCGCCCGGGCGGTGGGCCGTGCCACCCTCTGAGCCGTCGCCCTCACCCGTGCACGAAATCGGCACGCACTGGCGGCAGTTGGTGCAGAGATGGGGAGTCGACAGGAATTACCGCGCCGTGGCGGACACCGACTCCATGTCCCTCCAATTCGACCTCAAGGAAACGGGCCGTACCCTCACGGTCAGATTCATGACCACCAAACGGCTCCTCGTCGCCTTTGTCACCGACGGTCATTTCCTGCGCCATGACCAACTGGCCGTCGCCGCCGCCGCGTCGAACGCGTGGAACACCGAACAGCTGAATCCGATGCTCTCCGTATGGGACGTCCGAGGACCGCGCCCCTGTCTCGCCGGGGTGTGCAACCTGCCGCTGACCTGCCGTGTCACCCAGGCGGACTTCGATGCTCTGGCCAGTGACTGGGTGGAACGGGCGCGGCAGATGTTCACCCGTTGCCATCAGGTGTTCAAGCTTTAGAAGTGATGGCCGTGAGGGCTCTCAACCCCTTTCGGGTAAGGGCGTATTGCCCTCACTATGGGCACGGGTCTTTTCAGGCCACGGGGGGTTGTCCATGAGGCGTTCACTCTGTTTCACCATGCTTCTCGGGATTTTCTTCGCGGTGCTGACGCCGGGGCCGGCCGGGGCCGACGGCTCGTGCGACGGGGATTTCTCGGCCAGGCTTGCCTGCTGGTCCCGTCGGCTCGGCGGCGGGACGGTCACCGTCACGGTCGACCGCGTGGTGTCCCTGGACGGCAGCGCAAAGGACCGCCGGGCCGCCGTCCGCAGCGCCGTGCGGGACCGGGGCAATCTGGAGGTCCTGGTGCCGACCGGGGTCTCCACCGGTGAGGGTGGAACGGTCCTGCTCGTGCTCGCCGGGCGCCGCGTCGTCGACCCGGACGCCAGGATCGACCGGTTGTCGCACGGCACCGTCACCGAACTGGAGCGCGCCGGCGCCTGCTCCCGGGCCTACAAGGATCTGTGCGACGTGGTGGGGCCCGCTGCCGGCAAACCGGCTCAGGTCCCCGGCAGCCGGCTGATCACCACCGAGCAGGTGACGGGGAGGTACATGTACGCCGTCACTCCCGCCGACCGGGGCACCGGCGCCAAGACCTGGCTCCTGTACGGCATGAGCGCTCTGCTCGTCATTCTCCTCACGGCCCTCGTCCTCGCGGTTCGCCGCTCCCGCGCCCCGCGCCCCGCCCTGGCCGCATCCCGAAGCGTTCCCCGGGGCGTGGCCCCCGACCTCACCGCCGAGCCGACCACCCGCCTCAGGACCGTCCCGGCCCCGGCACAAAGCCGTGGTCCCGCAGCCCGAAACGGTCCCACCCGCCCCGCCGTCGTACGCACCGACCTGCACCCCCAGGGATACGTCGAGATCGGCCGGGTGCTCCGACGGGCGGTGTGGGCGCAGCCCGGGCAGGCGCCGCCCGGGCCCGGTGCGCGCGTCGACGTCACCGGCGGACCGGATCGCGACGCCGACCTCCTGTACGCCTTCCCGCCCGCCACCGGACGGCAGACCCACGCCCGTTGAAGCACCGCCGCACCAGGAGACGCCATGTCCAGCGAATACCCGCCCACCCTGCCGGCGGAGTACGCCGACATCGAGTTCGAGAACAACGCCCAGCGCCTGCCGCTGGTGCTGTGCCTGGACACCTCCAGCTCCATGGCGGGCCAGCCGATCCAGACGCTCAACAACGCGCTCGTGGAATGGACCCGGGAACTGCACGAGGACGTCGCCCTCAGCTACAGCGTCGAGGTCGCCGTGGTCACCTTCGGCGGCCAGGCCGTCGCCGCGTGGCGAGGGCCCCAACTGCTCGCCCCCGGAGCTCCGGTGAGCCCGTTCGTGCCCGCGCACCAGTTCCGGCCGCCGATGCTGGGTGCCACGGGCGTGACCCTGATGACGGAAGCCCTGGAGCTGTCGATGCACATCGTCGCGGCCCGCAAGGCCGAACTGCGCGCCTCCGGCCTTCAGTACTACCGCCCGCAGATCTGCCTGGTCACCGACGGGCTGCCGACCGACGCCCAGGGCCGGCGCACCGACGCCTGGCAGCGGCTGGTGCCGGTGCTGGCCGAGGAGCAGGGTGCCCGCCGCTTCCGGCTGTACGCGATCGGTGTCGGCGGCATCACCGACCTGGGCGAGCAGGTGCTGCGGGCGTTCGCGCCGAAGTTCAACGCGACCATCCACGGGTTCCCGTTCCGCGAGCTGCTGCAGATGATGTCGGCCAGCGCGAACGCCGAGCAGAAGGGGGCCGGGGACGAGGTCTTCGAGAAGATCTTCAGCCAGTTCAAGACGCAGCGTCCGGCCTGGGAGAGCTAGGCGATGGACGAGGGCAGCGCCGGCTGGCGGATCCACGGCATGAGCGTCGAGGGCTACCGGCACCGCCGGGACGGCCGACCCTGCCAGGACGCGTGCGCGCACACCGAGTCCGGGCCGCTCGCCGTCCTGGCCGTCGCGGACGGCGCCGGCAGCCGGCCGCGCTCGGAGGAGGGTTCACGGCTCGCGGTCGCCCTGGCCGGCGAGCACTTCGTACGGCGGGCCGCCGCGGCCGTCGACGCGCCGCCCGGCGAGCGCGTGCACGACCTGCTGCTGGACGCCTTCCACGACGTCACCAAGGTGTTCCTGGACACCACCGGCCCGGACGCCGCGGACTTCGCGACCACGCTCACCGTCGTGGTGCTCGCGCCGGGCTGGCTGGGCCATCTCAGCGTCGGTGACGGCTTCGTCGTGCTGCGCGCCGGCAGCGAGGACGGCCGACGGCAGTTCCATCTGCTGCCGCAGCCGCCCGCCACCGGGGAGTACAGCAACGAGACCGTCTTCCTCACCTCGCCGGACGCGGCCCGCCAGGTGCACACCGACTGTGTGTGCGACGCGGGCATCGACGGCGTCCTGCTGTCCACCGACGGCCTCGCCCAGGCCGCGCTCTCCCGGTCCGCCGACGGCCCGCCCACGCCCAACGCCTCCTTCGCAGACGCCGTCTTCCGTTCCCTGGACGGCCCCGGGCCCGTGTCCGACAGCGCGCACGACAGCCTCGCCGCGCTGCTCAGGTCGGACCGGCTGACCGCGCTGAACGCGGACGACAAGACGCTGCTGCGAGCCGTGCGCAGGCCACGCTCATGAGCCGACGGGTGGTCCATCTCGACGGCAAGCCGGTGGTGCTCGCCGAGGCGCCGCTGAAGGGCGGCGGCCAGGCGGCCGTCTTCCCGGTCGAGGGCGACCACCGCACTGTCGTCAAGCTCTACCGCGACCCGCCCGGCCCCGACCAGGAACGGCGGCTGGCCCGGATGCTGACCATGTCACCGCTGGCCGCCCGCCCCACCAACTGCTTCCAGCCGCCGGAGCTGGCCTGGCCCACCGCGCTCGCCCGCGGCAGCGGCGGTGAGTTCCTCGGCTACGGCATGCACCGCTTCGGCGAGCCTGAACACGTCCAGCTGGTGGGCCTGTTCACCCGCGCCCAGCGCCTGAGGCTCTTCCCCGACCGGGCCGACTGGCGCTTCCTGCTCGGCGTCGCCTGGAACCTCGCCTTCATGACCGCGCGCATGCACTACGACAACCTCGTCATCGGCGACTTCTCCAGCAGCAACGTCGTCGTCGACACCAACGGCTTCGTCACCTTCCTGGACTGCGACTCCATCGCCTTCACCGACCCCGCGACGGGCGAGCCGTTCCCGTGCCTGATGCACACCACCGACTACTCCGCCCCGGAGCGGCAGACGGGCGCGCCCGCCAACCGGTCAAGCGACGACTTCGCCCTGGCCGTGCTCGTCTACCAGCTGCTGACCGCCGGCAACCACCCCTTCGGGGGCGTGCCGCACGAGAGCACCTCCGAGTCGACCGTGAAGGACAACATCGCCGCCAGCGTCTCGTACGTGGTGCGCCCGGAGCTGGTGACCGTGCCACGCGGCACGGTCGACCCGTCGGTGCTTCCGCCCGACCTGCTCACCCTGGCCCGCGCCGCGTTCGGCCCCGGCGTGCGGGCCCCCGCCGCCCGCCCGCCGGCGGACGCCTGGCTGCGGGCACTGGACGGGGAGCGGACGCGGATACGGGTGTGCCCCGCCCGGCCGCTGCACACGTACGGCTCCCATCTGCCGTCCTGCCCCTGGTGCGACCGGGCCGCGCTCACCGGTCACGACGTCTTCAACGCACCGCGGCCGGTACCGGTGCCGGCCGTGGTGCCGCCCCCGCCTCCGCCCCCGCAGGACGCACTGCCGGCCCGCCGGTTCGGTCTGCTGAAGGTGGCGCTCCTGCTGATCGTGCTGGTGCTGATCGTCGTGGTGGTGGCGGGAGTTGTGTAGAGCGAGCGTTCTGTGGACACATGGCGGTGGTTGCGGGCCGTCGCGTCATCGGCTCGCGCGCCGTGACGGTCCGGCGAGCAGGAGGGGCTCGACGGCCTCGTAACGGTCCCGTTCTCGTACGGCCGTCCTTCGGTGGGACAGGAGTGTGCCCAGCACGCCGCACAGGAAGCCGGCCGGTACCGAGACGAGGGCCGTGGTGGTGAAGGGGAACCAGTTGAAGTCGGCGTCGGGGAAAGCCGATTGGGGAGTTCCGGAGACGAGGCTGGTACCGGTGATGAGGACGAGGACGCTCAGGCTGCCGCCGATGAGTGTGCACAGCAGGCCGGCGCGTGTGTAGCGCCGCCAGAAGAGGCTGTAGACGAGCGCGGGCGCGATGGCGGAGGCGCCCAGGCAGAACGACAGGATGGCGAGCGGCTGGAGGCTGCGGTGCTGCGCCACGACGGCCAGCAGGATCACCGGGACGCCCACGGCCAGGGCGGCCAGACGCGCCAGTGCCGTCTCCCGCTGCGGCGTCGTGGGACGGCGGGTGGCGGCGACGTCGTGGGCCAGGGAGTTGGCGCAGGCCAGCGTCATGCTGGCCACGGAGGCCAGCAGCGTCAGGAAGATCGCTGTGGTGACCGCGGTGAACAACAGGCTTTCCGCATGCGACAGTTGCATCCCGAACGCGGCACGCGCGCCCAGCAGATAGGCGGTGTTGCCCCGTGGGTCGGCGGCGGTGACGCCGGTCCGCCCGATGAGGGCCGTGGCGCCGACGGCGATGACGACGACAACGGCGACGAACAGGGCGACGGTGGACACCGCCCAGCTCATCGCGCGCCGCACCTGGCGTGCGCTGCCGGCGCTGTACATGCGCATGGTGACGTGCGGCAGACAGGCGCCCCCCAGCACGATGGCGCACTGTGTGCTGACCATGTCGAGACCGCTGTGTGCCCCGCCCGCGAACTGCAGGCCGTAGCGCAGGAAGGCGTCGCCTGCCCCGCTGCGCCGTGCGGCGGCCTGGAAGAGGTTCCGGGGGCTCCAGCCGAAGGTGTGCAGAACGAGCGTGGCGACGATCAGCCCCGAGCCCAGCAGCATCACCGTCTTCAGGATCTGGATCAGGGCGGTGCCCCGCATCCCCCCGATGGCCGCGTACGTGATCATCAGTGCTCCGGCCCCGACGACGCAGCCGCTCCGCATGGCACTGTCGGAGAAGCCGAGGACGTACGCGAGCAACTGCCCCACGCCCGCGAGTTGGACGACCATCATCGGCACCAGTGAGGCCAGGGTGACCGCGCAGGCCGTGACGCGCACGGCGCGGCCGGGCAGCCGTCGGCCGAGTGCGTCGCCCATGGTGAATTTGCCGGTGTGGTGCAGGGGTTCGGCCAGCAGGACCATCAGGAGCAGCAGGGACAGCAAGGTGCTCAGGGCCAGTACGACACCGTCGTAACCGCAGAGCGCGATGATCCCGCCGACGGTGAGCACGGTGGCCGCGGAGATGTAGTCACCGGCGATGGCCAGGCCGTTGCGCAGGGGCGACAGGGAGCGGTAGCCGGTGTAGAACTCGGCGAGGTCGTCGCGGTCGGGGCCGGTGAGCACGCACAGAAGCAGCGTGAGGGTGACGACCGTGCAGAACGCCACGAGTGACCAGGACTGCGCGGTGCCGTCGAAGTCGGTCATGACCGCGGCTCCGCGTCGACGGCGCCGTACGCGTGCCGGCGCACGCGCCGGGCCAGCGGGTCGACGTACCGGCGCGCGATGAACTCGTAGAGGGCCACCGCCAGCCAGGTGACGGGGAGTTGGACAAGTGCGAGCACCAGCCCGATGGGCAGGCCGCCGGGGGCGGGGCGGGTCATGACCGAGGGGACCTCGACGGTCAGGGTGAGGAAGACGGCGAAGTAGCCGAGTGCGGCGAACGTCGCCACGCGGCGCAGGCGACGGCTCGCCCGGCGCAGCAGTCGCAGATCGCGGTGGGGACCGGTCCATGAACGGGCGCGGAAAGGGCGTCGCCCGTCACTCGGGCGGGACGACTGCGGACCTGGGGAGGGGGAGGCGTGCCGGGCGGGCCGGTGCTGCGCCGGACAGAACCCGGAAGGTAAGTCGGAGCTGTCGGAGGACATCCCAAGATCTCCTGGTAGGTCGAGGGCCCCAAGAGGTGCGGACCGCGGGGAACGTGGGGGAGCGGTTCGGGATTCCGCACGTTATGCGGGCGGCGGGAAGCGCGCAGCGGCTTCCACGAACTGCCTGGTGAGGCCCGGTCCATGCGCTGACCTCGGATGTTGACGGTGTGGCAGGTGTGCCGACGGTCCACAACCGTTGTTCCAGGGATTCGACGGTTTCCGGCTCGCTCGCCCGTGTGTTCGGCTCAGTCGCGGGCATCCGGATCGCACACGGTACGCACCGACTTCACGAACGGACGGACATCATGCTGGCGATCCTCTCGGCGGTCTTGTTCTTCATCTCCTTCCTGATCAATGCGGCGGACATCTCGACCAACGACACCTTCACCTCGACCAATGTGATGCTTCTCGGGCTGACCGCGCTGGCGTTGCACGTGGCGGGAATCGGCAGCGGCTGGAACTGGCGCAGACGCTGACGCACCACGCGCCGGCCTCGGTTGTCGCCGGTAGGGGGCGCCCTTAGCGCCCCCGCGCGTGGAAAGCAATCACCGCTCACCCGAAGGTGTGACGCTCGCAGCAGATGAATGAACGTTTCCCTCAACTGCGTGATGTCATATGCCTGTTGCTTTCAGCAAACGGCAATTCGTCATGCAGGCCAGGGGAGAGGACGGCATCACCGGATGGTGGACACCAACTGGGGCGAACAGGGGCTGTGTCGAACGGCTGACCCCGACGACCTCTTCGTCGAAGGCACCGCGCAGAACCGCGCCAAGACACTGTGCGGCGGCTGCGGAGTGAGAACCGAGTGTCTCGCCTACGCCCTCGACCAGCGCATCGAACACGGCGTCTGGGGAGGCATGACCGAACGCGAACGCCGGGCCCTGCTCCGCCGCCGCCCGACCGTCACCTCCTGGCAGCGCCTCCTCGCATCGGCCCGCGCGGAGCACGACCGCACGCACGCCACGGTGGTTGCCCTCAAGGCGAGTTGACGCCCGCCGCGTCCATGGCGGCGGCCGTCTCGGTGCACCCGCGACAGCGGACGTCACGTCTGCACGGTGGGCCGGACATTGATCTCGCCGATCTCGACGTCCGCCGGCTGTTCGACGGCGAAGGCGACCGCGCGGGCAACTGCCGCCGGGGGGATGCCCATTGCGGCCATGTTCTCGCGTGTCTGCTCGCGGATACGAGGGTCCGCCATGGAGTCGGCGAGGTCGGTCTGGACGTACCCGGGGGAGATGGCCGTCGTGCGGACCACCCCGTCGGTGGACTCCCTGCGCAGTCCCTCGTGGACGGTGCGGACCGCGTTCTTGGTCGCGGCGTAGACGGCCATCGAGGGGGACACGGACAGGCCGGCCACGGAGACGATGCTGACCAGGTGGCCCGATCCCTGCTCCCGGAAGACGGGCAGCGTGGCGGCGACACCGTTCAGCATGCCGCGCAGGTTGACGTCGATCATGGCCGACCAGCCTTCGGTGTCGAGGTCGGCCAGTGGGCTGATCGGTGCGATGCCGGCGTTGTTCACCAGTACGTCGATACGGCCGTACCGCTCGACGGTGGTGGCGACCAGGCGGCGCAGGTCCCCGGCGACGGTGACGTCGACGACGCAGCTGGCAGCGCGGCCCCCCGCCTCCCGGATCTCCCGCGCTATCGCGTCGATGCGCTCGCTGCGGCGTGCCGCGAGGACCACCGTCGCGCCGCGCTCCGCGAGCAGACGGGCCGTGGCTTCGCCGATGCCGCCGCTCGCTCCGGTGATGGCGACGACCTTGTCGTGAAGTGAGAGCACGACTGCCTCCAGGTAAAGTGGACACGTGTCCGGTGAGTCGTCCACCCTACCGGACACGTGTCCACTTGTCAGGGGCGGACCATCAGGAGAGGCCCATGAGTGCGTCGGCGCGCCGGACGGACGCGATGGAGAACCGGACCCGCATCGTCGAGGCCGCCCGCGCGGCCCTCGCCGAGTCCGACCACGTGCATCTCAACGAGATCGCCAAACGGGCCGGCGTAGGACAGGGAACGCTCTACCGGAACTTCCCCAACCGCGAAGCGCTGCTCGCCGAGGTCTACCGCCGGGACGTCGACGAACTCGTGACCGCCGCCTCCGCGCTGCTGGCGGAGTACGAGCCCGTGGAGGCCCTGCGCCACTGGTTCGACCGCGTGATCGACTATGCCGAGGTCAAGTACGGCGTGCTGGCGGCGCTGGAACCGTCGGCGTGGCAGGACCTCGTCGACCACAGCCGGAGCCCCATCGAAGGCGCCCTCGGCCGCCTGCTGGACGCGGGGAAGGCGGACGGTTCCCTCCGCGGTGACGTGGACGCCCGCGGGGTCCTCCTGCTCATCGCCTACCTCGGTCGGCTGGACCGGGACGAATGGCGGTCGAAGGCGCGGCCCCTGATGAACGTCGTCCTCGACGGCCTTCGCCGCCGGGATGCGGAAGGGTGCGGCCGAGGACCGGAGTGACGCGTGAGGATCGCGGCAGAATCGGGTCGGAAACAAACACATTCGAACCACTGGGCAAAAGCCCACTCAAAGCAAGGAAACAAATATTGACGTGTATCAACAGATTGCGTAACTTCCGAGCCGACTGCAGGCGGCACGGATGGGCAATGACGCAATTCGCGCGCGAAAACGAAACTCGGGAAAGGGTTGTCATGTATACATCAATACGTTCGCTCGGCCGGACGGCTTTAAGACGCGGTCCACGCGTGACGCGGCGGGCGGCGAGATGCCTGGCCGCCGCGGCGACCACACTGGGACTCGTCCTCGCATTTCTCATCGGCCTGCCCACGACGTCGCAGGCGGCCGGCTCACTGCCGTGCGACATCTACGGAGCCGCCGGCACCCCGTGCGTCGCCGCGCACAGCACCACGCGAGCCCTGCTGTCGTCCTACAACGGCCCGCTCTACCAGGTCACCCGGGCCTCCGACGGCGGCAAGGCGGACATCGGCCTGCTGTCCCAGGGCGGCTACGCCAACGCCGGCCAGCAGGACACCTTCTGCCAGAACACCACATGCCGCGTCTCGAAGGTCTACGACCAGACGTCGCGGCACAACGACCTCCTCCCCGGCCCGGCGGGCACCGCGGGCGGCGCGGACCGCGGGGCGGACGCGAGTGAGATCGCGGTGACGGCCGGCGGCCACAAGGTGTACGGCATCTGGATCTCGCCGGGCGTCGGCTACCGCTACACCGGCGTGGCCTCCGGCGTAGCCGTCAACGGCCGGCCCGAGGGCGCCTACATGGTGGCCAGCGGTACGCACGTCGGCTCCGACTGCTGTTTCGACTACGGCAACGCGGAAAGCACACCGGCGGACACCGGCAACGGCCACATGGATGCCGTGAGCATCGCGACGACGTGCTACTTCGCACCGTGCACCGGCTCGGGACCCTGGGTCGAGGCCGACATGGAGAACGGCATGTTCCAGGGCGACAACGGCTCCAACACCGCCAATCTGGGCAACAACAGCGCCTATGTGACGGCGGTGCTGAAGAACAACGGACAGACCGGATACGCCCTCAAGGGCGGCAACTCGCAGTCCGGCGGACTGTCGACCTGGTGGGACGGCGCCCTGCCCACACGCGGCGGCTACCGGCCCATGCAGCAGGAGGGCGGCATCATCCTCGGTACCGGCGGCGACAACAGCAACCGCAACCGCGGCACCTTCTTCGAGGGCGTCATGGTCGCCGGCTACCCGACGGACGCCGCCGACAACGCCGTTCAGGCCAACGCCGTCTCCGTCGGCTACTCCGGCGAGACGGACGTGCCCAACGGGCCGCAGGGAACGATCACCGGACCCGGCGGCAAGTGCGTCGACGCCGCCGCCGACGACACCGGCGGCAACGGAACCGCCGTACAGCTCTGGGACTGCCAGACCTACGCCGAGGACCAGCACTGGCAGCACAACGCCGACGGCTCCCTCAGCACCATCGGCAAGTGCCTCGACATCGTTGGCAACGGTACGGCCAACGGGACCAAGGTCGAGTTGTGGGACTGCAACGGTGTGGGTGGCCAGAAGTGGGTGCAGCAGAGCGACGGTTCACTGCGTAACCCGCAGTCGGGCCGCTGCCTCGACTCGCCGAGCGGCGCCACCGCCAACGGCACACGGCTGCAGATCTGGGACTGCAACGGCGCCGCCGCGCAGAAGTTCGCGGTGAACGGCGGCGCCCCGGCCCTCGGCCCCGGCGGCAAGTGCGTGGACGTCGACGCCGACGACACCGGCGGCAACGGCGCGGCCGTACAACTCTGGGACTGCCAGTCCTGGGCGGTCGATCAGCACTGGTACCACCGCTCCGACAGCTCGCTGTCGACTCTCGGACGGTGCCTCGACATCGTCGGCAACGGTACGGCCAACGGGACCAAGGTCGAGTTGTGGGACTGCAACGGCGTGGGTGGCCAGAAGTGGGTGCAGCAGAGCGACGGTTCGCTGCTCAACCCGCAGTCCGGCCGCTGCCTGGACTCGCCCGATGGCGCCACCGCCAACGGGACGCGGCTGCAGATCTGGGACTGCAACGGCGCCGCCGCGCAGAAGTTCGCGCTCAACTAAGGCCGTATGAAAGGGAGTCGGTGTCAGGGTGCCGCCCGGCACCGACTCCTCAAGGGCTGCGCCGTGCCGCGGATCGCCGCAGCCGGGCGGGTGTGGTGCCGGTGACGGTCCTGAAGGCACGGCCGAAGGCGGACGCCGAGCGGTAGCCGACGCTCGCGGCGATGTCGTCGAGGCCGCGCGCGGTGGTGGTGAGCAGGTCCGCCGCCACCGTCATGCGTGTCCGCGCCAGGAACTCGGCGACGCCGACGCCCGTAGCGGTGGAGAAACGGCGCACCAAGGTGGCCCGGGAGACGCCGGCGACCCCGGCGAGGCCGGCCAGGGTCCATGGCCGGCCCGGCTCCTGGACCACGGCGTTGACCACGGCCTGCAGGCCCGGATCCACCACGGCCGTCCACGGTCCCGAAAAGGCCGCGGTCTGCCGCTCGTCGGTGCCGCCTTCGCGCAGGGCCAGGGCGAGAAGCGCCTCGCAGAGTGAGGCAAGCAGTGCGCCGGCGCCGGGACCGTCGATCGACGCCTCGTTGCGCATGAGTGCGCCCAGCAGGCGCAGCGGAGAGTTCGCGGCCATGCCGAACGAGGCGTGCAGCACATCGGGGAGCCCGTCGAACAGGAGCGCCCCGGCGCCCGGCCGGTAGGCGTAGTGGCCGCAGAAGAGGTCCACCGAGGGCACGCCGTCGCTGCGCAGGGTGGTCACCGAGGCGCCTTCACGCCGCTCGGCGCGCACCGGAGGCACCTGGGCGGTCACGCGCAGGCGGTGCTGCCCGGCGCGGGGAAGCACGAGGACATCGCCCGCGGACAGTTCGAGGGTGTGTCCGCCCGACTCGGCCACGCAACTCCCCTCCAGCAGCACGTGGAAGGGCACCTCTCCGGGCGGGCGGGGCGGGTTGTCCAGGATGTGGCTGCCGGTCAGAAGGCAGCGCACGTCGACGGAGGCCTCCAGGCGGGCCATGCGGATGAGGGTGCTGATCGCGTCCATGAGCCCATCTCGACGGAAATTGATCCAATTCTGACTTGTGGGATCGCCGGCCTCGGCCGAGTCTAGATCCATGGACGCACTGCACGCAGACCTGCTGGTGATCGGCTTCGGCAAGGGCGGCAAGACGCTCGCGGCCGCCATGGGACGCGCGGGCAAGCGCGTGGTGATGGTGGAGCAGGACGCCTTGCTGTACGGCGGAACCTGCATCAACATCGCCTGCGTACCGACCAAGGCGCTCATCCACCGCGCCTCCAGGAGACCCGAAGACGTCGACCCCGGCACGTGGTACGCCGCATCCATCGCGTCGACCGCCTCGATGACGTCGGCCATGCGGGACAAGAACTTCCGCATGCTCGACACCCTCGACACGGTCACCGTGCTGACCGGGACGGCGTCCTTCCTGGACGAGAAGCGGGTCGAGGTCGTGGCAGGCACCGACCGGCTCGAGATCAGCGCGGACTCCATCGTGATCAACACCGGGGCCGATCCCGTGATCCCGGACGTCCCCGGCTTGCGGGGGAGCGCGCATCTCGTCACCAACGCGGACCTGGTCCGCTCGGCCGACATGCCGCGCCGTGTGGCCGTCATCGGTGGCGGCTACCAGGGCATCGAATTCGCGGCGATGCTGAGCCGGTACGAGATTCCCGTCACCGTCCTGGAGAGCGGCGACCGAATCCTGCGCAGGGAAGACGAAGACGTCGCCCGCGCCGCGGAGACGATCCTCCGGGAGGAGGGCATCACCTTCGTCACCGGAGCCCGCGTCACCGAAGTCGCCGACGCCGACGCCGCTGCCACCGTCCATTACGAGACGCGTGACGGGACACGGGGCATCGTCGAGGCGGAGGCGGTCCTCGTCGGTACCGGCCGTGCGCCACACACCGCCGGACTACGCCTGGAGGCCGCCGGCGTGCGCACGGACGAGCGCGGTGCGATCGAAGTGGACGAGTACCTGCGCACCAGCCGTCCGCACATCTTCGCGGTGGGAGACGTGAACGGCGGACCGCAGTTCACCTACATCTCCCTCGACGACTACCGCATCGTCGCCGGCCAGATCATGGGCACCGGCGACGGCAAGCGGTCCACGGCCGACCGCGTCGCCGTTCCCTACACCCTCTTCATGACCCCGCCGCTCGCCCGGGTGGGCATGACGGAGAAGGAGGCACACGCCCTCGGGCGGTCCGTGCGCGTGGCGGCCAAGGACGTCGCCGCGCTGATGGCCATGCCGCGTGCCAGCATCGTGGGCGACGTCCGCGGAATGATGAAGTTCGTCGTGGACGCCGAGACCGACGAGATCCTCGGCGCGGCGCTCCTCAGCGTGGACGCGCAGGAACTGATCAACACCGTGGCCCTGGCGATGCGCGCCGGCGTGACGGCCGGCGGCCTGCGCGATGCCATCTGGACCCACCCGAGCTCGACGGAAGCCTTCAACGAAGTCCTTGCCACGGTCGTGCGCTAGCGGGCTTCTGGCGGGCTTCTAGTGGGCTTCCGCCTTGATGAAGGCAAGGTCCTCACCCGTGAGCTCCGCGATGCGGTGCGCCGGCACCCCGGCAGCCAGGGCACGGGTCAGGAGAGCGCCCCGGCCGTCGGTGCAGGAACGGTAGGCCAGCAACTCCTGCTCCAGCTGCGCGACGCTCGGCGGCGCCATCTCGTGACGCAGGCGGCTGAGTTCCTCCTCCCCGAGGGGCACGGGCAGCCGCTCGGCGCCCTCGGGAATGGCCGCCGTCTCCTCCGGCGAAACCAGCCGCAGCTCGGAAGAGGTCACCGTGACACCCTGAGCGCCGAGCCACGCTCGGACCGCGGGGGTCTCCATGCAGGCCAGTTCTCCGACGGCCACGGGAGGCACGCCCAGCGTCGCGGCCGTGCCGTCCAGCAGGACGAGGTAGGCGTCATCGGTCATCGTCGTGGCCCTTCAGCAAAGTGCGGTTCGGTCTGCCGCACCTGATACCCGGCATCGGCCGCCTCAGCCGGTGCGAAGGACGCGAAAGCGATCGGGTGCCGCCGGGTCCCGGTCGACGACTTGGACGGGTGCCCACGCCCACTGCCAGACACTGATGCCGGGCGCGCGGGAGAACCGGATCGGCCCGCGGGTGCCCTCGACCGCAACTCCCGCCCACGACGCGGCGATGCGCTCCCGGTCCACTTCGCCGGTGCGCAGCACATCGGCGAGAACGGCGACGGTGTCGTAGCCCTCGAAGGCGACGAACGAGGGCGCTCGGCCCAGCCGTTCGTGCAGGGCGGTCTCGACCCGGGTCCCAAGAGGGCCGAGACGCTCGGGCAGGTAGCGCAGGAACGGGATCCCGGCGCCGTCCTCGCCCAGCAGCGCCGCCCATTCGGCCAGCTCCGGCTGCCCTGCCGGAGCGCCCATCAGGATGTCGCCTAGGCGCTTGTCACCGCGGACGGCCCTGACGATCGACACGGCCGGCTCCGGAAGGCCGGTCAGCAGCAGGAGGGCCGTCGCGCCGTGGTCGACGAGCGCGTCGCACACGGCCGAAGCGGCGAGCGCGCCCATGTCGAGCTCGACGACGGTGCCGCCGCGCGGAGCGAGGTGATCCCGCAGAATGCGGGCCCCTGATTCCCAGTAGACACTCGGCTGGGCCGCTACGGCGATCCGGCGGTGGCCCGCACCGAGCAGATAATCCCCGTAGATCCGCCAGCCGTGGGACTGCGCCGGAGCCAGACGCGCGACCCGATCCGTCGGTTGCTCGGTGAGCGCGTCGAGAACCGCCGACGAGCAGAGGAACGGCAGCCCGAGGGCATCGGCCTTGGCGGCAGCGGCGCGAGCGACGACGCTGTGATACTCCCCGGCCAGAGCGGCCACGCCCAGACCGGCAAGTTCCTCCACGGCCGCGTCGGCCTTCCGCGGATCGGCGGCGGTGTCCCGGACCACCAGCTCGACCGGCCTGCCGAGGACCCCACCGGATTCGTTGACGTCGCGAACACCCAACTCGAGTCCAGCGAGCAGGTGCTGACCCGCCTCGACCCAGCCGGGCCGGGTCAGCGGAACCAGAGCGCCGATCCGAACGGCGGAGCTGTCGGGCCGCTGAGGGACGGGGTGCGATGCCGGCGTATTGACCATGGCGGACATTGCATCCATGACCTTCGCCGGCCGGCAACTCATTACCGGGACATCGATGTCAGTGACGCTTGTTATAACCGGGGGTGCAGGCACTCAGTGGGGGTGTCCTGCACCAAGGAGGGGATTGTGACTGTGCACAGACGCGCAGGTTCACTGCGGTCGCTGCTGGGCGCGTTATTGGGCCTCGTGGTGGCGGCCGGTCTCAGTGTCGGGGCGACCGGAACGGCATCGGCGGCCACCGGCGCACCGGCGGCCGTGACCAAGTACAGCTTCACCAGCCAGGCCGGTGACTACATCGGTCAGGGCGGCAGCGCCGCCTACACGCCGTCCACGGCGACCGTCAGCGTCGGCGGCGACGCGGCGTATGTGCGGTTCAGAGTGAGCACCGCCGACGAGTCGTGGGACGTCGACCTCGCGGCGCCCAGCGGAGAGCAACTTCGGCCGGGCGTCTACCGCAACGCGGAGCGCGCCGCGTTCCGGACCGGGCGGGCCCCCGGACTCGACGTCTCAGGAGACGGCCGCGGCTGCAACGAGGTCTACGGGCAGTTCTCGGTCAACCAGATCGAGACCGACGCGTCCGGAGCGATCACCGTCCTGGACGCCACCTACACCCAGCACTGCGAGAGCGCCGACGCCCCCGCCCTCAAGGGTGTCCTCAAGTACCGCGCCTACCCTCTCTCCTACGCCTACACGAGCGATCCCGGGGACTACATAGGCCAGGGAGCGCCCCAGACGCATCAGGGCGCCACCAGCACCTTCTCGCTCAGGCCCTATGGGGACGGCGTCCAGTACGGCGTCTCCGGCAAGCGGGAGTACTGGACCGCCCTCCTCACCCCGCCCGACGGCGAACAGTTCACGGCCGGGCACACCTACCAGGCCCAGCGCAGCCACGGTGCCGGAGTGGCAGGACTTGACGTGTTCGGCAACGGACGCGGCTGCAACACCGTGACGGGAGAGCTCACGGTGACCAAGCTGGCCCGCGGTGACGACGGCGCCGTCAAGGCGCTCGCCGCCACCTTCGTACAGCACTGTGAGGGCGGCGGACCCGCTCTGCACGGCACGATCCACTACTACGCCTGACCCTGTGGGGGCCTCGGCCCCCTGAACCGGGGCGACCCCCTGCCGAGACCCGCGATGTGCGGCCCCGGCAGGGGTTCACCTGGTCAGGACGTGGCCGGTCCCGTCGGTCAGGGGAACGACGTCAGCTTCGACGGCACGGTTTCCGTCCCCGATGTCGGTGCACCGGTGTTGTTGACGACGTGGGCGTACTGGCCCTTGCCGCCGAGGGAGATCACGAGGACGTCGTGCAGCTTCACGCCGGCGGTGACCGGGACCTGGAAGCCGTGTGCCTGGACGATCGTCGGATCTGAGGTGTAGTTGCAGTAGCTGCCCAGCCCCCACGCCTCGTGCTGGGTCACGGTGTCGGCGACCTTGTAGGCCGCGTAGCCGACGATGCCGTCATGGGTGATGGCGGCCGCGTTCGGGGCGTCGTAGGCCTTCTCGTTCTGGAAGAAGATCGTGCGGTCGCGTTCGCCGCTCCACAGGACGTCGTGCTTGTTGAAGTGCTCCACGAACAGCCCGGTGGCCAGGACGTCGTCGCCGTTGACGCGCAGGCCGTAGTCGGCCCGGTTGGTGTCCCAGCCGACGCCGTCGCCGTGGTCGGCGCGCCAGAGCCAGGTGTGGTCGATGACGACGTCGTCGCTGTTGACGACGACGGCGTTGGTGGCGAGGCCGGGGGCCGGCCCCGCCGATACGGACGAACACGTCCTGCATGGTGGTCGGGTCGGCGGAGTGGTCGGCGCTCGCACCGGGCTGCCCGATCCGCAGCAGGGTGTCGGAGTTGGCGGCGCCCGCGTCGATGAGGAACCCGGCGAGCCGCACGCCGTCGACGTCGGCCACGTGCATGGCGTCGACGCCGTTGTCCGGCACGATCGTGGCCAGGCCCAGGCCGAGCACCACGGTGTCGGGGCGTGTCACGTCGATGGTCTGGTCGAGGTGGTAGACCCCGGGCGTGAACAGGAGATTGAGGCCCTGGGCGAGCGCCTGGTTGATGGTGGCGGCGGTGGCGCCCGGCTTGACGACGCAGAACTGGTCCAGGGGGAGCGAGGTGCCCGCGTTCGCCGGCCAGGACACGCCACGCGCGTTGGTGCGCTTGGCGGGGACGAACACCTTGTAGGTGCTGCCGTCGAGGTAGAGGAACGGCTTCTCCCGCGAGACGGGCGTCGTGTCGAGGGTGGTGTACGGACCCGAGTCGAAGTTGGTCGCCGGGGCGCCCTGGACACCGGTGAACGTCATGTTCCACGCGCCGTTGGTCCAGCCGCCGACCGAGCTGTCGCGGGTGTACCACTGCTGCTGGGAGTACGGGCCGACGGTGCCGTCGATCTTCGAGTCGGCGATGTAGCCGCCGGAGGCCCAACCGTAGCCGTTCGGGGCCAGGTTGAGGCCGCCCTGGACGTGGATGCGGCGGAAGGGCGCGGCCTGGGCCACGGCCCAGCGGTCGGTGCCGTTGGACGGCTTGATGGCGAGGTTCTCCGCCGAACGCCAGAAGTTCTGCGTGGCGTTGCCGTTGAACCAGCCCGCGTCGACGGTGACGTCACCGTTGATCTGGGTGTCGTCGGGGTTGAGGCCGAGCCCGGAGATCGAGGTGTAGAAGCCGATCTGGGCGTTGATGCCGTTGTAGGTGCCGGGCTTGAGCAGGAACTGGTAGCGGCCGCTGCCGAACTGGCTGGACTCCTGCTGGGCGAAGACGTCGTCGAACTTCTGCTGCAGGTTGGCGGTGTTGGGGTCGACGACGATGACGTTCGGCCCCAGGTCGCCGCCGCCCTGGACCGGGGGAGTGGTGCTGCCGCCGGACCCGGTGTGGACGGCCACCTCCCACAGGGAGTAGCCGTAACCCGTGGCGCGGACCGTGCCGTTGATGCGGACGTACCGGCCGGAGCCGCTGACGTCGCAGGAGACCGTGCCTCCGCTCGCGCCGGTGACGCTCTTGAGCGTGCTCCAGTGCTGGCCGTCGGTGGAGGCCCGGATCTGGAACTCCCTGGCGTAGGCGGCCTCCCAGGTCAGGTCGACCTTGCACAGGCGGCACCGGCGAACTACTACGCCAAGTTCTGGCACGACAACGCGATCAACCAACTCGCCTACCGGTTCCCGTACGACGATGTGGCGGGGCAGTCGTCGTTCATTTCCCACGCCGATCCGCAGTGGCTGCTGGTCGCGGTCGGCTGGTAGGCGGAGCGATGACGCGGACGTCGAACGTGCGCTGATGCTCCGACCGGCGGGTCCGGCCGGGTCCCACCAACTCGGTGGGACCGGACCCGCCGGACAACGCTGGTCGTCTGCCAGAGGATCTCCGTGCGAGGTCAGGAGAGCCAGTCGGTGTACCGGGTGGGCGCGAGGTGGGCGTCCTTGTCGGTGAGCACGTCGCCGCGGACGGCGGCGAACATGCCGGCGCTGGGATCGGTGACGACCGTGCGGTGGTCGCCCTTGTGGGACAGGGTGATGCGGCCCAGCTCGTCCAGCGTGAAGATCTCGGGGCCGGCGATGTTGCGGATGCCGTTGAGCGGGGCGCCCACGGCGACCTGCGCCACCGCGTCGGCCACGTCCTTGGCGGCGATGGGCTGGATCGGCGTGGCGGGCAGCCGGACGGTGTCGCCGTCGGCGGTCCAGGACATGGCGGCGTCCATGAACTCCATGAACTGGGTGGCCCGCACGATCGAGTAGGGGACCGGCCCGTCCGCGAGCAGCTTCTCCTGGAGGACCTTGGCCTGGTAGTAGTCCAGCGCCGGCACCTGGTCCGCGCCCACGATGGAAAGGATGACGAAGTGGCCGGCGCCGGCCTTGTGGGCGGCGGCCAGGAGGTTGTCCATCGAGGTCTGGAAGAAGGCCGGGGAGGCTTCGTCGAAGGTCGGGGAGTTGGTCAGGTTGACGACGACGTCGGCTTCCGCGACCGCCGTGTCCAGCCCCTCGCCGGTGATGACGTCGACTCCGGTGGACTTCGAGTGAGGTACCGCCTGATGCCCGGCGGCGTTGAGCTTCTTGACGACCTGCGATCCGATCAGTCCGGTACCGCCGATGACTGCGATCTTCATGACTTGCCTTTCGTCGTTTTTGCGCAATATGACATAGGGGAAACTGGCTGGCGCGGCAGGAAACGCCCGTCCTGACTCCGTCGGGGGACGGGCGGCGTCAGCGACGGTCGAGGAACGTGACCGTCTCCTGGAGCGGCGCCCGGCCTGTGCGGGCCGGATCGACCGTGGTGTCCTCGAATCCGATCGACATGCCGCAGAAGAGCATCAGCTCGTCCGGGGGTGACAGGACCTCCGCGACGCTGGCGTGGAACTTCGCCCATG
Organism: Streptomyces sp. NPDC050534; assembly: GCF_044457745.1. Classification (NCBI taxonomy): domain Bacteria; kingdom Bacillati; phylum Actinomycetota; class Actinomycetes; order Kitasatosporales; family Streptomycetaceae; genus Streptomyces; species Streptomyces sp. NPDC050534. Next base: position 361,270 of record NZ_JBITHF010000011.1, read on the forward strand.
CCATCTGGGGGCAGCTGTGCAGCCCCTCGGCGCGCAGCAGCAGCATCACGCTCTGCAGGTACATGCCGACGTCCGCCCACTGGGGCGCGCACATGTCACGGTCGATGTAGCAGAACAGGGCGGCGGGGGCGCCGAAACAGTTCCAGTTGGCGGAGGCGGCCCGCTGGCGCGCCTCCAGGTCCTCTCGCGGAATGCCGAGAGCGCCGTAGCGCTGCTCGCCGAAGGCGGATCGGCGTTCGCGGTAGGGGGACTTGAGTGCCGGCGGGTACTGCTCGTATTCGGCCTCGTCCCAGGGGTCACCCGCGGCCAGGCGCTCCCCGGCGCGCTTCTTGATCTCGGCCAGCGCCCCACCGGTCACCACGTAGGCACGCCACGGCTGCATGTTCGACCCGGACGGCGACCAGGCCGCGGCGGTCATGACGCGCTCCAAGGTCTCCCTCGGGACCGGCCGGTCGATGAACTCCCGCACGGCTCGGCGGGTGGTGACCGCCTCGTAGACGTCCAAGATCGCTCGCCTTCCTTGTACTCGACGCATTCACTTCCGTTGCGAACGAGACGGTATCATTCAATACGTTCACGTGCTTAACTAACGAGGGTACGAACCACCGCCCCGGCTGCCGCCGCGGGCGTGACATCTGGGAGAACGATCATGGCCACGCTGCTGCACATCGACTCGTCCGTACTGCCCGGCGAGGCGTCCTCGTCCAGGTCGGTCACGGCCGCCTTCCGTGCGGTCTGGGAGGAGCAGCACCCTCGGGGCGCCGTCCTCTACCGCGACCTGGCCGCCGACCCCGTCCCGCACATCACTGCGGACGCCTGGTCGGCCGGTTACACCGTCGCTTCCGAGCGCACCCCGCAGCAGTCCGCCGCGTTCGCCGCGCGCGTACGGCTCATCGAGGAACTGGAGCAGGCGGACGTCGTCCTCATCGGCGCACCGATGTACAACTACTCGATCCCCTCGACCCTGAAAGCGTGGCTGGACAACGTGTTGCTGTTGGGCCGTACGGCGGGGGAGGAGCCCTCCGCCCAGGGCACTCCGGCGATCGTGGTCGCCAGCCGGGGCGGCTCCTATGCGCCGGGCACCCCGCGCGAGGGCTTCGAGTACGTGCAGAACTACCTGGAGGCCGTCCTCGGGCGCACCCTGGGTCTGGACCTCGACTTCATCGTCCCCGAACTCACCATGGCCCCGCGCAACCCGGCCATGTCCGAACTGGTGCCGCTCTGGGAGGCGTCCCGTGCGCGCGCCTTCGAGGAGGCGAGCATCAAGGCCAAGGGCCTCGCGGAGCGCCTTGCCGTGTGACCGCGGGGGCAGGGGGGGCCGTGCGTCAGGCGTGCTTACGCCTTGTTCTCCGGGGGATGGGCGAACCGGGTCAGCAGATTGGTCAGCAACTCCGTCTCGCCGGGCTTCAGTTCGCCGACCAGGCTTGCTGTCGACGGTTCGGCCGCCGCATGCGCGGCGTCGTAGAGTTCAAGCCCCTTGGGCGTGATCTCCACCGCCCGCGCCCGCCGGTCTCCCGGAACCGCCTTGCGAACGGCCAGCCCCTTACGTTCCAGGTCGTCCACGACCCGCATGACTCCCGCCTTGTCGGTGCCGGTCGCCATCGCCAAGTCCCGCTGCATCGTGGGCCCTTGGTTGACCAGCACGATCAGCACCGCGAAATGCCGCAACTCGATGCCGAGCGGCCGGAGAGCCTCACCCATCACCGCGGCGGCGCGCCAGTGCGCCCGGCGCAGAAGCAGGCCGAGCGCGAAAGGCGACTCGTCTCCGGGGCGGTCGGTCGCGCGCGGGGAGGCGGCGGGGTCAGGGGCGTCGGCGGGCATATGGCCAGTTTACCGCCGTCCACTCGTCCGATACCGTCTCATTTGAAACCATGAGGATCGTGTTCCGGCTGTCAGCTGCCGTCAGCCGTCATCCCGCTCGGGATCGGTCCCGTGAAATTCGTCCCGACCCGAGTTCTGCTGCCCGTGGTATTGCCTGTTTGGGCGGTGCGCGAGTTCACCGAGAGCGCTGTTGATACGGCTGATTTCCCAGAGCAGGTAAACGCTCGCGCCGGCGAACGGGATCCATACGCCCCATTCGAAGACGCGCACCACCAGGTACAACAGGCCGGCCAGGACAACGAACTTGACGACGATTTCGCTTGTCTGGTTGCGTTCGCCGAGAACACGCGGTCCGCGACCGTGGATTCGCTGCGGGTGTGAGTTCATGCGATCCCCCTTGCGCCGTGACTGCGCATCATGCCTCCGGCAACTGCGCAGGTGCTACCGGCTTGCGGCCTTGTGTGCTCGCTCGGCTGCCTTCGCGACTCATCGTAGAACGGCCGTTCAGGCACACTCGTACGGCAGAGCATGCTCATGGCGACCCGCTCGCGCCGAACAGCTCACCTACGGCCGAACGTCCTGGTAGGAAGATCCTGTGGAAGATGTCTTCGCCGCGGCGATCAGGCGGTTCAGGTTACGGGCGGGGCTCACCCAGGAAGCCCTGGCCGAGCGATCCGGTGTTTCGGTCAGCACGATCCGCGGCATGGAGACCGGTAAACGGCGCAACCCGCAGCTCGCGTCGGTGCGCCAACTGGCCGCCGCTCTCGACCTGGGGCCGACCGAGCTGGACGGACTGCTGGCCGCGGCGACGGGCGCCGCCGAGTCCCCGGCTATCCCGGTACCACGCCAACTGCCCGCGCCACCGGCTCCGTTCGTGGGCCGGCATCGCGAACTCGACCGGCTGGACGCCGCGTTGAAATCCCGTTCGGGTGCGGCGAGCACCGTGATCATCTCCGCGATCGCCGGAGCGGGCGGGGTCGGCAAGTCGTGGCTGGCGTTGCACTGGGCTCACCGCAACGCCGACCGGTTCCCGGACGGACAACTCTTCGTCGACCTACGGGGCTTCAGCCCTGACAGCGAACCGATGGACCCCGCCGTGGCGGTACGCGGATTCCTCGACGCGCTGGGCGTCGAGCCGGGCCGCATCCCCGTCGCCCCGCATGCCCAAGCGGCCTTGTTCCGCAGCCTGGTGGCGGACAAGCGCATGCTGCTGCTGCTCGACAACGCTGTCAACACCGCCCAGATCGCCTCCCTGCTGCCGGGCGGCGACACGTGCACCGTGGCGGTCACCAGCCGCAACCGGATGTCGGGCCTGATCACCGGACACGGCGCCCGCCACCTGTCCGTCGACACGCTGACCGACGCCGAGGCCCGCGGACTGCTCGCCGCCCGGCTCGGCTCCGCACGCGTCGACGCCGAACCCGCGGCGGCGGCCGAACTCGTCGGACTGTGCGGTGGGTTCCCGCTGGCGCTGAGCATCATCGCCAGCCGCGCCCACACCCAGCCGCGCCTGCCCCTGGCCGATCTCGCCGACGAACTGCGCGACGGCGCACTCGACGTGCTCGACGACGCCGATCCCGCCGCGAGCCTGCCCGCCGTGCTCTCGTTGTCCCACCACGCGCTGACCGACGAAGAAGCCGAGGTGTTCGGGCTGCTCGCGATCGCGCCCGGCCCCGACATCAGCCCCGCTGCCGCCGCCAGCCTCACCGGTCGCGGCCGAAGCCGGACCAGGGCCCTGCTGCGCAGGCTGGAACAGGCATCACTCATCGGCCAGGACGCCGCCGGCCGCTACCGCATGCACGACCTGATCCGCCGCTACGCCGCCACCGCCCGCAACCTCGCCGACAGCACCCGGAAGGCAGCCCTGCGGCGGGTGCTCGACTTCTACACGCACACGGCCTACGCCGGCGCCTGTCTCCTGGATTCCCACCGGGAGTCCATCGAGCTCGCCCCGCCGGGAGCTGACTGCGCCCCGCAGCCCCTGCTCGACATCCCGGCGGCGATGGAGTGGTTCGACGCCGAGCACCAGAACCTGCTCGCCGCGCAGTCCACCGCCGCCGCACACGCCCTGCACCGCACGGCCTGGCAACTGGCCTGGACGCTGAACGACTTCCACTACCGGCGAGGACACCGTCATGACCAGCTCGCCGTATGGCAGCTCGCGGTCGACTCCGCGAGCCGACTTCCCGACCCCGACGCGCAGATCCTCAGCTATCGGCTCCTCGGCCGCGCCCACATCGTGCTCGGACACGTCGAGGAAGCGATCGAAGCCCTGAACCAGGCTCTCGCCCTGAGCGAGCAGCAGAACGACCGCGCCCTCCAGGCCCACGCGCACTACACACTCGCGTCCATCTGGCCGGACGGCCGGCGGGCGCTGGAGCACGCCAGACTCGCACTCGACCTCTACCGCGGTCTCGACGAGCCGATCCGGGAAGGCAACGCCCTCAACGCCGTGGGCTGGTACGCCGCACGCCTCGGCGAGTACGACTCCGCCCGCGAGCACTGCCAGGCCGCTCTCACGCTCTACCAGCACCACCAGGACGTGAACGGCCAGGCACAGACCCTGGACAGCCTCGGCTACATCGACCACCACAGCGGGCGCCACCACGATGCCGTCCAGCACTACCGCCAGGCCATCAGCCTGTACCGCGACCTCGACAACACCTACGAGACCACCGACACACTCGAGAGACTCGGTCACGCCCACGCCGCCCTGGGCCACCGCGACCCGGCCCGTGCGGTGTGGCAAGAAGCACGGGACCTGTTTCGGCAGCAAGGGCGCGACGAGGAGGCCGACCAGGTGGAGCGACAGCTCGACGGCCTCGATGAAGAGCACAGCCCGGACAGCGCCCATTGACCTCCCGAACCGGTCACACGTGAACGGTTCGTGAGCTGTTCCCCCGTAGTGCACGCCAGCAGGCTGGTGCAGCCGGCTCGGGCCAGATGGACTCGAGGGCCTTCCCGCCTGCCCAGTCCCCCCGGGGAGGGCGGGCGAGAGAGGCGAACACGGAGATGCGTATGGGCCGGCTGTCCGCAACTTTCCATGGGGGAATGGAGATTCCACAGATGCGTACCACTGACGGACAAGGCTCCGCCGAGTCCGAGTCCGAGTCCGAGTCCGAGGTCCGCTGGATGCTGGCCTTCGACGCGTCGTGCTCGACGTGCCGTGCCGTGTCCTCGATCGTGTTCAACGCCTGTGCTGGACAGCTGGAAGTGGTCGCGCTCGGCCGTGCCGATGTCCGCGCCTGGCGTTCGAGCGCACTGGGACCCGACGCCCCCTGGGCACCGACCCTGATCAAGGTCACCACCGGCACAGGTGACGTCACTGCCGCGCCGGAGCGGCCCGCAATCCGTCGTGAGTCCGCCCGTGCGTGGACAGGCCCGTCGATGACGCTCCGGCTCGTGCGACGACTGGGCCCGCGAGCCACGCTCCGCGTCCTGCGCGCGCTGGGTGAGGCGCGGGAGGAGAACCGCCCACACGCCGGCTCGGGCTCCAGCCGCGCGCAGTTCCTGCGCGTCGCCGGAGGGCTCGCGGTTGCCTCGACCATCTTGTTCAAGGGCGGTACGCCCGCTTTCGCGGAAGGCCAGGACGCCGTGGCGGCCAACGCATGGGTCGAAGCGAACGCCGAGCGCCTGCCCACCGGCTACGCCGAGGTGACCGCCCTGCCCCTGGCCCACCGTCGCGCCGTGCACGCGGCACTGCCGCCGGCTGCCCGCAGCCATCTGTGGGTCGAGCACATCGACCGATTCCGGACCGCGCACCCACACCTCACGGCTCGGCAGAGCACGGTCCTCGCACGGGCCCGCGACACCGCCTCCGACCCGGCCACCTTCCAGCGACGGCCGCTCGCACGCCCCCAGCACTGCGATCTGACCGAGTCCGCGATCGCCGCGTTCGGCAAGGAGGAGGCCGTACAACTGCTGGCCACGCTCGGACCGTCGGAGACCCTGGCGCAGGACTGCGCCTGCAGTTCGTTCTCGGACGCGTGCATCTTCAGCGACTGCATCGGCGGTGGATGCACCATCTCCGACGGCGGCTGCGGCAAGTTCTGGATCTGGGACTGTGACGGGACCTGCCGCTGAGCGGAAATTCTCAACTGGCCGATTTCGCTTGTCGATTCACCGGGTCCGGGCTGTCCGCCGGGCCCGGTGCCGTCATCTCCGGGGCGTGGATATCGGCAGCCCTTCAAGACCGGCATCGTCGTAAGGAAGGCAATTTCCGGGGCAGGCGCCCTTCATGGCTTCATCGTGAATTCAACCAATGGACGGTCGTCGCGAAGTACAGTGCTACTGCGGCGCCTTGACCCCACTCTGCCGATTGGGCAGTTTTCGGCCACTTCAGGCCGTCAAGGTCTGCCGGGAAAGGGGCGGAATATGGGCGCCTATCTGTGTCCTCCCGCTGTAGTGCACGGTGAACATGCCGTGAAGACCGACCAGATCCTGGCCGAGGTGCGAAGTCGGCATCCGCAGGCGTCGTGGCTGCCGCGCATCGACGGCATCGCCGCGAGCACGGGGATCACTTCACGGGGGTGGATGCTGCCGCTGGAGACGGCCGCCGCACCCAGCAGCGGGAGCGGACTGCGAACTCCGGGCGCCGGTCCGGCCCGTGAAGCACTGGCCCGCGGTGGGTTCGGCGAGGCGGAGCTGGACCGGGCGATCGCCGCGCTGGAGGCGATACCGGCGCCGCAGACCATCGAGGAGCGCAACGCTCCGGCCTGGGCGGCCGTGCAGACGTACGCCGAGCGCGCAGCCCGCGAGGCCCTTGGGATCGCCGGGCTGGAGACCGCCGACGTCGACTGCCTGATCACCAGTCACTCCACCACTCCGGCCCTGCCGGGGCTGGACCTGTCGCTGTTCAACCGGCTCCCCTTGCGGAGCGACGTTCTGCTGCTGCCGGCCAGTCAATGGGCGTGCATCGCCGGAACCCGATCGTTGGCGCTGGCCGCTGATCTGGTCGCCGCGGACCCCGACCGGGTCGTGCTGGTGGTGATATCTGAGGCGCTGAGCACCACCTACCAGCCCGCCGACGACACGCTGGAATCCCTCATCGTCCGCCTGCTGTTCGCGGACACCGCCGTCGCCGCGGTGGTCACCGGCCGCCCCAGGACGGAGTCGGTCCTGCGGCTGGACGCCGCCTGGCACCACACCCTCCCCGGAACCTCTGACCTGCACTGGCTGGACACGCGGGCCGACGGCACACATTTCGTGATGGACCGGCGCGGACCGCGCGCCGTGCAGGAGACGGTCACCGAGATGTGGAAGTGGCTGCGCACGCGCCACGAGAACGACGCGCACCCGTGGCATCCCGAACTGCTGCTCGCCCACCCCGGCGGGACCCGGGTGATGGAGTACATGGAACAGACGATGCCCGACGGATGGCCGACGGGGCTTCTGGACTACAGCCGGGACAGCTACACCACCGGCAACCGGGGTGGTGCGGCCGTACTGGACATCCTGCGGCGCGCGCACGACGCCGGCCAGAAGACAGGCAGCCGCACGGTCCTGTACGCGGCCGCACCCGGGCTGACGGCCACTGCAGTCGAAGGGGAGTGGCTTTGACGTCCACTCCCTCACCTTCGCTCCCTCGCCTTGAGGAGCGGTCACCACCGTCGGGGGCTACACGTCCAGTTCCGCCCACACCGCCTTGCCGGTGCTCGTCCAGCGCACCCCCCAGCGCGTGGTGAGCTTGTGGATGACGTGCAGGCCACGGCCGCTGTCGTCGAGTACGTCGCCGTGGCGCAGGCGCGGGCGGCCGTTGCCGGTGTCGCACACCTCGCAGGTCAGGCGGCCGCCGGCTTTCACCAGCCGCACCGTCAGAGGCTCGGCGCCGAAGAGGACGGCGTTGGTGACCAGTTCGCTGATCACCAGCAGCGCACTGTCGCGGGCCTGGTCGCCGGTGTGCCACTGCCGTAGGAGGGACGTGGCCAGGGCGCGGGCGTGGGCGGCGGTGTCCTCGCGGGCGGGCAGACGCCAGGTCACGGTGTCCCGGCTGCGGCGGCCGGTCATACGGGCGAGCAGCAGCGTCACGTCGTCGCGCAGCCGACCTTGCGGGGCGAGATCGGCGACCACGCGACGCGCGGTCTGCTGCAGGTCGTCCCAGGGGTGCACCTGGCGCACCGCCTGCTTGAGCCGGGCGATGCCGTCGTCGATGGAGGCCGCCGGATCCTCCACCAGGCCATCGGTGTACAGGGCGAGGAGCGAGCCGGGCGGCGCGGCGTACTCCTGCACGTCGAACGGTTCCCGCACGGCGAACTCGGCTCCCAGGCCCGGGTGCGGTTGCGCGGTGACGGTGGTGGCGAACCCGTCGGGGTGGACGAGGATCGGCGGCAGGTGGCCGGCGTTGGACATCACGACCCGGTGGTCGACGGCATCGTAGACCGCGATGCAGCACGTCGAGCCCAGCGCGCTGTAGCCCGCCGCCAGGCCCGCGTCCGTGTCGTCCAGGAGCGCCACCGTCTCGTCCAGACGCTCCAGCACCTCCCCGGGACCCAGCCCCGCCGACAACAGGGCGCGGGCCTCCATGCTCAGCTGGCCCATGGCCGCCGCGGCCCCCAGGCCATGGCCTACGACGTCGCCGACCACCAGCGCGGTCCGGTCCCCCGGGAGCGGAAAACTGTTCACCCAGTCACCGCCGACGCCCGCACTGTCCGGGGTGGTGGGCAGATAGACGCTGGCGACTTCGATGGTGTCGCTGCCGGCCCGCGGCAGCAGCCGCCGCTGCAACGCCAGGACCTGGGCGTGCTCGCGCTGGTGCTGGCGGGCCAGGTCCACGTGACGGGCGGTCTTGGCCACGAGTTCCTGCAGGTCGAGCAGTTCGCTGTCGCGGAAGGGGCGCTCCGGCCGCCGCCAGACTTCCGTCACACCCAGCACGATGGGTCCCGGTGCGCCTTCCGGACCTTCCACGACCAGCGGTACGCATGCCACGCTCGCCGGCAGGTTGCCGGGCACGAGAGCGCGCACCAGCCGCGGATCGCTCAGGACCCGCTCGATCGCCTCACGGTCGGGAATGACCGTGGCACGCGGTATGTCGTCGCGCGTGACGGCTCCGACGAGCAGCCGGCTCGCCTCCCGGGGAAGGTTGTCTCCGCACGTCAGATATCCCTCGGGCCAGGCCCGGTCCGGCACCAGGGCCGCCCGCCGCAGCCGGATCCGCTCATGCGTCTGCTCGGTGACCGCTTCCCCCGTCCATACGGCGAAATCGAGGTCTACGGCGGCCACGTCGCCCCAGGCCAGCAGTGACTGGGCCAGGGACTGCGCGGTCTCGCCGATGTCCAGTGACGTCCCGATCGCGGCGGCGGACGCGTAGAGGTGCAGCCGTTTGGCCATGGCGATCAGGGAGACCGTCAGACCTCCCGAAGGCGCCGTGGCGGGCAGGATGCTCATGGAGACCACCAGCTCGCTCCCGTCCTCCCGCCGCAGGCGCTGAACCCGGGCGACGTGTGCCTCCCGCGTTTCCAGGACGTTCCGCAGACGCTGGGTGACCGTGGGGACGTCTCCGGGCGGCAGCAGCTCGGCGAAAGAGGTTCCCGGTGCGGCACGCACCCCCGCGAAAGGGGCGGCGTCCAGATTGCAGCTGGTGATCCTCAGGTCCGCGTCGAGATTGACGGCCCCGAGAATCTGTTCCTGCCCTCCGGCCTCCCGGCTGTCCCCTGCGGGCCGGCGGGCACGGCTCTCGCTCCGCCCGGCGGCAGAACCTGTGGCCTGCGTGGTTCCGCCCTGGGGGATGTAATCCGACAGAGCATCGCTGACCATGTCGAACGGGGAAGGAGACGATGCGGAGGGCGTGGGATTCATGCAGCTCACCCAGCTCGCTGACTCCGGCGCACGCCGGAGAGACATTCCCGAGTCCGTGCGATCGAGCCCCGAGATCCCGGACCGCACACCTCCTGGATAACACAAACGCCGTCTTCACCGTAGGCGTAAAGGGTGAGTAAAGCCAGAAGGTGTGCCCGGCCACGAGTCCGGCCATGATCCGCCGGCCGGGATCTCGGGACGACAAGCCCCCTAGGGCGGTGACCCGGCGGACCGGCCGGGCCGCCGGGTGAAACGCCGCAGTCCGCGCCGCGTGGGCTTGAGCGGCTTGTCCTCGGGGGCGACCGGTCCCTCGCCCGCGCTCAGAGCCGGTGCCGTGGCCGGGGCCGGGACGGACGCGCTGCCCCGTTCGAGGCGGCTTCGGACGGCCTGGGCCATCGCCTGGTGGGCCGGTTCCAGGAGCAGGCCCTCCGCGGACAGGCGCTCCCACATGTGCAGCAGCTCCTGGCCACGGGTGGCCACCTGTCGCTCGTCCAGCAGCCGCTGCCACGCCGCGGTGGCGCGGGCCACCTCGGGCGCCGCCCGGTTCAGGTCGGTGCGGCAGCGGATGCGCGCCACGGTCAGTGCGAGGACGGTGGAGAGCATGTAGTCGCCGCGCAGGTACGCCAGGTAGGCCTCGATGGCCCGTGCCTCCATCGAGAGCTCGTCCTCCGCGCCCCTGCGCAGTGTGAGGTGCTCCCGCAGCGCGCCGGCGAGAACGAACGCTGCGTGCAGCTCCTCGCGCTGCGCGTGCTGGATGATGCGCTCCACGCGGGCGAGGGGAGGGAACGCCGCCTCCTCCGCGGCGGTGCGCTCCCGCCCGGGCGGGAGATCCTCCTCGTCGGCGATGGTGCGGCTCGAGCCGTCGGGGTACACCCGCAGGCGTGCCACCTGCATCACGGTGCGGTCGATGACGGTGGCCGCCACCGGCGCCCCCAGGGTGCGGGCGAACATGGCGATGGCGTCGAGGATCGCCTCGTTGGGCTGGCGTACTCCGCCCATGTCCAGCAGATGGCCGTTGACCACCGTCGACCCGTCCTCGGCCACGTAGGCGTCGAGACGGATCAGCGGCGGTGCGGCGATCGCGGGCAGGTTCTGCTCGTCACGGGGTGTCAGCGAGTGGGTCATCCGCTCAGACTCCGGGCCGGACGACGCCGAGGATGGGCATGGAGGCGGCCGGCGCCATCGTGACCGTGCGTCCGGGCCGCGGCGCGTGGACGATCTGTCCGCTCCCTATGTACATGCCCACATGCGTGGCGTCGCCGAAGTAGATGATCAGGTCCCCGGGCCGCGCGGACGCCAGGCTGACCCGGGTCAGACCCTGCCACTGCGCCTGCGAGGTGCGGGGTATGGGGTGTCCGGCCGCCGCCCAGGCCGTGGAGGTGAGCCCGGAGCAGTCGTACGACGAGGGGCCCACCGCCCCCCACACGTACGGTTTGCCTATCTGGGCCAGGGCGAAGTCGACGGCCTTCGCGGCCGCTCCCGTGGCCTTCGTCCCGCCGCCGCCCGAATCGGAGCCCGTCCACCTGGACTTGGCCCTCGCCGTGTCCTCCTTCTCCAACTGGGCCAGTTTGCGGGTCTGTTGCGTCTGGAGCCCGGCTTCGATCTGCTCGGCCTCGGCGATCTTCGCCTCGATCTTCTTCTTCGCCGCGGCCTTGTCCGCGCGGGTGCTCTTCAGCTCCCGCAGCTTCTTCGCGGCGGCGTCGGTCTGCCGGCCCACCTCCGCGCGGGCGGACTTCTGGGTCTCGGAGACGTTGGCCAGGCTCCGCAGCGCCTGACGGGCCTGGGACGCCTCGTCCAGGGCCTGGTCGGGGTGGTCGCCGAGCAGCAACTGGATGCCGGTGGAGGCGAGATCGCCTCCGCGGTACTGCGTCCGGGCGGCCGCACCGGCCAGGTCGTGCAGATCGTTCACCCGGCCTTCGGCGCGGGCCAGGTCCTTACGGAGCGAGGTCAGCCGCTTCTCCTGCGCGGCCGCTTTCTCGTTCGCCGCGTTGTATGCCTCGGTGGCCACCTCCGCCTCGCGGTAGAGGCCGTCCAGTTCGGAGCGGATGCCCTCGATCGATTTGTCGTCCTGTGGGTCGGGTTTGCTCGGGACCGCGTAACTCGGGCTGGGCAACAGGGCGATCGCACAGACAAGTGCCGCTAAGTTGGCCCGACTCCGCAGCGGTCTGCCGCCGGTCGACACGTTCATCAACTCCACTTTCAGAGGTCGCGTGCAGGCGGCTCAGACGGACGACATGCCCATCGCATTCGCCGATACTGGCCATACGATGGGCCGTTCAAGCCTCGAACACATTACCGTCCGCTGAACGTTCGACCGCGCCATCCCCGCGCGTGTCAACCTGCTTGCACGCAAAACCACTGCTGCGCCCCGCCGCGTACTCCGCTCACTTCACGGTTCAGTGCCGATGTGTCAGATCGCGCTGATACCAGGTGCCCGTCTTGCCGCCGAGGTCCGACGGCCCGGCCGGACCGACCGCGACGAACCCGGCTTTGGCCAACACCCTCTGGGAGGCGGCGTTTTCATGCGAGGTGGCGGCCCTGAGGGTGTGCAGCCCGTGCCGTTCCGCCGCCAGCCGGCACAACTCCCGTACGGTCGCGGTCGCCACGCCGTGCCCGGCCACGTCCTGCCCGACCCGGTAGCCGAGTTCGGCGACACCGTCCGCGAGGTCGTACAGGTTGAACCGGCCCAATACCGCGCCGTCCTCGTCGAGGAGCACGTAGAAGGCGCAGATGCCGGCCTCCTGCTCGGCCAGCAGGGCACTGAAGCGTTTGGTGAACTGATCGAAGTACTCGTCGCCGCGGTCGGAGACCGAAGCGGCGAAGTAGGCGCGGTTGGCCGACTCGAAAGCCAGGACCGCGGGGGCATGGACTGCATCCAGTTGCTTCAACTCGGGCACGGGCCAACCCTAGCCACCTCACTAAGCGAGCCGGATGCGCACGTCGATCATTCCTGTGTGGGGGACCTTCTGGATGTGCATCCTCCAGATGATGCTCGACCGCAGAAGCTCGGTCCCGGAAAGATCTCCGAAGAAATCCGGGAGCCGCTGTCGGATCGGGCCGGTGGCGTTCGTAGCAGGGGTGAGGCCGCCCACAAGGGGGCGGCGCCCAGGCAAAGGAAATCGCGATCATGAAGCTGACGACCATGACTCAGGTCACCGTCGATGGAGTGATGCAGGGAAACGGCGGCGCGTCGGACGAAGACCGCAGGAACGGATTCGAGCGCGGCGGATGGGCCCGGGGTAAAGGTGACGACGAGACCAAAGCGTTCATCAACGAGACCTACCACCGCGCCGACGCATTCCTGCTCGGCCGGCGGACCTACGAGCTGTTCGCCGGCTCGTGGGGGTCCTTGACGGAACGGGATGTCCCTGGCTGGGAACCCGTCATGCGGGCACTGAACACACGGCCCAAGTACGTGGCATCGGCCACGCTCACCGATCCGGCATGGTCGGGCACCTCCGTCCTGTCCGACGACCTCGCGGCCGCCATCGCGGACCTGAAGGCCAAGCCGGGAGGTGAGCTGCAGGTGCACGGCAGCGGCACGCTGACCCGGTGGCTGCTGGCCAACGACCTGGTCGACGAGATGACTCTGCTCACCGTCCCGGTGGTCGTCGGCCAGGGCGCGCGGCTGTTCCCCGACGCGGGCCCGGATCTTGCGCTCGACCTGGTCGAGTCGCGGGTCGACTCGAGGGGCGTGACGATCCAGGTCTACCGGCCGGCCGGACGCCCGCGGTATGCAACGGCCTGACGTCCCCGACCACCGAGCTACGCTTCTTGACACCGGAGGAGATGGTCTTCAGATGCGGTACCTGGTTTCCGTGATCGACGACAAGGGCAATCCCGGCAGCACGGACAGGCGGCCTGCCATCAGCGCATTCAACGAACGGTTGATCGCCGAGGGCCACTGGGTCTTCGCGGGCGGCCTCGCGGACACCGACGCGGCCACGGTCGTCGACAACCGGGGCGAGCAGGCGGTGTTCAGTGACGGGCCTTTCGTGGAGTCGAAGGAGTACCTCGCCGGCGTCTGGGTGTGGGAGGCCCCCGATCTGGACGTGGCGCTCAAGCTCGCCACCGAGGCGTCGAAGGTCTGCGATCGGAAGATCGAGGTGCGGCCGTTCCTGTGAGCGACGTCGAGAGGGCGGTCACCCGGGCCCACCACGAGGAATGGGCCCGGGTGGTCGCCGCCCTGACCCGGCGGTTCGGTGACCTCGACATCGCCGAGGAGGCGGCCGCCGAGGCATTCGCCATCGCCGTCGAGCGGTGGCCGGCCGACGGCGTGCCCCCCAACCCCGGCGCCTGGCTGACCACCACCGCCAACCGCAAGGCCATCGACCGGATCCGGCGCGAGAACAAGCGCGACGACAAGCAGAGGGAGGCTCGGACGGTGTACGACGACGACCCGCCCGAGCCTCTCGGCGCCATCGACGACGACCGGCTCCGTCTGATCTTCACCTGCTGTCACCCGGCGTTGGCGATGGAGTCCAGAGTGGCGTTGACGCTGCGCATGGTCGCCGGGCTGACCGTGCCCGAGATCGCCCGTGCCTTCCTGGCGGCCGAGAGTGCCATGGGGCAGCGCATCACCCGGGCGAAGGCCAAGATCAAGGCGGCCCGCATCCCCTATCGGGTGCCCGCGACCGAGGACCTCCCGGCACGCGTCTCCGGCGTACTCGCCGTGCTGTACCTCGTCTTCAACGAGGGTTACCTGGCCACCGGCCCCGACACCGATCCTCTGCGTCACGACCTGACCGCCGAGGCGATCCGGCTCACCCGCCTGATCCGTGCCCTCCTGCCGGACGACGGTGAGGTGGCCGGGCTGCTGGCGCTGATGCTCCTCACCGAGGCCCGCCGCACCGCCCGGGTCTCGGCCGGCGGCGAACTGGTCGCCCTCGCGGAGCAGGACCGTGGGGCCTGGGACGCCGCGCTGATCGCCGAGGGGCACCGGCTGGTGCGTGAGCGCCTCGCCGCTGCCGCCGCCGGGGCGGCTCCGGGTCGCTACCAGATCCTCGCCGCGATCAACGCGGTGCACACCTCCGCCCGCGACATGCGTGACACCGACTGGGCGCAGGTCGCCGCCCTTTACGACCAGCTGGTCCGCCTCGACCCCTCACCGATCGTCGCCCTCAACCGGGCCGTCGCGGTCGCCGAGATCGACGGTCCGGAGGTGGCGCTGGCGGCCGTCGACCGTCTCGAGGACAAGCTGGCCGGCTATCACGCCTACCACGCCACCCGCGCCGACCTGCTGCGCAGGCTGGGCCAGAGTCAGAAGTCACGTGCCGCCTACGACAAGGCCATCGAGCTGGCGGGCAACACCGCCGAGACCGCCTACCTGACCCGCCGCCGGGACCAACTGAGTCACTGAGATTCCAAGCGTGATGTGCGGCACGCAAACAGCCTCTGGACGGCGAAGGGTTCCCACCGGAACCGGAACACGCAGGGAACCTGTGGCAGCAGCCGAGTACCGCGGAACGGCCCCCACCACCATGGTCCTGGAGCGGATGCCTTACCCTCCCCTTCCATGACACGCAGGGGGGGCCTGATGCAGCTGAAGCGTGGGGGGAGACGGCTGACGACAGCCGTGTTGGCAGGCGTGCTCGGTGCGGCCGTAGTGAGCTGCGGGCATCGGTACCCGGCCGCGGCCGCCGACGGCGGAGAACAGACCTCGGGCAAGGTCGAGTACGCCAGGCCGGCCGACGTGCCCGAGCAGGTGGAACCGGACGGCACGAGCGTCTTGGTGGGTGATCCCCGGGCGCGGGTCACCGTGCACCTCTACGAAGACCCGCGCTGCCCGGTCTGCAAGCAATTCGAAACCTCGGGCGGCGGCCCGGTCCTGACCAAGTGGATCCTGCGGCGCAAGGTCAAGGTCGAGTACACGATGGCGTCGTTCCTGGACGGACGGCTGGGAGGAAACGGGTCGAAGAAGGCGGTCAACGCGCTGCGCGCGGCGGTGGACAGGGGCAAGTTCGCCGAGTACCACGCCGTCCTCTACCAGAACCAGCCTGTCGAGGAGGTCGACGGGTTCACCGGGGCGCGCCTGCTGCAATTGGCGAGCAAGGTGAAGGGCCTGCGAAGCCCGTCCTTCGACACCGCCGTGAAGTCCATGAAGTACCGGGATTTCGTGGATTCCTCGGAGAAGGTGTTCGAAGCCGCCGGGCATTACAACGGGCACGCCGGGCCGGGCACGCCCACGGCCGAAGTCAACGGGTTCCGGATCCCCGTCGAGTACAGCGGACTCCTCTTCAAGGCAGATCTCTTCGACAAGTACCTGGCAGAGGTGACCGGTTCGGCGACGTCATGACCGGCCGCCCCCGACGACATCACGCCGGGAAGGTCACGCTCACGAGTTCTCGTCCTTCACCAAGCCCCCGTTCGCCCGCTCGGCGGTCCAGGAAGTCGGGATGCGCAGGGCGTCGTGCGACGGGCTGCCGGCCTCGGCGGTCAGGACCATCAGCCGCTGTCCCGAGCCGTCGGGGCTGGTCCAGGTGTCACAGTCGAGCGTGAGGTCGCCGACCAGGCGATGTCCGTAGTGCTTGGTGCCGTAGCTCGCGGTGTTGACGCGGTGTTCGGCCCACCAGGTGCGGAAGTCGGCGTCCTGGACGGACAGTTCACCGACCAGGCGGGCGAGTTCGGGATCGTCGGGGTCGGCGGCTGCCTCCATGCGCAGCGCGGCGACGGCGTCGCGGGCGTCGTGTTCCCACTGCTGGTGCATGCCTCGCACGACCGGGTCGGTGAACAGCAGGCTCACGTAGTTGCGCCGCTCCGGCGGCAGCTGCGAGAAGTCGATGTACAAGGCCGCGGCCGCGGAGTTCCACTCGAGGACATCCATGCGCTTGCCCAGAACGAGGGCCGGGGTCAGCGTCAGCTGGTCGAGCAGGCGCTTCATGGCGGGCCGCACACGCTGCGCGGGCCGCCGGCGACGCGGCCGGGCGTCGGTCTTGCCGGCGAGTTCGTACAGATATCGCTGCTGGTCGTCGTCGAGGCGCAGCGCACGGGCGAGGGTGCCGAGCACCGATGCGGACGCCCGTACGCGGCCCTGTTCCAGCCGTGTGTAGTAGTCGACGCTGATGGCCGCGAGCTGAGCGACCTCCTCGCGGCGGAGGCCCGCCACCTTGCGCCGCGCACCCGTGTCGGGCAGGCCGACCTCGGCCGGGTCCAGCTGTGCCCGGCGAGCCTTGAGGAACGCGGCCAGCTCGTTGCGATCAGGTGCGGCGGTCATGACGTCCATTGTCGCTTCGCACCAGGCGTTGTGAGGGGGCAGATTCTTTCCCGGGCAAGAACGTGCTGCTTTTGTACCCCTGGGACCTGGGCGAACGTGGAGATCAGCCCGGCACAGTGCCGGGCCCGAGGCCCACCGCACCGGTGCGGCCCGGCCACCGGAACGCACCTAGGGGAGCATCACATGACCAGGACCGACATCACCTTCGACAGCGCCGGTGTCACCGTGGCCGGCCACCTCCACCTCCACGACGGACCGGCCGGCCCCCACCCCGCCGTCGTCGTCGGGCACCCCGGTACGAGCGTGAAGGAGCAGACCTCCGGCCTGTACGCGCGGCGGCTGGCGGAACGCGGATTCGCGGCGCTGGCCTTCGACGCGGCCTACCAGGGCGAGAGCGGCGGCCCGCCACGGGGCCTGGAGGATCCCGCCCAGCGCGTCGAGGACTTCAAGGCCGCGGTCTCCTTCCTCACCACCCGGAGCGAGGTCGACGCCGACCGCATCGGCGCACTCGGCATCTGCGCGTCCGGCGGCTACGTACTGCCCGCCACCGCGAGCGACCACCGCATCAAGGCGGTCGGTACGGTCAGTGCCGTCGACGTCGCGCGGCAGTTCCGCCTCGGCGCCGACGGCACCCAGGACCCGGCCGTGTTCCAGGCCATGCTGGACGCCGCGGCCCAGGCACGCACCGCCGAGGCCCGCGGCGAGGAGCCGCCGGTTCTCGCTCTCTTCCCGGACACCGCCGAGCAGGCCCGCGCGATGGGTGGAGAGCACGCCGTCGAAGGGTTCGACTACTACCGCACCCCGCGCGCCCAACACCCCCGCGCGGCAAGCTCGTTCACCTGGAGCAGCATCGACCGGATGGCGACCTTCGACGCCTTCGCCGCCGTCCCGCTGATCGGGCCACGGCCCCTGCTCATGCTCGCGGGCACCCGCGCCGTCACCTCCTGGATGAGCGTCGAGGCGTTCCAGCGGGCCACCGGGCCCAAGCAGCTCCACTGGATCGAGGGCGCGAGCCATGTCGACCTCTACGACCGCAAGCAGTACGTCGACCCGGCCGTCGACCTGCTCGCCGACTTCTTCACCGAACACCTGGGCCAGGCCGCCTAGTTCGGACTGCAGGGCGAGCGTGGCGCAGTGGCCGACGAGTGCGGGCAGTTGGAAGAGCGCGGCCGTGCCCACGACGGCGCGGGCATCGGCGCACCAGGTGTCGTCCAGGCGCTGCGGGTCCGCGGCGCCGGTGCGCGCGAAGGACGTGGACGCGGAGTAAGGCCGACTGCCGGCGGCAGACGCCAACACGAGCATGCCAGCGTGCATGGCCCCGCACCCCGGCGTGAGGGCGGCCCAGGAAGCTACAGGAGCCGCCCTCACACATGCCTCGTCCAGCCTCAGGCACCGATCATGCTGTAGCCGCCGTCCGCGATCAGGAACCCGCCGGTGATGTGGTGGGCGTCCTCGGTCGCCAGGAACAGTGCGGCACCGGCCAGTTCCTCCGGGCCCGGGATACGGCCCATGGGCGTCATCCCGCGCAACTGGTCGCCGCGCCCACTCTTCCAGTCCTCACGCCCCAGCGTGGCCGGCGTCTCGATGAACCCGGGGGCGAAGACGTTCACGCGCACCGCCGGGGCGAAGGCGTGGGCGTAGGACTTGGTGAGGCCGATGATCCCGTACTTGGCGGCGGCGTACTGCGGCGCTCGCGCGCTGCCCCGGGCCACCACGGTGGAGCCGATGTTGACGATGGACCCGCCGCCCTCCTGCTCCAGCATCCGCGCCCCGAACTCGTGCGTGCACAACAGGGTGCCCTTCACGTCGACCGCCAGCACATGGTCGATGGACGCTTCCGTGATGTCCCGCCAGGACATCTGCTCCCGGGCCACGTCGCCGACGTTGTTGATCGCGACGTCTAGCCGGCCGAAGTGGCTCCACACCTCGTCGGCCATGCGCTTGATCTGCTCGTGCTCGGCGATGTCGGCCCGGACCACGAACGCCTTGCGGCCGAGGGCGGTGACGCGCTCGGCGGTCGCGTCGGCGCCCCCGCGAGAGCTGCGGTAGTGCACGGCGACGTCGGCGCCCTCCTGGGCGGCGCGCACCGCTATCGCGGCGCCGAATCCGGTGCCCGCGCCGGTGACGAGCACGGTCTTGCCGGTGAATCGCTGGGAGGTGGTGGTCATGTGAACTCCGTTCGGCAGAGCGGTCGTTGAGCGGACGAGAGGTCATACCAGGGTGCGGCCGCCGTCCGCGTGGAGCGCCTGTCCGGTACCGGTACCTCCATCCGGCGCGTGGTCGCGGTGGGCGAGCAGGCGCGGGACGGAGGACTAAGTAGACGTTCCGGGCGTGGCAGGCGGGCACCGTCAGGGCAGGCTGAGTTCGACAATTGTGGTGGCCATGGAGCTACGGAGGACCGGATGAAACTGGTGAGGTTCGACGCGGGCCCGGACACCGGACTCGTGGGCCGCATGGACGGGGACACGGTGGTCGGACTCGACGTCCCGACCACCCGGGAGTACTTCGAGCGTGCGGGCCAGGTCTCCGGGACGGGGCGGACGTACCCCCTGGCCGACGTGCGGCTGCGCGCGCCGATCGTGCCGAAGAAGTTCTTCCACACGGCCGGCAACTTCCGGGAACACCACGAGGACCTGGAACGCGTCGACTGGTCCCACCCGGTCAACAAGGGCATCGTGTTCTTCCAGAACGTCGACGCGATCATCGGTCCCGAGGACGACATCGTGTACCCGGCCAACCTGACCCGGGAGATGGACTACGAGCTGGAACTCGCCGTCGTCATCGGCAGGCCCGGCAAGTTCTTCACCGCCGAGCAGGCCGCCGAGCACATCGCCGGATACCTGGTCTTCAACGACATCACCGCGCGCGACATCCAGCGCAAGGAGATGGAGTCCGGCGTCTTCTCCTTCTCCAAGGCCATCGACACCTTCTGCCCGATCGGCCCGTACATCGTCACCGCCGACGAGATCGGCGACCCGCACGACCTGGACATGGAACTGCGGGTCAACGGCGACGTCCGGCAGAAGTCGAACACCTCCCGCATGTCGGTGTCGATTCCGCAGCTGGTGGCCTACCACTCCCCGCAGATCTACAGCGCGGGCGACATCATCACCACCGGCACCATCGCGGGCGTCGCCGCCGGCACCCCGGACCCGTTCGCCAACTACCTCAAGCCCGGTGACGTGGTGGAGGCCGAGATCGAGAAGCTGGGCGTGCTGCGCAACCGGGTCGTCTCCTGGGAGGACGCCTACGGCACTCCCGAGCCGCCGGCCGGACAGTGGGCGTGACCTGTGGTGCTCAGGGGGGCGGCCGGGGTTCGTGCACCGGGTCGGTTCGCGGTCGGTGTACACCGTCTCGGCGGAACGTGTTTGCCATGGACGCAAGCGGCAACGCGAAGTTCATGAGTCAATCGAACAGCGGCACGAACCAAGATTCCGCATCGAAGCGGAGTGCGTCCTCCAAGGCCCGGCGGGCCACGGCCAAGGCGACTGCTCCCGCGTCACAGGCGGCGGGCAAGGCAGCCGAGAAGTCCGATGACGTGGCGTCAGCGGCAGTGGACACGGCCGGGCGTACGGCCGAGACGGCCACCGCGGTCGTGCACGGCGCGGCCGAGCGTGTCCAGGCCGGCCGCGAGGCGGTCGTGGCCGCCTCGGGCCAGGCCGCGGCGATGGCCAAGACGGCATGGACGCTGATCGCCAACCGAAAGCTCATCGCCATCGGCGTGGGTGCGGGTGTGTCGGCGTTGGGGGCCACGTCCTACCTGGCGGGCAGGCGGTCGGGGCGTCGTACGCACGGTCCGATCACGCGTATGACCGGCGGGCGGATCTGAAACGCTAGGGGCGGGCCCCGTCACGCGTGGCGGGGCCGCCGGGCGCTGTCCCACAACCCGCTTGGACAGTCACAGCCGGTGCCACGGCGGTCGGTGAACGCCCGGGGGAATGCCTGGGCGATCGGCGAGCGGTATCCGGCGGCCTGCAGCCGTTTTCGCCGCGCAGGCGCCTGTCGCAATCTGCGAGAACGATGCCGGCGGACGACTGGCCGCCGTGTGTGAACCGGGGCGCCTTCGTCCGTCAGGCGCCCTTGCGGTATGTGTAGGAAAGGGCGGCCGCGTGGCCGGCTGCCTTGGCGGCGTCCACCACGGCGCGGTCCTGCAGCAGGCGGCCGGAGGCCAGGGCGCCGTCGATCAAAAGCCCCAGGTGTGCTGCCAGTGCGGCGGGCTCGTCGGCTCCCGCCGTGGCGGCGAGGCCCCTCAGCCACTCCTGCCGGCGCTGCGTATGGACGGTGGCGGCAGCGTGCGCCTTGGAGTCCGGCTCGGCCTCGACGGCGGCGCTGATGAACGGGCAGCCGAAGAACCCGTGGCGGTCGAAGGATGAGAGCAGTGCGTCGAAGAGACCTGCCATCTGCTCCACGGGTTCGGGTCCGGCGGCCTCGGCGGCCGCCCGCAGACGCTGCATCCAGGACTCGTCCGTGCGGCGCAGGTAGGCCGCGATGAGGTCGTCCTTGGTCCGGAAGTGGGCGTAGAGGGTGGACTTGGCCACGCCGGATTCCGCGATGATCTGGTCGACACCGACTCCGCGCAGCCCGTGCCGGTGGAAGAGGACGGCTGCGGTGTCGAGGATCTTCTGCTCTGTGTTGGTCTTGCGTACCCGTGTCGCCATACCGGACAGACTAGTTCGTTCGTCTGATGATCGAGAAGCGTGGTTGGCATTTCTTAATCGTACAGACTAGTCTGTTTTATCAGAGCGGGACGAGTCACCGCTCAAGATCGAGAGACGAGGTGCGCGATGCGTGCGGTCGTGTTGGAGGAGTTCGGCGGGCCGCTTCAGCTGCGGGACATTCCGCAGCCTGTGGCAGGACCGGGTCAGGTGCTGGTGCGGGTGCACGCCAGCGGGGTCAATCCGCTGGACACCAAGATCCGGGCGGGCCAGGCCGGACACGCTCGGTCGCAGCTGCCCGCCGTGCTGGGCCTCGACCTGGCGGGGCAGGTGGTGGAGACGGGGCCCGGCGTCGACGGCCTCGTGGTGGGCGACGAGGTGTACGGACTGACGGGCGGAGTGGGTGACCTGCAGGGATCGCTGGCGGAGTTCGCGGCGGTGGACGCGCGTCTGGTGGCCCGCAAGCCCGCTGCGCTGTCGATGCGGGAGGCGGCAGTGCTGCCGTTGGCCGTGATCACGGCGTGGGAAGGGCTGGTGGACCGGGCCCGGGTGCGGACGGGGCAGCGGGTTCTGGTCCATGGCGGCGCCGGCGGTGTGGGCAGTGTGGCGGTGCAGATCGCCGTGGCCCGTGGCGCGGAGGTGTTCGCGACCGCGTCGGCGGCCAAGGCGGACATCGTCCGCCGGCTGGGCGCCGTGCCCATCGACTACAAGACGCCTGTGGCCGAGTACGTGGCCGAACACACGGCAGGCGCGGGATTCGACATCGTCTACGACACCGTCGGCGGCCAGGTGCTCGACGCCTCCTTCGAGGCGGTACGCACCTACACCGGACATGTGGTCAGCGCCCTGGGCTGGGGCACCCACGCTCTGGCGCCCCTGTCGTTCAAGGGGGCGACGTATTCAGGTGTGTTCACGCTCCTGCCGCTGCTCACGGGACAAGGGCGCGAACACCACGGGGCCATTCTGCGTGAGGCCGCGGCCCTGGCGGACGAGGGGAAGCTGCGCCCCCTGATGGATCAGCACAGCTACGACCTCTCCACCGTGGCGGAGGCGCATCGGGCAGTGGAGAGCGGCATGGCCAAGGGAAAGGTCGTGATCGACATCCGCGGCTGATACAGGGGGCGGCGGCTGCCGCCCCGGAGCCACGGGGTCCCTACACGGGCGTGTGGCCCTCCAGGTAGACACGCACGGCTTCAGGGACCCCGGCGCCGACGGCTTCTGCGAGTGGAGCCCAGCGGAGCTCGTCCGGGCTGAGCTGCGCGTCGTCCGAGGGGGTTTCGCTCAGCAGTTGGCACACCACGGCCAGGCGCGCGTCTGCTGCGGCCCTCGCGTCGGCCGGCAGCAGCGTCGTGCCGTCGACGAGGTATCCGGTGAGTTCGTACACCACGCGGGCAGCGGTGGCAGGTGCCGACTCGGCGAGTTCGGGATCACCCGAGGGCAGCCTCCAGCCGCCCTCCGCCTTCACCAGCAGGACACGGCCGGCGTACTCGACGACCGCATCCACCGGACCTTCGGCAGCCTGCTCCATGGTCATGGCCCAGCCGTCCCTTCCCAGTTCGTCCGCCTCGACCTGCCCGTCGCTCCGAGCCCCCGTTTCCTACCCGGCCCACACGGCTTCACGCGGTGCGGAGTGAGGGCCGGGCGGAACGCGTACGACGTCCGCGGAGGTTGCCTACGCGGAATCCGACCAGGGCGTCGCCGCCCGGTCGCGATCACGGCCGGCCCCGAGGCCGTCGTCCTGACCGTGGTCCGGCGCTGACGCCGATGCCGACTCCGGCTTCTGCGGCTTCGGTACGCCCTGTGCCGCGGCGAGCGGGCTCAGGTGCCGCTCGGCGCTGTCGAGCAGCCCGAGGTCGGCCTTGGTGTGCGCGACGGCGGCGTCGATCAGGAGGGCGACCAGCGGCTCGCCGGCGTGTGCCCTGCGCTGTTGGGCGAGGCCCGCGAGCTCCGACAGGTACGTCTGCCGCTGGGTGTCGATGAGAGCGGCCAGCGCGTCCGTGCCCAGGGCGGCGGCTCCGAGGAGCTTCAGGAAGACCTCGTCGCGGAAGCCGCCGGTGCGGACCCAGGCGGTGGTCGCCCAGGTGCGCATCTCGGCGTCGCCGGCAGGAGTCAGCGTGTACAGGTTCTTGTCGGGCCGGTCGGCCTGCGCCACTTGTGAGCGCGTGACGTATCCGTCCCGGACGAGCCGTTCGAGGATCTGGTAGAGGTGGCCGATGTTGAGGCCGCCCCACTGGGGCCCGATGGTCTCCTCGAACTGGGCCTTGAGCTCGTAGCCGTGGCTTGGCCGCTGCTTCAGGAGCGCGAGCACGGCATGTTGAAGCGGCATGGACCTCCCTCCTGCATTGTGACAATGTACCGTTGCATTGCGGCAATGTAGGGGAGTGGGGGCTGCTTCGATGGCTGTGAGCGTGGCGTTGCGAGGGGTGAGCCGGCGCTACCCCGGGCTGATCGCCCTGGACGAAGTCGACTTGGAGGTCGCGGCCGGGGAGGCGGTGATGCTGACCGGGCCGTCCGGGGCCGGCAAGTCCACGGTGCTGCACGTGACCGGCGGGATGGACCGGCCCGACGAAGGCGGCGTCGAGATCGACGGGAAGACGCTGCTGCCCCGGGACCTGGACGCCCACCGGCGGCGCATCGGGTTCGTCTTCCAGCGCTTTCATCTCCTGCCCGCGCTCACCGTGTTGGACAACGTGCTGGCGCCGGTGCTCCCTCGCAGGGTCGACTTCGACCGGCGCGAGCGCGGCATGGAACTGCTGGAGGCGGTCGGCCTGGACGGGCGGGCCGACGCTCTGCCGTCGGAGTTGTCGGGCGGCCAGCAGCAACGTGTCGCTGTGGCAAGGGCGTTGATCAACAGGCCGGGGCTGCTGCTGGCCGACGAGCCGACAGGCAACCTCGACAGCGTCATCGGCCGGGAGATCATGGACCTGCTGATGTCGCTGCGTGAGCGCTACGGGATGACGATGCTCGTGGCCACCCATGACCCCGAAGTCGCCGCGAACGGCGATCGGGTGGTGCGCCTGCAGGACGGCAGGATCACCTCGGACAGGCGGATCACCGCGTCCGGTGACGTACTCGACCGGCTGGGGGGCCTGCGCCCGTGATAGCGATGATCATCGGGCAGCTCCGGCGCCGGCGCGGGCGGGCGATGGCGCTGGCCGCCGGAATCCTGGTGGCGGCGACCAGCTTCACCCTGCTGACCTCGACCGTGCACACGAGCCAGGCGGCGACGGTGGGCACCGTACGGAAGAACGCCCGGTCCGCCTACGACGTCCTGGTGCGGCCGCCCGACTCACAGACGGACGTGGAACGGCACAGCGGTCTCGTCGCGCCGAATTTCCTCTCCGGCACGTTCGGCGGTATCACCATGCAGCAGTACCGGCGCATCCGGAGCATGGGCGGCGTCGAGGTGGCGGCGCCCGTCGCCAACATCGGCTATCTGATGGTGTACAACACGGTCTCCGTCGATGTGTCCCGCTTCCTCGACGGCAAGGCGTCCCGGCAGATCCTGCGGATCGTCCCGAAGCTCACGGCCGGCCTGGGCACCTATCGCACCGCCGATCAGTACGTCTACCTCACCCGCAGCCCCCTCACCTCGGGGAAGCAGCACGGCGTGTTCGAGTCCGACACCCTGGAGAAGGGTGTGGTCGACAAGAGCACGCGGCCGTACGTGATGAACGGGAAGTACAACGTGTGCTTCTACTTCAACGGGGACAAGACGGAGAAGACCAAGTGGAATCTCGAACTGCCGATGATGGAGAGCATCATCGCCGAGGACCTCAGCGACAGGTCCGCGTTCGACCCCGACCTGCACTCGCGGCTGAACTGCCAGTCGGGACACGGCAAGGCCACCATCGACATCCCGGTCGCCTACCCGGTCCTGCTGTCCGCCGTCGACCCCAAGGCCGAGGACCGGCTGGTGGGCCTGGGCCGCACCGTCACCTCGGGCCGGATGCTCACCGAACACGACAAGCCGCACACGGTGCCGCCCTCGAAGAATCCCGACGGCCAGAAGGAGACCTTCGTACCGGTGGTACTCAGCAACCGCCCGCTGACCGCCGGGAAGCTCAGCGCCACTGTTGAACAACTCGACACCGGAGACCCGGCCAAGCTGCCGTCGCGGCTGGGCAATCCGACCGCCAGTAGCTTTGTGAAGCACCTCCACGGCACACCCGTGGGCCGTGTCGGCGTCGACCTCGGCCAGGGCTATCGGAAGGCGGTGCTCACGTACGGGGTCGACGCCACCAACTACTGGACGGTCGGCCCGGTGACCTACCGGCGGACCTCCGGCGGTGACCTCGCCGTACAGCCGCAGGCGCCGCAGAAACCCGGTCTGTGGGTGACCAACCTGAACCGGCAACCGGTGGCGGACGTCCCCGAGGAGAACACGGGTCGCCAGTACCGGAAGGTGATCTCTCACCCCTCCACCTTCTGCAGCGGTCTGGGCGTGTGCGAGAAGCAGGACTACGGGCGCCTGCCGAACCCGCTCATCCACGTCGTCGGCCGCTTCGACACCGGCAGGCTGCCCGGCTTCTCGCCGCTGTCCGAGGCCCCCTTGGAGACGTATCAGCCGCCTCAGGTCACCGGCGCGGACGAGGCCACCCGCACGACACTGCACGGCAAGCCGCTGCAGCCCGACCGCAACCTGGGCGGCTACCTCACCCCGCCTCCCACCATGCTGACGACGATGGACTCCGTCACCGCACTCATCAAGAGCCGCCGGACCCCGAGCCTCCAGGACGCGGCACCGGTCAGCGCGATCAGGCTGCGGGTGGCCGGAGTGACCGGCGTCGACGCCGCCTCCCGCGCGCGGGTGAACGCCGTGGCCGGCCAGATCCGTACCGCCTTTCCCAAGCTCCAGGTCGACGTCACCGTGGGCAGCTCACCCACCCCTCAGACCGTCGCCCTGAGCGCCACCGCGCAGGTGACGGAGCGTTGGGTGGACAAGGGCGTGGCGCTGCGGATCCTCAAGGCGGTCGACACCAAGAGCGCCGTTCTCTTCACGCTGGTCCTGGTGGTCTGCGCGCTGTTCCTCGGCCAGGCGGCGCTGGCCTCGGTGCGCTCGCGCCGCACGGAGATCGGCACGCTGCGCTGCGTGGGCTGGAGCGGCGCGGAAGTGCTCCGGCTGGTGCTGGGCGAACTGGCCGCGATCGGTCTTGCGGCAGGAGCGCTGGGGGCGACGCTGGCGTACGGCCTCGGCAGGCTGCTGGGCCAGCCGGACGCCGGCGCCAGATCGGTCCTGGTGCTGCCGGTGGCGCTGCTGCTGGCCACCGCCGCGGGCCTGATCCCGGCCTCGCTCGCCACCCGGCTGGGTCCCATGCAGGCCGTCCGGCCCCCGGTGACGGCAGCCCGCCGGGCCCGCCCGGTGCGCTCGGTGGCCGGGCTGGCCGCGCTCAACCTCCTGCGGGTGCGCGGCCGCACCCTGCTCGGCGCGGCGGGCCTGGCGCTCGGAGTGGCCGCCTTCACGGTGCTCCTCGCCCTGACACTGGCCTTCCAGGGCGAGGTGGCGGGGTCGCTGCTCGGCAACGCCGTCGTGGCACGGGCGCGCACGGCCGACTACCTCAGCGTCGCACTGTCCCTGGCGCTCGGCGCCGCGGGTGCCGTCGACGTACTGGTGCTCTCGCAGCGCGAACGCGCAGCCGATCTCGCGGTACTGCGGGCCACCGGCTGGACCAACCGCGAACTCGCGCTGCTGACCCTCTACGAGGGAATCGGGCTGGCTCTGCTGGGCGGTCTGGCGGGTGCCGTGGCAGGTCTGGCGGCGGTCGTGGTGCTCGGGCAGGGCGTCCTGCACGGACATCTCCTCGCCATCACCGGCGCCGCGCTGCTGGCCACGCTGGCCGCCACCGCACTGGTCGGCGCCGCGCTGACGGTGCCCATCCGGAGACTCTCCCAGATCGCCCCCGCCCACCTGCTGGCCGCGGACTGAACCTCGGGCTAGGGCCGATGCCGCAGCGTGCTCGATCCGCCCCCGCACCCACCTCACCCTGGAACCGGGTGAACCGCTCGCGAACAACCTCCTGAGCAAGCGGCAAACCTCTCAGGTAAGCGGATCGCGGGACTGCGGCGTTGAGGGGGTGTGAAGCAGCTGGAGTTCAAGGACTTCTACCAAGCCAGCCGGGACGCATGCCTGCGGGCGGTCCTGGCGAGCGTGGGTGATCGGCAGCTGGCCGAGGATCTGGTCGCCGAGGCGTTCACCCGGGCCTGGACGGCATGGCCGAAGGTCAGCCGACATCCGGCGCCGCGCGCGTGGATCGTGCGTACGGCCCTGAACACCCGGGTCTCGTGGTGGCGCCGGCGGCGCCGGGAAGTGACGCTGGGCGGCGTTCCCGACGTCGCGGCCGGCACGGTCGGCGACCCCGGCCTGGACCCCACGCTGCTGGCCGTGCTGCGTCAACTGCCGCAGCGGCAGCGGGAAGTGATCGCCTACCGGGTCTTCCTCGATCTCGACACCTTGGCCACGGCGAAGGTGCTCGGGATCGCGCCGGGAACCGTCACCGCCCATCTGTCGCGGGCGGTCGCGACCCTGCGCGGCCACCTCGTCACCGTAGACAAGCCGGAGGTTGGGCAATGAGCCACCACGACACGGACGTACTGGACGCGCTGAGGGATTCGCTGGACGGCATCACCATGGACACCCCGGTGGAGCAGATCGAGGCCGCCGGCCGGGCGCGTCGGCGCCGGCGCCGCGTCGTGGGCATGACGGCGGGAGTCGCGGCGGCCGCGGGCCTTGCGCTCGGCGTGCCCACGTACGGCAACCCGTCGACCGCGCCGCCCGCGGCGGCCGACAGCACCGGGGCGGGCGCCGTGCACATCCGCACCGCGGCGTACACCGTGGACACCAAGAAGGACGGCACGGTCCATGCGACCTTCGACAAGCAGCGGTACTTCACGGACCATGCGGGTCTGCAGGCCGCGCTGCGCAGGGCGGGCTTCCCCGTGCTCACCAAGGAGGGCGAGTTCTGCAAGGGGCCGCAGGACGACGGAACGCTCGACCCCAGCGGCGTAGGACCCGGCGTCAGGAACGTCATGAAGGGCGTGCGGGGAGACGACGGGAAGGTCACCTTCGTCTTCACCCCGTCGGCGATGCCGGCTGGGACGCAGCTGTTCATCGGCTTCCTGAACGAGGCCCAACTGGCCTCCGTGCACGGCAATCCGGGATCCGTAGAGCGTCTGGTGCCCACGGGAGTTCCGCTGACGTGCACCACGCAAGCGCCGCCCACGGACACGCGGCAGTAGCGAAACGGCGCGTCGGCCGGAGGGGGAGGGACGGGCGAGGGGCAGCCGGCTGAGGCCGCTGCCCCTCGGCTGTGCCCTGCCGGATGAGTCCCTTCGCAGCGGCACTCTCCGGTACGGCTGCCCATTGCCCCCTAATCGACCGTGAGCACGATCTTGCCCTGGATGTGCCCGCGAGCGGCGCGTTCGTGGGCTTCGCGGGCATCCGAAAGGGCAAAAGTGCTGTCGATCGCGACGCGCACTGTGCCCGCATCGAGCAGGCGCCCCAGTGAAGCGAGTTGCACGCCGCTCGAGCGGACCTGGGCGCTCGAGACGGTGACACCCAGCGTCGCGGTTTCCTCTTCGTCGAAAGCCCCCGGCAGCACGGGGAATTGGGCGCCACCGCGCTTGAGCGTGCGCAGGAAGCGTCGGCTTTCGGGGCCGCCGACGGTGTCGACGACAAGGTCGACGTCGCGCACGAGTTCCTCGGCACGGTGCTTGGTGTAGTCGATGAACTGATCGGCCCCGAGTTCGCGTAGGAACGATTCGTGCGCGCCCGATGCCACCGCGATGACGCGTGCGCCCTTCCACTTCGCCAGCTGCAGGGCGAGGTGCCCCACGCCGCCCGCGGCGCCGTTGACGAGCACCGTCGTGTTGGGGCCGAGCGGCACCGGTTGATGCGGTGCCTCCTGGAAGGGCGAGGGGTGAGCGTGTCCCACCTCGATCAGGAACTGCCACGCCGTGAGCCCGGCCATGGGCGCCCCGGCGGCATGCACGTGATCGATGCCGGCCGGCTTGCGTGCGAGGTCCGACGCGGGCGCGGCCACGTACTCGGCGTATGCGCTGCCATGGAAGCTGGGGAAACGCAGAAGACCGAAGACCTCGTCACCGACGCCGAGGCCGTCCACGTCCGCGGCGACGGCCTCGACGACGCCCGACACGTCCGTCCCGGGGACCACGGGCAGACTGACCGTGGATTCCGTCTCTCCGGGCATGGTGGTCATCCCGCCGCGCAGGTACCAGTCCGGAGGGTTGATGCCGACCGCGTGCACGCGAACGAGCACCTCACCCGGCCCCGGCGCGGGAATCGGCACGGCGTCGTAACGCAGGACTTCGGGGCCGCCGTGCTCATGGAGGCGGACCGCCCCCATCGTGTGGGTCGACATGGTTTTCTCCTGCCCGCGCCCGCGGGATAGTCTTATTCGGATCAGTGCTCCACATAAGTGAACCACTGATCCGAATATATGGACCACTGATCCGGATAGTCAAGAGGGACAGATGCGGGCCGACGCCAGGAAGAACCGCGACCACCTGCTCGCCGTAGCGGGCACGGCCATCACCGAACAGGGCGTGGACGTGTCCCTGCGCGACATCGCTCGCAGGGCCGATGTCGGGCTCGCGACGCTGCTGCGGCACTTCCCGACGCGCGAGGCGCTGCTCGATGCACTGCTTCGCACGAGCTTCGACGAACTGACCGCACGGGCCGACGAGTTGGAGGCGTCGACGGCGGTCTCTCCCGAAGAAGCACTCGTCTCATGGCTACGGGAATGCGTCGCGTGGACAACCGAGTATCGAGGCGTGACCGTGCTCATGGCAGCCGCCATCGAGGACACGCAGTCCGCCCTCCACGCTTCGTGCGTCACCTTGCGCGCGGCCGGTGCGCGGCTCCTGACCCGCGCCCAGGCCGTCGGGGGAGCGCGGAGCGACCTCGATGGCACCGAACTGTTCGCGCTGGTGGCGATGCTCGCCTGGCTCGGTGACCAACCCGCGCTCGCACCGCGCGCCGATCACCTCTTCGACGTGGTCGCGAGCGCGATTCTGACGAGCGCCGGGAAGGGCCGGAGCCGGCCTGAGTGACGCTCGGCCGGGATCGGCCCCCGGCCGAGGCCGACGCGGATGTGCCCGACACGGCGGCTCGCAGCACGTATGTCCCCCCGACAGCAAGGAGAGCGACCATGACCACCACGGCCCGCGCGAGCGTGCAGCACGAGGACGAACGGGTACGCGTCACGCGCTGGGACTTCGAACCCGGGCAGAGCACCGGCCGGCACGTACACGAGTACGACTACGTCGTCGTCCCCGTCACCGACGGGCGAACCGACGTGATCAGCCCCGACGGCACGGTCACCCCCACGCAGTTGACGGCGGGCGAGTCCTACGCCCGTCCGGCCGGGGGCGAACACGAGGTCGTCAATGGCGGGGCCACCCCGCTGGCCTTCGTCGAAATCGAACTGAAGTAACCCCTGAAGACGACGAAATCCGTCGAGTGAAAGGTGCCCCGGGACGGATACCGTAGAAGGGTGAACCGCACCTACCGGCCCGTCTCCGCCCGGCCAGCCACCCGGGCGGACATCGATGCCATCGTCGACACCCTGACCACAGCCTTCTTCAGCGACCCGCTGTGGGGCCCGGCCTTCCCCGACGAACAGCAGCGCGCCGTGCAGGCGGCAGCCATGTGGCGCCTGTACGTTACCTCCGCGCTGCGCTACCCCTGGACGCTCGTGACGCCAGGGGCGGAAGCGGCGGCCGTATGGATCCCACCGGGCGGCACCGAACTCACTTCCCAGGAGGAAGACGGGCTGGAGGCCCTGCTGACACAGGCGGCGGGCCCCGAAGTGGCCAAGGCCATCCTGACGATCTACGACCAGCTGGAGGCCGCCCATCCCGGCGAGCCCTGCTTCTACCTCTCCCTGCTGGGTGTCCACGACGACCACCGCGGCAAGGGGCTGGGCATGGGCCTGCTGGCCGAGTGCCTCACCCGCATCGACGCACTCGGCATGCCCGCCTACCTGGAATCGTCCAACCCCGCGAACATCGCCCGCTACCAAAGCGTCGGCTTCACCGCCCGCGACACGATCACCATTGCCACGGGCCACGTCGCCACCACCATGTGGCGCCCGGCAGTCTGACCCATGGCGGTTGCTGTATGAGCGCTCTACGGATGGCCCAACGGGGCCTTGTTCGCCCTGAGTTGTGAGTTGTCCGCGCTCAGTTGCGAGTGGTGTCAGGCGGAGGGTTCGGCGGTCGGCTCGTCCTGGGTGCTGGAACCGGCGGATTCCGGGGCGGTGTAGTAGACGGACGTGCCCTGCTTGGTGCGCTGGGCCTGTGTCTTGGCGACGAGCCCTTCGAGTGTGGTGCGCACGACGGTGGTCTTGATGGTGCGTTCGGGATGCTGCTGACCCAGTGCGGTGGTGATCTCGGCTGCGGAGCGGGGTTCACTCTGGCCGGCCAGGTGCTCCCGTACGAGGTCGACGAGCGTGGGCGGGGTCGACGGCGCGGCCGACACGGCCGACACCGCCGGCGCCTTGACGGTGGCCTTCTTGCCGGTCCGCTTCCGCGACGGGCCGGGGGTCTTCTCGGCCTGCTTCGGCTTGCCTGCGGCCTTGGCGGTGGGCTGCTGCTTCTTGCGAGGAGCGGGCACGGTCGCGACGGCCTCGGCGGCCGGTGCGGCGGAGACACCGAGGGCCTGCTGGATGCTCACCAGCACGGTGTTGTCGTGCCGCAGTGCCGCCAACTGCGTCTGCAGCGCGTCGATTTCAGCGCTGAGGCGTGCCTGCTCCTTGAGATTGCGCTCAAGGTCGTCGGCCACCTGCGTGCTGTACTGCGAGGTCAACTCGGTGGTCGCGGTCGGGGTTTCGGACATCGTGCTCACACCTTTCCTGGGTGCTTCAGCCGGTGGGCGGCAAGCCCGCGGCGTATGCGAAATCAAACGTGTGTGTTCTTCTGCCAGGTGCTGCATGAGCCTTGGCAGTTACTGCCGCACAGTCGTGTCTGAGCGATGGTACGGAAGACCTGAGCAATCTTCTCGACCAACTGGCTGAAACCAGCAGACCGTAACAGGGTTTGCGGTGGAGTGAGGGGCCAAGGCGTGATGTATGTCTGGCCACGATGCGGGAGCAGACAACTGTGGGCTCCCCTCATACCTGTCCCGCCGAAGTGGTGAGGGCTACACACGCAGTCAACTAGCCCGGGGCGAGGCGCTGTTGGCTGCTCTCGCGCCTCTCGAAGTTGGGCGTCGACCGGATTCACTGTCACCGCCGCACCTTCGGCCTCGAATGCACGGACTGATGAGAGTCGGTCAGCCCGCGGTTGACCGCTTCGACCGGAGCACGTCCTGAGGTTACTGACCGTGTGAGGGGCAACACCGCCGAGACAGGCGCAGGCGCAGGCGCAGGTAAAGGCACTGATGCCGGAATACCCGGTTCCCTGCCGTGCACGTCTCCGGCCCGGCGGAAGCCTGCTTCCGCCGGGCCGGAGACGTGGTCCTACGAAGGTTTGACCGCCGTTACCGCGGTGACCGTCGCCGTGTTGTCGCATTCGGCGAACTGGCCGTCTTCAAGGGCAACTTGGTGCAGGCCGGAGCCCGGCAGACCGACCACCATGGTCGGGTATACGACGGGCTGTGCGCCGGACTTGCAGTAGCCGTCGCCCTCGCCCTGGACCTGGACGAACGTCAGCTTCACCCATGCCTTGCCGCCGGGGGCCACCCGCACCGCCGACGATGAGCCCGTGCGGGTCACCGTGAGCGGCTTGTTGTGCTCAGGAGAGCCGTTGGCAGCCCCGGCGACCGTCGGGTAGCCCTTGAGGACGCACGGTTGAGCGGAGGTGTTGGTGAATTCGACGATCGCCGCTCCGGTCCCCGTGCCCGCAGGGCGCACGGCGGCCTGGTACGCGGTCGCGCTGAGGGCCTTCGCCCCACATGCCGGCACCGGCGCACCGGAAGGCCGGGAGACCGGAGACGCACTCGCGGTCGGCGTCGTCGACACGTGTGCACCAGAAGGCGTCGAAGCCGTGGCGGAGGGCGCCGCGGTCGAGGGTGCCGCGGTAGCCGGCGTCGTCTCCCCGGACGGCGAGGAACCCGCGCTCGTCGTGTCGCCCCCCGGCTGACAGGCGCTCATCGCCACCGCGGCCGAGATTGAAGCCATAGCCACCGCGGCTCTGCGGATGCCTTTTCCGTACTGCATGACGCCCCCGATATCGGATCGCACTGGGCCGGCTCCTCGCCGGCTCTCGTCGAGGGAGAGGCCGGCGCAGGTCACGGGGTTCCCGGGACGGTCGGCTGTGACCCGGCGGTGACAAGATCAGGTCGGATTCGGCACATCACGACGAAGAGTTCCTCCTCACCTGCCTGACGGCGGGGGAGAGGGAAGAAGTTGGGCCCCCTCATTGTCGAAGAGCACGAGAGCGTTAAGGCGTGGACCTGCGGGGTACGTGTGCGTGGTCGTGCCGCGTTCGGTTCGAACGGGGGAGCATTGACGAAGGTGTAAGGCATGAGCTCTCGGCGCATCTGGACGATCGGGCACTCTACGCGTGGCTTCGGCGAGGTGCTGCAGATGCTGCGCGACCATGACATCACCTGCCTGGTCGATGTGCGGTCGTTCCCTTCGTCGAGGAAGTATCCGCAGTGGAACCAGTCCGCGATCACCGAGGCTTTGCCGCCCGATATCGCCTACCACTGGATTCCCCGGTTGGGCGGCCGACGGCACACCCCGAAGGGAGTGCCGACCGTGAACGGCGCCTGGCGGGTCAAGGCGTTCCGCGACTACGCCGACTACATGGCGACCAATGAATTCGCGGAAGGTCTCGGAGAGTTGCTCGAACTGGCCGAGCACGGACGGCCGGTCATCATGTGCAGTGAGGCGGTGCCCTGGCGGTGTCACCGCAGATTGATCACCGACGCTCTGATCGTCGAGGGTGCGGAGGTCGTACACATCATGTCGGGCACGTCGGCGAGGCCGGCCGTCCTGAACGAGCACGCGCGGGTCCGCGACGGACACCTGACCTACCCACCACCCCTGCTGACCCCGCCGTGAGCATCGTCGACGAGGTGAGGGAAGCGGTCCTCACCATCCCGCCCGGATTCGTCGCGTCGTACGGTGACATCGGTGAGCGAGTCGGTGTCGGGCCTCGGCAGGTGGGGCGTGCGATGAGCCTGCTGGGACCGGACGTGCCGTGGTGGCGTGTCGTCCACGCGGACGGGGCTCCCGCCACCTGCCACGACGGGCGGGCATCGGAGCTCCTCAGAGGCGAGAGCACTCCGATGCGCGGTGCGCGAGTGGACCTGAAGCGTGCGCGGCACCGGTGGGCGCTGTGAGATGCCGGCGTCGGCCAACTCGATGTCATTTCGATCGCCGGCGTCGCGGTCGCCGAGCTGCGCGGGTGCGCTGGACCGACCTGGGCGAAGCCCGACGCCCCGCTCCGACCCACCCCGCCGCGCCGGTCGTTGTCGAGACAACTACTGTGCTGATCCATGAGGACCAGGTTGCCCGTGGATGCCATGCCCCGGCTGTCCGGCGCCGTAGGCATAGGTGCCGTGGTCGGTTTGGCCGTGGGACTCGGGGTGGGCGCCGTGCGGGGGGCGCTGGCCGGGATCGCCGCGACCGAACTGGTCTTCGTCGTTGCGGGATGGACCGTGCTGTGGCCGATGGATGCGGCCGCCACCAGGCGAAACGCCCGGCGTGAGGATTTCCGGCCGGTCGTAGAGGAACTGGTCGTCGTGGCGGTCGCGTCCTGCGGCTTGTTGGCCATTGTGCTGTTGCTCCTGGTCGGACCGTCCGACAGGGGGCACGTCGGCGCCGCACTTGCGCTCTGTGGCGTGCTCCTGGCCTGGGCCGCCTTGCACCTGATGTACGCCGCCCGCTACGCCTACGCCTACTACGAGACCTCGGGCGGGATCGACTTCAACTCGGAAGACCCGCCTGCGTACCGGGACTTCTTCTACTTCAGCTACAACCTCGGCATGACGTATCAGGTGTCCGACACCAACGTCTCCAGCTCCGTGATCCGCGCGATCGTGCTGCGCCACTGCCTGCTCTCCTATGTCTTCGGCACCGGCATTCTCGCGACCGCCATCAACCTCGTCGTGGGACTCGTCGCGGGCTGAGGCTCAGCTCGTCGACGGATCCGTTCAGGCGGAGCCGGGCGTCCGGCGCAGGACCAGCGAGAGGAAGCCGAAGGTGTCCCGGTACACGCGCAGCCATTCGGCGCGCCGGAGCGCGGCCGTCTCCAGCACCTGCGCGCTCTCCGGATGGGCGGGGTGGTCCAGGGCCCACGAGGACAGGGAACCCCAACGCGACCATTCGTAGTCGTCCAGCTCCTGACGCGAGCTGACGTGCCCGTCGACGGGAGTCCAGCCGTCGCCTTCGACACGCTCCACGGTCGTCGCCAGGTCGGCGAAGTCCCCGAGCATCTCGACGGCCTCCTGCGACGGAGGGCGCTGCCAGAAACCGTCACCGACGAGGACTCGACCGCCGGGAGCGAGATGGGTCCTGGCTGCTGCGAGGGTGGGCAGCAGGCCGCCGAAGGCGTGCGCGGCCCCGAAGCTGAGGACCACGTCGAACGGCTTCTCGGACACGAACTCCTCGGCCTTCCGGCAATGGAGGGCGAGGCGGTCCTGCACGCCGAGGTCGCGTGCCGCGGCGGCCGCCTGCGCCAGCGCATCCTCGGAGATGTCCACGCCCTCGGCGTACACACCCGGCCGTTCGGACAGGGCGCGCAGGAGCCATTCACCTCCGCCGCAGCCGAGGTCGAGCACCCGCTCCTCGCCGGTCGGGAGACCGCGGTCGAGGAGGCGGCGGACCGAGTCGTCGTCGAGCGGGGACTTGATCGGGTGCTCGGCGTGGGCGATGTGGGAAATCTGTTCGCGATTCACCGGGGCAGCGTGCCAACGGCAGAGCGCTCGCGCACCTCAATTACGGCGGCGGCAGAGCCGTAGCTCCGCGTCGCAGAGCAGCACCGGCAGGCGAGCGACGGGGCGGCGTCGTCGTCGGTCAGCCCAGGGACGCAGTTGCCGCGCGAAGTTCTTCCAAGGCCGCCAGCGCGTGGGGCGCGAGCCCTTCCCCGTCATCGCGGTCACCCTCGGACCACTGGGCGTAGCCCCGCTTGAAGGCGAGGACTCCCAGCTCGCCCGCGAGGTGCGCGGTCGGGTCGGGGACACCGCGGGCGATGAGCGCGTCGGTCATGGCGGCCGCCAGACCGACGCTCTTGAGGGCGTCTCGCTCCTGAAGTTCGGTGCTGGCTGCCACGGCTGCCTTGAGGCGGGGGCCGAGTTCGCGGTTCGTCGGCCCCATGGCGCTCGATGCGCGCTCGAGACCGGCGGCCACCGCCTGAAGGGGGCCGGCGCCCGCGGGCGCCTCGGCGATGCCGTCGGCGAGCAGCCTGCTGAGTGTCTCCTGGCCGGCGACCAGGAGCTCGCGCTTGTCGGAGAAGTGCCGGAAGAAGGTGCTCTTGGTGACACCGGCGCGCTCGGCGATCTGCGCCACGGTGGTGGCGTCGTATCCCTGCTCGGTGAACAGGTCGACTGCCGCGACGACGAGTCGCTGGGTCGCCCCTGGTTGCCATCTAGCCATGAGACCAGGATAGGTGATGGGACTGTTGTCCCGTCACCGTGTCGGGTCAGTGATGGGACAAGAGTCCCATCACTTTCAGGGAGGGCTCATGCACGTCTTCATCACCGGCGGTACCGGCACCATCGGCTCCGCCGTCGTCGCCGAACTGCTCGGCAACGGCCACACCGTTCTCGCACTGGCCCGCTCGGACCGCTCCGCGCAGGCCCTTGAGCATGCCGGCGCCAAGGTGTTGCGAGGAGATCTCGCGGACCTCGACGTCCTGCGGTCCGGCGCCGGGCAGTCCGACGGCGTGATCAGCCTGGCGTTCGGACGCGACTACGGCAGTCCGGAGGCGCTCGCGCGGTCCATCGCCGAGGAGAGCGCCGCGCTCGCCGCGCTGGGGCAGGAACTCCTCGGAAGCGATCGCCCGATCGTTACGGTGTCGGGCACGCCCTGGGCGCCGGGGCGGGCGTCCACCGAGGCCGATCCGCTGCCGACCGACGGGCCGGTGGGCGGCCGGGGCCGTTCGGTCGCGGCGCTCCTGGATCTCGCCTCGCGCGGCCTGCGCAGCATGGCCGTCCGCATGCCGCGCACGGTCCACAACGAGGGCCGGGGCGGATTCGCCGGCCTGTTGACCGACGCGGCACGCCGCACCGGGGTGTCCGGCTACCCTGGCGACGGCACCCAGCGCTGGCCGGCCGTGCACGCACTCGACGCGGCGGTCCTGTTCCGTCTGGTGCTCGAGTCGGCACCGGCCGGGACGTCCTGGCACGCCGTCGGCGACGAGGGCGACGCCGTGCGCGACATCGCGACGGTCATCGGCCGGCGACTGGGCCTGCCGGTCGAGGAGGTCCCGCAGGAGACCTTCGGCCCGTTCGGCCCGATCTTCGCCATGGACCAGCCGGCCTCCAGCGCCCACACCCGCGACGCCCTGGGGTGGCAGCCGACGCACGCCGGCCTGCTGGAGGACCTGGAGAACGTTCAGCCCTGACGCGTACGACCCTTTACGAGTTGAGTGCCTGTTCTCACTGATCCGGTTGGGTGCCCCTTCTGCATCAGCACGCGCTGATCGCCGCCCGGCGCACCCATGATGGGCGCCGGCGGCGCTGTGCCGGACACGGCCGAACTGAATGGCCGAGGGTGATGCTCGGCGGACGAGGCAGGTCGCCGAGCGGTTGCGTGAGCTCAGAGGATCATGATCGGCTGCTGGAGCGCCAACGGGTTAGGACTGACGGCGGGCGAAAAGGACCGCTCCTGGAACGCTCTCATCGGGGTCAAGCAGCATGTGGGCCTCGACCGTGAATCCGGCAGCCCGAAGCCACCCGGCCACTTTGTCCGGCTGACGACGGTGGACGTAGACGTTCATCGGGTGACCGCCGTAGCCCTGCGTCTTCAGCCGTGAGCCGCTGCCGACGTGGAAGCCGAGCAGCAGTGGTCCGCCGGGACGCAACGCCCGCCGGAAGTGGGCGAAGACCGTGGGCACGGCATCGTCGGGGATATGAATCAGCGACCAGAAGGCAAGCAAGCCGGCGACCGAGGCATCGGCGAGGTCGAGGTCCGTCATCGAGCCCACCTCGAACCGCAGGCGGGGGTGTGCACGCCGAGCCGCATCGATCATCCCGGGGGAAAGATCGATACCGAAAGCCTCCACACCCAGCCCCTGCAGGTGATCCGTGACGTGTCCAGGTCCGCAGCCCACATCCGCCACGGGCCCGCCACCGGCGGCGCGCACCAATTCCGCGAACAACGCCAGAGCCGCCCGAAGATACGGTGCCCCGGCCAGAGACTCACGCAATTGGTCCGCGTAGCTGACTGCGACCGTGTTGTAGGAGGTCCGGGTATCTGCCAACCAGTGGTCCGCGTTCATGGCCCGACACGGTAGTCGAGTGATCGGCATGACGACCCGGACCAATGAGATCAACGCCTCGACAGACCAGGCCACTTGAGAGGGGTCCGGATACTTCGGAATAGGAACTGAGGTTCGTTCACAGATTCTGACGGGGGTGGCCCGGCACGCGCGTGCTCCGGTCGGCGTGTCCGGTCGGCCTTCCGTGGCGGCGGACCAGGCCGTCGCCGGCCAGGTCCGCTGTCACGCGTTTATCCCGAGGGGTCAGCCGATCGTCCACTTCTGGTTGGCGCCGCCCGAGCAGGTCCAGATCTGCAGCCGGGTGCCGTTGGCCGAGTTGTTGCCGGTCACGTCGAGGCACTTGTTCGCCTGCGGATTGACGATGTCGTTCGCTCCGCTGACGGCCCACTTCTGGTTGGGGCCGCCGGTGCAGTCCCAGAGCTGGACGGTGGAGCCGTCGGCGGTGCCGTTGCCGGTCACGTCCAGGCACTTGCCGAGCGCGCGGATCGTGCCGTCGGAGCCCACGGTCCACTGCTGGGCGGCGGTGCCGTTGCAGTCGTAGAGCTGTACGGGGGTCCCGTTCGCGGAGTTCGCTCCGGCGACGTCGACGCACTTGCCGGCCAGGCCCCTGATCGCCGCGCCGGTGGGGGTGCTGCCGGTCGTGACGGAGACGGAGTCGACGACGAGTTGCTGGGGGAAGGTGGTGGTGGTGTCGGGGTCGCCGGGCCAGTAGCCGCCGACGGCGAGGTTGAG
>NZ_JBITHF010000012.1:0-284637 GCF_044457745.1 Streptomyces sp. NPDC050534
CGACCAGCTGCTTGATGTTGAGGATCAGGTCGGTGACGTCCTCCTTGACGCCCGGCACGGTGGTGAACTCGTGCAGGACACCGTCGATACGGATGCTGGTGACAGCAGCACCGGGGATCGACGACAGGAGGGTGCGACGCAGGGAGTTGCCGAGGGTGTAGCCGAAGCCCGGCTCCAGCGGCTCGATCACGAACCGGGAACGGAATTCGTCGACGACCTCTTCGGCCAGCGAGGGACGCTGAGCGATCAGCATGAAGTGAATCCTTCAGTTCAGGGGCACCCGCTATTTGATGCCCTGAGGTACTTCAAGGGTACGGGCGGTACCGCTCTGCACAGAGCCGTACCGCCCGAAAGCGCCGAAACCGGCGGAGCGCTGCGCGTCAGACGCGGCGGCGCTTCGGCGGGCGGCAGCCGTTGTGCGGGGTCGGGGTGACGTCCTGGATGGAGCCGACCTCGAGGCCCGTGGCCTGCAGGGAGCGGATGGCGGTCTCACGACCGGAACCCGGGCCCTTGACGAACACGTCGACCTTGCGCATGCCGTGCTCCTGGGCGCGGCGGGCGGCCGACTCGGCAGCCATCTGCGCGGCGAACGGCGTGGACTTCCGGGAGCCCTTGAAGCCGACGTGGCCGGCGGAGGCCCAGGAGATCACGTTGCCGGACGGGTCCGTGATGGAGACGATCGTGTTGTTGAACGTGCTCTTGATGTGCGCGTGGCCGTGAGCGACGTTCTTCTTTTCCTTGCGGCGCACCTTCTTGGCAGCGCCCTGACGACCCTTGGGGGGCATCTACAAACTCCTACGGGGAGGTGGTCGGTCCTACAGCGAAGACCGCTGATGAAGCGTTGTCCGCCGAGGACTACTTCTTGCCCGGCTTCTTCTTGCCGGCGATGGCGCGACGCGGGCCCTTGCGGGTGCGGGCGTTCGTGCTGGTGCGCTGACCGCGGACGGGCAGACCGCGACGGTGACGGAGACCCTGGTAGCAGCCGATCTCGACCTTGCGGCGGATGTCGGCCTGGACCTCGCGACGGAGGTCACCCTCGGTCTTGATGTTGTTGTCCACGTACTCGCGGATCGCGACGAGCTGCTCTTCGCTCAGGTCACGAACTCGGGTGTTCGGGTCGATGCCCGTCTCCGCCAGCGTCTGCTGCGAAAGGGTCCGGCCAATACCGAACACGTAGGTGAGGGCGACCTCCACGCGCTTTTCGCGCGGGATGTCAACACCGGAAACGCGTGCCACTTCAATGGCTCCTGGTGATCTTCGGAGGTCTTCCGCAGAACCGATTCCCAGCCGCCGTACCAGGTACGAACTGGGTCCCCGGCCTCCGAGCCGGGGGTGTCAGGCGCCTTCGGCACCTGGGTTCTGCGTATGAACATATTCAGCTCGCGTCGCGCGAATCTCTGCGATGTCGATGCAGAGGGATAGGTCGTGCGTCAGCCCTGGCGCTGCTTGTGGCGCGGGTTGTCGCAGATGACCATGACCCGACCGTGACGGCGGATCACCCTGCACTTGTCGCAGATCTTCTTGACGCTCGGCTTGACCTTCATGGGATTGAGGTTCTCCGGGTCAGTTGCCGGCGGCCCCGCTCACGCGGGACGTGGGCAAGATCTACTTGTATCGGTAGACGATCCGGCCACGCGTCAGGTCGTACGGAGACAGCTCCACCACGACCCGGTCGTCAGGGAGGATGCGGATGTAGTGCATACGCATCTTGCCGCTGATGTGTGCCAGGACCTGGTGGCCGTTCTGGAGCTCGACCTTGAACATGGCGTTCGGAAGAGACTCGACGACAGTGCCCTCGATCTCGATGGCACCTTGCTTCTTGGCCACGCTTCGCCCTTCGAATCGACTACCTTGATCGACTCTCGTTGCTTTCCCTTACGGGCGCATGCGGACATGCGGGTGCACGAGAGCCGACGAGTCAGTCTACGTCAGCGCACTCGGAAAGACGAATCGGGAAAGCCTGCCCCAGCACGGAGATCGTTAAGCCCACAGCACAGGAGCGCCCGGTCAGACATCAGGCCAGCGGGTCCGGAGCGGCAGTGATTCCGTGCTCCGCCAGCTTCGCCCTGCCGCCGTCCGGGGACGTGAGGACCAACGGGCCCTCCTCGGTCAGGGCGACCGAGTGCTCCCAGTGGGATGACCAGGTGCCGTCCGTGGTGATGACCGTCCAGTCGTCGGAGAGGACCTCGGGCCCCATATCTGGATGCCGCCCTCGCGGGCTCGGCGCCCAGGGCGCCTCACAAGCTTCGAGCGGCTGCGCCGGCCTCCGGCCGCCGGTCGCGGCTCGGGCATCAGGCCAGCGGGTCCGGAGCGGCAGTGATTCCGTGCTCCGCCAGCTTCGCCCGGCCGCCGTCCGGGGACGTGAGGACCAACGGGCCCTCCTCGGTCAGGGCGACCGAGTGCTCCCAGTGGGATGACCAGGTGCCGTCCGTGGTGATGACCGTCCAGTCGTCGGAGAGGACCTCGGTCTTCGGGGTGCCGAGGGAGACCATCGGCTCGATCGCCAGGCAGAAGCCGGGCACCAGCTTGGGGCCCTTGCCGCGGCGGCGGTCGACGTAGTTCAGCAGGTGCGGGTCCATGTGCATCTCGGTGCCGATGCCGTGGCCGCCGTAGTCCTCGATGATCCCGTACTTGCCGCCGCCCGGCTTCGGCTGGCGGCGGATGTAGGTCTCGATGGCCCGGGAGACGTCGACGAGCCGGTTGCCCTGCTTCATCGCCGCGATGCCGGCCCACATGGACTCCTCGGTGACCCGCGAGAGCTCGATCAGCTCCGGCGCGTGACCCGAGCCCACGAAGGCGGTGTACGCCGCGTCCCCGTGCCAGCCGTCGATGATCGCGCCGCAGTCGATGGAGATGACGTCGCCGTCCTTCAGGACGACGTCGTCGGACGGGATGCCGTGGACGACGACCTCGTTGACGGAGGTGCAGATCGTCGCGGGGAAGCCGCCGTAGCCGAGGAAGTTGGGCTTGGCGTCGTGCTCGGCCAGGACCTTGCGCGCCACCTGGTCCAGGTCCTTGGTGGAGGCGCCGGGCACGGCCGCCTCACGCGTCGCCGCGTGGATGGCGGCGACGACCAGCCCCGCCTCGCGCATCTTGGCGATCTGCTCGGGGCTCTTGATCTGCACCATGGGGTCCTGCGCTCTCCGTCACTTCGGCTACCGGTTACCAACACAACACTACGGCCGTGACGCCCCTTCGGGTGCCACGGCCGTAACAGGCGGACGACTACGCGCCGTCGTCCTTGCGCTTGAGTGCCT
Organism: Streptomyces sp. NPDC050534; assembly: GCF_044457745.1. Taxonomy (NCBI): domain Bacteria; kingdom Bacillati; phylum Actinomycetota; class Actinomycetes; order Kitasatosporales; family Streptomycetaceae; genus Streptomyces; species Streptomyces sp. NPDC050534. The sequence goes on from NZ_JBITHF010000012.1 coordinate 3,258, forward strand.
CCAGCGCCCGCTGAGTGACCTCGTCCACCGGGCCCAGGGACGAGATCGTGACGACCAGGCCCTGCGCCTTGTAGTAGTCGATGATCGGCTCGGTCTGCGTGTGGTAGACCTCGAGCCGCTTGCGGACGGTCTCCTCGGAGTCGTCGTCGCGCTGGTAGAGCTCCCCGCCGCAGACGTCGCAGACGCCGTCCTTCTTCGGGGGGCTGTACGTCACGTGGAACACGTGCGCGGAGTCGTTGCGGCAGATGCGCCGGCCGGCGATCCGCTTGACGACCTCTTCCTCGGGGACCTCGAGGTCGAGCACCGCGTCCAGCTTGATGTTCTCGGTCTTGAGCAGCTCGTCGAGCGCCTCGGCCTGCGAGACGTTGCGCGGGAAACCGTCGAGCAGGAAGCCGTTCTCCGCGTCCGGCTGCTCCATGCGGTCCTTGGCCATCGCGATGGTCACCTCGTCGGGGACGAGGTTTCCGGCGTCCATATAGGACTTCGCGAGCTTCCCGAGCTCCGTCTGCCGGCTGATGTTCGCTCGGAACAGATCGCCCGTGGAGATGTGCGGGATCGACAGCTTCCCGGCGAGGCGCGTGGCCTGGGTGCCCTTCCCAGCACCGGGTGGCCCGACGAGGACGATTCGCATCAGCGGAGGAACCCTTCGTAATTGCGCTGCTGGAGCTGGCTCTCGATCTGCTTCACCGTCTCAAGACCCACACCCACGATGATCAGGATGCTCGTCCCGCCGAAGGGGAAGTTACCGGTTGCCCCGAACCCGACCAACGCCATCGTTGGTACGAGAGCGATCAGCCCCAGATACAGCGAACCCGGCCAGGTGATCCGGTTGAGTACGTAGCTGAGGTACTCAGCGGTCGGTCGGCCAGCCCGGATGCCCGGGATGAAGCCACCATACTTCTTCATGTTGTCAGCGACTTCTTCGGGGTTGAAGGAGATCGCCACATAGAAGAACGCGAAGAAAACGATCAGCAAGAAGTAGCTGACCAGGTAGATCGGGTGGTCGCCCTTGGTCAGGTTCTGCTCGACCCAGGTCTTCCAACCGGCCTTGCTTCCGGAGAACTGAGCGATCAGCGCCGGGATGTAGAGCAGCGACGACGCGAAGATGACGGGGATCACACCCGCCTGGTTGACCTTCAGCGGAATGTAGGTCGATGTGCCGCCGTAGGAACGGCGGCCGATCATGCGCTTCGCGTACTGCACCGGGATGCGCCGCTGCGCCTGCTCGACGAAGACGACCAGACCGACCATGACCAGGCCGACGACGATGACGGTGCCGAACTCGATCCAGCCGCCGGCCAGGGTGCCCTGCTTCTTGATGGCCCAGAGCGCGGACGGGAAGGTGGCGGCGATCGAGATGAACATCAGGATCGACATGCCGTTGCCGATGCCGCGGTCGGTGATCAGCTCACCGAGCCACATCACGACGGCCGTACCGGCGGTCATGCAGATGACCATGGTGATGGTGGTGAAGATCGACTGGTCCGGGACGATCGAACTCGCGACCGGGCAACCCGAGAACAGGGCGCCGCTGCGGGCGGTGGCCACCAGGCCGGTGCCCTGCAGGATGGCGAGCGCCACCGTGAGGTAACGGGTGTACTGAGTGATCTTCGCCGTACCGGCCTGACCCTCCTTCTTGAGGGCTTCCAGGCGCGGGATCACCACGGTCAGCAGCTGCAGAATGATGCTGGCCGTGATGTACGGCATGATGCCGAGCGCGAAGACCGTGATCTGGAGCAGCGCGCCACCGCTGAACATGTTGACCAGACCGAACAGACCCTGATTTCCCTTGGACACGTCGATACAGGTCTGGACGCTGTGGTAGTCGATGCCCGGGATCGGGATGTGGGTACCGACGCGATACACCACGATGATGCCGAGCGTGAAGAGCAGCTTCTTGCGCAGGTCGGGCGTCCTGAACGCCCGGGCGAACGCGGTGAGCACGGTGCCTCCTGCGACCCCCGCGTGTGCGCGCGTGAGGTGACGACTGAATAGGGATGGCCTGTGGAACGAGATTACGGCATGCGAAGTCGGCGCTGGGCACCAACCTGCAGCCTACCTACATCGCGGGCCTACCGGGATACCGATCCATCGTCTTCCAGGTCACGCCGGGCAGTTCAATCCCGCCACACTGCACCCGCACACCACGGCCAAAATCGAACGCAGGTGCCATTAACTCCTTGACCCTCCCATGTGCATGCCATAAGGTCCCATGATCGAACGGCCGATCATGTGGCCGTGCAGCGTCAAGGACGCGGCTGACCACCGCACTCTGCAGGCCCTTGACGAACCACAAACTGGGGGTTTCACAATCATGCGCACAAAGCGCTCCGTACTGACCGTCGCCTCTCTCGCCGCGGCCGGCGTGGCCGTCGGCGTACTGCTGGCTCCGACCGCCGGGGCAACCACTGGTGACGGCAAGTGCACCAGCACCGAGCTCTGCGTGTTCAACGACTACGGACACAACAAGTCCAAGGGCTACTACGACCTGGACTCGCCTGCCCTCAAGAACTTCCACGGCAGGCACTACTTCAACGACGGCGCGTACATCGGAGACTCCATCTCCAGCTTCATCGCCGGCTCGGGCACCTCCTGCGCGGGGTACAAGGTTTTCGTGGACGTCGACTTCAAGGGCGCGAGCCTCAAGCTCGACAGGGGCACGAAGGGTGACTTGGACAGCCCCTTCACCAGCCCTTACAGCGACGTCATTTCCTCGTACTCCAAGTTCGGCTGCTAAGTCCTCCACGGACGGCCGACTGACGTCCACTTCCCACTGCGTGGCCTCCTGCCGTGAAGCAGGGGGCCACGCGGTTTTTCCTGTTGCCCCACGGAGGACATGTGACTCTCAGGAGATCCGTTCTATTCCTTGCAACCTGCGCGGCGCTCGTGACCGGCTGTTCGGGAGCTCACTCCCAGGCGAGACCCGCCGACACGAGGCACCCTCAGGCGCAACCACCCGTTCGGAACGTCTCGAAAGTGCACGTGGATGGGCTGCAGATAGCGAGGCCCTTGGACAGATACGCTCCCAGCCTCGATGAGAACACGCTGCTGAAGCGTGCTGAAGCCGTGGTGGCGAACCGCTGCCTCAGCCGGCTCGGCTACCGTCGGCATCCGCTCGACGAGGCGGCGAAGGCCGCGCCGGAGCCAAACATCTACGAGTTCTACTGGTTCCCCAAGGCCGACGCCAGCGGCTATGCGACTCCCGCCGATGCCACAGCCGGAACTGCCTGGGACGACACGGCACCCGGTGTCGAGAAGGAACTGCTCTCCGGGAAGCTCACGGCCTACAAGGGACGCCAGGTTCCGAAGGACGGTTGTTACGGGGAAGCCGGGCGCGGGCTGACGGCCGGTGCCCAGCCACCCCACGTATTCGACGAGCAAGGCATGACCATCACTCGCGTGGCCGACACGAGCCCGCGCGGGCTCATCGAGTCGTACGTGAGCCTGATCCGACAGGCCCTGTCCTTCCAGATCGAAAAGGACAGCCGGATCAAGCAAGCCGTATCGCAGTGGGCTGCCTGCATGGACTCCAAGGGTTACCGCTACTCGTCGCCGACCCAGGCCGCGACCGACAAGCAGTGGCAGCAGAACAAGGGCAAGGCAGCAAGCAGGGCCGAGATCGCCACGGCGACGGCAGACATGGCATGCAAGAAGCACGTCCGTTACCTGGACAAGGTCATTGCCGTCGAATCTGCTTACGAGAAGCGCTACATCGACCAGCATCCGAAGCGGATGAAGAAGTTGCTGGAGCTCCGCGGCAAGTGGCAGCGGAACGCTCAACGCGTGGTCGATTGAAAAAGGCCGGGGACGCCCCTCGAGAGAGGGACGTCCCCGGCCGTGTCGCTGACGTCAGCGACGGGCCACCTGGACTCAGACGAGCTCGGTGACGGTGCCGCCGGCGGCGGTGATCTTCTCCTTGGCGGAGCCGGAGACGGCGTCGACCGTCACCTGCAGCGCCACGGAGATCTCGCCCTGGCCGAGGACCTTGACGAGGCTGTTCTTGCGAACGGCACCCTTGGCGACGAGACCCTCGACGGTGACCTCGCCACCCTCCGGGTACAGCGCGGCCAGCTTGTCGAGGTTCACGACCTGGAACTCGGTCTTGAACGGGTTCTTGAAGCCCTTCAGCTTCGGAAGACGCATGTGGAGGGGCATCTGCCCACCCTCGAAGCGCTCCGGAACCTGGTAGCGGGCCTTCGTGCCCTTGGTACCACGACCGGCCGTCTTACCCTTCGACGCCTCACCACGACCCACACGGGTCTTGGCGGTCTTGGCGCCCGGGGCGGGACGGAGGTTGTGGATCTTGAGCGGGTTGTTCTCCGCCATGATCAGTCGACCTCCTCGACCGACACGAGGTGGCGGACGGTGTGCACCATTCCGCGGAACTCGGGGCGGTCCTCCTTGACGACCACGTCACCCAGGCGCTTGAGGCCCAGGGAACGCAGGGTGTCACGGTGGTTCTGCTTGCTGCCGATGTAGGACTTGACCTGCGTAATCTTGAGCTGCGCCATGATTACGCACCCGCCCCGGCGCGTGCACGGAGAAGAGCCGCGGGAGCGACGTCCTCGAGCGGCAGGCCACGGCGCGCCGCGACCTCCTCGGGACGCTGCAGGCCCTTCAGGGCCGCCACGGTCGCGTGCACGATGTTGATCGCGTTGTCGGAGCCGAGCGACTTCGACAGGATGTCGTGGATGCCGGCGCACTCGAGCACGGCGCGCACCGGACCACCGGCGATAACGCCGGTACCGGGGGACGCGGGCTTGAGCAGCACGACGCCGGCAGCCTTCTCACCCTGGATCGGGTGCGGGATGGTGCCCTGGATACGGGGGACCTTGAAGAAGTGCTTCTTGGCCTCCTCAACACCCTTGGCGATGGCGGCCGGCACCTCCTTGGCCTTGCCGTAACCGACACCCACGGTGCCGTCACCGTCGCCCACCACGACCAGCGCGGTGAAGCTGAAGCGACGACCACCCTTCACAACCTTGGCGACGCGGTTGATCGCGACGACGCGCTCAACGTACGCGGTCTTCTCGGCGGCGGCGTTGCCACCGTCGCGACCCTTCCGGTCCCGCCGCTCGCCGCCACCGGCACCGCCACCGCGGCGCTGGGGTCCAGCCATTGGAATTACCTCTCTCTGTTTCCGCTAGCTACGGAACCGACTCAGAACTTGAGTCCGGCTTCGCGGGCGGCGTCCGCCAGGGCGGCGATGCGCCCGGCGTACTGGTTGCCACCACGGTCGAATACGACAGCCTCGACGCCCGCGGCCTTGGCGCGCTCGGCGACCAGGGCGCCGACCTGCTTGGCCTGCGCGGACTTGTCGCCCTCGGCACCGCGGATCGAGGTGTCCAGGGTGGACGCCGACGCAAGGGTGTGACCCTTGATGTCGTCGATCACCTGGGCCACGATGTGGCGGTTCGAGCGGGTCACGACCAGACGAGGACGCTCCGCCGTTCCGTTGATGTGCTTACGGATCCGGATGTGGCGGCGCTTGATCGCGGCGCGCTTGTAGGCGTCGCCCTTGAGGATCTTCTGTCCGTATGCCATGGCTTACTTACCCGCCTTTCCGACCTTGCGGCGGATGACTTCGCCCTCGTACTTGACGCCCTTGGCCTTGTACGGGTCGGGCTTGCGCAGCTTGCGGATGTTGGCCGCAACCTCGCCGACCTTCTGCTTGTCGATGCCCTCGACCGAGAACCGGGTGGGGGCCTCCACCTTGAAGGTGATGCCCTCGGGGGCCTCGACGGTGATCGGGTGGCTGTAGCCGAGAGCGAACTCGAGGTTCGAACCCTTGGCCTGCACGCGGTAACCGACACCGCTGATCTCGAGCTTCTTCACGTAACCCTGGGTCACGCCGGTGATCATGTTCGCCACCAGCGTGCGGGACAGGCCGTGCAGGGCCTTGTTCTGACGCTCGTCGTTGGGGCGGGTGACGTTGAGAACGCCGTCCTCACCCTTGGCGATGTCGATCGGCGCCACGACGGTGTGGGTCAGCGTGCCCTTGGGGCCCTTGACCGAGACCGTACGGCCGTCGATGGTGACGTCCACGCCGGCGGGAACCGTGATGGGGAGCTTGCCAATACGCGACATAGCTTTTTCCTCCGTTCCCTTCCGCTACCAGACGTAGGCGAGGACTTCCCCACCCACGCCCTTCTTGCCGGCCTGCTTGTCGGTGAGGAGCCCGTGCGACGTGGAGATGATCGCCACGCCCAGGCCGCCGAGCACCTTCGGCAGGTTGGTGGACTTCGCGTACACCCGGAGACCGGGCTTGGAGATCCGCTTGATGCCCGCGATGGAGCGCTCACGGTTCGGGCCGAACTTCAGCTCGAGGACGAGGTTCTTGCCGACCTCGGCGTCCTCGACGCGCCAGCCCGTGATGAAGCCCTCCTGCTGGAGGATCTCCGCGATGTGCGACTTGATCTTCGATGCCGGCATCGTCACGGAGTCGTGGTATGCCGAGTTCGCGTTTCGCAGACGCGTAAGCATGTCTGCGATCGGATCAGTCATGGTCATGAATTGGCCTTCGGCCTCTCTCGCCGGGGTTTCCTGGTGCGCCATCCCTCTCCCCGATCCGAGACGGGACGGGTGCGGCGCGGTGGACCTACGGCGTAGTAAGTCGTACGGGCGACCGTCAGGCGCCCAACCCCCCAAGCCTAAGCCATGGAAGGGAGGGCGCCTGACACGCCCATTGCTTACCGAGAGCCCTTGGAATCCCTAAAAGGGGGATTACCAGGAGCTCTTGGTCACGCCCGGCAGCTCGCCACGGTGAGCCATCTCACGAAGGCACACGCGGCACAGGCCGAACTTGCGGTACACGGAGTGGGGACGGCCGCAGCGCTGGCAGCGCGTGTAGCCACGCACGCCGAACTTGGGCTTGCGAGCAGCCTTCGCGATCAGAGCCTTCTTCGCCATCTCGCTCACGCCTCCTTGAACGGGAAGCCGAGGTGACGAAGGAGCGCGCGGCCCTCAGCGTCGTTGGTCGCCGTGGTGACCACGGTGATGTCCATGCCCCGGGTACGGTCGATCTTGTCCTGGTCGATCTCGTGGAACATGACCTGCTCCGTGAGACCGAAGGTGTAGTTGCCACGGCCGTCGAACTGCTTGGGGGACAGACCACGGAAGTCGCGGATGCGCGGGAGCGCGAGCGACAGGGTGCGGTCCAGGAACTCCCACATGCGGTCGCCACGGAGCGTGACGTGGGCACCGATCGGCTGACCCTCACGCAGCTTGAACTGCGCGATGGACTTGCGGGCCTTGGTGACGGCCGGCTTCTGACCGGTGATCGTGGTCAGGTCGCGGATCGCGCCCTCGATCAGCTTCGAGTCACGGGCGGCGTCGCCGACACCCATGTTGACCACGATCTTGACGAGGCCGGGGATCTGCATGACGTTCTCGTACTTGAACTCGTCACGCAGCTTGCCCGCGATCTCCTCGCGGTACTTCGTCTTGAGACGCGGAGTGGTGGTGGTAGCCATCAGATGTCCTCACCCGTCCGCTTGGCAACGCGGATCTTGTTGCCCTCGTCGTCGAAGCGGTAACCGACACGCGTGACGACCTTGTTGCCGTCCTTCTCCACGACCAGCTGAACGTTGGACACGTGGACAGGGGCCTCGGTGGTCACGATGCCGCCGGCCTGCGAACCGCTGGCGGTCGGGCCGGCCTTGGTGTGCTTCTTGACCCGGTTGACACCCTCGACCAGGACACGGTCCTCGCGGGGGTAGGCCGCGATGACCTTGCCCTGCTTGCCCTTGTCCTTGCCGGTGATGACCTGGACCAGGTCGCCCTTCTTGATCTTCATGCTTACAGCACCTCCGGCGCGAGCGAGATGATCTTCATGAACTTCTTCTCGCGCAGCTCACGCCCGACCGGGCCGAAGATGCGGGTGCCGCGAGGGTCGCCGTCGTTCTTCAGAATGACGGCGGCGTTCTCGTCGAAGCGGATGTACGAGCCGTCCGGACGGCGGCGCTCCTTGACGGTGCGAACGATGACCGCCTTGACGACGTCACCCTTCTTCACGTTGCCACCGGGGATCGCGTCCTTGACGGTGGCGACGATGACGTCACCGATACCCGCGTAGCGGCGACCGGAGCCACCGAGCACACGGATGCAAAGGATCTCCTTCGCACCAGTGTTGTCGGCGACACGAAGTCGCGACTCCTGCTGGATCACGTCTATCTCCTGTTTGTCTGCCGGTTCCCGGCAGGGGCTTCCTCGTCACGAGGTGGCGCCCCTGCCGAGCCTGGCGGAACTGTCCTGCGGAGCAACTGCCCCGCAGGAATTGCTACTTGGCCTTCTCGAGGATCTCTACGACGCGCCACCGCTTCGTGGCGGACAGCGGCCGGGTCTCCGCGAGGAGGACACGGTCGCCGACACCCGCGGCGTTCTGCTCGTCGTGCGCCTTGAGCTTGTTCGTACGGCGGATGACCTTGCCGTACAGCGCGTGCTTGACGCGGTCCTCGACGGCGACGACGACGGTCTTGTCCATCTTGTCGCTGACGACGAGACCCTCACGGGTCTTGCGGAAGCCGCGCGCGGCCTTCGTCTCTTCAGTCACGTTGCTCTCGCTCATCAGGCGCTCTCCACCGTCTCGATGCCCAGCTCGCGCTCACGCATCAGGGTGTAGATCCGCGCGATGTCCTTGCGGACCGCCTTCAGACGGCCGTGGTTCTCGAGCTGACCCGTCGCCGCCTGGAAGCGGAGGTTGAACAGCTCTTCCTTGGCTTCGCGAAGCTTCGCGAGAAGCTCCTCGTCACCCAGTTCGCGCAGCTCGGACGCCTTGGTACCGACCGACATCACGCTTCACCTGCCTCGCGCTTGACGATCCGGCACTTCATCGGCAGCTTGTGGGCCGCACGAGTCAGCGCCTCACGGGCGATCTTCTCGTTGGGGTACGACAGCTCGAACATCACGCGTCCGGGCTTGACGTTGGCGATCCACCACTCCGGAGAACCCTTACCGGAACCCATGCGGGTCTCGGCAGGCTTCTTGGTGAGGGGACGGTCCGGGTAGATGTTGATCCAGACCTTGCCACCACGCTTGATGTGACGCGTCATGGCGATACGAGCGGCCTCGATCTGACGGTTCGTCACATACGCCGGGGTGAGCGCCTGGATGCCGTACTCGCCGAACGCAACCGTCGTGCCACCCTTGGCAGCGCCGCTGCGTCCCGGGTGGTGCTGCTTGCGGTGCTTGACCCTACGGGGGATCAGCATTTCGGTCAGGCCTCCGTTCCGGTGCTCTCAGCCGGAGCGGACGCGGGAGCCTCGGCCTTGGGGGCCTCGGCGCCGGCAGCCTGCTGCGGCTTGCGACCGCGCCGCTCGCCACCACGGCCACCACGGGCCGGGCGGTCGGCACCGCCACGGGCCGGGCGGTTACCCGCACGGGCCGCAGCGTTCTCGGCGCGGACCTCGGCGATGTTCTTGACGTCGCCCTTGTAGATCCAGACCTTCACGCCGATGCGGCCGAAGGTCGTCTTGGCCTCGAAGAAGCCGTAGTCCACGTTCGCGCGGAGCGTGTGCAGGGGCACGCGGCCCTCGCGGTAGAACTCCGAGCGGGACATCTCGGCGCCGCCGAGGCGGCCACCGCACTGGATCTTGATGCCCTTGGCGCCGGCCTTCATCGTGCCCTGCATGCTCTTGCGCATGGCACGACGGAAGGAGACGCGGGAGGAGAGCTGCTCGGCCACGGCCTGGGCAACCAGCTGAGCGTCGGTCTCGGGGCTCTTGACCTCGAGGATGTTCAGCTGGACCTGCTTGCCGGTGAGCTTCTCGAGGTCACCGCGGATGCGGTCGGCCTCGGCGCCACGGCGGCCGATGACGATGCCCGGACGAGCGGTGTGGATGTCCACACGCACGCGGTCACGGGTGCGCTCGATCTCCACCTTCGAGATGCCGGCGCGCTCCATGCCGGACGTCATCATCCGACGGATGGCGACGTCTTCCTTGACGTAGTCCTTGTACAGCTTGTCGGCGTACCAACGCGACTTGAAGTCGGTCGTGACACCGAGCCGGAACCCGTGCGGGTTTACCTTCTGGCCCATTACCGGGTTCCTTCCTTGCTGCTGACGACCACGGTGATGTGGCTGGTCCGCTTGCGGATCCGGTAGGCACGACCCTGGGCGCGCGGCCGGAACCGCTTCAGGGTCGGACCCTCGTCGACGTACGCCTCGGAGATGACGAGGCTGTCGGCGTCGGTGTGGTCGTAGTTGTGCGCGGCGTTGGCGATGGCGCTGTCGAGCACCTTGCCGACGGGCACGGAGGCTGCCTGCGGGGCGAATCGCAGAACAGCCTGAGCCTCCGTGGCATCCATGCCACGGATAAGGTCCACCACGCGGCGGGCCTTCATGGGCGTAACGCGGATGTACCGCGCCTGGGCCCTGGCTTCCATGGTTGTCCCTCTCAGTTACTTACGTGTCTGAATGCGATCCGCTGCTAGCGGCGCTTCGACTTCCGGTCGTCCTTGACGTGACCCCGGAAGGTGCGCGTCGGCGAGAACTCGCCGAGCTTGTGGCCGACCATCGACTCGGTGACGAACACCGGGATGTGGGTCTTGCCGTTGTGCACCGCGATCGTGTGGCCGAGCATGGCCGGGACGATCATCGAGCGACGGGACCAGGTCTTGATGACGTTCTTGGTGCCGGCTTCGTTCTGGACTTCCACCTTCTTGATCAGGTGGTCGTCGACGAAGGGCCCCTTCTTGAGACTGCGCGGCATCTAAACCCGCTCCTAGCGCTTCTTGTTCGTCTTGCGGCGGCGGACGATGTACTTGTTCGACGCCTTCTTGGGCGAACGAGTACGACCTTCCTTCTGGCCCCAGGGGCTGACCGGGTGGCGACCACCGGAGGTCTTGCCCTCACCACCACCGTGGGGGTGGTCAACCGGGTTCATCGCCACACCGCGAACGGTCGGGCGGACGCCCAGCCAGCGCTTGCGGCCGGCCTTGCCCCAGTTGATGTTGCTCTGCTCGGCGTTGCCGACCTCGCCGACCGTGGCGCGGCAGCGCTGGTCGACCAGGCGGATCTCACCGGACGGCATGCGGAGGTGGGCCATCGAGCCCTCCTTCGCGAGCAGCTGCACGGAGGCACCGGCGGAGCGGGCGAACTTGGCGCCGCCGCCCGGACGAAGCTCCACGGAGTGGATCGTCGTACCGACCGGGATGTTGCGCAGCGCCAGGTTGTTGCCGGGCTTGATGTCGGCGCCGGGGCCGTTCTCGATCCGGTCGCCCTGGTTCAGGCCGCGCGGCGCCAGGATGTAGCGCTTCTCGCCGTCCGCGTAGTGGAGCAGCGCGATGCGCGCGGTGCGGTTGGGGTCGTACTCGATGTGCGCGACCTTCGCCGGCACGCCGTCCTTGTCGTGACGACGGAAGTCGATCACGCGGTAGGCGCGCTTGTGGCCACCACCCTGGTGGCGGACGGTCACACGACCGGAATTGTTACGGCCGCCCTTGCTGTGCAGGGGACGGACCAGCGACTTCTCCGGCGTGGACCGCGTGACCTCGACGAAGTCGGCGACGCTGGAGCCACGGCGGCCCGGCGTAGTCGGCTTGTACTTGCGGATTCCCATTTCTCAGTCCTCGTCCGATATCGGACGATCCGACCCGCTTACGCGGTCGGACCGCCGAAGATGTCGATACGGTCGCCCTCGGCGAGGGTCACGATCGCGCGCTTGGTCGCCGCACGCTGGCCGAAGCCGGTGCGGGTCCGCTTGCGCTTGCCGATGCGGTTGATCGTGTTGACCCCGGTGACCTTGACCGAGAAGACCGCCTGGACGGCCTGCTTGATCTGGGTCTTGTTGGCACTCGGGGCGACGATGAACGTGTACTTGTTCTCGTCGAGGAGCGCGTAGCTCTTCTCGGAGACGACCGGCTTGAGCAGCACGTCACGGGGGTCCGTGAAGGACTTGCTCAGCGGCGTCTCGACAGTGGCCTTGCCCTCGGCCTCGTGGCGACGCGCCTTGGCGACGCGCGCGGCCTTGGCGGCCTTCGCGGCCTTGGAGGCAATGCTCGGGTGACGCGTAGCCATCAGGCTTCGCTCCCTTCGGTGTCAGCGGCCTTGGGGCCAGACACGAAGGACTCGAAAGCGGCCTGGGTGAAGACCACGTCGTCCGAGACGAGAACGTCGTACGTGTTCAGCTGGCCCGGTTCCAGGATGTGGACCTGGGGCAGGTTGCGGGCGGACAGCCACGCGGCCTCGTCGGCGCGGTCGACGACCAGGAGCAGGTTCTTGCGCTCCGAGATCTTGCCGAACAGCGTCCGGGCGGCCTTCGTCGACGGGCTCTCACCCTCGACGACGCCGGAGACGACGTGGATGCGGTTGTGGCGGGCCCGGTCGGTGAGGGCGTGACGCAGAGCGGCAGCCTTCATCTTCTTCGGGGTCCGCTGCGAGTAGTCACGCGGCTGCGGGCCGTGGACGACGCCACCGCCGGCGAACTGCGGCGCACGGGTCGAACCCTGACGGGCGCGGCCGGTGCCCTTCTGGCGGTACGGCTTCTTGCCGCCACCACGGACTTCACCGCGGGTCTTGGTCTTGTGCGTGCCCTGACGGGCGGCGGCCAGCTGCGCGACGACGACCTGGTGGATCAGCGGGATGCTGACCTTCTCGACGTCGAAGATCTCCGCGGGGAGCTCGACGGAACCGGCCTTCTCGCCAGCGGGCGAAAGGATGTCAACAGTGCTCATCGGTACCTCAGGCCCCCTTGGCCGCGGTGCGGACCAGGACGAGGCCGCCGTTCGGACCGGGAACCGCGCCCTTGATGAGCAGCAGACCCTTCTCCGCGTCAACGGCGTGGACGGTCAGGTTCTGGGTGGTGACCCGCTCGTTGCCCATGCGACCCGCCATGCGGAGGCCCTTGAACACGCGGCCCGGGGTGGCGCAGCCACCGATGGAACCGGGAGAGCGGTGCTTGCGCTGGGTGCCGTGACCGGCGCCGAGGCCCTTGAAGTTGTGACGCTTCATGACACCGGCGAAGCCCTTGCCCTTGCTCTTGCCGGTGACGTCGACCTTGACGCCCGCCTCGAAGACCTCGGCGGTGACTTCCTGACCGAGGGTGTACTCGGAGGCGTCAGCCGTACGGATCTCGACGAGGTGGCGACGGGGGGTGACGTCGGCCTTCGCGAAGTGGCCCTTGAGGGGCTTGTTCACCTTGCGCGGGTCGATCTCGCCGAAGGCGATCTGGACCGACTCGTAGCCGTCGACGTCGTTCGTACGCACCTGGGTGACGACGTTGGGGCCGGCCTTGACGACGGTGACCGGAACAACACGGTTGTTCTCGTCCCACACCTGCGTCATGCCGAGCTTCTCGCCCAGGATGCCCTTGATCTGCTTAGCCATTCTCAGCTCACCGGCCTTCAGAGCTTGATCTCGATGTCGACACCGGCCGGGAGGTCGAGTCGCATCAGAGAGTCAACGGTCTTCGGGGTCGGGTCGAGGATGTCGATCAGGCGCTTGTGCGTGCGCATCTCGAAGTGCTCGCGCGAGTCCTTGTACTTGTGCGGCGACTTGATGACGCAGTACACGTTCTTCTCAGTGGGCAGCGGCACCGGGCCCGCGACCGACGCACCAGTACGCGTCACCGTCTCGACGATCTTCTTCGCCGAGGAGTCGATGACCTCGTGGTCGTAGGCCTTGAGCCGGATGCGGATCTTCTGTCCCGCCATGGCTACTCAGTAGTCCTGTCTCTCGTAACGCTCTGGAACCCGGTGTTCCGTGAATCTCTGCCTCCGACCCACGCGGTCGGGCGTGTCGCGCTCTCACTGACACAGATGTCCCTTGTTCGAACATCCCTGCTGCGAGAGCACGGCCCTTTCGGAACCGCAGGCCGGGGACGAAGGGTCCACCGGGTGCCTGGCCGGTGCCGCACTGACACTTCCCGGAAGATTCCCGTACGTCCGCCCCAGCGCTGCCTTACGGCAGTTAGGGCGACGAGTACTGTGGGACTCGCTTCCGGTCCTCCCGGCGGGAGGCGCGCAGCATCAACACTCGACCGAGCAACTCGGACAGTCTGCCATATGGGGCAGGGGCCTGGCCAATCGAGCCGGAGACAATACCCCGAGGGTGACGCAGGTCAAACCCGCACCCTCACCGCAGCCCGGAGTACGTTCACCCTTGTGAATGAGAATCAAGTCCACGTCTATTGACGCGTCCACAGCAAGCGCTTACGGTCCCGTCCGAGGATCCGAGAAAGCGCTTTCTCCACTGCACGGCAGCCCTGGTCACGACAAACCCGGAGGCACCACCATGCAAGTGAGACCCGTCATCGCGTGCGTCAGCCTGCTGGCAGGCGCACTCGTCGCGCTGTCCGGCGCTCCGGCGCAGGCCGAGAGCTCCACCCAGTACGTGTCGCCCAGCGGCACCGCCGGCGCGGCAGGCACCCAGTCCGCCCCGACGACGCTGGCCACGGCGATCAGCCGCATCGCGCCCGGCGGCACCATCTATCTGCGCGGCGGCACCTACGCCTACTCCTCGACGATCACGATCCCGGCCGGCAGCGACGGCACCTCGAGCGCCCGCACCACCCTGAGCGCCTACCCGGGCGAGACCCCGGTGCTCGACTTCTCGGCGCAGAGCGAGAGCTCGTCCAACCGCGGCCTCCAGCTCAACGCGAACTACTGGCGCCTGTACGGCCTCACCGTCGAGCACGCCGGCGACAACGGCATCTACGTCGGCGGCAGCAACAACGTCGTCGAGCGCACGGTGACGGCGTACAACCGCGACACGGGCCTCCAGCTGGGCCGGATCTCCTCCGGCACGCCCAGCAGCCAGTGGCCGTCGAACAACCTGATCGTGAGCTCGGAGTCGCACGACAACGCCGACTCCGACGGCGAGGACGCCGACGGCTTCGCCGCGAAGCTCACCACCGGCACCGGGAACGTCTTCCGCTACGACGTCTCCCACAACAACATCGACGACGGCTGGGACCTGTACACCAAGACCGACACCGGTGCCATCGGCCCGGTGACCATCGAGTACGCGCTCTCCTACGGCAACGGCACCCTCAGCGACGGCACCGTGAACTCCAACGGCGACCGCAACGGCTACAAGCTCGGCGGCGACGACATCGCGGTCGACCACGTCGTGCGGCACAGCATCGCCTACCGCAACGGCCATCACGGGTTCACCTACAACAGCAACCCCGGCACGATGGCGATCTCGAACAACGTCGGCATCGACAACGCGGAGCGCAACTTCTCCTTCGACAAGGGCACGTCGGTGTTCCGCACCGACACCTCGTGCCGGTTCGCGGTCGACGGCTCGAACGACAAGACGGTCGGCGACGCCGACAGCTCCAACCAGTTCTGGACCGGCACCAACGGCTCCCGCTGCTCCTCCTACAGCGGCGCCCTCGGCTGGTCCTTCGCCTCGGACGGCCATCTGGCCGTGACGTTCGGCGGCAAGGTGGTGACGCCGTAGCAAGGGCTCGGGGCCCGCGCGACGGCGTCGTGCGGGCCCCTACGCCTCCGCGCTGCGCAGCCGCGCGAAGGAGGCGTCCAGACCCCGCTTCAGCAGCCTCGCCACCGGCCGCTCCACGAACCGGTGCACGAGCCAGCTCAGGACCAGGAACCCGGTGATCACCAGGGCGACCAGCAGCCGGGGATCCGTGGTGCCGCGGAGCCGGCTGATCAGCGTCGTACCGGCGACGTAGTGGATCAGATACAGCGGATACGTCAGGCTGCCCGCGGTGACCAGCCACCTCCAGCGGACGCGGTCCGTCGCGCCGAGCGCGATCGCGACCATCAGGAGCAGGAAGGCGGTGAAGAGCACCACGCATCCCCGCCAGCCGGAGACGTGCTCGAAGCCGTCGATCCTGAGCCCCAGTTCGCGCTGGCCCATCAGCCACGCCATGGCGAGGATGCCCCACAGCAGCAGGTCCTGGCCGAACCGGTGCATGAGGTAGAGGGCGAGGCCGGCGATGAAGAACCAGGCGCCGTCCGGGTTTGCGGCCAGCGTCAGCAGAGGGAGGTCCGCGGCCGGGGCCAGCATCGCCGCCGCGCCCCAGACACAGCAGAAGACGACGACCTTGCGGTACGTCAGACCGGTGGCGACCACGGCCATGAAGAGCAGGTAGAAGCGGAGCTCCGACCAGAGCGTCCAGTACACGCCGTCGACGCTGTCCACGCCCGAACCGGACTGGAGCATCGTGAGGTTGAGCAGGATGTCGCGTACCTTCAGCCGGTCCCAGACACCGGGCACGAGCATCACGAAGGCCGTGGTGAAGACGATGCCGAACCAGTACGCCGGGTAGAGCCGGATCACCCGGGAGACGAAGAACTCCCGCGGGGTGCGCCCCCAGCACGACATGCAGATGACGAAGCCGCTGATCACGAAGAAGATCTCGACGCCGATCCAGCCGTAGGCGGCGAGGTGGAACACCGTCGGCATGATCTCGGAGACCGGCCGGTCCCAGACCGGGTTGGCCGGCTGGTCCACGCGCCGGCTGCCGGCGTAGTGGTGCACGGCGACCATCAGCGCGGCGACCAGCCGCAGACCGTCGATGGCGTACAGCCGTGGGCGCTCACGGCGGAGCGGGGCGGCGGTCCGGAGGACCTCCACCCTGCGCAGCTGCTGCGTCGGCCGGTCCACCGTCACGGACATCAACGATCATCCCCTGTCTTGCTGTCGGCCCCTTCACGCTAGGGCCTCACATGCACCCCGAAGCGAGCAAACAGGAACATTCGGCACATGGTCGACGGTGAGTTGGCGCAACTCTCGACCAGGTGTCCCGCGGAGTTCGCCGAGCCTTCACAGGACAACCGAAAGGGCCCGTACGACCGAAGTCGTACGGGCCCTTCAGAGACCTGCCTGGTCAGCCCTCGCGGGCCAAGATCACTTGTTGATCTTGGTGACCTGGCCGGCGCCCACGGTCCGGCCACCCTCACGGATGGCGAACTTCAGGCCCTCCTCCATGGCGACGGGCTGGATGAGCTCCACCTTCATCTCGGTGTTGTCACCCGGCATGACCATCTCGGTGCCCTCGGGGAGGGTCACGACGCCGGTCACGTCCGTCGTACGGAAGTAGAACTGCGGGCGGTAGTTGTTGAAGAACGGCGTGTGACGGCCACCCTCGTCCTTGGACAGGATGTAGGCCTGCGCCTCGAACTCGGTGTGCGGGGTGACCGAGCCCGGCTTGATGATGACCTGGCCGCGCTCGACGTCCTCGCGCTTGATGCCGCGGAGCAGCAGACCGACGTTCTCACCGGCCTGACCCTCGTCGAGCAGCTTGCGGAACATCTCGATGCCGGTGACCGTGGTGGTGGTCTTCTCGGTCTTGATGCCGATGATGTCGACGGTCTCGTTGACCTTGAGGACACCACGCTCGATACGACCGGTGACGACGGTGCCACGACCGGTGATCGTGAAGACGTCCTCGATCGGCATCAGGAACGGCTTGTCGACGTCACGCTCGGGCTGCGGGATCGACTCGTCGACGGCCTTCATCAGGTCGAGGACGGTCTGGCCCCACTCCTTGTCACCCTCAAGGGCCTTGAGCGCGGAGACCTTGACGACCGGAAGGTCGTCGCCCGGGAACTCGTACTCGGAGAGCAGCTCACGGACCTCGAGCTCGACGAGCTCCAGGATCTCCTCGTCGTCCACCATGTCGGCCTTGTTCAGGGCGACGACGATGTACGGAACGCCGACCTGGCGGGCCAGGAGCACGTGCTCCTTGGTCTGCGGCATCGGGCCGTCGGTGGCGGCGACCACGAGGATGGCGCCGTCCATCTGGGCAGCACCGGTGATCATGTTCTTGATGTAGTCCGCGTGACCGGGGCAGTCGACGTGGGCGTAGTGACGCGTCTCCGTCTGGTACTCGACGTGCGCGATGGAGATGGTGATACCGCGCTGGCGCTCTTCGGGAGCCTTGTCGATCTGGTCGAAGGCCGAGGCCTCGTTCAGGTCCGGGTACGCGTCGTGCAGCACCTTGGTAATGGCGGCCGTGAGGGTCGTCTTACCGTGGTCGATGTGACCGATGGTGCCGATGTTGACGTGCGGCTTAGTCCGCTCGAACTTCGCCTTCGCCACTGGGGTCCTCCTGGGAGTGGTTCTGGTACGCCTTACTTCATCGGCGCCAGGTGATCTTTGCTGTTAGTGCCCGGGCCCCGGGGCATTCCCCACAATTGCGGAGGAATGCCCCGACAGGCTCCGGAGTCAAGCCTAAGGCGTGGAAACGCGGTGCGTTAACGCGGTGCGTTACTCGCCCTTGGCCTTCGCGATGATCTCCTCGGCGACGTTCCGCGGAACCTCGGCGTAGGAGTCGAACTGCATGGAGTAGCTGGCCCGGCCGGACGTCTTGCTGCGCAGGTCGCCGACGTAACCGAACATCTCCGAGAGGGGCACGAGGCCCTTCACGACGCGGGCACCGGCCCGCTCCTCCATGGCCTGGATCTGACCACGGCGGGAGTTGATGTCGCCGATGACCTCACCCATGTAGTCCTCGGGCGTGGTGACCTCGACGGCCATCATCGGCTCGAGCAGCACGGGGCTGGCCTTGCGCGCGGCCTCCTTGAAGGCCTGCGATCCGGCGATCTTGAAGGCGAGCTCGGAGGAGTCGACCTCGTGGTAGCCACCGTCGATCAGCGTGACGCGCACGCCGGTCATCTCGTAGCCCGCGAGGATGCCGAACTGCATGGCCTCCTGCGCACCGGCGTCCACCGAAGGGATGTACTCCTTCGGGATACGGCCACCGGTCACCTTGTTCACGAACTCGTACGAGGCGTCGCCGCCCTCGATGGGCTCGATCGCGATCTGCACCTTGGCGAACTGACCGGTACCACCGGTCTGCTTCTTGTGGGTGTAGTCCACGCGCTCGACGGCCTTGCGGATCGTCTCGCGGTACGCGACCTGCGGCTTGCCGACGTTGGCCTCGACCCGGAACTCACGGCGCATACGGTCGACCAGCACCTCGAGGTGCAGCTCGCCCATACCACCGATGATGGTCTGGCCGGTCTCCTCGTCCGAGTGGACCTGGAAGGACGGGTCCTCCTCGGCCAGGCGCTGGATCGCGACGCCCAGCTTCTCCTGGTCGCCCTTCGACTTGGGCTCGATGGCGACCTGGATGACCGGCGCCGGGAAGTCCATGGACTCCAGGATCACCGGGTTCTTGTCGTCGCACAGCGTCTCGCCGGTCGTGGTCTGCTTCAGACCCATGACCGCGACGATGTCGCCGGCGCCCACCGACTCGATCTCCTCACGCTTGTTCGCGTGCATGCGGTAGATCTTGCCGATGCGCTCCTTGCGGCCCTTGACGGAGTTCAGCACGGCCGTGCCGGACTCCAGGCGCCCCGAGTACACCCGGACGAAGGTGAGCTTGCCGAGGTGCGGGTCGCTCATGATCTTGAACGCCAGCGCCGACAGCGGCTCGTCGTCGGACGGCTTGCGCTTGACGACCGTCTCCGGGTCCTTCACGTCGTGGCCCTCGATGGCCTCGACGTCCAGGGGGGAGGGGAGGTAGCGCACGACCGCGTCGAGCAGGGGCTGGACGCCCTTGTTCTTGAACGCGGTGCCGCAGAACACCGGGGTGACCGTGGTGTCCTGGGACTTGCCGGACGCGATGGTGATACGACGGATCGCGGCGTACAGCTGCTCCACGGTGGGCTCGGTGCCCTCCAGGTACAGCTCCATGATCTCTTCGTCGTTCTCGGCCACGGCCTCGAGCAGCTTGCCGCGGTACTCCTCGGCAGCCTCGACGTGGGTGTCCGGGATGTCGACGGTGTCGTACATCTCGCCCTTGGTGGCCTCGGCGGACCACACGAGGGCCTTCATCGTCACGAGGTCGACGACGCCCTTGAAGTCGGCCTCGGCACCGATCGGCAGCTGCATCACGATCGGCTGAGCGCCGAGGCGGTCAGAGATCATGTCGACACAGCGGTGGAACTCGGCACCGGTGCGGTCGAGCTTGTTGACGAAGCAGATGCGCGGAACGCCGTAGCGGTCCGCCTGACGCCACACCGTCTCGGACTGCGGCTCGACACCGGCGACGCCGTCGAACACCGTCACGGCACCGTCGAGCACGCGCAGGGAGCGCTCCACCTCGACGGTGAAGTCGACGTGACCCGGGGTGTCGATGATGTTGATGGTGTGGTCGACGTCTTCCATCGGCCAGTGACAGGTGGTGGCAGCAGAGGTGATCGTGATGCCACGCTCCTGCTCCTGCTCCATCCAGTCCATGGTGGCGGCGCCGTCGTGGACCTCACCGATCTTGTAGGAGACGCCGGTGTAGAACAGGATCCGCTCGGTGGTGGTCGTCTTGCCCGCGTCGATGTGGGCCATGATCCCGATGTTGCGGACCTTGGCCAGGTCAAGTGAAGTGGTAGCCATAAGGCTTCAGTCTTCTCTCGGTCTCGATGTGGGTAGCGACTACCAGCGGTAGTGCGCGAAGGCCTTGTTGGACTCGGCCATCTTGTGCGTGTCCTCGCGCTTCTTCACAGCGGCACCAAGGCCGTTGGAGGCGTCGAGAAGCTCGTTGAGCAGACGCTCGGTCATGGTCTTCTCGCGACGGGCGCGGGAGTAGCCGACGAGCCAGCGCAGCGCGAGCGTGTTGGCACGACCGGGCTTGACCTCGATCGGAACCTGGTACGTCGCACCACCGACACGGCGGGACTTGACCTCGAGGGTCGGCTTGATGTTCTCCAGCGCGCGCTTCAGCGTGATGATCGGGTCGTTGCCCGTCTTCTCGCGGAGACCTTCCATGGCGCCGTAGACGATGCGCTCGGCGGTGGAGCGCTTGCCGTTCAGCAGCACCTTGTTGATGAGCGACGTCACCAGCGGAGAACCGTAGACCGGGTCGATGATGACCGGGCGCTTCGGGGCGGGGCCCTTACGAGGCATTTCTACTTCTCCTTCTTGGCGCCGTAGCGGGAACGGGCCTGCTTGCGGTTCTTGACACCCTGGGTGTCGAGGGAGCCACGGATGATCTTGTAGCGAACACCCGGCAGGTCCTTCACACGGCCGCCGCGCACGAGCACGATGGAGTGCTCCTGCAGGTTGTGTCCCTCACCCGGAATGTAAGCGGTGACCTCGATCCCGCTGGTCAGACGCACACGCGCGACCTTACGCAGGGCCGAGTTCGGCTTCTTCGGGGTGGTCGTGAACACACGCGTGCAGACGCCACGACGCTGAGGGGAACCCTCGAGTGCGGGCGTCTTGTTCTTCTCGACCTTGTCCTGCCGGCCCTTACGGACCAGCTGCTGGATCGTAGGCACTACTTCTCCGGTTTCTGTGTGCCGAATGGTGAAGCTAACCTGGAACGTCGCCGACCCACGCGGTCGGGTGTGTCGAATCCGGCGAACTCCCGCCGCGAGGCGAAAAGAGCACAGATTACGGTGGCCGCTCACAGCTCGCTATGCGGTTTGAAGGCACGCACGAGAGCCAGGGCACACCCCAGGCACAAGGTCTGAGCGTACCTACCTCATTCGCTGCGGTCAAAACAAATGGGCCTCACCCGCATCGCCGTACGTTCCATGTCAAGACCATGCACGCTGTTGATCTTCGATTCGCCACGGCGGCGGCCGTCATCCGGAGGCGAGGGACACCGCGAGGAGCAGGGTCAGCACCAGCGCCCAGCCGGCGGTCGAGAGCCAGCCCAGCACCAGTCCGGTCAGGACGAGACCCTCGCCGGCCTCTCCGGTGCGCTCCATCTCGTTCCGTGCCGTGTGCCCCAGGATGACGGCGGGTATGCCCGTCAGCCCCATCGTCGGCAGGCACAGCAGGCCGCAGACGGCGGCTCCGATGGCCTTGGCGTTCGTCTGGCGCCGTACGACCGGCTGGAACGTCTGTGGCACGGCCAAGGAGGCCGCAGGCTGCGGCACAGGGCCCGCGGGCAGGTCGGCGACCAGCACGGCCAGCTCCCCCACCGTGCGCGCCGCATAGGCACGCGCGACCCGCTTCTCGAACTCGTGATGCTCCAGCCGCCCCTCCCCGTACCCGGCTCTCAGTACGTCCACGGCCCGCTCACGGTCGGCGTGGGAGGCGAGCATGGACGGAGGGCTCTGGGCCTGCCACGGCTGTGGAGCACCCTGTCCCGTCTGCCACGGCTGCCAAGGCGTCGGATTCGACACGGAGCACCTCCCCGAACCCCCCGAGTCCCTCCATGATGCGCCGAACCGGTGTTTCGGGCACAGAGGGCGTAGGGGACACGTCGCCTCCACCCGCTGCAGATCATTTCGCGTCGTTGGCCGGTTCGCGCTCTTTCGTCTCCGGCGCGATCGCGCTTTCAGTACGTTGATCTGCCCGCTGCGAGGGCAGTGCGGGGAATCGGGGGACGAGCGTGACGAGGACGGCGGTGCACCCACCGGACGACGGGGGCCTGGACGACCGGGTGCCCTTTCTGGCGCGGCTGGAGAGCGGGGACCGCTCGGCGCTGCTCGTGCTCGGCCGCCATCTGGACTTCACGGCCCGCATGGTCCTCATCCACCAGCACGAGCCCTCCTCCCACGTGCTCTTCCTGGTGCACGGCTGGACCAAGGTCACGGCCTCCGCGGCCAACGGTTACGAGGCGCTGCTCGCGCTGCGCGGCCCCGGTGACATCGTCGGGGAGTCGGCAGCACTCACCGGGCGGCCGCGGTCGGCGACCGTGACAGCGCTGGAGCCGGTGCGGGCGGTGGCCGTGGAGCACGAGCGCTTCACGGACTTCCTGAGCCGCTCCCCCGCCGTCTCCCTGGCCCTGCTCGGGCTGACCGCCGACCGCACCCGGGCCGCCGACCGGCGCCGCCTGGAGTTCGCGTCGATGAGCGTGCGGGAGCGCTTCGCCGTCCTGCTGCTGGACCTGGCCCGCACCCACGGCCGCCGTACCGAGGAGGGCATCGAACTCGCCGTACCCCTGAGCAAGCAGGAGCTCGCGGGCTCGGTGGGCGCGTCCCGGGAGATGGTGCAGCGGCTGCTGCGTGAGCTGCGGGACAAGGAGGCGGTCGTCACGGGCCGCCGTGCGCTGCTGATCCGGCGGCCGGACGTACTGCGCCGGATCGCGGCGGACGGGCCGGCCTCCGGGATCCCCTCGCCGCAGGGGCCTCGCGAGGAGTGACCTCCTCCGCATCACGAGCCCTTCTGTGCACACGGTCACAGAAGGAGTGCGTCATCCGCCCTCACCACCCGGGTCACCCGCGCGCCACGCTGCTGCCCTGCACCGCACCCCCTCGGAGAGGCGACCATGACCGACCCCGCGAGCCGCACGATCCTGTTGCTGGACATCGAGAGGTACAGCGACCGGGACGACGTGGAGCAGGCGTATCTGCGACGCATGCTCTACGACGTCACCGACCGCGCCCTGGAGGCCGCCGGCATCGACGAGACGCTGCGACTGCGGGCCGACCGCGGGGACTCGGTGATGGAGCTCATCGACGCGAGCGCCTCGGTCACGGCCCTGCTGCGCAGTCTGCTCACCCAGGTGCCGGCACAGCTGCGGACGATCAACCGGATGGCGTCCAGTTCCGCGCAGATCCGGCTGCGCGGTGTCGTCGCCACCGGCTGGGTCGCGGTGGACGAGCTGGACGGCTGGGTCGGCTCCGACCTCAACCACGCCTGCCGGCTGCTGGACGCCCAGGTCCTGCGGGACGCGCTGCAGGAGCGCCCCGACGACTTCGCGCTGTGCGTCTCGGACGTCCTGTACGCGGGGATCGTGCGGCACGACCACACCGGGATCCCCAAGGCCGAGTTCCACCCGGTGACGGTGAACAGCAAGAACGGCCCGCTGAAGGCCTGGCTGCACGGGCCGGTGCCGGGCGGCGCGGCGGGCGAGGACCACGGTGACACGGGGGCGGGGGAGGCGTCGGGGGGTTCGGGGGACCTCCCGACGCCGCGGGTCCCCGCACAGGGCGGCCCGGCGCCGGACCGGGGAGCCCCGGCGCCGGGCCCGGTCTTCGACGGCCCGGTCACCATCGGCGGCGGCACGGTGAGCGGCGACCAGAACAACGTCACCGGCAACCGGATCGGCGGGGACTTCACCATCGGCGGCAGGCGGGGTGAAGGCTCGTGAGCACGCCCGAGCCGCAGCCCGGGGGCGGCGGTCCCGCGCCGGACCGGCCACCGGCCGACGGCGACCCGAAGGCCACGGACGCCAAGGACGCCAAGGACGCCTCCCGAAGAGAGGGCGCGGACGACGAGTCCGAGGAGCGGGACCAACCGCAGAACGCCTGGTCGGCCCGCCGGGACCTGGTCGACCACAGCCCGCGCAGCATGCGCGTCGGCGCCCGGGCCCGCTTCGGCGGCGGCACGGTCGGCGGCG
Organism: Streptomyces sp. NPDC050534; assembly: GCF_044457745.1. Taxonomy (NCBI): domain Bacteria; kingdom Bacillati; phylum Actinomycetota; class Actinomycetes; order Kitasatosporales; family Streptomycetaceae; genus Streptomyces; species Streptomyces sp. NPDC050534. The sequence continues at coordinate 27,464 of NZ_JBITHF010000012.1, forward strand.
ACCAGAACAACGTCACCGGCAACCAGGTCGACGGCGACGTGATCATGGGCACCAAGACGGTGTACCAGTTCTCCATGCCGGGGTTCTCCGGCTCGGCGTCCGCGTCCGGCGAGGTCCCGGCGGCCACCCTGGAACGGCTGGCCGAGCACTTCGTCGCCGACGAGCCGCTCGTCGGCGGGCTGCTGGACCGGTTGCGCCGCGACCATGTACTGATCCTTTCCGGCGCCCGCTTCACCGGCCGCCGCACGGCCGCACTGATGCTGCTGCACCGCCTCGGCCTCGCCGCCGTCCGCACCCTGGACCGCGACACCGGCCCGAGCGCCCTCGCCGACCAGCTCGGTGCGGAGGAGGACGGCTCCCGCGGATACGTCCTGTGCGACCTGTCCACCCGCCGCGACCGCCCGCTGAGCGAACCCCACCTGCTCGCCGCCCGCGACCGGCTCGGCGAGCACGGGTACCTGATCGTCACCGTCGACGACACCGCCGTACTGGAGGACGTGCCGTTCACCGCGGCCTGGCGGCCGCCGGCCGCCGCCGCTGTCCTCGCCGCCCATCTGCGCACCCGGACCGACGCCGGGACCGCCGCCAAGCTGCTCGAACTCCCGGACGTGGCCGAGTTCCTGGCCGGCAGTCACCAGTTGCGCGAGGTCGTCGGGTTCGCCCAGGTGCTCGCCCGGCACGCGGCCGGGGAGCTGGGCGCGGACGCCGTCGCGCAGTACTCGCTCGGCTCGCTGGAGAGCCAGGTCCGGGAGTGGTTCGAGGAAGACGAGGCCTCGGTCCATCTGCGGGACAAGGCGTTCCTGGTCGCCCTCGCCGCCTTCGACGGCGGCCCGTACGCGCTGACCGCCGAGGTCAGCGACCTGCTCTACCGCCTCCTCCAGGAGACCTGGAACCGGTCCCAGGAACCCGAGGTCCCGGTCTTCGGCACGCACATCGGCAAGCGCCTCCAACTCGCCCGCGCGGAGCGGTTCGAGGAGGACGAGCACACCGAGTGGGGGCCGGTGCCCCAGCAGAAGGCCCGGTTCGTCGACGAGCGGGTCTCGTACGTCCTGTTGCGCGAGGTGTGGACCGGTCACCCCTCCGCCCGGCCCGCGCTGATCGGCTGGCTGCGCCGGCTCGCCGACGACGGCCGCCCCCTGGTGCGCACCCGCGCCGCGTCCACCGTCGCGGTCCTCGCCCGCACCGACCTGCCCTCCGCGATGGCCCTGGTCATCGAGCCGTGGGGCACCTCGAAGCCGTTCCGGCAGCGGCTGGTCGCCGTCAACGCGCTCACCCTCGCCCACCTCATCGACACGCCTCACGTCCCACGCATCCTGGACAGCTGGTGCGAGGGCGACGACCCGCGGCTGCGCTGGGTGGCCGTTCGGGCGTACGCGCTGATCGGACCGGAGCGCCCGGAGCAGGCGCTGGCCGCGCTGCGCGGCGCCGTGCGCAGGCTGTACGAGGACGAACCCGACGACCTCGACGGCGAGATGGCCCGCGAACTCGCCGAGGCCGTCGAGCTGTTGCTGCTCTCCCCGGCCAGCGACCGGGTCCTGGCCGAGCTGCGCGGGCACCTCGACGACGACCGCGCCGTGCACGACCTGGCCCTCGGCGGCTTCGTGAACGCCTGCCGCCGTACCGAGGACGGCGAACGGTACGGCACCCCGCTGGTCCTCGACTGGTACGCCCGCTCCGCACAGGAGAACGGCGAGCCCGCCCACGGCATCCCCCTGCTGTGGCGGGCCGCGCTGGCCGACCCGCGGGCCACCCGGCACGCCCTCGACGTGCTGCGCGAGTGGGTGCTGATCGCCGACCGCGCCACGGCCACCGAGTGGGCGCTGGCCGCCCTGCTGCCCCGGCTGGTGACCTCGCCCGCCGAGTACGACCGGCTGAGCCATCTGCTGCGGACCATGCCCGGCGAGGACGGCGACCCGCCGCCCTCGGTCGCCGCCCGCCTGCACGCGGTCCTGTCGCCCCGCTGACCTGTCACATCCCCGAGGAGAGACGCACCATGCCCGCTTTCAACCGTCCGCCCGAGTGGCAGCAGCAGGCAGACCGGCACACCGAACTGGTCGACCCGGTGCTCACCGTGCGCCAGTTGGGCCGCTTCGACTTCAACCTCAAGTCGCTGGTCCGCATCGACCACGCCCTGGTCTTCGCCACGCCGAAGGGCGGTTACGACCCGTATCTGCCGCCCCGGCGGCCGACGCGCAGCGAGATCGCGGCGAAGCGGTACACGGCCGTGTACGAGGTGGACATGGGCGTGCACCCGTTCACCGCCGAGCTCGCGCTGCCCAGTGACAACGACGCGTTCGAGTTCACGGCCGCGGTCGAGCTGTCCTGGCAGGTGCTGGACCCGGCCAGGTTCGTGGCGAGCGGGCACCGGGACGTGCCGGCGCTGGTGCTGGGCGAGCTGCAGCAGGCGGCCCGGCCGGTGACGCGGCGCTTCGCGATCGCCGACAGCGCGGACGCCGAGCGCGAACTGCTGCAGGCGGTCATGGTGCTGGGGCCGCTCGGGGCGCCCGCGGGTCTCCAGGTCACCTGGACGCTCCGCCTCCGCCGCGACCAGGAGAACATCGACCACCAGCGTCGGCTCCAGGCCATCGACCACTCCGCCACCGAGCAGATCCGGGCGGCCGAGCGCGGCATGGAGATCGACGTCGAGGTGGACCGCCGGGACCGGCAGCAGGACCGGCTGCAGATCGAGCGGGCCGCGTCGTACGGGCATCAGCAGCAGGAGCTGATCCTCCAGCAGCAGCGCTGGCAGCACGAGCAGGCGATGCTCGGGAGCGGGCAGCAGCACGAACTCGCCCTGCAACAGGGCCACCAGATGCTGGAGCTGCAACGCATCGAGGCGGAGAAGATCAGCTTCTACCAGTGGCATCTGTCCCAGGGCGGCGTCCAGGCATGGGCGCTGCACCTGGCCCAGCACCCGGAGGACTCCCGGCTCGTCATGCAGAGCATGCGCGAGGACCAGCTCCGCATGATCCAGGCCCAGATGGACCTGGTGGGCCAGCTCCTCAGCGGCGACCAGGCGGAGAACTACGAGCTGGAGGGCCCCAAGCAACTCGCCCTGCGCACGGTCAGCGACATCCTCAACCAACGCCTCCCGGGAGTGGCCCAGACCCCGCCCCTGCTTCCACCCCGGGGAGACGGCCCCGGCCACCCGGGTCCACCGGACAGCGAGCCGACGCCGGGGGCCCCGACACCGCCGCCTCAGGGCATGCCGGGAACGCAGTCACCGCCTTGGCAGCCCTCGCCGCAGATCTTTGCGGCTCCAACGCAGATGCAGCCGCAGCACCCTGCCGCTGCGGGACCCCAGACACCTGCGACTTCGGCACCTCAGCCACCCGGCCCGTACGCCAACCCCGCGGCGACGCAGTACCCGCAGCCCCCGGCCCCCACCCCGCCGGCCGGCACCCCGTCCTGGCAGCCGCCCACGCCCTCCACTCCCCCGCCCAACCCGTACGCCCCACCGGCCCCGGCCTGGCAGCCCCCGCCCGGCTACGGCAGCTCCCCGACCCTGCCCGCGCAGCCCACCGAGGCCCCGGACGGCACCCCGCAGGACCAGCCGGCCGACACGGCCTCCGAGGACAACTCCCCAGAGCCGAGCGGAACATGACGACGACCGACCCGGCGCCGACGCCAGCACCCGTACCCGTACCAGCCGTCGCCTCCCCCGAGCGCCAACGCCTCTGTGAACGTCTGCTCGCCGACCAGCGGAGCGAGATCGCGCGGGCCGACAGCAAGGCGTCCGTGCTGGTCGCGGCGCTCGGGACGACGGCCGGGGTGTTCAGCGGGCTGCTCGCCGGACGGAACTGGACCCCGGCGGCCCTGTCCACGGTCGGCACCGCGCTGTGGTGGTCCGGCGCCACCGCCCTCACCGTCTCCCTCTTCGCCCTGCTCCTGGCCGTACTCCCCCGCTACAACTCCGGAGCGTGGACGCCGGGCCGCCCGCTCACGTACTTCGGCGACATCCGGCAAGCCGCGCGCGAGGGCCACTTGGAGTCCGCGCTCACCGAGACGGCGCACGACCCCGTCGCCGCCCTCACCACCGCCCTGACCGAGTCGAGCCACATCGCCGCTCGCAAGCACCAGTGGATCCGCACCGGCCTGATCGCGTTCTGCGCCGGCACGGTCCTGCTCCCCGCGTCCCTGCTGATCGGCTGAGCCGCCGCACCAGCGTTCCCGACCGAAGCAACCACTAGGAACACCATGACCCAGCAACCACCGGAGTACCCCCAGTACCCGGCACAGTCGCCTCAGCCGTCGGTGCCACCGGAGTACCCGCAGTGGGCCGGACCGCCGGTAGAGCCGCAGCACCGCCGGCCACCGCAGCAGCCGCAGTGCTCACAGGCACCGCAATATCCCGGTCAGGCACCCCCGCAGTACCCCCACACGCCCCCGTTCCAGCAGGCCGCCCAGCCCCCGCAGTACCCGCAGACACCCCCGTCCGCTCCCACCGCGCCACCGACACCGCCCGCGCCCCCGGACCCCACCGCCCACCCCCACCACATCAGCACCGACCACACCGGCCGGGTCCACATCCGCAGTGACCAGCGCCGTACCGACGTCACCGCCGTCGGCAGCCTCCTGCTCCACCTGCCGAACTTCCTGTGCAGCCTGTTCGTCGTCGGCCTGGTCTCACTCCTCTTCGGCGGCTTCGGCGTCCTCGTGATCCTGGCCTGGCTCGCCAGCGGCGCACTCGTCTTCCACCGCCCCACCGAAAGCGCCGTCGCGCGCCGTTTGCTCCGTCTGCGCTACCCCACTCCACAAGAACGGGCCAAACTCGAACCGGTCTGGCGCGAGGTCACGACCCGCGCCGGCATAGAAGGCCGTACCTACGAGCTGTGGGTCGAGGACAGCGACGGCCTGAACGCGGTCGCCGCGGCCGGCCACATCGTCGGTGTCACCCGCTTCGCCATGAACGAGCTCCCCAACGGCGAACTCGCCGCCGTCATGGCGCACGAGCTGGGCCACCACGTCGGCGGCCACGCCTGGGCCGGCCTCCTCGGCTACTGGTACGCCCTGCCCGGCCGCATCGCCTGGCGCGTCCTGAAGGCGTTCTCCAGCGTCGTCTTCCAGGTGTCGAAGGCCTTCGGCTGCATCGGCGTCGGCGTCGTCGTGGTGGTCATCGGCAGCATCACCCTGGCGACGATCAGTTCCCTGTACGGCCTTCCGCTGCTGGTCCTGGCCGTGCCGTACGCGCTCGCCGCAGTCGGACGCCGCTCCGAGCTGCGCGCCGACGAACACGCGGCCGCGCTGGGCTTCGCTCCGATGCTGGCCGCCGTACTCGGCAAACTGCACCAGCAGGAGCAGCAGGCCGAAGCCGCGCTCACCGCGGCGAACGGGAGCGTGAAGCTGGAGGAGAGCGCGCTCAGCAAGCTGCTCTCCTCGCACCCCGACTACTACACCCGCCTGCACCACCTGCAGCCGTACCTCCAGCAGCCGCCGCACTGACGGACCGCACGAACGCCGAAGGGCGGCCACCCCAGGGGTGACCGCCCTTCAACTCATGCTGCTCGCTTACTGGTTGTACGGACCGTAGTCGTAGTCCTCCAGCGGGACGGCCTGGCCGGAGCCCGTGCCGAACGGCGAGTAGTCGATGTCGTCGTAGCCGACGGCCGAGTACATCGCGGCCTTGGCCTCCTCGGTCGGCTCGACCCGGATGTTGCGGTAGCGGGACAGGCCCGTACCGGCCGGGATGAGCTTACCGATGATGACGTTCTCCTTGAGGCCGATGAGCGAGTCGGACTTGGCGTTGATCGCCGCGTCCGTGAGAACTCGCGTCGTCTCCTGGAAGGACGCCGCCGACAGCCAGGACTCCGTGGCCAGCGAGGCCTTGGTGATACCCATGAGCTGCGGGCGACCGGAGGCCGGGTGACCGCCCTCCTGGACCACACGACGGTTCTCGGTCTCGAACTTCGAGCGCTCGACCAGCTCACCGGGCAGCAGCTCGGCGTCGCCGGACTCGATGATCGTCACGCGGCGGAGCATCTGCCGGATGATGATCTCGATGTGCTTGTCGTGGATCGACACACCCTGCGAGTTGTAGACCTTCTGGACCTCGCCGACCAGGTGGACCTGGACGGCACGCTGGCCCAGGATGCGCAGCACGTCGTGCGGGTTGGTAGCACCCACGGTGAGCTTCTGGCCCACCTCGACGTGCTCGCCCTCGCTGACCAGGAGACGGGCGCGCTTCGAGATCGGGAAGGCCGTCTCGTCGCTGCCGTCGTCCGGGGTGACGACGATCTTCTTGGTCTTCTCGGTCTCCTCGATCCGCACGCGGCCGTTGGCCTCGGAGATCGGGGCGACACCCTTCGGGGTACGGGCCTCGAAGAGCTCGACGACACGCGGCAGACCCTGGGTGATGTCGTCACCGGCCACACCACCGGTGTGGAAGGTACGCATCGTCAGCTGGGTGCCGGGCTCACCGATGGACTGGGCGGCGATGATGCCGACCGCCTCACCGATGTCGACCAGCTTGCCGGTGGCCAGCGAGCGGCCGTAGCACATGGCGCAGGTGCCGACCTGGGACTCGCAGGTCAGGATCGAGCGGGTCTTGACCTCCTCGATGCCGTTGGCGACGAGCTGGTCGATGAGGACGTCGCCGAGGTCCACGCCCGCGGGGGCGAGCACCTTGCCGTCGACCACGATGTCCTCGGCGAGGCAGCGCGCGTACACGCTGGTCTCGACGTCGTCCGCCTTGCGCAGGACGCCGTCGGCGCCCCGGTCGGCGATCTTGAGGCGCAGACCGCGGTCGGTGCCGCAGTCCTCCTCGCGAATGATGACGTCCTGGGAGACGTCGACCAGACGACGGGTGAGGTAACCGGAGTCGGCGGTACGCAGGGCGGTGTCCGCGAGACCCTTACGGGCACCGTGCGTGGAGATGAAGTACTCCAGCACGGACAGGCCCTCACGGAAGGACGCCTTGATCGGACGCGGGATCGTCTCGTTCTTCGCGTTCGACACCAGACCACGCATACCGGCGATCTGACGCATCTGCATCATGTTGCCTCGTGCGCCCGAGTTCACCATCATGAAGATCGGGTTGGTCTTCGGGAAGTTGTCGTTCATCGCCTCGGCGACCTCGTTGGTCGCCTTGGTCCAGATCGCGATGAGCTCCTGCGTGCGCTCGTCCTTGGTGATCAGACCGCGCTCGTACTGCTTCTGGACCTTCTCGTCCTGCGCCTCGTAGCCCTTGACGATCTCCTTCTTCGCCTCGGGAACGACGACGTCGGAGATGGCCACGGTGACGCCGGAACGGGTCGCCCAGAAGAAGCCGGCCGCCTTCAGGTTGTCGAGCGTCGCCGCCACGATGACCTTCGGGTAGCGCTCGGCGAGGTCGTTGACGATCTCGGAGAGCTGCTTCTTGCCGACCTCGTAGTCGACGAACGGGTAGTCCTCGGGCAGCAGCTCGTTGAAGAGCGCGCGGCCCAGCGTGGTCTTCAGCCGGAAGCTGTCACCCTGCTGCCACTCCGGCTCGCCCTCCTCCTGCGCCGGAGGCGTCCAGCCGCGCGGCGGGATGGTGCCCACCGGGAAGCGGATGTCCACCCTCGACTGCAGCGAGAGCTCGCCGGCGTCGAACGCCATGATCGCCTCGGCGACGGACGCGAAGGAGCGGTCCTGGCCCTTCACGTTCCGCATCTCGCCGTCGGTGGTGAGGAAGAACAGACCGAGGACCATGTCCTGGGTCGGCATCGTCACCGGACGGCCGTCGGCGGGCTTGAGGATGTTGTTCGAGGACAGCATCAGGATGCGGGCCTCGGCCTGCGCCTCCGCGGACAGCGGCAGGTGCACGGCCATCTGGTCACCGTCGAAGTCCGCGTTGAACGCGGTGCAGACGAGCGGGTGGATCTGGATGGCCTTGCCCTCGACCAGCTGCGGCTCGAAGGCCTGGATGCCGAGACGGTGCAGGGTGGGAGCACGGTTGAGCAGCACCGGGTGCTCGGCGATGACCTCTTCGAGGACGTCGTACACGACGGTGCGGCCGCGCTCCACCATGCGCTTGGCGCTCTTGATGTTCTGCGCGTGGTTCAGGTCCACCAGGCGCTTCATCACGAACGGCTTGAAGAGCTCCAGCGCCATGGCCTTGGGCAGACCGCACTGGTGCAGCTTCAGCTGCGGGCCGACGACGATGACGGAACGCGCCGAGTAGTCGACTCGCTTGCCGAGCAGGTTCTGGCGGAAGCGGCCCTGCTTGCCCTTGAGCATGTCGGACAGCGACTTCAGCGGACGGTTGCCGGGGCCCGTGACCGGGCGACCACGACGGCCGTTGTCGAAGAGCGCGTCGACGGCCTCCTGGAGCATGCGCTTCTCGTTGTTCACGATGATCTCGGGCGCACCGAGGTCGAGAAGGCGCTTCAGGCGGTTGTTGCGGTTGATCACACGGCGGTACAGGTCGTTCAGGTCGGAGGTCGCGAAGCGGCCACCGTCCAGCTGCACCATCGGGCGGAGGTCCGGCGGGATGACCGGGACGCAGTCGAGGACCATGCCCTTGGGGCTGTTGCTCGTCTGCAGGAACGCGGAGACGACCTTCAGCCGCTTCAGGGCGCGGGTCTTCTTCTGGCCCTTGCCGGTGCGGATGATCTCGCGGAGCTTCTCGGCCTCCTCGTCGAGGTCGAAGGACTCCAGGCGCTTCTGCAGCGCCGCGGCACCCATCGAGCCGTCGAAGTACGTGCCGAAGCGGTCACGCAGCTCGCGGTAGAGCAGCTCGTCGCCCTCGAGGTCCTGGACCTTGAGGTTCTTGAACCGGGTCCACACCTCGTCGAGGCGGTCGATCTCGCGCTGCGCGCGGTCGCGCAGCTGCTTCATCTCGCGCTCGGCACCCTCGCGCACCTTGCGGCGCACGTCGGCCTTGGCGCCCTCGGCCTCCAGCTCGGCCAGGTCGGACTCGAGCTTCTTGGCGCGGGCCTCCAGGTCGGAGTCCCGGCGGTTCTCGACCTGCTGCCGCTCGACGGAGACGTGCGCCTCCAGGGAGGGCAGGTCGCGGGTGCGGCGCTCCTCGTCGACGTACGTGATCATGTACGCCGCGAAGTAGATGACCTTCTCGAGGTCCTTGGGCGCCAGGTCCAGCAGGTAGCCGAGGCGCGAGGGGACACCCTTGAAGTACCAGATGTGCGTGACGGGGGCGGCCAGTTCGATGTGGCCCATCCGCTCACGGCGCACCTTGGCGCGAGTCACCTCGACGCCGCAGCGCTCACAGATGATGCCCTTGAACCGGACACGCTTGTACTTGCCGCAGTAGCACTCCCAGTCCCGGGTAGGACCGAAGATCTTCTCGCAGAAGAGTCCGTCCTTCTCGGGCTTGAGGGTGCGGTAGTTGATGGTCTCGGGCTTCTTGACCTCGCCGTGGCTCCACTGACGGATGTCGTCAGCGGTGGCCAGACCGATCCGGAGCTCGTCGAAGAAGTTGACGTCGAGCACTATGCGTCAATCCCTCTCAGGGTTGTAAGTCATGGGGTCTGATACGGGGGTCCTGGGGCCGGCCGGAGGTTCCTCACCAGTTCCTCCGGCCGGACTCCCGTCAGACCTCTTCGACGCTGCTCGGCTCGCGCCGGGACAGGTCGATGCCAAGCTCCTCCGCCGCGCGGAAGACGTCCTCGTCGGTGTCGCGCATCTCGATGGACATGCCGTCCGAGGACAGCACCTCCACGTTGAGGCACAGGGACTGCATCTCCTTGATGAGCACCTTGAAGGACTCGGGGATGCCGGGCTCAGGGATGTTCTCGCCCTTGACGATGGCCTCGTAGACCTTCACGCGGCCGGTGACGTCGTCGGACTTGATGGTCAGCAGCTCCTGGAGGGCGTAGGCGGCGCCGTACGCCTCCAGCGCCCACACCTCCATCTCGCCGAACCGCTGGCCACCGAACTGGGCCTTACCACCCAGCGGCTGCTGGGTGATCATCGAGTACGGGCCGGTCGACCGGGCGTGCAGCTTGTCGTCGACCAGGTGGTGCAGCTTCAGGATGTACATGTAGCCGACCGAGATCGGCTCCGGGAACGGCTCACCCGAGCGCCCGTCGAACAGCGGCGCCTTACCGGTCGGGAGCACCATGCGCTCGCCGTCGCGGTTCGGGATCGTGTGGTTCAGCAGGCCGGCCAGCTCGTCCTCACGCGCACCGTCGAAGACGGGGGTCGCGACGTTGGTACCGGGCTCGACCTTGTCGGCCGCGATGGCCTGGAGGCGCTGCGCCCAGTCGTCCGCGAGCCCGGAGACGTCCCAGCCGCGGCTGGCGAGCCAGCCGAGGTGGATCTCCAGGACCTGTCCCGGGTTCATTCGGGACGGGACACCCAGCGGGTTCAGGATGATGTCGACCGGGGTTCCGTCCTCGAGGAACGGCATGTCCTCGATGGGCAGGATCTTGGAGATGACACCCTTGTTGCCGTGTCGGCCGGCGAGCTTGTCACCGTCGGTGATCTTGCGCTTCTGCGCCACGTACACGCGCACCAGCTGGTTCACACCGGGGGGAAGCTCGTCGCCCTCCTCGCGGTCGAAGACGCGGACGCCGATGACCTTGCCGATCTCACCGTGCGGCACCTTCAGCGAGGTGTCGCGCACTTCGCGCGCCTTCTCACCGAAGATCGCGCGGAGCAGGCGCTCCTCGGGGGTCAGCTCGGTCTCACCCTTGGGCGTGACCTTGCCGACGAGGATGTCACCGGCGACGACCTCGGCACCGATACGGATGATGCCGCGCTCGTCGAGGTCGGCGAGGACCTCCTCGGAGACGTTCGGGATGTCCCGGGTGATCTCCTCGGGGCCGAGCTTGGTGTCACGGGCGTCGACCTCGTGCTCCTCGATGTGGATCGAGGAGAGGACATCGTCCTGCACGAGGCGCTGCGACAGGATGATCGCGTCCTCGTAGTTGTGACCCTCCCACGGCATGAACGCCACGAGCAGGTTCTTGCCCAGCGCCATCTCGCCGTTCTCGGTGGCCGGACCGTCGCCCAGGACCTGGCCCTCGATGATCCGGTCGCCCTCGTTGACGATGACCTTCTGGTTGACCGAGGTGCCCTGGTTGGAGCGGGCGAACTTGGCCAGGCGGTACGTGATGTACGTGCCGTCGTCGTTGGCGGTGGTGATGTAGTCCGCGGAGACCTCCTGGACCACACCCGCCTTCTCGGCCTTGACCACGTCGCCGGCGTCGACGGCGGAGCGGTACTCCATGCCGGTGCCGACGAGCGGGGACTCGCTCTTGATCAGCGGCACGGCCTGACGCATCATGTTCGCGCCCATGAGGGCACGGTTGGCGTCGTCGTGCTCGAGGAACGGGATCATGGCGGTCGCGACCGACACCATCTGGCGCGGCGAGACATCCATGTAGTCCACGTCGTCACCGGCGACGTAGTCGACCTCGCCGCCACGGCGGCGGACCAGGACGCGGTTCTCGGCGAACCGCATGTCGTCCGAGAGCGTGGCGTTGGCCTGCGCGATGACGAATCGGTCCTCTTCGTCGGCCGTCAGGTAGTCCACCTCGTCGGTGACCTGACCGTCGACGACCTTGCGGTACGGGGTCTCGACGAAACCGAACGCGTTGACCCGGCCGTAGGAGGCGAGCGAGCCGATCAGACCGATGTTCGGGCCTTCGGGCGTCTCGATCGGGCACATGCGGCCGTAGTGCGAGGGGTGCACGTCGCGGACCTCGAAGCCGGCCCGCTCACGGGAGAGACCACCCGGGCCAAGAGCCGACAGACGGCGCTTGTGGGTGAGACCCGACAGCGGGTTGTTCTGGTCCATGAACTGCGACAGCTGGCTGGTGCCGAAGAACTCCTTGATGGAGGCGACGACCGGCCGGATGTTGATCAGGGTCTGCGGCGTGATCGCCTCGACGTCCTGCGTGGTCATGCGCTCACGGACGACGCGCTCCATACGAGCCAGACCCGTGCGGACCTGGTTCTGGATGAGCTCGCCGACGCTGCGCAGACGACGGTTGCCGAAGTGGTCGATGTCGTCGGTCTCGACGACGATGTTCGTGCCGCTGTCCCCGGTGGTCTCGGTCTCGCCGGCGTGCAGCTTCACCAGGTACTTGATCGTCGAGATGATGTCCTCGACGGTCAGGATGCCCGCGTCCAGCGGAGCGTCCGCACCCAGCTTCTTGTTGACCTTGTAGCGGCCGACCTTGGCGAGGTCGTAGCGCTTGGGGTTGAAGTACAGGTTCTCCAGCAGCGTCTGCGCGGCCTCACGCGTGGGGGGCTCGCCCGGGCGCAGCTTGCGGTAGATGTCGAGCAGCGCGTCGTCCTGGCCCTGGGTGTGGTCCTTCTCCAGGGTGGCGCGCATCGACTCGTACTCGCCGAACTCCTCGAGGATCTGCTCGGTGGTCCAGCCGAGAGCCTTCAGGAGCACGGTGACGGACTGCTTGCGCTTGCGGTCGATACGGACACCGACCATGTCGCGCTTGTCGATCTCCATCTCCAGCCAGGCACCCCGGGACGGGATGATCTTGGCCGAGAAGATGTCCTTGTCGGACGTCTTGTCGATGGAGGAGTCGAAGTACACACCCGGCGAACGGACCAGCTGCGACACCACGACACGCTCGGTGCCGTTGATGACGAAGGTGCCCTTGTTGGTCATGAGCGGGAAGTCGCCCATGAAGACCGTCTGGGACTTGATCTCGCCGGTCTCGTTGTTGGTGAACTCGGCCGTGACGAAGAGCGGGGCCGCGTACGTGAAGTCGCGCTCCTTGCACTCGTCGATGCTGTTCTTCGGCGGTTCGAAGCGGTGGTCGCGGAACGTCAGCGACATCGACCCGGAGAAGTCCTCGATCGGGGAGATCTCCTCGAAGATCTCCTCCAGACCGGACTTGGTGGGGACGTCCTGACCGGACTCCAGAGCCTCCTCGACCCGACTCTGCCAGGCGGTGTTGCCGAGCAGCCAGTCAAAGCTCTCGGTCTGCAGCGCGAGCAGGTTGGGAACCTCGAGAGGCTCCTTGATCTTTGCAAAAGAGATGCGCAGCGGGGCGGTGCTGGCGGCGTTGTTCGTATTCGCGGTCGAGGCATTGCGCGAGGCGGCCAAGAGGGGGTCCTTCCGAGGGCTCGGACTCACTACGCGCGTACCGGTCCCTCTCCCGACGCACAGAGACAGATTCCCCTGAAATGACTCTTCGGCCAGGTCAGAGGTGTTCTGATCGTCGGTGCTGAGGCGAGGGCAGACCCCTGGTGACGGGCAGGGGGCAGCTAACAGGCAGCGCAAAGGGTCAGTGTAGCCACTTGGCACACTGATGTCCAGCCCCGATTTTCTGTGACCCTCGTTGTCCTCAACGCCCTCGGCATGCCTGCCCTCGATGCACGTTGATACTGCCCTCTTCGTCGCCGATCCATGCCTCGGATTCGGATCCTTGTGACGACGCGTCCTGAGAATTGCGCGCTGCGTGCGGTTCGTCAAGGCCCCCATGGCCCAAACCACATGCCACCTGGGGTGCTTGGAGGCACGACGAAGATCACCATACTCCGCACACCCACCGGTGCAAGGCAGCCGCCGCCCGACGCTCAGGAACGCCGAAGAGCGACCACCCGGATGGATGATCGCTCTTTCGCGCTCAGGCGTTACAGGCTCTGTGAGCCCGAAGGGTCTTACTTGACCTCGACGGAGGCGCCGGCGCCCTTGAGGGACTCGGCGGCCTTCTCGGCGGCGTCCTTGGCGACCTTCTCGAGAACGGGCTTCGGGGCGCCGTCCACGAGGTCCTTGGCCTCCTTCAGACCCAGGGAGGTCAGCTCACGCACGACCTTGATGACCTGGATCTTCTTGTCGCCGGCACCCGTGAGGATGACGTCGAACTCGTCCTTCTCCTCCGGGGCCTCGGCGACGGCGGCCGGGCCGGCCGGGGCGGCGGCGACGGCAGCGGCGGCGGTGACGTCGAACTTGTCCTCGAACGCCTTCACGAACTCGGAGAGCTGGATGAGGGTCATGCCCTCGAACTCGGCGAGCAGTTCGTCCTGGGTGAGAGCCACGATGGCTTTCCTTCCACTAATTCGGCTGGTGCCGATGTACATGTCTGGCGGGCGTACGTTCGGCCCGCTACGACCGCTTCCTCGGGGCGCTGGGCCTCAGGCGGCGGTCATTTCGCGAGCCGAGTTACTCGGCACCGCCCTGCTCGTCCTGCTTGGCGCGAAGTGCGTCCACGGTGCGGACGAGCTTCGACGGGAGCGCCTGGAAGACCTGAGCAGCCTGCGTCTGCTTGCCCTTCAGAGCGCCCGCCAGCTTGGCGAGCAGAACCTCGCGGGACTCGAGGTCCGCAAGCTTCTTGATCTCGTCGGCGGACAGCGCCTTGCCGTCAAGGACACCGCCCTTGATGACGAGGTTCGGGTTGTCCTTGGCGAAGTCACGAAGACCCTTGGCCGACTCCACCGGGTCACCGGTGACGAAGGCGACCGCCGTCGGACCGTTGAACAGGTCGTCGAGCGTGTTGATCCCGGCCGCGTTGGCCGCGATCTTGGTCAGCGTGTTCTTCACCACGGCGTACTCGGAGTTCTCACCGAGCGAACGGCGCAGCGTCTTGAGCTGGGCCACGGTGAGACCCCGGTACTCGGTCAGCACGGCGGCGTTCGAGCTGCGGAACTTGTCCGTGAGCTCGGCTACCGTGGCAGCCTTGTCGGGCGTCGGCATAGAGCGTCGGCCTCCTTCCGGGTGATGAGGACCGCTCAAAAGGAGGCTGGGAAAACGAAACGCCCCGGCGCAGGCGCTCGGGGCGTGGCTCGACCGGTTTTCCCCGTGGAGCGGGGTTCCGGGAGCACTTCCACAGTCACCTGCGCGGGTCGTCCGCGGTTCAGCGGATCCTTCGGCCACCGGGCCCTCTCACGAGCGCACGGCAACGACCAGCGGTCTTTGGCTTCTGTAGGAGAATACGTGACCGGCTCGCCGTCAGGCAAATCCGGTCCTACGGCGCTCAGCCGCTCTGGGCCTGCTTCATCATCTCGGCCAGGTCGGCGGTGTCCTTGGCGGGCGGGGCCGTGACGGTCACCGGCTTGTTGTAGTCGAGGAAGGTGATGGTCATGTCCATCGGGCCCTTGTCGGCGTCGCCGCGCATCCGGAACTGCTTGGTGTGGTCGTCGCCGTCGATCCACATGTCCATGGTCATCGAGTCGATGCCCATCTTCTGGTACTGCTCAAGGCTCTTCTCGCGCTGCTCACGGACGGTCTTGTTCTCGCCCTTGAGAGAGGCCTTGAGGTCGGCGACGGTGACCGTGCCCTTGTAGTGGGTGGTCTTCACGCCCTCCACGGTCTCGGTGCCGACCTTCTTCACGTCCTTGGAGCCGGTGAGGAAGGTGGAGTCGCTGGCCGGGTTCTTGTCGGCCTGGCCGGCGCCCAACTGGTCGGCGTCCATCCCCTTGCCGGCGCCGAGCGCGGACATGTCGAACTTGATCCAGCTCTTGCCGTCCATCTCCTTGGACATCTCGGCGTTCCCGCCGATGTACATGGCCTTGCCGACGAGCCGGATCTCGACCGGGCCGTCGGTGGCCTGGTCCTTCGCCGTCATCTTCATGCTCATGGCCAGCGGCTTCATGCTCATCGCCGCCTCGCCGGAGACCCGGCCCTCGCCGGGGACCTTGCCTGTCATCCGGTAGCGCAGCGACGTGATGTTCTCGGTGTTCTTCGCGGCCTTGGCGACGGCCGCCGCGGGCGTCATCGCCGGCGACCCCTCCGCCTTGTCGCCCTTCTGGCAGGCGACCGCTCCCCCGGCAAGCAGCAGGGCCGCGAGGCCGGCGCCCATCGCTCTGCGACGTACCGGACCACGAACGGCAGACTCCATCGATTCCCCCCAAAGGAATGCATGGCTGATACACAGTAAGGACGAGAGCCTAACCTCAAGAGGTGGCAAAGGTCATCCCAATTCCCGTGTGAACCATGCGCACCAGCAGTCTCAGGAACCACTGCCGTTCGTGCTCTGCTTCTTCAGCAGCTCCCTGAAGTCCTCGGTGTCGCCCGCCGGCGGCCTCGCGGCGGACGCCTTCACCCCGTAGTCGCTGTAGTACGCGGTCTGGCTGTACTCGCTGGCCGACATCCGGCCCTTCTCCGTCTTCTTGACCAGCAGGTCCTTGCCGTCTACCCAGATGTCCACGGTCTCCGTGCTGACGCCGGCCTGGGTGAGCTGCTTCTTCAGTCCGGCGAGCTGGCTCGCGGTGAGGCTGGAGTTCTTGCCGGCAAGGTCGGCGACGTCCACCGTGCCCGAGTAGTGCGTGGTGTCCACGCCGCGCACCTTCTCGGTGCCGACCTTCCTGACGTCCCCGGAAGCGAGCAGCAGCTTCACCGACTGGTTGGGCGTCGTGTTCTGCATCTGGTCCTTGAGGTAGGCGCCGGAGCTGCCGCCGAGCTGGGCGAGGTCGTCGTAGCCGTACCGGATCCAGTGCTTGCCGCCCGCCTGCCGGGCGAACCGGTCGCCCATCCTCGCGTAGTAGGCGTCGGGCAGATAGCGGGCCTGCATCGACGTGGTGCCCAGCCGGCGCATGGTGTCCGCCATGGAGCCGCCGGTGTACGTGATGGTCAGGTTGCCGGTGAGTCCGTCGGCCCAGCCGAGGGCGCCGTCGGCCTTCATGGACATCAGCGAGCCCATCGTGGTCGTCGACTCGACCTTGGCGGAGTCGGCGCCGTCGGTGGACCTCTCGGCACTGCGCAGCGCCGCGACGGGGCTGACGTGCGTCGCGCCCCCGCCGGACGCCCCGTCGTCCTTGCCGCCCGCCGAGGAGTCCGAGGAGCTGCAGGCCGCCACCCCCGACAGTGCGGTCAACACCGCGACGGCCAGGCCCACTTGACGCGCTGTCGTGCTCTTCATCCGTCCCCACCCCTATGCGGTCGCTGTGCCTGCACGCTAACGCAGGGCACAGACACGTATCAGGAAAAGGGACGGGCCCCGCACCTCGAAAGGTTGCGGGGCCCGCGGGAAACTCGCGTACGCGACGCGGCTGCCGTCAGGATCAGACGGCGGCCGGGTCCTCCTCGACGAGGAGGTTGCGGGTGCGGTTGGAGTCGACCGGAATGCCGGGGCCCATCGTGGTGCTGATGGCGGCCTTCTTGATGTAGCGACCCTTGGCGGCGGACGGCTTCAGACGGAGGATCTCCTCCAGGGCCGCGCCGTAGTTCTCCACCAGCTTGGTGTCGTCGAACGACGTCTTGCCGATGATGAAGTGCAGGTTCGAGTGCTTGTCGACGCGGAACTCGATCTTGCCGCCCTTGATGTCGTTGACGGCCTTCGTCACGTCCGGGGTCACGGTGCCGGTCTTGGGGTTCGGCATGAGACCACGGGGACCGAGCACGCGGCCGAGGCGGCCGACCTTGCCCATGAGGTCCGGGGTGGCGACGACGGCGTCGAAGTCCAGGCGGCCCTTCGAGACCTCGTCGATCAGCTCGTCGGCGCCGACGATGTCGGCGCCCGCGGCACGCGCGGCCTCGGCACGGTCACCGGTCGCGAAGACCAGGACCCGGGCGGTCTTACCGGTGCCGTGCGGAAGGTTCACGGTGCCACGGACCATCTGGTCGGCCTTGCGCGGGTCGACACCCAGACGGAAGGCGACCTCGACGGTGCCGTCGAACTTGGTCGTGGAGGTCTCCTTGGCGAGACGGACGGCCTCGAGCGGGGCGTAGAGCTTGTCCCGGTCGATCTTCTCGTCCGCAGCGCGGAGAGACTTGCTGCGCTTGCTCACTGCTTCTCCTGGTGAGTCTTAGGAGTCGTGGTACGGGCCGAGCAGGCCCCGCCACTTCTGCTGATGTACGGGGGAGTTGGGGCTCAGCCCTCGACCGTGACGCCCATGGAACGCGCGGTGCCGGCGATGATCTTCGCGGCGGCGTCCAGGTCGTTGGCGTTGAGGTCGGGGAGCTTCGTGGTGGCGATCTCGCGGACCTGCGCCTGGGTGATCTTGGCGACCTTGGTCTTGTGCGGCTCGCCGGAGCCCTTCTCGATGCCCGCGGCCTTGAGGATCATCTTGGCGGCCGGCGGCGTCTTGGTGATGAAGGTGAAGGAGCGGTCCTCGTAGACCGTGATCTCCACCGGGATCACCCAGCCACGCTGCGACTCGGTCGCGGCGTTGTACGCCTTGCAGAACTCCATGATGTTGACGCCGTGCTGACCCAGCGCGGGGCCGACCGGCGGAGCCGGGTTGGCGGCACCGGCCTGGATCTGGAGCTTGATGAGCCCCGTGACCTTCTTCTTCTTGGGAGGCATTACTCTCCGGGTCCTTTCGGTTCGGGTCCTGCCTGTCTCCGGGGACCACCCGAACGCAGGCATACCGCACAACGATAACGGGTATGGATGCGCGGCCAAAAACCGAGCAGGTCAGGCGTGCTGCGAACAGCCCACCTGACCTGGTCGGAAGCTCTTTTCCGGAAGAAGCTAGTTCTTCTGGATCTGGTCGAAGGAGAGCTCGACCGGCGTCTCGCGGCCGAAGATCTCCACCAGGCCCTTGACCTTCTTCGAGTCGGGGTTGATCTCGTTGATGGTCGCCTGGAGCGTGGCGAAGGGGCCGTCGGTGACGGTGACCGAGTCGCCGACCTCGAAGTCCAGCACCTGGACCTCGACCTTGCGCTGCGGGACGGGCTTGCCCTCGGCCTCGGCGGCCTCGCGGGCGGCCTTCTCCTCGGCCTCCGGGGCGAGCATCTTGACGATCTCGTCCAGGGTCAGCGGGTAGGGGTCGTAGGCGTTGCCCACGAAGCCGGTGACGCCGGGGGTGTTGCGGACGACGCCCCAGGACTCGTTCGTCAGGTCCATGCGGACGAGGACGTAGCCGGGCAGCTTGTTCTGCTTGATCGTCTTGCGGTCGCCGTTCTTGATCTGGACGACCTCTTCCTGCGGCACCTCGGCCTGGAAGATGTAGTCCTCGACGTTCAGCGAGACGGCGCGCTGCTCCAGGTTGGTCTTCACGCGGTTCTCGTAGCCGGCGTAGGTGTGGATGACGTACCACTCGCCGGGCAGGGTGCGAAGCTCCTCGCGGAGGGCCACGACGGGGTCGACCGGCTCGGTCTCCTCCTCGACGGCCTCTTCCTCGGCGGCGTCTTCCTCGGCGGCGTCTTCCTCCGCCGCCTCTACCTCGGCGGCCTCCTGCTCGTCCACGACCTGCAGGGCGGCCTCCTCGGCGGGCTCGCCCGCCTCGGCCTCGGCAGCCTCGAACTCGTCCTGCTCGTCCGCGCCCTCGACGATGTCCAGCTCGTCGTCCACGGACTGGTCCGGCTCGATGGCGTCGTCGTTCAGGTTCGTGTCAGACACGGTGGCTGCTTCTTCCTGGATACATAGGGGTGGAACATGCGAAAGGGGCGCCGGGTACCTCGGCGCCCTTCGCTCTCGGCTCAGCCGAAGACGTACTTGGCGGCGTGGCTGAGTCCATAGTCAATCACCATCACCAGGCCGATCATGATGACGACGAAGACGATCACGACGCTCGTGTAGGTCGTCAGCTGGTTACGTGTCGGCCAGACGACCTTACGGAGCTCTGCGACAACCTGGCGGTAGAAGAGGGCAAGCCTCTTGAACGGACCCTTCTTGGCCCGCTTGCCGCCCTTGCGGGCCTTTTTCGGCTCCTGCGCCTCGTCCTGGGCGTCAGGCGTGTCGATGGAGCCCACGGCGTCCGCCATTCGTCCTCACCTGTTCCCGGGTCGTGGCCGTGCCGCGCCCGGTCTGAGCCGCACGGCGTTGCAATGCTGTACGTACATGGGCACACCGGCGAAGGTGTGTGTAGCAGGGCCGGAGGGACTTGAACCCCCAACCGCCGGTTTTGGAGACCGGTGCTCTACCAATTGAGCTACGACCCTTTGCGTGTCCCCCAACGTACCGCATCCGGACGGGTGCTCGGTGTGCACCGCCCGCGGCGCGGCAGCTGATGGCCAACGAGGTGAGAGTGTACGTGGTCCGAAGCGCCCCGTCGAACAGAAAGCGCCCGTGGGGGCCTTGGGAGAACGGGATCGCCGGGAAAGGGGCGGAAGATCACCCAGGCCATCGGAGGATTCCGGACGGGTGTTCAACGACCGACCCTTGGATGTTCAGTCTGTGAAACCCGCGTGCCGCGCCGGTTTCCGGTCTGAAACGATGGGCCCATGAGCGCTGCAACCCCTCCCACCGAGCGCCGGGTCTCCGCCCGAGTCGGCGCGATCTCCGAGTCCGCCACTCTCGCCGTGGACGCCAAGGCGAAGGCCCTCAAGGCCGCCGGGCGTCCGGTGATCGGCTTCGGCGCCGGTGAGCCCGACTTCCCGACCCCGGACTACATCGTCCAGGCCGCCGTTGAGGCCTGCTCGAACCCGAAGTACCACCGGTACACCCCGGCCGGCGGTCTGCCCGAGCTGAAGTCCGCGATCGCCGCGAAGACGCTGCGCGACTCCGGCTGGGAGCCCGACGTCTCGCAGATCCTCGTCACCAACGGTGGCAAGCAGGCGATCTACGAGGCGTTCGCCGCGATCCTCGACCCGGGCGACGAGGTCATCGTGCCGGCGCCGTACTGGACGACGTACCCGGAGTCGATCCGGCTGGCCGGCGGCGTCCCGGTGGAGGTCGTCGCGGACGAGACGACCGGCTACCGCGTGAGCGTGGATCAGCTGGAGGCTGCGCGGACGGAGAAGACGAAGGTCGTCCTCTTCGTCTCGCCGTCCAACCCGACCGGCGCGGTGTACAGCGAGGCCGAGACCGAGGCGATCGGCCGCTGGGCCGTCGAGCACGGCCTGTGGGTGCTGACCGACGAGATCTACGAGCACCTGGTCTACGGCGACGCGGTCTCCGTGTCCCTGCCGGCGCTGCTGCCCGAGCTGCGCGACAAGTGCGTCGTGGTCAACGGTGTCGCGAAGACGTACGCGATGACGGGCTGGCGCGTGGGCTGGGTCATCGGCCCGAAGGACGTGGTCAAGGCCGCGACCAACCTCCAGTCGCACGCCACGTCGAACGTCTCGAACGTGGCCCAGGTGGCCGCCCTGGCCGCCGTCTCCGGCGACCTGGAGGCCGTGGCGAAGATGCGCGAGGCCTTCGACCGCCGCCGCAAGACCATCGTGCGGATGCTCAACGAGATCGACGGCGTGGTCTGCCCGGAGCCCGAGGGCGCCTTCTACGCGTACCCGTCGGTCAAGGGCCTGCTCGGCAGGGAGATCCGCGGCAAGCGCCCGCAGGACACGGTCGAGCTCGCCGCGCTGATCCTGGAGGAGGCCGAGGTCGCGGTCGTCCCGGGCGAGGCGTTCGGCACGCCCGGTTACCTGCGGCTGTCGTACGCCCTGGGTGACGAGGACCTCGTCGAGGGCGTCAGCCGGATCCAGAAGCTGCTGGCGGAGGCGAAGGCCTGACGTCCGCGTCGTACAGGGGCCGACACACCGTTTTCGGTGCATCGGCCCCTGTTTCTTTGTGCGAGCAAGACCACGTACGGGGAATCCGCTACCGGGACGGCAGGGACGTACGGCAGGATCCTGGAATGGAGCGTGTACGTGATGTCTCTGAGCTGCCGAAGGCCCATCTGCATCTGCATTTCACCGGGTCGATGCGGCCCACCACCGTCCTGGAGCTGGCCGACAAGTACGGCGTGCGGCTGCCCGAGACGCTGACCGAGGCGCTGACCAGCGGGGAGCCGCCGAAGCTGCGGGCGACGGACGAGCGGGGCTGGTTCCGGTTTCAGCGGCTGTACGACGCCGCGCGCTCGTGCCTGCGGCAGCCGGAGGACATCCAGCGCCTGGTGCGGGAGGCCGCCGAGGAGGATCTGAAGGACGGCTCGGGCTGGCTGGAGATCCAGGTGGACCCGACGTCGTACGCGCCCCGTCTGGGTGGTCTGATCCCGGCGCTGGAGATCATCCTGGACGCGGTGGAGACGACGATGCGGGACACGGGCCTGGGCATGCGGGTGCTGGTCGCCGCGAACCGTATGAAGCATCCGCTGGACGCCCGCACCCTGGCCCGGCTGGCCGTGCGGTACGCGGAGCGCGGCGTGGTCGGCTTCGGTCTGTCGAACGACGAACGCCGGGGCATGGCGCGGGACTTCGACCGGGCGTTCGCGATCGCCCGGGAGGGCGGGCTGCTGTCGGCCCCGCACGGCGGCGAGCTGGCCGGCCCCGCCTCGATCCGCGACTGCCTGGACGACCTGAGCGCCCACCGCATCGGGCACGGCGTGCGGGCGGCTGAAGATCCGCGGCTGCTGGAGCGTCTGGCGCGCAAGGGCGTCACGTGCGAGGTGTGTCCGGCGTCGAACGTGGCGCTGGGCGTGTACGAGAAGCCGGAGGACGTGCCGCTGCGGACGTTCCTCGACGCCGGGGTCGCGATGGCGCTCGGTGCCGACGATCCCCTGCTGTTCGGCTCCCGGCTGGCCGCCCAGTACGACATCGCGCGACGTCACCACGGCTTCACGGACGCCGAGTTGGCGGAACTGGCCCGCCAGTCGGTACGGGCCTCGGCGGCACCGGAGGACGTGAAGGCGAAGCTGCTCTCGGGCGTGGACGACTGGCTCAGCGCCCCGGCCGTCTGAAGTGGGCGTAGGGCGGGTACGGCTTGAAGCAGATCAGCACCTCGACGGGGTGTCCGCCGCCGGGCGGCTGGACCAGGCTGGGGAGCGCCGACATCAGCGCGGATCGCCCGGTGTGGACGCGTTCGTGACGCGGCCCCCAGCCCGCCGCGTACGCGAGGTTCGTGGCCGCCTCGGCGAAGATGCCCCGGCTGCCGAACAGGAAGAACGTGCGGGCGTACGTGGCGTGCCGCAACTCCTCCCGGAAGTCCGCGTGTTCCCACTGCTCGCGCCATGACCCGGCGTCCCGGGCGGTGCGCGCCTCGTCGGTGCGGGCGGTCAGGGGCGTGCCCTGCCGCAGCTTGCGGCGCAGTTCGGGCCACTTGCTGGGGCGCAGGCCGGACGTGTGGTGGGCCAGGACCAGGTCGGCCGGCTCGCCCCAGCCCTCGTCGGCCGGGATCCCGTCGCGCAGCGGCACATGGACGATCGTGTGGCGGGAGCAGGCGGCGAAGGAGAACAGACCCGCGAGCCGGCTGAGCCCGTCGTGGTCGCCCAGCAGCAGGCCGATCGGGTCCGGTGCGCTCAGGGAGGTGTGGCGCAGGGCCGTGCGGGGCTGCACCACACGGTGTTCGTGCGGGCCCAGGCGCGGGCGGAACTCGTGCAGTCTCAGGCGCATGGGGCGGGCCGGGCGGTACGGCCGTACTGCGCGACGGGGTGTGTCATGTCCCCAGCGTTGCGGTCAGGCCGGGTCCCCGGCAACGGAGATTCCGGCGGTCAGCGTGCTGGCCAGGCGGCGGGCGAAGTCGTCGGCCGGCGGCGGGCCGGACTCCGTCGACTCGTAGGCGAACGCCCGCTGGGCGCAGGCGCCCAGGAGCAGGGAGGCGGCGGCGAAGGTGTCGGCGTCGGGGCGGACGCGTCCGAGCTCCCGCTCGGCCCGCAGATAGGTGTCGAGGCTCTGGATCGGCATGTGCGGGCCCGCGCCCATCTTCCGCATCGCGTCGTCGTGCCGCCGTTTGAGCTGGGTCTCGGCGTACAGGGACGCGGCGATCGGGAAGCTCTGCTCGTAGAACAGGGCGGCCTGGTGGGCGATCTCGGTGAGGTTCTCCTCCAGCGTGCCCCGGCCGGGCTCGGCGGCGAGTCTGCTCAGCAGGGGTTTCAGCCGGGGCAGCCGCTCCGACAGGACCCGGATGAACAGGTCTTCCTTGCCGGCGAAGTGCTTGTAGAGCGCCGCCTCGGAGCAGCCGGCCGCCCTGGCGATCTCCTTGGTGGTGGTGCGGGCGAGCCCGACGGTGAGCATCAGCTCGTGAGCGGCATCGAGGATGCGGACACGGGCCGGCTTCGTCTCCATGGCACGTCCAATCGGGCTTGACGGGTGGGTGAGTGTTTACCCACTCTAGTGGGAGGCAGGGGTGAGTGAATACTCACCCACCGATCGCGAGCACGGGAGTACCCATGAAGCTCACCGTTTTCGGCGCCACCGGCGGCATCGGCCGGGAGATCGTCCGTCAGGCCCTGGACGCGGGCCACGAGGTCACGGCGGTGGTACGGGATCCGGCACGGCTGTCCGTGACGGGCGAACGGCTGGAGGTGTTCCGGGACGACCTGGCCGCCCCGGAGGCCGTGCGCCCGGCGGTTGCCGGGCGGGACGTGGTCCTGTCCGGGCTCGGGGCGCGCAGCCGCAAGGACGCCGGAATCGCGGCCCGGCTCACGCGTACGGTGCTGGGCGCCATGGAGGCCGAGGGGGTGCGGCGGCTGCTCGTGGTGAGCGCCGGTCCGGTCGGGCCGGCGCCCGGGAGCGAAGGGCTGCTCGACCGCACCGCGCGCGGGATCGTCTCCACGCTGCTCAAGGACGTCTACGCCGATCTGGGCGAGATGGAGGCCGAGTTGGAGCGCAGCGCCACGGACTGGACGGTCGTACGGCCGCCGCGGCTCCAGAACAAGCCGGTCACGGGCGTGTACCGGACGGTGGTGGGCGGCTTCCCGGCGGGCGGCCGCTTCATCGCCCGCGCGGACGTGGCCCACGCGATGCTGGCGATGGCCGGCGACCCGGCGACGGTGAAGCAGGGGGTGGGCGTCGCCTACTGAGATCGCCTGCCGAACCGGCTGCTGACCGCCTGTCGAGGCCGTCCGCGACCGGGGCCTGCGAAGGCCACCCCGCGTCGCCCCCCTACAGGCTGGCCCCGACCGTCACCGGCTCGTTGACCAGCGTGATCCCGAAGGCGTCGCGGACGCCGGCGACGACCTCGCGGGCGAGGGCGAGCAGGTCCTCGGTGGTGGCCGCGCCCCGGTTGGTGAGGGCGAGGGTGTGCTTGGTGGAGATGCGGGCGGGACCGGTGCCGTAGCCCTTGGTGAAGCCCGCCTTGTCGATCAGCCAGGCGGCGGAGGTCTTGGTGCGGCCCTCCCCCGCCGGGTACGCGGGCGGCTCCACGCCCGCACCGAGGCGCTCCTCCACGCGCGCGTGGAACGCGGCGAACTGCGCGTCCGTGAGGATCGGATTGGTGAAGAAGGAGCCGGCCGACCAGGTGTCGTGGTCCTCGGGGTCCAGGACCATGCCCTTGCCGGAGCGCAGCTTGAGGACCGTCTCGCGGGCCGCGGCCAGCGGCACGCGGTCGCCGGGCCCGACACCGAGGGCGCGGGCCGTCTCGGCGTACCTGATCGGACCGGAGAGGCCGTCCGCGTCCTCCAGCTCGAAGCGGACGCGTAGGACGACGTACCGCTCGGGGTCGGACTTGAAGCGGCTGTGGCGGTAGGAGAAGGCGCACTCGGCGTTCGGAATCGTCACCGTCTCGCGGGTGCGGCGGTCGTAGGCGACGACCTCGGTGATGGTGGAGGAGACCTCCTGGCCGTACGCGCCCACGTTCTGGATGGGGGTCGCGCCCGCCGAGCCCGGGATGCCGGCCAGGCACTCGATGCCGGCCAGGCCGGCCTCCACGGTGCGGGCGACGGCGTCGGTCCACACCTCGCCGGCGGCCAGCTCCAGGCGCGTGCCGGTCCGGTCGAAGCCCTTGGTGGCGACGACGAGTGCGGTGCCCGCGAAGCCCTTGTCGCCGATGACCAGGTTCGAGCCGCCGCCGATCACCAGCAGCGGCGTTCCGGTGTCGTCGGCCTCGCGGACGGCGGCGATCACCTCGGCGTCGGTCGTCGCGGTGAGCAGCCGGGTCGCGGGGCCACCCAGCCGGAAGGTGGTCAGCGGGGCGAGGGGGGCGTCGTGGAGTTCCTGCACGGGCCCAAGACTACGAGACGCCACCGACAGCCCCGGCAGCGCTCGGCCGGCGAAGCGGCCACGCGCGCGTGCGGCCCCGCCGGGGTGGACGGGGCCACACGCGCGCGTGCTCAGCTCAGGCGCCGGAACGCCTCTGCCCAGTCCAGCGGAAGCTCCTCGCCGGCGACGGACCAGCCGACGAACCTGGAGTCCCGCATCTGGGCGGCCAGGCCGCCGGAGGCGGGGGCGTGCACGCCGGAGCGGGCGAACTCCTTGAGCGCCTGCGGCGACTCCCAGGCGGACAGGGTCCAGAAGGTCCGCCGCAGGGGCTGCGCCTTCAGGGTGGCTCCGTAGGCGCCGGGCGCGCGGCTCACCTGCCGCCACACGCCGGGGGTGCGGACCAGGAAGCGGAGTGCTCCCCACAGGGTGCGGGTCTCGAAGCGGGAGGCGAAGACGTGCACCTCGGTGTTCCGGGGCGGGGGGTTCGGCACGGTCCAGGGCAGGGTGGGCATGGCTGCTCCTTCGGGTGGGGCCGGTCGGGGGGTCAGCGGGACGCCGTCTCGAGCACCGGCTCCGCCGTCCGGTCGGTGGTCGTCGCGAGCTGTGCGGCGCGCCGCCGGGTCGGGATCATCAGCGCCGCCACCCCGGCGAGGGCGACGACCGAGGAGCCCGTCACCAGCGCGGGCTTCAGTCCGTCGACGAAGGCGAGGCCGGACTCGTAGCCGCCCTGCGCCGCGAAGATCGACGACATGATCGCGATGCCGAGTGCGCCGCCGACCTCGCGCAGGGCGTTGTTGGCGCCGGAGGCGATGCCCTGTTCCTTGGGGAGCACGCTGGACATGACCAGGTTGGAGGCGGGGGCGAAGAACAGCGCCATGCCGATGCCGCTGAGGATCAGCCCGGGAAGCTGGGTGGCGTAGGAGACGCCGACCTCGGACACGTCGGCCAGCCAGCCGAGGCCCGCGGCCTGGAAGAACAGCCCGGTGGCGACGACGGGGCGGCCGCCGATGCGGTCGGAGAGGATGCCGGCGATCGGCGCGACGAGCATCGGCATGCCGGTCCAGGGCAGCATCCTGAGGCCCGCCTCGGTGGGCGAGTAGCCGAGGACGCCCTGCATGAACTGGCTGAGCAGGAAGATCGAGCCGAACATCCCGAGGAACATCAGCAGGCTCGCGGCGTTGATCCCGGAGAAGGCGCGGGAGCGGAACAGCCGCATCGGGAGCATGGGGTTCTTGGCGCGCAGGCTGTAGAGGACGAACCCGAAGAGCAGCGCCGATCCGGCGAACAGGCCGGTCAACACCAGCGGGCTGGTCCAGCCGTCGGCGGGCCCGCGGACCAGTCCGTAGACGATTCCGAAGAGGCCGCCGCTGGCGAGCAGGGTGCCGGGGATGTCGAGCGGGGCGCCGGTGCCGTGGGACTCGGCGAGGCGCAGCCGGGCCAGCGGCAGCAGGGCGACGCCCAGCGGGACGTTCAGCCAGAAGATCCAGTGCCAGGAGACGTGCTCGGTGAGGCTGCCGCCGATCAGCGGTCCGGAGGCCACCGCGAGGCCGTTGACGGCGCCCCATATCCCGTACGCCATTCCGCGCTTGGCGGCGGGCACGGCGGCGGTCAGCAGGGTGAGGGTCAGGGGCATCATGATGGCCGCGCCGACGCCCTGGACGGCGCGGGCGGCGATCAGGGAGTCGATCCCGGTGGCCATGGCGGCCGCGGCCGAGGCACCGGTGAAGACGGTGAGGCCGACGAGGAACATCCGGCGGCGGCCGAAGCGGTCGCCGAGCGCCGCGCCGAACATCAGCAGGACGGCGAAGGTGAGCGTGTACGCGCTCACCGTCCACTCCAGGTCGCCCAGCGCCCCGCCGAGGTCCTTGCGGATGGAGGGCAGGGCGGTGGTGACGACGAGGTTGTCGAGGGCCGCCATGAATCCGGCGACGCTGGTGATGACGAGGGCCCAGACGGTTCCCCCGCGATGTGCGGTCTGCTGTGACATCGCTCCCCCAACGGGTGAGTCGGCCGCTGCTGCGGTTCCGTTCGATTAGTTAGTGATGACTAATTTTCGCGGACATGGAAAGGCGCCCGCGACGCCCTTCCCGTGGGCTACTTCCCCAGCCGGCCCTTGAGCCGCGCCTCCGGGAACAGCCCTTCCCAGACCCGGTGCTCGGGCGGAAAGCCCATCGCCACCAGGCAGTTGATGAGCATTCCGTACGCCATGAACGTCGTCGTCTCCTCGACGTCGGCGCCGAGCGGCAGATGGACCGTGTCCCACAGCCGCATCCAGCCCGCCCGCACCTCCTCGCCGAGTTCGTGGTCACCGGCCTGCTCGGCGGCGGCCACGGTGACGTACATCTGCATCTGCATCAGCAGCCGCTCGGGCCGCTCCGCGATGACCTTGGTGTACGCGTTCGCCATGGCGAGCTGGGCCTCTTCGCCCTCCAGCCCCGCGGCGGCCTCCTCGAACGTGCGGATGGTGTCCTCCATGCACCGCTGGGCCACCGCCAGGAAGATCGCTTTCTTGCCCGGGAAGAGACGGAAGAGATACGGCTGCGAGACCCCGACCCGCTTGGCGATCGCCTCGGTCGAGGTGCCGTGGTAACCGCCGCGGGCGAACTCGGTGATCGCCGCACGGATGACGCTCTCGCGCCTCTCTTCTGCACTCATCCTGACCATGCAAGTAAGTTAGTGCTCAATCACTAACTACGTCAAGCGGTTCCCGGAACCCACGTCCACCCTCGCCCGTTGTCGCAGGCAGGGGGCCTCAACCCGGTAAGGGGCGCCCCACAGTGGAGGACACCCCTTACACCAGCTCAGGACCTACCGCTCAGGCCAGCCGTACGACCGCCCGCGACATCCCCAGCACCTTCTGGCCGCCGCTGGTCGCCGTGAGGTCCACGCGGACGGTGTTGTCGTCGAGCTTGGCGGCGACCTTTCCGCTGACCTCGATCGTGGCGCCCTGGTCGTCGTTCGGGACGACGACGGGCCTGGTGAAACGGACGCCGTACTCGACGACCGCGCCCGGGTCGCCGGCCCAGTCGGTGACCACGCGGACCGCCTCGGCCATGGTGAACATGCCGTGCGCGATGACGTCCGGCAGTCCGACCTCCTTGGCGAACTTCTCGTTCCAGTGGATCGGGTTGAAGTCCCCGGAGGCGCCCGCGTACCGGACGAGCGTGGCACGGGTCACGGTGAAGGTCCGGGCGGGCAGTTCGGTGCCGACCTCGACGCCGTCGTAAGCGATCTTCGCGGTCATCGGTTCCTCACGCCTCCTCTGCCGCACGGGCGACCAGCTTCGTCCAGGCGGTGACGACGTGCTCGCCCGCCTCGTCGTGGACCTCGCCGCGGATGTCCACGATCTCGTTGCCCGCCATGGACTTGACGGCCTCGATGGTCGAGGTGACGGTCAGCCGGTCCCCGGCACGCACCGGGCGGACGTAGGCGAACTTCTGGTCGCCGTGCACGACGCGGCTGTAGTCGAGGCCGAGTTGCGGGTCCTCGACGACCTGTCCGGCGGCCTTGAAGGTGATGGCGAAGACGAAGGTCGGCGGGGCGATCACGTCGGGGTGGCCGAGAGCCTTGGCGGCCTCCGGGTCCGTGTACGCCGGGTTGGGGTCCCCCACCGCTTCCGCGAACTCGCGGATCTTCTCCCGGCCCACCTCGTAGGGCTCGGTGGGCGGGTAGCTGCGCCCCACGAAGGACTGGTCGAGCGCCATGGCTCGGCACCTCCTGGTGTCTGCCTGTCGATGTCCGGCTGGTGCCGGGGTCCGGTCGACCTTTCGGTCGGCCGGCTGTACGGCCGGCCGACCGAGCAAGAGCTGCCAGGCGAGCAGCAAGTGCTGTCGGCCGATCGGCAACCGCCTCCGGTCGACCGGGCATTGCTATCAGTCGCCCGGCAGTCGCTGTCGGTCGCCCCATGGTTACTCATGTGGTTACCCATGCGGTTACTCATGGTCGATCCGTGTTGAACGGGAACCGGGCGGCAACCAGGGCCGAAACGACGTGAGGCCGCCCCCCGACTGCGGGGGCGGCCTCACGAACGAGCCTGATTTATCGCGTCTCGCGGTGCGCGGTGTGCGCGTTGCAACGCGGGCAGTGCTTCTTCATCTCAAGACGGTCCGGGTTGTTACGCCGGTTCTTCTTGGTGATGTAGTTCCGCTCCTTGCACTCCACGCAGGCCAGCGTGATCTTCGGGCGGACGTCGGTGGCAGCCACGTGAGTGCTCCTTGACGAACGGATAGAAAGGGATTAACGCATAGAAGAGTAGCCGATCGAAGGACCGACCCCACAATCGGCTACTGTCAGTAGCGGTGACCGGACTTGAACCGGTGACACAGCGATTATGAGCCGCTTGCTCTACCGACTGAGCTACACCGCTGTGATGCGATCCGTTCCCGTCTCGCGACGGGAACCTCACACACCAGAGCCCCAATGCGGAATCGAACCGCAGACCTTCTCCTTACCATGGAGACGCTCTACCGACTGAGCTATTGGGGCGAGCGATGAAGACATTACACGCTCCGCCGCCGTTCGCCCAAATCCGTTTCGCGGCCCCCGTCGCGGCCTGTTTCCACGACCTGCCGCGGCCCCGCCCAGGTCCGTTCCCCCGCTCCCCCACGCGCCACTGCCGCCTCTGCCGGACGGCGGACCGCACGGGTACGGCTGCGGACCACACCGGTACGGCCATGGACCACACCGGCACGACTGCGGACCACACCGGTACGACTATTGCGCTCCTCCCCGACACGGGCGGACCGCCGTCCTAGGCTCGTCTCACTCTGCGTGATCTTGCGTCTTGCCGCACAGTCCCCGAGCACCTGGAGCGCGATGCCCGAGAGCCAGCCGCCGCCCCACTCGTGGTCCTCCTCTTCGGGCGCCTCGGGCAGTCCGGGTTCCCCGGGCCAAGGAGGCGATCCGTCCGCGCTGCTGCTGTGCGGGGCGCGGCTGACCGACGGCCGGACCGTGGACGTACGGCTGGGCGGCGGGCGTATCGAGGCGGTCGGCACGGCGGGCAGCCTCGCCGCGGGCGGGCCGCAGGGCTGCGGCACCCGCGTGGACCTCACCGGCTATCTGCTTCTGCCGGCCCCGGCCGAGCCGCACGCCCACCTGGACACCGCGCTGTCCGCCGAGGGCGACGGCCCGGTGTCGTACGACTCCAAGGACGTCCAGCGCCGGGCCACGGAGGCGGCGTTGCTTCAGCTGGGGCACGGGGCGACCGCAGTGCGCGCGCACGTGCGCGTGGGCGACGTCCAGGGACTGGGGGCGCTCGCCGCCGTCCTGCAGGCGCGGCGTTCGCTGCGCGGGCTGACGGAGCTGACGACGGTGGCGATGCCAAGGGTGCTGACCGGCGTGGCCGGGGCGGACGGGCTGGCGATGCTGCGGGACG
This sequence comes from Streptomyces sp. NPDC050534, assembly GCF_044457745.1. Taxonomy (NCBI): domain Bacteria; kingdom Bacillati; phylum Actinomycetota; class Actinomycetes; order Kitasatosporales; family Streptomycetaceae; genus Streptomyces; species Streptomyces sp. NPDC050534. The sequence continues at coordinate 58,405 of NZ_JBITHF010000012.1, forward strand.
CGCTGAAGATGGGCGCCTCCGTGGTGGGCGGCTGTCCGGACCTGGACCCGGATCCGACCGGGTACGTGGAGGCCGTCCTCGAGGTCGCCTCCGAGCACGGCTGCCCCGTCGACCTGCACACCGACGCCGCCGATCCCGCGCGGATCGCCCGGCTCGTCGCGATGGCCGCCGGGCTGCGCCCCGGGGTGACGCTCGGCCCGTGCGGTGGCCTCGCCGGCCTGCCCGCCGAGCCCGCCCGGCGGGCGGCCGACCAGCTCGCGGCGGCCGGGGTGACGGTGGCATGTCTGCCACAGGGCGGCTGCGACGGATCCGACCTGCGCGAGACGGCTCCGGTACGGCTGCTGCGGGCGGCCGGTGTGCGGGTGGCGGCGGGCAGCGGCGCCCTGCGCGATGTGTCGAACCCGGTGGGGCGCGGGGACCCGTTGGAGGCGGCCTACCTGCTGGCCTCGCGGTACGGGCTGCGGCCCGAGGAGGCGTACGACTCGGTGAGCTCGTCGGCGCGGGCCGTCATGGGGCTGCCCGAGGTGCGCGTGGAGGCGGGATTCCCGGCCGAGCTGCTGGCCCTGCGCGGTGACGGGCTGGCCGGCGCGTTGTCGCTGGCCTACAGCCGGATCGTGGTGCACCGGGGGCGGGTGGTGGCGCGGACGAGCGCGGTGCGGGAGTACTGCAACTCGGAGTCGGCGGCGACGGAGTTGGGGCTGCCTCGGCAGGGGCGGGGGAAGTTGTCGTAGGGGCGGGGCCTGTGCCGTAGGGGCGGTGAATGCCCCGTGGGGACGGTGTTCGTGCCGACGAGATATACGTGGGTGGTGGCGCGCGGGAGCGTGCGCGGGCGCACACGATGAGTACATGCGCGGGCGCGTGCGCGCCTGATGTGTGCTTCGCATGCGCACCCTGAGCCGTGGCTCAAGTCGTGCGGCGGATGCGGTCGTCCGGGCGTACGGTCGAAGACATGCGCATTGTCATCGCTGGTGGTCATGGTCAGATCGCGCTGCGGCTGGAGCGGCTGCTCGCCGCGCGCGGGGACGAGGTGGCGGGCATCATTCGTCACGCCCAGCAGGCCGACGACCTGCGGGAAGCCGGTGCCGAACCGGTTCTGCTGGATCTGGAGTCGGCCTCGGTCGAGGAGGTGGCGGCGCATCTGCGCGGCGCCGACGCGGCCGTCTTCGCGGCGGGCGCGGGCCCGGGCAGCGGGGCGTCCCGCAAGGACACGGTGGACAAGGGCGCGGCGATCCTGTTCGCGGACGCGGCGGTTCGGGCCGGCGTACGACGGCATGTGGTCGTCTCGTCGATGGGTGCCGACCCCGCGCACCAGGGCGACGACATCTTCGACGTGTACCTGCGCGCGAAGGGCGAGGCCGACGCGTACGTACGGCGGCTCGACGCGCTGGACGTGACGATCCTGCGGCCCGGGATGCTGACGAACGACGCCGGCACCGGTCTCGTACGGCTGGAGGCGCACACGGGCCGCGGCCCGATCCCGCGCGACGATGTGGCCGCCGTACTGGCGGAGTTGGTGGACAACTCGGCGACGTCCGGCCTGACCCTGGAAGTGGTCAGTGGATCGGCGCCGGTGTCGGTGGCGGTGAAGTCGGTCGCGGGGAACTGAGGGATCCGCACCGACCGGGGAAGTTTCATCGACCGGGGAAGTTCCCGGCCGGGAAGCCGCACCAGCGGGGAAGCTGCAGGGAAAGCTGCATCGAGCAGGGAAGCCCTGCCGGCCGTCGGGCGACTAGAACAGGGGCAGTTGGCCCGGGATCTCGGGGACGACGTAGCCGTCCAACGCCGGTTGGGCGGCGTCGGGTCGGGCCTGGCTGCGGGAGCCGGGGCAGGAGAGCAGTACGCCGTTCTCGCGCGCGCCGGGCGGGTCGTGCCGTGCGAACCGGCCGGCGACGACGGCGATCTCGCGACGGCATTCGGGGCAGCGTCTGCGACGAGTGGACATGGGGTCAGTGTGCCCCGCGCGGTAGCCAGTTGTACGTGGGGCGCACGCCTGGGGCGGTCGCGGTCAGCCGATGCAGTCGCGGTCAGCCGATGTAGGGGAACGTCCGCGTCCAGTCCATCGCGTGGTCGATGCGCAGGCGCATGGTCGGATGGATGTCCAGGCCGGCAAGGTCGTCCGGGGCGACCCAGCGGGCGGCGGGGGTCTCGCTGCTCGTGCGGAGTTCGCCGCCCGTGGGGCGCGCCCGGAAGCAGATGCTGAACTGCTGGCGGACCTCACCGTCGTCGTAGCGCATGACGTGGCCGGGATCGGTGTAGAGCCCGGAGAGGCCGACGACCTCGACCTCGATCCCGGTCTCCTCCCGGACCCCGCGCACCACCGTGTCGCTGATGGACTCCCCCACCTCGTGCCCGCCGCCCGGCAGTGCCCAGCGGCCGTTGTCGGAGCGCCGGATCATGAGCACGTAACCGGCGCCGTTCCGCACGAACGCCACCACGGAGGGCACCACCGAGTTCGCCGGCGGGGCGGCGGGGTCGTGCAGGTAGTCGATCCGTCCCATACCGGCGTACGTACCCCGTTTTGCCCGGGACATGGCGGCCGCCCGATCGGCCTTGCTTAAGTCAATCAACTGACTTAGCTTGGGGCTGTCGCGGCGCACGTCCCCTGCCGGTGCGCCCACGCCCGACGCCCACGCCCGACGCCCATGCCCGACGCCCACGCCCGACGCCCACGGAGGCCCGGCCCATGTCCCACGCACTGCCCCGCCCCGCCGACGACGACGGGGTGGTGACCGCGGCGCCGCGGGCCAATGCCGTCGTCGCGGTCCTGGCCTTCGGCGGGATCGTGGTCTCGCTGATGCAGACCCTGGTGATCCCGATCGTGCCGGAGCTGCCGAAGCTGCTGAACGCCCCCGCGTCCGACACCGCGTGGGCCGTCACCGCGACGCTGCTGGCCGCCGCCGTGGCCGTCCCGATGATGGGGCGGCTGGGAGACATGTATGGCAAGCGCCGCATGCTGCTGGCCAGCCTGGTGCTGCTGATCGCCGGTTCGGTCACGGCCGCGTTCAGCGACTCTCTGGCCCCGATGATCGTCGGACGGGCACTGCAGGGCACGGCCAGCGGCGTGATCCCGCTGGGCATCAGCATCATGCGGGACGAGCTGCCCGCCGAACGACTCGGCTCGGCCACCGCCCTGATGAGCGCCTCTCTGGGTGTCGGCGGCGCGCTCGGCCTGCCCGCGGCCGCGCTGATCGCCGACAACTTCGACTGGCACGTCCTGTTCTGGAGCTCGGCCGCCATGGGCTTCGTCGCGCTGCTGCTGGTGCTGTTCGTGGTGCCCGAGTCGAAGGTGCGCACGGGCGGGCGGTTCGACGTCGTCGGCGGTCTCGGGATGGCGGCCGGCCTGCTCTGCCTGCTGCTGCCGATCTCCAAGGGCGGCGACTGGGGCTGGGACAGCGGCACCACGCTCGGCCTGTTCGGCTCCTGCGCCGTCATCCTGCTGCTGTGGGGCTGGTACGAACTGCGCACCGACCAGCCGCTGGTCGACCTGCGCACCACCGCCCGCCGACAGGTGCTGGTCACCAACCTGGCCTCGATCGCGCTCGGCTTCGGCATGTTCGCGATGTCCCTGGTGCTTCCGCAGCTCCTGCAGTTGCCCGAGGCGACCGGGTACGGCCTCGGTAAGTCGCTGCTCACCGCCGGCCTGGTCATGGCCCCGTCCGGCCTGGTGATGATGGCCGTCGCGCCCGTTTCGGCCGCCCTGTCCAAGGCCAAGGGCCCCAAGGCCAGCCTGATGCTCGGCTCCCTCATCGTGGCCGCGGGCTACGGCCTCAACATCGTGCTGATGTCCGAGGTCTGGCAGTTCGTGCTGGTGTCCTGCGTCATCGGTTCCGGCATCGGCTTCACCTACGGCGCCATGCCGGCCCTCATCATGGGCGCGGTGCCGCCGTCGCAGTCGGGCGCGGCCAACAGCCTCAACACCCTGATGCGATCCATCGGCACGTCGACGGCGAGCGCCGTCGCCGGCGTCATCCTCTCCCAGATGACCATCGACTTCGGCGGGGTCGCGCTCCCCTCGGAGGACGGCTTCAAGACGGTCCTGGCGGTGGGCGGCGGCGCGGCGCTGCTGGCATTCGTGGTGGCCTCGTTCATCCCGCGGCATGGGACGGGGGCGGGGGCGGGGGCGGGGACGACTGCGGACAGGAGCGGGGCCGGGGTCCTGGAAGCCGGTGACGGAATGCCGGAGACCGGCGGCGACATCACGGTGATCCCGGTGAGCGGCCGTGTTCTGGGGGCGGACCGCGTCCCCGTCGCCGCGGCCGCGGTCACGCTCATCTCGCTGGGCGGGAAGCAGCTGAGCCGGTCGGTCGCGGGGAACGACGGTTCGTACGGCGTCGACGCGCCCGCCGCGGGCTCGTACGTCCTGATCGCCTCCTCCGAGGGCTACCAGCCACAGGCCTCGACCCTCGTCGTCGACGGCGGACCGGTCTCGTACGACGTCCTGCTCAGCGGCACGAGCAGCCTCGCCGGTCTGGTGCGCTCCGCGGACAGCGGGACGCCGGTCGCCGATGCCGTGGTGATCGTGACCGATGTGCGCGGGGACGTGCTGTCCACAGGACGGACCGACGTACTGGGCGAGTTCACGGTCACCAACCTGGTCCCTGGGACGGTCACGCTCGCCGTCAACTCCCCCAAGCACCGCCCGCTGGCCCTGCCGGTCGAGATCGGCGGGAGCGGCACCACGCGTACGGAGGTCGAGCTCCGGCCGGGCGCGCATGTGCGGGGCACGGTGCGGGGGGCGGGCGTGCCGCTGAGCGACGCCCGGGTGACCCTGGTCGACACCGCGGGCAACGTCGTCGCCACGACGAGGACCGGGCACGACGGCGCCTACGCCTTCTCCGACCTGGACAGCGGCGCCTACACGGTCATCGCGACGGGCTACCCGCCACAGGCGGCCACGGTGACGGTCTCGAACACCGACACGGACGACCACGACATCGAACTGGCCCACAGCCGACAGTAGTTGAGCCGCCGTACCTTGCCGCCGGAGGAAGAACGTGAACCCGCTACAGGCCGTCGACGACGAGGTAGCCGTCGAGGCGTCGTACGCGGTCGCCTTCCGGGTCAGCGGGGAGTGGGTGTCCGAGGCTGTCCGCGCGGACCTCGCCGATCCACTGGTCGTGCTGGTACTCGTGGTTGATCAGCACGGTGAGCAAGTGGGCGCCGACGATGGTGAGTTGATCCGGAGCCGAGACATTGCCGGAGGCGATGGCGTGCAAACGGGCGTGCACGCGTTCGGCGACGGTGTCGCGGAAGGTGGTGAGCCGTTCGACGGTGGGCAGGGCGCCGCGGAACTTCTCCGGGTTCGCCGAATCCATGAGCCCGTCCAGTTCGGGGTCGGGGCTGGGTTCGGCGGCGGTGAGGTTGCGCACCATGAAGTGGGCGACGTGGGCCTGGTGGCCCAGGTGCCAGCCGATGGCGCTGGAGTTCTCGTGCGGACGCCAGATCACCTCGTCCGGGGTGAGGTCCTTCCACAGGTCGTCGGTGTACGCACGGGCGCGGTCGTACTCACGCAGCAGGACGTCGATGCGGTGCATGCGGTCGCCTTCCTCGGGGTGGGGACGTGGCCTTCGGCCGTCCGGACGGACTTCGGCCGGCCGTCCCCGTCAGCATCGCGCGCGTCGCTCGCTCCCCTGCGGCCAGTGCGCCTTCTACGTGGCCGGCGACGTCCGGCGCGGTCTCGGTGGAGGCTCAGTGCAGTAGCCTCCTGCCCCCAGCACGACTTAGCGGCCTCGGGACCGTCCGCGGCGACCAGTTGCGCGCGCACCGCATCCTCGAAGCCCGGGTTAGCGGGCGAGGATGAACGCCGCTGCAGGGGTGGGCGCTGGTCTGCCGGCACTCCGTGAGGTGCGCGCGGCCGGGGTCCATGCGAGACGGGCGTCAGGACCGTGGCCAGGATCCTCGTCGACGTCGGCGGCCGATTCACCTTTCCACCGTCGTCCACCTCGCCACGCACGTGGGCCCCGGCGCCGGGTGGTTCGGCGCCGGGGCCCGTGTGAGCTACTTGCCGAGGATGATCGTGTTGTTGCATCCCAGGGTCGAGCCGACGTTGGTGCTCTGCGTGCCAGGTGAGCCGTTGCCGTTGGGCGCGTTGCCCTCCCGGCCGTTCTCGAACCCGGACTGGCCCTGTACGTCGACGTTCTCTTCGGTCGTCGTGCATGTGGTGCTCTGGCTGAACTGGGTCGTGTGGACCTCTCGAGCATGGTGCTCGCGCACATGGGCATGTGCGCGTCCGTGTTTGGGATTGCCCCCGTACCCATCCCCGTACCCGTGGGCGTAGGCGGTACCGGTGCCGAGGAAGCCGACGGCGCCGAGGAGGACGGCCACGACAACGGCCTTGCGAGGCTTTTGCATGTCTTCTCCGGATGTTGAAGCGGACGCGAACGTCATCTGCCACGCCGCAAGATGACGAGAGGTTAATGGGCAAATGCCCTATATGTGCTCATCGGCACGCCGGATCGTCCGATCAACGAGCACGGACGCCCCCCGTACCCCGGGCAGGTCCGTCAGTCCGTCGGGTCCATCGGGTCCATCAGGTCCATCGGGTCCGTCGGGCCGGAGGCCGCAGCGCGCTCGTGTCGTCGACTGCATGCCGTGGGCGTGGGCAGGCGCGGGTGAGGTCGAAGACCTTGCCGGGGTCGATCTTGCGGTCCCAGATCAGCAGGATCAGCTCGCGGCGGCCCCTGCAGGCCACACGAAAAGACCCCCTCCGTACTGCATAAATGCAGTTCAGAGGGGGTCTTCCTCAGCGTGGCGGCGCCAGGATTCGAACCTGGGAAGGCTGAGCCGGCAGATTTACAGTCTGCTCCCTTTGGCCGCTCGGGCACACCGCCGGGGTTGCTGCCCGTTCGAACCGTCTTGCGGCGGTGCTCCGTGGCAACGACGTAAACAATACCCGATGCGGAGGGGTGCTTCGCCACTCGATTGATCTGCGCCCGGAGGACCGCGGGTGGCTAGGCTTGTGCGGATGCGGCCCGGGACCACGCCGGGCTCGGCGCCGTCCCACGCACGCCGATACGCACCCGTACGCACCCCCTTTCACGCACTGATACAAGGAGCCACAGGACATGGCCGACTCCAGTTTCGACATCGTCTCGAAGGTCGAGCGGCAGGAGGTCGACAACGCCCTCAACCAGGCCGCCAAGGAGATCTCGCAGCGCTACGACTTCAAGGGCACGGGTGCCTCGATCTCGTGGTCCGGCGAGAAGATCCTGATGGAGGCGAGCGGCGAGGAGCGCGTCAAGGCGATCCTCGACGTCTTCCAGTCCAAGCTGGTCAAGCGCGGGATCTCGCTGAAGTCCCTGGACGCGGGCGAGCCCCAGCTCTCGGGCAAGGAGTACAAGATCTTCGCGACGATCGAGGAGGGCATCTCCCAGGACAACGCGAAGAAGGTCGCGAAGATCATCCGGGACGAGGGCCCCAAGGGCATCAAGGCGCAGGTGCAGGGCGACGAGCTGCGGGTCAGCTCCAAGAGCCGGGACGACCTGCAGACCGTGATCGCCCTTCTGAAGGGCAAGGACTTCGACTTCGCGCTGCAGTTCGTGAACTACCGGTGACGGACTGACCGCCTGCTCGATGAGGAGAGGGCGTGACGAGGGCGGTCGTCCTCGTCACGCCCTCTCCTCATTCGCCGTCAACTCCCGCGGCGGACCCCGGCAATTGGCGTGACCTGATGGCCCGTCGCCGATGGTGGTGCCACGCTGGTGAGGAACCTGTTTCCGCTGCCCGTCGGGCATGGGAGGTAGCTGTGGCCACAGAGTCGGTCGGCACGTCGGCGTCGGGAAGAGGCGGGGAGCTCACACTCGAGCTGGCGCTGTACGGGCCCGACCCGGCGCCGGAGCAGCTCACGGAACTGCGCCGGGCACTGACGGCCGCGGGGGCCGCCCGTGTCGAGCGCACGCACCTCACCGCTCCGGCATCGGACCAGCGCGTGGCCGAACCGGTCGAGGTCACCACGCTGTTGGTCGGCGCGGCCGGCAACGTGGTGGCGATCGTGGAGACGGTACGGGCATGGCTCGCCCGGCGTCGTGAGGCGGCCGCGCGCCGGCCCACCGCGTCGGGGGCGGACGCCGCCACGCCCCGGGTGATCGTGACGCTGAACGGCGAGACGCTGGAACTCGTCGACCCGCCCGAGCGGGCCATGAACGAGGCGATCGCCCGCTTCTACGACCGACACCGGCAGGACTGAGCGATGACGGTCCTCCAGGTCCGGGTGTCGGAGCCGCGGCGCGGGCGCACCCAGTACTCGTACGAACTCAAATCCGGTGACGGGTCCGTGCTCGGGCCGCTGGAGCAGGAGCACACCGTCGACGTGAGCCAGGACCTGGTCAAGGACCTGTGCATGGAGATCGACGAGGCGCTGAAGAACACGGACGCCGCGGCCGGGACGGAGCTGCGCGAGAGCCTGGCCAGGCTCGGCAGTCTGCTCTACGACGCGCTCTTCCCGCAGGCCGGCCAGCCCGAGCTGATGCGGCGGTTGCGCGAGTCCACCGGGCCGCTGCTGGTGCAGAGCAACGAGGTGCTGGTCCCGTGGGAACTGCTGCACGACGAGGGCGACTTCCTCGGGCTGCGGCACGACATGGGGCGCCGGGCGAAGGTCGACCGCCCGGTGGTCAGCGGACGCAGCATCGACCAGGTCCGCCGGGCACTGGTCGTCGGCGACACCCTGGGGGATCTGGCATCGGCCCGGGAGGAGACCGAGCGGATCAGCGCGTGGCTGAGCGAGAACGGGGTGGCCTGCACGGTGCTGACCGGCCGCGAGGCCACCCTGTCGCGGGTCGTCGGGGAGCTGGCGCGCGAGCAGCAGCCGTACGACCTCTTCCACTACTCGGGGCATGTCTCCGGGGTGCCGGACGCCGCCGGGCTGATGGTGCACGACCGCAAGTTCATCGGGATGGACGCGCTCCAGCCGCTGGCTCGCAGGGGCGCGCCGCCCGTCGTCTTCATCAACGGCTGCGCCTCGGCGGACCCGATGCTCGAGTCGGCGCCGCGGGCGCAGGCGGAGGCGGCACAGACCATGAACGCCTGCATGGCCTTCATGGTCGTGGGCGCCAAGACGGTCGTCGGGACGCGTACGGCGGTCGGGGACGCCGGGGCGCTGCGCTTCGCGGAGGCGTTCTACGGGCAGCTGCGCGACCACATGGAGGCGGGCACGGCGGTGCGCAGGGCGCGGGCCCTGCTGGCGGAGCAGTCGGAGGAGACGTGGGCGTCCTTCGTGCTGTACGGCGATCCGGGCGTGCGGATCACCACGACCGCGGAGCCCGAACCGATCCGCCGTGTCGACCGGAAGAAGCCCGAGCCCGGGCGGCCGGCGTTCTCCGCGGAGGCGACCGGGCTGCTGCGGCGGACCAGGCGGTTCGGCTCGGTGCGCGGGATCGTCACGTCGGTCGATCTGCTGACCGCGCTGCTGGAGACGGAGAAGGTGCGGGAGCGGGCCGCGGCGCGGATCGGGGCGAAGCGGCTCCAGCTGCTGACCGAGGTGCTGCGGCAGTTGCAGAGCCATACGCCGGGGGCCGGTGACACGGGGTCGTTCCACACGGGTTCGTACGGCACGGACAGCTTGAACCGCACGAACGGCACGAACGGCACGAAGGCCGCGACCGGCCCGAAGCCGGACGGCGGCGGGAGCATCGTCCTGTCCGACACCGTCGAGCGGGTGCTGGAGGGGGCCGAGGCGGCCGTGGTGCGGGACGGGCGCTCGGCGGTCGGGGTGGACGACATCTCGACGGCGTTCCTGGAGACGGGCGGCGGCAGTTGTGCCGAGCTGCTCCAGCTCTTCGGCATCCGGCCGGACCGGCTGCTGTCGCCGGTGGTCGAGCGGCGGGGACCGCGTACGGGCGACGACGTCTTCTGCCTGGACGGGCTGTCCCCGGCGGCGGCGACGGCGGTGCGGTGTGCGCGGCTGCTGGCGGCGGTGAAGGGCGAGAAGATCAGTACGTACCTGCTGTTGCAGGCCTTCGCGATGACCGGCAGCGAGGTGCTGGAGGAGGCTCTGGCGGAGCAGGGCGAGGAGGGGACGGACGCGTATCACACGCTGGCGCCGCTCGGCGGGGCCCGGCCCCGGGACTTCTCCCGGCGCACCCTGGCCAGGCTGGAGCAGACGATCGCGGAGGCGGACGGCCCCGTCGGCGAGGAGGCGCTGCTGATCGCGCTCCTCACCGAGGAGGACGCCTCGGCCCGACGCCTGCTGCAGAAGCTGGGCGTCGAGCCGGAGCTGCTCATTCAGGCGCTGCGGAACCCACTGGGCTGACGGCGGCGGGTTCGGGCGGCTCCGCCGATTCCGGCGGCCCGGGCTTCGCCGCGGCCGTCAGGTGCGCCACGCCCCGGCGGGCCACCGGGTCGTCCGGGTCGCGGGTCAGGGCGAGGTGCCAGTGGTGGTGGGCATCGGTGTGGGCGCCGAGGTGGTAGCAGGCCAGCGCCAGGGCGTTGTGGGCCTCCATGTCGTCGGGGTACCAGTGGACGATCGCGGCGAAGCGGTCGCGGGCGGTGGCGTGGTCACCGGTGCGGGCGGCGGCCAGGCCCTCGTTGAACAGGCGCGCCGCGTGGGCCGACAGCCGGACGTACGCCTGGAGCGGGGTGCCGCAGCGGCGGCAGCTGCCGGCCGTGGGTTCGTTCTCGGCACGGCAGCGGGCGATGGGGCAGACGACCGTCACCGCAGCCCACCGCCCGAGTACGACTCGCCGGTGACGATCGGGATGCCGACCTCGTCCGCGCCGCCGTCGCCGAGGAGCAGGCGTGCGAGGTGACGCAGCCGCGCCATCAGCTTCCCGGCCTCCTGCATCACCCGCTCGGGATCGGTCGCCAGCGACGGCGCCAGCTGCTCCAGCCGGTACCGGATCTCCTCCAGCTCCCGCTGCTCAGCCGTCCTGCCGGTACCGGCGGCCACCCGCAGCAGCTCCTGGCTTCCCTGCATACCGGCCCGCACCAGCTCCTCCGCCCGCACCGCGGGGGTGAGTTCCGGGGCCGACTCGGTCCGCATCAGCTGCTCCAGGTACCGGTACATCCGGTGCAACTGCTGGATGACCTCGCCGTAGGCCCGCTGGTCGCTGTTGGTCCAGGCCCGCTCTCCGCGCTGCCGCTGGTCCTCGATGGTCCGGGACATCTCGGGTGCGTCGAAGGTCTTGCCCTGCGGCACGCCGTTCTGGACGAGGTACGCGTGCAGGCTCAGACAGGCCTCGACCAGGTCGTCGAAGTCCTGCTTGGGCGGTTCGAGGCCGCGGGAGTGCTGGGTCGTCACGGAGTCCGCGAGCTGCTGGAGTTCCTGGAACTCGTGCACGGCCGAGGACACGTCACCGCTGCCGCGTGCCTCCTCGAAGGCCTTGCGCACCATGGTCCACTTGGTACGGGCGATGGTCTGCGGCCCGGCCGGGAGGTAGCCGGCGTTCTCCTCGAAGCCCCGGTACAGCGCGTCGATCTCCGCCTGCTCGGGCATAGGCCGCTCGTCGGGCAGCTCCACCGGCACGTCGAAGGACGTGTCGCCGATGGTGCCGCGCACGGTGATCGCGGCGTTCTCGTGCATCGCCACGTTCAGCTGGATCAGGGTGCCGCGCGGTGTGGACGACCCCACCTCCACGGTGATCACCTGGATCGGCGTGCTCTGCTGGAACAGCCGCAGTTCGACCCGCTCCTTGCCGGGGTGCGTGAACTCGAAGTCGCGTTCGTACGGCAGCTGCTGCATCGCCGGCACCAGCTCCAGCCGGTCCGTGCTGCCGTCCCCCAGGGCGACCTCCAGCTTCACGGCCTTGGCGTTGAGCGCGGCGCCGCCGGTGCCGCCGGTGGGCCGCTGCTCGCCCGAGCTGTGCGCCATCTGGCGGCCGGCGACGGCACGCAGGTCGCCGTAGGCGTCGTACACCTCGAAGGCGAGCTGGGTCTCGGCGTCCGGCTGCACGGGTACGTCCTGGAAGGCGAAGGTGCCGTCCGGGAGGAGGTCGGTCTCGTCCTCGAAGCCCGGGGTGGTCAGCCGGACCTGTCCGTCGGTGAGGTCCAGCCCCTCGACGAGCGGCTGGACGGTGCCGCCGACGGAGGTCTCGGCGCGGCCGGTGGCGGCGCTGCCGTGGAAGGAGACCCGTACGGTGCGCTGCTCGTCGTAGACGGCGAGTCCGCCGACGGCCGCCGCGCGGACCGCCGCGCCCAGCGCGACCACGGTGTCGACCTGCTCGTACACCGGCTCCGCGCAGGCGGCGCGGACCTGCCGGGGCGAGTCGGGGGCGGCCGGGCCGCACAGCTCGCGGGTCACCATCTCCCGTACCAGCGGCATGTGGGTGGAGCCGCCGGCCAGGATGATGTGGTCGACGTCGGCGAGGGTGATGCCGGCGCGCTCCTCGGCGCGGCCGATCGCCTCGTCGCAGTAGGTGAAGGTGCGCTCGATGAGGGGCCCGGCGACCGCGTCGAGTTCGGCGCGCTCCAGGAGTGCCTCGACGACGACCGGGTCGCCCTGCTGGTCGATGAGCCGGCCCGCGTCCCGCAGCACGAACTCGGTGCGGTCGGTCAGTGCCTTCTTGGCGCCCTCGGCGAGCATCTTCAGCTGGCTGAAGCGCAGCGCGTCCTCGGGGTCCCGCTCGGGGTCGAGATCGAGGGCGTAGCCGTCGCGCCGCAGCATCTCCTGGAGGTGGCGGGCGAGGGCCGTGTCGATGTCGTCGCCGCCGAGCCGGTTGTTGCCGCTGATGCCGAGCACCTCGAAGGTGCCCGCGGTGCAGCGCAGCACGCTGACGTCGAAGGTGCCGCCGCCGAGGTCGTAGACGAGGAAGGTGCCGTTCTGGGTGGCGGTGCGCCAGCAGTAGTGGCTGGCGGCGGCGGTCGGCTCGTGCAGCAGTCCGAGCACCTCGAGGCCGGCCTGCTCGGCGGCCTCCCGGGTGGCGTCGATCTGCGGCTGGTCGAAGTACGCCGGCACGGTCACCACGGCGCGGTCGACGATCCAGCGGGCGGTCGGTGTGTCGAAGGCGGCGACGTCGGCCTCGATCTGCTGCTTCATCTCGCGCAGGATCGCGGCGGACACCTGCGGCGGGGTGAGTTCCTCGCTCCCGAGTCGGGCCGTGCGGCGGGTGCCCATCAGCCGTTTCACCGAGGTGACCGGTTCGGGGGTGCTGCCCTTCCTGGCGAACGCCTTGCGGCCGACGACGAGTTCACCGCCGCTCGGGGCACGCCAGACGCAACTGGGCGTGGTGGCGGACTTGGTGACCGGGTCGCGGTGCAGGACGATCTCGCTGTCGGCGGGATTCATGACCGCGACCGCGCTGTTGGTGGTGCCCAGGTCGATCCCGACGGCCTTGCTGACGATCTGCTGCGTCATACCCTCGTGTCCGTTTCTTCGCGCTCTTGGTGTTCCTGATGTTCCTGGCGTGCTTCTACGGGGCTTCGGGTTCGGGGCAGCCCATGACCACCCGGGCGCGGCGGACGACCTTGTCGTCGTCCCCCGTCCCGTCGTGGTCGTCGCGGCCGTGGTGGAACACCGCCGGCTCGATGGTCTGCGCCACCACCTCGGCGGTGAACTGGGGGCCGCTGCGCCAGTGGACGACGTCGGCCCACTCCGCCACCTCGTCGTGGCCGCGTCCCAGCGGGTCGCGCACCTCGATGCCGCGCTGCCGCAGCTCTTCGAGCATCTGGTTCTTCAGGACGCGCAGCAGGTCGTGCAGGCGCTTGTTGCCGCCCTCCACCAGCGGCGCCTCGGCCCGGGCGAGTTGCAGCTCCAACTGCCCGGCCAGAGCGGCCAGTTCGTAGAGCGTGCCGACGACGGCGGCCGCCTCCTGCGCGGCTCTGCCGCGGTCCTTGGCCAGGTCGTCGCGGGAGCGCTGGAGCACTCCGGCCAGTTCGTGCGAGAGGTGGACGGCCTGGCCGAGGCCCTCGGGGACCGGGCGTTCGGCGAAGGCGTCCCAGCCCGGCGGGCCGGTGGGCTCCGCCGGCGCGGGATCCGGCCGTCCGCCGGTCTCCGGGTCGGCCGGAGTCGCGTCAGCGGGAGCGGTGTCGGCCGAAGTCGCGTCGGCCGGAGCCGGGTCAGCCGAGATCGCGTCAGCCGGAGCCGGGTCAGCCGAGATCGCGTCGGCCGGAGCCGTGTCAGCCGAGATCGCGTCGGCCGGGGTCGGGTCAGCCGAAGAGGACATCGCCCACCTCCAGGTCGGGTTCCGGGTCGCCGGCCACCGGCGACCGGTCCTCCAGGACGGCGTGGGTGCCGTCCGGAAGGGGCTGCAGCAGTTCCCGCAGGACTCTGCGTACGGCCTCGGTGACGTCGAAGTCGTCCGGACCGAGCGGCCGCGCCCGCGGGCCCGCCGGGGCGGGCCGGTGCCGGCGGGCGAACTTGTCCCAGCGCCGGCCGCGGTAGTCGGTGCCCGGCGGTTCGGTGAGCGCGTGGCGCTGCCGGGTGAGCTCGTTGCCGATGAGCTCGCGCATGGCCCAGTCGTACAGCTCGCGCTCCGCCTCCGGGGCGGTCTTGAGGCCGTCCTCGCCGCGCTCGACGATGGTCTGCCGGTCGGCGTCGACCGGCAGCGCCAGTACGTGGAAGGGGTTGGGCCTGCGCGATGCGGGCGTCATGGCCGCGCTCCTCGGCCGCCGGGTCCGCACAAGTCCCCTTCGCGGGGCGGGGGTTCAGTAGTCGCCATAGTGGCCGAGCCTCCTGATGATGTCCTCGGCGGCGGCCAGGTTGTCCCGGGCCGCCTTCAGATCGGGGTCGATGCGCAGGGCCTCACGGAAGTGGTGCATCGCGGTGCGGATGTTGGCGGTCTCGTCGCGGAGAGTGGGCCTGAAGCCGGTTTTGGGGAGGTTCCCGATGCGGTCCATCGCCTGTTCGACGAGGCTGACGCCCTGCGCATTGCGCGCCCTGGCGACATCCTTCAGGGCCTGCTCGGCGTCCTGGCGCAGCTTGCCGTCCTCCGCCCTCATGGCGCCGGCGACGCCCCTGGCGTCATGGACGCGGGCCTCGGCCTCGCCGAAGCGGTTCTCCCGCATGTCGACGTAGCCCTGGTTGATCAGGGTGGTGGCCCGCATGGTGTCGAGGAGGTCCTGGGTGGACGCGTTGCGCGGGATGCGGTCCAGCTCGGCCAGGGCGCGCTCGTAGCGCTTGGCGCGGATGTGGTCCAGCGCCGTGCCGAACAGGGCCTCCCTGCGGGCCTGTTCGAGCAGTTTGTCGACGCTGGGGTTGGCCGGGTCCCACGCCTTGGCCCGCTCCAGGAGCCGGACGCTGTCCTGCGTCGATCTCTCCAGCAGGCCGCGGTCGACGAAGTGCATGCCGAGCGCCTGGTTCTCGCGTGCGTACGGGCGCCCCTCGGTGGACCGTTCGGCCAGCAGATCGGCGGTACGGGCGGCCTTCCGTGCCACCTCGCGCATCCGGTCCCGCTCGTCGAGTTCGTACAGCCGGGTCTGCCACCTGTTGTGCCACTCCAGCACGGTGCACAGCACGGAGGTCGGCGCGAAGCCCTGCCGGACGGCGGTGTCCAGGATCTCGATGCCCGCCTCGTAGTCGCCGTCGATGCCGCGCGGGAGCCGCTTCAGTGCCGCGGGGTCGTCCACGCGCCGGGTCGCGGTGCGCACCAGCTCGGTGGCCCATTCGTCCAGCAGCACGCCGGCCCGGGCGGCGATCTGGGCGAACAGCTCCTCGTCGACGTCGGCCGGTGCGACGAAGCCGAGCGGCCCGCCGGCGAGCAGCCCGCGGGTGGCGGTGGGGCCGTCCCGCACGGCCTCCAGGCAGTGCAGATGCATCCGGACGGCCTTCTCGTCCTGCCGGTCCAGGCAGCGCGCGCCGTGGGTGCGGTGCAACTCCAGCAGTTCGTCGGCCAGTTCCTTGCGCAGCCGGGCGGTGTCCGTGCCGGGCGTGCCGGTCTCCTCCCAGAAGCCGGGGTGGGCCAGCAGCAAGGTCCACAGGGCGGTCGCGGAGACCAGTTCGGGCCCGGCGGTCCCGGTGCGGGCGACGGCGCCGAGGGCCGCCTCCCGGTAGACCGCGGCGAAGGCGTGCGCCAGCGGGACGTCCTGGCCGTGGCCGCTGAGGCAGCGGTCCAACTCGCGTACGGCGCCCGGCTCGTCGTCCTGCCCCAGGGCCCTCCACAGCGCCGGGCGGCCCGCCACGAGGTCCTCCAGCAGGCGGTGGCGTCCCCGGCGCTCGAGACCCGCGACCGCGTCGGGCAGCAGGACCGCGAGGAGGGCGTCGACGCGGTCGTCCCGTTCCAGCGCGGCCGTCTCGGCGTGCACGGGGTGGTCCGGGGGCAGCAGCCGTGCCGCCTTGCGCAGCAGTTCCAGCGCGCCGGTCCGGTCCCCGTCCGCGTACGCGGTCACCGCGCGGTGGCAGAGATATGCGCCGTACTCCTCGCCCGCCTCGGGCGCCTGCAGCAGCGCCCGCCTCCACAGGTCCTCGGCGGTGCCGTGGTCGCCGACGACCGCGGCACACCGCACCAGGGTCAGCAGGGCGGTGCCGTCGGCGTCCGCCGCGTCGGCCGCCTGCCGTCGTACGGCGGCCCGGAGCGCCTCGGCGGAGCCGCCGGCCCGCTTGCCCCGCGCCGCCCGGGCGCACAGGGCGGGCAGGGCGCGGCCCAGGTCCACGAGCCCCGCCACGTCGTGCTCGGCCAGGGCCCGGGTGAGTACGTCGGCGGCCCGCGGCGGGTCGGTACGTACGAGTCCGGCCGCCCGGGCGACGAGCAGCGGCGCCGCGAGCCCCGGCCCGCCGTCGGCGGGCGGCTCCCCGTCCGGCGGGCGCCCGTCCAGCGCCCCGGCGAGGAAGCCGGCGACCTGCCGGGCCCGTGCCGCTTCGGGGCCGATGCCGTCAGCCGGCGTACTGGGCGCGACGACCTGACCGGCGACGGGCGTGGCCACGGGGACGTCGCGGTCCGCCGCCGCGTCGGACCGTACGGATCCGTCGCCGCCCGCCGCTGCGTCGGACCGTACGGATCCGTCGCCGCCCGCCGCCGCGTCGGACCGAACGGATCCGTCGCCGCCCGCCGCCGCGTCGGACCGAACGGATCCGTCGCCGCCCGCCGGTGCGGCCTCCCGCACCCGCGGGGCCTGTTCCGTCCGGCCGTTCAGGGTCGGCGGCCCGGCCGCGTGATCCGCCGCGGCCGCCCGCAGCAGGCGTACGGCCGCGTCGTGGCCGCCGTTCGCGAGTGCGGGCAGAGCCGCTTCCAGGGCGAGGACCGGATCGACTCCGGCCTGGTGCGCGGTGTCCGGCTCCGCTCCCGTGGACAGCGCGGCGAGGCGGGCCGTGGTGAGGGCCGCGCGGCGGGCCTCGGGGACGGGGTGCCGCTCGGCCAGGTGGACTAGCGCCGCGGCCAGTTCGGCCCGGGTGTCCGGGTCGGTGGCCAGGGCACGGCCGCGGGCCAGGGCAGCGGCGAGCGGCCCCGCCTGGTCACGGCCGGTCCACTCCGTCAGCGCCTCCGCCAGTACCGGCTCGACGTGCTGGGGTTCGGCCAGCAGCTGGGAGAAGCCGAGGAGCCGGCCGGTGCGGGCCCGGTGCCGCACGGCCCGCCAGGGCGAGGGGCCGGTGCCGGGGCGGGCGGCGCGCTCGGCCAGCAGACGGGCGGCGCGGGACAGCGCCCGGGCCTCGTCGGGCACCGATGGCAGGGCGTCCGCCCCGGTGACCGCCGCGTCGGTGAGCCGGGCCGCCGCCTGCTCCGCGCACCGCACGGCCTCGTCCGCGCGGCCGGCCGCCCAGTGCACCGCGGCCTGCCGCAGCCCGAGGACCCCGGCGGCGTGCCGGGCGCGGGGCAGGCCGCTCCGCACCAGGGCGGTCAGCCGTTCCTCGGCGGCACCGGTCCTGCCCTCGAGCACCTCCGCCTGCGCCCGCAACAGCTCCGCCTTGCGGCCTCGTACGCCGTGCAGCAGTGCCGTCACGTCCGCGGTGCGGCCGGCCTTCAGCTCCAGCAGCGCCAGGAGCACCCCGGCCCGGTCGCGGCCCCGGTCGCGCGCCGTGTGGAGCAGCTCGCGGGCCCGCTCCGGGTCCCCGGGCAGGGCCAGCACCCCGTGCCACAGCATCCGTTCGGCGTGCGGGAGCCGCCTGAACAGCGGCAGCCAGGTGAGCCGCTGGGCGGCCTCCGGGCGCCCGCGCGCGATCTCGGCGCCGAGCATCGTGCGCAACGCCTCCAGCAGGTACGGCAGTCCGGCGCCCCGCGTGTCCAGCCCGTCCCACTCGTGCAGGGCGGGCGGCCGCCGGCCGGCGGTCATGCGCACCCGCGCCTGCGCGAGAGGGGCGAACCCTCCGGCTTCGGCGGCGAGCTCGGCGGAACGGTCGCCGGGCAGCGCCAGGTCGGGGTCGGCGTCCAGCAGCAGGCAGGCCAGGGCCCAGCCACCGGGCCGGCCCAGCCAGTCGAGGCAGCGCTCGGCGGCCGCGTCCGGTTCCCCGCCGAGCAGCTGCGCCCAGGCCGCGTGGTAGGCGATGTCGGCCCGCTCCGGCAGCCTCTCGGCGAGCGGCACCAGGTGCTGTCTGGCGCGCACATGGTCGCCCTCCAGCAGATACGCCCGTCCGAGCGCGTACGGCTGCCAGGGGCCGGTGTCGGGGCCGGGCTCCGTCGCGGCGAGCAGACCGGCCGTCAGCGGGGGCGGCACCCGGTCGCCACCCGCGCCGGGTACTTCCTCCAGCCAGGCCAGCATCCGGCACAGGTCCAGCAGTTGGGCCGCGCGCGGCGTCAGCAGGTGGCCCCGGCCCGCCGCCGCGCCGGCCGCCCCGGTGAACTCGCCGGCGTGCAGCCGGGCGGCCAGCAGTCCGTGCAGCGCCGACGCGTCGTTCGGGTCGGCCCGCAGGGCGGTCTCGAAGCGCTCCGCGGCCTCGGCGGGCCGGTCGTGCAGCAGCAGTTCGCCGTAGCCGAGCGTGCGCTCGACGCCGGGCAGGGGGCGGGTGGCCGCAAGCTGCCGGGCCAGCTCCTCCGCCCGCTCGACTCGTTGCACCGGGTCGGCGAAACCCGTCGCGAGCAGCCCCACGACCTGGTCGACCACCTCCTGCGGTGGCCGTGCGTGCCGGGCCAGCAGGTCGGCGTAGACACCGAGGGGGGCGTCACCGTCCGCGCCCCAGCGGGCGAGCGTGGCCGCGGCGCCGACGCGGGCCTCCTCGAAGGCGCGGCCGGAACGGTAGAGCCGCGTCAACAGGTCCTCGGCCCACTGCCGGTCACCGGGGCGGTCTCGTGCCGCCACCGCCCCGGCCAGCGGGAACCAGGACTGCTGGATCCCGGTCCGGTCGGTGCCGGCCATGCGCTCGCCGAGGTCCCGCAGCCGGTCGAGGTCGGCCTCCTCCAGCAGCGGCAGGGCCGGGCCGGTCAGCAGGGACTCCTGGAACGACAGCCATAAGCCGGCCGTCTGCTCCGGCCGCTCCTCGAAACGCGGCAGCAGCTCCCGCAGCCGGGTCAGGCCCCGGGCGGGGTCACTGTCGGCGAGGCCGGCCGCCCAGGCATTCTCCAGGCGTCCCAGGAAGCTGAGGTTGTTGCGGACCGACCGCTGCGGCTGCATCCGTCACCCCCGGCCCGGCTCGCCGCCGGACAGCCGGGCGAAGTGGTCGGCCTGGAAGCGGTTGCCCGCCTGCCGGAACGCCCGCTCCGCGCGCCGGGCCAGGTCGGCGCGGACCGTCCCGTCCGACATCCGGGCGCCGGCCCGGACGAGGTCGTGGGCCTTCGCCCAGTGCGCCGCGGCGGCGTCGTAGGTCCCCTGCTGTTCCAGTGCCTGCGCCAGCTCGGCCAGCACGGACGGTAAGAGGTCGCGCCCCGTGCGGCCGTCCTCGGTCAGCGGCAGCAGCAGGGACACGGCCTCGGCCGCCCTGCCCGCCGTCAGCGCCCGCCGCGCCTCGGCGAGTTCGCGGGTCCCCGGCGGCGCCGTCGGCCGCGCGGAGGCCGCCCCGGCGACCGGCCCGGCGGCCGGCCTGGCCTCCGGCAGCGCGTCCAGGGCGGCCATCACCTCGGCCGCACCCCGGAAGCGGCGGCCGGGCCGTACCTCCAGACAGCGCAGGACCAACGCGTCCAGCTCCGGCGGAACCGAGTTGTTGAGCGCGGACGGCGGGACCGGCGGAGCCTTGAGCTTCTGCTCCTGGAGCCACTCCCCGTGCGCCCGCTGCGGCAGTGACAGCGGCGGGACGAGGTGGTCGTAGGCGTGCCGGCCGGTGAGGCCCTCGTACATCAGCAGGCCCAGCGAGTAGAGGTCGGAGGCGGGCACGCTCGCCCCGGCGGCCGTCTCCGGTGCCATGTACTGGATGGTCCCGGCCGTGCCCGGGACCATGCCGCCGTCCAGCATGCGGGCGGCGAGCCCGAAGTCGATCAGCCGGACCGAACGGTCCGTGCCCAGCAGGACGTTGTCCGGTTTGAGGTCGCGGTGCAGCAGGGGCGGGACGAGGCCGTGCAGCCCGCGCAGCGCCAGGCAGATCTGCCGGGCCCACTTGACCATGAGCCGCGCGGGCACCCGCTGGAGCCTGGCGAACTCGGCGGCGAGGGTGCTCCCCTGCACGTACTCCATGACCAGGAAGGCCCTGCCGCCCAGATCCCGGGCCAGTCCGCCGTCGTAGACGTGCACCAGATGGTGGCGGGCCTCGGTGTCGGCCATCGTGCCCATCGCCTCGGCGAGCAGCAGCACGTCGGCGAACAGGTCGGCCGCCGTGGCCTCGGTGATGCCCGTGCGCCGGGACAGCTTGCACGCCACCTGGCGCACCGGGCTGCCGAGGATGTACTGCTCGCTGCGGTAGACCGCGCCGAAGCCGCCCCCGCCGAGCCAGTCGCGCAGTACGTAGCGGCCGTCGACCGTCCTGCCGGTCAGGCCCCGCATGCCGGACTCATCGGTCGGGATCACGCCTCACGCACTCCTCTCCGGTCCGGGATCGGTCAACTCCCCCTCCGCATACGACACTTCGGCGTCCGCTCGCGGTTCCGGGGGAAGGAATCGGACCTCAGTGCCCGGGGTACCCGCACCGAGGGCGGCGTCCGCCGGGCCGGTCCGGGCGAGACCGACCACGACCCGGCCGCACGCGCGGTACTCCTCCGGATTCGCCTCGGCCGCCGCGAGAGCCGGGTTGTCCACCCAGTCCTTGAGGATGCGCCGCATCACCCGCCCGCCCTCCCGGCCCCGGGCCTCGCGGTCGAGACGGTGGCCCAGCTCCGCCGCCCGGTCCAGCAGCTCCGCCGAGACGACCAGCTCCTTCTCCCGCCGCTCGCGCCAGCGTTCCTGCCACTGGGTGAGGATCTTGCGTCCGATGCCGTGCATGGCCGCCAGGTCGAGCTGTCGGAAGACGACGATCTCGCGGATACGGGCCAGGAACTCCGGCGTGAAGACCGGGTCCCCCTGCCGGTGCCTCACCTCGCCGAGGCGCTCGCGCACGGCCTTGGCGATGTCCTCGTCGGCGCTGCCCGGGCCCATCCGGGAGATGACCTCCTGCCCGGCGTTCGTGGTGAGGATGAAGATCGCCCGGTCGCCGTGCGCCTTCTCTCCGCGCTGGTCCGTGATCCAGCCCTCGTCGAAGAGGTTGAGGAAGGGGCGCAGCACCTCGGGGTGCGCCTTCTCCGCCTCGTCGAGCAGGACCACGCAGTACGGATCGGCGTTGAGCTCCCCGATGAGCCGGCCGCCGCGGTCGAAGCCCGCGTAGCCGGGCGGCGAGCCGAGGATGCTGGCCACGCTGTGCGGCTCGGTGAAGTTCCCCATGGTGTACGTCTGCAGCCGCTTGGACGCCGAGTAGAGGTCCGCGACCGCCTTGGCCAGCTCGGTCTTGCCGACCCCGGTCAGTCCGGCGAACAGCAGCACGGACGCCGGTCCCGAGGTGTCCGCCAGGCCCGCCTTGATGCGCCGCAGCTCGCCGGCGACGGTCCGCACCGCCCTTTCCTGACCGACCACTTGAGCGGTGAGCGCCGCCTCGTAGTCGATGCCGTCCTCGCCCGTTCCGGCGACCTGGCCGCGTGGCACCCGGGACAGCTCCGCGACCGCGTCGACGACCTCCGCCTGGGTCACCGCCCCGCGCTCGTCCCCCTGCTGGGTCCGGGCGTAGTGCAGGTCCTCGAAGGCCCGGCCGAGCACCCGGACCGCGGACAGCGGCAGCCTCTGGTGCGGGATGAACTCGCCCGCCAGCAGCACCGCCCTGCCCACCGCGTGGTCCTCCGCCGGGATGCCGAACTCCTCCGTCAGCCCGTCCGCCGCCAGGCGCGCCATGTCGCACGCCGTCTCCCGGTCCGGCTCCGTCATCTCGATCCGGGTGGTCAGCTCCTGCAGGGCGTGGTCGGCGGCGATCAGGTCGTCGTAGTCGTGCACGGACAGCGCACCGACCAGATGCATGCGGCGTTCCTTGAGCGCACGGCGCAGCTGGAGCAGATGGTCGGTTCCGTGCGGGCCCCGCAGCAGACCTCCGAGCCCGTCCAGGCAGACGACCAGATCGGTACGGCCGGAGACGTGTGCGACCAGCGCGGCGAGCTGGTCGCCGCTCTTCTCGGCCGCGACGTCCCGGCAGTCCACCCGCAGGAACCGTTTGCGCCGCAGGAACGGGATCTCACCCGTCGCGGCCCGCCGCGCCAGCTCGCGCAGCAGCGTCGTGGTGCCCACGCCCGGCAGGCCGGTGATCAGCACATGGTTGTTCTCGGTCCGGTGCAGCGCCCGGCACAGCGGATCGAAGTAGTGGTCGAGGTGGCAGGCCGGTGTGATGCCGCCGGTGCGGGCGAGCCAGGTGAGGTCCTCGGAGGGCGGCAGGAACGCGGGCAGCGTGTACGCCGTCTCCCGCGGGGTGGTACTGCGCGACTCCTGAAGCACCTCCCGTACGTGGGCCCGTAACCGGTCCGGATCGAGGCGCAGCGGGTCCGCGCGCAGGACCCCGGTCAGCCGGGGCGAGGGGTCGTCGAGGAGCGCGGCCAGCAGATGCGGGGTGTCGATCCGGTCGGCGTCCCAGAGCGCGGCCGTGCGGCGGGACGCGCGCAGCAGGGTGTGGAAGGCGTCGCCGCATTCGTCGCGGTGCAGACGCGGTGCTGCCGGGCGGCCCCGCTCGGAGAGCCGGAAGGCCGCGGTGATGATCTCCGTGGCCTTCACCAGGCCGATCTGCGGGGGCAGTTGGAGCCTGAGCAGCCGCTCCGCGAGGCCCTCGGTCTCACCGAGCAGGGCGATCAGGCAGTGCGGTGGCAGCAGCCGGTCGTAGCCCAGTTCGGCGGCCCGCTCGGCGGCCCGCTCCAGGACGGACCAGACGTCCGCCGTGAACTCCTCCGACCGCAGCCGTCCCGAGTTCTCGTCGAACAGCTCGGGCAGCGGCTCCAGTTGGACCCGCGCCCGCTGCCGTAACGCCCCGGCCGCCCGCGGCAGATCCAGCACCTCGCCCAGGAACTGCCGGTCCTGCTCGTCCGGATGGTCGAGCACACAGGCCAGGAGCAGTTCGAGGGTGACCTCGTGGAGGCCGGGCGAGGGCATGGCCGCGGGCGCGGATGTCGTGGGCGCGGATGCTGTGGGCGCGGAGGTCGTCTTGTCGGCGTGGCCGGCGTACTCGGCGTCGAAGTCGGCGAACGCCGCCATCAGTTCCGGGGCGATACGGCCCGGCGAACCGTCGAAGCCGTAGGCGGTGCCGGGCGGGTCGTAGACGTCGATGGCCGCCATGAGGTGCTGCGGTGCGGCACCCTCGGCGAGCGCCGCCTCCAGCGCGGGCAGCACCGCCGGGTCCCGGCCGGCCAGCACGGCGAACAGCACGTCGCCGGGCCTCAGCCGCTCGGCCGCCCGCTCGGACGCGGCTCTCAGGACGTCATGGGTCCGCCGGTCCCCGCACGCCCCGGGGTCGAGCACACCGTCGGTGAACAGCAGCGATGACAGTGCGGACCTGCTCGGTGCCATGACTGACGGGTCGTGCCGTGCGGAGTCTTCTGACTGCATACCTGTGCCCGCGGCTCCGCCCTGTACAGGTACCGGGCCCGCGAACCCACCTCCCCGTTGACGAAATGCTTCCACACGGGGACTCGTGTGACTCCCGCATCCGTCAAAAAGCACATGCCCCACCGTTCCGTTGGGAAATGTGCACGAATCGAGGTGGCCTGCGATCACATCCCGCGCGCGGCGGAGGCCGGCGGGCGGGTGGGTGAGTGGGCGGCGAAAGGTGAGCGGCGAAGGGTGGGCGCCCGTCGGCGCCCACCCTTCCTGCTGCTGGCCGCAGTCGGGGGCGTGCTCAGTTGCGCGAGTTGCCGAACAGGATGCGGTAGGCGATCAGCAGGACCAGCGAACCGCCGATCGCCGCGGCCCAGGTCGCTCCGTCGTAGAAGCTCTTGGTGATCGGGTGGTCCAGCCAGCGCGACGAGATCCAGCCGCCGATGAACGCGCCCGCGATGCCTATGAGGGTCGTGCCGATGAAGCCGCCCGGGTCCCGGCCCGGCAGCAGGAACTTGGCGATGGCCCCTGCCAACAGCCCCAGGATGATCCAGCTGATGATGGTCATGCCCTCAACCTGCCCTTCCGCGCTGTGCATGCACTTTCCGGACAGTGTGCATTCGGTCAAGATCCGCTGTGCTTCGCGCCTCGTGCCTGCCCTTTCGATGAACAGGACGTCACGACGGCGCCCTCCGGTTGCAGTGATCAGCGGTGTGCGGGGCCATGACACCGACCCGGCAACGCCGTCGCCTCGGTACGGTCTGCCGCCCCGTATCCAGCAGGTGCGCGCGTCGGGTGCGCCCGGCGGGTGCGCGCCGTAGGGGTGTCGTGGGCGGGAGGGCGCTGGCCCGGACAGCGTCCGTCCGGTGGCGGCGGGCGGGCAGCCGGGAGACGAGGTCGGCCGCCGCGGACGGCGGCCGTTGCGGCGTCGTAGGAGCCGCTACGACGGGGCCACAGCGGCTAGGACGCTCGCCGCGCCTCCGTGCGTATGCGGAAATCACCCCAAGGGACCATCTCCATCTCCTCGTTCGTCTCCTCGTACCAGCCTGTGCCGTCCACCCAGGCACTCAGCCAGGCCGTGAGGCTGGGGGCGTCGACGAACCAGGCGTGGTCGGACTCGTCGGCGTTCGGCTCGAAGAGCAGGACGGGTGCTTCGGGGGCGCGGCAGTCCACGCACGCATACATCGCGCAGCCCCAGTGGGATATCGGCAGGACACCCTCCGGCCAGGGCCAGTCGGGGTCCTTGCGGCCGCTCTCAAGGTTGGCGAGGTACTGCGCGACGGCGGCTGGCTCGCCGGCGGGCGGGCTGTCGAGCAGGGGCAGCAGGCCGTACTCCGGGCCGAATCCGCCGTCGCCTATGCGCAGATAGAGGTCAGCGAGCAGAGGAGGCAGGGCGAAGCCCAGGGTGGCCTCGGCCCGGGCCAGGGTCGACGCGTCGGCCGGCTCGGGCAGTGAGGGCCAGCCCCATGGACGGGTGTCGCGTGCCTTGTCCGCCACCCGTGCAAGCAACTGCTCGTTCTCGCTCATGGGTTCATGATGCAAGGCGCCACTGACAATCGGGCCGGCCTGTGGACAACCGACGGACTGTGGAGAAGTCGGTGGGTCAGCGGCTGTGGAGAAGTCGGTGGGTCAGCGAGCCGCGAACGGCTCGTCCGTCCGCACGATCTCGCGGCCGAGCGGCAGCAGCGAGACCGGGATCAGCTTGAAGTTGGCGATGCCGAACGGGATCCCGATGATCGTGATGCACAGGGCGATGCCGGTGACGATGTGCGTGAGTGCCAGCCACCAGCCCGCGAGGACCAGCCACAGGACGTTGCCGACGCAGGAGGGCGCACCGGCGTCGCGGCGCTCGACCGTCGTGTATCCGAAGGGCCACAGGGCGTAGACGCCGATACGGAACGCGGCGATGCCGAACGGGATCCCGATGATCGTGATGCAGAGCAGGAGGCCCGCGGCCAGGTATCCGAGGAACAGCCAGAAGCCGCTCAGGACGAGCCAAATGACGTTCAGGATGGTTTTCACTGCTGGCGACCTGCCATCTTCTCGAGCCGGGCGATGCGCTCTGCCATCGGCGGGTGTGTCGAGAACATCTTGGAGAGTCCCTGCCCTGGGCGGAAGGGATTCGCGATCATCATATGGCTGGCGGTCTCGATGCGCGGCTCGGGCGGCAACGGCAGCTGCTTGGTGCCCGCTTCGAGCTTGCGCAGCGCACTGGCGAGCGCGAGCGGGTCACCGGTCAGCTGGGCGCCGGACGCGTCGGCCTCGTACTCCCTGGAGCGGCTGATGGCCAGCTGGATGAGGCTGGCCGCGAGCGGGCCCAGGATCATGATCATCAGCAGGCCGAGAATGCCTGGTCCGTCGTCGTCGTCCGAGCGTCCGACGGGGATCAGCCAGGCGAAGTTGACCAGGAACATGATCACGGAGGCCAGGGCGCCGGCGACCGACGAGATGAGGATGTCGCGGTTGTAGACGTGACTCAGCTCGTGACCGATGACGCCGCGCAGTTCACGCTCGTCCAGGATGTGCAGGATGCCTTCCGTGCAGCACACGGCGGCGTTGCGCGCGTTGCGGCCCGTCGCGAAGGCGTTGGGTGCCACCGTCGGTGAGATGTAAAGCCGGGGCATGGGCTGACGGGCCTGGGTGGAGAGCTCGCGGACCATCCGATAGAGAGCGGGGGCCTCGAACTCGCTGACCGGACGGGCACGCATCGCGCGCAGCGCCAGCTTGTCGCTGTTCCAGTACGCGTACGCGTTCGTGCCCAGTGCGATCACAACCGCGACGACGAGCCCCATACGGCCGAAGAAACTGCCGATGACGATGATGAGGGCGGACAGTCCCCCGAGGAGTACTGCGGTCCTTAGCCCGTTGTGCCGGCGGTGCACGGTACGCCCTCCAAATGGTGCAGCAGGGGAACCCTTTGCTTACGGAGCTTGCTTGCTGTCTCGGGTACCACCGGTGCCGTGGTTGCACGTCCAGTGGACCCTCCCGCACAGGTCAACGCCAGGCGAGGGCCACTAGTTCCCTTGTGCGCACGGCGCCGCCGGTCGGCCGGCCGGGTGACGGCGGGCGCGGGCGGCCGAGAGCCTCGACGCGAGGCTTCAGAAGAGGGTCGTGTCGGCGAAGCGCAGGATCAGCTGGGGTGCTCCGGAAAGGGCCACGGCGAGGACGCCGGTGAGGGTGATGGCCGCGGTGAGGGGCGCCGGGAGCCGGTGCTTGACGGGTTCACCTTCGGGGGCGCGGAACAGAAGTGCCGTCCACTGGAGGTAGTAGAAGAGGGCGATCACGACGTTGACGGCCATGATCACGGCCAGCCAGCCGAGTCCCGCGTCGACCGCCGCCGAGAACACGGTGACCTTGGCGAAGAGGCCGATGATGCCCGGGGGCAGTCCGGCCAGGCAGAGCAGGAAGAACGCCATCAGCAGGGCGGCGAGCGGGTTCGTCGCGTAGAGGCCGCGGTAGTCCGTGATGCGGTTCGTGATCCTGCTCCGGCCCACCAGTGCGGCGACGGCGAAGGCTCCGAGGTTCACCGCCGCGTACATGAGGGCGTAGGCGACCGTGGAGCCGATGGAGTGCTCGGCGTCGTCGGAGTAGGCGGCCGCGGCGATCGGTACGAGGAGGTAGCCGGCCTGGCCCACCGACGACCAGGCCAGCAGCCGTACCGCGCTGTACGCGCGCGTGGCCTGCTGGCGCAGGGCGCCGACGTTGCCGACGGTCATGGTGAGCGCCGCCAGGGCCGCGAGCGCGGGCCCCCAGACGTCGGCGTACGACGGGAACGCGACGACGGTGACGAGGATCAGGCCCGAGAAGCCGACCGCCTTGCCGACGACCGAGAGGAAGGCGGCGATCGGCAGGGGCGCCCCCACGTAGGTGTCCGGGACCCAGAAGTGGAAGGGCACGGCGGCCGTCTTGAAGGCGAAGCCGATCAGGGTGAGGACCACGCCGGTCTGCGCGAGCGTGTGGAGTTGCCCGTCGACGTGCTGGATGCGGCCGGCGACCTGGGTGAGGTAGAGGGTGCCCGTGGAGGCGTACACGAAGCTGATGCCCATGAGGCTGACGGCGGTCGCGGTGACCGACGACAGGAAGAACTTCAGGGCCGCTTCGGAGGACTTCCTGTCGCCGTACCGGAGCCCGACGAGCGCGAAGGCGGGCAGGGAGGCGACCTCCAGGGCGACGATCAGGGTCGCGAGGTCGCGTGAGGCGGGCAGGAGGGCGGCGCCCGCCGCGGAGGACAGCAGCAGGAACCAGTACTCCCCCTCGGGGAGTTGCTTGTCGGCGTCCTTCAGGGCGGTCACCGACAGCAGGGCGGCGAGGAGGGCGCCGCCGAGGACCAGGAGCTGGATCACCAGGGTGAACCGGTCGGCCGTGTAGCTGCACGCGTGCGTGCCGTGCACGCAGAAGGTGCTGCGGTCGCCGTCCAGCAGCGGCAGGAGCATCAGCCCGGCGGCGGCCAGGCCCGCCACGGAGACCCAGCCGAGGAGGGGCTTGCGCGACTCGGGCACGAACAGGTCGGCGACGAGCACCAGGAGCGCCACCACGGCGGCGATGGTCGGCGGCGCGACGGCGAGCCAGTCGACGGACTGGACGAGGTTCGCGGCCAGCGGCTGGGCCAGGGAGCTCATCGGGTGCCTCCTGCGAGGAGCTGCTGGACGGCCGGGTCGGTCAGGCCGAGGAGGGCCTTGGGCCACAGCCCGGCGACGACGGTGAGGGCGACGAGCGGGGTCCAGGCCGCGAACTCGTACGTCTGGACGTCGGCGAGCTGCGGCGCTTCCTGCGGTACGGCACCCATGCAGACGCGGCGGACCACGACAAGCATGTACGCGGCCGTCAGGAGTGTGCCGAAGGCCGCGATCGACATGAAGGTCAGGAAGGCGGGGCGGCTGAGGTCGGCGGCCGGCTTGAACGCGCCGAACATCGCCAGCATCTCGCCCCAGAAACCGGCCAGGCCCGGCAGCCCGAGCGAGGCGACCGCACCGAAGGCGATCAGCCCGCCGAGGCGGGGGGCCTTGCCGTAGAGGGCGGCGCCCGTCTTGTCCGCGAGGGTGTCGAGGTCGGTCGTGCCCGTGCGGTCCTTCAGCGCGCCGACCAGGAAGAAGAGGAGGCCGGTGATGAGGCCGTGGGCGATGTTGGCGAACAGGGCGCCGTTCACGCCGGTCGGGGTCATGGTCGCGATGCCGAGCAGGACGAAACCCATGTGGCCGACGGAGCTGTACGCGATGAGCCGCTTGAGGTCGCCCTTCGCTCCCTGCTTGGCGAGGGCCAGGCAGGCCAGCGATCCGTAGATGATCCCGACGACGGCGAAGGCGGCGAGGTAGGGCGCGAAGGTGCGGAAGCCGTCCGGCGCGATCGGCAGGAGAATCCGGACGAAACCGTACGTACCCATCTTCAGCAGGACACCCGCCAGCAGGACCGAGCCGACGGTCGGCGCGGAGGTGTGGGCGTCGGGCAGCCAGCTGTGCAGCGGCCACATCGGCGTCTTGACCGCGAGCCCGATGCCGATCGCCAGAACGGCGATGACCTGCACGGACGAGGTGAGCGACCGGCCGTTGTCAGTGGCGAGTGCCACCATGTCGAATGTGCCGGCCTTGATCCCGATCAGGAGCAGGCCGAGCAGCATGACGACCGAACCGAGCAGCGTGTAGAGGATGAACCGCCAGGCGGCCTGGGTCCTGCCCTCGCCGCCCCAGCGGGCGATGAGGAAGTACATCGGGATGAGCACCGTCTCGAACGCGAGGAAGAACAGCAGCAGATCGAGGACGGCGAAGGTCGCGAGGGTGCCGGACTCGAGGACGAGCAGCAGTGCGACGAACGCCTTCGGGGTCGGGCCCGCGGGCATCTTGAAGTACGAGTAGAGCGCGCAGAGGAAGGTCAGCAGCGCGGTCAGGACCAGAAGGGGGAGGGAGATGCCGTCGATGCCGAGGTGGATCCGCACGTCGAGTGCGGGGATCCAGCTGATGTCGGTCGTGGCCTGCATCTTCGACGGATGGTCGTGGTCGAAGCCGAGCGCGAGGACGATCGCGGCAATGAGGACCAGACCGGTCACGATGACGCCGTGCCGCAGCACGGCCTGCTCGGGCGACTTCCCCTTCAGCCCGGGCGGGGCCGGCAGGAGCGCGGCGAGCGCGCTGAGGAGCGGCACGACGACGATCAACGCCAGAAGGACCTGCATCACGGACTCGCTGATATCCATCACGCCTGCTCACGCTCCCGTGGCGACGAGGACGACGGCGACCGCGAGGACGACGGTGCCGGCGAGCAGCGCGCTCACATAGGTCTGCACATTGCCGGTCTGGGCGCGCCGTACGGCGGCACCCAGCAGCCGGGGTAGGGCGCCCGCACCGCGTACGTAGGTCTCGACGACCTCGCGGTCCAGGAACCGGACGAGACTCGCTCCGGCCTGGACCGGGCGGACGAAGAGGGCCGCGTACACGGCGTCCAGGTGGAAGCCGACGGCCGCGTGCCGGTGCAGCGGGCCGAGCAGCAGCCGTCCGGGATCGGCCGGGTCGGGCGCGGAGGCGACGTCGCCGTACGCGGGTGCGTGGGTGGCGATGGCTTCGGCCTCGACGAGTCCGGCGTCGCCCTCCGGATGGGCCGCGACCGCACCCAGCGGGACGCGGGCCGCGAGTGCCGTGCTGTGCCGCCAGGCGGCGTAGGTGACGATGCCGCCGATCAGGGCCACACCCGTGCCGAGCACGGAGGTGGTGAGGGTCGGGGCGAGGTCGCGGCCGTCGAACCAGTCGGGCATCGAGCGGTAGGCGAGCCCGCCGAAGGCGAGGGAGGGGACGGCGAGCACCCACAGCACCACGGTCATGGTGAGCGGCTCGCGGCCGTGGTCGGGGGCCTCGGCGCCCCGTCCGCGGAAGGCGAGCAGCCACAGGCGCGTCGCGTAGGCGGCGGTGAGCGCGGCCGTGACCAGGCCGGCGACGAGGGTGATCCAGCCCGTGGCGGCGGGGACGTGCTCGGTGTGGCCGGTGACGACGTGCTCCGCGGCGCCGAGGACGGACTCCTTGGAGAAGAAGCCGCTGAAGGGCGGGATCGCGGCGAGCGCCAGGAGCGCCACGGTCATCGTCCAGAACGCGTCGGGGACGCGGTCGCGCAGGTTGCTCATGCGGGACATGGCGGCCAGCGAGTTGGTGCCGGCGGCATGGATGATCACGCCGGCCGCGAGGAACAGCAGCGCCTTGAAGGCACCGTGGGACAGGAGGTGGAAGACGGCGGCGCCGCGGTCGCCGACCGAGAGGGCACCGGTCATGTAGCCGAGCTGGCCGATCGTCGAGTAGGCGAGGACGCGCTTGATGTCGTCCTGGGCGAGTGCGGCGAGACCCGAGCCGAGCATCGTGACTGCGGCCATGACGGCCATGACCACCATCGCGGCCGCGGAGGCCTCGAAGACCGGGAGGAGACGGGCGACGAAGTAGACACCGGCGGCGACCATCGTCGCGGCGTGGATCAGCGCGGAGACGGGCGTCGGGCCCGCCATCGCGTCGGGGAGCCAGGTGTGCAGCGGGAACTGCGCCGACTTGCCCGCCACGCCGGCCAGGAGCAGCAGGGCGACGAGCGTCGGGTGGCCGAGTCCGCCGTGCGCGACGGTGCTGAGGACCGTCGTGATGCGGAAGGAGCCGGCGTCGGTGGCGAGGGCGAACAGACCGATCAGGAAGGGGACGTCACCGAGCTTGGTCACCAGGAAGGCCTTGATGGAGGCGGCGCGGGCCTCCGGGGTCTCCCAGTAGTGGCCGACCAGGAAGTACGAGCAGATGCCCATGATCTCCCAGCCGACCAGCAGCACGATCAGGTCGCCGGAGTAGACGACGAGCAGCATCGCGGAGGTGAAGAGGGAGACGAGAGCGGCGTACGAGGGGTAGCGCGGGTCGTCGCGCAGGTAGCCCGTCGAGTAGATCTGGACGCAGGTGGCGACGAGGCCGACCAGGACGGCGACGAGGGCGGCGAAGCCGTCGATGTGCAGGGCGAGTTCGATCGGGACCGAGCCCGTGGGCGTGAGTTCGGTGTGCGCGTCGATCGTCTGGCCGCCGCCCTGGCGCACGGCGACCAGCACGGCCAGCACGAAGGCGGCGAGGGTCGGCAGGACGGCGAGCGGGCGGACGAAGCCGGGGGCGGTGCGGCCCAGGAGCAGGCCGGCCGCGGCGCCCAGGAACGGCAGGAGGGGGACGAGGACGGCGAGGGTGGTCGTGGTCACGCGGTGGCCTCAGCCTTCCCGGTCTGATCCGCCGCCGGGGCGCCGCCGTCGGGACCGTCGCTCTCGTGGCCCTCGGCGCTGTCGCGGAGCTTGTCGATGTCGGAGGTGCCGCGGTTGCGGTAGACGGCGAGGACGATCGCCAGGCCGATGCCGATCTCGGCGGCGGCGATGGCGATCGTGAACAGGGTCAGGGCCTGGCCGGAGTGCAGCGTGTCCCGGGCGGTCCTGCTGAGCCAGACGTCGAAGGCGACGAGGTTGAGGTTGACGGCGTTGAGCATCAGCTCGACGGACATCAGGACCAGGATCGCGTTGCGGCGGGCGAGGACGCCGTACAGGCCGGTGCAGAACAGGAGGGCGGAGAGTACGGCGGGATAGGCGAGGTGCATCAGCGGACGCCTTCCTTCTCGCTCCGGCTGCCCGGCACGGCCGGGGTGCCCGCGGCACCGGACGCCGCGTCCGCCTTGGCCTTGCGGGACAGCACGATCGCGCCGACCAGGGCGGCGAGGAGGAGGACGGAGAGTGCCTCGAAGGGGAGGACCCAGTTCTGGAAGAGGCTCGCTCCGGTGACGGCGGTGGAGCCGGCGGCCGGGCCGTCCAGGTCGATCCAGGTCGTACGGAAGGCGTCGACGACGACCCACACCAGGGCGGCGGCCGCGGCGACGGCCACGGTGAGGGCGGCCCAGCGGTTGCCGGAGTCGGCGTCCGGGGAGCGGCCGATCGGGGCCCTGGTGAGCATCAGACCGAACAGGAGGAGGACGACGACGGAGCCGACGTAGATGAGGACCTGCACCCAGGCGATGAACTCGGCGGTGAGCAGGAGGTATTCGACGGCGAGGCCGCCGAGGGTGACCACCAGCCACAGGGCGGCGTGGACCAGTTGCCGGGTGGTGACGGTGACCAGGGCCGCGCCGAAGGTGACCAGGCCGACGAGGAGGAAGGCGATCTCGACGCCGGTCGGGGAGAGGAAGCCGTGGGCGTCGGCGGCCATGGTCGTGGCGCGGGCCGCGGTGGCGGCTGCGGCTACGGCGGGGCTCACGACTCTCCTTCCTGCGGTTCCGCCTGGGCGGCCGCCAGCTTCTCGGCGGACTTGCGGGCGGCGGCGATCTCCTTCGGTTCCTCCGCGCCGGGGTCGAGGGCCGGCGGGGCCGGGACCGTCCACATCCACTCGCGGAGCTTGTCGCGTTCGTGGGTGAGCTCGTGGATGTCGGTCTCGGCGTACTCGAACTCCGGGGACCAGAACAGGGCGTCGAAAGGACAGACCTCGATGCAGATACCGCAGTACATGCACAGGGCGAAGTCGATGGCGAAGCGGTCGAGGACGTTGCGGCTGCGTTCGCGGCCGCCCGGTGTCGCCGCCGGGACCGTCTCCTTGTGGGAGTCGATGTAGATGCACCAGTCGGGGCACTCGCGGGCGCACAGCATGCAGACCGTGCAGTTCTCCTCGAACAGGCCGATGACGCCGCGGGTACGGGGCGGCAGGTCGGGCTGGACGTCCGGGTACTGCTCGGTGACGGACTTGCGCATCATCGTGCGCAGCGTGACGGCGAGGCCCTTGGCCAGGCCGGAGCCGGGGATGCGGGACCGCGTGGAGGGCAGTGGCTCAGCCATCAGGAGATCACCACCTTGACGATGCCGGTGAGGGCGATCTGGGCGAGGGAGAGGGGGACGAGGAGGGTCCAGGAGAGCTTCTGGAGCTGGTCCTCGCGCAGGCGGGGGTAGGTGACGCGGAGCCAGATCACGAGGAAGGCGAGGACGGCCGTCTTCAGCAGGGTCCAGACCCAGCCGAGGCCGTCGGCGCCCCAGGGGCCGTGCCAGCCGCCGAGGAAGAGGACGGTGGTCAGGCCGCACAGGACGATGATTCCGGCGTACTCGGCGAGGAGGAACAGGGCGAAGCGCAGGCCGGTGTACTCGGTGTACGCGCCGAAGATGATCTCCGAGTCGGCGACGGGCATGTCGAAGGGCGGGCGCTGGAGTTCGGCGAGTCCGGCGACGAAGAAGACGACCGCGCCGACGACCTGCCAGGGCAGCCACCACCACTCGAAGGCATCGAGGATGCCGGGGAGGGAGACGGTGCCGGCCGCCATGGCCACGGAGGCGGCGGCGAGGAGCATCGGGAGTTCGTAGGCGAGGAGCTGGGCGGCGGTGCGCAGGCCGCCGAGGAGGGAGAACTTGTTGGCGGAGGCCCAGCCGGCCATGAGGGAGCCGAGGACGCCGACGCCCATCACCGCGAGGACGAAGAAGATGCCGGCGTCGAGGACCTGGCCGACCGCGCCCTCTCCCGGGCCGATGGGGATGGCGAGGAGGACGATCAGGTACGGCAGGAGGGCGACGGCGGGGGCGAGCTGGAAGACGCGGCGGTCCGCGCCCGCCGGAACGATGTCCTCCTTCTGCGCGAACTTCACGCCGTCGGCGACGAGTTGGGCCCAGCCGTGGAAGCCGCCGGCGTACATCGGTCCGAGGCGGCCCTGCATGTGGGCCATGACCTTGTGCTCGGTCTGCCCGACGATCAGGGGGAAGGTGAGGAAGACGACGAACACGATCAGGAGTCGCAGGGTGACGTCCAGGGCGTCGGTCACGGCGCGCCTCCTGCGGTGTCCTCGGGGTTCGTGGGCGGGTCTTCGGAGTTCGCGGGGTTCTTGCCGGCCGAGGGCTTGTCGGCGGGGTTCTTGCCGGCGGGGGGCTTGTCGGCCGGGTCCTCCTCGGACGAGGTCGGCTCCGAAGGGGGCTCACCGGGGCCGGGGGCCGCTTCGGGGGCGTCCACCCCGGCGCCGGCCGCGCTCGCCTCCGGCGCCGGCACCGACTTCGGCTCCTGCTTCGGCTCCGGCTCCCGCTCCGGCACCGACTTCGACTCCGCCTCCGGCACCGGCACCGGCTCCCGCTCCCGCTCCCGCTCCCGTTCCGCGCCAGGCTTCGCCTCCGACCCCGACCCCGGTTCGTCGAACGCCGGGCGGGCGTGGTGCCACGGGGCGTCCGAAGTGCGCGGGGCGGGGCGGGTGTTCGGAGCTTCCGGTGACGCGGTCCCGGCCGTCCGCGAGGACGAGTCCGGACCGGGCGCGGCCTGTGCCTCACCGGACCCCCCGGCCGGCCTCTGGCTCGCCGAGCCTTCCCCGGCCGTACGCGCGCGCCGGGGCCCGGCCGCGGCGTCACCTCCGGACGCCGAATCCGTTCGCCGGCTCGCAGAGCCCTCCGCTGCCGAACGAGAACGCCGAGGTGCGTTCGCGCCCTCGCCGGGCACCGCCGTCTGACTCGCGGACCCCTCCGCGGCCGTACGCGCGCGCCTCGGCGCAGTCGCACCCGCGCTCGCACCCGCGCCCGCGCTCGCACCCTCGCCCGCCGCGGGAGCCGGCGCCTGGCTCGCCGAGCCCTCCCCCGCCGAACGAGAACGCCGCACAGGGCGTTCGCCCGGGGCTCGGCCGGCGCCTCGGGCCGGGCGGGCCGGGGCAGGAGGGAGCTGGCCCTTCTGGGGGCCCCATTCGTTGGGGTCGGGGACGCCCGGCGGGAGCATCTGGCGGCGCTTGGGGCCGCCGTGGTCGGACTCGCCCGGTTCCTTCGCGCCCGGCCACGCCTTGGCGACGCGGGCGGCCAGGACGAAGTCCTTGCGCAGGGGGTGGCCTTCGAAGGTCTCCGGCAGCAGGAGGTGGTCCAGGCCGGGGTGGCCCTCGAAGACGACGCCGAACATCTCGTGGGTCTCGCGCTCGTGCCAGGCGGCGCCCGCGTAGACGCCGACGGCGGAGGGCAGCACCGGCGCCTCGTGCGGGACCGTGGTGCGCACCAGCAGCCGGCGTACCGGCGACAGGGACACCACGTGGGCCGCGACGCGGAACCCCGTGCCGGGTTCGTCGACCGCGCTCAGCCAGTCGAAGTAGGTGCAGGCCAGCCGATCGCGCGCCACCTCCAGCGCGGCGAGCCAGGACGCCGGCGGGACGTCGACCGTCAGGACCTCGTACGACTCCTCGGCCGTGGCCTGCG
Source organism: Streptomyces sp. NPDC050534 (assembly GCF_044457745.1). Taxonomy (NCBI): domain Bacteria; kingdom Bacillati; phylum Actinomycetota; class Actinomycetes; order Kitasatosporales; family Streptomycetaceae; genus Streptomyces; species Streptomyces sp. NPDC050534. The sequence continues at coordinate 94,319 of NZ_JBITHF010000012.1, forward strand.
TACCGAAGAGTTCCTCGGCGGGGGCGGGCAGCCAGCCGACCGTGCTCATCGGCCCTCCCCTGACGGGGACCCGGCGGCCGGCGGCTTGACCAGGCCGCTCTGCAGGGCCGCGGCCGATGGGCGGGAGGTGCCGTACCGCTCGTCCAGCGACTCCCGGGCGATCTTCTCCTGGAGCTTCAGAATCCCCTGGAGCAGGGCCTCGGGGCGGGGCGGGCAGCCGGGGACGTAGACGTCGACCGGGATGATCTGGTCGACGCCCTTGGTGACGGAGTAGGAGTCCCAGTACGGGCCGCCGCAGTTGCTGCACGCGCCGAAGGAGATGACGTACTTCGGTTCGGGCATCTGCTCGTACAGGCGCTTGACCGCGGGCGCCATCTTGTCCGTGACCGTGCCGGAGACGACCATCAGGTCGGCCTGGCGCGGGCCCGGCGCGAAGGGGATGACGCCGAGCCGGATGAAGTCGTGGCGGGCCATCGAGGCGGCGATGAACTCGATCGCGCAGCAGGCGAGGCCGAAGTTGAAGACCCAGAGGGAGTAGCGGCGGCCCCAGTTCAGGACCACCTTCATCGGCTCCGGCGCGAGGCGGGCCAGCGCGCCCAGCCTCTTCGGCTCCGGCAGCAGAACGGGCTCCGCCGGCTGCCCGTCGGTGTCTGGCGTCGTCACGTCCATGCCAGAACGCCCTTCTTGTATGCGTACAGCAGGCCCACGGTCAGGAAGCCGAGGAAGACGAACATCTCGACGAGCGTCGTCGCACCGTAGCCGGGGGCGGCGAAGACCGTCGCCCAGGGGAACAGGAAGATCGAGTCGACGGCGAAGATGACGTACAGGAAGGCGTAGACGTAGTAGCGGACCTGGGTGTGGGCCCAGCCCTCGCCGACGGGGTCGACTCCGCACTCGTACGTCAGAAGCTTCTCGGGGGTGGGCACCACGGGCCGCAGCAGGCGGCCGGCCCCGAAGGCGACCGCGACGAAGAGCACGCCGACGACGGCGAGCAGTCCGACGACGGAGTACGACTGGAAGTAGTCCGCCGCGACGACGGTCGGTTCCCGCACGTCCGTCCCCTCGCTTCCTGACTGGGCACGCCCTGTGACCTGCGGCCCTGATGAACACTGCTGTCCGACGATCTGTACGCACGGGAGTCTAGGCCCTGATAAAGGGACGGTAAGCAGCCCGTCACGCCTTGAGATGCGCTTGAGATACCGGGCGGGATGCCGGGGTGGGGTTTTCCCCAGGGGACGACGCCTGCCGACCTCATGGCGCGGGCGGGCGGCGCGCGGCACGCTAGCCCATATGACCGAACGACTCTCGCGCCCGATGGGGGCCCTGGAAGCTGACGGCGACCGTCTGCCGCCTCCCCGTTTCGCCTACGACCGGCAGACCTGGAAGGAGATCGCGCACCTCCTGGCGAACCTCCCCGTGGCGCTGCTCGGGTTCGTCTACGTCGTGACGGTGCTGTTCACGGGCTTCGGGCTGACGGTGACGGTGATCGGACTCCCGCTGCTGGCCCTCGGGCTGGCGGGCGCGCGGCTGCTGGGCAGGATGGAGCGGGCGCGGGCCAGGAAGCTGCTCGGGGTGCGGGTGGACGAGCCGAGTCCGCTGCCCGGGCGCGGCACCGGCCTCCTCCCCTGGCTGTGGATGAGGCTGAAGGACCCGGTGGGCTGGCGGACGGTGCTGTACGACTTCATCCGGCTGCCCTGGGGCGTCGTCACGTTCACCGTCACGCTGACCTCGCTGTTCGTGCTGTGGCCGGTGCTGCCGTTCGTCGCGCGGGGACTGACCAACGCCGACCGGGCGATGGTGCGCGGGCTGCTGTCGCCCTCCGACGAGCTGGAGCGGCGGATCGCGGAGCTGGAGTCGGACCGGGGAGTCGTGGTCGACACGGCCAACGCCGATCTGCGGCGGATCGAGCGCGATCTGCACGACGGGGCGCAGGCCCGCCTGGTCAATCTGGCGATGGGGCTCGGCCTGGCCAAGGAGAAGCTCCTGGAGGACCCCGACTCGGCGGCGGAGATGGTCGCGGAGGCGCACGGCGAGGTGAAGCTCGCGCTCCAGGAGCTGCGGGATCTGGCCCGGGGCATTCATCCGGCCGTACTGACCGACCGCGGCCTCGACGCCGCCCTGTCCGCGGTCGCCTCGCGCTGCACCGTCCCCGTGAAGGTGACGGTCGACCTCGCCGCACGGCCCGCCGCCGCCATCGAGGGCATCGCCTACTTCACCGTCTCCGAGCTGCTGCAGAACGTCAGCAAGCACAGCGGGGCGAAGACCGCGTCGGTCGAGGTGTGGCAGTCGAAGCAACGGCTGCTGATCCAGGTGGAGGACGACGGCAACGGGGGTGCGCGCCTGGACGCCGGTACGGGGATGCAGGGGCTCGCCGACCGGCTGGGCGCCGTCGACGGGCTGTTCGTCATCGACTCGCCGCAGGGCGGGCCGACCGTCGTCACGGCGGAGCTGCCGTGGCGCGACCGGGCACCCGGCGACGGGCGCCCCGGCGAGCGGTGAGGTAGGGAAAACCCCCCTTCCAAGAGGCCGACGCACTCCATGGCTCGCGGACCTGCGGCGGAGGAACGTGGAGGTACGGCGGGACAGCCGCAGGGACGGGCAGGACGAGTAGAACGGACGACGCCGATGGCCGCGCAGTACGGACAGGGCTACGGGCACGGATACGACGACGGGTTCGGGCAGGGCGAGCGGCGGCGGCTGCCCGCCGGGCTGCGGGCGCCGTTCGAGGCGCGCAGCTGGCGCGAGTTCGCGTATGTGCTGCTGAGCCTGCCGATCGGCATCGCGCTCTTCGTCTACGCCGTCACGATGGTCTCGCTCGGGGCCGGTCTGCTGGTGACGTTCCTCGGCGTCCCGGTGCTGGCGGCGGGGCTGGCCGGCTGCCGGGGCATCGCGGCGCTGGAGCGGACCCGGGCGCGCGCGCTGCTGGGCCTCGAGGTGGCCGACCCCGATCCGCTGCGGATGAAGAAGTCCGGAGTGATGGCCTGGATGGGCGCCGTGCTGAAGAGCGGCACGTCCTGGCGGACGCTGCTGTACGCGCTGCTCCAGTTCCCCTGGTCGGTGTTCTCGTTCGTCGTCGCGGTGAACTTCTGGGTGTACGGCTGGGCCCTGCTGACGTATCCGCTGTGGTTCTGGCTCTTCCCCATGTACGGCGGCCAGGACGGGCTCCAGCTCTACGGCGACTCGACCCACAGCATCTATCTCGACAACCCCTTCGAGATCACCGTGACCGCGCTGGTGGGACTGATCTTCACGCTGGCCACGCCGTGGATCGTGCGGGCGCTGACGACGGTGGACCGGCTGATGGTGCACGGGCTGCTCGGGCCGTCGCGGCTGTCGGCGCGGGTGGTGGAGCTGGAGTCGGACCGCGGTGTCGTGGTGGACACGGCGGCCGCGGACCTGCGGCGGATCGAGCGGGACCTGCACGACGGGGCGCAGGCCCGGCTGGTGGCGCTCGCCATGGATCTTGGTCTGGCGAAGGAGAAGCTGACCGAGGATCCGCAGGCGGCGGCGCGGATGGTCGACGAGGCGCACGGCGAGGTGAAGACGGCGCTTCAGGAGCTGCGGGACCTGGCGCGGGGCATCCACCCGGCCGTCCTGACCGACCGCGGTCTCGACGCCGCACTGTCCGCGGTCGCCTCGCGCTGCACCGTGCCGGTGCAGGTGGAGGTGGACCTTGCCGAGCGGCCGGCGCCGGCGATCGAGGGGATCGCCTACTTCACCGTCTCCGAGCTGCTGCAGAACATCAGCAAGCACGCGCGGGCCACCTGGGCGGCCGTGGACGTGTGGCGGGTGGAGAACCGGCTGATGGTGCAGGTCATGGACAACGGGGTGGGCGGCGCGAACGCCTCCGGCGGTTCGGGGCTCGCCGGGCTCGCGGAGCGTCTGGACGCCGTCGACGGAATCCTGGTGGTGGATTCGCCGGCCGGCGGGCCGACCCGGGTCACCGCGGAGCTGCCCTGGCGCGGGGAGCGGTCGCTCGCGTGAGGCCGGGGGCCGTCCCCCGGCAGACGCCCGCGCGGGCCGCAAGGTGCCCTGCGCTGCACACTTTCCCGCTGATTCCCGTTCCCCCGGCGCAGTCCGATCCGAATGCTGGAATGCTGGACCACTGGCATAAGGAATCGGGCTGGGGGGACCGGACATCGTGGAGGACAGGGTGCGGGTGGTCATTGCCGAGGATTCAGTGCTGCTCAGGGAGGGGCTGACCCGGCTGCTGACCGACCGCGGGCACGACGTCGTCGCCGGTGTCGGTGACGGGGAGGCGCTGATCAAGACCATCACCGAGCTGGACGGTCAGGGCGAGCTGCCGGACGTCGTGGTCGCGGACGTGCGCATGCCGCCGACGCACACCGACGAGGGCGTGCGGGCGGCGGTGCAGCTGCGCAAGGCGCATCCGGGGCTCGGCGTGCTGGTGCTGTCGCAGTACGTGGAGGAGCGCTACGCCACCGAACTGCTGGCCGGTTCGAGCCATGGCGTCGGCTATCTGCTGAAGGACCGGGTGGCCGAGGTCCGCGAATTCGTGGACGCGGTGGTGCGGGTGGCCCAGGGGGGCACCGCACTGGACCCGGAAGTGGTCGCGCAGCTGCTCGGACGCAGCCGTAAGCAGGACGTCCTGGCGGGGCTGACGCCCCGGGAGCGGGAGGTCCTGGGGCTGATGGCCGAGGGGCGGACCAATTCGGCCATCGCGCGCCAGCTCGTGGTCAGCGACGGCGCCGTCGAGAAGCACGTGAGCAACATCTTCCTGAAGCTCGGGCTCTCCCAGAGTGACGGGGATCACCGACGTGTTCTCGCGGTACTCACCTATCTGAACTCTTGACGGGCTGACACTTGGTCAGAAGACGGTCGGCCGTCCGTCGCTCGGCGTCCGTCCGGATTCCGTCCAGCCCCAGAACCGAACAAATGCGGGGAGCGTCTTCAAGGGCAGCGCCGGGGGGCGAGAAATCATGACAATTCAGGGTGTCCCGATGTCTCACATTCGTGTCCATCATCCGAATGGTCACGGGAAGGCGACCCTAAGCGACGTAGGGTTGATCCTGGGAGGGCCTGCGGGAAGGCCGGTCCCGGGCAGTCGCCTCGAGGGAGGTCCAGTTCAGTGACCAGCCAGGTCAGCAGGACAGCGGAGCAGGCAGACGGAACCAACGCCGAAGAGCAGCGCGAGCCGGGCGGAACGAAGGGCGTACGCAGGCTGGACCGGGTGATCATCCGGTTCGCGGGGGACTCCGGTGACGGGATGCAGCTCACCGGCGACCGGTTCACCTCGGAGACGGCCACGTTCGGCAACGACCTGTCGACCCTGCCGAATTTCCCGGCCGAGATCAGGGCGCCGGCCGGAACGCTGCCCGGTGTCTCGTCCTTCCAGCTGCACTTCGCCGACCACGACATCCTCACGCCGGGCGATGCGCCGAACGTGCTGGTGGCGATGAACCCGGCGGCGCTGAAGGCCAACCTCGCCGATCTGCCGCGTGGTGCGGAGATCATCGTCAACACGGACGAGTTCACCAAGCGGGCGATGCAGAAGGTCGGCTACAGCGCGTCCCCGCTGGAGGACGGCTCGCTGGACGGCTACAGCCTGCATCCGGTGCCGCTGACCACGCTGACGGTGCAGGCGCTGAAGGCGTTCGACCTGTCCCGCAAGGAGGCCGAGCGCAGCAAGAACATGTTCGCGCTGGGACTGCTGTCGTGGATGTACCACCGGCCCACCGAGGGCACGGAGAAGTTCCTGCGCACCAAGTTCGCGAAGAAGCCGGAGATCGCCGAGGCGAACCTGGCGGCGTTCCGGGCGGGCTGGAACTTCGGGGAGACGACGGAGGACTTCGCGGTCTCCTACGAGATCGCGCCGGCCACGACCGCGTTCCCGGCCGGCACCTACCGCAACATCTCCGGCAACCTGGCCCTGGCCTACGGCCTGATCGCCGCCTCCCGGCAGGCGGACCTGCCGCTGTTCCTGGGCTCGTACCCGATCACTCCGGCCTCGGACATCCTGCACGAGCTGGCGCGGCACAAGAACTTCGGGGTGCGCACCTTCCAGGCCGAGGACGAGATCGCCGGGATCGGCGCGGCGCTGGGTGCCGCGTTCGGCGGCGCGCTGGGCGTGACCACCACCTCCGGGCCCGGCGTGGCCCTCAAGAGCGAGACCATCGGGCTGGCGGTGTCGCTGGAACTGCCGCTGCTGGTGATCGACATCCAGCGCGGCGGCCCGTCGACCGGACTGCCGACCAAGACGGAGCAGGCCGACCTGCTGCAGGCGATGTTCGGCCGCAACGGCGAGGCTCCAATCCCGGTGGTCGCGCCGAAGACCCCGGCCGACTGCTTCGAGGCGGCACTGGAGGCGGCCCGGATCGCGCTGGCCTACCGCACCCCGGTGATGCTGCTCTCCGACGGCTACCTGGCCAACGGCTCGGAGCCCTGGCGCATCCCCGACCTCGACGAACTGCCGGATCTGAGCGTGCAGTTCGCGCAGGGCCCGAACCACACCCTGGACGACGGCAGCGAGGTGTTCTGGCCCTACAAGCGCGACCCGCGCACCCTGGCCCGGCCGTGGGCGATCCCGGGCACGCCGGGCCTGGAGCACCGCATCGGCGGCATCGAGAAGCAGGACGGCTCCGGCAACATCTCCTACGACCCCGCCAACCACGACGTCATGGTCCGCACCCGCCAGGCCAAGATCGACGGCATCGAGGTGCCCGACCTCGCCGTGGACGACCCGCACGCGGCGCGCACCCTGGTGCTCGGCTGGGGCTCCACCTACGGCCCGATCACCGCCGCCGTCCGGCGGCTGCGCGCGGCCGGGGAATCGATCGCGCAGGCCCACCTGCGCCACCTCAACCCCTTCCCCCGCAATCTCGGCACCGTGCTGAAGGGCTACGACAAGGTGGTGATCCCCGAGATGAACCTCGGCCAGCTCGCCACCCTGATCCGGGCGAAATACCTGGTGGACGCCCACTCGTACAACCAGGTCAACGGTATGCCGTTCAAGGCCGAACAGCTCGCCACGGCTCTCAAGGAGGCCATCGATGGCTGAGACGTCCACGGAAGGCACGGGCACGATCGAGGCGCTTTCTCTCGTCCCCAAGGCCGAGGCCCGCCAGTCCATGAAGGACTTCAAGTCCGACCAGGAAGTGCGCTGGTGCCCCGGCTGCGGCGACTACGCGATCCTGGCGGCCGTCCAGGGCTTCATGCCGGAGCTGGGCCTGGCCAGGGAGAACGTCGTCTTCGTCTCCGGCATCGGCTGCTCGTCCCGCTTCCCGTACTACATGAACACGTACGGCATGCACTCCATCCACGGCCGCGCCCCGGCCATCGCCACCGGCCTGGCGACCTCGCGTCGCGACCTGAGCGTGTGGGTGGTCACCGGTGACGGGGACGCCCTGTCCATCGGCGGCAACCACCTCATCCACGCCCTGCGCCGCAACGTCAACCTCAAGATCCTGCTGTTCAACAACCGGATCTACGGCCTGACCAAGGGCCAGTACTCGCCCACCTCCGAGGTCGGCAAGATCACCAAGTCGACGCCGATGGGCTCCCTCGACGCACCCTTCAACCCGGTCTCGCTGGCGATCGGTGCCGAGGCGTCCTTCGTCGCCCGCACCATCGACTCCGACCGCAAGCACCTCACCTCGGTGCTGCGCGAGGCCGCCGCCCACCCGGGCACCGCCCTGGTGGAGATCTACCAGAACTGCAACATCTTCAACGACGGCGCCTTCGAGGCCCTGAAGGACAAGCAGCAGGCCGAGGAAGCCGTGATCCGCCTCGACCACGGGGCCCCGATCCGCTTCGGCGCCGACAACGCGCGCGGCGTCGTACGGGACGCGGCCACCGGTGATCTGAAGGTCGTCACGGTGACACCGGACAACGAGGCCGACGTGCTGGTCCACGACGCACACGCCGCCTCCCCGACGACCGCGTTCGCGCTGTCGAGGCTGGCCGACCCGGACACCCTGCACCACACCCCCATCGGTGTGCTCAGGTCCGTCGACCGGCCCGTCTACGACACGCAGATGGCCGACCAGCTCGACGCCGCAGTCGAACAGCGCGGCAAGGGCGACCTCGCCGCGCTACTGGCCGGCCACGACACCTGGACGGTCGTCGGCTGACGTCGCGGGATCAGGAGGCGCCGGCACCCCGGCGGGTGTCGTACGCCTCCCGCGCCTCCCGCACCGCGTCCATCCGCTTCTCGGTCCACAGCGCCAGCCCCCGCACCTGCTCCGCCGCCTCGCGGCCCAGGCCGGTCAGGGAGTAGTCGACCCTGGGCGGGATCACCGGCTTGGCGTCGCGGTGCACCAGGCCGTCGCGCTCCAGGGTCTGGAGGGTCTGGGTGAGCATCTTCTCGCTGACACCGCGGCCGTAGCCGCCGATGGCCCGGCGCAGTTCGCTGAAGCGGTACGGGCGGTCCAGGAGCTCGATCAGGACCAGGACGCCCCAGCGGCTGGTGACATGTTCGAGGACGAGCCGATAGGGGCACATCGCCTCGACGACGGAGTCCGTTCCACTTACTGCCATGCCAGTACCTTACTTCAAAGTGGGTACTTTCCAATAGTTAGCGCAGCTCCTAGGGTAAGTGTCATCCGCACCCCACAAGGAGTTCTGCATCATGAGCATCGTCGTCACCGGCGCCACCGGACACCTCGGCCGTCACGTCCTGGAACAGCTGCTGGAGAAGGTCCCCGCGGACCGGATCACGGCGGTCGTACGGGACGAGGCCAGGGCCGCCGACCTCGCCGAGCGCGGGGTGAGGCTCGCGGTCGCCGACTACAACAGCCCCGAGACCTTCGGCAGCGTCTTCTCCGCCGGGGACAAGGTGCTGCTCATCTCCGGCAACGAGTTCGACAAGGGCCGCGTCGGCCAGCACAAGGCGGTCATCGCGGCCGCGAAGGCCGCCGGTGTCGCGCTGCTCGCCTACACCAGCGCCCCGGGCAGCCTGACGGCCGCGCTCGCCGACGACCACCGCGGCACGGAGGAGGCCCTCCTCGCCTCCGGCGTGCCGTACGTGCTGCTGCGCAACGGCTGGTACCACGAGAACTACACCGAGAACCTGGCCCCGGTCCTGGAGCACGGCGCCGTCGTCCAGGCCGCCGGCGAGGGCCGCATCTCCTCCGCCTCGCGCGCCGACTACGCGGCCGCCGCGGTCGCGGTCCTGACCGGCGAGGGCCACGAGAACAAGACGTACGAACTGGGCGGCGACGAGGCGTGGAGCTTCGCCGAGTACGCGGCCGAGCTGAGCCGGCAGACCGGCAAGGACATCGCCTACAACCCCGTCCCGGTCGAGACCTACGCCGGCATCCTGGCCGGGGCCGGGCTGCCCGGCCCGCTCGCCACGATCCTCGCGGGCGTGGACAGCTCCATCGAGAAGGGCGAACTGGTGGTCTCCACCGGCGACCTGTCCCGGCTGGCCGGCCGTCCGACCACCCCGCTCGCCGACGCGATCGCCGCGGCGGTCAAGGGCTGACCGACCGCCGCCCGGGTTCCCTCGGCGGCCCACCGAGTGCACCAGCCCCGCCTGTCATGACCGTATGGCGATACGGACATGACAGGCGAGGGCGGTTGGCGCTACCTTCTGCCTGGCACGCGTGTGCGACAAGGCAAGGAGGGGGCCCGTGAGCGGGAAGTCGGGCGGCGAGCGCGCAGGACTGCTGAACGGCATCGCGGCCTACGGGATGTGGGGCCTCGTCCCCCTCTTCTGGCCGCTGCTCAAGCCCGCCGGCGCGGTGGAGATCCTGGCCCACCGGATGGCCTGGTCCCTCGCCTTCGTGGCCGTCGCGCTCGTCGTGACACGGCGCTGGGCCTGGGCCGGCGAGCTGCTGCGGCAGCCGCGCAGGCTGGGGCTCGTCACGGTCGCCGCGGCCGTCATCACCGTCAACTGGGGCGTCTACATCTGGTCCGTGAACAGCGGGCACGTGGTCGAGGCCTCGCTCGGGTACTTCATCAATCCGCTGGTCACCATCGCCATGGGCGTGCTGCTGCTGAAGGAACGGCTGCGGCCGGTGCAGTGGGTGGCGGTCGCGACGGGCTTCGCGGCGGTGGTCGTGCTCACCGTGGGGTACGGGCAGCTGCCGTGGATCTCGCTCACGCTCGCCTTCTCGTTCGCCACGTACGGGCTGGTGAAGAAGAAGGTCGCGCTCGGCGGGATGGAGTCGCTGGCCGCCGAGACCGCGATCCAGTTCGTGCCCGCGGTCGGCTATCTGCTGTGGCTGTCCTCGCAGGGCCGGTCGACGTTCGCGACGCAAGGGGCGGGGCACGGGGCGCTGCTCGCGGCGACCGGAGTGGTCACCGCGCTGCCCCTGGTCTGCTTCGGGGCGGCGGCCATCCGGGTGCCGTTGTCGACGCTCGGGCTGCTGCAGTATCTGGCGCCGGTGTTCCAGTTCCTGCTCGGGATCTTCTACTTCCACGAGGCGATGCCGGTGGAGCGGTGGGCCGGGTTCGGGCTGGTGTGGGTGGCGCTGTGCCTGCTGTCCTTCGACGCGTGGCGCGCGGCGCGCAGGCTTGGCAGGGTTCGTCGGCTGGCCCGGGTCGATGCGGCGGCCGCGGCCGCCGCCGCTGCAGTGGACGCCTGACCCGGGGGCCCCAGACCCCTGTTCGGCCTGAACGGCCTCGGCCTCGGCCTCAAACGCCGGACGTTCCGAAGAACGCCGCATATAAGTAGTCCATGACACAGACCCCCATCCACTGGAAACTCGTCATCGACGCCGCCGATCCGCATGCGCAGGCCGAGTTCTGGGCCGCCGCGCTCGGATACGAGGTGGAGGACAACGCCGCGTTCATCGAACGGCTGCTGGAGCTCGGGGCGCTGCCGGACGCGGCCACCGTCGACTTCCACGGGCGCCGCGCCTTCCGGGACCTGATCGCCGTACGGCATCCGGACGACCCGTGTGACCCGGAGAAGGGGGTCGGGCTCGGGCGGCGGCTGCTGTTCCAGCGGGTGCCGGAGCCGAAGAGCGTCAAGAACCGCCTCCATCTCGATCTGCACCCCGGCGAGGGGCGGCGTGACGGCGAGGTCGAGCGGCTGGAGGGGCTCGGGGCGAGCGTCCTGCGGCAGGTGAAGGAGCCGGCCGGGGAGTGGGTGGTGATGGCGGATCCGGAGGGGAACGAGTTCTGCGTCGCCTAGGCGTACCCGTGTGAGGGGCCGAGACTCCCGCGTCCGCTATGTGAACCACCTGTCCTGATACCGCTCTTGACGCGCAGTTAGTAAAGAGTTCACCATCCTGGGACCCCATTCATTGCGGAATCCCCGTGATTCCCAAGGAAATCGGAGCCCCCCACATGAAGTTCTCCGTTTCCGGGCGTTCGGCTGCCACCGGTGTGGTCGCAGCCGCCGTCTCGACTGTCATGCTCCTGACCACAGGGTCGACGGCCGGCGCCGCACCCGCGCGGGCGGCCGCCGCCGCGCCCGACATCCCCGTGGCGAACGTCAAGGCCCACCTCGCCCAGCTCCAGTCCATCGCCACCGCCAACGGCGGCAACCGCGCACACGGCAAGGCCGGCTACAAGGCATCCCTCGACTATGTGAAGGGCAAGCTGGACGCGGCCGGGTTCACCACCACCGTCCAGTCCTTCACGTCCTCGGGGAGTACCGGCTACAACCTGATAGCCGACTGGCCGGGCGGGGACGCGAACCATGTCGTGATGGCCGGGTCCCATCTGGACAGCGTCAGCGCGGGGCCCGGCATCAACGACAACGGCTCCGGCTCGGCTGCCGTCCTGGAGACCGCGCTCGCGGTGTCGCGGGCCGGCTACAAACCCACCAAGCATCTGCGGTTCGCCTGGTGGGGCGCGGAGGAGCTGGGCATGGTCGGCTCCCGCACCTACGTCAACGGCCTCTCCACCGCGAACCGTTCGAAGATCAGCGACTACCTGAACTTCGACATGATCGCCTCGCCCAACCCCGGCTACTTCGTCTACGACGACGACCCGGCGATCGAGAAGACGTTCAAGGACTACTTCACCGGCCTGAACATCGCCACCGAGCCCGAGACCGAGGGCGACGGCCGCTCCGACCACGCGCCGTTCAAGAACGCCGGCATCCCGGTCGGCGGCCTGTTCAGCGGCGCCGACTACATCAAGACGGCGGCGCAGGCCACCAAGTGGGGCGGCACGTCGGGCAAGGCCTTCGACGCCTGCTACCACCGCTCCTGCGACACGTCGTCCAACATCGACGACACCGCCCTGGACCGCAACAGCGACGCCATCGCGCACTCGGTGTGGGAGCTGTCCTCCTAGGGAATTGCCAGACACTCCCTAGCGTCCGGGCGGCAACTCGCGGACTACTGGGCCGACTTGCGGGCGCGTTCCGTGAGTCGGCCCATGCGTGCGCGGGCCGACTCCAGCTGCTCGATGTCGTCCGCGGCGGGGCCGTCCTCGGCGGTGAGCTCGGTCCACAGGCCGATCAGATCGCGGCCCAGGTCCAGGCCCAGCTGCGGGTCGCGCACGGCACGCCAGGCGGAGGCCGCGCTCTGGATGTTGCCGTAGGCCGCCTCCGCGTCGCGGGTGCGCCGGCGGATCCGGGCGAGGTCCAGCGAGAGCCGGAAGGAGCGCACCGGGTCGCCCGCCAAGTAGGCGATGTACGCGGTCAGTTCACGCAGCCGCAGCACCTCGCCGTGGTCGGGTCCCAGCGCCGCCGACGCCTCCCCGACCGCGCCCTCGGCCAGCCCCGCCGCCGTCTCTATCCGGCCCGCCTTGACGGCCTCATTGATCTGCGCCATCGGCTCGACGAGGAAGCTGGTGGTGGCCGGCGGTTCGTCGCCGAGCACGGCCTCGGCCACGGCGTCGAAGCCGCGGGCCGGAGTGGGCTTGGGGTCGGGGTCGGCGGCCGGGTCCAGGTCCGGGGGCATGGTGGTGAGGGAGGTCGACGGGCGGGCGGGTGCGGGTTCCGGCCGCGGCGCGGGCGCGTCCTCGGGCTCGGGACGGCGTTGCGGCACCGCGTCCATCGGCGGGGGCGGGCCGAACTGGCCCTTCGGTGCCGCGACCGTGCCGGGGGCCCGGTCCTCGACCGGTTCCTGCTCGGGCACCGCACGCAGCGCGAACGTCGGCGAGACGCCCCCCGCCTCCCCCGGCTCCCCCGGCTCCGGGACGGCCCGCAGCGGGAACGTCGGCACGTTCTCGCCCAGCGGCTGGGGCTCCGACACCGCCCGCAGCGGGAAGGTCGGCGCGGTCTCCCGATGGGGTTCGGAGGCCGCCCGCAGGACGTGCGTCGGCTTGTCGCGCCGGGGCTGCTCGGACTCGGGCTGCGGCGGTTCCCCGGCGGCCGCGGGCGCCTCCGGCTCGGCGGGCGGCGCGGGCGGCAGCGGGGAAGGGGCCGGGAACGAGGACGGAGCCGCTGGGGGCGAGGGCGCGGGCGGCGGGGGCGGAAGCACCTGCGCCGCCTTCGCCGACTCCCCGGTGGGGGCCATCTGCGCGGGCTCCCCCGTGAAGCCGCTGGCTCCGTCGGTCTCCACCTGGAGGTGGACGACGTAGCCGATCCGCTCGTCGTGGACCGTGGCCCGGACGGGCCGGCCGGTGGCGAGGGCGATGCGCGTGAGGTGGTTCAGGACGGCCTGCTGGATCTCCTCGTCGGCGGCCGCGCCGACCGGCACGCCGCCGACCCAGGCGCCCACCGGTCCTGCCGCGGGGACACGGACGTCGATCGGCGCGGCCGCCAGGGGCGCCGCGCCCGCGACGTGGTTCTGTTCCCGCTTCTTGTCGCGGCTGAGTCGAGACATCGCTTCCCTCACTCGGATGCGTCGGGGAGTCCGTGGACGGCGCGTCCGGCTTCCATGGTGCTCCCTCCCGCCGTCGGACTTCCGCTCCCCCGGCGTCAAGATCCGGTTCTGCACGTACTGTCGAGTCTCTCCGGTCGCTCCCGGTTCTCACGTCACCGTGGCGTCACAGCATCGTCCCAGGTGCTGCGCACGCCCTCGCGTGACCGTACCGGTGTCATGAGGATCGGGGGGCGTGACGAGGGAGGAGAGCGGGCATGCGGACGGATGTGCAGCAGGGACCGGAGATATGGCTCCGCGGCCCGGTCGCCGTACCTGGACCGGGACCGCGGGAGACGCCCCATGCCCACGCCACCGCCCGGCACTACTCCTGGGTCGGCACCCACGGCGGCGCCGGCGTCACCACGCTCGCCGCGGTCTACGGCGGTCACGACTGCGGCCGTGACTGGCCGGGCCCCGGGGACCCGGCGTCCGTGCTGCTCGTGGCCCGGACGCACGCGTCGGGTCTCGCGGGCCTGCTGCGCGCCCTGGAGGTGTTCCGGCTCGGGGAGGCTCCGCCCGGGCTCGACCTCGACGGCGTCGTACTCGTCGCGGACGCGCCGGGGCGGCTGCCGAAGCCGCTCGACAAGCAGGTCCGGCTGATCGAGTCGATCATCGACGTGTACCGCGTGCCCTGGGTGACCGACTGGCGCCTGGGCGACCTGAGCGGCCGGCCGCCCCGCGAGACGGAGTCGCTGGCCCGGCTCACCGGAGCGGCCGAACGCCACCGGTGACCGCGGCCCGGAGCCAGCACCAGGGCGAGGACCAGGACCAGGGCGAGGACCAGGGCCAGGGCGAGGACCAGGGCTTCAGGCCGTGATGTCCTTCGTCGTGAACCGTGCCCATGCCGCCGAGCCGAACACCGCCGCGTACAGGACCTGCAGACCGAGGTTTCTGGTCAGGTCGTCCCAGTAGACGGGCTCCCGCATCAGGTCGGCGAAGGACAGCCAGTAGTGGGAGAAGAAGTACGGCTGGACGGCGTGCAGTTGGGGGATCTGATCGAGGATCTGGACGGTGATCAGCAGTCCTACGGTGGTCGCCATCGCGGCGATGCCGCTACTGGTCAGCGTCGAGACGAACAGGCCCAGGGCCGCGACGCCCACCAGGGACGCGGCGACGACCAGGGCGATCAGCAGGGCGCGCCCCAGGCCCTCGGCGAAGGTGATCTGGGTGCCGGAGATCGTCGTGAGGTCGCCGAGCGGGAACAGGACGGCTCCGACCGTCAGCGCGGAGACCGCGACGACGAGGGTGGCCACCAGGCAGAAGGCCATCACGGTCGCGTACTTGGTGAGCAGCAGGCGGGTACGGCCGGCGGGGGCGACCAGGAGATAGCGCAGGGTGCCCGAGTTCGCCTCGCCCGCGATCGCGTCGCCCGCCACGACACCGATCGCCATCGGCAGGAAGAACGGCAGCGTCGCGGCCAGCGCGGTGAAGACCAGGAACAGACCGTTGTTGGTGATCTGCGAGATGAACGCCGGGCCTCCGCCGCCGTCGCCGGGGCCGCCACCGGCCGTCGAGCCGTCGCTGGTCTCGATCTTGACCGCGATGCCGACCAGGATCGGCACGGCCGCCAGCACGGCGAGCAGCGCGAGCGTGCGCCAGCGCCGGAAGGTGATGAGCAGCTCGCTGCGCAGGAGCCCGAAGGTCCACAGCAGCCGCGGTGCGCGGAGCGCCTCAGCCTGCGACATCGAAACCCTCCCCCGTGAGTGCCACGAACGCGTCCTCCAGGGAGGCCCGCTCCACGCCGAAGCCGCGGACGCGGACGCCCGTCTTCACCAGCGCGGCGTTCACCTCCGCGAGGTCGCGGTCGGGCGGCTCGGCGGTCACCCGGTCGTCGGCCACCACCACGTCGGCGGCGCCCTGCTCCTTCAGCACCCGGGCCGCTTCCCCGGGGTCGGGCGTGGTGACGACCAGCCGGCCGCGCGCCCCCGCCGACAGGTCGGCCACGGGGCCCTGGGTGATCAGACGGCCCTGCGCCATCACGGCGGCATGGGTGCAGACCTGCTCGATCTCGTCGAGCAGGTGCGAGGAGAGGAAGACGGTCGCGCCGTCGGAGGCCAACTCCCTGACCAGGGAGCGGATTTCGCGCATGCCCTGCGGGTCGAGGCCGTTGGTCGGCTCGTCCAGCACGAGCAGCCTGCGCGGCTGGAGCAGCGCGGCCGCGAGACCGAGCCGCTGCTTCATGCCCAGCGAGTACGCCTTCGCCTTCTTGCCGGCCGCCGCCGTCAGGCCCACCCGGTCCAGCGCCGCCGCCACCCGGGTGCGCCGGGTGCGCGGATCCGCGGTCGGGTCGGCGGCGTCGTAGCGCAGGAGGTTGTCACGGCCGGAGAGGAAGCCGTAGAGGGCGGGGCCCTCGATCAGGGCGCCGACGTGCGGGAGCACGGCGCGCGAGGCGCGCGGCATGGGCCGCCCGAGTACGCGCGCCGTGCCCGACGTGGGCTCGATGAGCCCCATCAGCATGCGGATGGTGGTGGTCTTGCCCGAGCCGTTCGGACCGAGGAAGCCGAAGACGCTGCCCGCCGGGACGGTCAGGTCCAGGCCGTCGACGGCGAGCTGCCCGCCGCGGTAGCGCTTGGTGAGCCCACGGGTGGCGATGACGCCGTCACCCGGCTCCCCCTTGTCCGGCTCCGTGGCGGACGCATCGCCCATCGGCTCCCTCGATTCGTCGTACGTGCGCGGCGGTTGACCGCGCTGTCTACTTCCCCGCGTCGGCGGCCTTCACCAGCGCGGCCTTGTCGACCGCGCCGACGTAGACCTTGCCGTCGTCGGTGATCAGGGCGTTGATCAGGCGGGTCTTGAAGATCGTGCCCGAGCCGAACTTGCCGGAGACCTTGTCGCCGAGGGAGTCCAGGATGCCGCCGAACTGGCCGCCGGCCTGGGAGCCGGACGGCACGCCCTTGCCGCCGGTGTCGAAGGTGGCGATGGAGTTCCAGCCCTTGCCGAGGACCTTCATCCCGTCGGTGCCCTTGGCGAGGTCCTTGCCGGACCCGGGGGCCTTGTCGGTGCCCTTGAGCTCGTGCCCGGCCCTGCCGTGCCCGGCCTTGTTGTCCTCGGTGACCTTCGCGCCCTTCGGCGGGGTGAAGTCGAAGGTCGAGGAGCTCGGCCTGGCGAAGCTGACCTGGGTGAAGCCGGCATCGATCACGGCCGAGCCGCCGCTCGACGGCGTCAGCGTGAACTTCAGCGGCATACCGGTCTTGGCGTCCACGGCGACCGTGATCTGACCGACGGTCGACCCGGACTGCTTCGGCTTCACGACCAGCCGGTAGGCGTCACGGCCCGCGACCTGGGCGGTGCCCTGGACGGTCACGGAGGTGGTGTCGTCGACCGACTTCAGGGCCTCCGAGGTGAAGTCCTTGGGCGTGGCCGGGACATCCTGCTTCTGCTGCGCCTTCGGGCTGCCGGAGGCGGTGGAGTGGTAGACCTCGTTCGACCGGCTGTCGTAGCCCCAGACGTCCTTGCCGTTGTGGATGAGGCTGTACTCCGCCGCGTTCTCCAGCAGCGACACCTTCTGCCGGTCCGGGCCGTCGGACGCGACGCGCAGGGTGTGCGTGCCGGTGACGAGCTCGGTGAGCTTGGAGCTCGGGTCGGCGGACGAGCCGCCGCCCTGCTTGGCGGCGCCGGACATCAGGTTGCTCTCGAGACCGCCGAGGTCCGGCAGGCCGAGGTCCGTGCTGACCTTCACCGTGCCGGACATCTGCTGCACGTCCGACTTGGCGATCTTGTCGATGAGTTGCTGCGCGCTGATCTTCGGCAGGCTGGGGTCGCCGGAGTCGGCGAGGGCCGGGACGAGGCCGATGGTCGCCGCCGCCACCCCCACCACCGCGACCGGGACCACGTACCGTGCGGCCTTGCGCCGGCCCGCGCGGAGGTCGTCGGCCTCCTCGGCAGTCGTGCTCTCGTCGGATTCGTACGGTGCCATGTGTGCGCTACCTCCGTCGTCGGCGGCGGCCTGTCCAACTCACGTGCTGCTGTTGTCCACCCCGTGCCGCCATTCTCACCCGAATCGGTGAGGAGTGGTGATTTCCGTGGTTTCCATCTCACCAAATTCGCCAGGAGGAAGCGTCAGACCGGGGATTCAACTCCGTGTACGCCTGGGGTATGACGCGAGAGGGCGGCGCCTCCCCCGACCCGTAGGGGTCGAGGGGGAGCGCCGCCGAAGATGAGCCCGTGTCAGTTCCGCACGAAGACGTAGTCCGCCTGGTAGGGGACGCCGACGATCGTGCCGGGCGAGCAGGAGCCGGACGGGGCCACTCCGCCGACGGTGTTGAGCCGCAGGATCTCGGCGGTGTGCGCGAGCAGGCCGTGGCGCTTGCCCGACTGCGTGGCCTTGAGGTCGAGCTCGGGGATGTTGCCGTCCCCGTTGGGCGTCTTGGACAGGACGGCCCCGGTCACCGCGCTGCCGTCCGGCGCGACCCACTGCGGCGTACCGGAGTTGGGCGCGGTGAAGGTGTGCCGGATGTCCCCGCCGAGCCGGGCGGCGACGTCCCGCTGCGCGAAGGCGTAGCCACCGCCGTCGGCCGGCTTGCACTCGTAGATCTGCTTGCCCTTGACCACCGACGCCTCGAAGTTGTGCAGGGCGTCACGGAAGTCGAAGGCGGCGACCGTGACCTTGTGGAGCTGGCCGCGGACGGCTCCGCCCGGGAACTCGGCGGTGTGCAGATTGGCGTAGAAGGAGCCGGGATCGGACTTCAGCGCGTCGAGCAGCGCCTTGTCCCCGACCTTCACGGTGCCGGTGACGCTGTGCCGCTTGCTGTGCCCGAGCAGGCCGGTGAAGTCGACCTTGACTCCGCCGTTGGTGCCCTTGGCACCCTGGTGGATGTGGAGCATGGTCGGTTTGCCGGTGCCGCGCCAGGTCACGGCCACGGACACCTTGTCGCCCTTGACCTTGATGAACTCCAGGGCGGCGCCGTCCTTGTCGCCGACGGCCGGACCGCCCGCCACGGGAACCTCGTTGGCGCCCCGCAGGCCGGCGGCGAGGAGCGTTCCCCCGCTGCCGCCGGACACGGTCCCGCTCTGGGTCACGATGCTCTGCTCACTCATGCCGGAGTGGCCCGCGTGGTCGGCGCGGGTGCCTCCGGCGGCGAAGGCGGGAATCACCGCGGCGGCGACACCGCCGGCGGCGGTCACCGCGACAGCGGTGACGATCAGGCTCTTACGGCGCTTGGAGGACGTCGTATTCATGCCCATGATTCTGTTTTCTCCCCGTAGACCGGCCGACACCCCCTGCGTCGGCCTTCTGGGTATGACTACGGAAGGGATCTGAGTTTGGACTCAGTCCAGAGTTGTGACCTGCATCACATCATGCGAGCGCAAGGTGCGCGACCTTTCCCGAGGGACTCCGGACGGGCGTGCAGGACTCAGCCGGCCCGGTGGACCACGGCGTCGCACATCTCCATCAGCGCCAGCTTCGCGTCGCACTCCGTCAGCGGAGCCAGCGCTGCCCGCGCTTCCTCGGCGTAGCGCACGGTGTCGCGGCGGGCGTGCTCCAGCGCGGGGTGCGCCCGCAGCCCGGCCAGCGCCTCCTCGAGCCGCTCGTCGTCACTCAGGTCGGAGTCCAGCAGCTCGCACAGGGCGATGTCCTCGGCCAGCCCCAGCCGCGCCGCCCGCTCCCGCAGCCGCAGCACCGGAAGGGTGGGGATCCCCTCACGGAGGTCCGTCCCCGGCGTCTTGCCGGACTCGCGCGATTCGGACGCGATGTCCAGCACGTCGTCCGCCAGCTGGAAGGCGACGCCCAGCCGCTCGCCGTACTGCGTGAGCACATCCACGACCGTCTCGTCGGCGCCCGACATCATCGCCCCGAAGCGGCACGAGACGGCCACCAGCGAGCCCGTCTTGCCGCCCAGCACGTCCAGGTAGTGGTCGACCGGGTCCCGGCCGTCCTGCGGCCCCGCCGTCTCCAGGATCTGCCCCGTGACCAGCCGCTCGAACGCCTCGGCCTGCACCCGGACCGCCTCGGGCCCGAGGTCGGCCAGGATGTGCGAGGCCCGCGCGAAGAGGAAGTCGCCGGTGAGGACCGCGACGGAGTTGCCCCAGCGGGCGTTCGCGCTGTCCACGCCGCGCCGCACGGCGGCCTCGTCCATCACGTCGTCGTGGTACAGCGTCGCCAGGTGGGTCAGCTCCACCACCACGGCCGAGGGCACGACGCCCGGCGCATACGGGTCGCCGAACTGCGCGGCGAGCATCACCAGCAGTGGACGGAACCGCTTGCCGCCCGCCCGCACCAGGTGCTGGGCGGCCTCCGTGATGAAGGGGACCTCACTCTTGGTGGCTTCGAGCAAACCCTCCTCGACAGCCGCCAATCCGGCCTGGACATCGGCTTCCAGAGCCTGGTCCCGCACGCTCAGCCCGAACGGCCCGACGACGGTCACGAGGGGTCTCCTGTCTGCTGGTGTCTACCTGCGGTTCATGCGGTTTGTCGATAGGTCGCTGCCATCACTCAAGTCAGCGTATCCGGTCACCTTTCGATCACCCATGCCGCCCACCCGTCCACCACGGGCGGTATCGGATCACGACCGGTATGTTTTTGATCGCCTCATATGAGCGGATATCTGTCGACTTGTCCACCGGTGCGTCGGCCGGCCGGGCGGGAGGCGGCGACCCGCGCCCCGAAGGCTCTCGTGACATCACTCCCCACACAGCCCCCCACATCGCTCCCCCAGAGGACGACCGCCCTGAGAACGATCTGCACCACTCGGGAGGTTCCGTCCCTGCGGACATATGGCCGGGCGGCTCGATAACGACGGCCCTGATTCGTCCCTTTTTCACCTTCAATAAGGCGATCTGCACCGAGGACGAAACGGCCGAAACGGTGGCCCGCTACCGGACTTGGGAGCGACAGATTCCACGGGCGGCTGGTTGAACACGAGTTGGGCTCAATGCCCGATTTACCACTCTTGCGGACGCCAGTGAGTTGGGTCACGTCCACCTCGGATCCGACGGTCATTCAGCTACCCCCGTTCTTCCGTCGCCCACAGGTCAGTTGAGGATTGGCAGCAGCAAAGGATCAAGCACCTCAAAAACCTCAGACCAAGGTCAATAGGCATGGTCTGTGAATCCGGCA
Source organism: Streptomyces sp. NPDC050534 (assembly GCF_044457745.1). Classification (NCBI taxonomy): domain Bacteria; kingdom Bacillati; phylum Actinomycetota; class Actinomycetes; order Kitasatosporales; family Streptomycetaceae; genus Streptomyces; species Streptomyces sp. NPDC050534. Next base: position 115,103 of record NZ_JBITHF010000012.1, read on the forward strand.
CTTGTTCCGGACATGTGCTCTCGCATACGTTCCCGGCCAGTCGGGCAGACGCCGAATCCTGCCGCAGCCCGGCCGACCCATCGACGAACTCACTCGCACGGCAGGAGCGGGGGACCCAGGTAAGTCGCCGGACCGGACACAGCCCCGGACCGGCTCGGGGTGAAGCCGCGACGCCGCAAGGCCGCGCGGCCGGGCCACTCCCGCCCGAACCCGACAGCTCACCTCGCAGGCGCCGGAGAGGAACCCCCCATGTCTGCTGCCGCTCAGCATCGCCGTCCCAAGAACTCCCGCCTCGCCCGCAAGCTCGCCGTCGTCGGCACCGGTGCCGCCGTTCTCGCCCTCCCGGTCATCGGCGCGACCAGCGCCTCGGCGGCCACGCCGACGACGCTCACCGCGACCTCCATGGGCTACACCGACAACCTCGACGGCTGGATCCGGGCCTCCCTGCAGGTGATGTCGCAGCACGGCATCCCCGGCTCGTACGACGGCATCTACCGCAACATCATGCGCGAGTCCTCCGGCAACCCCGCCGCCATCAACAACTGGGACTCGAACGCGATCGCCGGCACCCCCTCCAAGGGCCTCCTTCAGGTCATCGACCCGACCTTCCTCGCCTACCACGTGCCCGGCACGCAGCTGAACCCGTACGACCCGGTCGCCAACATCACCGCCGCCTGCAAGTACGCGGCCGCGCGCTACGGGTCGATCGACAACGTCTACGGCGCCTACTAGGACCTGACGGACGGACCCTAGAGCTCACCTGCCCCACTGAGCTCCTCCAGCCTGAAGAACAGTCGCTCGAGGACGACGGCGATGCCGTCGTCCTCGTTCGACAAGGTGATCTCGTCGGCCACCGCCTTGAGTTCGGGATGGGCGTTGGCCATGGCGACGCCGTGCGCCGCCCAGTCGAACATGGGGATGTCGTTGGGCATGTCGCCGAAGGCGATGGTCTCCCGCGGCCCGAGCCCCAGGTGCGCGGCGGCCAGGGCGAGGCCCGTCGCCTTGGTGATGCCGCATGGCTGGAGTTCGACGGTGCCGGGTCCCGACATGGTGACCGTGGCCAGCGAACCGACCACCGAGCGCGCCGTCGACGCCAACTCGTCGTCGGACAGGTCGGGATGGCGCAGCAGCACCTTGCTGATGGGCGCGCACCACAGGTCGTCGCGCCGGTCGACCTGTACGGCCGGCAGCGTGGGGTGCGGCATCAGATAGCCGGGCTCGATGAGCGTGAGGCCCTCCACTCCGTCCTGGTCGACGGCCGCGTACACCTGGCCCACCTCGGCCTCGATCTTGCCGAGGGCGGTCTCGGCCAGCTCCCGGTCCAGCGTGACGGACCACAGCAGACGGTCCGCGCCGGCGTCGTACACCTGCGCGCCCTGTCCGCACACCGCGAGCCCCGTGCTGCCCAGGTCGTCGAGAAGCGGCCGCACTCTCGGGGCCGGACGGCCCGTCACGACCAGATGCCGGGCGCCGGCGTCGGCCACCCGCGCGAGCGCGGCGAGGGACCGGTCGGACAGCGTGTCGTCGCCTCTCAGCAACGTGCCGTCCAGGTCGGTGGCGATGAGTGCATATGCGGTGGGTGCGGCCATGATCAGAGAATACGGACCGGACGCGCCACCGACTCATCCTGAACCGGACGACCACGGCGTCCCTCGCGGTCCCCGCTCAACTTCCTTGCCCCCGCCGGTCCTTCGTTCCCGTCCGGCGCCCGGGCCCCGGTCTACCCATGGGCTGCCACCAGGTGCCCGGCCAGCCTCGGCGAGGCGAACTCCGTGCCGCACACGAAGCGCATCGACGGGCCGTACGACGCCGCCGCCGGCAGGCCCGTGAAGTACAGACCCCGGACCGAGGAGACGTATCCCGCGCCCAGCTTGGGCGTGCCCCGGCTCACCGCCAGGCGGGTGCGCAGCTCGTGGCCGAGGAAGTCCATCGCTGCGATGTCCACCCGGTAGCCGGTGGCCGCGATCACGTGGTCCGCGGACAGCTCCTCGGTGCGGCCCGCGTGCGTGCGGACCGTCAGCCTCGGGCCGCCGTCGGCCGCGTCCGCCCGCACGATCCGGTCGACCTCGCTGACCTGCACCTTCCCCTCGAAACGGTCACGCAGCCACCACGCGCCGAGCGGACCGAGCACGCGGCGCACCAGGTAGTGGCGGGCCTCGGCCGGGAGGTACCGGTAGGGGTGCGGGTAGTAGCTGAGCGCCCACAGGGACCAGGCGCGGCCGAAGGGCGACTCGGGGCGCAGCTTCGGCTGCTTCCACGGCGGCGCCCCGAAGGCGACCTTGCCGCGGCCGCGCGAGACCACCCGCACCTGCGCGCCCGCCTCCGCCGCGAGCGCCGCCGTCTCCAGCGCGGACTGCCCGGCGCCGACGACGATCAGGTCCTTGCCCGCGTAGCGCGTGAGGTCGTGCTCCTGGGAGCTGTGGGAGACCGGACCCGTGGGCGCCGGTCCCTCCGGGACGGCCGCGGCGAGCTCCGCCGGCAGGTGCGCCAGGCCGGACAGACCGGTCGCCACGACGACCGCGCGGGCGGTGAACAACTCCCCCGAGTCCAGCTTCAGTTCGAACCCGCCGCCCCGGTCCCGGTCCACCGACACCACCCGCACCTGCTCCAGTTCGGGCAGGAGCCGGTCCCGGAACCACTCGCCGTAGCCGATGAAGGTCTCGACCGGGATGATGTCCTCGTCCGTCACCAGCCGCTTGATGCCGGCGGCGTCGCAGTAGTCGACGAGGCTGTGGCCCCGCTGGGGGGCGTCGATGCTGGAGGCGGCCGGGGTCGACTTCAGGCGCATGCCCGCGGGCATGTGGTCGCGCCAGCTGACCATGGGGTCGCCGAAGACGCGCACCGGGATGCCACGGGCCTTGAGATGGGCGGCGGTCGACAGGCCGAACGGCCCGGCGCCGATGACTGCAACCGGTTGCATCACGAAGTCCCTCCCCAGGACGTCACTTCGCCACTTCGTGTCCGGCTCTCGCAGCTGGTCGGGGTCTGCTCGGCTAGCTGCTCGAACCGGCGCTGCTGCCGCGGCGGTTGGTCCGCCACAGCTGATACAGATGCTTCGCGCCCGGCCGCACGAAGCGCGCGAGCATCGTGAGGAACGGCAGCGGGTCGTCACCCGCGAGCCAGGCCAGCTCCGTCCCGCTCGCGCGCGCCGGGGCGTGCGGCGTCGTGTAGCCGCTGCGGCGGTAGGCGAGCAGGGCGGGCAGGTCGATGTTCTCCACGATGTACCGGTGGCCGGCCCGCTGTTCCCCCTCCGGAACAGAGCGTCCGGTCAGATTCAGATGCATGGCGCGGACCACGTCCACCCCCGACTCGTTCTCGAAGAGCCGGAACTGGGCGCCCATGCGCGGGTTGAAGTCGAGGAGCTTGTACTGTCCGTCGCGCCGGTCGAAGCGCAGGTCGAGGTCGATGATGCCGGTGAAGCCGATCTGCTTGATGAAACGACCGGCGAGGTCGGCGAGTTCCGGATTGTCGACGACGTACGCGTTCGCGGTCATGCCCGCGTGCGGCGGCCAGGAGCGCACCTTCACCCCGGTGAACATGGCGAGCGGGGTGGAGTCCTGGTCGAAGTAGGCGTGCACGATCCAGTCCTCCGCCTCCTCCCTCGGCAGGTACTCCTGGAGGATCACCCCCGGTTGCTCGCCCCAGTCGCGGGCGAGGCGCAGCAGGCCGTCGCGGGTGGCGATCCGCGTGGTGCCGTTCACCGCCGGCTGCCTGCGCCGCAGGAACGCCTCGCGGTTCTTGGCCACCACCGGGAAGCAGGCCTTCTCGGCGAAGTCCAAGATGTCGTCGTACGACTGCGGAAAGGCCGCCGTCGGGCTCGGGATGCCGTGCTCCACGCACAGCTCGTGCAGGCCCTGCTTGCTCGCGAGGCGGCGCGGCAGGGCGGGGTCGACGGGCGGGAAGAGGAAGTTGCCGGCGAGCGCGTCCTGGTGCTCGGCGATCAGGACGGCCGCCTCCTCGTCGGTCGGGACGAGGACGGTGGGGCGGCCGATCCGGCGGCCGATCCGGATCAGTCCCTCCACCAGGTGGTCCGGGTTCTCCGTGCCGGTGGTCGGCCAGACGAAGGCCTTCTTGAGGTAGCGGGAGGAGGCGGCGGGTGTGTAGCGGTCCTCGGTGATCGCGTACATGGGCACGCCGAGGCGGCCCAGGCTGCGGATCGCGCCGACACCGCCGTGGTGCAGCGGGTAGTCGCCGATTTTGACGATCAGGCCGGGCACATCACGGTCGGCGTCAAATGGCACACTGCCGCTGTTCCTGGCCACGGGTCCCCCCACGCGTCCCCCCTACGGACCGGACCCACCCCGTCCGTGTCCCCCAAAGGACGCTAAGCCGGAATTAGGGCCTCCGACAAGGCCAATTCGGACATTGCAATCTCTTTAGACACTGCCCAAGCGGGCAACTCAGCCGTAACGTGTGGCGCGGCCACATGACGGCCCGTGACAGAACGCTTGCGACCTGGTGAGAGTGAGGCAGTCACCCCATGCCCCCCTTCGATGTCCCCGAGGGCGACCCCTTCGGACCGCACAACCTTCCGTACGGCGTCTTCTCGCTCGGCGATCCGGCGCAGCGGACCGTCGGCGTCCGGCTCGGCGACCACGTCCTCGACGCGGGCGCGGCGGCGCTGGCGCTCGGCTCGCCGTACGCCTCCCTGCTCGCGCGGCCCTCGCTCGGCCCGCTCCTCGCCGCGGGCCGCACCGCCTGGTCGGACGTACGGCGCGCGCTGACGGCGTGGGTGACGGTGCCGGCGCACCAGGAGTCCGTCGCCCCCTTCCTGCACCCGCTGTCCTCGGTGACGCTGCACCTTCCGTTCGAGGTCGCGGACTACGTCGACTTCTACGCGTCCGAGCACCACGCCCGCAACGTCGGACAGATCTTCCGCCCCGACGCGGCGGACTCGCTGACCCCGAACTGGAAGCACCTGCCGATCGGCTACCACGGTCGGTCCGGCACGGTCGTGGTGTCGGGCACGGACGTCGTACGGCCGTCCGGGCAGCGCAAGGCTCCGGCCGACGCCGCGCCCGTCTTCGGGCCGTCCGTCCGCCTGGACATCGAGGCCGAGGTCGGATTCGTGGTGGGCGTGCCCTCGCCGCAGGGGACGCCGGTGGCGCTCGGCGACTTCCGGGAGCACGTCTTCGGGCTGTGCCTGCTCAACGACTGGTCCGCGCGCGACATCCAGGCCTGGGAGTACGTGCCCCTCGGCCCGTTCCTCGGCAAGTCCTTCGCGACCTCGGTGTCGGCCTGGATCACACCGCTGGACGCGCTGGAGGACGCGCGCGTGGGGCCGCCGGAGCGCACGCACGCGCTGCTGCCCTACCTGGACGACACCGAGGACACCGACGCCGAACCCGGCGGCTACGACCTGCGCATCTCCGTCGCGCTCAACGGCCATGTCGTCTCCGAGCCGCCCTTCTCCACCATGTACTGGACGGCCGCGCAGCAGCTCGCCCACATGACGGTGAACGGCGCCTCCCTGCGCACCGGCGACCTGTACGGCTCGGGCACGGTCAGCGGTACGGAGCCGGCCCAGCGCGGGTCCCTGCTGGAGCTGACCTGGAACGGGCGGGACCCCCTCGAACTCCCCGACGGCAAGCGGACGTTCCTGGAGGACGGCGACATCGTGACGCTCTCGGCGTGGGCGCCCGGGCCGGGCGGCGTCCGGGTCGGACTGGGCGAGGTGAGCGGACGCATCGTGGCGGGGCCGCGGGAGTGAGCGTGCGGGGGTGAGCGGTGGGCTCGCGGGAGTGAGCGGCCGGGCGTGAGCGGTGGGCCGGGGTGAGCGGCCGGGCATGACCGGCGGGCTGAGGTGAGCGTGCCAGTGTGAGCGGGCGGTTCGCGGCACGCGCGCGGGCGTGAGCGTCGCGGTACGAGCGGGCGTCGCGGTACGAGCGCCGGGTCGGCTCGTGGGTCTGGGCACACGCGCCGGACCGGGCCTCCGGTCGGGGCGCACGCGCCGGGCGGAGCTGTCGGTCCAGGCACATGCGCCGCGCGGCGCCGTCGGTCCAGGCACATGCGTCGCGCGGAGCTGTCGGTCCAGGCACATGCGCCGGGCCGGGCCGAGCCGTCGAGTGGGGCGCACGTGCCGGGCTGCCGTCGCCGTAAGGGCGTTGAGGTGAGCCGGAGTTGCAGGGCGTGACGACGGCCGCACGGGACGTACGGGGTGGTCGTCGTCTCCTGACTCCCGCGCCGTTCGCCGTCATACTGGCGGCGAGCGCCCCGTGCGCCGAGCCGCAACACCCCGCCGCAGCACCCCACCGCACCGCCCCCTCCTCCGACCGATCCGGAGACCGTGGCATGACCGTCTGCCTGCTCCTGCTGAGCTTCGTCGCCCTGATGGCCGCCGTGCCGGTTCCGCGTGCGCTGGTACGGGCGGCGTGGCCCGAGCGGGAACCCGTGGTCGCCCTGTGGGTGTGGCAGTGCCTGGTCGCCACCGTCCTGCTGTGCTGTCTGACGGCGCTGGTGCTCGGCGCCGCCGCCGTCTTCCACACCTTCCGCGACCACGTCTTCGCACCGGCGCCCCCGGCCGTGACCGCGGCGTACGACCTGACCGCCACCCCTGCCTGGGCCGACGCCCTCACCCTGCTGCTGGCCTGCGGCGCCGCCTGGACGACGGCGATGCTCGCCCGCGAACTCGTCGAGGCCCGCCGGCACCGCGGCCAGACCCGGGCGCATCTGCGCGAACGCGCCCCCGAACTGCCCGCGGGACTGGAGGAGGCGGCGCGCGGTCCGCTGCTGGTGCTGGAGGACGAGTACCCCGACGCCTGGTGGATGCCGGGCCATCCGCCCCAGCTCGTCGTCACGACGGGTGCGCTGCACCGTCTCACCGACCACCAGCTCGACGCCGTCCTCACCCACGAGCGCGACCACGCCCGCGCCCACCACGACTGGCTGCTGCACCTGTCGAGCGCGCTGGCCACGGGTTTCCCCCGGGTGCCGCTGTTCGCCCACTTCTGCGAGCAGACGCACCGGCTGGTGGAGCTGGCGGCGGACGACACGGCGTCGCGGCGGTGCGGCCACCTGACCACCGCGCTGGCCCTGATCGAGCTGAACCAGCACCGCGGGGTCCTGTCCTGCGCCTCCAGCCACCGGCTCCTCGGCGAACGGGTCGACCGTCTCCTCCAGCCTCCGCCACGGCTCGGCCGCCGGCACCGCGCCCTGACGACGACGGTCGCCGCCCTGGTGCCTCTGCTGCCGCTGCTGATCATGTTCGCGCCGGGGCTGACGGCGCTCGGCTGAGAGGCCCGGCCGCCGTACCGTTCGGTGGCAGGCGCGCGGCTCTTCAGGCATGCACCAGGCGTGCACCAGGCGTGTGCCAGGCGCGGCCGAGGTTGTGGCAGATCTTACATCCGCACCGCCATTCTCCCAGCTCAGCGCCCTGTCTGACACCCCGGTAGGTGGCGCAACACCGCCGCAACACTCCTTTCCCTACCGACTCGGTATGGTTCAAAACATGCCACCCAGCGACCGCATCCGAGACCACGCCGGCCAGAGCGCGACCACCGTCGCCGCCCACCGGGCGCGGCGCCGGCTGCGCGCCGACCAGGCCAGGCAACTCGCCGATCTGCTCCGCCACCAGCTCCTGGCCGGCGGCTTTCCGGACGGCACCCTCCCCCACGAGACGACCCTCGCCACGGACTACCGCGCGACCCGCAACACCGTCCGCCAGGCCCTGGACCTGCTCAGGGCGGAAGGTCTCGTGGACCGGCTGCCCGGAGTCGGGACGGTGGTCGTCGGGCAGAAGTACCCGCACGGCCTCGACCGCCTGATGGGCCTCGCGGAAACCCTCCGCGAGCACGGCCGGGTCACCAACGAGGTCCGCGCCATGGGCCCCGCCTCCGCGCCCGCCCCGGTCGCCGAACGCCTGCAGGTCCACCCCGGCACCGACGTCCTCTACATCGAACGCCTGCGCCGCCTGAACGGCCTCCCCCTCTCCCTCGATCTGACCTACATCCCGCTCGACATCGGCACCGCCCTGCTCGGCGCCGACCTGGAGAACACCGACGTCTTCCGCCTGCTGGAGACGATCACCGGCCGGCGGCTGGGCCATGCCGAGATCACCCTGGAGGCGGTCAGCGCGGACGCCCACTCCGCCGCCGTACTCGAAGCCCCGCACGGCGCGGCCGTCCTGATGCTGGAACGGCTCACCCACCTCGCCGACGGCCGCCCCGTCGACCTGGAGTTCATCCGCTTCCGCGGCGACCGCATCACCATGAGCGGCCTGCTGCACCGCTCCCTCTGACTCCCCGCCTCCCATCGAGTTCGACCTTCCTGGAGACAGCCATGCCTTTGGCGCCCCAGCGGGCCGATGTGCCCGTGACCATCGACGAGTCGAAGTGCATCGACGGCTGCACCCTCTGCGTGGACATGTGCCCGCTGGACTCCCTCGCCATCGACGACAGCACCGGCAAGGCCTACATGCACGTCGACGAGTGCTGGTACTGCGGCCCGTGCGCGGCCCGCTGTCCCACCGGAGCCGTGACGGTCAACATGCCCTACCTGCTCCGGTGAGAGGTCCCGAACTCCCATGAAACGCACCGCAGTCGCCGCGTCCGCCGCCCTTCTCCTGCTGCCCCTGTCCGCCTGCGGCGGCAGCGCCGAGGCCGGCGACGGCAGGACGGTCGCCATCACGGTCGGCTACCAGTCCAAGACCATCAACACGGTCACCGCGGGCACCCTCCTGCGCTCGCTCGGCTACCTCGAGAGGGACCTCAACGCTCTGCACGACGGCCACACCTACAAGGTCGACTGGCAGGACTACGCCACCGGTGCCCCCATCACCGCCCAGATGACCGCCGGGAAGATCGACATCGGCTCGATGGGCGACTTCCCGCTGCTCATCAACGCGGCCCGGGGCAAGCAGCTCGGCAAGCCGACCCACCTGGTCTCCGTCACCGGCTACAACCTGCGCGGCGGTCTCAACACGATCGTCACCTCCCCCAGGTCCAAGCTGTCCTCCCTGACCGGCCTGAAGGGCAAGAAGGTCTCCACGAGCGTCGGCTCCGCGGCCGACGGCACCCTCGTACGGGCCCTGCAGCGCGCCGGCATCGACCCCGACAAGGGCATCGAAAAGCTCAACCAGCAGCCCGCGGTGGGCGCTTCGGCCCTGTCGGCCGGCAGCGCGGACGCGCTGTCGCAGTTCGTCGCCTGGCCCGGCCTGCTCGCCTACCAGGGCAAGGCGAAGGCCCTGTACGACGGTGCCCAGCTGAACCTCCCCACCTTCCACGGCGTCACCGCACGCGAGGACTTCGCCAAGCGGCGACCGACGGTCGTGGAGACCTTCCTCAAGGCCCAGGCAGAGGCGACCGACTACCTCGACGCCCACCCGGTCGCCGCCGCCGAGAAGGTCGCGAAGGCCACCGGACTGCCCGCCGAGGTCGTCTACCTCTACAACGGCGCCCACGGCATCTCCACCTTCGACCCGGCGATCAAGCCACAGCTCGTCTCCGCCCTGAAGCAGGACGTCTCGGTCCTGAAGTCGGAGAAGCTGACCGGCGACATCGACGTGGCCTCCTTCGTCGACGACCGGTACGTCAAGAAGGCCCTCGGCACCGGCTACGCCAAGCGGCTCATATCGACACCGCCGACTGCCGCGAGCGAGGTGTGGCCCAAGGGCTAGGAGCAGACGATCGGCTTCAAGACCCCCGCCGAGTTGCTGAGTTACGTCGCCGGGCACAAGAACGGCATCCGTGCCGCCTACGTCCCCGACGCCACCACCGGCACCCTCTGGTTCGCCGACCAGTCGGTCTGGGTGGCCGACGGCAAGCAGCTCCTCCCCTTCGTCGCACCGGCGACCGCGAAGGCGTACGCCGCCACGCACGGGGGCGCCCGCATCATCACGTACGCCGACGCGCTGGGGCGGGCGTCGTGAGCCGCCGGCCCCTGGCACGGTATGCGCTCCGGGCGGTGTCCCTGGCCGCCGCCCTCGGTCTCTGGCAGCTGCTGACCAGCCTGAACGTCGACCTGTGGCTGCGCTTCTCGCAGTTCCCCACGGTTGCCGACGTGGCCCGCGCCTTCGCCGACCGGCTGTCCGGCCCCGACTACTGGACGGACCTCTCCGACAGCCTCACCCGCATCGTCACCGGCTTCCTCCTCGCCGCCGTCCTGGGCGTGGCGACGGGCGTGCTCGTGGCGCGCTCCCGTCTCGCCGAGGACCTGCTCGGCCCGCTCGTCGAAGTCGTCCGCCCGATCCCGGCGATCGCCCTGGTCCCGGTCGCGATCCTCCTCTTCCCCTCCAACGAACAGGGCATCGTCTTCATCACCTTCACCGCCGCCTTCTTCCCGGTGCTGGTCTCCACCCGGCACGCGGTCCGCGCCCTGACCCCGGTGTGGGAGGAGGCGGTGCGCACCATGGGCGGCGGCCGGTGGCGGATCCTCGCCTCGGTCGTCCTGCCGGGCGCGCTGCCCGGCATCTTCGGCGGCCTGTCGGTGGGCATCGGCGTCTCGTGGATCTGTGTGATCTCCGCCGAGATGATCTCCGGCCAGTACGGCGTCGGCTACCGCACCTGGCAGGACTACACCGTCGTCAACTACGCGGGCGTCCTCGTCGGCATGGTCACGATCGGCGTGCTCGGCTGGCTCACGTCCACGGCCGTGGAACTGCTCGGCCGCCGGCTGACCCGCTGGCTGCCGCGCACTTCGTACGTGCCCGCCGGCCGGACTCCGCGGCGGGCACGCGGCGCCGAAGCCGCCGTACCGGTGGGCCCCAAGACCAAGGAGGACGTGCCCCATGACCAGCTCGTCTGACCTCCGCCGGCCTTCCCGCACCGGAGCGGGGCTGGCGCTGCGCGGCGCGGTCCTCGGCCGTCCCGGCGCGCCCGTGCTCGACGACGTGGACCTCGACGTGGCCCCCGGCGAGATCCTCACCGTCGTCGGCCCCTCCGGCTGCGGCAAGTCGACCCTGCTGCGCACGCTGGCCGGACTGCTGATCCCGCTGGCCGGGTCCCTGGAACAGGACGGACGCCCGCTGACGGGCCCCGCCGCCGACCGCGCCCTGATCTTCCAGGAGGACGCCCTCCTGCCCTGGCGCACCCTGCGCGCCAACGTCGAACTGCCCCTCGCCATCCGGGGTCTGCCGCGTGCCGGACGCCGCGCCCAGGCCGAGTCCTGGCTCCGCCGGGTCGGACTCACCGACCACGCACGGCACCTGCCGCACCGCGTGTCCGGCGGACAGCGCCAGCGCGCCCAGCTGGCCAGGGCCCTCGCGGGAGCGCCCCGCGCGGTCCTCATGGACGAGCCCTTCGGCGCCCTCGACGCCCAGACCCGCGCCGACATGCAGGACCTGCTGGTGGAGGTGCTCCAGGGCACGGGCGCGACCGTCGTCTTCGTCACCCACGACGTGGACGAGGCCCTGTTCCTCGGCGACCGCGTGGCGCTCCTCGGCAACGGCCGGCTGACCGCCGTACGCGACGTGCCGCGCCCGCGCGACCGCACGGCGCACGACGACCCCGGGCGCGTGGCGCTGCGGCGCGACGTCCTCTCCTCGCTCGGTACCTGAAAGGCCCCCCGGTGACCACCTCCGTGAACACACCCCTGGAGATCCCCGCGCTCGATGACGCCGAGGAGATCAGCTGCGACGTCCTCGTCGTCGGCGGCGGCACCGCCGGCACCATGGCGGCGCTCACCGCCGCCGAGCACGGCGCGGACGTGCTCCTGCTCGAGAAGGCCCACGTCCGGCACTCCGGCGCGCTCGCCATGGGCATGGACGGCGTCAACAACGCGGTCGTCCCGGGCCGGGCCGAGCCCGACGACTACGTCGCCGAGATCACCCGCGCCAACGACGGCATCGTCGACCAGACCACGGTCCGCCAGACCGCCACCCGCGGCTTCGCCATGGTGCAGCGGCTGGAGTCCTACGGGGTCAAGTTCGAGAAGGACGAGCACGGCGACTACGCGGTCCGCCAGGTCCACCGCTCCGGCTCCTACGTGCTGCCGATGCCGGAGGGCAAGGACGTCAAGAAGGTCCTGTACCGGCAGCTGCGGCGGCGCGAGATGCGGGAGCGCATCCGCATCGAGAACCGGGTGATGCCGGTGCGCGTGCTCACCGCGGAGGGGCGGGCCGTGGGGGCGGTCGGCTTCAACACGCGAACGGGCGGCTTCGTCACCGTACGCGCGGGCGCCGTGATCCTGGCGACCGGCGCCTGCGGCCGCCTCGGCCTGCCCGCCTCCGGCTACCTCTACGGCACGTACGAGAACCCGACCAACGCGGGCGACGGCTACGCGATGGCCTACCACGCGGGTGCGGAGCTCACCGGCATCGAATGCTTCCAGATCAACCCGCTGATCAAGGACTACAACGGCCCGGCCTGCGCGTACGTCGCCAACCCCTTCGGCGGCTACCAGGTCAACCGGCACGGCGAGCGCTTCGTCGACTCCGACTACTGGTCGGGCCAGATGATGGCCGAGTTCGCGGCGGAGGTCGCGAGCGACCGCGGCCCGGTGTACCTGAAGCTCAGCCACCTTCCCGAGGAGTCGGTCTCCGCCCTGGAGTCGATCCTCCACTCGACCGAGCGCCCCACCCGGGGCACCTTCCACTCGGGCCGCGGCCACGACTACCGCACCCACGACATCGAGATGCACATCTCCGAGATCGGCCTGTGCGGCGGCCATTCGGCCTCGGGCGTACGGGTCGACGACCACGCCCGTACGACCGTCCCCCGCCTGTACGCCGCCGGCGACCTGGCCTGCGTGCCGCACAACTACATGATCGGCGCATTCGTCTTCGGCGACCTGGCGGGGGCGGACGCGGCCCAGTACACGCCGTACGAGGGCGAGTTGCCGGCCGATCAGCTCCGGGACGCGCACGAGCTGATCTACCGCCCGCTGCGCAATCCGGACGGCCCGCCGCAGCCTCAGGTGGAGTACAAGCTGCGCCGCTTCGTGAACGACTACGTCGCCCCGCCGAAGTCCGGCGCCCGCCTCTCCCTGGCCCTCGAGTCCTTCGAGCGGATGCACGACGACATCGCGGAGATGGGCGCCCGCACCCCGCACGAACTGATGCGCTGTGCCGAGGTCTCCTTCATCCGCGACTGCGCGGAGATGGCCGCGCGCTCCTCCCTGGCCCGCACGGAGTCCCGCTGGGGCCTTTACCACGACCGTCTCGACCACCCCGAACGCGACGACGTCTCCTGGTTCCACCACCTCGACCTGCACAAGTCCCCCTCCGGATCGATGGAGTTCACGGCCCGTCCCGTGGCTCCCTATCTCGTCCCCGTCGACGAGTTCACCCCCGTCGGCGGCCCGTCCCGTCACCTCGGCGAGGTCCACCCCGAGGACGTCGCCACGGCCGGCTCGCGCGACGTGGCGCCGGTGGCCTCCGGCGCGCGGAGGACGCCGGCGGTCGCGACCGGGACGGCCGGCGCCGAGTCCCCGCTCCCGGACCCCGGCCAGGCCTCGGCCCGCCTCCTGGAGCTCGTCGCCCTCGCCGAGGAAGAACCCGAACTCGACGCCCTGCGTCCCTACTTGACCGACCCCGCCTCCGCCGTCCGCCGTGAGGCCGTCGCCGTCCTCACCGAGACGGTGCCGCCGGGAACGGGTCCCGCCCTCGCCGAGGCCCTCCGCGACGCCGCCCCCCAGGTGCGGGCCGCGGCCGCCGCGTCCCTGCGCGAACTCGTCGAGACGCTGCCCGCGCAGCCGGCCCTCCGCGACGGCCTCGCCGCCGCGTTGGCGTCGTCCGACCCCGTCGTCCGCGCCGCCTCCCTCGATGTACTGCGCGCCCTGCACCTGGGCGATGCGGCCCTGTTCACCGGGGCCCTGACCGACTCGGACATCGCTGTCCGCATCGAGGCCGTCCGCGCACTCGTCTCGGTGGACGCCGCCACGGAACTGTCCCGGGCCGCCACCACCGACCCCTCCCGCGAGGTCCGCGTCACCATCGCCAAGGGCCTGGCGACCGTATGGGCGAGCCGAGTTGGGGAAGTGGCGCAAGGCCGGATCAGGGAGGCGGAAGACCCGCTCGGGGAGGTGGAAGGCCCGCTCGGGGAGGTGGAAGGCCGGCTCGGGGTCGGGGACGACGCAGAGGCGACCGGCGACCTCGCCGCCGTCCTCACCGCCCTGGCCGACCTCACCGGCGACCCCGACGCCCTGGTGCAGGGCGCCGCCTACGGAGCGCTGGGCACCACCGGCTGCCCGGCACCGCTCGCCGCTCGCGCCATGGCCGCGCTGTCCGATGCGGCCTGGCAGGTGAGGTCGGGTGCCGCGACCGCGCTGTCCGCCGCCGAGCCGGACGTCGCGGTCCCCGCCCTCGCCAAGGCCCTCGCGGACCCGAACGCCGACGTGCGCAAGGCGGCCGTCCTCGCCCTGACCCGGCACGGCGACACCGAGGACGCCTGCGCCGCTCTGGCCACGGCCACGTCGGACTCGGACGCGGACGTCAGGGCGTACGCGGCCCGGGCGCTGTGACGATGCCCCACGCCGCGGGCCGGTGCCAGAACGGCGCCGGCCCCGCTCCTCATATCCAGTCGTCCGGTTCCGGCTCCGCGTCCATCTCGGGCCAGTAGTCCTCTCCCCCCGCACCGGCATTCGCTGTGGGAGCAGGCGCGGGAGCGGTCGGTGCACCCGCCGCGGGCTCCGAGGCGGGTGCGCCGCCCAGCGAGGCCAGTACCTCCAGCACACCCTCGCCGTACGTCGCCAGCTTCTTCTCGCCGACGCCGCCGATGCCGCCGAGCTGCTGCACCGACGTCGGCCAGACGGTGGCGATCTCCCGGAGCGTGGCGTCGTGGAAGATCACGTAGGCCGGGACGCCCTGCTCCCGGGCCTGTTCGGCGCGCCAGGCGCGCAGGGCCTCGAACGCGGGCTGCAGTTCCTCGGGCAGTTCGGCCGCGGCTGCCTTGGCCTTGCGCTCGCCCTTGCCGGAGGACGCCGACCGCGAGGTCGCCGGCTTCTTCGGCTCCTTGCGCAGCGGCACCTCCCGCTCGCGCCGCAGCACCGACCCGCTGTCGTCGGTCAGCACCAGCGTGCCGTACTCGCCCTCCACCGCGAGCAGTCCCTGTGCCAGCAACTGCCGTACGACGCCGCGCCATTCGCCCTCGGCGAGCTCCTCGCCGATGCCGAACACGGACAGCTGGTCGTGGTCGAACTGGATCACCTTGGCCGTGCGCCGCCCGAGCAGGATGTCGACGATCTGCACCGCGCCGAACTTCTGCCCGCGCTCCCGCTGCAGCCGCACCACCGTCGACAGGACCTTCTGGGCGGCGACCGTGCCGTCCCAGGTCTCCGGCGGGACGAGGCAGGTGTCGCAGTTGCCGCAGCCCGTCGGCTCGGGGTCCTGGCCGAAGTAGGCGAGCAGTTGCCCGCGGCGGCACCGGACCGTCTCGCACAGCGCCAGCATCGAGTCCAGGTGGGCGGCGGACCGGCGCCGGAACGCCTCGTCGCCCTCTCCGGTCTGGATCAGCTTGCGCTGCTGTATGACGTCGTTGAGGCCGTATGCCATCCATGCCGTCGAGGGCAGGCCGTCCCGGCCGGCCCGGCCCGTCTCCTGGTAGTAGCCCTCGACCGACTTCGGCAGGTCGAGGTGGGCGACGAAGCGGACGTCCGGCTTGTCGATGCCCATGCCGAAGGCGATGGTCGCGACCACGACCAGGCCCTCCTCGCGCAGGAACCGGGACTGGTGCGCCGCGCGCGTGCCCGCGTCCAGGCCCGCGTGGTACGGCACCGCCTCGATGCCGTTGCGCGAGAGGAACTCCGCCGTCGCCTCGACCGACTTGCGCGACAGGCAGTACACGATGCCCGCGTCGCCCGCGTGCTCCTCGCGCAGGAAGCTCAGCAGCTGCTTCTTGGGATCGGCCTTGGGCACGATCCGGTACTGGATGTTGGGCCGGTCGAAGCTCGCCTCGAAGTGCCGGGCCGCCGGCATGTGCAGCCGCTGGGTGATCTCCTGGTGGGTGGCGTGCGTGGCCGTGGCCGTGAGCGCGATCCGGGGGACGTCCGGCCAGCGCTCGCCGAGCAGGGAGAGGGCGAGGTAGTCGGGGCGGAAGTCGTGGCCCCACTGGGACACGCAGTGCGCCTCGTCGATCGCGAAGAGCGCGATCTTGCCGCGGGAGAGCAGGTCGAGTGTGGAGTCCAGACGCAGCCGCTCCGGCGCGAGATACAGCAGGTCCAGCTCACCGGCGAGGAACTCCGCCTCGACCACCCGGCGCTCGTCGAAGTCCTGCGTGGAGTTCATGAACCCGGCGCGCACGCCGAGCGCCCGCAGCGCGTCCACCTGGTCCTGCATCAGCGCGATGAGCGGGGAGACCACGATGCCCGTGCCGGGTCTGACCAGGGCCGGGATCTGGTAGCACAGCGACTTGCCGCCGCCGGTCGGCATGAGGACCACGGCGTCGCCGCCGGCCACCACGTGCTCGATGACGGCTTCCTGCTCGCCGCGGAAGGTCTCGTACCCGAAGACCCGGTGGAGCGTGGCCAGCGCCTCGCTGTCGGTCACCCCTGGCATCTCGCTGATCCCGCCCGTCCCGCGCATTGTCGTGTCCCCCGTACGTCGTCCCTCGACCACTGCCTCCACGATAGGGGCCCGCACCGACAGCCTCGGAGTTATCCACAGACCCGTATCGGTGACTCTCCGTGCTCGACGGTCCACCCGGGCCGACCGCACACGGCGAAGGGCCCCGGTTCCGTCGGGAACCGGGGCCCTCGCACAGGCACCGCGGGTCAGCGCACGAACACTCCTGCCTGGTTCGCCAGGTCGAGGAAGTACTGCGGCGCCACACCGAGGACCAGCGTGACCACCACGCCGAGACCGATCGCCGTCATGGTCAGCGGCGACGGCACGGCGACCGTCGGGCCCTCGGGCCGCGGCTCGCTGAAGAACATCAGCACGATCACACGGATGTAGAAGAAGGCCGCGACCGCGGACGAGATCACACCGATCACGACCAGCGGGGCCGCCCCGCCCTCCGCCGCCGCCTTGAAGACGGCGAACTTCCCGGCGAAGCCGGAGGTCAGCGGGATACCGGCGAAGGCCAGCAGGAACACCGCGAACACGGCTGCCACCAGTGGTGAACGGCGGCCGAGCCCGGCCCACTTGGACAGGTGCGTCGCCTCGCCGCCCGCGTCGCGCACCAGCGTGACCACGGCGAACGCGCCGAGTGTCACGAAGGAGTACGCTGCCAGGTAGAAGAGGACGGAGGACACGCCGTCCTTCGAGGTCGCGATGACACCCGCCAGGATGAATCCCGCGTGTGCGATGGACGAGTAGGCCAGCAGCCGCTTGATGTCGGTCTGGGTGATCGCGACGATGGCGCCGCCCAGCATGGTGACGATCGCGACGGCCCACATGACCGGCCGCCAGTCCCAGCGCAGTCCGGGCAGGACGACGTAGAGCAGGCGGAGCAGCGCACCGAACGCCGCCACCTTCGTCGCCGACGCCATGAACCCGGTCACCGGGGTCGGAGCGCCCTGGTAGACGTCCGGCGTCCACATGTGGAACGGGACGGCGCCCACCTTGAACAGCAGCCCCATGACGATCATCGCGCTGCCGACCAGCAGCAGCGCGTCGTTGCCCATGGTGCCGGCGAGCGCCGGGTCGACGTTCGTGGCCGTGCCGTCGACGACCTGCGCGATCCTCGCGTACGTCACCGAGCCCGCGTAGCCGTACAGCATCGCGATGCCGAACAGCGTGAACGCGGAGGCGAAGGCGCCCAGCAGGAAGTACTTGACCGCGGCCTCCTGCGACATGAGCCGCTTGCGGCGGGCCACCGCGCAGAGCAGGTAGAGCGGCAGCGAGAAGACCTCCAGGGCCACGAACAGCGTCAGCAGGTCGTTGGCGGACGGGAAGACCAGCATGCCCGCGACCGCGAAGAGCAGCAGCGGGAACACCTCGGTGGTGGTGAACCCGGCCTTGACCGCGGCCTTTTCACTCTCACTGCCCGGCACGGACGCGGCCTGTGCGGCGAAGGAGTCGACGCGGTTGCCGTGCGCCTCCGGGTCCAGGCGCCGCTCGGCGAAGGTGAACAGGCCGACCAGACCGGCCAGCAGGATCGTGCCCTGCAGGAACAGGGACGGTCCGTCGACCGCGATCGCGCCCATCGCCGCGATGTGCGCCTTGGTGGTGCCGTATCCGTCGGCCGCGAGTGCCACGACCGCCGCGAAGGCGGCGCAGAGCGCGACGGCGGAGATGAACACCTGGGCGTAGTAACGGGACTTGCGCGGCACGAACGCCTCGACCAGCACCCCGACGATCGCCGCGCCCACGACGATCAAGGTGGGCGACAACTGCCCGTACTCGATCTTCGGCGCGGGGATCTTCGAGATCGGATCGGCCGCGGTTGCCGCCGTTGTCCACAGGCTGTGGACGGCTGTTGCGCTCACTTGGCCGCCTCCACCGAGGGCTTGGGGTCCTTCTTGTGTACGTCGGACAGGGTCGACTTCACGGCCGGGTTGACGATGTCCGTCACCGGCTTCGGATAGACGCCCAGGAAGATCAGCAGCACGACCAGCGGTGCGACGACCACGAGTTCACGCACCCTGAGGTCGGGCATCGCGGAGACCTCCTGCTTCACCGGGCCCGTCATCGTCCGCTGGTAGAGGACGAGGGTGTAGAGCGCGGCGAGCACGATGCCGAAGGTCGCGATGATCCCGATCGCCGGGTAGCGCGTGAACGTGCCGACCAGGACCAGGAACTCACTGACGAACGGCGCCAGACCGGGCAGCGACAGGGTCGCGAGGCTGCCGATCAGGAAGGTGCCGGCGAGCACCGGGGCGACCTTCTGCACACCGCCGTAGTCCGCGATGAGCCGCGAGCCGCGCCGGGAGATCAGGAAGCCCGCCACCAGCATCAACGCGGCAGTGGAAATACCGTGGTTGACCATGTAGAGCGTCGCGCCGGACTGGCCCTGGCTGGTCATCGCGAAGATGCCCATGATGATGAACCCGAAGTGGGAGATCGACGCGTACGCCACCAGCCGCTTGATGTCCCGCTGGCCGACGGCCAGCAGCGCCCCGTAGACGATGCTGATCAGGGCGAGGACGAGGATGGCGGGCGTCGCCCACTTCGACGCCTCCGGGAAGAGCTGGAGGCAGAAGCGGAGCATCGCGAAGGTGCCCACCTTGTCGACGACCGCCGTGATCAGGACGGCGACCGGCGCGGTGGACTCCTGCATGGCGTTGGGCAGCCAGGTGTGCAGCGGCCACAGCGGCGCCTTCACCGCGAAGGCGAAGAAGAAGCCGAGGAACAGCCAGCGCTCGGTGTTCGTCGCCATGTGGAGCGAGCCGTTGGCGCGGGCCTGCGCGATCTCCTGGAGGCTGAAGTTCCCGGCGACCACGTAGAGGCCGATCACCGCGGCCAGCATGATCAGGCCGCCGACCAGGTTGTAGAGGAGGAACTTCACCGCCGCGTACGACCGCTGCGTCGACGCCGCCTCCTCGCCGTGCTCGTGGGCACGGTCCCCGAAGCCACCGATGAGGAAGTACATCGGGATGAGCATGGCTTCGAAGAAGATGTAGAAGAGGAAGACGTCGGTGGCCTCGAAGGAGATGATCACCATCGCCTCGACGGCCAGGATCAGGGCGAAGAAGCCCTGCGTCGGCCGCCACCGCTTGCTTCCGGTCTCCAGCGGGTCGGCGTCGTGCCAGCCCGCGAGGATGATGAACGGGATCAGCAGGGCGGTCAGCGCGAGCAGCGCCACCCCGATGCCGTCCACGCCCAGTTCGTATCTGACCCCGAAGGCCCTGATCCAGGAGTGGGACTCGGTGAGCTGGTAGCGGTCGCCGTTCGGGTCGAAGCGGACCAGGACGGTGATCGCGAGGGCGAGGGTGGCCAGCGAGACCAGCAGCGCCAGCCACTTCGCGGCGGTGCGCCGCGCGGCCGGTACCGCCGCCGTGGCGACCGCCCCGATCGCGGGGAGCACCGCCGTCGCTGTCAGCAGAGGAAAGGACATCGGTATCAGACCGCCCTCATCAGCAGGGTCGCGGCGATGAGGACCGCCGCACCGCCGAACATCGAGACCGCGTAGGAGCGCGCGAAGCCGTTCTGCAGCCTGCGCATGCGTCCGGACAGGCCACCGACCGAGGCCGCCGTGCCGTTGACGACGCCGTCGACCAGGGTGTGGTCGACGTACACCAGGGAGCGCGTGAGGTGCTCGCCGCCGCGGACCAGGACGACGTGGTTGAAGTCGTCCTGCAGCAGGTCGCGCCGGGCGGCCCGGGTGAGCAGCGATCCGCGCGGGGCGACGGACGGGGCCGGGCGGCGGCCGTACATGGCGTAGGCGATGCCGACGCCGATGACCAGGCAGACCATGGTCGCGCCGGTGACCGTCGTCGCGCTGACCGGCGAGTCGCCCTCGCTGTGACCGGTGACCGGCTCGAGCCAGTGCAGGAAGCGGTCGCCGATACTGAAGAACGCACCGGCGAAGACCGACCCGAAGGCCAGCACGATCATGGGGATCGTCATGACCTTGGGTGACTCGTGCGGGTGCGGCTCCGCGTGCTCGCCGTGGTGCTCGGCGGCCGGCTCCGCGCTCGGCGCCTCCGGAGAGCGGGTGGGCTGGTTGCGCCAGCGCTCCTCGCCGAAGAACGTCATCAGCATCACGCGCGTCATGTAGAAGGCCGTGATCGCGGCGCCCAGCAGGGCGCAGCCGCCGAGGATCCAGCCCTCGGCACCGCCCTTCGCGAAGGCCGCCTCGATGATCTTGTCCTTGGAGAAGAAGCCGGACAGACCCGGGAAGCCGATGATCGCGAGGTAGCCGAGGCCGAAGGTGATGAAGGTGACCGGCATGTACTTGCGCAGGCCGCCGTACCTCCTCATGTCGACCTCGTCGTTCATGCCGTGCATGACCGATCCGGCGCCGAGGAAGAGCCCGGCCTTGAAGAAGCCGTGCGTCACCAGGTGCATGATCGCGAAGACGTAGCCGATGGGGCCGAGGCCCGCGGCCAGCACCATGTAGCCGATCTGCGACATCGTCGAGCCGGCCAGCGCCTTCTTGATGTCGTCCTTCGCGCAACCGACGATCGCACCGAACAGGAGCGTGACGGCACCGACCACGGTGACCACCAGCTGCGCGTCCGGCGCGGCGTTGAAGATCGCTCCGGAGCGGACGATCAGGTAGACGCCCGCGGTCACCATCGTCGCGGCGTGAATGAGGGCCGAGACCGGGGTCGGGCCCTCCATCGCGTCCCCGAGCCAGGACTGCAGCGGCACCTGGGCGGACTTGCCGCAGGCGGCGAGCAGCAGCATCAGGGCGATGGCGGTGAGCTTGCCCTCGGAGGTGTCACCGACGTGGCTGAAGACCGGCCCGAACGCGAAGGTCCCGAACGTCGCGAACATCAGCATGATCGCGATCGACAGGCCCATGTCGCCGACGCGGTTGACCAGGAAGGCCTTCTTGGCCGCAGTCGCCGCGCTGGGCTTGTGCTGCCAGAAGCCGATGAGCAGGTAGGACGCGAGGCCCACGCCTTCCCAGCCGACGTACAGCAGGAGGTAGTTGTCGGCGAGGACCAGCAGGAGCATCGCCGCGAGGAACAGGTTCAGATAGCCGAAGAAGCGGCGGCGGCGCTCGTCGTGCTCCATGTACCCGACCGAGTACAGGTGGATCAGCGAGCCGACGCCGGTGATCAGCAGCACGAACGTCATCGACAGCTGGTCCAGGCGGAAGGTGACGTCCGCCTGGAAGCTCTCGACCGGGATCCACGTCCACAGGTGCTGCGTCAGGGTCCGGTGTTCGGCGTTCTTGCCGAGCAGGTCGGCGAAGAGGATCACACCGAACACGAAGGACGCGGTCGACATCAGGACGCCGATCCAGTGGCCGACGGCATCGAGCCGCCGCCCCCCGCACAGCAGTACGGCCGCTCCGAGCAGTGGCGCCGCCACCAGCAGCGCAATCAGGTTCTCCACGATTCAGCGACCCCTCAGAGCTTCATCAGGCTGGCGTCGTCGACCGAGGCCGAGTGGCGGGAACGGAACAGGGACACGATGATCGCGAGCCCGACCACGACCTCCGCCGCGGCGACGACCATCGTGAAGAAGGCGATGATCTGGCCGTCGAGATTGCCGTGCATGCGGGAGAACGTGACGAACGCGAGGTTGCAGGCGTTCAGCATCAGCTCGATGCACATGAACACGACGATCGCGTTGCGCCGGATCAGCACACCGGTGGCGCCGATCGTGAACAACAGGGCCGACAGATACAGGTAGTTGACCGGGTTCACTGCGACGCCTCCTCCTTCTTGAAGGTGGCCGGTTCGATCTCGGTGCGCTCCAGGCGCTCCTCCGCGCGCTGCTCCAGCGCCTTGAGGTCGTTGAGCGCCTCGGCCGACACGTCCCGGATCTGGCCGCGGTCGCGCAGCGTCTTGCTGACGGTGAGGTCGGACGGGGTGCCGTCGGGCAGCAGGCCCGCGATGTCCACCGCGTTGTGTCGCGCGTACACGCCCGGCGCCGGCAGCGGCGGTACGTGCTTGCCCTCGCGGACGCGCTGTTCGGACAGCTCGCGCTGCGTCTTGGCGCGCTCGGTGCGCTCGCGGTGGGTGAGCACCATCGCGCCGACGGCGGCCGTGATCAGCAGGGCGCCGGTGATTTCGAAGGCGAAGACGTACTTGGTGAAGATGAGGGCCGCGAGGCCCTCCACATTGCCGTTCGCGTTCGCCGCGGCGAGGCCGTTGAAGTCGTTCAGCGACGCGTTGCCGATCCCGGCGAACAGCAGGACGCCGAAGCCGAGGCCGCAGAGAAGGGCCAGCCAGCGCTGGCCCTTGATGGTCTCCTTCAGGGAGTCTGCCGCCGTCACGCCGACCAGCATCACCACGAACAGGAACAGCATCATGATCGCGCCGGTGTAGACGACGACCTGGACGATGCCCAGGAAGTAGGCGCCGTTGGCGAGGTAGAACACCGCCAGGACGATCATGGTCCCGGCGAGCGACAGCGCGCTGTGGACGGACTTCTTCATGAAGACCGTGGACAGGGCGCCGATCACGGCGACGGTGCCGAGGACCCAGAACTGGAAGGCCTCTCCGGTGGAGGTGGAGTAGGCGGCGAGGTCGCTCATGCCTCGGCCCCCTGTTCTTCGGGCTTCTCGCCCTTGGAGAGGGCCACTTGGCGCTCCGTGCCGGGCGCGGCCTCGGTGACGAGTCCCCGGTAGTAGTCCTGCTCGTCCATCCCCGGGTAGATGGCGTGCGGGCTGTCGACCATGTTCTCCTCGAGGCCGGCGAGCAGCTGCTCCTTGGTGTAGATGAGGTTGGCGCGGCTCGAGTCCGCCAGCTCGAACTCGTTGGTCATCGTCAGAGCGCGCGTGGGGCACGCCTCGATGCACAGGCCGCACAGGATGCAGCGGGCGTAGTTGATCTGGTAGACGCGGCCGTACCGCTCGCCCGGCGAGTAGCGCTCCTCGTCCGTGTTGTCCGCGCCCTCCACGTAGATCGCGTCGGCGGGGCAGGCCCAGGCGCACAGCTCGCAGCCGACGCACTTCTCCAGCCCGTCCGGATGGCGGTTGAGCTGGTGCCGTCCGTGGAACCGGGGGGCAGTGGTCTTCTGCTGCTCCGGGTACTGCTCGGTCAGCCGCTTCTTGAACATGGCCTTGAAGGTCACGCCGAAGCCGGCGACGGGGTTCATGAAGCCAGGCTTCAACTGCTCAGTCTCCTTGGGCTCCTCAGCCATCGGACGCCTCCTTTCCATCCGAAGATCCGTCACTGGCAGTATCCGGCCCACCACTGACAATCAGCTCCCGCTCGCGGCGAGGGGTGCGCCTCGGCACCGGCGGGAGCTCCTGTCCGGGGAGCGGAGGCACGGGGAATCCACCGGCCATCGCGTCGAAGCCGGCCGGTTCGGTGGCAGGCTGCTCGGCCGCCCGGTTCTTCTCGCGGAACATGTCGGCGATGAAGGACAGGAGCAGCAGGGCGAGGACGCCGCCGCCGATGTAGAGGGCGATGTCGGCGAAGTCGTAGTTCTCGTTCCTGAGGGCCCGGACGGTCGCGACCAGCATCAGCCAGACCACGGAGACCGGGATGAGGACCTTCCAGCCGAGCTTCATCAGCTGGTCGTAGCGGACGCGAGGGAGCGTGCCGCGCAGCCAGATGAAGCCGAAGAGCAGCAGCTGCACCTTGATCGTGAACCAGAGGAGCGGCCACCAGCCGTGGTTGGCGCCCTCCCAGAACGTGCTGATCGGCCAGGGGGCCCGCCAGCCGCCGAGGAAGAGCGTGCTCGCCACCGCCGAGACCGTCACCATGTTGACGTACTCGGCGAGCATGAACAGCGCGAACTTGATCGACGAGTACTCGGTGTTGAAGCCGCCGACCAGGTCGCCCTCGGACTCCGGCATGTCGAAGGGGGCGCGGTTGGTCTCGCCGACCATCGTGACGATGTAGAGGATGAAGGAGACCGGCAGCAGGACGATGTACCAGCGGTCGTGCTGCTGCTCGACGATCGTCGACGTCGACATCGACCCCGAGTAGAGGAACACGGAGGCGAAGGCGGCACCCATGGCGATCTCGTACGAGATCATCTGCGCGCAGGAGCGCAGGCCGCCGAGGAGCGGGTAGGTGGATCCGGAACTCCAGCCCGCGAGCACGATGCCGTAGATGCCGACCGAGGCGACCGCGAGGATGAAGAGCATCGCGATCGGCAGGTCGGTCAGCTGCATCGTGGTGCGGGTGCCGAAGATCGAGATCTCGTTGTCGGCCGGCCCGAAGGGGATCACCGCGATCGCCATGAAGGCCGGGATGGCCGCGACGATCGGCGCGAGGACGTAGACCACCTTGTCGGCGCGCTTGACGATCACGTCTTCCTTGAGCATCAGCTTCACGCCGTCGGCGAGCGACTGGAGCATGCCCCAGGGGCCGTGCCGGTTGGGGCCGATGCGCAGCTGCATCCAGGCGACGACCTTGCGCTCCCAGACGATGGAGAACAGCACGGTCACCATCAGGAAGGCGAAGCAGAAGACGGCCTTGACGACGACCAGCCACCAGGGGTCGCGGCCGAACATCGAGAGGTCTTCAGCGGCGAGGTACGGGCTCATGCCTCCACCTCCTTCGGGGCCTCGCCGACGAGCGTCGCCGGGCCGATGCGGACGAGAGCGCCGGGCAGCGCCCCGGTGTCGGAGGCGACGCCCGTGCCGACCGAGTTCAGCGGGAGCCAGACCACGCGGTCGGGCATCTCCGTGATCTCAAGCGGGAGTTCGACCGCTCCCGAGGGGCCGGTCACGGCGAGGAGGTCGCCGTCCTTGACGCCCACCTCGGCGGCGGTCGCGGCCGACAGGCGCGCGTGGGCGGCGTGCCGGGTCCCGGCGAGCGCCTCGTCGCCCTCCTGGAGGACACCCTGGTCGAGCAGGAGGCGGTGGCCGGAGAGAACGGCCTCACCGGCGGCGGGCCGCGGCAGTGCGACCCCGCGCTCCAGGGGTTCGGTGGCCCGCGGTCCGTCCCAGGGGCCGAGCCGGTCGATCTCCGCGCGCACGGTGCGCAGATCGGGCAGCCCCAGGTGTACGTCCATGGCGTCGGCCAGCATCTGCAGCACGCGCGCGTCGGTGGGCGCGAGGCGGCGGGCCATCTGGTCGGGCTTGAGCGCGGCGTCGAAGAAGCGCACCCGGCCTTCCCAGTTGAGGAAGGTGCCGGCCTTCTCGGCGACCGCGGCGACGGGCAGCACGACGTCCGCCAGCTCGCTCACCTCGCTGGGCCGCAGCTCCAGCGACACCACGAAGCCGGCCTCGTGAAGTGCTTCACGCGCGCGTGCCGGGTCGGGCAGGTCGGCGACCTCGACGCCCGCGACCACCAGTGCCTGCAGCTCGCCGCTCAGAGCGGCCTCGACGATCTGGCCCGTGTCGCGGCCGTAGCGGTGCGGGAGTTCGGCCAGGCCCCAGGCCGCAGCGACCTCCTCACGCGCGCGTGGGTCGGTCGCCGGGCGTCCGCCCGGGAGCAGCGACGGCAGTGCGCCGACCTCGAGGGCGCCGCGTTCTCCGGCCCGCCGCGGGATCCACGCCAGCTGCGCGCCGGTCGCGGAGGCGGCCCGTACGGCGGCGGTGAGCCCGCCCGCGACGGCGGCCAGCCGTTCGCCGACGACGATGACCGCGCCCTCGGCGCGCAGCGCCTCGGCGGCCTTCGAACCGTCGCCCTCCAGGCCGACCCCGCCCGCGAGGGCGTCCAGCCACTCGGTCTCGGTGCCCGGAGCCGCGGGAAGCAGCGTGCCGCCCGCCTTCTCCAGGCCGCGCGTGGCGTGTGTGGCGAGCGAGAACACCTTCTGTCCGTGCTTGCGCCAGGCCTTGCGCAGCCTCAGGAAGACGCCGGGCGCCTCCTCCTCGGCCTCGAACCCGACCAGCAGGACGGCGGGTGCCTTCTCCAGAGAGGTGTACGTGGCGCCCGTACCGTCGAGGTCACGTCCGCGTCCGGCGATCCTTGCCGCCAGGAAGTCGGCCTCCTCGCTGGTGTGCACCCGCGCGCGGAAGTCGATGTCGTTCGTGTCGAGCGCCACGCGCGCGAACTTGCTGTACGCGTAGGCGTCTTCGACGGTGAGGCGACCGCCGGTCAGGACACCGGTGCGGCCGCGCGAGGCGAGCAGGCCCTGCGCGGCGATCTGCAGCGCCTCCGGCCAGGAGGCGGGCTCCAGCTCGCCCTCGGCGTTGCGCACGAGAGGCTGCTCGAGCCGGTCGCGCTGCTGCGCGTACCGGAACGCGAACCGCCCCTTGTCGCAGATCCACTCCTCGTTGACCTCGGGGTCGTTGGCCGCGAGCCGCCGCATGACCTTGCCGCGCCGGTGGTCGGTGCGGGTGGCACAGCCGCCGGAGCAGTGCTCGCACACGCTCGGCGAGGACACCAGGTCGAACGGGCGGGAGCGGAATCGGTACGCCGCCGAGGTCAGCGCGCCGACCGGGCAGATCTGGATGGTGTTGCCGGAGAAGTACGACTCGAAGGGGTCGCCCTCACCGGTACCGACCTGCTGGAGGGCGCCCCGCTCCAGGAGCTCGATCATCGGGTCGCCCGCGACCTGGTTGGAGAAGCGGGTGCAGCGGGCGCACAGCACGCACCGCTCACGGTCGAGCAGGACCTGGGTGGAGATCGGGACGGGCTTCTCGTACGTCCGCTTCTTCCCGTCGAACCGGGATTCGGCGTTGCCGTGCGACATGGACTGGTTCTGCAGCGGGCACTCGCCGCCCTTGTCGCAGACCGGGCAGTCCAGCGGGTGGTTGATGAGGAGGAACTCCATCATTCCGTGCTGGGCCTTCTCGGCGACCGGCGAGGTGAGCTGCGTCTTCACCACCATGCCGTCCGTGCACGTGATGGTGCAGGACGCCATCGGCTTGCGCTGGCCCTCGACCTCGACGATGCACTGGCGGCAGGCGCCGACCGGGTCGAGCAGGGGATGGTCGCAGAACCGGGGGATCTCGATGCCCAGTTGCTCGGCGGCCCGGATGACCAGGGTGCCCTTGGGCACGCTGATCTCCACGCCGTCGATCGTCAGCGTCACGAGATCTTCCGGCGGGACCGCCGCCTCTCCCCCTCCGGAGGGAGCGCTGGTGGTCACAGTCATGCGTTCACCTCCGTGCGGTCGGCCCAGGCCGTCGACTTGGCCGGGTCGAAGGGGCAGCCCCGGCCCGTGATGTGCTGCTCGTATTCCTCGCGGAAGTACTTGAGCGAGGAGAAGATCGGCGAGGCGGCACCGTCGCCGAGGGCGCAGAAGGCCTTGCCGTTGATGTTGTCCGCGATGTCGTTGAGCTTGTCGAGGTCGGACATGGCGCCCTTGCCGGCCTCGATGTCACGCAGCAACTGCACCAGCCAGTACGTCCCTTCGCGGCACGGTGTGCACTTGCCGCAGGACTCGTGGGCGTAGAACTCGGTCCAGCGGGTGACGGCGCGCACGACGCAGGTCGTCTCGTCGAAGCACTGCAGGGCCTTGGTGCCGAGCATGGAACCGGCGGCGCCGACGCCCTCGTAGTCAAGGGGTACGTCGAGGTGCTCGTCGGTGAACATCGGCGTCGAGGAGCCGCCCGGCGTCCAGAACTTGAGGCGGTGGCCCGGCCGCATGCCGCCGCTCATCTCGAGCAGCTGGCGGAGCGTGATGCCGAGCGGGGCCTCGTACTGGCCGGGGCTCGCGACATGGCCGCTGAGCGAGTAGAGCGTGAAGCCCGGGGACTTCTCGCTGCCCATCGACCGGAACCATTCTTTGCCCCGATTCAGAATTGCGGGAACCGACGCGATCGACTCGACGTTGTTCACAACAGTCGGGCACGCATAGAGGCCCGCCACAGCGGGGAAAGGGGGGCGGAGCCGCGGTTGACCCCGGCGGCCTTCGAGCGAGTCGAGCAGTGCGGTCTCCTCACCGCAGATGTACGCGCCGGCGCCGGCGTGCACGGTGACCTGCAGGTCCAGGCCGCTGCCCAGGATGTTCTCGCCGAGGTAGCCGGCCTCGTAGGCCTCGCGCACGGCCTCGTGCAACCGTCGCAGAACGGGGACGACTTCACCACGCAGATAGATGAAGGCATGCGACGACCTGATCGCATAACACGCGATGACAATGCCCTCGATGAGGCTGTGCGGGTTCGCGAAGAGGAGCGGGATGTCCTTGCACGTCCCAGGCTCCGACTCGTCGGCGTTGACAACTAGATAGTGCGGTTTTCCATCTCCCTGGGGAATGAACTGCCATTTCATTCCCGTCGGGAATCCCGCGCCGCCGCGGCCGCGCAGCCCGGAGTCCTTGACGTACGCGATGAGGTCGTCCGGCGACATCGCGAGCGCCTTGCGGAGCCCCTCGTATCCCTCGTGCCTCTTGTAGACGTCCAGCGACCAGGACTTGTCCTCGTCCCAGAAGGCCGACAGCACGGGTGCGAGCAGCTTCTCGGGGCTGGTGTCTTTGAGTTCGGGTGCCAAGGTCATCACTCCCCCTCCTCGGCGGTGGGCCCGGCCGGGTGGGCCGGGTCGGAGGCCGACGTCTCCTGCGGCGCGTCGTGTGCGCTCAGGCGCTCGGTCGGCGACGGGTCGTGCACGGCCGTGTGGCGCTCGTCGTGCGGCCCGCCGTCCCGCGGATGGACCACGCGCGCGGGTGCGGCCTCTCCCTTGGCCAGGCGGAGGCCCACCAGCGACGCCGGTCCCGCACTGCCGCTCGCCTCGACGGCCCCGGGCCGCTCGTCGGGGAAGCCGGCCAGAATCCGCGCGGTCTCCTTGAACGTGCACAGGCGCGCCCCGCGCGTGGGCTCGACGTCCCGTCCCGCGCGCAGGTCGTCGACGAGGCGCTTGGCGCTGGCCGGGGTCTGGTCGTCGAAGAACTCCCAGTTGACCATCACCACCGGCGCGAAGTCGCAGGCCGCGTTGCACTCGATGTGCTCCAGGGTGACCTTGCCGTCGCCGGTGGTCTCGCCGTTGCCGACGCCGAGGTGCTCCTGGAGCTCCTCGAAGATCGCGTCGCCGCCCATCACCGCGCACAGCGTGTTGGTGCAGACGCCCACCTGGTAGTCACCGGACGGCTTGCGCCGGTACATGGTGTAGAAGGTGGCGACGGCGGTGACCTCGGCCGTGGTCAGGTCCAGCATGTCCGCGCAGAACTGCATCCCGGTGCGCGTGACATAACCCTCCTCCGACTGCACCAGGTGCAGCAGCGGCAGCAGCGCGGACCGGGAGTCGGGGTAGCGGGCGATCAGCTCGCGCGCGTCCGTCTCGAGCCGGGCCCGGACGTCGTCCGGGTAGGCGGGCGCGGGCAGTTCGGGCATGCCCAGGCTGACGCCTCGCTCCGAAGAACTGGTGGTCACCGGTCGACGCCTCCCATCACGGGGTCGATGGACGCGACGGCGACGATGACGTCGGCGACCTGGCCGCCCTCGCACATCGCCGCCATGGCCTGCAGGTTGGTGAAGGACGGGTCGCGGAAGTGGACCCGGAAGGGGCGGGTGCCGCCGTCGGACACCGCGTGCACCCCGAGTTCGCCCTTGGGCGACTCGACGGCCGCGTACGCCTGTCCCGGCGGAACGCGGAAGCCCTCGGTGACCAGCTTGAAGTGGTGGATCAGGGCCTCCATGGAGGTGCCCATGATCTTCTTGATGTGGTCGAGGGAGTTGCCGAGCCCGTCCGGTCCCAGGGCGAGCTGGGCGGGCCAGGCGATCTTCTTGTCGGCGACCATGACCGGGCCGGGCTGGAGCCGGTCCAGGCACTGCTCGACGATCCCGAGGGACTGGCGCATCTCCTCCAGGCGGATCAGGAACCGCCCGTAGGAGTCGCAGGTGTCGGCGGTCGGGACCTCGAAGTCGTACGTCTCGTAGTCGCAGTACGGCTGCGCCTTGCGCAGGTCGTGCGGCAGGCCGGTGGAGCGCAGGATCGGGCCGGTGGCGCCGAGAGCCATGCAGCCGGCCAGGTCGAGGTAACCGACGTCCTGCATACGGGCCTTGAAGATGGGGTTCCCGGTGGCGAGCTTGTCGTACTCCGGGAGGTTCTTCCTCATCTTCTTCACGAACTCGCGGATGTGGTCCACCGCACCGGGCGGCAGGTCCTGCGCGAGGCCGCCGGGGCGGATGTACGCGTGGTTCATCCTGAGGCCCGTGATGAGCTCGTAGATGTCGAGAATCATTTCACGATCACGGAATCCGTAGATCATGATCGTGGTGGCGCCGAGCTCCATGCCGCCGGTGGCGATGCACACCAGGTGGGAGGAGAGCCGGTTCAGCTCCATCAGGAGCACCCGGATGATCTTGGCGCGCTCGGTGATCTCGTCCTCGATGCCGAGGAGTTTCTCGACGGCGAGACAGTAGGCGGTCTCGTTGAAGAAGGACGTCAGGTAGTCCATGCGCGTCACGAACGTGGTGCCCTGCGTCCACGTGCGGAACTCGAGGTTCTTCTCGATGCCCGTGTGGAGGTAGCCGATGCCGCAGCGGGCCTCGGTGACCGTCTCGCCCTCGATCTCCAGGATCAGGCGGAGCACCCCGTGGGTGGACGGGTGCTGGGGACCCATGTTGACGACGATGCGCTCGTCGTCGGCGCGGGCCGCGGACTGGACGACCTCGTCCCAGTCGCCACCGGTGACCGTGTATACGGTGCCCTCGGTGGTCTCGCGGGCCGATGCTGACTGCGTGCTCACGAGTACGACCTCCGCTGGTCCGGAGCCGGGATCTGGGCGCCCTTGTACTCGACGGGGATGCCGCCGAGGGGGTAGTCCTTGCGCTGCGGGTGGCCCTGCCAGTCGTCCGGCATCATGATCCGGGTCAGGGCCGGGTGACCGTCGAAGACGATGCCGAAGAAGTCGTAGGTCTCGCGCTCGTGCCAGTCGTTGGTGGGATACACGGAGACCAGCGACGGGATCCTCGGGTCGCTGTCGGGGGCGCTGACCTCGAGGCGGATCAGCCGGTTGTGGGTGATCGAGCGCAGGTGGTAGACGGCGTGCAGCTCGCGGCCCTTGTCGTGCAGGTAGTGCACGCCGCTGACGCCGGTGCACAGTTCGAAGCGCAGGGCCGGGTCGTCGCGGAGGGTCTGCGCGACACGGAGCAAGTGCTCGCGCTCGATGTGGAAGGTGAGCTCCCCGCGGTCGACGACCGTCTTCTCGATCGCGTTGTCGGGGAGCAGCCCCTGCTCCTCCAGGGCGCCCTCGAGTTCGTCGGCGACCTCGTCGAACCAGCCGCCGTAGGGGCGGGCCGACGGTCCCGGGAGGCGGACCGAGCGGACCAGGCCGCCGTAGCCGGAGGTGTCCCCGCCGTTGGTGGCGCCGAACATGCCGCGCTGGACGCGGATCTCCTCGCCGCCCTCGCCGCGCTGGCCGGGGAGGTTGGAGGCGCCGAGGTCCTTCTCCGGGTTGACCCCGCCCGCGCCGGTGCCGTTCACGTCGCTCACTGCAGCAGCCCCTTCATCTCGATCGTGGGCAGGGCCTTGAGCGCTGCTTCCTCCGCCTCGCGGGCCGCCTCCTCGGCGTTCACGCCGAGCTTGGAGGACTGGATCTTCTGGTGCAGCTTGACAATGGCGTCGATCAGCATCTCGGGCCGCGGCGGGCAGCCGGGCAGATAGATGTCGACGGGGACGATGTGGTCGACGCCCTGGACGATCGCGTAGTTGTTGAACATGCCGCCCGAGGAGGCGCAGACCCCCATGGAGATCACCCACTTGGGGTTCGGCATCTGGTCGTAGACCTGGCGCAGCACCGGTGCCATCTTCTGGCTCACCCGGCCGGCCACGATCATGAGGTCCGCCTGGCGGGGCGAGCCTCGGAAGACCTCCATGCCGAAGCGCGCCAGGTCGTAACGGCCGGCGCCGGTGGTCATCATCTCGATGGCACAGCAGGCGAGGCCGAACGTGGCCGGGAAGACGGACGCCTTGCGCACCCAGCCCGCGGCCTGCTCCACGGTGGTCAGCAGGAATCCGCTCGGCAGCTTTTCTTCGAGTCCCATGTTCTAAAGGCCCCTCAGTCCCATTCCAGGCCGCCGCGCCGCCATACGTACGCGTACGCGACGAAGACGGTGAGCACGAAGAGCAGCATCTCGACGAGCCCGAAGATCCCCAGGGCGTCGAAGGTGACGGCCCAGGGGTAGAGGAAGACGATCTCGATGTCGAAGACGATGAAGAGCATCGCCGTCAGGTAGTACTTGATGGGGAAGCGCCCGCCGCCGGCCGGCGTGGGGGTCGGCTCGATGCCGCACTCGTAGGCCTCGAGCTTGGCCCGGTTGTAACGCTTCGGACCGATCAGCGTGGCCATGACCACGGAGAAGATCGCAAAGCCTGCCCCGAGGGCTCCCAGTACGAGGATGGGCGCATACGCGTTCACCGCTCCTCGCTCCTCTCAGTCGGCACTGACTGCTGGCGATGACGTCGGACTCACACCCGCCTCATACGCCCCTCCCGCCCCGCCCGTTCCGGCGAAGATCGAGAACATGTGAAGCAGGTCACAAGCCCAACTGCCTCGCATCTTATGCCCGACGCTCTGTGATCTGCGACACGGGGTATTGCACAAGCTTTGTGATCTCCACCACCTGACGAAGGATCATGAAGTCGGATGAGCGGTGATCTTCATACGTGAAGCGTCAGACTGATCACCAGAGGTGACATTTCCGCTTGTCGGCGCAGTTCGGAGGGGGCGTCTCCATATCAAGAGGCTTCCTTTGCATGCAAATTGGTGATGGACGGGTCGTCCTGATAGAGGGGCCCGTTCACACATCAGGGGGAGGGGTGAGGTGCGGTGTGGACGCGTGCACGCGTTCACGAGCGGAGCCGGGTCGTGATCGGGGCGCAATCCCGTCGTGATCTACGCGCGAGACGCGCACACCGACGCGACCGTTGCGTGACCTCCGCCACACTCATGAGAGGCGCATGAGAACGGGGCTTGGCCATCTGCCTCAACCGATGGTAGGCGCGGGGCAATTCGGGCGTAACGATGAAAGACCGTGATCACGAGGGCAATGAGTCTCGTCCGCAATGTCCGTTACGGCGTCAATAAGGGTCGCTGGAACCAGGTTTCGGGGCGTCAGTTGAACAACTGTGGCGCAGCACACGTTTCTTGAAGGTATGGAGGAGCCCCTGATACCGGTTGTTCTCATGTCCCACACCGCTCACATACGCAGCCACCGGAAACCCCGCCGCACCGCGACGTCCTCGCTCGCGCTGCGCGTCGGTGTGACCGGTGGCGTCCTCAGCATGGCGGCCGCGGGTGCGTCGGCCTCGGCGAACGCCGCCGAGCCGGTGACGCAGACCCTCGAACTGCCCACCCTGACGGCCGATCTGGCCTCTCAGGTCGCCCAGTCCGCGGATGCCACGCAGCAGGCGGCCGCGAACTACCAGCTGCAGGCCGAGCGTGACGCGGCCGCCGCAAAGGCCGCGAAGCAGGCCAAGACGGACCTCGCGGAGGCCAAGCAGAAGGCCGCGGCCAAGAAGAAGGCGGCCCAGGAGGCCGCTCGCAAGGCCGCTGCCGAGCGCGCCTCGCGCAGCACGCAGCGGACCACCCTGGCCGCCTCCGCGAGCTCCACGACCACCACCAGCTCCTCCACGGCCACCGGTTCGGCCGCGGCGGTCATCGCTTTCGTGAAGGCTCAGGTCGGCGACGCGTACGTCTCCGGCGGCACCGGCCCCAACTCGTGGGACTGCTCCGGTCTGGTGCAGGCGGCCTTCAAGCAGGTCGGCGTCGACCTGCCGCGCGTCTCGCAGGACCAGTCGACGGCCGGCACCCAGGTCTCGCTGAGCAACCTGCAGGCGGGCGACATCCTGTACTGGGGTGGCGCGGGCAGCGCGTACCACGTTGCGGTGTACGTGGGCGACGGCATGTTCGTCGGCGCGCAGAACCCGTCGACCGGCGTCGTCGAGAAGCCGCTCTCCTACGACCCGCCGACCGGCGCGGTGCGGGTGCTCTGACGCACGGCGCGACACACAACGCAACAGACGCACGGAAGGACCGCGGCCGCTCGGGGGCAGTGGTCCTTCCGTCCGTTTCGCCGGACTTGACCCGCGATCAGGCCCGGCCCCGGCCGGGCTCAGCCCAGGTCGAAGGTGTTCGGCAGGCCCAGCTTGTAGCGGACCTCGTCGACCCGCTTGAGGGGTTCCATCTCCGGTGGGCGGTACAGCTCCCAGATCGCACAGGGCGGGGCGTCCGAATTGTCCGCACTCAGCAGTGCGTTGACGGCACGCCGCGCGGACTCGTTGGCCCCCTCCATCGTCGCCAGGTCGACATCCGTGCGGACGTAGTCGCCGGCGAGGAAGAAGTTCGGGACCCCCGTGCGGGCCGAAGGGCGGTTGTAGAGCGTGCCCGTGGGGTGGATGAGGAGCTGTTCGCGGTTCTGCGGGTCCGGGCCGCCGAGGCCCGTCACCGCCGGGTCCATGAACCAGCCGAGGCGGTCCTCGTCGGTCAGGGTCGTTTTGCCCGAGTCGTTCAAGGCGTCCTTCAGTTGCGCCCAGAGCTCGGCGACGATTTCGTCCTTGGTGCACTCCTTGGCCGTTTTGCCGTACAGGATGCCGGGCTTGTCCCACTCCGAGATGATCGTGGAGAGGCAGTCGTGCGCCTGTCCGTCGCCGTAGTCGCGTGAGAAGTCCCGTCCGTTCCAGAACTGGGCCTGCCCGATGCCCGTCACCGACCAGGGCGAGTCGAGGCAGTTGATGTGGCCGTGCACGACGGGTGTGGGCGTGCGCAGGTAGAACATCACGCCGGTCATCCAGTCGGTCCGCAGCGCGTCGCACTTCGCGAGCTGCGGGTCGGCCGCCCGCAGCGCCGCGCCCCACGTCGCGCGCGCGTGCTCGACGGGCAGCGCGGAGACGTAGTGGTCGGCGGTGACCGTGCGCTCCTGGCCGCCGTCGCGCGCCGAGACGCGTACGCCGGTGACCCGGCCGCCGGCGCACGAGACCTCGCGGACCTGGGTGCCGAGGACGAACTCGACGCCGAGGCAGCGGAGGTGGGCCTCCCAGGGATCGATCCACGCCTCGCTCGTGGGGGCGTTGAGGACGCGGTCGACGTCGGCGTCGCCGTCCAGACCCCGGCCGAGCAGTCCCCACAGGATCAGGGCCTCGATGATGACGCGGCCGACGGTGCGCGTGGACGCCACCTCCGCGCGTGTGGCGACGAGGTTGCGGGTCTGGCCGATGCCGAGGAGGGTCCGGTACTCCTCGCTCATCTCCTCGGCGCGGATGAAGTCCCACCACGCGACCTTCTCCCACTGTCCCTCGCGGCGGGCGTCGCAGCTCGTGAGATGGACGAGGAGACGGTCCGCGAAGTAGGCGGCCTCGTGGGCGGGCAGGCGGGTGCCGAGGTCCAGGACGGAGAGGATCTGGTCGCGGATCCACGACGGGGTGATGTCGCCGGGGGCGGGCGGCGTGGTGACGCGGCGCAGGGGGAAGTGCAGGTCGGACCGGCCGGCGCTGCGGGCGAACAGTTCCTCGGTGGCTCCCCGGAGGTTGCCGTGGACGCCGTTCGGGCTGCCGGGGAAGGGGATGCGGCGCATCGTGTCCGGCAGGTTCCGGTAGAAGCCGGGGAAGAAGCGGAAGCCGTGCTCGCCCGGGAGGGGCTTGCGGCCACCGCTCGCGGTGCCGGGCACATCCATCGAGCGGGCCTTGCCGCCGAGGATGTCGTAGTACTCGTAGACGGTGACGGCGTAGCCGCGTTCGGCGAGTTCCTGGGCCGCGCTGAGGCCGGAGACCCCGCCGCCGAGGACGGCGACGCGCTTGCCGGCGGACGCCGCGCTCGCGCGCCCGGCGGGCCATAAGGCGAGGGCGCCGGCCGCTCCCCCGGCTCCGGCGAGGAAGCGTCTGCGGGTGTGGCCGGAGATCTCCTGCGCCTGCTCTGTGTGTTCTGTTGTCATGAGTACCGGAGGGTAGGGAGGGGCTCCGCGGGCCGGAACCCGCTTTTCCCGCCACCCACAGCATCCTCACAACCACAGGGAGACACAGACATGCCCAGCGTGTTCGTACAAGGCAGGCCCGTCGAGTCGTATCCTCCGCTGGCGCCCGAGGCCCGGCGCGGCTCGGTGCGGCGCATCACCGAGGTCGGCGAGGAGGTGCTGCACAAGCCGTGCCGGGACGTCACCGAGTTCGGGCCCGATCTCGCCGCGCTCATCGACGACATGTTCCTGACGATGTACGTCGCCGAGGGCGCGGGGCTCGCGGCGAACCAAGTCGGCGTCGGCCTGCGGCTGTTCGTCTACGACTGCCCGGACGACGACGGGGTCCGGCATGTCGGGCACATCGTCAATCCGGTCCTCGACGCCCTGGCCCCCGCCGGGCGCCGGCTGCTCGACGAGGGCGAGGGGTGCCTGTCGGTGCCGGGTGCCGTGATGGACGTACCGCGCCCGGACCGGGCCGTGGTGCGCGGCCTCGACAAGGACGGCGAGCCGGTCACCGTCGAGGGCACCGGGTACTTCGCCCGCTGCCTGGAGCACGAGACCGACCACTGCAACGGCCGGGTCTACCTGGACCGGCTCTCCGTGCGCGGGCGCAAGGACGCCCTGCGGCAGGTGGCGGACCGGCGCGACGAGGTGTTCGCCCGCCGGGCCGCCAACGTCGAGGCACTGAGCCGCTGACTCACGCCTTCGGGGCCACCTTGCTCAGGCCGTTGATGATGCGGTCCATGGCGTCGCCGCCGGTCGGGTCGGTCAGGTTCGCCAGCATCTTCAGGGTGAACTTCATCAGCACCGGGTGCGTCAGGCCGCGCTGGGTCGCGATCTTCATGACCTTCGGGTTGCCGATGAGCTTCACGAAGGCGCGGCCCAGCGTGTAGTAGCCGCCGTAGGTGTCCTTCAGGACGCGCGGGTAGCGCTGCAGGGCCAGTTCGCGGCTCGCGGGCGTCGGGCGGGCGTGGGCCTGGACGATGACGTCGGCGGCGATCTGGCCGGACTCCATGGCGTAGGCGATGCCCTCGCCGTTGAAGGGGTTCACCAGGCCGCCGGCGTCGCCGACCAAAAGCAGGCCCCTGGTGTAGTGGGGCTGGCGGTTGAAGGCCATCGGCAGGGCGGCACCGCGGATCGGGCCGGTCATGTTGTCCGGGGTGTAGCCCCAGTCCTCGGGCATGGAGGCGCACCAGGCCTTCAGGACCTCGCGCCAGTCCAGGTCCTTGAAGGACGCCGAGGTGTTGAGGACGCCGAGGCCGACGTTCGACGTGCCGTCGCCCATGCCGAAGATCCAGCCGTAGCCGGGCAGCAGCCGGTCCTGCGCGCCGCGGCGGTCCCACAGCTCCAGCCAGGACTCCAGGTAGTCGTCGTCGTGGCGGGGCGACTCGAAGTACGTCCGCACGGCCACGCCCATCGGGCGGTCCTCGCGGCGGTGCAGGCCCATCGCCAGCGACAGCCGCGTGGAGTTGCCGTCGGCGGCGACGACCAGCGGCGCGTGGAAGGTGACCTCGCGCTTCTCGTCGCCGAGCTTGGCGTGCACGCCGGTGATGCGGCCCGTGCGCTCGTCGACGATCGGGGCGCCGACGTTGCAGCGCTCGTAGAGCCGCGCGCCCGCCTTCTGGGCCTGGTGGGCGAGCTGCTCGTCGAAGTCGTCGCGCTTGCGGACGAGGCCGTAGTCGGGGAAGGAGGCGAGATCCGGCCAGTCGAGCTGGAGGCGGCTGCCGCCGCCGATGATGCGCAGGCCCTTGTTGCGCAGCCAGCCGGCTTCCTCGGAGATGTCGATGCCCATGGCCACGAGCTGTTTGACGGCGCGAGGGGTGAGGCCGTCGCCGCAGACCTTCTCGCGCGGGAACTCGGTCTTCTCCAGCAGCAGGACGTCGAGGCCCGACTTGGCGAGGTGGTAGGCGGTCGTGGAGCCGGCCGGCCCCGCGCCCACGACGATGACATCGGCGGTGTTCCCGGAGAGCGGCTCGGTCGCGACGGTCACGGCGGGATCTCCCCAAGTTCGAAATCTCGGTGCCGAACGGCACGGGACAGGGGCAGTCTATTCAGCAGCACTGATCACCCGGCTGAAGGGCTGCCCTCGTGAACCGAGCTCTCCCCGTCGTACGGCTGCGCGTCCCCACCGACGAGGACGCGGTCGCCTGGCACCGGATCTTCGACGACCCGGAGGTCATGGAGTTCCACGGCCGCACGTCCGCGGAGCTGTCCGTCTACGAGGAGCTCACCGCGCGCCAGCGCCGGCACGACGCCGAGCGGGGCTTCTGCCTGTGGACCATGGTCGACGACTCCGGGCGGGTCGTCGGCTTCACCGGCGCCCAGCCGTGGCCGCGGGACTGGGGTCCGGCGGGCGAGATAGAGATCGGGTGGCGGCTCGGACGGGGGTTCTGGGGCAAGGGGTACGCCACCGCGGCCGCGCAGATGACGCTGGAGCGGCTGAGGGCGGCCGGGGTCCCGGAGGTCGTGGCGATGGTCAGACCCGGAAACGAACGGTCCATCGCTGTCACGAAGCGCCTCGGCATGGAGCTGCGGGAGACATACCGGCACCCGCAGCTCGACGAGGAGGCACTCTGCTTCGGACTCGGCCTCCAGATCGGTCACACCGAGTAACCGACTGCTACAGAAAGACACTTGGCGCTTCCGGACGACACCCCCTTGCGGTTACCCTTCCAGTACCGCTGGGGGTGACATCTGTGCGCATAACGCCCAAGACGCCCGAAGTACGCGTACCGCGACTTGTCGGACTCATGGCCATGGACGCGCGCAAGACGGCAGAGGCGACCGGCCTCTTCCTCAACGCGCCGGATCGGCCCGACTTCCACCAGACCGTCGTCGAGTACGTCGTACGGCAGTACCCGCAGCCCAACGCCGAGGTGCCCCGGGACTCCGTGATCTACGTGTGGTTCGACTTCGGCGAGGGAGAGGGCGGCGGCGGCGTGCGCGAGCCGCGCATCCCAGGGCCGCCGACCGGCGGACTCCAGCGCGAACTCGACGAGCCGGGCGACCCGTACGTCGTCAGCTCTGCTTGAACCCGCGGTGCAGGGCCACCACCCCGCCCGTGAGGTTGCGCCACGCCACCTTCGACCAGCCGGCCTTCTGCAGCCGCTCGGCCAGCGCGGGCTGGTCGGGCCAGGCACGGATGGATTCGGCGAGGTAGACGTAGGCGTCGGGGTTGGACGAGACCGTGCGGGCGACCGGCGGGAGGGCGCGCATCAGGTACTCGGTGTAGACCGTGCGGAAGGGCGCCCAGGTCGGGTGCGAGAACTCGCAGATCACCACCCGGCCGCCGGGCCTGGTCACCCGGTACATCTCGCGCAGGGCCCCGTCGAAGTCCTGCACGTTGCGCAGCCCGAAGGAGATCGTGACGGCGTCGAAGACGTCGTCGCGGAACGGCAGCCTGGTCGCGTCGCCCGCGGTCAGCGGCAGCCAGGGGTGCTTCTGCTTGCCGACCTGGAGCATGCCGAGCGAGAAGTCGCACGGGACGACGTAGGCGCCGGTGCGCGCGAACGGCAGCGAGGAGGTCGCCGTGCCGGCCGCGAGGTCCAGGACCTTCTGCGCGGGCCGGGCGTCGACCGCCCTGGCCACCTCCTTGCGCCACACCCGGTCCTGGCCGAGCGACAGCACGTCGTTGGTCAGGTCGTACCGTTCCGCCACGTCGTCGAACATCGAGGCGACTTCGTGCGGCTGCTTGTTCAGGGAGGCGCGGGTCACCTCGCCATTGTTGCAGCCCGCCCTCACGGAAGAAGTCGCGGCTTCTTCTTCGCGGCCACGTCCTCCACCCAGCCGCACAGCAGGACGAACACCGCGATCAGCAGCCAGCCGATGCCGAACATGAACCACTGGCTGTCGAGCGGCAGGTACGTCTCGAACGCGGGCACGTTCCAGAACAGGTCGATCAGCGGGACCGCCAGGATCAGCGCGATCTCGTGCCAGAGGTAGATCGTCACGGCGCGCGCGTTGAAGACCGTGACCGTCCGGTCCAGCCGCCTGAAGCGCCTCAGCCCGGCGAAGTCGATCCGGAAGTGCGCCTTCGCCCACATCAGCAGCATCACGAAGCCGGCCGACCAGAAGGCCTGGGCGAGCGGGTTCTCGTCGAGGTCGTACGTCCCGAAGTCGGCCTGGTGGGCGAAGGCGTACCAGCCGCCGTAGGCCATCGCGGCGAGCGAGACCACGGCGACCGGGGCCGGCCTCATCCGCTGCAGGACGCCGTCGCGGTGGGCGAAGCCGAGAATCCAGCAGAAGAGGTACGTCGACAGGTCCCACAGGGCGCTGCCGAAGCGGTTGTCCGGGCCGGACCAGAGGAAGTTCAGGACCAGGACCGGGGCCAGGGACAGCAGCAGGACGGGGACCGGG
Organism: Streptomyces sp. NPDC050534; assembly: GCF_044457745.1. Classification (NCBI taxonomy): domain Bacteria; kingdom Bacillati; phylum Actinomycetota; class Actinomycetes; order Kitasatosporales; family Streptomycetaceae; genus Streptomyces; species Streptomyces sp. NPDC050534. The sequence continues at coordinate 155,626 of NZ_JBITHF010000012.1, forward strand.
GCGAGGCGGAAGATCCACAGGAGCAGCGGGGACAGCAGGACGAACCAGAGGTACGTCCGCAGGTACCAGAGGATCTCCCACGCCTGCTCGCCCCACGCGTTGCCCGGCGGGTCGCCGAGCGGCACGATCCAGTAGACGATCTGCCAACCCGGCATCCAGCCGTGGATCAGCATCGCGAGGACCACGAAGACGCCCCAGAACCAGAACGGCGGGAGCAGGCGTCTGAGGCGGCTCCTCAGCACCTTCGGCGCGGGGCGTTCGAGGGACTTCGCCATCAGGGTGCCGGCCAGGCCGAACATGATGCCCATGGAGGGGAAGACCAGGCCGGCCCAGGCCCAGCCGAAGGTGTGGTAGGCGACGACCCTGACCAGGGCTACGGCGCGCAGGGTGTCGAAGTACCGGTCGCGTGAGGGGAGTTGTGGGAGCGAGGCGGTGCTCCGGACGTCGGTTCCGGCCGCGCCCGGCGCAGTGGCGGCTGCCCCTCGTCGGTGCGAGCCCACGTCAGCTCACCCCCGCCGGCGTTCCGACCTCGCCGGTCCGCTTCAGCTTCTGCCAGCGCAGGCGGCCGCCGGTGAGGGCGGTGATGCAGGAGTGGATGAGGACGAGGTACATCATCTGGCGGTAGGCCAGTTGCTGGAGCGGCATCATCAGCAGGTACCGGTACTTCTCCCGGTCCAGGCGGAACGCGTAGGCCGCGCAGACCAGTTGCACCGCGAGCACCGCGAGCCAGGCCAGCAGCGCCGCCGTGAAGTCGACGAAGACCATCGAGTAGGCGGTGAACACGTCGATCAGCGGGGCGCAGACGGGCGTGACGATCTGGAAGATCACCACCAGTGGCATGCCGACCCGGCCGAAGCGGCCCGAAGGCCCCTTGTCCGTCAGGGACTTGCGGTGCTTCCACAGGGCCTGCATGGTGCCGTAGGACCAGCGGTAGCGCTGCGACCACAGCTGCTTGAGCGAACCCGGCGCCTCCGTCCAGGCCCTGGCGTGCTCCTCGTAGACGACCCGCCAGCCCGCGCGGTGCATGGCGATGGTGATGTCGGTGTCCTCGGCGAGGGTGTCCTCGCTCATGCCGCCGGCCTGGAGCACCGCCTCGCGGCGGAACGCGCCGATCGCGCCCGGGATGGTGGGCATGCAGCGCAGCAGGTCGTACATGCGGCGGTCGAGGTTGAAGCCCATCACGTACTCGATGTGCTGCCAGGCGCCGATGACCGTGTTGCGGTTGCCGACCTTCGCGTTGCCGGCGACCGCGCCGACTCCGGGGTCGGCGAAGGGCTGCACGAGCCGGCGTACGGTCTCCGGCTCGAAGACCGTGTCGCCGTCCATCATCACGACGAGGTCGCAACTGGCGCTGCGCACACCGTTGTTGAGAGCGGCCGGCTTGCCCGCGTTCTCCTGGCGGATCACCCGGACGTTGGTCATGCCGAGCGCGTACGCCGCCTCGCGCGCGATCTCGGAGGTACCGTCCGTGGAGCCGTCGTCGACCACGATGACCTCGATCGGATGGGTGCTCCTCGACAGCGACTCGAGGGTGTTGGCGATGCACTCCTTCTCGTTGTACGCCGGGACGATCACACTGACCGGCCGGGTGACCGGCGGCCCCCAGGCGAACCGGCGTCGGTTGCGCTGTCTGTAGTGGCGCCGGGCGAGGATCACCATCATCCCGAAGCGGCCCATGACGGCCACGCCCACCACCATCAGGCCGACCGAGAGCACCGGCAGCGCGTACTCGGCCACGGCGACGGCGACGATCAGCGCCTTGCCCTCGTAGAGGGTCGCGCCGGTGGCCTTGCGGTGAGCGGCCTGGAGACGGCCGGCGGCCGAACCACCCTGGGCCGCCTGCCGGTTGGGGCCGGTGCCCGGCTGCTCGCCCGTGGCACCCGGGGTGGCGGCCGCCGCGGCGGCTCCGGTCCCCCGGGCCGCCGTCTGCCGGCTGCCCGCGTTCTGCTTCTCGATGACGCCGCTGACGGTGGTGAAGGTGTAGCCCTTCGCCTTCATCTTCTTGATGTACGCGGGCAGCGCCGCGATCGTCTGCTCACGGTCGCCGCCCGCGTCGTGCATGAGGACCGCCGCGCCCGACGTCCCCTTGGGCGTGGCCCAGTCGACGATCTTCGAGACGCCCGGCTTCTTCCAGTCGTCGCTGTCGGTGTCGACGAAGACGCTGGTGTACCCCTCCTGCCCGAGCCGCTTGTAGACGGGCCAGCTGTAGTTGTCGATGGCGTCCGTCTCCGAGGAGTACGGCGCCCTGAACAAGGTGGTCGTGATGCCGGCCGCGCCCGCGAGCGCGAGCTGGGTCTGCTCCATCTCCCGGTCGACGCGGGCGTCGCTCTGGTACGAGAGGTCGACGTGGGTGAACGTGTGGATCCCCACCTCGCTGCCCTGCTGGACCATGTCACGCACGATGCCCGGGTAGCGCGAGACCATCGAGCCGACCAGGAAGAACGTGGCCGGGACGTCGTTCTCCTGCAGGATCTTCAGCACCTGGGGTGTGTACGTGGGGTTCGGGCCGTCGTCGAAGGTGAGGGCGATGGTCTTCTTCGGCACCGAGACCGTCGCGGCCCGCCCGCCCCGGAAGGTGAGGATCGGGCCGCCGTCGATGATCTTGTCGGGGACCTTGCTGGAACTGGCCCCGGTGCGCACGCGCTCGTCGCCGCCGACCTCGGCACGCAGATAGCCGTCGAGCAGCATGACGCTGGTCAGGCCCAGCAGGAGCAGCAGCACGAGGATGACGCGCGGCCTCTGGAGCGCCGCGGCCCTGCCCGCCGCCCGCTGCATACGGCTCGGGGCCCGGCGGCGGCCGCGAGGGGTGGATGTCGTCGTCATGGCAGTGGCCGCGTCCCGGTCATCCGGCCGTGGTGGCGGAGGCGGACGCGGACGGGGCGGCGGACGCGGACGGGGCGGAGCTCGGGCGCCTGCCGTGGGCGGTGCCCGCGGGCGGCGTGCCGCCGGGTCGTGCGCGCGGGGTGCCGGCGCCGCCCTGCGGCGCGGCGCCGCCGGGGCCGCCGCCCGCGAAGGGCAGCAGCGAGGACGGGGTCCCGGTGCCGATCCCCATGAAGGCCAGGCCCAGCACGCCGGCGTACCCGAGGCAGAGCACGCCGGCGAGGAGGCCGATCCGGCGCAGCAGCTTGGACCGGCGCCCGGAGTTGTCAACGAACACGGGCCCCTCGGCGGGCCCGATACCGCGTTCGCGGCGGCGACCATGCCCGGTCGCATGGTTTTCGATGGCAGGCTCGGAATGCATTCCCCAGACGTTAGGGAGTCTTTATGTGACCGGGTCGCGCCTTCTTGTGAGGCAGATATGAGAAACGCCGCAGACTGTCTCCCGCCTGTGGAATATCGTGAATGCCTGCACAACTCCACACGAGGAGGAAGGGGCCGAATGTCCCGTTCCGCCTGCCCGAATGGTCCAGCTCAACCCCCTTCCTCCCCTGTGTTTCCTGTGCATGAGCCGGTTTCATGAACACCGGCTCCGTGTGAGACGTTTCCCTTTCGAATGAGCCTTTGTTTCGAGGCTGAGACAGAAATCACGAGAGCGGGTGCATGCGAATGCCGAGTTTCCGGAAGCCGGTGGCCGGGCTCACTTGTCTGTTCGCCCTGGCCACGGCGGGCTGTTCCGCGGGCTCGGGCGGGGGCACCGACACCACGCAGCAGCCCGGGGCGTCCGGTGCCGCGTCGGCCGCCGGGTCGTCCGGCACGTCGTACGCCCCCTACGTGAGCGCCACGGACGCCTCCGGCACCGACTCCAGTGGCTCCCCGTCGACGTACAACCTGGCTTTCGTGATCTCCGACGGCAGCGGCTGCACACCGAAGTGGAACGGCGAGAACGCCCTGGGCGACCCGGCGGTGAAGTCCCGGATATCGAAGCTGACGAAGGACGGCGGCTCCGTCCGCGTCTCGTTCGGCGGTGCCTCGGGCAAGGAGCTGGCGTCGACCTGCGACAGCGCGTCCGCGCTGGCGGCGGCGTACGGCAAGGCCCTGGACGCGGCCGGCGCCACCCGCGCCGACTTCGACATCGAGGGCGACGGGCTGACCGACTCCCACTCGATCGCCCTGCGCTCCGAGGCGATCGCCCTGCTCCAGAAGGAGCGGAGCGACCTGGAGGTCTCCTTCACGCTGCCGGTCATGCCGTCCGGGCTGGACTCCGGCAGCCTGGCGCTGCTGGAGTCGGCCAACAAGTACGACGTCCAGGTCGCCACGGTCGATCTCATGACCATGAACTACGGCGAGTCGTACACCGGCGACATGGGCGACTACGCCCTCACCTCGGCGAAGGCCGCCCACGCGCAGCTGAAGAAGGTGTTCGGCCTGTCCGACGCCGGCGCCTGGCAGGGGATGGCGCTCACCTCGATGATCGGCGTGAACGACATCACCGCCGAGACGTTCACGCTCTCCGACGCGGCGCAGGTGCGGACGTTCGCGGAGCAGAAGGGGATCGCGTGGGTGTCGATGTGGGCGACGTTCCGGGATCAGCAGTGCGAGAAGGGGAAGCCGACGCGGGACGACGCGGCGACCAACTGCAGTGGGGTGAAGCAGAGTTCGGGGGCCTTCGGGAAGGCGCTCGCGGGCTGAGCCGTCCTGGTCAGCGGCGCCGGTGCACCAGGCGCCCCGCGCACACCGTGGCGATGCAGGCGCCGGTCCCGTCGAACACGGCGAGGTCGGCGCGGCCGGTCGGGATGATCGCCGTGGGCCGGGTGCGCTCAAGGACGACGACGTCGTTCCGCTCGGCCGCGGCCCGCAGTTCGGGCGAGTCGACGTACTGCTCCAGGACCGCGACCGCGCCCAGCTTCAGCACGGCGTGGATGCGCTCGCGCGGCGACGGGGCGTCCGGGAGCGGCCCTTCGTGGATACGCGCCGGCCCCAGGGTGCCGGGCCAGCTGCGCACGCGCGCGTCCGGGAACTCCTCCCGTACCTCCGCGAGTTGGCCCACGGCGGCGATGCGTATCCCCACTACCGCGACGGCACCATCCTTGACGGGCTCCGTACCGTCCCAGGTGTACCGGACCTCGTCGGCGGCGTGAATCGTCAGCACGGGTAGGCCGGTTGGAGGCGAGTCAGTTGGACGCCAGGAGCTTCAGCTCCGGGTGGGCCGTGCCGCCCGCGATCGCCGTGGAGGAGATGTGGGACATGACCCGCTCGTCCACGGGGTCGTCCGCCGGGTCGTCGTGCACGACGATGTGCTCGTACGTCGTCGTCCGCTGGGCCGGGACGCGCCCGGCCTTGCGGATCAGGTCGATGATCTCGAGCCGGTTGGAGCGGTGCTTGGCGCCGGCCGAGGAGACGACGTTCTCCTCCAGCATGATCGAGCCGAGGTCGTCGGCGCCGTAGTGCAGCGACAGCTGGCCGACCTCCTTGCCCGTGGTCAGCCAGGAGCCCTGGATGTGCTGGATGTTGTCCATGAACAGCCGCGCGATGGCGATCATCCGCAGGTACTCGAAGAGCGTGGCCTGCGTACGGCCCTTCAGGTGGTTGTTCTCGGGCTGGTAGGTGTACGGGATGAACGCGCGGAAGCCGCCCGTCCGGTTCTGTACGTCACGGATCATCCGCAGGTGCTCGATGCGCTCGGCGTTGGTCTCGCCGGTGCCCATGAGCATGGTGGACGTGGACTCCACGCCCAGCCGGTGCGCGGTCTCCATGATCTCCAGCCAGCGCTCGCCGGACTCCTTCAGCGGTGCGATCGCCTTGCGCGGCCGCTCGGGGAGCAGCTCGGCGCCGGCGCCCGCGAAGGAGTCGAGACCGGCGGCGTGGATGCGCTGGATCGCCTCCTCGACGGAGACCTTCGAGATCCGCGCCATGTGCTCGACCTCGCTCGCCCCCAGGCTGTGGATGACGAGCTGCGGGAACTCCTTCTTGATGGCGGCGAAGTGCTGCTCGTAGTACTCGACGCCGTAGTCCGGGTGGTGCCCGCCCTGGAACATGATCTGCGTGCCGCCCAGCTCGACGGTCTCGGCGCAGCGCCGCAGGATGTCGTCGAGGTCGCGCGTCCAGCCCTTCGCGGTGTCCTTGGGCGCGGCGTAGAAGGCGCAGAACTTGCACGCCGTGACGCAGACGTTCGTGTAGTTGATGTTGCGCTCGATGATGTACGTCGCGATGTGCTCGGTGCCCGCGTACTTGCGGCGGCGCACGGCGTCGGCGGCGGCGCCGAGCGCGTGCAGCGGGGCGTCGCGGTAGAGGTCGAGCGCCTCCTCGGGGGTGATCCGCCCACCGGCGGCGGCACGGTCGAGGACGGACTGAAGGTCGGCCTTCTCGGTCACCGGGGCGTCCCTTTCGTCAAGGGTTGTGGACAGACCAGACCAGCGTACGCCAGGCGTTTCGTGCGTCCGACGTCAGGCCGCGCGCGCCCTGGATGCCGTCGGGCGGCGTAGGCCACGGATGCCGTCAGGCGGCGTGAACCCCGGATGCCGTCAGGCGGCGTAGGCGCCGATGAGGAGGCCGGCGAACGCCCCGGCGATCAGGAACGGCCCGAACGCGATGGCCGTCTTGCGCCCGGCCCGCCGCACGGCGACGAGGGCGCCCCCGTACAGCGCCCCGAGCAGGAACGCGGCGAACGTGCCCAGCATGAGGGTCGGCCAGCCGTACCACCCCAGGACGGCGCCCAGGCCGAGCGCCAGCTTCACATCGCCGAAGCCCATGCCTCCTGGGTTGATCAGGAACAGAAGGAAGAAGCCGCCGCCGAGCGCGAGGGCGCCGTAGAGGGAGGTGAACCAGTCGCCGGCGTGCTCGGGCAGCAGGGCGGCCACGCCGAGCAGGACGAGCGCACCGGCCGCGAGCGGCAGAGTGAGCACGTCAGGCAGCCGCTTCACCCGGAGGTCGACGGCCGCGAGCAGCACGCCGACGGGCCCGAGCAGCAGCCAGACGCCCAGCTCGGGCCGGGTGCCGGTGGCGGCGGCGAGGGCCGCGCAGACGAGAGCGGTGGCGACGATCGTGGACGCCGCCGATCCGTAGACCGATTCCGCGGAGGCGCACTGAGCGCAGCGCGCCCGGCCGAGCCACCCGGCCACGGGATGCCCGCCGGGGCACCGGTCGCGCCAGTCCTCTCCGGACGGCGCGGAGAAGCGGTACGCGGCCCGCGGCAGCAGCGCTCCCGCCGCCGCGCCCCACAGGGCGGCGACGGCGATCAGCAGGGTCGTGCTCACACCGCCGTTCATCCCACGGCGGCGGCGCCGCTGCGCCAGGACGGCAGCAGCTCGTCGAGCAACGCCTCGGTGCGCGGCGGCAGTCCGCGCGCACCACTGCGGTTCACGAGGTCGGCGGCGAGGGTCTGCAGCCGGTCCGCGTCACCGGTGGCGTGGGTGGCGCGCAGCAGCTCGTTCCAGAGCCGCTCGTCGGCGGGGGCGGAGCCCAGGGCCGCGCCCAGCGCCTCGATCGCCTTCTCCGCGCGGTCCTTCTCCAGGTGGAAGGCGGACAGCGCGAGGCCGATGTCCGCGACGAGCAGCGGGAGTTGGGCGTCGATGATCTCGTGGGTGAGCCAGCCGTAGCGGCCCTCGGGCCGGTCGGCGAGCAGCGGGCCGCGCACCAGCACCAGCGCGTCGGTGAGCAGCCGCCCGCGCACGGCACGGCTGTCGACGCCCTTGCCCTGCGTGGCCTCGTGGTAGAGCGAGCGCAGCACATCCAGGTCGGACACCACGGACTTGGCGAGCACCAGCCGCCCCGTCGCGTCGGCGGACAGCCGCGGGCTGCCGTCCGGATCGGCGCCGAGCCAGTCCGCGAGACGCTCCAGCAGCGCGTCCCGTACGTCCTCGGTGACACCCCGCGGCCACAGCGCGGAGGACAGCACCCGCGGGTGCACGCCCTCACGGTGCAGGAGCAGCAGCGCGAGCGCCTCGTGCAGCAGCGCGCTCCGGTCGCCGTCCGGGGTGCCGAGGCCGATGATCTCGTACGGGCCGACGAGGCGCGCGTACACCGCCGGGCGGCCCTGCTCGCTGACGTCGACGAGGAACGGCGGGGTGGGCGTCGGCCCCTGCGGGTCGCGCTCGGGGTCGGCCTCCACGAACAGCTCGACGACGGCGCGCTGGGTGGCCAACGGCAGCATCTGGGCGTCGAGTTCGAGCCCGAGCAGCGGGGCGAGCAGCTTGCCCTCGCTGGTGACCTCCATCTCCCAGGCGGCGCCGGGCAGATCGCCGGTCTCGGTGCCGACGAGGTAGCCGATGCCGAGCCGGCTCGCGTCGGAGGCCAGTTCGGCGAGCTTGACGGCGTCCTCGGCGGAGGGCTGCGCGGCGAGCAGGACGAGGTGCGGGGCCCAACGGGTGTGCTGGGCAGGCCCCGTACGCCCGGTGAGGACGGAGTCGTGGCCGGCGGCCCCGAGCGCTCCCCTCCGCTGCCGCGTCTCGGCCTCCATGGTCTCGACGAGGTCGTCGATGCCGTCGAGGTGACGCAGCCGGTTGGGCGCGAGCGGGGTCAGGTCCTCGCCGAACCCGACGAGGGTGATGGTCATGCGGTCCGACCACCCGTTGGTGGCCAGCTCCGCGGCGACCGAGGCGAAGACGGCGGCCCGGTCGGCCTCACGGCCGCTCAGGGAGACGATGCCGGGCACGGACTCCAGGTTGAGCAGGAGCCGCGAGTCGTCCATGGTCCCGAGGCTGACGAGGCCGGGGTAGGGAGCGGCGGTGTCGCCGTCCTCGTACCGCTCGGCGTCGGTGCGGGCGAGCATCCAGAACGTCTGGTCCTGCCCGAGCTGCCAGGGCGCGGGCGGCTTCCCGGCGGGCTGGGCGAGTTGCAGGTGCAGATCACCGTTGCTGAGCCAGGCGGCGTAGACGGTGGGCAGGGCGCGGGACTCACCGGCGAGCTGGGCGGCGAGGCCCCGCAGCGACCGGTCCAGCAGTCGTACGCCGTCGGGGTCGGCGCCCACGAGCAGGGCGTCCTGCGCGTCCGCGGCGTCGCCGGTCGGCATCGGCGGCTCCATGCCGCGCCGCCCGCCGACCGCACCGAGCGCCGACTGCCACAGCGCCTGCCGGCGCCGCCGCCCGAGTGCACCGAGGAGACCGGCGGCGAGGAGGGGGGCGCCGATGAGGGCCTGGGGCAGGCCGAAGGCGCTGCCGGCGCCGTGGGAGCTGGTTGCGGCGGGCGCGGTGTGCTGCCGGGCGCCGTCGGCGGCGGGGCGCTGCTGGGGGACGGAGACCTGCTGAGCGTGGTGGCCGCCGCCTTGGGCATGACTGCTGCCCTGGGCGTGGTCGCCGGACTTGGCGTAGTCGTGGATCTGCTGCTGGACGCCGGGCGCGGCATGGGTGTCGGGCGCCTCGACGAGTTCGCCGCCGTGCGCGTCGCCGGGCATCTCCATGATCCACCCGGGGCGGATGAGGCTGGCCTCGGACAGCCGCGAACCGTCGGGCTGGACACGGTCCTTGTTGAGCTCGTAGATCTCCTTGTACCGGCGTCCGTCGCCGAGGTGCCGCTGGGCGATCTCCCAGAGGGAGTCGTGGTGGCGGCCCTCGGGCGGCTGGATCCGGTAGTACTTCGTGTCGCCGTGCTGCTTGGCGGTGCTGCCGGCGTCGGCCTGCGCGTGCGAGGCCTGCTCGGCGAGGGCGGCGGCGGTGCTGGCCGCCTGCTCCTGCTGCTGCGCGAAGATCCCGGGGGTCGCCTGCGCCGCGGCCACGGTGGGCTTCTGGTTCCCTTCCAGGCTGTGCCCCAGCTGCGACAGCCCCGGCGTGAGGCTCGCGGCGGTCGCGCCGACGAGCAGCAGGGCGGCGACGAGCTGCCGCGCGAGCAGCTGACTGGGCCCGCCCCCGGGAACCCGCCCGGGCACCCCGACCCCGGACAGGGCGGCCTTCACCTCGACCAGCACGCAGGCGGTGAACTGGGCCCAGGCCAGCCACACGACGACGGTCAGGATGTGCAGGAAGGTCGTGACGGTGATCTCCTGCTGCAGCCAGTCCAGGCTCGGCACCCCGTGCGGCAGCGGCCACCCGATCAGCACGGCGAGCGCACCGGGCACCCCGACCACGAGCACGAGCAACGCCACGAACGCGAAGAACGCCTTGACGAAGTCCCCGAACGAACGCCGCCGGATACGGACGGCTTGCGGCGTCCGGTTCCTCGGCCCCGTAGAGGCCGTCGAGTTGCCCGTCGAGCGTCCCGTCGAGCTTGAGGTGCTGCGTCGCGGCATGGCGGTGTCCTGGGTTGAGTGGTGAGTGGTGAGCGGTGCCTGGTGTGCGAGGTGCGGTGGGTGTGGGGCTAAGTGAGGCTAGTGAGCCTACAGAGATCTTATGGACTCTTATTTGGGACGTCGAAGGCCGGACAAGGCGGCGAGGGCACGCCCGTTACCCAGTAAGTCACCCCGTGCCCCCCTAAGCCCGATTGATCCCTGCGGCCCCCGTCATCAAGGGTTCACTTGCCTACGATCCACGCCCCAGCGCTGGTCACGCCACACTCCTCACATCCCCCACACAATCCCCCACCGGCACGCCAGACCCTCTTACCCGCCCCTGATAGCTTCGTTCCCCGTTGCACACAGCCGACAACGGGGGAGATCAACCGTGGCCCGCCGCGCACTGCCGATCACTGCTGCCGCGATCACTGTCGCGGGGGCGCTTCTGCTCACCGGGTGCGGTGGGGACAAGTCGTCTTCGGGGGACATCAAGGGGGCGGACACGGGGTCGAGCAGCCCTTCGGCTTCGGCGTCGCAGTCCTCCGGGATCAAGCGCCCCGGCATCACGCTCCCGAGCGAGTTCCAGCTGACGTTCGAGAACTGGACAAGCAGCGATGCCGTCGAACAGGCAGTCCTCAACGACACCAAGGAACAACTCCGAGCCGGATATGCGGCGATCATCGCCAACAAGCCTGACGGAGGCGACGCCCTCGCGTTCTACGACACCGCATCGGGCCTCTCGCAGGACCAGCAGTGGATCAAGACGTATACGAGCAAGAACCTCACCGTCTTCGGAAAGCTGCCCGCGTACGACCCCAAGCCCACCCTCCTTGGCAACAAGCAGACGCGCGCCGTAGTGACGTATTGCACGGACGAAAGCAAGGCGTACACGAGGGACCGTAAGACGAAGGAAGTCCAGGGGAACCCCAAGGGCACCGACCCCAAGGTGTTCTACACGGTCACTCTGACCAAGAACCCCAACGGCGTTTGGCAGAACATCTCCACGCGCGCCAAGAGGGGTGGCTGCTGACGATGAGGCCCGGACACGTAACAGCGGCGTCGATCGCTGCCATCGCCGGGGTCCTCCTCGTCGCCGTACCCGCCGGAGCGGTCGGCGGCGGAGGCACCAACAGCGGAACACACGGCGGCAAGCACGGTAAAAACGTGTACGCCTCCGCCACCTACTCCACAATCAAGGTCCGCCAGGTCAGCGGCCCCGCCGGCGGCAAGCGCGGCAGCCTGGCCTCCGTGGACGTCAGCTGGAAGCCCCCGGCCTGCTGGTACGAACCCGTCTTCACCGGCCAGGAGCTGAAGGACTTCGTCAACGCCAACGACGGCGACGGCGACGTGGGCATCCACGAGTCCTGGTTCGGCAAGGGCCTGTGGACGGACCACTATCGTGACGGCAAGCCGGAAAACAACTTCGACGACACGAACAGCACCGCCGAGGGTTACAAGAACTGGAACATCGGCAAGGACGGCTACTTCTGGCGCAGCGTCGCACCGGACGAGAGCGATCCCGACTCCTGGGACTGCGGCAAGATCATGTTCTGGCAGGACGCAAACGTGGTCCCCAAGGTCGCCCACGCCCCCACGCCGAAGATGCTCGCCGAGTACGCCTACAACAAGGTGCAGGTCCCCGACACCGAGATCGAGGTCAAGCCCACCGCCAAGTCGACGGTGAACCTGCCCACTTGGGTCTGGCTGGACAAGGGCAAGTTCAAGGAGATCAAGGTCCGCGCCGAACTCCCCCGCACCAACCTCTGGGCCGAGACGACCGCCAAGCCGGTCGCCCTCCACCTGGACCCGGGCACGCAGGACGCGACGACCTACCCGGCCTCCGGCGACTGCAAGATCAACGACGACGGCTCGATCGGCACCCCGTACAAGACCGGCGACGCCAAGCAGACCCCGCCCTGCGGCATCACCTACCTCCACGCCACGAACGGCACCCCGTACCACCTGAAGGCCAGCATCACCTGGCAGGTCTCCTGGGAGGGCACGGGCGGAGCCAAGGGCGACCTCCCGGACGGCACCTTCGACACGACCCAGGACATGAACGTCCAGGAGATCCAGGCCGTCAACCGCTGAGGCGGCCTACGAACGAGCGGATCAGTCCCTGCCGTCGGCGAACAGATCCTCCGCCCTCGCCGCATGGACTGCCCGCTGGGCCCACACATCGAGCTGCTCCAGGTCGGAGCAAGCCTTGACCTGGTCGCGAACGGAGTCAGGCACCGGCACACCACGCCAGTCGAGGATCCGCAGAACCATCGAGGCACGCTCCTGCTCGATACCCTCTTCGCGACCTTCTTCGCGCGCCTCCGCACGGACTTTCTCGGCGACCTCGTGCCGGAAGAAGTAGTTGACCGGCATCATCAGCTCCTTCCAGATCTCCTTGGCCTGGGTATCGACCAGGCATGATTCGACGAACTGCGCGAGCATCCCCGCGCTGTCGGTGTCGGTGGTCGCCAAGGCTGCCGGCCAGCGGTTTCAGTATGGCAGCGGCGCCTGGGCCCTTACCATGCGTCATCGCCGAGAAGGCCGCGAGGAACACGTCCCGCTGGGCTTCCGCCTCGTCGGCGATCAATGGCACGTTCTCCGGGCTCAACACAAGCGGCCGTACGGTGAGCGAGTGCCAGCCCGGCAGACCGAGGAGGATCGGCTGCATCGCCCAGCGGGCTGTGGACCTGCTCTGGGTGAGGACGATCAGAACCGGCTCCCAGCGGTACTTCGCGTACAAGTAGGAGAGGTAGTACGCCCAGCTCCCCCGCTTGTCCTCGTCCCGCTTGCCCTGCGACTCGACGACCAGAAGGTACGTCCCTACATCCGTCTCCGCCGGCAACAGCGTATCCACGCGCCGCTCGACGGGCTCGATCTCCGTGAGGTCGGCGTTGAGCACCGCGAACTCACGCGGTTCGGGAATCGGGATGTGCAACACACGCTGCAGGGTGCGCGTGAAACCTGCCGGGTCCTTCTGGCAGATCTGGTGCAGACCCTCGTGCGACGAGCTGACCATCAACTCTCCCTCCCATACGACGCGATCAACGAGTTACGCCGCAACGAGGTCACACCACACGTACTTGCCGCGATTCCCGCCCCTGGCCAGCGGCTGCCACCCCCAGAGGTCGGAGCAGGCCCGCACCAGAGCGAGCCCCCGCCCTTCCTCCAGCTCGGTGAGTTGCTCCAACACCCGCGGCGGCTCCGGCGGTTCAGGGCTCGCGTCCCACGCCCCGATCCGCAGCACTCCGGCCGACCAGCGCAGCCGTAGCGCCGCGGGCCCCTTCGTATGACGTACGGCATTGGAGACCAGCTCCGCCGCGAGCAGCTCCGCGGTGTCGACCAACCGGATCAGGCCGTGCATGGTCAGGATCAGGCGGAGGGTACGCCGGCAGACGGTGACGGCGCGGGGATCGTGCGGGATGTAGAGGGAGTACTCCCACGGATCGTTTTCCGGCATGGCTGAACTCCTGTGAGAGAGGGGGAGTTGGCGGATTTCACCGCGGTCGCGGTCGGTGGCAGTGCCGCAGCCGTCATGGCATGACGGAGTGGTGCGCTTCCGGGACCCGGCGGTTTCGCGGTGCGTTCGGCGCATCACTGAACGTAGGAGTTAAAATTAACTCCGCGCAAGTCATTGCCGTAATCTCACCCACGAACGAGCTACGGCCTCCGCACGGTTGGGGGCAGGGAGGAAGCTGATGCCGCGCCGCCAGCCGCCCACCGCACGCCAGGTACGCCTTGGACGCGAGCTACGGAAACTGCGCGAGGCCGCAGGGCTCAAGGCGCGGGAAGCCGCCGAGCTGATCGGGGCCGACTCTGTACAGATGAGCCAGATCGAGTCCGGGATTGTGGGTGTGAGTGAGCAGCGCCTGCGCCGCCTCGCCGCCAACTACGCATGCTCAGATGAGGAGTTGATCGACGCCCTGGTCTCCATGGCGACCGAGCGGACGAGTGGCTGGTGGGAAGAGTACCGGGGCATTCTGCCGACACCGTTTCTGGACCTGCCCGAGCTCGAGTACTCCGCGATTTACCGGTCGGACGTCGAGTTCCTGCACATCCCAGGGCTGCTGCAGACTCCGGACTACGCCCGCGCGCTCTTCTCGTACGTGAACCCGGAGTTCCCGGCCGCTGAGGTCGAACGCTGGGTGGAACACCGGATGAAGCGCAGGGTCATCATCGAGCGCCTCACCCCGGTCCGGTACGAGACAGTGATCCACGAGGCGGCGCTGCGCATCAGGGTCGGCGACCGGGCCGCGACACGGGCTCAACTCGCCCAGGTATTGACTCTCTCGGAAGCTGACCACGTCGCAGTGCGCGTCGTCCCCTTCGATCTGGACGGCTTCGGCGGGGCCGGAAGTGCGATGGTGTACGCGGGCGGTCACGTCCCCCGACTGGACACAGTGGTACGCGACGGACCCAACGGCCCCGTGTTCATCGACGCCGAAGCCCAACTCAGCCGATACCGAACACTCTTCCGTAGGGTAAAGGCGGTGTCGCTCGAACCTGAGCGTTCACGCGACTTCATCCACAGGCTGGCAAGGGAGCTGTAGGGACATGAGGACCACAGGCATCTGGCAGAAGTCGTCCTACTCGGGTGGCGGCCAGGGCGACGCTTGCGTGGAGATAGCGAACCACCACACGCACGTGGCCATACGCGACTCGAAAGACCCTGCCAGAGGCATCCTGTCTCTCCCCGCCACGTCCTTCACCACATTCATCAACGCCCTCAAGACGAGCCCCTCACCCGAGGCCGTCTGACCCGGCCGCCGTCTCGGATACCGAGGCGTACCGCACCATCATTTCGGCCCCCCAGATCCCCGGACTCGACGCTCGCGCAGAGCCCGCCAGGCATCAACAACCGCATCCGCGAGCCGCAGCCACCAGCCTTCCACGGCATTCCGCACCATGCCCAACACCCATTGCCACTTGAACCAGGGCGGCAACTTCCGAAACGGCACATACGCCAGTGTGTCGTTGATGGCGTATACGGCCAGCCCCTTGGCTCCTTCCGCTCGCAGCGCGGCATACAACTCCGGCGTCAACTCCCCATGGAGCCGGGCCGCTACACCCGCGGCGGTGAAAGCGAACCCCCGCTGCATGGCCTCGGCCAGCCGCATCGCCCTGACAATGCGAGGCGACGCCTCCTCCAGTGAGCAGTTGAAGGCCAGCCCGATCACCGCCGAGCCAAGATCCCGCTCACCTCGCTCGAACGCGGCGTCCACCAAGGCAGGGTCGTCGATGTACGGCACACCATCACCGCTCACCCAGTCCATCACTGCCACTCCGCGGGATTGAGGGCCGCCCCCACCCAACGGTCCCCAGCCGTGATGGTCAAGTCAGGCTGCCGCACCCGGGAGGCGATCTCCGCAGAGTCGAACTCATCGAACTCCAACACGAAATGCTCGCCGATGGCGGGTCGGCCCATGGAGAACCCATCGAGATCCACTACCGAGTTCGCGCGATCCGCGCCCTGACAGAGGACCGACACGAACAGTGGGAAGTGTTCCGCCTTCAGCAACTGATCCGCGCCATGAACGACGACCGCGACCCCGACTCGCCCCGTGGCTGCACCGCACAGGTCGCCCAGGCAATCCACCACCGCGTCCCAGTTCCGGCCGAAATAGCCAGGGAACCGCAAGACATCCGCGAATGAGGAGAAGATTCCTTGCTCGGTCGTCAGAGCGCGAGACTTGAGGTGGTAAACCCGTCCGCCCTTCGCCTCCAGTGCCGTCAGTTCTTGCCGGATCTCGGGCCTCTCTTGAGGAACGAAGATCACCCAGGGTTCCGAAGTCCCTGTAAGGTCGAATTTACTCATTCCGCTCTGCGATCGCATCGGATGGTTGGGCGGCCTGCGTCTCGTCCATCTCCCGGCCGAGGCGGTCCATGCTGAACGGCACGATCGGCACCGACGGGGTGAGCGCCGCCTGTGAGCCGACCACTAGTCGTACAACCGCGCCGTGGCGAACTCAACAAGTTCTTCGATCCCCGCCTCACGCGGAGTACCACTCTGTGTGCCCCACTCCGCGATGAGCCAGGCACCGTGCCATTCGACACGCCACCCCAGTCGTTCGACGCGCTCGCCGACATGTCCGACGCCGTCGTCCGCGAGTTCAAGAAGCTCGACGTCGACCTCGTGAAGAAGGCCCACGACGCGGTCAAGCCGGACGGGAGCGGTGGCAGCACGGGCGGCGGCTCCGGCGACAAGTGACCCTCTTCCGTTCTCACGCCGCCCCGAACAGCGAAGCCACTCCCCGGTCCAGCGCCGGTTCCGCCGGCTCGCCGCCCCGCTCCGTGACCTCGTAGGAGCGGGTCAGGAAGCGGTGGAGGGCCCTTGTCTCGAAGCGGACCGCCGCCGTGCCGTCCGGGGTGTGGAGTTCCACGACGGTGTGGGACGGGCCGTGCGGGCGCAGGCGTACGGTGCCGAGGCCGGCCCGCGCGGCGAGGCCCTCCGCCAGGAGGCTGCGGGCGAAGGTCCAGGTCACCTCCTCCTCGTCCAGCGAGATCCACGCCGGGAACACCAGGTGCACCGCCAGCGGGTCGTCGGAGGTGTACCGGAGGGTCACCGGCACCGCCACCTCGTCGTCGTCGGGCGTGAGCAGATGGGCGCCGGTGGGCTGCTCCAGGGCTATGTACACGGGCGGGGTCTCGTTTCGTGCAGGGCGAGCGGTCGGGCATGTCGGACTGAGCGGCGGCCGGTTGGGGCCTCTGCATCATGTAGAGCAAGAAGTGGCGCTCGGATTACGCCGTGGCGGGCGGCAATTTTCGTGGCGTGCGTCACACACGTTCACGTCGGGCTGTCGTAGCGATTTCGGCTGGAACTCGCTTATGCCCACTGGCTCGCCAGAAACGCCCGAGCGGGGACCCGTGCCCGCTCACCCCTGCCGGCTCAGCCGACCTCGTTCTGCGCTACGCCCTCTCCGTGCACGACGACGTCGCCGCCGTAGAACATGCCCGTGAAGACCGGTGAGTACGTCAACTGCACCTCGACCTCGACCTGCTGGGCGTCGGCCGCCACGCAGTGGGTCGCGGCGATGTCCGCGCCGGACATGTCCATCTGCCGCGCGAAGGTCTTCACCCGGGCGTCGCAGTTCTGGTAGTTGATCGGGGCGGCGCCGCCGCCGTTCTCGTAGAGGGAGTCGAGGTCGATGTCCTGGGCGGCGTAACGGGCCGCCTGCTCCGCTATGTCGGCCGCCCGCTCCCGCTTGGAGATGGACAGGCCCCCGTCGATGACGAAGGCCGAGAGGGAGAGGAAGACCAGCGTGAAGATGATGACCGCGCCGGCGCCCGAGCCCCGGTCGTCGAGGTGGGTCCGGCGTGCCTCCCACCAGGTGCGCGCGTGCCGCAACTTCCCCATCACGCCTTCCTCTTGTACGGGTCCAGCGGCGCGGTGAACGAGCCCGACATGTGCGTCTTGATGTCCAGGCCCAGCATGGCCAGGCCCCGCACCTGGCAGCTCACCTCGACCGTGAACAGGTCGGCGTCCGCGAAGCCGGCGCTGGTCTTGGTCACGTCCACCGGTCCGGAGCAGACGTCCGTCAGGTCGGCCTGGGCCGCCTTGCGGGCCTCGGCCATGGCGTTGCCCTCGTCCCACTGGAGGGAACCGGAGCGGGCCGCGTCCCGGGCCGCCCCGTCGATCGCTCCGCGTCCGTCCACCATCTGCCCGAAGGCGACCAGGACGAGGATGAAGAGGATCATCACCGGGGCCAGGATGACCACTTCGATCGCGGACAGGCCTCGGTCGTCGTCCCGGAGACAGCGGAAGCCGCGGAAGCCGCGGAAGCCGAAGAAGAGTTCGGAGCGAGTCATCGGCTAGTTACCGTTCTCCCGTACAAACCTCTCCACCGGGCCTTCCGACTGCGCGTGGACCGTGAAGTCCAGCCCGGGAAACACCGTCGGCACCTTCGCCGTGATCTCCACGCCCACCGTGTTCTGCGCGGGCTGGAGCATCTTCACGTCCGGCGACAGCACCAGCTGCGGGCCCAGTTGGCCGATGTAGCTGTCGACGACGCTCCGGGCCTCGCCCCGCCACGCACCGGGCTGGTCGTGCGCCGTCGCACGGGCCTTGCGGGCGCCGGCCTGGGCGGCCGCCTGAGCCACATGGTCGGCGAAGAAGTACAGCGCGAACTGCACCGTGGCGAAGATCATGAAGAAGAGGACCGGCGTGAGCAGCACGAACTCGATCGCGGTCATGCCGGAGTCACCGCGGGTGGCCGCCGCCTCGCGTGCGGTCCCCACCCTGCGGCGTATCCATCTGCCCACGTTGGCCGGCATCACTTCGTCCCCGTCGCTGCTGCGGTCAGCAGGTGCCGCTCGCCTTGGCGCCGTTGATGCAGTTGGAGACCTTCTTCGCGCCGTCGCTCAGCGCGGCGTTGATGATCGCGGCCACCACGCCGACGATCGCCACGACGACCGCGGAGATGATGACCCACTCGACCGCCGAGGCGCCGCGGTCCAGCTCTCCGGAGCGGACCCGCTGCACGCGGCCCTGCAGGAAGGTGACCAGGAAGTCCATCGCCGGAATGCCGGTGTTGAAGTTCCGTCCCGTCATGGTGAGTTGTCCTCTCAGAAGGCAGAAGTCAGAAGGCAGAGAGCAGAAGTCAGAAGTCGTGAGGCAGAAACAAGACGTGGGAAGGCAGAAGCCCGGCGGTCATTGCACCTGGAACACCCGCATCGCCGCCGGGAAGATCAGGAACACCAGGAAGCCCGCACACAGCAGCAACTGGGCCACGAGCATCGACTGCGACTTCTCGCCCGCGCTGCCCTCGATCTCGGAGAGCTCGCGGTGGCGCATGGTCTCGGCGCGGGAGGCGAGCGACTCGCGCACCTTCGCGCCGTCGTCCGCGACCAGGGCGAGGGAGGCGGAGAGGTCCTTGAGCTCCTCCACGCCGATCTCCTCACCGAGCTGCCCCAGCGCCTGCCACTGGCTGATGCCGGTGATGCGGGCGTCGGCGAGCACGTTGCGGATGCGCTGGGTCGCCCAGCCGTCGGAGACCTCGGCGGCGGCCATCAGCGCCTCGGGCAGACCCCGGCCGCCCGCCAGGCTCATCGACACCAGGTCCAGGTACGCGCCGATCACGCGCCGCAGGTCGCGCCGCTTCTCGGCCGCGTCCCGCCGTACCTCGAGGTCGGGCAGGAAGAAGAAGACGAGGGCGAAGGCCAGCGCGAGCCAGACCGGGATGACGGGGCTGCTGCCGACGCCCAGCGTCCAGGCCACCGCGAACAGGAACGGGCCGAAGAACAGGCCCGCCACGCTCAGCAGCACCTTGGTCGCCAGGAACTTCTCCCAGCTGCGGTCCAGCACCGACAGGTCGGCGCGCAGCGAGCGCTGCTCCCAGCCCTGCTGGAGGTAGAACTCGGCCACCCGCTCGCCGACCTGGGCCCGCAGCGAGCCGAGGCGGCCCTTGTCCACCGTCGTCCGAGCGGACTCGTACGCCGCTCCCCGCGCCCGCATCGCGTCGATCCGCGCGACCTGCGAGACGGCGCTGCGCTTCGAGGGCATGAGGGCCCGTACGAGGGCGAAGATGCCCAGGCCCAGGACCGCGCCGACGAGGATCGGCATCGTCAGGTTCACCGTCGTACCCCCTCTTCGTGCTGCGACGACTGCGGCTGCGTGGGCGTCCGGGGCCGTACGAACTGCACCGACGACTCGTCCCGCACCAGGAACCGCTCCGGCGTCTCGATGGTCGACAGCTTGCGCAGCCACCAGAAGCCGAGCGCGAACAGGCCGCAGACGCAGGCGAGTACGAGCTGACCGACCGGCGTGCCGTACGGCGCCACGAAGTCGCGGTTGAAGATGGACAGGCCCAGGACGAACGCGATGGAGACGGCGACGACGATCTGGACCGAGCGGCGGGTGGAGGCGCGCTGCGCCATCACCCGCTGGCGCATGTCCACCTCTTCGCGCGCCGACTTGGCGAGTGCGCCGAGGACCTGGCGCAGACCCGGGCCGCGCAGACGGGCGTTGAGGATGAGCGCCGCGACGATGATGTCGGCCGAGGCGTCGTTGATCTCGTCGGCGAGGTGCTGCAGCGCTTCGGGCAGCGGGGTGCGGCTCCGGAGCCGGTCGACGAGCGCGTCCAGGTGCGGGCGCAGGACCGGGGCCGACGCACGGGCCGACGCGGGGATGGCCTGCTCCAGGCCCACCGCG
Organism: Streptomyces sp. NPDC050534; assembly: GCF_044457745.1. Lineage (NCBI taxonomy): Bacteria > Bacillati > Actinomycetota > Actinomycetes > Kitasatosporales > Streptomycetaceae > Streptomyces > Streptomyces sp. NPDC050534. The sequence goes on from NZ_JBITHF010000012.1 coordinate 175,851, forward strand.
CCCGCGATGGTGTCGCGCAGCGACTCCGTCCAGGAGGCGAGGGCCTCGACGCGGCGCATGGCGGCCCGCTCCTCGCCGGCGCCGCCGAAGAGGCGGTCCCAGAAGAAGACGAGGACGCCGGCCGCGATTCCGGCCACCGCCCAGCGGGTCAGCAGCAGCACGACCAGGCCGACGATGGCGGCCAGCGAGCCGCGCCGGCCGGCGAACCGGATCAGCTCGCCCGCCCGCTCGGCGGCCTTCTGCTTCTCGTGGTCTGGCTTCGCCGGCAGACCGCGCAGGGCGATCATGAACAGCGCGAGCCCGCCGCCGACGGCGACACCGCAGCCGATCGAGTACAGGACGGTCGTGGAGAACAGGCCGCCCATGGAACCGAGCGAGCCGAGAGCCTCGTAAGTCATGTCACCCCCACGTGCCGGTGGGCCGGTAGCCGTACGCGATCAGTTCCTCCAGGCACGCGATGGGCGCATGCGGCACCACCCGCCCGTCCGGGGTCTCGGCGAACACCTCGCTGGACAGCACGCGGCCGTCCACGCCGTTGACCTCGCGGACGGAGGTGACCATGCGCTGCAGGCGGCCGCCGCTCTGGTATTCGTTGCGCCGCTGGATGAAGACGACGAAGTTCACCGCGCCCGCGATGAGCATCTGGCTGGCCTCGATGGGCAGCCGCTCGGACGCCTGCAGCGCGTAAGTGGAAATACGGTTGAAGACCTCGCTGGAGCTGTTCGCGTGGATCGTGGACAGCGAGCCGTCGTTGCCCTGCGACATCGCGTTCAGCATGGTCACGATCTCGTCGCCGAGCACCTCACCGACGATGACGCGGGAGGGGTTCATACGCAGCGAACGGCGGACCAGCTCGGCCATCGAAATCATGCCCTGGCCCTCGGAGTTGGGCAGCCGCTCCTCGAACGCGACGACGTTCGGGTGGAGTTCGGGGAAGGTGTCGAGGCCGAGCTCGAGCGCCCGCTCGACGGTGATAAGGCGCTCGTGCGGTGGGATCTCGTTCGCCAGGGCCCTCAGCAGCGTCGTCTTACCGGCGTTGGTGGCGCCCGCGATCATGATGTTCTTACGGGCGCGGACGGCGCAGGCGAGGAAGTGCGCGACCTCGGGGGCCAGCGTCCCGTTGCCCACGAGGTCGGAGATGAAGACCTTGCCCATGCGGGCGCGGCGGATGGAGAGCGCGGGGCGCCGCGTCACGTCCATGACGGCCGACAGACGCGAACCGTCCGGCAGCCGCAGGTCGAGCTGCGGGTTGGCGGAGTCGAACGGCCGGGAGGAGAGACCGGAGTAGGCGCCGAGCACCTGGATCAGCTCGATGAGCTCCTCGTCGGTCTCGGCGACGGGGTCGCCGACCACCTCACGGCCGTCGGCGTACCCGACGAACACCTGGTCGGAGCCGTTGATGTCGATGTTCTCGACATCGGGGTTGTCGAGCAGCGGCTGGAGCCGGCCGACGCCGAAGAGGGCGGCGTGCACGGCGGCCGCGTACTGCTCCTCGGTCTCGGCGTCGAGAGGCGTGCGGCCCGCGTTGATCTCGGTGCGGGCGTACTCCTCCAGGATCTGGGCTATGACCGCGCGGGCGTACTGCCGTTCGTCCTCGGTGGACATCGGCGTGACGTTGTTCGCCTGGTCGAGGCGGCGCTGCTCGGCGATGCGGTCACCGGCGTCCTGCCGGAACCGCTTGACCAGCTGGTGGTCGACAGCGGTCATGCCCCGGCCCCCGCATGGCCGCTGACATGGCCCTGGGCCTGTGTCGGGACGGACCAGGCGGCGCCGTACTGCTGGTAGATGTCCGCGGTGACCTTGCGGGCCGAGCGGATGAGCAGGGACTTCTCGAGGCGGCCGCGCTTTCGGCCGGCCAGCTGGTCGGCGCCCGCGGGGTCGTCGGCGATGGTGCCGACGACGCGGGCACCCGTCTGGGCGTGCACCAACATGTCGTTGACCTGGCCGGCGATCTTGGACGCGTTGTTGGTGTCGGCGATCAGCACGACGCCGATCAGCGGGGTCCCGAGGCTCGCGGCACCGCGCGGCCCGCCGTGCAGCTTGTTGCCGAGCGCGGCGGCGCGGTCCCGGACGCGCGCGATGGACTCGGGCTCCGTGCGCGAGACGAGCAGCACGAGGGCGGCGTGCGGGAAGAGCTCGACCGCCGGGGTGTCTCCGCTGATACGTCCGCAGTCGGCGATGACGTCGGCGGGCGCGTTCGGCGAGTCGGCGAGCGAGGAGAAGGCGTGGCCGAGGGTCGGCCAGAGCCCGGCGAGACCGGCCGCGTGCTCGGCGTTTCCGAGCCCGACGAGGACCTCGAGCCCGCCGCTCAACGGCTGGACGTGGTCCCAGAGTTGGTCGGGCACGAGGCCGCGGCGCGCGGTCGCGGCGATGGACAGCATGCCGGTGTTGGGGTTGAGCGGTCCGCCGTGCGCCGCGGCGCTGCGGTAGACGAGGTCGCCGCCCGCCGGGTCGGTCTCGGCGAGCAGGACGCGGCGCGGCCAGACCGCCGAGAGGGCGACGGCCGCGGTGGTGACGCCGGGGGAACCCTTGTCGGCGGCGAGGGCGATGAGGGCCATGGTCTGGTTCAGCCGCCTTCTACTTGCTGGAGACGAGCACGAGAGCCACCTGGCCGTTGGAGGCGGCCTGGGCGAGGGCGGCCGCCTTGTCGGAGTCGACGGTCACCGTGATCGACTTGTTCGTGCTGCTGACCAGGTCGTCGCCGCCCTCCTTGGGGACGGTGCTGACGGTGGCCCGCTCGACGATCAGCGAGTTGCTGCCGCCGGCCGAGGAGGAGGGCGAGGACGAGCCGCTGCCGGAGCTCGAACCGGTGTCGCTGGTGACGCGATAGGCGGACACGACGTCCCCGGGCTCGATCCCGGTCGGGTACTGGCCCGCCTTCAGGGAGAGGCCGACGAGGGCCTTGCCCTGCCCGACACCGCTCTGGTCGCCGAACATCTCGCCGACGGCGACGACGCCGCCCGGGATGGTGCTGACGGCCTTCAGCTTCTTCAGGGCGCCCAGCTGCGACCACTCGATGTAGTGGATGCCGCTGTCCTTGGCCACCATCACCGACGTCACGTTGCTGTCGGTGACGGAGCCGCCGGCGGGGATCTCCTGCGTGACCTTGACGACCTCGATCCGGTCGCCGGCCCGCAGCACGAGCATGGTCGCGCCGAGCGCGCCGACCAGGATCAGCAGCACGGCCAGTGCGGCCAGTGCCGGTTTGCGCTCGCGAGGCGGAGTGGGAAGCCGGTCGCCGACCGACGGCTGAGCCGGAGCCGCGGAACGACCATGAGTCGCCCCCGTACGCTCTTGGATCTTCACGCAACCGCTCCCCGTACAACCAAGAATGTGTTTGACATGCCCGTCAAATACCTTGCAAATCCGGACACTTCACCCGGCTTCATCCGCACACCGACGTGCGGGACGCGCCGGACATACCCCCCGACCTGGGCGGTTAGCCACGGCGGGGGCGAGTGTCAAGCCATGGCACCGTATCAGCCGCACATAAGCCCCTCAAGGCGCGTCCTGACCCATGGGCCGCACCACGCTCGCCGTTACTCATCTGCAACTTGAAGTGCACGTTTCCCAGTTGGCGACCCGGCCGCGCAGGCCCGTCACCTGTGCGTGAGCGAATCCGCGGCCGTGCCGACATGTTGCCCGAAGCGGGGCGTTCCTCACGGTCCGGCCATCATGCCTGCACGATTCACTCACGAAGCGCCTTGGCCGGTGCACGAGCAAAGCGGTCAGTAGAGTGCCGTTGACAGAGTGCCGTTGACAGCGGCCGAGGCGGTACGGGGGACTGCATCGTGCACACAGTCAGGGCATACGGCACCTTCGGGACCGGGCATCCGCTCCGCGCACGCGGCGGCCGCGTGGTGCTCGCCCTCCTCGTCCTGGCCGCCGTCCTGCTCACCGCCGTCCCGGCCGCCCGCGCCGACGAGCCCGCATCCCAGGCCGCCTACCTCGCCGCCCGCCTCCGTGCCGACCCCGTCTACGTCACCGACCAACTGCCGCGTGAGATACCCCACTCGACGGCTCCCGACTTCGCCAGGCTGGCCCGCCGGACCGGGGTGCCGACGTACGTCCTCGTCCTGGCCGGCCCGGCAGGCAGCGGCAAGGGACTGCTCGGCGCCGTCCACGACCGGCTCGGCCGGGACGGCCTCTACGTGCTGGTCGACGCCTCGGGGGTCACCGCCGCCACGGCCTACGGAGTGCGCGCCCCCGCCGACGACGCCTGGACCGTCGCGTCCTACGAACTCCCTTATGATGCCGGTCCGTTGCGCAGCTTCGAGCGCTTCGTGGACGTCGTCGCGCAGGGCGGCGCCGAGGCCGCGCGGCGCGCGGCGAGCGCGCGCGAGCGGTACGGCGACCACGACCCCGCCGATCTGTACATCGGTCCGAGCGACCGCGACAACCAGTCGTTCCTCACCGGCGTCCTGCTCACCGCCGTACCGCTGTCGATCCTGCTGCTCGTTCCGTATGTACGGCGGTGGCGCGGCCGTCGGCCTGGCGCGACCGAGCCCACGAAGGCGCGTCCCCGCTCGCGCCACCCCTGGCGCGTCCCCGTCGCCGCGCTCACGGCCGCCGCCGCCATCGCCGTCACGGCCTCCCTCGTCTTCGACCAGACCAGGTCGAGCGCCGCTCCCCCGCCCACCGCCGCCGACCTGACCGCCCGCGTGGACCGCGTGGTGGAGGGCCTGAAGGCGGAGGGCCTGAGGCACGACACCGTGTACGTCGACCCGGAGAGCCCGCGCGTGCTGAGCTCCGGCCGGCTGTCCGAACTCCACGACCGCATCCGCGCGTTCGCCCGCTCGGACGGCGGCGGCGGCCCGGTGTACGTCCTGCTCGTCCCGCAGATCAGCGAGGACGAATCCGCCGGCCGGCAGGACGTGTTCACCGCGGCCGTGCACAAGAGGCTCGGCAGGGACGGCCTGTACGTGGTGGCCGACCCGCTGGGCGGCTTCATCGACGTGTACGACTACGGCCTCCGCCTGGACGGCGACCGCCTCTCCTTCGACCTCCCCGAGTCGATCTCGTTCGGCGACCGCAAGGCGGAGCAGGCCGACGACCACGCGCTCGGCGACCGCCTCGACGCCCTGATGACGTACCTGGACAAGGTCCCGCGCACGGACGAGCCGGCCACGGCGGACGCCTACGCCCCCGCCCCCGAACCCGTCGCGAACCACGCCCTGCCTCCGCTGTTCTCGGGGGACTTGGGGCCGGGCCTGTTCGTGGGCGCCGTCACGGCCCTGCTCGCCCTCGCCCTGACGGGCGGCGGACTGGCCGTCGTCGGTGCGGTGCTGCGCCGGCGCCATCCGGTTCCGCAGCCCACCTCCGGCCTGCCGTTCACGGCACCCACGGACCCGTCACCGCAGTACCTGCGACGCACCGCCCGCACCGAACTCGGCGCGCTGGCGGACGAGTTCACGGACGCCACACGGAATGCCGCACAGGGGGACGCGCCGACGGACACCCCGGACGCACCGCGCCCCGGCATCCTCTCCCCGGCCCGCGCCTGGGACTGCTTCGACGCGGCCATGCTCCTGGTCGACGGCGACCTCGACACCCTGGGTGCCCCCGGGCCCGGGGACGCGGCCCTGGTCGCGGTGGTCGTCCTGTCCCGCGCGGGCCGGGCCGCGCTCCGGGGCGAGGCGGGCGACCTGTGCTGCGGCGTGAACCCGCTGCACGGGCCCGCGGTGGGCCGGCACCACGTGCGCGTCTCCGCCGAGGGCACGCGCCGCCGAAGGCTCCCCGTCTGCGAGATGTGCCGCAACACCGCCGTCGCCGATCCGGCCGCCGTCCACAGCCTGTTGATGACCCTGCCCCCTCCGGCGGGCGACGGCGGACGGGTGCCGTACCTCGATGCCGACGGTCCGCTGACCGCCGTACCCCGGGGAATCCCCCGGCTGATCGACAAGGTGAGGGAGACCGCCGGTGTCCAGTGATCCGAAGCGGACCGCCGCCGTCCTCGCGGCGGCCTTCCTGGCGGCGGCCTTCTTGGCCGTGGCCCCCGCCGCCTCCGCGCACGCCTCGGACCACGACCCGAGCGCCGGCGAACGCATCGCGCGTGCCCTGCGCGGCTCCCCCGTCTACGTCGACGCCTCGTACACGACGGCCGTACCCCCGTCCCGGCAGCGGCAGTTGGCCGCCGAGATCAAGAAGACGCACCTTCCCATCAAGGTCGTCCTCACGCCCCTCACCAAAGGCGACGCCTTCGACGGTGAGTCGGACGTCCTCGCGGACGTCGTCCACGACCGTCTCCCTCAGCGCGACCTCATCCTCATCACCACGGACGGCGACTTCCCCGACACCCTGAACGGCTACGAGTGGCCGAGCGACACCCACCAGACGGACGACGCCGCGCGTGCGACCGCCTTCCTGGACGAGACCCGTGAGGCGGGCCTCGCCGACATGACGGCGAAGGCGGTGGAGCTGGTGGCGGAGGGCGACGGCACGAAGGTGTACGAGGAGGCGACGAAGGATCTGCGCAGCCCCTCACCGGACGACGGCACGTCCAAGTCGGTTTCACACGGCTCGCGTTCATGGCTGTGGCTGCTGATCGCCGTGGCGGCCCTGGCTGCCCTCGTCCTCACCGGCAGCCGTCTGGCGTCGCGCCGCCGCTCCCGTACGGCCGACGTACCCGAGCTGGTGTTCGCGACGGCCCGCGCGGCCGACGAGGCGGAGCTGCGGCGCCGGGCGGAGACGGAGGTCCTGGCCCTGGGCGAGGCGACGCGCGAGGCCCCCGCCGACCGAACTCCCGCTCTTCAGCAGGCCCTTGACGCCTATACGGCCGCCGGCACAGTCCTCGACGCGGCACGCGGCGTACCGGACCTGGCGGGAGTCCTGGCCCTGGTGGCGGAGGGCGAGAACGCCCTGTCCGGCACCGCCGCCCCGCTCCCCCTCTGCTTCTTCAACCCCCTCCACGGCCGTGCCACCGCCCGCACCACCTGGCGCCCCCTCGGCCGCCGCGACCGCCTCCGCATCGCTGCCTGCCCCGGCTGCGCGACCGCCCTCACCCGGCGCCGTCCCCCGGAGGTCCTCACGGACACCGCGCCGGACGGCCGCACCGTCCCCTACTTCGAGATCCCGGCGGAGCGCAGCGTGTGGGCGGCGACCGGATACGGCTCGTACGGCTCCCTGACCGAGCAGGTCAACCGCGGCGACTTCACCCGCTCGCTGGGCTGAGCGAGACAGTCTGCGCGAGGCGGTCGGTCAGCTCGCACAGTGCGTCGCCGTACGCCTGCTGCTGCCATGAAGTCAGCAGCACCAGGCCCCACTTGGCGTCGGGGACGATGCCGTAGGCGCAGGTCTCCAGGACCGTGCCGGTCCCGTCCCGGCCGGGATCCTGGACGTACGCGTGCCGGACCCGGACCGCCGGTCCGACGGGCAGGGTGCGCGGCTCGGCCTCGGGCGGCCGGAACGAGTCGGCGGTGGGCGCGGCGAGATAGCGCTCCAGCAGCTCGACGGTCATCGTCGGGTACGTCTCGTCCGCGACCAGCGCCGACAGCTCGACGCGGGCGAGTTCGCCGAGACGCGGCTCGGGGACGTAGGACAGCGCGGTGACCGGGCCCCGGGTGCGCGCGTCCTCGGCGGCCAGCCGCAGTTCTTCCGCCAGTGCCTCGACGAGTTGGCTGTCGTCGCCCGCGTCTACGCGCCTCATGGCCGCGTCCTTGGCCCAGGTGGCCAGGTCGACCGTTGCGCGCACGGGCAGGGAGATCGCGTCGTCGGGCGCCTTCATGTGCACGGTCGACGAGGAGAAGGCGGGCATCAGGCCATCCATTGCAGAGTGCGGGCGATCGAGTCGAAGAGGCCGACCAGGGCCTCGGCCAGCGGCTCCATGGGCGTCGAGAAGGAGAGCAGCAGACGCTGGTCGCTGTGCGGGACGCCCACATAGACGTCCAGGTGCGTGACCAGCAGCTTGTTGCCGTCCGGGTCGTCGGGCGCGGGGCGCCGGCGGTAGAGGTGCCGCACGGCCGGGCCGGCGGGCAGCTCGACCGTGGTGACCTCGTCGTCGGAGGCGGCGGCGCGGGCCGCCAGGGACAGGGCGATGTCGCCGAGGTCTCCCGCGGCGGTGCCGGCCGGGGGCCGCAGCAGGGTGACCACCAGTCCGGCGGAGACCGGCACCTGTCCGAGCACCTGATTGAAGACGTACATCTCCACACCGCCGTTGGCATGCGCGGCCTCGGCCTGCTCCACCATCCGCCCGGCAAGCGCCGCCTTCAGCTGCGGGCTCGCCTTCGTGCGGCGCAGGCTGCGGTTGACCAGCTTGTCGATGCGGTGGGGCCAGCGGTCGGGGTCGAGGACGACGCGTTCCCAGCCGTCGGGGACGGCCAGGCGGTAGTCCGAGGGGGGTGGGGGCGGGGATGGGAGGTCGGGGGTGTCGGTCGGCGTAGCCATGTCCGTCTCTTCGGTGTGCGGTGTCTCGTGGCTCATCCCGCGGCTCCGTCCGTCCTTTGGATCCGGCGGGGTCGCCGCATCACCACGGCGGTCGCCGGAGCCGGGAGCAGTACGGCGGCCGAGGTCAGGGACACGGTGGTGGGGAGGGTGCTGTCGATGTCGGCTTCCGCGCCGAGGAAGGGGCTGTAGTAGCCGGACGGGTCTACGACCGCCGTGGCCCTGTCCCCGATCCGGCTCGGGTCGGCACAGTTCTCCCGGTTGCCGAGCACCCGGTGGGCCGCTCCGTCCGGCGTACGGACCCTGCAGTACGTCTGGCGGAACCCGCGGGACATCGTGTGGCCGGGCGCGGCGATGGTGACCGGCTGTTCCACACCGCGCAGTTGCAGGTACCACTGGTGGGTAGTGAGCGTCGCGACGACGATCAGGACGTGGTACGCCAGCACGGTGAGCCGCCGTAGGCCCACGTCGCGACGCGAGTCGTCGATCCCGAACCCGGCCACCCGGAGGCCCACGCCGAAGACGAGCCCGACGAAGAGCGAGAGGTCACCCATCACCGGGTTCAGCAGCTCGCACACGGCGAACCCGGCGACGGCCACGAGGAACATCCGCAGCCACGGCCACACGTCGAGCCACCGGAGCGGCCCTTCGCCGTCGAAGCGGTGCGTACGGGAGCTGACGGAGAACTCGGACAGGATGCTGGACACCCGCCGCGCACCGCCCTCTTCGGCGGCCCTGCGGCGCAGTTCCGGCAGCCCCAGACCGGCTTCCTCCAGCGTCCGCCGAGAGCTCTGCGGCAGCTCCGCGAACTGTTCGTCGACGGTCCGCTCGTGGGTCACGCGATCGCTCCGGTCACGCGGGCGCACCCGTCATGCGGTCGGACCGGGTGCGGCGGCCTATGGCGACGGCCGCCGCCGGAGCCAGGAGGAGCACCACGGCGGCGCCGAGGCAGAGATAGTCGTAGACACCGCCACCGATGTCCGACTTGTTCCCGAGGAACGGCCGGTAGTGTCCCGCCGGATCGACCACCGCCCGGGTCTTCGTGCCCACCACGGACTCGTCGGTGCACGAGTCGTCGTTACGGAACACTTGGTGGACCGACCCGTCGGGCAGCTTGACGCGGCAGTACAGGGTGGTCACACCGTGCGAGCCCCGGTCCACGGCCTTGGCGTAGGTGACCGTGGTCTCCTGTCCGCGCACCTGGAGGTACCACCTGTCGGCCTGCTGGGACCCCAGCCAGATCAGCACGACGTAGGCGACGCCGACCAGGCACCGCACGACGAGACCGCCGCGCTGCGCGGGCGCTTTGATCGCCGCCCAGATCACGGCCAGACCCCACACCAGACCTACGAACACGGCGTACCGGTCGAGCAGATACGTGGACGCCAGGCAGACGACCACGCCGGCCACGGCGATCAGGGGCAGTCGGATCCAGGGCCACACACCCGCGTCGCCGTCCGGGCGATGCGGCTCGTCGAAGGCCAGGATGAGCCGCACGCGCCGCAGATCGCCGTCCTCCGCGGCGATCTGCCGCAGCTTCGGCAGGTCCAGCCCGTTCTCCTCGAGCGCGCGTTGCTTGCTCGCCGGAAGCCGGGCGAACAGTTCGTCGACGGTTCGACCGTCTTCAGTGGCCACGTTCTCCGTACGCTCCTTCAGCCTCCGGCAACCTTCAGGTGCCCGTTGTAGAAGGGGATGCCGTTCGCTCCCCAACCGGTCGTGTGCTTCAGGCCGTCGAAGACGTTGAGCTCGAGTGCGCTCGGCTCCCAGCTGTGCAGGGGGGACAGGTTCAGGACGCCCGCGGCCGTCGGCCCGAACTGACTCGCCTGGTAGAGCAGCGACCGCGAGCGGGCCATGGTCTTGAAGGCGGAGTCGGAAAGGTCGCCCAGCTTGGGCAGTTTGCCCCCGGCGAGGATTCCGTCGTCCTCGGCGCTCTTCGTGACGGCGACGCGGATGTCGTTGTAGTACGCCTTGAAGTCGAGGGAGTCCTTGACGATCGACTGCATCTTCGGCAGGACGCTGTTCGGCCCCTTCGCCAGGGCCTCGCCGATCTTGCCGGCCTTGACGCCGGTGAGCAGTTCGGAGCTCTCACCGGCCAGTTTCGCGCCGACGCCCAGCTCCCGCAGGGCGAGGAACTGCTTCAGCGCCGCCGATCCGCGTGCGGCGACCGCCGCCTCCTTCGCGGCGGTCCCGAGGATCCGCCCGGCGCCGAACGACAGCACGCCGACCACGTCGATGGCGACGTCCAGCCAGGTGCCCTTGCCGTCGAGTGCGGAGACCGTGTCGCACGCGAGCGCCACCACGGAAGCCACCAGCGCCAGGGCCACGATGATCTCGCCGAGAATCGGGACGGCGCCGAGCACGAGCGCCAGGATGCAGAGCACGCCTGCGGCGACTCCCGCCCAGTGCCCGATCTCCGCGACCCAGTCCTTCCAGTTGTCCCACCAGTGGTGCTTGGGATCCTTCAGACCGTCGTGGTCGATGGCGTCACGGATCGCCTTGGCGGCATACCCGGCCTGGGTGTCCCGGTAGTCCAGCGCATGCCGCAGATCCCGCTTCGCGGCCTCCAGCTCCCCGTCCGCGGCGTCCTTCTGCCGCTTCAACTTCTGCTTGTCGGGGTGCTCGTCGGGCCCGGGATGCTGATCGATCTGCTTCTGGTAGCGACTGCCGTCCCCGTCGGCGTTCTTGGCCTTCGTGAGCGCCGTACGCACCAGACCCTGCGCGTGGTTGAGGGCGATCGCCCAGTTCTCCCGCATCTGATCGGTGACGGGCCCGTACGGAACGGAGGAACCGAGGGCGGAGGCGGCGGCCGCGTACCGCTGGTGCGTCTTCGTCAGCAGCCCGACCGTGTCATGGGTCTTGTCCTGGAACACCCGCCCGGCATCGGAGTCCCACCCGTTGCCGTCGACGAGGTTGTTCAGCTTGCCGGCCTGCTCCTCGATCAGCTTGGCGGTGTCGGCGATGCGCTTGCCGAGCCGCGCCACCTCGTACGGGTCGCCCGGCGTGAATTCCTTGTCGTCGTACCGCGCCGTCTGCCAGTCGACGCCGGAGAAGTCGTCGCTCACTTGTCCCCCGGCTGAGCCTTCAGCAGCGCGTCGGCGAGATGCTGATCGAGCCCGTCGTACGCCTTCGCCGCGGCCCCGGCGGTCTTGCCGAGGAACTCCAGCCCGTCACAGAGCTGCTTCCGCTTCTTCTTCCAGTCGTCGGCGAAGTCGTCGAGCGCGGAGGCGACGTCACCGGAGCCCATCTCGGCGTCGTAGGAGTCGACGAGGTCCTTGGACCCCTCGAACTGCGACTTCAGCTTGCCCACGGCCCGGCTGATCTCCTTCAGCTCGGACGTGGACACCTTGACGTGCTCCGCCACCACGGCCCCCGTACCCCGTACACCTACGCCACTTCCGCCCCTCAGGCATGGGACGGGCACGGTCACTCTCTGTCGAGTGTTTTCGCGGGTGCAACCAACGGGATGCAAAGGGAGGGTCTAGGAAGCTCCGCGTCGTGCGGTGGACCCGAGAAGGCATGGAAAGAGTTACGACCCCTCAGGCGCGATGAACTCAAGGACGCTGCCATCAAGTCGACCTCCGCAAACAGGGCACTCTGCGCAATAGGAGTGGGTGCTCGTGCGCTCGGTGCCGTCGGGAAAGAGGGGGAGAACGACATCGAGAGCGACCACGCGGAGGTCAGAGCCGCAGGCCGGATGTGTGATGTCCAGCGGTTCCCCGACGACGGCCCCGTCGAAGTCCGCTTCGGTGGCCGCCCCGGAAGCTACGCGTCTGTCGAGGGATGCCAGGTCAGTCCCATCGCTCCAGTGAAGGTAGTAGCGGTGCAGCAGCCATCCAGGGCGTCCGCGCACCAGGATGCGGCGCATCCGTGGATGGTCGGCGAGTAGACGATCCTCCGGCTGGTCGAATCCGGCGAGCGGCTCGGCAGCCTCCACGGGCTCCCCAGCGGGAAAGTATCGCGTCTCCCATTTATGGAAGGTCATGGTCAGCCCGCCCACGGCTCCACCTTGATCATGTTGGCCTCTTGCGAAGTACTTCGCGACTTCCGGGTCCGTCGTGAATGACATCACCGACCTTGGCCCGTATGCCTGTTGCATTGCCGTCCCGAACTCGGAGTGGGCGTGTGCGAGCCTCTCAGGACCGCCCCACGAGGATCCGCGGTGATACAGCGCGCGTCTGGACATGCCCGCCGCCGCCCGGGGACTCGACGGGGACACGGACCGCGGCCGTCCGGCTGCGCGTTCGTCGTCGACAGCGCTCTGTTCGGTGCTGGCCTTCCGGTCACGGTTCCGATTCCCGGTCGGATCCCCATTCAACCACCCAGGACCCCTCCACGAAGAAATCATCCAGGGATTTGCGATCCTCCACCCAGTAGTCGCCATAACCGTTCCGAAAATCCTGGTCATGCGCCATGAGAATAAGGTAGCTGGGCGGGGAATCCGGGAGCTCCTGAATCTTCACATATTTCCCGGCATCATCCCCCGAACGAATATATCCGACTTTCCCGAACTCAATCACAGGCCCTCCAGGTATTTCTTCACCTTGACCACAAGGACATTATTCGATCAGCGGAACATGGTTGTTCACGACTGCTTTCTTACCCCCAGGGGTGAATATCTCGAAGTGTACGTGCGGGATGTCCGGCCAGTGTCCGCCTCGCATCGAGTCAGGGTCCATGCGGAACTGCCGCAGTCCGTCCGCACTCCGGAACACTCCCCTCCCTCGACCCAACTCCCTGTATCCGTCGCCCAGGAACTTCTCGGCGGCATCCAGGGCCTCGTCGGCGTTCATCGGGTACTGGCTGACGATGCTGCCGTCCCCGATCCTGTTGCGCGTCTCTGTCACGGCGGCGTGCTCGCACTCTGGAGCGAGGCCGAGAGGATCAGCCCACGTATGAGGGTTGCCGACGTAGGCCGTGGGGTTGGACGCAGGTGCCAGACCCAGTGGGTCCTTGGTCAGATACTGCGCTGTCTCCGGGTCATAGTGACGGAAGTAGTTGTAATGCAGCTCCGTCTCCGGGTCGAAGTACTGCCCAGGAAAGCGCAGCGGCGTATAGGCGAATGCTGACGCGTTCCATGCAGTGATGCCCCAAAGTGTCGTACGGGCGTGCCAGGCGATGTCGCCCGATGCCTCAACGAGTTCGGTAGGGGCACCGATCAGGTCGGTCACCATGGCGAAGAACCTGGAGTCGATCTCCCTCTGAGGCACGGAGGCCGACGTCACGCGTTCGGTCTGCATGACGGGCTTGAGACCTCGGTGCTCCCAGGTCAGGGAAACCGGGTGAGCCATGTCGGCGGACGCCGTGGTCTGTTCGCACAGTCGAGAGCCGTCCCAGACGAAGTCGACGTGTTCCACCACCGTTTCGCCGTCCGACGCGAACCGTTGCTTGGCGACACGGCGCCCCAGAGGGTCGTACAGGTACCGCCAGCGCACGCCGTCCGGCGTGACGACGGATGTCAACCGGTCCTCGGCATCCCACGTGTACCGCCAAGTGTCGGGTTTGCGTGACAGTCGAGTTTTCTGGCGCACGGTCATACGGCCCTGTGCGTCGTACTCGTAACGCACACGCCCAGCTCGGCTCACCCGTGTGCCTGTGGGAGAGCGGTCGCCGACCGCTTCCTGACCAGGGTGGGACGCCGGCCACTGCGCACTCGTCTGATTACCGGCGGCATCGTAGACGTACTGCTCTGCCCACCCTCTCCCATTGACATCGGTCACTCGGCCAACGTGGTCCAACTGGAAGGAGCGTGAGCCACGAAGGCTGTCGTCGATGCGGAGAACGTGGCCGTCGTCCCGGTAGGAATATGAGCGCTGTTGGACGTTTCGGCCGTCGGCATGCATCAGGGACTGCCTGAAGACACGGCCCACGGAGTCGTAAGTGTGTGACAGGGCCAGCGTTTCCCCGACACGACGAGCAATTTCCCTTCCCGTGGGGTCGTACTCGAAGTCGATCCCGTGACCGTCTGCGATCAGGAGGACCGCATTGCCCGCCGCGTCGTACGACCATTCACTGACCGATCCGGTCGGCGTGACACGGCGCGTACGACGGCCGAGGCGGTCGTACGCATAGGTGGTCGTACGGCCGTTGACGGTCTCGGAGATCAGGTTGCCCTGCGAGTCGTGACGGAACCCGACCCTCACATGGTCGTTGGCCGACTCTGAGAGTTGACCGGACGGAGCGTAGGCGAAGTACGTAACCTGCCCGTCAGCGTCCTTACGCACCACTTGGCCGAGCGCGTTGCGCTCGTAGGTGATGCGCTCGCCCATTGCATTGACACGGGACATAACACGTCCTGTTGCATCGCGGGTATAAACGGTGGATCGACCGTCGAAGTCGGATTCCGACACGAGGCCGCCCGCCGGATCGTAGGTGTACGCCCATGCCAACCCCATCGGGTTGACGACCTGCACGAGCCGCAGTTCGGTGTCGTGGATGAATTCTTGGCGCGTGCCGTCCGGCTCCGTGCGTGCGGCCATCAGATCGAAGTATGTGTACTCGAATCGGGAAACGGCGCCCGTCGGGTCCGTGTGGCTGGTGCAGTTTCCTTCGCCGTCATACGTCCACAATTCAACGCTGCCATCGGCATCGACGCGTTGGGCCAGCCTGCCTTCGACGGTCCACTTCAGTCGGGTGACACGACCGACAGCATCCGTGACGACCCTGGGCCGGCCAAAGGCATCTCGCTCGTATGTGGTCGTAGCATGCAGCGGATCTTCGATTGCGACAGGAAGGCCCGCCTGATCACAACGAAGTACGGTGGCGTGCCCTTCCGCGTCAGTAATCGTGGTGAGCCTGCCGGAAGCGTCGTAGGCGAAGGCCGTTGTGGCACCCGCGGAGTCAGTGACAGCGACGCGGTTACCGCGGACGTCGTACTCGTACCACTCTTCCGTACCGTCCGGCTCTCGTGCTGATACAGGCAGGCCGAGAGGGCCGTAGTCGACGCTTGTCCTACCGCCGTCCGGGCGAACGGTGGAAAGCACCCGTCCGTGCTCGTCATAGTCGAATCGAGTGGTATGGCCGAGCGAATCGGTGACCGCGGCCAACTGGTGCTCGCGGTCCCATTCCTGGGTGGTGGCGTTGCCGAGCGGATCGGTCTCGCGGATCAGGCGCAGGTTCTCGTTGTGTTCGTAGACGCGGGTGTGGCCCAGGGAGTCGGTGACGCGGGTGGTGCGGGTGGTGTCGTCGTAGGCGAGGGTGGAGGCCAGGGCGCCGGCAGTGCCGTCGGTGGCGATGACACGGCCCCGCTCGTCGTAGCGGTACCGGTAGGTGGTGTCGTTGCGGTCGGTCCAGGAGGTGATACGGCCCTCGGCGTCGTAGGTGTAACGCATCGGCAGACCAGAGGAGTTGTACTCCTCGCTCAGGTGGCCCTGTTCGTCGTAGCCGAAGGTGAGCAGGGTCGTGCCGGGGCGGTGGGGGTGGGCGGGGTCGAGCAGGCGCAGGCCGGTGATGCGGGAGCGGGCCCGGTCGTGGTCCAGGGCGACGTGGTAGCCGCCGGAGTGGACGACCGCGGAGGGGATGTCGCCCTCGGCGTAGACGATCGTGATGCGGTTGTTGTTGCGGTCGACGATGTGCTGCAACGGCAGATCCACCGCCGTGTCGTCGGCCGCCGGGACCGGGGAGTGGAAGACGTGGGTCAGGCCGGTGTCCGGGTCGCTGACGCGGACCGCGCCGTCAATCTCGGTGTCCCAGGCCAGGGTGATGCGGGAGCCCGGGGTCAGCGGGCGCACCGGGTCGCCGGCCTCGGGGTCCAGAGGTGGGAAGCACAGGCGGGCGCCGTCCGCCGCCGCGTACACGAAGCCGTCCTCGTCGGCCTGCACCCGCTGGTCCAGGGTGGAGGCCCAGGTGGGGCCGAACCAGCCACCGAACCGGTAGGAGGACAGGTGGGTGCGTTCCAGCACCAGTGGCAGCACGCCCGGGAGTTGGACATCGATGCGCGTGAGGGCCATGTCGCCGGTGGCCACGTCGATCGGGTCCCGCACGAACTTCTTGACCAGGTTGCGCACCGAGGCGGGCAGCTTCTCGAAGCCCGGGTTCAGCCTCAGCCGCTCGAACGCGGCGCAGTCCAGGCCCAGCGACTTACTCAGCTTCGCCAGCGCCGCCGGGCCCAGCGCCTTCAGGCCCTTGCCCAGCGCCTTGCCCAGCACCCCGAACCCGACGCCCATCACCGCGCCCTCGGCCAGGATCCCGGCCAGCTTCTGTGGATCCTTGAACGCGCCCGGGTCCTTCAGCAGCGTCTCGAAGGCGGAGAACTTCGCACCCTCCTTGGCCATCTTGGCCACCTCGGCGACCCCGCGGATCTCCTTGAGCGCCCGCAGCGCCCGCTCGATGCCCCGGATGACCTCCATCACCCCGCGGACCACGGAGCCCAGCGCGGTGCCCTCCTCCTCGATCCGGCCGATCAGCGCCACCACCTTCAGCGCCCGCTCGCCCGCCATCAGGGTGGCGGCCACCTCGGAGGCACCGGCGGTCAGGATCGACAGCGCCAGGCCGGCGATCTCGAACTCGGCGATCTCCGCCAGCATCACGCCGATCTCGGACAGCAACTCGTGCGCCTTGTCCGCGAAATCGTCCAGCGCCTTCGCGCCCTCACGCAACGAGTGAGCCATCTCCGTGGCCTGCTTACGGGACGCCTTCGAGCGCTTGGTGAACGCCTTGGCCGCCTTGCCCTCCCACTCCACCCCGCCCAGCGCCCGCTCCGCAGCGCCCGCCGCGTCGCCCAGGCCGGTGGCCAGGTGCCGCCACTTCTTCGCGATCTCCCGCACCCCGTCCGGGTCCACCGCCGGATCCGAGATGCCCAAAAACTCCAGCCCGCTGGCGATCGAGTCGCCGAACATGTGGTTGAACTTGTTGACGTAGTGCAAAGGGTTGAGATCGACCATGACGCCGCCGCTCAGCCCTTCCCGGCCTGCGCCGCCGCCGCGATCAGCACGTCCAGCAGATCGAACGCGGTGGAGACCTCACCGATCAGCTTCGCCTCCGCCTCCCACTCCTCATCCAAGGCCTTGGTCAGCTTGACCAGGGTGGTCATGCCCTTCTCGATCTCACCCTTCGCCCCCAGCAGCGAGCCCAGCGCCCCCAGCGCGTCCAAGTCACGCGACTGCGCCTCGAACTGCTGCAACGGCTTCGCCGTGTGATGACCCACGCCCCGCAGCCCCGACGCCGCCTTGTGCATCGACACCGCTTCCTTCTTCAGGTCCGACACCCGAACCAGCCCCCCGCACCCCGTACACCCATCACGCCAATTGCTTCACTCTGTGCACATGCCAACCCCACGACACTATGCAGAGCGGTTATGCCGGAGGTATGGCAGACACCAAGGGCGAGCAAAGTTCAGCTGGGGTGTGTGAGCAGGGTTCGCCCTGCGCAGGCTTGAGACGCCGACGCTCACCCGTCATCCTCGCCCGCAGGCCCAGGGCTCACTGGGTATGCGACGGAGGCGTCCTTCGCGTGAGAGTGGCCACCAGTCCACGCTCGCGGAGTTCGCGGGTAGCCCGCCGCGCGGCCTGTTGACCCACTCCGTACTCCGCTACGAGATCGCGCCTTTCGGAGCGAACCTCGGCATCGACGTACGTCCGAAACGCATCCACTGCGTATGCGTACCGACGGCCGCCCGGTGAATCGCCCCGACATACGGATGTACGCCTGCCGCCAAGCCACGACGGGTTCACCGGCTCTGCTCAACGAGGCCCACGCCACCGCGAGCCCTGGCTCCAAGGTCTATGCATGCCCTGAATGCACCGTCAACTACCCGTTCCCGCCGACTATCCGCAGCTACAAGGTCGACACCGCCAGACCGTGACCGAACGCAGCGGCATGCTCGAAATCGTCGTCGGCAGTCGCTCCGGGCCGGTTCCGCTCACGCCTGCGTACCCGCCGCGCCTGTGCCCAAGATGACTGACACCGCGATAGCGAACCGGAATCCCCTCACACACCAACGACGGCTCCGGACGCGCCAGCCGAACGCATCAGGGGTCGCCGCCAGCTTGAGCACGATCGGGACACATCCCACACCCCGGCGAGCCCGTTACGCCCTTAATTGCACATGTTCGCAGGGAAGTTCGCTCTGGCGAAACCAGCAACCCCACCGATACCGTCTGTGCTCTTGACGAACTTCAGTCTCACGGGGAGTCCATCACAGTGAAGCGCCGCACTTTGCCCGCTGCCGCCGCGCTGGCCGCGACCGCAGCCCTACTGCTGACGGCTTGCGGGAGCGGGGACGACAACAGCAAGGCCAACGACAAGATCGCGGGAGCGGACACGGGAAAGCCGGCGGCGGCTTCTCCTAGCGCTTCGGCCTCCAGCGCCACCGATCGCCCGAAGATCACCTTCCCGTCCGACGCCAAGAACGTCTTCGAAGACCAGAAGACGGGAAACGCGACAAAGGACGCGGTCCTTGCAGACAGCGCCATGAGCGTCAGCTCAATGGATGATGCGATCTTCAAGGGAAGTACGGACACGAAGGCTCTCGGCTTCTACAACGCAGACAAGGCCCTGAATGCGGCGATCACCTTTGTGCAGGGGTACATCAACAAGAACGACACCTGGATCGGTGAGACCCGTTACTTCGACCGCAAGGTGACTCTCTCTGGAGACAGTCAGGCATACGTGACCTACTGCTCCGACGAGAGTAAGTCGTTCCTCAAGAACACGAAGACCAAGAAGGTCGACAACACGCCGACTTCAGCTGATAGCTACGTGCTTTACCACACGTCGCTCGCCAAGAACTCTCGGGGCGTCTGGCAGACCACGAACATCGTGTCCAATCGGGGGGACAAGGCGTGCCAGCCGTAAGGAATCTGACCAGAACCGCGCTCGTGGTCTTGCTGGCCTGCGCTCCCGTGCTCGTCTCCCAGGCAGCCTATGCAGGCAGCCGCGGTGGCGCCGGCACCGCCGGAAAGACCGAAGAGCACGGCGACGCCAGTGACGACGGGACTCTTTCGTCGACCGTCGGCCGTGTCGTCTTCGACCGTTCGAACAACGGAAGCGGCAACTCCGCCGGCCCCGTGACCTCCACCACCTCCTGGACGCCGCCCGCCTGCTGGTACGCCCCGAAGTACTCGCCCGCCGGACTCAAGACGTACCTGGAGCCGATCTGGCAGGCCGAGTCGACGGGCTCCGAGTGGGACCTGCAACAGCGCAACAAGTACGAGGACGGCGGCAAGGACCCCGGCACGTACAAGGACTTCAACAAGGAGAAGACCGGCAAGGGCTACTGGTGGGACTCGTACGTCAACGAGAGCTTCCCGCCCGGCTGGGACAAGTGCACCAAGCCCTTCTTCTGGGTGGACAAGGGCGATCCGCCACCGGCCGACATCGAGAACGCCGTGACCCCGAAGGTCCTCGGTGAACTCGCCTACAACGAGATCCGCGTGCCCGGCACCAAGGTCACCCTCGCCCCGGCCGGCACGACCAAGGTCAACCTGCCGACCTGGGCCTGGCTGGACGGCGCCGCGTTCAAGCCGGTCTCCGTCACCGCCTCCGTCCCGGTCCTCGGTATCTCTGCGACGACCACCGCCGAGCCGGTCTCCCTGAAGATCGAGCCGGGCACCCCGGATGCGCAGGTCTACCCGTCCTCCGGGGTCTGTGAGATCAAGAACGGCAAGATCGGCGAGCCGTACGCCAAGGGCAAGGCACACCAGACCCCACCCTGCGGCGTGAAGTACCTGCGCTCCTCGGGCGACGGCACCTACCCCCTCAAGGCCACCATCACCTGGAAGATCCACTGGACCGGCACCGGCGGCACGGGCGCCAACCTGCCCGACGGCACCTTCGGCGCGACCCAGAACGTCACCGTCCAGGAGATCCAGGCCGTCAACCGCTGACGAGCCGAGAAGGACGAACGGCATGGCCGATCTCACCTTCGAGGCCGCATTCGCCGATCCGGCGTTCCCTCCGTTCCTGGCGGAGGGAACGCCGACGTCCGGTCCTCCTCGTGAACGTGGTGGGCATGGGCCTCGCCTCGGTGAGAGTCAGCCTGGCAGCGTGTCCGGCAAGCCGGCATCACCGCTCCACCTTCGGCCGAGGAACAGCGTCGGAAGCTGCTGTATCTGGTCTGGAGAAACTTCCGGAACAGGCCGCCGCCGTCCTGCCAGGACGCCACATGCCTGTACACGATCGGCACACATTCCACACGCCACCGAGAGTGCCATTGCGCACCAATTGCACCAGTTCACAGTGAAATTCGCTCTGGCGAGATCAGGATCCCCGCGGATAGCGTTTGAGCTCTTGACGCACTTCAGTCACACGGGGAGTCCACCACTGTGAAGCGCCGCACGCAGTCCGCTGCCGCCTTGTCCGCCGCCATCGCGGGACATGTGAAAGTGCACGGAACCCCAGCCGTCAACCGCTGATCAGAAGTGGGCGGTCTGCGCAGCCGCAGGCCGCCCGTTTCCCGTAGACCCCGGATGCCCCATGACTGACCTCCGCCTCGAAGACACGATCTTCCAGGATCTGAAGAAGACGTTCTCCTCCATCAGCGACCGCATGGAGACCACCCGCCGCACCCTCAAGGGGACGGACGCCTCAGCCGTCGGCGAGAGCAAGCTCGTCGAGGACGTGCAGGACTTCGCGGACGACTGGGCCTACGGCATCAAGCAGTTGGGCAAGCACACCCACGGCGCCGTGAAGATGATCAACAAGATCGGGGAGAGCTTCGGCAAGCTCGACCTCGACCTGGCCGAGTCCCTCAAGGCTCCGAAGAAGAAGGGCAAGTGACGTGACAGGGCGGCGGCCGGCGTTCCCCCACATCGGTTGGGACCCCACCCCGGGAAACGTCGAGGACACCCGGGAACTCGCCAAGCAGATAGGCAAATTGGCGGGGGAGCTCGGCACGGCGGTCAAGGAACTGGATCAGGTCGAGGCCGGTGCCTGGAAGGGCAAGACCGCGATCGCCTTCACCGACTACATCGGCAAGGACGTCACCCCTCTCATCCGCAAGAGCTACGACTCCTTCGACAAGGCGTCACGTGCGCTGCATCGCTGGGCCAACGAACTCCAGGACTTCCAGGACCGCGCGGACAGGCTCGAAAAGAGCGCCGGTGACAAACTGGACGCCAAGTCGAAGGCCGAGGGCAAGGCCGACGGCAAGGGCAGCGACGACCTGGCCAAGGCCTCCAGCGCGGTGGACGGAGTCATCCAGAAGGTCCACGAACTGGAGGAGGAGTACCGGCAGGCCGCCCGGAAGGTCAGCAAGGAGCTGGACAAGGCCGGCGACATCGCCCCGGACGAGCCTGGATTCTGGGACAAACTCGGTCACGGAATCACAGATGCGTGGGACGCCACCGGTGACTGGATCAAGGATCACGCCGACTTGATCAAGGAGATCGGCGACATCCTCAGCGACATCACCACGGTTCTCGGCGTACTGGCCATCATCACTCTGCCCTTCGAGCCGCTCGGCGCGATCTTCGGTGCCGCGGCAGTACTCACGAGCGGTCTGGCCCTGGTCGCGCACGGCGTTGCGATGGCGGGTGGTGCGGATGTCAGCTGGCTCACGATGGGGACGGATGCCCTCGGTCTGCTGCCCGGTATCGGCCTGTTCGGCAAGGGTGCCAAGGTCGCCAGCGAGGCGGCCGCGGGCGCGCGCATCGCAGAGTTCGGCAGCGGCTTCGGGGTGTCCCGCATCGGTAAGGCCTTCAACGTGATCGCGACCGGCGACATGGCAAAATCCGTAGAGGGTGGTATAGGCCTGCTGGGCAGAAAGATCGTCCTGGGCGGCGCCGGCAGGAACCTCGGCCTCCTCAGCCACGAGAGCGGAACGATGAATCGACTGGCCGGGCTCGCCGAGGCCGGATATCACCAGGGGCAGTGGCTGGGCACCAAGGGAGCCGCGCTACTGGGCGAGAAGTTCACCGTCGATCCGTTGAGCAAGCTGGGCAGAGGGATCGACGTGGCGGGCAAGGTGCTCCCCAAGGGAATCAGCATCGGCCTGCACAGCGGTGACTCGACCAATCCGGGGGACAGCCTTCAGCAGTCCGCAACCGCACATTGAGGCACTGGAACATGACGACATGGCAGCCTGACGTTGACGAGACCCTGCTTGCTCGCTGCGGAGTGAGCTTTGCCACCGGTGTCGCCACGCCCGTTTCCGGTATGCGCTGGTTCCGGGACACCGAGCGACGCGACATCCAGGACGAGCTGCCGGGCTGGCCCGAGGGACCCCGGTTCACCCCGCGAACCAAGGCGGAACGCCGCGTGCGGGAGGGGAGGAAATTCGGGGCCCGCTTCCTGCTCGTGGCGACCCTTGGCGTCCTGGAATCACTGGCCGGCTCGGGCAGCACGGGAAACGTGGCCAGACTCGGGCAACCGGAGGAGCCGGAGAACGAGGTCGAGGACTTCCCCGTCATGTGGGCCGCATCCGGAACACTCGCCCGTACCCTCCCCTGGCAGCTCGATCCCGGGCGCCTTCCCGACCACGAGCGGACACATCTGGTCGTAACGAACAGGCGGGCACTGATCCTTGGCCTTCTGGACGACAAGGAGCAGCGTCACGACGAGGTTCTATGGGAGACCTCGCGTTCGAATATCGCCACCGCGCAGCGAATGAAGTTCAGCCAGTACAGCGTCGACTTCAAGCTCGTGTTCAACGACGGTTCCTGGAGCCGCCTCGCAGGGTGGAACACGAACTGTCGTGACGACGTCACCCGGTTCCTCGACACCCCTCCGGAACTGGTGACCGACGAGGCACTGACAGGAGGGCAGCGCCAGGCAGTCGCGAAGTTCCTCAAGCGTCAGGACGGCCCCGGCGACCTCTTGATCACCCGACGGCCGAGCGGTCATCTCCGTGCCGAGTACCTGAAGTCCAACTCGATCGATCCGGACTACGGAATTTTCAGCGACGTCTGCTTGATGGGTGCCGACGGCGAAGCCGTCCCGTACGAGCCAGGCGACCTCTGATCCAAATGAAAGCCGTCTCCCAGTGACCACACCTCTCATCACGGTCGACGCCGACGTCCCTTTCCTGACGTTCAACGTCCCCGAGAGCTTCTTCTCGCTCCCCCTGGCAGCCACTGCCGAAGAACGAGCCGCGTTGTCCGACGCCTTCGTCCGGGATCTCTACTCCGAGGGTGACGACTCGCTGTGGACCCCCGCCGCCCCGTTCTACGCGGCCATGGCCGAACAGCTGACCCTGAGCGGACTCTCGTACTCGGCGCTGGGCCTCTTCTCCACCGACGACGGTGGTGTCGTCCAGTGCGCTTTCACCGTGGCCGCTGTCGAGACCAACCAGACCGACCCGGAGATCGCAGCGCACGGCATCCTCGCCGCCCTGGCACGCGAGCCGCACCACGATGCCCGTTGGATGGACCTGCCCTGCGGCCCCGCGGTCTCCTGCGTGACTCTGCGCGAGGTGACGATCTCGTCGGAACTCACTGCGGATCAGGAGGAAAAGCAGCTCCTCACCGGGCAGATACAGGTCCACGTGCCGTTCCCCACCGGTCCCTACACAGCCGTATTCACGCTCCACACGGCATCCACCGAGTACTGGAACGAGTTCTGCGACATGATCGTGTCGATTCTGCGGACGGCGTCCTTTGAACCGGCCGTAGGAAACTGACCGCACATGGACTGGTATCCGGGCGCCGACGAGGACCTGCTGCTCAGGACCGCGGCCAGGTTCGCCACCGGCCTCTCCCCCGCCGTCGCAGGTTCCCGATGGTTCCGGGACTCCGAACGCGACGACATTCAAGGCGAGTTGCCGGGGTGGCCTGAAGGCCCTTCCTACTCCCTTCACACGACCGGGGACCGCATCGCGCAGCGCACCGGCCGCGCCTTCCTGATCGGGATCCCCCTGATCGCGAACATCATCGCGAACATCGGTGGAGCCTCCGGATCACCGTTCGGCGACGTCTCCGTGCGGGGCAAGCCGGAGGAGCCGGAGAACGAGGTCCAGGACTTCCCCGTCATGTGGGCGGCGCCCGGCACTCTTGCACGCACCGTCCCCTGGCAACTCGACCCGGCCCGCCGCCCGAAGGGCTACACCACCGACCTCGTCCTCACCAGTCGGCGCCTGCTCTTCCTCGGTACCCGGGCCGGCACGCTGGACAAGGCCGACGTGCTGGCCGAATTCCCGCGCGAATCCGTCGCTGGAGCCAGGCGGATGCCGTACAGCGAGGTGGAGGCAGACGTACGGCTGACCTTCGCCGACCGGTCCTGGATACGCCTCTTCACGGGCAACCCCGACGGCGCCGAGCGCCTGTGCCATTTGCTTGCCGGGCAGGTCCGGACCGTCCCTCAGAGCGAGCTGACCAGCGGCCAGCGCGAGCGCCTGACCCGCTTCCTGGCCGAGCTACCGGCCGACGCGCAGTCTCCGGTCCTCACTCGCCTGCCCAGCGGCATCGTCATGGTCGAGGTTCCTGTTCCCTCGAAGGCGGCCAAGGACGTCCACGAGACGCATTCGATCCTGATGGGCTCCTCGGGAGAAGCGGTGAAGGCGCAGCCGGGTGACCTTCAGCGGTGAATTCGGGTCTACGTCGTCCTACAGTCGCTCCGGCAACGCGTCTGCCGGGATCTCGGTTTCCAATGCCTTGTCCCCCGCGACGAGTTGATCGGCGTATCCGGCCTCGGTCCACACCAGCTTCTTGAACTGCTCCGGCGTGAGGAATCCCTGCCACGGGGTGCCACCCGGGCAGAACACACCGACGCAGTCGTAGCAGTACTGCGCCGGCCGCCACAGACGTTCCGCGCGCGAGGCACCGGCATGGGCAGCGGTCTTTTCACGCCCGTCACCCCGGACGACGGCGATGGTTCCGACGAAGGAGACGACCGCGAGCAGCACACCGCCGACCAGGTACAGAGTCTTGTGCTGCTGGACGCCTGTGTACGCGAGAGCGATGCCGAGGCCGGTCAGCACCATGCCTTCCGCGAAGTGCATGCAGCCGTCACCGGACTTCTCCGGCCCAGGTGCCAGCCTGCCGTAGAGGCCGTCCCGCATCGCGCCCTTGCCCGAGCGCGCCTCCTCGACAGTCCGCACCTCGTTGCCACCGCAGTTCGGACAGGTCTCAACTCGCCTCCCCGCTGCATCGGTTGGCCTACTCACAAGGTGCCTCCGTCGGTAGGTATTGCCATGCCTCCTGTTGCAAGCGGTGTGATGCGCAGGCTGCGTACAGCTTCGTCGGCCAGCTCCGTGATCTCCTCGGTGAGAGTGATCTTCTCCCACGTCACGGTAACGACGATGAGGCTCTGCATGCTGGGCGGGAAGACCGCGTACTTGATGAACTCCGTCAGCTTCCTGCCGAAGCCGAGCATCCGCTTCACCTGGAGCGTGGCCTGAACGCGCACCGCAGGTCCGGCTGCCAGGTCGAGGTGGCTGATCCGAGGTTCGCCTGTGACCTGGGCATTTCCCCATTCCAGGAGCAGCGGGATGACCTCGTCCGCGCCGGGGCGCGGCACTCCCTCGTCGCTGTACGAGTCGACCATGAGGTTGGCCAGGGCCTCCCCCGCCCCGGAGTAGTACGCCGCCGCAAGGGTGGGCACGTCCTCGTTGAGGTCGACGGCCCGCTCGACCATGTCGTCGAGGACCGCACTCTTCTCGATCTCCAGGGCACGCGGGTTGAGCCTGTTGACGACCTCCGTGGCCAGTCCCCTGGCCTCGGAGGTCGTGCCCTCCCTCAGCGTCAGGTCGATCCAGCCGGGCTCGAACTCGAAGGTGCACTCGAAGGCCTCGTGCGGTGGGGCGCCCTCATCGGATGTCGTCATGCTCGTTCCTTCATGGCTCCCCCCGTGAAACCTTTTCCGACAAGTCCGGAGACAGCGACGTCCGAGCGTCGGCCGTCGGCCCTCCGCTCGGACGTCGCCCAGCTTGCCCGGGCAGGCTAGCCCTTGGCGCTCTTCGCCAGCTGGTCGTCCAGGTCCTCGTACGCCTTCTTGGCGTTGGTCAGGAACTTGGACAGGCCTTCCAGGCCCTTGATGGTCTTCGCCGCGCCCTTGGTGAAGTCCTTGATGGACTCGTCGTAGGCGCCGGAGGCCTTCTGGGTGGTGAACCCGTTCTGCACCAGGTGCTCGACACGCTTCTCGATGCTCTTCAGCATGTCTTCCATGTCGCCCATGGCTTTGATGAGCTCACCGGCCTCCTTCTCCATCTCGGAGTAAGTGAGGTCTGTGTCTTTGGCCATGACGGCTCTCCCTCCCGTTGGTCGCCGCAGGGCCTTCCCCCGTGGCTTGCCTGATGCGGTCTGCGCGGTCGCACACCGGCCGTCCGCATGAGCAAAGATCTTACGGGTGGGGCTGGTGGGATGACAGGGACGCCCGGCAACGGAACCGTGAACCACTGCACATCACTGCACATCACCGGACTGTGAAAGCAGTGTGCAGCCCGTTGCGCAGGGGAAAGACGTGGCGGCTAAGGTCACTCAGACTGTGTTCAGCGTTCCGGGGGCGGCCTCAGCCCAGCGAGGAGGACGAACGTGCGCCTGAGTCTGACCGTTGTCGACCCCATGGTCGGCGCCAGCGCCGATGTGGTGCTCGACGCGGATCCGGAGTCGTCGGTCGGCGACATCACTCGGGAGCTGGCGCGCCACGTCGGCCTCGACGGTGGTGCGCAGATCATTCCCATCGGCGGGCACGCGAACCCCGGTGGCGCACCGCTGGCGTTCGTCGACGGCTACGCACTGGACGACAGCGCGAACATCGTCGGCTCGCCCCTGCGCGACGGCGTCGTCGTCAGCCTGCACGATCCGGCAGGCTGCCTCCTCGGTGAGCCGACCGGTGTCGTCGAATTCCGGGTGGCCGGCGGTCCGGCCGCGGGTGCCGTGCACCGGCTGGGTGTCGGCCGGTACGACATCGGCAGCGGGCCGACCGCGCACATCCGTATCGACGATCCCGAACTCGCCGAGCGTGCCGCTTCCTTGTCCATCGCCATCGACGGCGCCTGCACCGTCACCCTGCACGGCATCGAGAAGAAGGACACGGCCGACAAGGGGAACGGCAAGGGAAGCGACGAGAGCAGCGGCGACCGACCCCGGCTCGACGGTGAGGACTTCGAGGGCGGTTCATGGCCCCTCGGCTCTCAACTCTCCCTTGGAAACACCCTGTTGGAGATTGACAGGTACACCCCGCCCAACGCCGCCCTCAAGTGGTCGGACGACGGCTCCGGGCTCGACTACAACCGGCCTCCGCGACTGCGTCCGGCCGAACGCACGACGCACTTCCGGCTGCCCACGCCGCCCAAGGAGTTCGAAGCACGGCCGCTGAACTGGCTGATGGCGCTGGCGCCCCTGGTCGGTGCCGTGGTCTCGGTCATGATCTTCGGCAGGTGGTACTACCTGATCATGGCGCTGATGAGCCCCCTGATGCTCTTCGGCAACTACTTCATGGACAAGAAGCACGGACGCAAGTCCCATGCGAAGCAGGTCAAGGAGTACAAGGAGCACAAGGAGCGGATCGAGAAGGACGCCCAGGACGCCCTGCGGCTGGAGCGGACGGACCGGCGCAGTGCCATTCCCGACCCTGCCTCCGTCCTGGCCTTCGGCACCGGGCCGCGTACCCGGCTGTGGGAGCGGCGCCGCACCGACGCCGACCACCTGCTGCTGCGGGTCGGCACCGGCCGTGTCCGTTCCGAGGTGGTGCTCGACGACCCGGAGCAGGACGAGCACAAGCGCCAGGTGACGTGGCGGCTCGAGGACTCGCCGGTCGCGCTGCCGCTGAAGGACCTCGGCGTCGTCGGTTTCGCCGGGCCGGGTGACTCCGCCGAGGCGCTGGGACGGTGGGCCGTCGCCCAGACCGCCGTGCTGCACAGCCCTATGGACGTGCAGTTCTACGTCCTCACCGACAACGACGCGCACCAGCGCTGGGACTGGGTGCGCTGGCTGCCGCACTCGCGCCCCGCGAGCGGCCAGGACGTCAACGTCCTGATCGGCACGGACTCCGAGACGGTGGGCGCGCGTGTCGGTGAGCTGACCCAGCTGCTCGACGCACGGCAGAAGGCCCTCAAGGAGGGCGGGCGCAGCGCCGACGGCCCCGCCTTCTCCGACCCCGACGTCATCGTCGTATGGGACGGGTCGCGCCGGCTGCGGTCGATGCCGGGTGTCGTACGGCTGCTCCGGGAAGGTCCGGCCGTCGCCATCTACGCCATCTGCCTGGACGAGGAGGAGCGGTTCCTGCCCGGCGAGTGCCAGGCGTTCGTGGTCGCCGAGCCGCTGCGCCGCGACGACACCGCAACCGCCTCGCCGATGAGCGCACCTCAGGTGTCCGCAGGTGGCTTCCCCTCCTTCCAGGGCTGGCACCAGAACGGCCGGCAAACCGAGGAGGACCAGGAGCAGGCCCTCGAACTGCGGCTGCGGGTCGAGCAGACCGGCGCCCGGCGCAGGATCGGCGTCCGGCCCGACTTCGTCTCCAGCGCCTGGTGCGCCCGCCTCGCCCGCTCGCTTTCGCCGCTGCGCGACATCAGCGGCGAGACCGAGGACTCCGCGCTGCCCGCCGCCAGCCGTCTGCTCGACGTACTGCAACTGGAGCCGCCGACTCGCGACGCGATCGCCGCGCGGTGGCGGATGGGCGGGCAGTCGACGATGGCCGTCATCGGTGAGTCGTACGACGGTGCATTCGGCATCGACATCCGCCGGGACGGGCCGCACGGTCTGATCGCCGGTACGACGGGTTCGGGTAAGTCGGAGCTGCTGCAGACCATCGTCGCCGCGCTCGCGGTCGCGAACACGCCCGAGAACATGACGTTCGTCCTCGTCGACTACAAGGGCGGCTCGGCGTTCAAGGACTGCGTCAAGCTCCCGCACACGGTCGGCATGGTCACCGACCTCGACGCCCACCTCGTCGAGCGCGCCCTGGAGTCTCTGGGCGCCGAGCTGAAGCGGCGCGAGCACATCCTGGCCGCCGCCGATGCCAAGGACATCGAGGACTACCAGGACCTGGTGAAGCGGGATCCCTCCCACGCGCCGGTCCCCCGACTGCTCATCGTCATCGACGAGTTCGCCTCGATGGTGCGTGACCTGCCTGACTTCGTGACCGGTCTGGTCAACATCGCCCAGCGTGGCCGTTCGCTCGGCATCCATCTGCTTCTGGCCACCCAGCGGCCGTCCGGTGTCGTCTCCCCCGAGATCCGCGCCAACACCAACCTCCGTATCGCGCTGCGCGTGACCGACGCCGGTGAGTCGACCGACGTCATCGACGCGCCCGAGGCCGGGCACATCTCGAAGAGCACGCCGGGTCGGGCGTACGTCCGCCTCGGGCACGCCTCGCTCATCCCGTTCCAGTCGGGCCGCGTCGGCGGCCGCCGCCCGGGTGCCGCAGACCCGGCCGCGCTCGCGCCGTGGGCCGGGGCACTGTCCTGGCAGGACCTGGGCCGAGCCGCGCTCACCAAACCCAAGACCGAGGCCCGCGAGGACGACGAGATCACCGACCTCAAGGTCCTGGTGGACGCCGTACGAGAGGCCAACACGGCGCTGGCGATCCCGGCCCAGCACTCGCCCTGGCTGCCTGCCCTGGACGAGATGCTGCTGCTGGACGACATCCCGGCGGTGCGCGGCGCGGGGGCGCTGCCGGCGGCCCCGTACGGCATCGAGGACCTGCCGGCCGATCAGGCCCGCCGGCCCGTGGTCGTGGACTTCGCCACCTTCGGGCATGTGCTCGTCGCCGGCGCGCCGCGCAGCGGCCGTTCGCAGATCCTGCGGACCATCGCGGGATCGCTGGCCCGCACGCTGTCGTGCGCCGACGTCCACCTGTACGGCATCGACTGCGGCAACGGCGCCCTGAACGCGCTCACCCGGCTGCCCCACACCGGTGCGGTCGCCAGCCGTAACCAACTGGAGCGGGTCGTCCGGCTGTTCAACCGGCTGACGGGTGAACTCACCAGGCGCCAGGAGCTGTTGGCGGACAAGGGCTACGCGGACATCGGCGAGCAGCGGGCCGCCGTGGTCCAGGACGAGCGACTGCCGCACATCGTGGTGCTGCTCGACCGCTGGGAGGGCTGGCTGCCCACGCTCGGCGAGTACAACCACGGTGATCTCACCGACCAGTTGATGGCGATGATGCGCGAGGGCGCGAGCGTCGGCATCCACATGGTGATGACCGGCGACCGCCAGCTGCTGACAGGCCGGATCTCCTCCCTCACCGAGGACAAGTACGGTCTGCGCCTCGCGGACCGCGGCGACTTCTCGATGCTGGACATCAATGCGCGCAAGATTCCCGAGGAGATCCCGCCCGGCCGCGGGTTCGCCAGTGAGACGGCCACGGAGACCCAGTTCGCGCTGCTCGCCGAGGACACCACCGGTCAGGGCCAGGCTGCGGCCCTCGTCGCGATCGGTGAAGCCGCCGCCGCGCGGGACGCCGAGGTGCCGCGCTCCCAACGCCCCTTCCGGGTCGACGTCCTGCCGGGCAGGATCTCCTTCGCCGACGCCTGGGCCATGCGCGACCCGGCGACGGCTGCGGCCCCGCTGTGGGCCCTGGTGGGCGTCGGCGGCGACGAGCTCACCGCCTTCGGACCCGATCTCGCCCAGGGCGTCCCGGCGTTCGTGATCGGCGGACCCGCCAAGTCCGGGCGCAGCACGGTGCTGGTGAACATCGCGCGCTCGTACCTCACTCAGGGCGTCCGACTGGTCCTCGCGGCACCGCGCCCGTCGCCGCTGCGTGAACTCGAAGGGCAGGACGGTGTGTTGAAGGTCTTCACCGGCCGAGACATCGACGAGGACGAACTGGAGGCGCTCGTCGAGTCGGCCAGCCCCGAACAGCCCATCGTCGTTCTGGTCGACGACGCGGAGGTGCACGACGACTGCGACGCCGAGGACGTCTTCAAACGCATCGTCGAGCGCGGCGCCGAGGAGGGCCTGGCCGTCGTCATCGCCGGTGACGAGGAGGAGATCTGCGACGGCTTCTCCGGCTGGCAGGTCGAGATGAAGAAGGCCCGCCGCGGCATCCTGCTGTCCCCGCAGGACAGTTCCGCGGGCGAGTTGATCGGCATCCGCACGAACCGGAGCATGGTCGGCGGCTCCGTCACCCCGGGCAAGGGCATGCTCCACCTGGGCACGGGGGAGCACGTCACGGTCACGACGCCGATGTAGGCCGATGCAGGTGGCCCTGCCCGACCCCTATCCCACTTTCGACATCCGAGCCGTGGGATTCCCCTCCGCCTCACTGTCCGACACGTACTTCAGGTCGTCGCCCACCCGCGACAGCCGCACCGTGTGCGGTGTCGGGTTGCAGCCGTCGTGGTTGGTCTTGGCGCCCACGGACGTCGCGAGGACCTGCTTCGTCGTGACCGTCCTGACGGTCAGGACGTCGTTGCAGACGCCGCCGAGCTGGTCGGTCTGGCGGAGTCTGCCCAGTTCCTCGCCGACGGACGCGGGGTGGACGGTGAGATGGAACGTGCCGACCGGGAGGGTGCCGTCGAGGGCGAGGGCCTGGCCCTCCCAGGTGCCGAGGTAGGAGGCGGGGACGGCGGATGACGCGCCGCCGGTGGGCTTGGGGCTCGCGCTCGGTTCGGCGGTGGTGCTCGGTGTGGCGGCCGTGCTCGGCTCGCCGGTCGTGCTCTGCGTCGCGCTCGAAGTGGGCTCGCTGCCCGCGCTGTTGTCCTTGCCGCCGCTCCCGTTGCCGGGCAGCAGGTCGAACAGGAACGCCGAGCCCACCGTCACCGCCGCGAGCGCTCCCGCGACCGCGAGCGCCACCGTGCAGCTCAGCCGGCGTCCGCGCCCGCCGTCGCCCGGTCCGGACGAGGCGGCCACGGAGACGGAGAGCTTGCCGGGAGGCGCGTCCTGCGGCTCCGGAACCGAAGGGGCGGGCGTCGAAGGCGCGGGCATCGAAGGCTGGGGCATCGCAGGCGCGGGCACCGAAGGCACGGGCACCGAGGGTGGCATCACCGGCGGTGGCCCGAACTCCCCCACCGTCGAACGCCCGGCCCCCTCCCCGCCGGCCGTCACCGCGTCACCGACCGAGACGCTGCTGAAGCCGACCGGGCCCGAGTTGGCCTCCGCCCCCGACGCCGCCTCCAGGTTCAGCAGTTGTACGGCGCTGCGGCTCACCTGTTCCACGAGTGTTCCCGGCAGCCAGCCGACCGCCACCAGCCTTGCGGTGCCCTCGGGGGCGAGCCGCCGCGCCAGTTCGGCGGGGGCCGGGCGCGCGCTCGGGTCCTTGGCCAGGCACGCCTGCACCGTCTCGCGCAACTCGCCGTCCAGCGGCTCGAGTTCGGGCTCCTCGTGGACGACCTTGTAGAGCAGCGCGGCCGAGGAGTCGCCCGGGAACGGCGGCCGGCCCGTCGCCGCGTACGCCAGCACCGCACCCAGCGAGAAGACGTCGGCCGCTCCCGTGGCGCCCTTGCCGAGGATCTGCTCGGGAGACATGTAGCCCGGTGAGCCGATGGAGACGCCGGTGGAGGTGAGGGACGCCGTGCCGTCCGTGGCGCGGGCGATCCCGAAGTCGATCAGGAGCGGGCCGTCCAGCGTCAACAAGACGTTCGACGGCTTCACGTCCCGGTGCACCAGGCCCAGTTCGTGCACCGCCACCAGCGCCTCGGCCAGGCCGGCACCCAGGACCCGTACGGAATGAGCCGGCAGCGGGCCGCCGTCCGTGACCGCCGCCGCGAGGGACGGGCCCGCGGCGTAACCCGTGGCGACCCAGGGCACGGAGGCCTCCGGGTCGGCGTCGAGGACCGGGGCCGTCCAGGCGCCGCCGACCCTGCGCGCGGCCTCGACCTCCCGGCGGAAGCGGGCGCGGAACTCCTCGTCGAGGGCGAAGTGCGGGTGCACGATCTTGACCGCGACCGTGCGGCCCCCGGCGCTGCGGCCCAGATAGACGCGGCCCATGCCGCCCGAGCCCAGCCGGCCGAGCAGCCGGTAGGGACCCACGACCGTGGGCTCGTCGGCTCCCAGTGGCTGCATGGCGTCACCCCTCCCCCGTAACACGAGAAAAGGGTAATGCGCCGTTCCCTTGGGGCTTACGGCTGCAGCAGATCCACCTTCACGTCCGCCGGGAAGCCGGTCGTCGGCCCGACGCGCCGGGCGAACTCGGCGACCGCGGCCAGCTGCGGGGCGCCGAAGCGGAAGTCCAGGGTCGTGAAGTACTGCTCCAGGACCTTCTCGTCGAAGGCCTCCCAGCGGGCCGCCTGCTCGGCCACCTTGCCGACCTCCACCAGGGAGAGGTTGCGGGAGGCGAGGAAGGCCTCGTGCACCTTGCGGGTGATCTCCGGCTCGCGCTCCAGGTAGTCGCGGCGGGCGGCCCAGACGGCGAAGACGAACGGCAGGCCGGTCCACTCCTTCCACAGCGCGCCGAGGTCGTGCACCTCGAGGCCGTAGCGGGGCGCGTCCAGCAGGTTCGCCCGCAGCGCCGCGTCGCCGATGAGGACGCCGGCCTCGGCCTCCTGCATCATCAGGCTCAGGTCCGGCGGGCAGGTGTAGTAGTCGGGCTGGACGCCGTGGCGCTCGGCCAGCAGCAGCTGGGCGAGGCGGACGGACGTGCGCGAGGTCGAGCCGAGGGCGACGCGGGCGCCGTCCAGCTCCGACAGGGGCACCTGCGAGACGATCACGCAGGACATCACCGGGCCGTCGCATCCCACCGCGATGTCCGGGAAGGCGACCAGTTCGTCCGCGTGCTTGAGGAACTCGACCAGGGTGATGGGCCCGATGTCGAGGTCGCCCTGCACCAGCTTCTCGTTGAGCTTGTCCGGGGTGTCCTTGGTGAGCTCGAAGTCGAGAAGCGTGCCCGTTCTCGCGAGCCCCCAGTAAAGGGGCAGGCAGTTCAGGAACTGGATGTGGCCGACGCGCGGCCGGGTGCGAGAAATGTCCACATCGCGAGACTAGCCCCCATGGGGTACGGTGCAGCGTTCAGGGTGGCGCAGTGGCCGCCACCTGCGTCTCGTCAAGCTCACCCGCCCCCTTTCAAACATCCGGGTGACGTGATCTTGACCTCTATTGCTTTCGGCTGCCCGCGTGCTAGGCTCGCCGCAAGTTGCAGTTTGGTTTCCCTTGCAGTACAGAGCCTGCGGAGCATGTAACCGCGGGCTCTAGTCGTTTTCAGACGTATGCAGTTGTGCGGCACCGTTTCACACTTGCAGGTTCTGGAGCAGGGCGACCCTTTGGGCCCAAGGAGGGCTTATGGCTACCGGAACCGTGAAGTGGTTCAACGCCGAAAAGGGCTTTGGTTTCATCGCCCAGGAAGGCGGCGGCCCCGACGTCTTCGTTCACTACTCCGCGATCAACGCGAGCGGCTTCCGCTCGCTGGAGGAGAACCAGCAGGTCTCCTTCGACGTGACCCAGGGTCCGAAGGGCCCGCAGGCGGAGAACGTCACCCCCGTCTGATCATTCGGTCTCGGAGCCTGGTGCTTTGATCCGGAACTGACAGCAGTACCCAAGGAGCCCCGCGCCGCAAGGCAGCGGGGCTCCTGCCTTTTCCCCCGCCCTTCCCGCCCGTCGTCGGCGGCGGGCGGCTCACACGTGCTGCATGATCAGCACGAACGTCGTCCCGGCCTCCAGCGCCTCGTACGCGTGCGGCACATCCCCGCGGTAGGCCATGTAGTCCCCCGGGCCCAGCTCGGTCTGCTCCTCCAGGGGCCCGGCCTTCACCCGGCCGGTGCCGACCACGATGTGCTCCACGGTTCCCGGAATGTGCGGCTTCGAGTCGCGTACGGAACCGGGCTCCAGGCGGACGCGGTAGATGTCCCGCCGGGTGCCGGGCGGGCTGACCGCCAGCAGCGAGGCCGTGTAGCTGGACTGCTCGGAGTGCACGGTCGGGCCCTCGCCCGCCCGGATCACCTGCACGGTCGGCGCCGGCGGCTCCACCAGCGTGCCGAACGGCACGCCGAGCGCCACGGCCAGCGCCCAGATCGTCTCCATGCTCGGGTTGCCGCTCGCCGCTTCCAGCTGGGACAGCGTGGACTTCGCGATTCCGGCTCGTTTGGCCAGCTCGGAGAGGGAGAGGCCGGACCGGGTGCGTTCGCGGCGCAGGGCCGCGGCGATCCAGCCGAGGGGGAGCCGGGAGGGCGGGGGCGGGGATGCGTCGGGCATGGCGTTCGCTCCATCGGTACGGTCGTTCGCCTTGACGAACAGGGCAGCTGCTGTTCATTCTATGAAACATGCGTTCGCTGCAACGAACACCCCAGGCACCCCGCTCACCGCAGGGACCCCGCTCACGCCAGGCACCCCGCTCACCGCGGCGGGACCTCGTCCGCGACAGTTCGCTCGTCTGGGTCGCCGGCGGGATCGTGGGCGTGTCCTTCGGCGCGATCTCCGTGGCCGGTGGGCTGCCGGTGTGGGTGCCGGTGGTGATGTCGCTGGTGGTGTACGCGGGTTCGGCCCAGTTCAGCGCGGTCGGGGTGCTGCTGGCCGGGGGCGGTCCGCTCGCCGCGGCCGCCACGGGGCTCCTCCTCAACGTCCGCACGGCCGCCTTCGGCCTCGCCGTCGCGGACGTCGTCGGGCGGGGGCGGGTGGCACGGCTGCTCGGCGCCCATCTGGTGACCGACGAGACGGTGGCCTTCACGCTCGCCCAGTCCGACCCCGTCCGCCGCCGGGCGGCGTTCTGGATCTCCGGGCTCGGCCTGTTCGTCGTATGGAACGTCGGTGTCCTCGCGGGCGCGCTGGCCGGGGACGCCCTGGGCGACACGGCGAGGTACGGCCTGGACGCCGCCTTCCCCGGCGTCCTCGTGGCGCTGGTCCTGCCCGCTCTGCGCGCGGACGCCCGGGTACGGCGGTGCGCTGCGGCCGGGGCCGCGGTGGCGCTCGCGGTGACGCCGGCCGTCCCGGCGGGCGTGCCGGTGCTGCTCGCGCTGGCGGGCCTGTTCCTGTACGGCCGGAAGGAGGTGGCCGCGTGAACGGCACGGTGGCGCTGATCCTGGCCCTGGCGGTGGGAACGTACGCCTTCCGCCTGGTGGGGCCGTTGCTGCACGGGCGGGTGCAACTTCCGACCCGCGTGCGGGAGTTGTCGTCGGCAGGGGCGGTCGTCCTGCTCACCGCGCTGTTGGCGGCGGGGGCGCTGACCGAGGGGGGCGGGTTCGCCGGGTGGGCGCGGCCGGGCGGGGTGCTGGTGGCGGGGGTGCTGGCGTGGCGGCGGGCGCCGTTCGTGGTGGTGGTGCTGGGGGCGGCGGTGACCGCCGCGGGGCTGCGGGCGGCCGGGGTGGCATGACCGGCTGGGCGGGGCGTTGTCAGTGCCCACCGGTACCGTCCCCGCCCATGACCGACGCCGACTTCCTCACCGCCACCCGCACCTTCTACGACACCGTCGCCGAGGACTACGCCGACCACTTCCCCGGCGACGGGCTCGCCGGCCGGCCGCTGGACCGGGCCCTGCTCGGTGTCTACGCCGAACTCGTGGGCGGGGGTGGGACCGTGGCCGACCTGGGGTGCGGGCCGGGCCGGATCACCGGGTACCTCGCCTCCCTCGGTCTGCCGGTGTTCGGGCTCGACCTGTCGGAGGGGATGCTCGCGATCGCCCGCCGCGAGAATCCGGGCCTGCGGTTCGAGCGGGGCTCGATGCTGGACATCGACCTGGCGGACGGCAGCCTCGGCGGCGTCGTGTCCTGGTACTCCTCCATCCACACCCCTGTGGACCGGCTCCCGTCCCTCTTCGCCGAGTTCCACCGCGTCCTGGCTCCCGGCGGCCACCTGCTGCTCGCCTTCCAGGCCGGTGACGTACCGCGCCGCCACGACCATCCGTGGGGCCACCCGGTCTCGCTGGACTTCCAGCGCCGCCGCCCCGAGCACATGGCGGACCTCCTCACGGAGGCAGACTTCACGGTCGTCTCCCGAACCGTCCGCGAGCCGAACGAAACCCTCGCAGAACCGGTCCCCCAGGCATTCCTGATCGCCCGCAAGCCCCAACAGCCGGCACCGTGACCGAAACCGCGTCCCCCTCCTGAAGGTGACCCGCCATGCCCCTCCCCAGCATCCTGGCCGTCTTCGCCCACCCCGACGACGAGTCCCTGTCCGCGGGCGGCGTCCTCGCCCGGCATGCTGCCTCCGGCGCGCGGACCGGTGTCGTCACGGCGACCTGGGCCGAAGGCAGCTCACGCGCCGGGGAGTTGGCAGACGCGCTGCGCATTCTCGGGGCCGGGAACCCGCGAATGCTCGGATACGCCGACGCGCGGGTACCGGAGTCGGCGCCGGGTGCGGACCGCTTCTGCGACGCACCGCTGGACGAGGCGGTGGGGCGACTGGTGGCGCAGATCCGCGAGTTCCGGCCGGACATCGTCGTCACGCACGACGCATACGGCGCGACCGGCCATCCGGACCACGTCCATACCCACCGGGTGACCGTGCTCGCGGTCGACGCGGCGGGCTGGGGCCGCCACTTTCCGGAGGCCGGTGACCCATGGCACCCCAGCGCCCTCTATTTGGCCGCGTTCCCCGACTCCGCCGCCCGCGCACTGAGTGATGTCCTGCTCCCGGGGCGGGAGTTGTACAGCGTGCCGGACGAGTGCATCACCGCTGCCGTTGATGTCGGCCCGTGGGCCGAGCAGAAGCTGGCCGCCGTCATGGCTCATCGCAGCGAGGTCGAGCGCGGAGCTCTGCCGGGGCGGCTGGCCGCCATGGCGCCGGGCGACCGGGAAAGGGCGGTGTCCACCGAGTGGTACGTCCGGTACGGCGCCGGGCCCAGGAGAGGGCCCTTCGCGGAACTCACCGTGTGACAGGACGACCGCCCCGCCCCCTTACCGCTCGTACAACCCCTCCACCTCCGCCGCGAAGTCCCGCAGGACCGCGTCTCGGCGGAGTTTCATCGATGGGGTCAGGTGGCCTGCGTCCTCTGTGAAGTCCTGGGGGACGATGGTGAAGCGGCGGATGGACTCCGGGCGGGAGACCAGTTTGTTCGCCTCGTCCACCGCCCGCTGCAGCACCGCCCTCAACTCCTGGTCGTCGATGAGGAGTTCCGCGGGGACGGGGTGCTTGCCGTGCATGCGGCGCCAGTGGCCGACGCCCTCCATGTCGAGGGTGACGAGGGCGGCGATGTAGGGGCGGCGGTCGCCGACGACCATGCACTGGGAGATCAGGGGGTGCGAGCGGAGCCAGTTCTCCAGGGGGGCCGGGGCCGTGTTCTTGCCGCCCGCCGTGATGATGATTTCCTTCTTGCGGCCGGTGATCGTGAGGTAGCCCTCGTCGTCCAGGTGGCCGATGTCGCCGGTCGGGAACCAGCCGTCCGCCGACGCGGGGATCACCCCGCCGCCCTGCGGATCCCAGTAGCCGCGGAAGACCTGGCCGCCGCTGAGCAGGATCTCGCCGTCGGTGGCGATGCGGACCTTCGTGCCGGGCAGGGGCCAGCCCACCGTGCCCAGACGGGGTTTCAAGGGGGGCGTCACCGTCGCCGCGCCCGTGGTCTCCGTCAGGCCGTAGCCCTCGTAGATCTCCATGCCCGCCCCGGCGTAGAACGCGGCGAGACGGCGGCCGAGCGGGGAGCCGCCGGAGATGATGTGGCGGATCCGGCCGCCCATGGCGTTGCGGATGCGGCGGTAGACGAGCGGGTCGTAGAAGGCACGGGCCGTCTTCAGCGCGGCACTCGGGCCCGAGCCGGTGCCCGCGTGGCGGGCCTCCAACGCCTCGGCGTAGCGGACGGCGGTGTTCGCCGCGCGGTCGAAGATGCCGGCCCGGCCGCCGCTCTCCGCCTTGGCCCGCGCGTTGTTGTAGACCTTCTCCAGCATGTACGGGATGCAGAGCAGGAAGGTCGGGCGGAAGGCGGCCAGGTCCGCCAGGAGGCTGTCGCCGTCCAGGCTCGCGGCGTGCCCGAGGCGGACCCGGGCCCGGATGCAGGCGATCCCCACCATGCGCCCGAAGACGTGCGACATGGGCAGGAAGAGGAGCGTGGAGGGGTCGTCCGCCTTCGACTTGAAGATCGGGTAGAGGAGCTCGATCGCGTTGTCGACCTCGGAGAGGAAGTTGCCGTGCGTGAGCACGCAGCCCTTGGGGCGGCCGGTCGTGCCGGAGGTGTAGATGACGGTGGAGAGCGTGTCGGGGACCAGCATCCCGCGCCGTACGGCGACCTCCTGGTCGGGGACGCGCTGTCCGAGTTCGGCGAGGCGGTCGAGGTGGTCCTTCTCGACGATCCACATGTGCCGCAGGTCGGGCAGGCGGCTCAGTTCGGGGCCGAGGGCCGAAGCCTGCGCGGCGGTCTCCGTCACCAGGGCCACCGCGCCGGAGTCCTGGAGGATCCACCGGGTCTGGAAGACGGACGAGGTGGGGTAGATCGGGACGGTGACCAGGCCGGCGGCCCACGCGGCGAAGTCCAGCAGCGTCCACTCGTAGATCGTCCGCGCCATCACGGCGATCCGGTCGCCGGGCACCAGGCCCTCCGAGATCAGGCCCTTCGCCAGGTCCTGGACCTGCTGCGCGAACTCCGCCGCAGTCACGTCCACCCAATCCCCGTCCGCCGTACGGCGGCTGAGGACGCGTGCCTCGGGCGCCGCGTCCGCGTTGTCGAACGGCAGGTCGGCGAGCGAGCCGTGGGTGCGCGGCGGGACGAGCGGCGGCACCGACGTCTCCCGCACCTGCCCGCCCAGCCTCCGGACCTCGGGCTCCACCAGCTGGGGCGTGCCGTCGTAGTCGGACGCGGAAGGGTACGGCACGGGCGCGGGGACGGACATGGCAGCTCCTGGGACGTGCAGCTCGGTTCCGCTCTGCTGTTGAGGTACGTGCAGGGCGAGCCGAGTGGTTCACCGGCAGTGCGCGGCGGAGGGGTTACCGGGGGTTAGAACGGCGATCGTACGGTGTTCGCGTGGGGGGTTGGTGCGGGTTCGGGGATGGAACGGGGCCGGGCCTGTGCGCATCGCCCCTCAGGGCGCTCCCGTGCCGGAGCGGTCGTACAGCTCCTCGATCTGCGCCGCGAACTCCTCGGCGATCACGTCCCTCTTCAGCTTCATCGACGGGGTCAGATGCCCGTCCTCCTCCGTGAAGTCGACCGGGAGGACGGTGAAGCGGCGGATCGACTCGGGGCGGGAGACCAGCTTGTTCGCCTCGTCCACGGCCCGCTGGAGGACCTGCCTCAACTCCTCGTCGTCGAGCAGGAGTCCGGCCGGTACCGCGTGCTTGCCGTGCATCCGGCGCCAGTGGCCGACGCCGTCGACGTCCAGGGTGATGAGCGCACCCACGTAGGGGCGCAGATCGCCGACCACCATGACCTGGGAGATCAGGGGGTGGGCGCGGAGCCAGTTCTCCAGCGGGGCCGGGGCGACGCTCTTGCCGCCCGCCGTGATCAGCATCTCCTTCTTGCGGCCGGTGATGTAGAGGTAGCCCTCGTCGTCGAGGCGGCCGATGTCGCCGGTGGCGAGCCAGCCGTCGACGGTGGCCGGGACGACGCCGCCGGCGTTCGGGTCCCAGTAGCCGCGCAGGACGTGTCCGCCGCCGAGCAGGATCTCGCCGTCGGCGGCGATGCGGACCTTCGAGCCGGGCAGGGGCCAACCGACCGTGCCGAGCCGGGGTTTGAGGGGCGGGGTCACGGTGGACGCGCCCGTGGTCTCCGTCAGGCCGTAGCCCTCGTAGATCTCGATGCCCGCTCCGGCGTAGAACGCGGCCAGCCGCCGGCCGAGCGGGGAGCCGCCGGAGATCATGTAGCGGACCCTGCCGCCCATGGCGTTGCGGATACGGCGGTAGACGAGCGGGTCGTAGAAGGCGCGGGCCGCCTTCAGGGCCGTGCCCGGGCCCGAGCCGGTGCCGGCGTGGCGGGCCTCCAGCGCCTCGCCGTAGCGGACGGCCACGCCCACCGCGCGGTCGAACGCGCTCACCCGGCCGCCCGTCTCGGCCTTCGCGCGGGCCCCGTTGAAGACCTTCTCCAGCATGTACGGGATGGCGATGAGACAGGTCGGCCGGAAGCTCGCGAGGTCGGGCAGCAGTTCCTCCGGCTTCAGGCTCGGCGCGTGGCCCAGCCGCACCCGTGCGCGGATGCAGGCGACCGCGACCATCCGGCCGAAGATGTGCGACATCGGCAGGAAGTGCAGGACCGCCGCCTCCTCGCTGGTCCGCGCCCGGAACACCGGGTAGAGCAGCTCGATCGCGTTGTCGACCCCGGCGAAGAAGTTGCCGTGGGTGATCGCGCAGCCCTTGGGGCGGCCGGTCGTGCCGGAGGTGTAGACGATGGTGGCGAGGGTGTCGGGGCTCAGCATGCCGCGCCGTACGGCCACTTCGGCGTCCGGCACGTGGCCGCCGAGCTCTCCCAGGCGCTCCACGTGGCCCTTCTCGATGACCCACAGATGCCGCAGGTCGGGCAGCCGGTCGAGCTCCGGGCCAAGGGTCGCGGCCTGCCCGGCGGTCTCCGCGACGAGCGCGACGGCGCCGGAGTCCTGGAGGATCCACCGGGTCTGGAAGACGGACGACGTGGGGTAGATCGGGACGGTGACCAGGCCGCAGGACCAGGCGGCGAAGTCCAGCAGCGTCCACTCGTAGACGGTCCGCGCCATGACGGCGATCCGGTCGCCCGGTGCCAGCCCCTCGGCGATCAGCCCCTTGGCCAGCGCCAGCACCTCGTCGGCGAACCGGGCCGCGGTCACGTCCGTCCACCGGCCCGCGTCCGTACGGCGGCTGAGGACCGTGTCGTCGGGGGCGAGGCGCGCGTTGTCGAAGGGCAGGTCGGCGAGCGAGCCGTGCCGCACGGGTGGGACGAAGGGCGGCACGGAAACCTCGCGCACCTCCCCGCCCAGCCGCTGGACCGCGGGCTCCACGAGGACCGGCGTGCCGTCGTACGCCGTGGCGTGAACCACCATGGCGGCGGACGGGTGCGAGCTGGACACGGGCGACTCCAGAGGCTCAACGGAGTTGCCCTGCGGGGAAGTTGCCGCAGGTCAGGGAGGAGGCGATCGTACGGTGCGCGCGTGATGAGGCGGTGAGGGTTCGAAGAGCGTACGGCGTCGGGGATGGGTCGGGGATGTGCAATCTCGTCACATTTCTTGCCGATCGGACGGTACCGGCCGGTATGTTGAACATTTCTCACCTCCTGAACTGCTATTACCTCGGGTAACCTGACTCCAGAGTAAGCATGTATCCGCCTGGGGAGAATGGACATGGCCGACCGCTATCTGCGCTTCGCCGGCACCGCGCCCGGCCGCCTCCTGACCCGCCGTCTGGGGCTGCCGCAACCGGCACCGCTGCACCGCTTCTCGCCCGAACGCCCTTCACTCGGCGGCGGCCTGCTGCATCTCACGGCCGGCAAGCCGGACCTCGACCTCGCGCCGGTGCTCGCCCGCACGGGACTGCCCGAGGACACCGGCCACCCCGCCGCCGTCGTCCTCGACGCCACCGGAGTGCGGGACGTCGACGCGCTCGCCGAGGTGCACGCCGCGCTCCGCCCGGTGGTGCGGTCCGTCGCGAGCAGCGGCCGGATCGTCGTGCTGGGCTCGCCGCTCGACCCGTGCGACCACCACCAGGCCGCCGCGCAGCAGGCGTTGGAGGGGTTCGTGCGCTCACTCGGCAAGGAGATCGGACGCGGCCGGACCGTCAACCTGCTGCGCCTGACGGACGCCGGCGCCGCCGAGTCGACCCTGCGCTTCCTGCTCT
This sequence comes from Streptomyces sp. NPDC050534, assembly GCF_044457745.1. Taxonomy (NCBI): domain Bacteria; kingdom Bacillati; phylum Actinomycetota; class Actinomycetes; order Kitasatosporales; family Streptomycetaceae; genus Streptomyces; species Streptomyces sp. NPDC050534. Next base: position 218,627 of record NZ_JBITHF010000012.1, read on the forward strand.
CCCCCAAGTCCGCCTACGTCAGCGGGCAGGTGATCGAGACCGGGGCCGCCCAGGAGGCCGACGTCGACTGGGAGCGTCCCCTGGCCGGGCGCACCGCCCTGGTCACCGGGGGCGCCCGCGGCATCGGCGAGGCGGTCGCCGCGACGCTGGCGCGCGACGGCGCCCGGGTCGTCGTACTCGACGTGCCGCAGGCCGAACAGGACGCGCGGCGGGTCGCCGAACAGCTCGGCGGGACGGCGCTCGCGCTCGACATCACCGCCGCGGACGCGGGCGAGCGGATCGCCGCCGCGCTCCCCGACGGGCTGGACGTACTGGTCCACAACGCGGGCATCACGCGTGACCGCCGCCTGGTCAACATGCCCGCCGAGCGCTGGAGTCCGGTCCTGGAGGTCAACCTCGCGAGCATGCTGCGGACGACGGACGCGCTCCTCGGGGCGGGGGCGGTCAAGCGGGGCGGGCGGATCGTCGCGACCGCCTCGATCGCCGGTCTCGCCGGGAACGCCGGGCAGACGAACTACGGCGCGAGCAAGGCCGGTGTGGTCGGCCTGGTCCGCTCCCTCGCGCCGCGCGCGCTCGCCGGGCACGGGGTGACCGTGAACGCGGTCGCGCCGGGATTCATCGAGACCAAGATGACGGCGGCCGTCCCGCTGTTCATCCGTGAGGCGGGGCGCCGGATGAACTCCCTTGCGCAGGGCGGGCTTCCGGCGGACGTCGCCGAGACCACGGCCTGGCTCGCACACCCGGCGTCCGGCGCGGTCAACGGCCAGGTCGTCCGGGTCTGCGGCCAGAGCCTGCTGGGGGCGTGATGTCGATGTCCGTCGTGCTGCCCGGCTCCCCCGCGCTCGCGCCCCTGCTCGCCCGAGGCGCCGTGCTCTCCCCCTTCAAGCACCCGCGCCCGGACGCCGACTTCCCCCGTGACCGGCTCGTCCTGCCCGGGCTGCGCATCGACCTCGCGCGGCTGGCGGCCTACGAGCGGGTGTGCGGCTTCGCCACCGGCGACGACGCGCTGCCGCTGACGTATCCGCATGTGCTGGGCTTCCCGCTGGCCATGCGGCTGATGAGTGACCGGGGCTTTCCGCTGCCGCTGCTCGGTCTTGTCCACACGTCGATCGAGATCACCCGTCAGCGGGCGCTCGCGGCCACCGGGGAGTACGAACTCTCCGTCCACGTGGCAGGGTTGGCACCCCACAGACGCGGCACCGAGGCGTCCGTGATCACCGAGGTGCGGGACGGCGGGGAGGTCGTGTGGGAGTCGCGCAGCACGTATCTGGCGCGGCACCGGACCGGGAGCACCGGCGAATCGCCCGGGACCGTGCGTGAGCCCCTGCCCGCCGTGGACGAGTGGCACCTCGGCGGGGACGTCGGACGCCGTTACGGCGCCGCGTCCGGGGACCGCAACCCCATCCACCTGTATCCGCTCACCGCCCGCCTGTTCGGCTTCCCGCGCGCCATCGCGCACGGCATGTGGACGGCGGCCCGCTGCCTCGCCGCCCACGGGGCGCCCGAACGCGCCCGTGTGCGGGCCGAGTTCCGGGCGCCGGTGCTGCTGCCGGGCACGGTGACGTACGCGGCGGACGGCGGGCGGTTCGAGCTGCGCGGTGCGGAGCGCGTCCATGTGAGCGGGGTCCTGGAGGACCTCAGCCCCGGCGGACGCTGACGCCGCCCAGCAGGCCCAGGCATCGACGCGGACGGTCGGGCCGCCGGACCCGGCAAGGTACGGGCGGAGGGATCCGTTCCCTCAGTGCCCTGCGTCCAGGTTGGCGCATGACAGCCGTCATGCCTCCGCCGCGAGCGGGGGTGACCACGGCCGGCCCTCCATGAGGTTGCCCAGGCCCGCCCAGGCGAAGTTCATCAGGGTGGCCGCCGCCTGCCGGGCCGTGGTGCCGGGGGTGGCGTTGGCCCAGGCGGCGAGGGACTCGGCGGCGCCGACCAGGGCCTCGGCGAGACCGGCGACCTCGCGCTCGGGCAGGTCGGGGTCGCGGTGGGCCTCCCGGGCCGCGACGACGATGAGCTGGGTGACGAACGCGACGATCTCCTCGCGCATCGCGGTCACCTCGGCCGCGAACGGTTCACGGGTACGGGCCTGCAGATGCAGCACCGCCCAGCCGTCCGGGTTCTGCGCGGTGTGCGTGAAGAACGCCCGCAAACCCTCCCAGAGTTGGCGGTCGGCGGGCAGATCGGGCCGGACGCCGGCCCGGACGGCCTCGACGAGCGCCGTCGCCTCCCGCCGGATACAGGCGGTGAACAGGTCTTCCTTCGAGTTCAGGTACAGGTAGACCAACGGCTTGGACACACCCGCCAGTTCGGCGATCTCGTCCATCGACGCGGCCATGTACCCCCGCTGCCCGAAGGTCCGCACGGCGGCGTCCAGCATCTGCTGCTCACGGACCGCCCGCGGCATGCGCTTGGTCTTCACGGCACCCATGGGAGAAGGGTAATTGGGCGGGCGTTCCCCGAGACCCCCGCCGGCCGTACGACTACCGGGTGGGACCTGGGCGGCTACGAGGTCTGGCCCTGTGCCCGGGCCGCGTCGTCCGCGCCGTCCTCCTGGTTGCGGCTGGCCTCCAGGTTGGCCTTGGCCCGGTCCACCCGCTCGACGATCTGCACCGAGGCCCGGTCACGCTCCTTGCGCAGGACCACGAAGCTGATCGGGGCGGAGATCACCAGGGCCAGCAGGACGACCCACATGCCGTTGGACTCGCCGAGCCCGCGCGGGACGATGCCGGAGTAGACGAGGCCCCAGACGACCACGAGGCAGCCCGCGAAGATCCCGAGGCGCATCAGCGTGTAGCGGAGCATCTCAATCCACTCTTCCGTCTCTGACAGTTTCGAACGACCCCAAAAGGCCCACCGTCCAGTGAAGCACGCCTGACCGGCGATCTTCGACCGGGGTCAGGTGAGCGGCAGCAGCATGAAGACGTCGTCGCGGTCGTCGCCCGGGGCGACGCGGATGGCGCCGGGCACCCGCCCGACCTCCTTGTAGCCGCAGGAGCCGTAGAACCGCTCCAGGCCGTTGCCGCCGCGGCAGGTGAGCCGGATCGCGCCGATGCCGTCGAACCCGCGGGCCGCGTCCTCGGCGGCGGCGAGGAGGTCGCGCCCGTATCCCCTGCCCTGGTGGCGGGGGTGCACCATCACCGTGTAGAGCCACACCCAGTGCCGCATCAGCCGGTGGGTGTTGAAGGAGAAGAAGGCGGTCGCCGCGACCTCGCCGGACTCGTCGTGGCCGACCAGCAGCCGGGTCCGGCCCTCGGCCATGGCGACGAAGTGCTTCACGAGCTCCGGGCGTATGTCGTCCGCCGTGACGGGCGGCACGAAGCCGACCGAACCGCCCGTGTTCGAGACGTCCGCCCACAGCTCGAGGACGCCGTCGCGCAGGGCGGGAGTGACGGCGGGGTCAAGAGTGAAAGTAAGGGACACCGGGCCATGGTACGCATTACCTTCAGCAGACGCGCCGCCACTCCGAGATCCGAGACGAGCCCCTGGTACGCCGGATCCACGGGCTCCCGGCGCGGCTCGTGCCGACCGTGCACCCCTCGTCCGTGCTGCAGGCGGACGACCGGGAGAAGTGCTTGACCGCGTTGGTGACGTACGCGTCCTCCGGGTCGATGCCGGCGTCCGCGCGGGCGCGGTCGAGGAGCTTGCCGGCCGGCCCGACGAAGAGCCTGCCCTGACGGTCCTCCTGGTCGCCGGGCTGCTCACCGACGAGCATCACGCGCGCGTGCGCGCTGCCCTCCCCGAAGACGGTTCGGGTGGCGTCCCGGTGCAGAGGACAGCCCGGGCAGCCGGCGGCGGCCTTGCGCAGGGCCGCAAGCCCGCCGCGCCCGGGCAGGAAGGGTTCGGCGGTACAGGCATCCTCGGGCGCCTCGGTGACCATGCGGCCCGGGTACCCACCCCGGGGGCGCGGGGAACTGCGCGATCAGCCCCCGCGCACCCGCAGCCGAAGCACGACCGGACTTCCCCTCACACCCGCATCGGCTGAGGGGACTCCCTGCGCTCCGGGTCCGGACCCTCGTACTCGCGGATGATCTCGTAGCGCGTGTTGCGCTCCACCGGGCGGAAGCCGGCGTCGCGGATCAGGTCGAGGAGGTCCTCGCGGGTCAGCTTGTTCGGCGTGCCGTAGTTGTCCGCGTCGTGCGTGATCTTGTACTCGACGACCGAGCCGTCCATGTCGTCGGCGCCGTGCTGGAGGGCCAGCTGGGCGGTCTGCACGCCGTGCATGACCCAGAAGACCTTGACGTGCGGGACGTTGTCGAAGAGCAGGCGGGAGACCGCGAAGGTCTTCAGGGCCTCGGCGCCGGTGGCCATCTGGGTGCGGGCCTGGAGCCGGTTGCGGACCTTGCCGTCCTTCATGTCCACGAAGTCGTGCTGGTAGCGCAGCGGGATGAAGACCTGGAAGCCGCCCGTCTCGTCCTGCAGCTCACGCAGGCGCAGCACGTGGTCCACGCGGTGACGCGGCTCCTCGATGTGGCCGTAGAGCATGGTGCACGGGGTCTTCAGACCCTTCTCGTGCGCCAGGCGGTGGATGCGCGACCAGTCCTCCCAGTGGGTGCGGTGGTCGACGATGTGCTGCCGGACCTCCCAGTCGAAGATCTCGGCGCCGCCGCCGGTCAGCGACTCCAGGCCCGCGTCGATCAGCTCGTCGAGGATCTCGGAGGCGGAGAGCCCGGAGATCGTCTCGAAGTGGTGGATCTCGGTCGCCGTGAAGGCCTTCAGGGAGACGTCCGGCAGGGCCGCCTTCAGCTCCCGCAGCGAGCGCGGGTAGTAGCGCCACGGCAGGTTAGGGTGCAGGCCGTTGACGATGTGCAGCTCGGTGAGGTTCTCGCCCTCCATCGCCTTGGCGAGCTTGACCGCCTCCTCGATGCGCATCGTGTACGCGTCCTTCTCGCCCGGCTTGCGCTGGAACGAGCAGTAGGCGCAGGACGCCGTGCACACGTTGGTCATGTTGAGGTGGCGGTTGACGTTGAAGTGGACGACGTCGCCGTTCTTCCGCGTCCGCACCTCGTGCGCGAGGCCGCCGAGCCAGGCCAGGTCGTCCGACTCGTACAGCGCGATGCCGTCCTCGCGGGTCAGCCGCTCACCCGCCCTGACCTTCTCCTCCAGCTCACGCTTGAGCCCGACGTCCATGCCCACACCTTTCTCCGACGACACCGACAACCGTACGTCCCGGCCGCTACACCTCTTCGGGCAGCTCCCCGACCCGGTTCTCCCACTTCGTGGAGAGAATGATGGTGGTACGGGTGCGGGAGACGCCCTTGGTGCCGGACAGCCGGCGGATGATCTTCTCCAGGCCGTCCACATCCGCCGCCCGCACCTTGAGCATGTACGAGTCGTCGCCCGCGATGAACCAGCAGTCCTCGATCTCGGAGAGGTCCTTCAGCCGCTGGGCCACGTCCTCGTGGTCGGTGGCGTCGGACAGCGAGATGCCGACGAGTGCGGTGACGCCGAGGCCGAGCGAGGCGGCGTCGACCGTGGCGCGGTAGCCGGTGATGACGCCGGCCGCCTCCAGCCGGTTGATGCGGTCGGTGACACTGGGTCCCGACAGGCCGACGAGGCGCCCCAGCTCCGCGTAGGAGGCCCGGCCGTTCTCCCTCAGGGCCTGGATGAGCTGCCTGTCCACCGCGTCCATGCGATCGAAGCCTTCCGCTGAAGAGTTCCTGAAGTGATGAGAGGTGCTAGGGGTACTGCGACTTGCCCTACTCGCCCGTCCCGCGGTGCAGTTCGCCCTTCCAGCGCCGGTACAGGCCGTGCTCGACGCCCGCCGCGTCCAGCACCCGCCCGCCGACGAAGTCCACGAGGTCCTGGATGTGGGTGGCACCCGCGTAGAAGCCCGGTGAGGCCGGCACCACGCTCGCGCCGGCGTCGTCCAGCGCGACCAGGTGCCGGAGGGTCTGGCCGTTCAGCGGGGTCTCCCGTACGGCCACGACCAAGGGGCGGCGTTCTTTGAGGGTGACGCTCGCCGCCCGCTGCAGCAGATCCTTGGACAGCCCGAGCGCGACGCCCGCGACACAGGCCGTGGAGGCGGGCACGATCAGCATGCCCTTGGTGCGGTACGACCCGGAGGACGGTCCGGCCGCGAGGTCGCCCGCGCTCCAGTACCGCACGTCCGAGAGGTCGGTCTCGAAGGCGCCGGGCTTGCCGTCGGCGCCCCGGGTCAGCCATTCCCGCAGGTCGTCCTGCCAGTGAGCGTCCCGGAAGGCGATGCCGGTCTCGTCCAGCAGCGTCAGCCGCGAGGCCCGTGAGACGACGAGGTCCACGCTCTCGCCGGCGTCGAGGAGTGCGCGCAGCACCGACGCGGCATATGGCGTGCCGGAGGCGCCGGAGACCCCTACGATCCAAGGCGTACGCAGCGTCTCTCCTGGCTTGACTGGGTTCACAACACCGAGCCTATCCGGCGTCGCAGCATGGGAACCGGCCAAGGGGGTCCGGTCGTTCCCCGGAGGGGACGAGCGAGCAGTGGGGGACGCCATGCCGGGTACGGAGCTCGAGTGGTCACGCACCGACCGTGCGAAGGCCGCGGCCAAGCTGATGGTGGGCTGGGTCGCGCTGCTGTGGCTGCTGGAAGTGGTCGACGTGGCGAGCGGCCACGCGCTGGACGGCCTGGGCATCACCCCGCGCGAACCGTCCGAGCTGGTCGACGTCGTACCCGCCGCGTTCATCCACTTCGGCTTCGCCCATGTGGCCGCCAACAGCGTGCCGCTGCTGGTCATGGGCTTCCTTGCGGCCCTGGGCGGCCTGCGCCGGTTCGCCGCCCTCTGCCTCGCGATCATCGTCGCCGACGGACTCGGTGTGTGGCTCATGGCTCCGGCGCACACCAACACCGCGGGCGCCTCCGGCCTCATCTTCGGCCTCTTCGGCTTCCTGCTGGTCAACGGCTTCGTGGAGCGCCGCCCGCTCGGCGTCGTGGTCGGCCTGCTCGTGGGGGCGGTCTGGGGCGGCTCGATCCTGCTGGGCCTGTCCCCGCTCCAGACGGGCGTGAGCTGGCAGGCCCATCTGATCGGCCTGGCGGCGGGCGTGGCGGCGGCGTTCTGGTTCGGCCGTCGCGGCACGCCCAGGGCGCTCATACGGTGAGTCCTGCGCACCCTGTCCGGTGATGTCCGGTGGGAAACGCGCCCTCCCGGTGGGGTGGCGCACCCCCTCCCGGTCACCGTGGCCCACTCAGCCGACGCCGCGAAGACGGTTCAGAAGGTCAGCCCGCGCACCAGCAGATCCAGCAGCGCGCACACGAACAGGGCGATCCCGATGAACCCGTTGACGCTGAAGAACGCCCTGTTGAGGCGGGACAGGTCGTGCGGGCGGACGATGTTGTGCTCGTAGACGAAGGCGCCGGCGACGATCATCAGGCCGATCCAGAAGAAGGCGCCGGCGTCCGTCGTCACCGCGTACGTGACGAGCAGGGCCATGACCGCGATGTGGCAGACGCGGGCGCCCCAGATGGCGGCCGGGATGCCGAAGCGGGCCGGGACCGACAGGACGCCGATGCTGCGGTCGGTCTCGACGTCCTGGCAGGCGTAGATCAGGTCGAAGCCGCCGATCCAGATGCCGACGGCGAGGCCGAGGATCGTGGCGTCCCAGGACCACTCGCCGGTGATCGCGAGCCAGCCGCCGATCGGGCCCATCGCCTGGGCGATGCCGAGGATGGCCTGCGGGAAGTTCGTGAACCGCTTGCCGTAGGGGTAGACCACCATCGGGATCACCGCGATGGGGGCCAGGGCGAAGCAGAGGGGGTTGAGCAGGGCCGCCGAGCCCAGGAAGATCACGACCGCGATCAGCGCGCCCGTCCAGGCGTGCTTGACCGACATCGCGCCGGTGACCAGCTCGCGTTGCGCGGTCCGCGGGTTACGGGCGTCGATCTCGCGGTCGATGATCCGGTTGACCGCCATCGCGAAGGTGCGCAGGCCCACCATGCAGACGGTGACCAGGAGCAGCCGCCCCCAGTGGATGTTCCGGTCCCACTCGAACATCGCGGTGAGAGCGGCGATGTAGGCGAAGGGCAGGGCGAACACCGAGTGCTCGATCATCACCAGCCGCAGGAACGCCTTGGTTCTTCCTGGCTGCGGGATCGCGGCAGAGGCGCTGCTCACAAGCCGTACTCCTTCCATCGGCGGTCGACCTTCGCCGCCGTCTGAGGATCGGACAGGACCATGTCGGGCCAGCCGCCGTCGCGCGTGTAGCCCTCCTCGGGCCACTTCTTCGTCGCGTCGATCCCGGCCTTCCCTCCCCAGAACTGCTGGTAGGAGGCGTGGTCGAGATGGTCGACGGGGCCTTCGACGACGCTGAGATCACGGGCGTAGTCCGTGTTGCCGAGGGCGCGCCAGGCGACCTCGTGCAGATCGTGGACGTCGCAGTCGGAGTCCACCACCACGATCAGCTTCGTCAGGGACATCATGTGTGCCCCCCATACAGCGTGCATCACCTTTTGGGCGTGCTTGGGGTATTTCTTGTCGATCGAGACGATCGCGCAGTTGTGGAAGCCGCCGGCTTCCGGCAGGTGGTAGTCCACGATGTCCGGCACGATGATCTTCAGCAGCGGGAGGAAGAACCGCTCCGTCGCACGCCCCAGCGGTCCGTCCTCCGTCGGAGGGCGGCCTACGACGATCGACTGAAGCAGCGGCCGCTTGCGCATCGTCACGCAGTCGATGGTCAGTGCGGGGAACGGCTCCTGCGGCGTGTAGAAGCCGGTGTGGTCGCCGAAGGGCCCCTCGGGCAGCATCTCGCCGGGCTCCAGCCAGCCCTCGATGACCACCTCGGCCTGCGCCGGGACCTGCAGCGGGACGGTCTTGCAGTCGACCATCTCGATCCGCCTGCCGGCGATGAACCCGGCGAAGAGGTACTCGTCGATGTCGCCGGGGAGCGGGGCCGTGGAGGCGTAGGTCACCGCGGGCGGGCAGCCGAAGGCGATCGCGACCGGCAGCCGCTCGCCCCTGCGCGCCGCCACCTGGTAGTGGTTGCGGCTGTCCTTGTGGATCTGCCAGTGCATGCCGATGGTGCGGCGGTCGTGGCGCTGGAGGCGGTACAGCCCGAGGTTGCGGATGCCGGTCTCGGGGTCCTTGGTGTGCGTGAGGCCGAGGTTGAAGAAGGAGCCGCCGTCCTGGGGCCAGGTGAACAGCGCGGGCAGGGCGTCGAGGTCGACGTCGTCGCCGGTGAGCACGACCTCCTGCACGGGGGCGTCCTTCACCTTCTTCGGCGGTACGTGCGTCATCGCGCCGAGCTTGCCGAAGGCCTCGCGCACGCCGACGAAGCCGTGCGGCAGTTCGGGGCGCAGCAGTCCGCCGATCCGGTCGGAGATCTCTCCGTACGACTTCAGGCCCAGCGCCTTCAGGAGCCGGCGGTCGGTGCCGAAGACGTTCATCGCGAGGGGCATGGACGAGCCCTTCACGTTCTCGAAGAGCAGCGCAGGGCCGCCCGCCTTCTGCACCCGGTCGACGATCTCCCCGACCTCCAGGTACGGATCGACCTCGGCCTTGACGCGCTTGAGGTCGCCCTCGCGTTCCAGTGCCCTGAGCAGGGAGCGAAGATCGTCGTAAGCCATGCGTCCCAGTATCGGCCACCCGCTACCCTGACCCCGTCACCGGGGCTGGAAAGCGCCTCGCCACCGTCTGTTGGGGGATCGCGCCACCATGCTCAGGTATCTGCCGTTCCTGCTGGTCCTGGCACTGTGGGTCTTCGCTTTCCTCGACTGCCTGAACACCCCCGAGGAGCAGGTGCGCGGGCTGCCCAAGGTGGTGTGGGTGCTCATCATCCTGTTCTTCGGCGAGGTGCTGGTCGGCCCGATCGCCTGGCTCGTGGCGGGCAAGGTCCGACACGCCCCCGCGGGCGGCGCCACGCCCTCCGAGTGGCACCGCAGCCACCGCACCCGGTTCGTCGCCCCGGACGACAACCCCGAGTTCCTGAAATCCCTCCGCGAGGTGACCGAGAAGGACGAGGCCCTCCTCAAGGACTGGGAGGCGGACCTGCGCCGCCGCGGGGAGGAGCTGCGGCGGCGGGAGCAGGGGAAGCAGGAGAACGGGGACAAGGAGCAGTAGTCCGCCGGCCGGCGGTCAGCGGCTCGGCGCCGTCGCCGTACTCGCCCCTGACGTATCCGCTGCCGGCTTCTCCGTCCCGCTCGGCGGGGTGCCGCCGCGAGTCCGGTGCGGGGCAGCGGACTTGCTGCCTCCGGGGTCCACCTTCAGCCCGCCGTCGGTGTGACCGGCGCTCAGGGCGTCGACATACATGCCCGTGGCCACCAGCAGGGCGACGGTCGCTCCGGCCGACGCGATCCAGGTGCGCTTGCTCATGTCCCCTCCGTCCGTTGCCTTCGGGACTGTGACGCCGGCGGGGGTGGAGACGTTCAGGCGGCCGGATCGTCCCGCAGCACCAGGGCCAGCAGTCCCGGGAACCGCGCGTCGAACTCCGCCCTGCGCAGCCGGTTGACCCGGCGGGCGCCCTCGTCGCGCTGCTCCACCAGCCCGGCGCCCCGCAGTACCGCGAAGTGGTGGCTGAGGGCCGCCTTGCCGACCGGTACGTCGAAGCTGCCGCAACTGCGGGTCCAGTCGGCCGAAGCCGCCAACTCCCTTACGAGGGTGATGCGTACGGGGTCGGCGAGGGCGGCGAGCGCGGTGAGGACGGGCACCTCGCCGGGGTGCGTGTGGCCGGGGGCGGCCCGATGACCGGTGGTGCGCTGCGCCACGCCCTGCTCCTTGCCGAGAATTCACTTGCCCGGGACTCGTTGGCCGGGGACTCACCGGCCCGGGATTCGTTCGCCGGGTTTCCGCTTGCCGAGTGTTCGATGAAAACCATACACTCACGAGTGTTCGCTTCACATCGAACACTCGTGAGGAGTGCTGTCATGCGCGCGGTGGAGTTCCAGGAGTACGGCGGACCCGAGGTGCTGAAGGTCGTGGAGGCGGAAATCCCTGAGCCCGGCCCCGGCCAGGTGAGCGTCGACGTGGCGTACACCGGCGTGAACTTCGCGGACCTCAAGGCGCGCAGCGAGGGGTATCGCGTGCCCCAACTCCCGTTCGTACCGGGCCTGGAGGCGTCCGGCCGGGTCCGTGCGGTCGGCGAGGGCGTCACCGGGCTGTCCGTCGGGCAGGAGGTGACGGCCCTGACGGAGGGCGGCGCCTACGCGGACGTCGTGCTCGCGCACGCCTCGACCGTGTTCCCGGTCCCGGCCGGGGTCGGCCTGCGTACGGCGGCGACGCTGCCCACCGTGCTGCCGACGGCGTACGCCCTCGTCCATTCCGTCGGCCGGCTCCAGCCCGGCGAGACGGTGCTCGTGCAGGGCGCGGCGGGTGGAGTCGGCACCGTGGCCGGGCAGTTGGCGAAGGCGGCGGGCGCTGGGGCGGTGTACGGAGTGGTGTCGGGCGCGGCCAAGGCGGACTACGCACGCGAGCAGGGGTACGACGAGGTGTTCGTCGGCGAGTTCGCCGAGGCGGTGCGGGCCGCCACCGGAGGCCGCGGCGTCGACCTCGCGCTGGATCCCGTCGGCGGCGAGACCCTCCGCCTCAGCCTCGCCTCGCTCGCGGTCTTCGGGCGCCTGGTCTCCTTCGGCAACGCGAGCTCGGCACCGGCCTGGACCGTGGGGCAGCCCGAGCTGTACCCCTCCGGCGTCTCGGTGGGCGGCTTCTCGATCCTGACCCTGGCGAAGACGGCCCCCGGCGAGCTGCGCACCCTCGCAGAGCGGGCCTTCGCCAAGGCCCTGGACGGCACGGTGTCGCTGCCGGTCACCGCCGAGTTCGGCCTGGAGGAGGCTGCGGAGGCGCATCGCCTGATGGGCACGCGCACCAGCACGGGCAAGCTCCTGCTCAGGGTGAACGGCCGGTAGCGGCGGTGAACGGCCGGTAGCGGCGGTGAACGGCCGGTAGCGGCTCAGCCCTCCGGGCCCGCCTCCAGCCAGGTCAGCTGGAGGTCGTCGAGCAGCGACTGCCCCGGCCGTCCCGAGGACTGCGCGTTGATCTCCACCTGGACCGTCGCCCAGCACGCGAGGCTCATGGCGAGGACCCGCAGTCCGTCCGTGCCGTACCGGTCCAGGACGTCGTCGGCGCAGTCCAGGGCCTCCTGGGCGACGCGTTCGGCGGGATAGGTGCCGACCGCACGGCGCAGAAGATCGATGGACAGGCGGGAGACCTCCGGAGCGATGGCGGACAGATGCTGGTCCTCTTCTTCGTCCACGTCGTCACACTAGGGGACGGAGTCGATCTCGTACGGTTTCCGCCATGAATCTGCCACTTGGTGAAGATCCGGCAACGGGCGAGGGCGGGCCCGGAGCGTGTCCGTAACGTTCGGACGGATGAGAAACGCCGACCGCCTCCGCCCCGTCGACCTGGCCCGGCTGGCCGGCGTCTCGACCCAGCAGGTCCGCAACTACGAGGACGCGGGCGTGCTTCCCCCGGCCGCCCGCACCGCGTCCGGCTACCGCACCTTCACGGACGTCCACCGGCGCGCCCTGCTGACGTACCGCGCACTGGTGAAGGGGTACGGCCCGACGGCGGCGGCCCACATCATGCGGACCGTGCACGCCGGCGACGTCCCCGGCGCCCTCGCCCTGGTGGACGCCACGCATGCCGCCCTGCACACGGAGCGGACCGATCTGGGCGCGGCGACCGCGGCGCTGGAGGCGCTGGCGCGTGCGGAACCCCAGCCGCTGCCCGCTCCCGGCGCGCTGCGCGTCGGGGAGGTCGCCGCGCTGCTCGGCGTACGGCCGTCCGCGCTCAGGGTGTGGGAGGCGGCCGGGCTGCTCACGCCCGGGCGGGAGCGCGGGACGCGGTATCGCACGTACGGCCCGGCGGACGTGCGCGACGCGCGGCTGATCCAGACGCTGCGCCGCAGCCGCTACCCCCTCGACCAGATCCGCCCGGTCCTGGAGGGACTGCGCCGCGAGGGCGGCAGCGAGGCGCTGCGGGCGGCGATCACCGCGCGCAGGCAGGCGCTGACGGAGCGGACGCGGGCGATGCTCGAAGGGGCGGGGGCGCTGTACGAGTACCTGACGGCCGGCGCCTGACCGCGGCGAAGCGGCTGGACAATTCGCGGGGAATTTTGGCACGGTGAGGCGCACCGGCCCGTAATCGAACACGTGGCCGATGATGCCGAAAGGGAGGCTTCGTGTCCCTCGCCTTCTACGCAGCGCAGAGCACCTTCTCCGACCCCGGCGAACTCGTGGCCCGTTACGCCGACTTGCCGCATGACCCGGCCCAACTCGCCCGTATCACACGCGACTTGCTAATCCACCGCCTGGAAGACGGCATCTTCGGCCACACCCACCCGGTCGACCGCCTGCACGACGACGCCGAGACCCGCTACGTCGACGACATCCTGCGCGTCCTCGTCTCGCGCGACGACGCCCCACTGACCCGACGGCGCGAGCCGGCCGACCGGTTCGTCGGGACCTGCCGGGACTTCGCGCTGCTGCACTGCTCGTTCCTGCGCCACGCCGGCGTCCCCGCCCGTACCCGGAGCGGCTTCGCCGACTACTTCGGGGACGGCGGCTTCCATGCCGACCACGTCGTCACCGAGTACTGGGACGGGGAACGCGGCTGGCTGCTCGCCGACCCCGAACTCGCCGACCCCTTCGTCACCGGCCACTGGAACGTGGACTTCGACCCGATGGACGTCCCGCGCGACCGCTTCCTCGTCGCGGGCGAGGCATGGCGGGCGATCCGGGAGGAGGGCGCGGACCCGGAGACCTTCGGACTGCACCCGCCGGAGCAGGGCCCGTTCTGGGGCGAGCGGTTCGTCTCGGGCAACATCCGGCTCGACCTGGCCGCGCTGAACAAGGTGGAGCCACTGCTCTGGGACGTCTGGGGCGAGGCCGAGGGTGAACCCGGAGAGCCCCTGCCCGAACCGGCCCGCCTCTTCTACGACCGCGTCGCCCCCGTCGTCAGCGGTGACGTCTCCTTCGACGCGGCACGCACGCTCTTCGCCGAGGACGACGTCCTGCGCACGCCGAAGACGGTGACGTGCTACGCGCCCTTCAACGGGCCCAGCCGGGTGACGCTGCGCTGACGCCCACCCGGGGCCGAAGCGCCCGGCGTTGCCCCGGCGCCCCGCCCACCGGACAGTGGGAGACATGGATCAGGCACAGGCACGCAGCTGGCTCACCACCGCCGTCGAGGAGGCCCGCGCCGGACGCGCGGAGGGCGGCATCCCGATCGGCGCCGCGCTCTACGGCGCCGACGGCACCCTCCTCGGCCGCGGCCGCAACCGGCGCGTCCAGGACGACGACCCCTCGACGCACGCGGAGACGGCCGCGTTCCGCGCGGCGGGACGGCAGCGCACGTACCGCGGGACGACCATGGTCACCACGCTCTCGCCGTGCTGGTACTGCTCCGGTCTGGTCCGCCAGTTCGGCATCTCGCGGGTCGTGGTCGGCGAGGCCGTGACCTTCCACGGCGGGCACGACTGGCTGGCCGGGCACGGCGTGGAGATCGTGCTGCTCGACGACCCCGAGTGCGTCGGGATGATGCGCGACTTCATCGAGAAGGAACCGGCACTGTGGAATGAGGACATCGGTGAGTGACACCCCCGCTCCGCGTATCCCGGCCGTCGACCTGCGGCACTGGACGTCCGGCGGCCCCGACGACCGCGCCCGGATCGCCCGCACCGTCGACGAGGGCCTGCAGACCGCCGGATTCCTGCTGGTCACCGGCCACGGTGTGGACCCGGGGCTGCGCTCACGCATCCGGGAGTCGGCCCGTGCCTTCTTCCGCATGCCGGCAAGGACGAAGAGGGCCTACGAGGCGAAGGTCGGCGGCCGCGGCTGGCTCGGACCAGGCGCGGAGGCCAACGGCCACGCGGAGGGTACCGAGACCCCGCCGGACCTGAAGGAGTCGCTGACCTTCGCCACCCACGAGCCCTTCGAGGACCCGGTCGTCAACGCGGAGTGGTACGCGCCCAACGTGTGGCCCGCCGAGGTGCCGGAACTGAAGGGGCTGTGCCAGGAGTACCTGGAGCGGATGGCCGGGCTGGAGAAGCAGCTGCTGGCCCTGCTCGGCGAGGCCCTCGGGGTCGGGCCGGACTTCTTCGCCCGGCACATGGACCACCCGACGTACGGCTTCAACATCAACTGGTACCCGGGCACGGAGGTCGTCGGCGAGCCGCAGCCGGGGCAGTTCCGCATCGGCCCGCACACCGACTTCGGCACGGTGACCATCCTCGACCGGCAGGCCGGCCGGGGCGGTCTTCAGGTCCACACGGACGCGGGCGGCTGGGAGGACGCGCCGTACGACCCCGCGGCCTTCACCGTCAACATCGGTGATCTGCTGGCCCGTTGGACCGGCGACCGCTGGCGCTCGGGGCGGCACCGGGTGCTGCCGCCGCCCGCGGACGCGCCCGCCGAAGAGCTGATGTCCCTGGTCTACTTCGGCGAGTGCACCCCGGGCACCCTGGTGGAGTCCCTGCCCGCGCCGGTGGGGCGGGTGGCGCACCCGCCCGTCGACTCGCACGTGTACCTGCGCGCGAAGCTGGACTCGATCACCGTGGGCTGAGCCCGACGGCTCGCCCGGCTCACACGCCCGCGTAGGAGTGCTTGCCGGAGACGAAGATGTTGACGCCGTAGTAGTTGAACAGCCAGCAGCCGAAGGCGATCAGGGCCAGGTAGGCGGCCTTGCGGCCCTTCCAGCCGGCGGTGGCGCGGGCGTGCAGGTAGCAGGCGTAGGCGACCCAGGTGATGAACGCCCAGGTCTCCTTCGGGTCCCAGCCCCAGTAGCGGCCCCAGGCCGACTCGGCCCAGATCGCGCCCGCGATGATCGTGAACGTCCACAGCGGGAAGACCGCGGCGTTCAGGCGGTAGGCGAACTTGTCCAGGGACGAGGACGCGGGCAGGCGCTCCAGGAACGACGTCGCGAAGCGGCCGGGCGTGCCGCCGTTCTCCAGCTTGGTCTCGTAGGAGTCCTTGAAGAGGTAGAGCAGCGTGCCCGCCGCGCCCACGTAGAAGACCGCGCCGCACAGGATGGCGGTGGAGACGTGGATGTAGAGCCAGTACGAGTGGAGGGCGGGAACCAACTGGTCACTGGCGGTGTACAAGACAGTGACGGCGATGCCGAGGTCGAGGAGGACCGTCGTGACCAGGAACAGGCCGAGCCAGCGGACGTTCTTCTTCAGCGCCAGCAGCGTGAGGTACACACCGACGGCGACGGTGGAGAAGGTGATGTTGAACTCGTACATGTTGCCCCACGGCGCCCGCTGCACCGAGGCCGCCCGGGCGATCACGCCGACGAGGTGGACGACGAAGGCGAGCACCGTGAGCGAGATGGCGATACGCCCGTAGAGGTCGCCCTGCTCGTCCCCGCCGTGCGCCCCGGGCCCGTCGGGCACGTCACGGGAGCCGGCCGAGGACCGTACGACGACCTTGGGCCGCTCGAGCACGGCCGTGCCGCCCGCCGTCTTCACGGTGACGGCCGGGGCGGCCCCCTTGCCCTTCCCCGTCGTGGTCAGCGCGGCCGCGGTGCGGGCGACCTTGCTGCGGCTGCCGAAGAGCCATTCGGCGATATAGGCGAAGAAGGCCAGGGTGTAGACGGCCATCGCGGAGTAGATCAGCGTGTTGCTGATGTTCGCGAGGTGTTCGTTGGCGGCCGTGGCCAACTCGGTCGGGGCGGCGAAAGTCACGTCGTCTCAGCCCTTTCGGCAGATGCGACTTGGGTGTCGGGGGTGGTGTCGTCCGGGTCTGGGAAGTCGTCGGGCTCGGGTGCGCCCGGCGCCTGGTCGTACAGGATTGCGGCGAGGTCGCCGAGTTCCTCGGGTACCTTGGCGGACTCGCTGCGGCCGAGTCCGGCCATCTCCACGACCGTCACGCCGTCGGCGCCCTCCACCGCCCGCACCCACACACGGCGGCGCTGGATGAACAGGGAGCCGGCGAGGCCGAAGATGGCGACGAGCGCGCCGCCGAGCGCCCAGGCGGTGCCGGGCTGCTGGACGACCTGGAAGTTCGCCCACTCCTTGGTGCCCTCGTAGGTGATCGTGCCCGCGCCGTTCGGGAGCGTCATGGTCTGGCCGGGCTTCAGGTTGTCCCTCAGCTGGGCGCCCTTGGCGTCCTTGAAGCCCTTCACGTGCGACTTGTCGAGCTGGTACACGCTCTGCGGGATACCGGAGTCGACGCCCAGGTCGCCGTAGTACGGCGTGAGGTTCAGGACCGGGTTCCGCAGCGCCGGGAAGGTGGAGGCGGTCTCGCTGCCCTTGGTGTAGGTCGGCAGCAGGAAGGCCGAGATGCCCAGCTGCTGGCTGAGGCCCTTGGCGTTCCGGTAGCCGTCGAGGACCTTGATCACGCCGGTGGAGGTGACGTTGGAGTCGAGCGGGAGGAGGGGGACGGCGTCGTGGTAGACGACCTTGCCCCTGCCGTCGCGGACGGTGATCAGCGGGGCGTAGCCGTGGGCGGTGAGATAGACGTTGGCGTCGCCGATCTGCAGCGGCTCGTTGACCTTGACGAGGTCCTTGTGGTCCTTGCCGTAGGCGCCCTTGCTGTAGGTGAGGGCGGCCTGGTAGGTGCGCGGGGTGCCCTTGTTGGGGCCGCTGGCCTCGTAGGTGCCGGTGAACTTGTCCAGGGTGAAGCTGAACGGCACCAGGTCGTCGGCGGTGAAGAGGTTGCCGGACTTGAAGTCGTCGTACTGCGTGGTGGTGTTGGAGAAGCCGTCGCCCTCGACGATCAGCTTGTTGCCCTCGGACTTGAAGAGCTGGCCCCAGGCGAAGGCGGTCAGCAGCACGATCAGCGCGATGTGGAAGGCGAGGTTGCCGATCTCGCGCAGATAGCCCTTCTCGGCGGCGACGGCGTCACCGGCGCGATGCGCGCGGAACCGGCGCTTCTTCAGCAGGGCGAGCGCGGCCTCGCGGACCTGCTCGGGCTCGGCCTCGGTCCGCCAGGTCGTGTACGCCGGCAGCCGGGTCAGCCGCTTGGGCGCGCCCGGCGGCCGGCCGCGCAGCTGCCCGGCGAACTGATAGGTGCGCGGGATGATGCAGCCGATGAGCGAGACGAACAGCAGGATGTAGATCGCGGAGAACCACACCGAGCTGTAGACGTGGAACAGGCCGAGCCGGTCGTAGACCGGCGCGAGGAAGGTGTGGGCCTTGCGGAAGTCGGCGACCTTGGTCTCGTCGGTGCCGGCCTGCGGGATCAGCGAGCCGGGGATCGCGCCGAGCGAGAGGAGCAGGAGCAGCAGCAGCGCGACCCGCATGGAGGTGAGCTGCCGCCAGAACCAGCGCGTCCAGCCGATCACGCCCAGGGAGGGCAGGTTCGGCAGCTCCTCCTTGGGTGCGGTGGACAGCTGCGAGCCGGCCGCGCCGAGGTCGTCGTCGGCCCGCTCGGCACTCGTGCCGGACGCGGTCTTAGGAGTGGTGCTCATCGGTCAGATCCCCACAGTGAAGCCGGCGGACCAGGACTGCATGTCCTGCACGAGGCGGTCCCAGGCGCCGGTGAGCAGCAGCAGACCGGTCACGATCATCATCGTGCCGCCGATCCGCATCACCCAGACGTAGTGGCGCTTGACCCAGCCGAAGGCGCCCAGCGCCTTGCGGAAGGCGACCGCGGCGAGCACGAACGGCACACCGAGGCCGAGGCAGTAGGCGACGGTCAGTATCGCACCGCGCCCTGCGCTGGACTGCTGGGAGGACAGGGCCAGCACGGAGGCGAGGGTGGGTCCGATGCACGGCGTCCAGCCGATGCCGAACAGCGCGCCGAGGAGCGGGGCGCCGGCGAGTCCGGCCACGGGCCGCCGGTGGAAGCGGAATTCACGCTGGCTCATCCAGGGCATCAGGCCCATGAAGAAGACGCCCATGGCGATCATGAGCGCGCCCAGCACCTTCGACAGGACGCCCTTGTTGTCCTGGAGCGTGTCGCCGAAGAAGCCGAAGAGGGCACCGCTGGAGACGAACACGGCGGTGAAGCCGAGCACGAAGAGCGAGGCGCCGGCGACCATCCGCCCGCGCCGGGCCTCGGCCAGGTCGGTGCCGGTGACGCCGGTCACGTACGACAGGTAGCCGGGCACCAGCGGCAGGACACACGGGGAGAAGAAGGAGACGAGGCCGCCGAGGAGCGCGACGGGCAGGGCGACCAGCAGGGCGCCGTTGAGCACCGTGCCGTTGTAGCCCGTGGCGGCGAGTGTGGTGACTGAGGTCACGTCACTTCTCCGCGAGGACCGGGGCGATCATCTTGCGCAGCTTCTCCTCGCTGAGCGCGGCCAGCGAGCGCGCGGCGATCTTCCCCTCCCGGTCGAGGATGAGCGTGGAGGGGACCGCCTGCGGGTTGAGGGTGCCCTTCTTGAAGCGGAGCATCAGCTTGCCCGTCGGGTCGTACAGGCTCGGGAAGGTGATGCCCTCGTCCTTTTCGAAGGAACGCGCGTTCTGGACGCTGGTGTCGCGGGTGTTGATGCCGACGAACTGCACGCCCTTGGCCTTGAGGTCCTTGTTGACCTTCTCGAGGTTGGGCGCCTCGGCCCGGCAGGGGGCGCACCAGGAGCCCCACACGTTCAGGACGACGATCTTGCCCTTGAAGGAGGCGACGTCGGCCGTGCTTCCGTCGACGGTCTTGCCGGACAGGTCGGGCGCCTCGGCGCGCTCGCCCTTCTTGGCGGTGGAGATGCCGTCCTTGCCCATGACGAAGTTGGTGTCACCGCCTCCGCCGGAGGTCCCTCCGGACGAGCAGGCGGACATCAGCAGCGCGGCGACCGCGGCACCGGCGGTGGTCAGGACGACACGGCGGTGTGCGCGGTTCGAGCGCATGGGGGCGCGGCTGGCGGCACTCATGTGAAAAGTTTCGCATGTCCGTTCCGGGGATCTTGCGCACCCCCCTCGCGAGGGGATTTCCGCCTCTCAGGCGGCCTGCCCGGAGGGCGAGGAGGAGGACGACGGGGCGGCCTGGAGGAAGGTCTTCCAGCCGCCGGCCGGCGCCTGTCCGACGTCGAGCGTCCGCAGCTTGCCGAGCACCTCCGGCTTCTGGACGTCCATCCAGTCGGCGAACTGCCGGAAGGAGACGAGGCGTACGTCCGCGCCCTTCTCCTTCTCCCGCGCGATGTGCTTGAAGGCCTCCTCGACGGCGTCCATGTAGATGCCGCCGTTCCAGTGCTCGAAGTGGTTGCCGATGAAGAAGGGTGCCCGGTTGGTCTCATATGCCCGCTTGAAGCCTGATATGTAGGCGTTCGCGGACTGGGTGCGCCAGCCGGGGTAGTTGTAGGCGGGCGCGTTCGTCGAGTTGACCGACTGGTTGGCGAGCATGTTGTAGTCCATCGAGAGCACCTCGAAGCTGCGCCCGGGGAACGGTATCTGCTGCAGCGGCAGGTCCCAGACGCCCTGCTTCTTGTCGGGCCAGGTCTGGCGGCCGCCGGGCGAGGAGGCGTCGTAGCGCCAGCCGAGCTCCTTGGCGGTGGGCAGCAGGTTGTTCTGGCCGAGCAGACAGGGCGTGCGGCCGCCGACGAGCTCCTTGTCGTAGTCGAAGGGCAGGGAGGGCAGTTCGCTCCAGCCGGTGTTGGTGCGCCACTCCTTCACGAAGGACTTGGCCTGCTGGATCTCGCTGCGCCACTGCGCGGGCGTCCAGTTGCCGACGGTGCCGTGGCCGGAGCAGAAGTGCCCGTTGAAGTGGGTGCCTATCTCGTGGCCCTCGAGCCAGGCGCGGCGGACGTTCGTGAGCGTGGCCTTGATGTGCTCGTCGGTGAGGTAGCCGATGTCGGAGGCGCCGCGCGGGTTGTTCGGCGGGTTGTAGAGGCGCTTCTTCGACTCGGGCAGCAGATACAGCCCGGAGAGGAAGAAGGTCATGGCCGCGCCGTGCTCCTTGGCCAGGTCGAGGAAGCGCGGGAAGAGGCCGTTGCCGACCTCGCCGGCCCCGTCCCAGGAGAAGATCACGAACTGGGGCGGGGTCTGGCCCGGCTCCAGCGGCTCGGCCTTCGCGGGCTGGTGGGGCTGCCTGCCGGTGAAGGACGTCGAGCCGTCGCCGATGGGCCGGGACGGGTGCGCCGAACTGCCGGACCCACCCGCGTGGGAACCCGATGCATGGCTCGAACCGTCTGACGACTTGAGGGCGCCGCAGGCCGAGAGTGAGGCGGCTGCCGCGGCGCCCGCGCCGAGACCGAGCATTCCCCTGCGAGAGAGCGTGCGCATTCCATCCCCGATTCGTCATGTGCTCTGGTGGTCACCCAGTCAGAGGACATGACGAACGGTGAGGTTCCTCGCGAATACGTTGACCTCGTAACAAAATGTCACGGACGCGTCATGGAACCCAAAGGGGATGAAACGCCTCTTAGTCTCAGGCGCCGAACGCCTTCCCCTGGCCCTTCACCGGCTTGGCACCGGCGAGCAGATGGGCCGGGACGAGATCGCGGGCCGGCTCGCTGTAACCCACGGAGACGAGCTTGTCGCCCTGGTAGGTGAAGCTCGTCAGCGAGGCGAGCGTGCACTGCCGCTTGCGCGGGTCGTGCCACAGCCGCCGCTTCTCGACGTACGACCGCACGATCCAGATCGGCAACTGGTGGCTGACGAGCACCGCCTCGTGCCCGCGCGCCCGGTCCTTGGCGGAGTCCAGCGCCTGCATCATCCGTACGACGATGTCGACGTACGGCTCGCCCCAGGAGGGCCGGAACGGGTTGACGAGGTGCTTCCAGTTGCCGGGCTTGCGCAGCGCGCCGTCGCCGACGCCGAAGGTCTTGCCCTGGAAGACGTTGTCGGCCTCGATCAGCCGCTCGTCGGTGGCGAGATCGAGCCCGTGCGCCTTGGCGATCGGGGTCGCCGTCTCCTGCGCCCGCTCCAGCGGGGAGGCGCAGACGTAGGTGACGTCGCGGGGGGCGAGGTGCTCGGCGACCCGGTCGGCCATCTGCCGCCCGAGCTCGGACAGGTGGTAGCCGGCGAGCCGCCCGTAGAGGACCCCGGACGGGTTGTCGACCTCGCCGTGCCGCATGACGTGGACGACGGTGATGTCGCTGCCCGCCGTGTTGTTGGTCTCGCTCATGCTGCCGTGGCCTCCGCCGCCGCTCGGGCCGCCGCCGGGAGGGCGTCGGCGATGCGCTGTACGGCCTGCTCGTCGTGGGCCGTGGACACGAACCAGGACTCGAAGGACGAGGGCGGCAGATAGACGCCCTGCGCCAGCATCGAGTGGAAGAAGGCGGTGAAGCGGAACGACTCCTGCCGCTTGGCGTCCTCGTAGTCCCGGACCTCGCGGTCCGTGAAGAAGACCGAGAACATGTTGGAGGCGTTCTGCAGCCGGTGCGCGACGCCCTCCTTGGCCAGCGCCTCGGTGACGAGCGCCCGGATCTGCTCCGAGACGGCGTCGACCTTGGTGTAGGCGGCGTCGTCGAGGAGGCGCAGCTGGGCGAGGCCGGCCGCGGTGGCGACCGGGTTCCCGGAGAGGGTGCCGGCCTGGTAGACGGGACCGGCGGGCGCGAGGTGCGCCATGACGTCGGCGCGGCCGCCGAAGGCCGCGGCGGGGAAGCCGCCGCCCATGACCTTGCCGAAGGTCATGAGGTCGGGCGTGACCCCGTCGATGCCGAACCAGCCGGCGCGGCTGGTGCGGAAGCCGGTCATGACCTCGTCGGAGATGAAAAGGGCGCCGTTCTTCGAGCAGGCGTCCTTCAGCCCCTGGTTGAAGCCGGGCTGCGGCGGCACGACGCCCATATTGCCGGGCGAGGCCTCGGTGATCACACAGGCGATCTCACCGGGGTGCCGGTGGAAGGCCTCCTGGACGGCCTCGAGGTCGTTGTAGGGAAGGACGATCGTGTCGCCCGCCTGGGCGCCGGTGACACCGGGGGTGTCGGGCAGGGCGAAGGTGGCCACACCGCTGCCCGCCGAGGCCAGCAGCGCATCGACGTGACCGTGGTAACACCCGGCGAACTTGATCACCTTCGTGCGCCGGGTGAACCCGCGGGCCAGCCGGATGGCGCTCATGGTCGCCTCGGTCCCGCTGGAGACGAGCCGTACCTGCTCCAGGGGCTCGATCCGTCCGACCATCTCCTCGGCCAGGGCGACCTCGGCCTCGCCGGGCGTACCGAACGACGTACCGCGCGCGACGGCCGCCTGGACGGCGTCGATCACGGCCGGGTGGGAGTGCCCGAGGATCATCGGACCCCAGGAACACACCAGGTCGACGTAGTCCCGCCCGTCCGCGTCCGTCAGATAGGGGCCCTTGCCGGACACCATGAACCGGGGCGTGCCGCCCACGGCCCGGAAGGCGCGCACCGGGGAGTTCACGCCGCCCGGCGTGACGGCCGCGGCCCGGTCGAACAGAGCCTGCGAGACAGGCGCTTCGTATGCATATGGCAGTTCACTCATGACCTGCGACTTCTCCGACCTTCTGCGAATCGTCCGGCTCCGGGTTGCCAGTGACCTCCTCAGGGTAGGCCAGGGTGTGACCACGGCCGCGGGGCACCGCTGCTGACCGGGGAGACAGCCGCCCGCCGGATCGATCTGCGAAACTGGGTCCTGATACACACAGCTCGAACCGCCCTCGCGTACGTATAGGAGTACGGAAGGGTGTACGGAGGCTTGTTCAGAGGCTGCGGAGATCCTGCGGGCAGGTGTCAGCACGTTTCGGCGGGCGGCCGTGGGGGAGGTCACTGACACGATGATCGGGTTGCGCGGCGGGGGCCACGCGTCCTAGAAAAGCACTCGGGTGGAGATATGCATCGCGGTGGCGGACTGGGCGAGGGGACTGATGACCTGGGTCCTCGACGTGCCCATCGGGGAAGGCACCGCCGCGAGGCGGAGGAGGCCGAGTCCCGGCAGGCTCAGGGTGTACCGAGTGAGTCCGAGCGGATCGACCGGCGGATCGACCGGCGGGGCGAGATGCTCCGGGCGGGGAGCAGGAATGGTGGTCGGGTGGGGGTGACCTACAAGTACTTCGGCGCGCCGGACGGTGCGACGGCGGCCCGTGTCCCGATCTCGATGCGCCCCGAGGAACTCGGCGGCGACGAGCTCGGGATGAACGGCATGTTCACCAAGATCAAGCCGGAGACGATGGCGGCGATGGTGCTCACCGGCATCGAAGGCGTCCCCCTGCACAAGGTCCCGCCGCTCGAACTGGTCGTCCTGCACCCCGACTACGCGGTGGTCAAGCTCCCCATGACGGTCGTCGACCCGCTGCGCGGCATAGGCGAGGAAGCGGTGGGCGCGGCGGCGTTCATCTGGTCGACGGTCCCGGACCGCGGCGGCCCGCGCGACGCGTTCAACGTCTACCAACTGCTGCACGAGTGGCAGGACTTCTCGCATCGGCTTCATGAGGCCGGGCATCAGCCGTACTGCCTGGTGTGGCCGTGATCTGAGGGTTTGTGAGAGGCGGGCGGGGCTTTCGGGTCCCGCCCTTGTCGTGTCCGCGCCGGTCAGGCCGGGCCCTGCGACGCGTTCCCCGGCACCCCCACCACCGTGAACCCGATGACCGACCCCCCGCCCTCCCGCCGGAAGGCGAACGGTGCGCCGCCGTGGGCCGTGGCGACCTCGCGGACGATCGACAGGCCGAGGCCGGAGCCGGGCAGGGAGCGGGCGTCGGCCGCGCGGTAGAAGCGGTCGAAGATACGGATCAGGTCGCAGTCGGCGACGCCGGGGCCGCGGTCGAGGACCTCGACGCGGACCGTGCCGGGCCGCGCGGGACCGGAGACGGAGATCTCGATGGGGCCGGTGACGTCGCGGTCGAACTTGGCCGCGTTCTCCACGAGGTTGGAGATCGCGCGCTGGAGCATGCCGGGGCGGCCGTCGGTCGTCGTGTCGCCGCTCGCCCGGACCCTGACCTCGTGGCCGGTGCGGCGCCGGGCGAGCCCCGCGACGTCCTCGGCGATGTCGGCGAGGTCCACCCGCTGCGGAGGCTCGGTGTCGGACTGCCCGGCGGCGAGGTCCACGAGTTCGTTGACCAGGTCGGTCAGCTCCCGGGCCTCCTGGCCGAGGTCGGCGACCAGCTCCTCGCGGGCGGCCGGAGGCAGTTCGTCGATACGGCGCAGCAGCGAGATGTTCGTACGCAGCGAGGTGAGCGGTGTGCGCAGTTCGTGGCCCGCGTCCTGGACCAGCCGGCGCTGGTCCTCCTCCGACTGCGCCAGCCGGCCCAGCATGCGGTCGAAGGCACGGCCCAGGCGGCCCACCTCGTCGTAGCCGGTGACGGGCACGTCGATGCCGAGCCGGCGGGTGCGGGCGACGTCCTCGGCGGCCGAGGTCAGGATGATCAGCCGGCGGGTGATGCGCCGGGCCAGCCACCAGCCGAACAGGCCCGCGGCGACCACCACCGCGCCCATCAGGATCAGCGTGCGCTGCTGAAGCGCCCGCAGCAGGTCCTCGGTGTCGCTGAACTCCTGCGCGACCTGCACGGCGCCCCGCCCGTCGCCCAGGGAGACGGTCGCGATGCGGTAGACGTCCGCGGCGACGTAGACGTCCTTGTGCTCGACGATCTTCCCGGCGGTCCGGCCGGCCGCGATCGCCCGGTCGTCCGCGCCGACCGGCAGCGCCGGACGGCCCCGGTCGACGACGTCCCCGGTGGGCCCCAGCACCTGCACGTCCGTCCGCGCGGGCCGCACCACGTCATGGCCGGGCGCGGACGAGGAGAAGTCCTCGGGCGTCATCCGGTGCTGCCGCACCTCGTCGCGCACGTCCTGCACGACCTGGTCGAACACCGACTCCTGGTCGACGCGGACCAGCCGGGCGGCCGCGCTGTACGACAGCACGCCGACCAGCACCGTCACGGCCGCGGTGACGGCCGCGAACGACACCGCGAACGTGGTGCGCAGCGAGACCAGCCCGGGCCGCCGTCTGTCCAGCAGCCGCCTGAGCCGGCCCACTCAGTCCTCCCGCAGCACGTAACCCACACCGCGGACCGTGTGGATCAGCGCGGGCGCCCCTGGTTCGTCGAGCTTGCGGCGCAGATAGCCGACGTAGACGGCGAGGTTCTTGGAGCCGGGCCCGAAGTCGTAGCCCCAGATGCGGTCGTAGATGGTGGAGTGGTCGAGGACGATCCCGGCGTTGCGGACCAGCAGTTCCAGCAGCTCGAACTCCGTGCGGGTCAGCTCCAGCTCACGCTCCCCGCGCCAGGCGCGCCGTGCCTGCACGTCCATGCGCAGCCCCGCGGCCTCGATCTGCCGGTCGGAGACCTGGGGCTGCTCCTTCGGCGCGTCCACCGGGGTGCCGTGCTCCGGGCTGGTACGGCGCAGCAGGGCGCGCAGCCGCGCGAAGACCTCGTCGACGTCGAACGGCTTGACCACGTAGTCGTCGGCGCCCGCGTCCAGGCCCGCGATGCGGTCCGCGGTCTCGACGAGCGCGGTGAGCATGAGGATCGGCGTGCGGTCGCCCTCGGCGCGCAGCACCCGGCAGACCTGGAGTCCGTCGATGCCGGGCATCATCACGTCCAGCAGGAGCACGTCCGGCGGCGACTTGTGGGCCTGCGCCAGCGCCTCGACGCCGTCGGCGACCGCGGTGACCTGGTACCCCTCCAGGCTCAGGGCCCGCTCCAGGGCATGACGGATGGCGCGATCGTCTTCGGCGAGCAGCACAGTCTGGGACACAGACCCAGTCTGCCTTGGCCTCCGGCGGTTCCGCCGAGCGCGCTTGCCTACGATCAGCCTTTTTACCGCGCTCTCACCGTCACAGAGGCAACCCGGACGCGATGCCTACCGTCTTCTCACCGAAGGCGGCCTGCCTCCGGGGGCGACAGCGCCGCCAGTTGGTCGGCGAAGGGGACCACGGTGAAGTCGTCCTTCACCGGCCGGCTCAGGCTCACGGACAGGCCTGTCATCAGCGCCGCCAGCTCGCCCGCGGCCCGTTCGATCCGGTCGTCCAGGCCCTCGGCGCCCCAGTCCTCCGAGGCGGCGTAGACACCGGTGGGCACGACCACCGCGCGCAGGTAGGCGAAGAGCGGGCGCAGCGCGTGCTCCAGCACCAGCGAGTGCCGGGCCGTGCCGCCGGTCGCGGCGATCAGCACCGGCTTGCCCGCCAGCGCGTCCTTGTCGAGCACGTCGAAGAAGGACTTGAACAGGCCGCTGTACGACGCCGAGAACACCGGCGTGACGACGATCAGCCCGTCGGCCCCGGTCACGGCGTCGAGCGCGGCGGACAGGTGCCGGCCCGGGAAACCGCTGGTGAAGTTGTGCGCGATCTCCACGGCGAGGTCGCGCAGTTCGACGACCTGGACCTCGGCCGGGGTCTGCCGGCCCACCGCGGCCGCGAGCCGGTCGCCCAGCAGCCGGGTGGAGGAGGGGACGCTCAGTCCCGCCGAGACGACGACGAGCTTCATACGGCGGCCTCCTCCTTCGAGTCCTGAGAGCCCTTCGAGTCCTGGGAGCCCTGCGAGTTCTTCGAGCCCTTCGGGTCCTGGGAGTCCTGGGCTGCGGCCAGCAGGGACGCGTGGGTCGGCGCCTCGGGCACGCCGGCCGGGCGCCCGGCGGCGAACTCCTTGCGCAGCACCGGCACGACCTCCTCGCCCAGCATGTCGAGCTGCTCCAGCACGGTCTTCAGCGGCAGCCCGGCGTGGTCCATCAGGAACAGCTGGCGCTGGTAGTCACCGGCGTACTCCCTGAAGGCCAGCGTCTTCTCGATCACCTGCTGCGGGGAGCCGACGGTCAGCGGGGTCTGCTCGGTGAAGTCCTCGAGCGAGGGCCCGTGGCCGTACACCGGCGCGTTGTCGAAGTAAGGGCGGAACTCGCGCACCGCGTCCTGCGAGTTCTTCCGCATGAAGACCTGACCGCCGAGACCGACGATCGCCTGCTCGGGCGTGCCGTGCCCGTAGTGGGCGTAGCGGGTCCGGTACAGCTCGATCATGCGCTTGGTGTGGTCGGCCGGCCAGAAGATGTTGTTGTGGAAGAAGCCGTCACCGTAGTACGCGGCCTGCTCGGCGATCTCTGGCGAGCGGATGGAGCCGTGCCAGACGAACGGCGGGACCCCGTCCAGGGGCCGCGGTGTGGACGTGAAGCCCTGCAGCGGCGTACGGAACTTGCCCTCCCAGTTCACCACGTCCTCGCGCCACAGCCGGTGCAGCAGCGCGTAGTTCTCGATCGCGAGGTTGATGCCCTGCCGGATGTCCTTGCCGAACCAGGGGTAGACCGGGCCGGTGTTGCCGCGCCCCATCATCAGGTCCATCCGACCGTCGGCCAGGTGCTGGAGCATGGCGAAGTCCTCGGCGATCTTCACCGGGTCGTTCGTGGTGATGAGGGTCGTGGAGGTGGAGAGGATCAGCCGCTCGGTCTGCGCCGCGATGTAGCCGAGCATCGTGGTGGGCGACGAGGGCACGAACGGCGGGTTGTGGTGCTCACCGGTCGCGAAGACGTCGAGCCCGACCTCCTCGGCCTTCAGCGCGATCGCGACCATGGCCTTGATGCGCTCACGCTCGGTCGGCGTACGGCCCGTCGTGGGATCCGGGGTGACGTCCCCGACGCTGAAGATCCCGAACTGCATGGTCGCTCAACCTCCACTTTGTTGACGCTTCAACTATACCGGCGAACGACGGCCGGTCCCCGCGTATTCCGCGGACTGTCAGTGCCTCGTCCTAGGCTCAGTGCATGGCCGACCCACGCCGTGACACCCGAGGCATCGTCCGCGCCGCGGACTTCCTCGCGCGCGTGGACTTCCGCCGCCCCGATCCCGCCGAGCCGCTGCGCCGCCATGTCGAGCACTACTGGCTGATCGACTGGGACCTCACCGAGCCGTACGTCTCCCACGTGGTGCCGCATCCCGCCGTCCACATCGTCTTCCAGCGGTTCGAGGGCCAGGAGGCCTTCGTCGAGGTCGCGGGCGTCCAGCAGGGCCTGTTCACGCAGAAGCTGGAGGGCCGCGGCCGGGTGTGCGGCATCAAGTTCCGGCCCGGCGCCTTCCGGCCCTTCGCGCCGGAGCGGGCGGTGAGCGAGTGGACGGGGCGGCGGATCCGCTCCCCCGAGGCCTTCCCGACGGCCGACCCGGCCGCCGTCCTCGCCCCGGACGACGAGGCCGCCCGGATCGCCGCCCTGGACACCTTCCTCCTCGCCCTCGACCCCCGCCCCGACCCGCAGGCCGAGCTCGCCATGACCCTGGCCGACCGCATCCGCACCGACCGCACGATCCGCCGCGTAGCCGACTTCGCCCGGTCCGAGGGGATGTCCGTACGGCTGCTCCAGCGCCTGTTCGCCGGGTACGTGGGGGTCGGCCCCAAGTGGGTCATCCTCCGTCACCGCATCCACGAGGCCCTGGAGCGCGCGGAGTCCGAGCAGGAGGTGGACTGGGCCGCCCTCGCGGCCGACCTCGGCTATGCCGACCAGGCGCATCTCGTACGGGACTTCACGGCGACGGTGGGGGTGCCGCCGACGGCGTACGCGGCGCAGGGCGTGGGCTGAACCCTCGTCGAGCACGTTAAGCAGTTGACCGCGGAGGGCTCACTGCGGATATTTATCTGCGTGACGCAGATTCTTCGTAACGCAATAGATACACCACCACTCCCCGCCCGCGCCCGCTGGGCCGTCCTCGCCGTCGTCCTCGCCGCCGACGTCATCGACCTCCTCGACGCCACGATCACCAACGTCGCCGCACCCACGATCACCCGCGACCTGGGCGGCGGCGCGAGCCTCGTGCAGTGGCTCGGCGCCTCCTACGCCCTCGCGCTCGGCGTGCTGCTGGTGCCCGGCGGGCGGCTCGGCGACAAGTACGGGCGCCGGCGGCTGTTCCTGACCGGGCTCGCCGGGTTCGTCGCGGCCTCGCTCGCGTGCGGGCTGGCCCCGGCGCCCGCTTTCCTGGTCGCCGCCCGGCTGGTCCAGGGCGCCTTCGGGGCCCTGCTCGTCCCGCAGGGCTTCGGCATCCTCGGCGCGACCTGGCCGAGGGAGGAGATCGGCAAGGCGTTCAGCCTCTTCGGGCCGGTGATGGGGCTGTCCGCCGTCGGCGGCCCGATCCTCGCCGGGTTCCTGGTCGACGCCGATCTCGCGGGCCTCGGCTGGCGCCCCATGTTCCTGATCAACCTGCTCCTCGGCGGCACCGCCCTGCTCGCCGCCGCCCGGCTGCTCCCGCGCGATGCGGGCGACCCGTCCGTCTCCGTCGACGGGCCGGGCTCCGCCCTCCTCGGCGGCGCCATGCTCGGTCTGCTCGGCGGCCTCATCGACGGATCGGCCGGCTGGACGGCCCGGCCGCTCGCCCTGCTCGTGCTGGGCCTCGCCCTGTTCGCCGCGTTCTGCCACCGCCAGCGCACCGCCGCCGAGCCCCTGATCCGCCCCACCCTGCTGCGCAACCGCGGCTTCACCTCGGGCCTGATCCTCGGCGTCCTCGCCTTCGCCGCGGTCGCCGGCCTCCTCTACGTCGTCTCGCTCCACTTCCAGCGGGGCCTGGGCCGCTCCCCCGCGGGCACGGCGCTCGGTCTGATCCCGCTGTCCGCGGGCATCGTCGTCGCGTCCATCGCCTGCTACCGGCTGATCCACGCCCACGGCCGCCGGCTGGTCGTCGCCGGGCTGCTGCTGATCCTCACCGGCTGCGGCGGCCTGGCCCTGCTCTCCGACCGCGACGGCCCGCTGCTGCTCCCGCCGCTGCTCCTGGTCGGCCTCGGCATGGGCGCCTGCTTCGGCACCGTCTACGACGTCACCATCGGCGACATCGCCCCCGAGGAGGCCGGGAGCGCGAGCGGGGCGCTGAACGCGGTGCAGCAGCTGGCCAATTCGGTCGGCGCCGCCGCGGTGACGACCGTGTACTTCAAGACGGCCGACGGCGGCGAGAGCCACGCCCTGCTGGCGAGTCTCGCCGCCGTCGCGGTGACCGTGCTCGTTTGCCTGCCTCTTGTAGTGCTGCTGCCGCGTCGTGCGCCGTCGCACTCCGTGGAGGCGGGATAGGCCGGGGGGCGGCCGCGGGTCCGATGTGGCTGGTCGCGCACTTCCCCGCGCCCCTTGGGAAGCACCCCCTGCAGGGGCTTCGACCGGACTGGTCAGGGGATCAGGACCAGGCGGCCTCGTACCCCGCCCTCCTCCAGGCGGGTGTGGGCCTTCGAGGCGTCGTCCAGGGGGTAGGTGTCGGCCACCCGCAGGGTGAGGACGCCCTCGTCGACCAGGGACGCCAGCTTCGCGAGACGGGCTCCGTCGGCGGTGACGGCGACCGCGGTGGTCCGTATGCCGCGGACCGGGTCCGGGTGGCCGCCGGGGCGGACGCCCACGTAGGCGCCGCCGTCGCGTACCCACTCCAGGGCCCCCTCGCCGAGGTTCGCGGCGTCCAGCACGCCGTCGAAGGCGCCCGCCTCGGCGGTCCCGGACGCGAAGTGGGCGGCCCCCAGGGACCGTACGAGCTCCTCGTCGCCCTCCCTGGCGAGCGCGGACACCGACAGGCCCCGGGCGACGGCGAGTTGGATCGCGAAGCCGCCCACCGCACCCGCCGCGCCCGTCACCAGCAGTGACTGCCCTTCCGTCAACTCCAGCAGGCCCAGGGCCTGTTCGGCGGTCAGGGCATTCAGCGGCAGCGTCGCCGCGTGCACGGCGTCGACCGTGGCCGGCGCCTTCGCCACCGCGTCCGCGTCGACGACGACGTACTCGGCGTGCGTGCCCAGCGGCCGCACCATCCCGGGATCCAGGGCCACCACCTCGTCGCCGGCGCTCCAGGCCGTCGCCACACCCGTGGCGTCCACGGTCCCGGCGACGTCCCAGCCGAACCCGATCTGCTTGCCCGCGCCCCCGAAGAACCCACCGCGCACACCCGCGTCCACCGGATTCAGCGTGGCCGCCGCGACCTTGATCCGCACCTGCCGCGCACCCGGCTCGGGCACCTCGGTCTCGACGATCTCCACGGCCTCGGGCCCGCCGAAGGTCTTCACCACTGCAGCACGCATGGCTGTTTCTCCTGTGATCGAGATGATTCGTAACGTTTCCTCTGTGCTGCAACAACCCTAGGAAGAGTTACTATCCAGGAGGAAGTAGTTACCTGAAGGTGCCTACCTCACCCGGAGGAGACCCATGGCGACCATGACCGCCGCCCAGAAGCGCGAGCAGGCCCGCGTCGAGTACGACGCCTTCCTGCGCGCCTGCCCGACCAACCAGCTGCTCGACCGCCTCAGCGACAAGTGGGTCAGCCTGGTCGTCGCGGCGCTCGCCGCCGGGCCCATGCGCTACAGCGACCTCGGCCGCAAGGTCGCCGGAGTGAGCCCCAAGATGCTGACGCAGACGCTGCGTTCACTGGAGCGCGACGGCATCCTCACCCGCACGGTCACCCCGTCCGTACCGGTCCGCGTGGACTACGAACTCACCGAACTCGGCAGCAGCCTCGCCCAGTTGATGATCGCGGTGAAGACCTGGGCCGAGACCAACTTCGACGAGGTGCACACGGCACGCGAGCGCTACGACGCCGGCCAGGAGAACGCGCGGGCCACGTCCTAGACCTCGCCCGCCCGCAAACGCGCGACCTGCGCCGCGCTGAACTCCACGGTCCGTCCCATGTGCCCGATCACCACGGCCAGTTCGGCGTCGTCCAGCTCGTCGAAGAGCGCGGACCATCCGCCGCTCAGCCGGTCCCACATCCGCCCGAACTCCGCGATCCGCTCCGGCACGGTCGCCACCAGCACCCGCCGCCGGTCCGCCGCGTCCCGCTGCCTTACGACGTAGCCCGCCTTCTCCAGCCGGTCCACCAGCCGTGTCGCCGACCCGGTCGTCAGCCCCGTCATCCCGGCGATCCGGCCGGTCGTCACCGGCCCGCCCTCCAGCGTCAGCAGATTCAGGCACTGCAGATCGGTGGGATGCAGCCCCAGATGGTCGGCGACGGCCTGGTTGAACAGGGCGTACGAGGCCATGTAGCGGCGCGAGACCACGGACAGCTCATCGAGCAGCCGCTCACGCGCGTCCCCGGCCATGCCTCGCTCCTCCTCGTCCCCGCCGTACAGAGATCGTACGGCCCACACGGTCGCGGTACGGCTGTCCGGAATCCCCGGAAGCAGTACTCGTCAAAGCAGTTCTCGCAGAAGCAGTACTCGTCAGAAGTAGTACTCGTCGCCGGTGTCGAGCACGAGCACCCGCTGCCGGTCGTTGACCCGGTTGCGGTCGAACGCGCCCCCGCTCCACACCGTGTCCGTCTGCAGCACCACCTCCGACGGCGCGCCCCGCAGCCGCACCCGCAGCCCGATCGGCCGGCCCACGTCGTCCGCGGCCAGCGCCCCCACCCGGCACAGCACCACCCGCGCGCCCGACCGCGCACACCCCTCCGGCAGCGCCTGCCCGTCCACCAGCGGCGCGGACCAGGTCAGCCGCACCGTCGCGTCCGGCACGGCCGACGGCCCGTGATTGCGCGGGACGAGCCGCAGGTCCACGCGGCCGCCGGTCATGGAGACGACGCCGTGATAGGCCAGATCGGCCTCGGGACCACCGCCGGCCACGGCGGGCGCCGCCCCCGCACCCATCGCCGCCAGCGCGACACCGCACCCCGCCAGGGTCCGCATCCTCTGCCGCATACCGCCTCCTCACTCCACAGGGCCGCCGGGACGCCTCGGACGTGTCCCACGTGACCGGATGTATCCCACGCGAAGCGCGGTGCGAGGCGCCTGCCATCAGGTGACAGCACCCGTGCGTGCGAAGCTGCCGTCATGCTCATCGCCCGCTCCGCAGCCCTGTTCGCCGTCGCCGCGGTCTTCGAGATCGGCGGCGCCTGGCTGATCTGGCAGGGCGTGCGAGAACACCGCGGCTGGCTGTGGATGGCCGGGGGCGTGCTGGCCCTCGGCGCCTACGGCTTCGTCGCCACCTTCCAGCCCGACGCCCACTTCGGCCGCATCCTCGCCGCGTACGGCGGGATCTTCGTGGCCGGCTCGATCCTGTGGGGCGTGGTGGCGGACGGCTACCGCCCGGACCGCTGGGACATCACCGGCGCGCTGGTGTGCCTGGCCGGGATGGCCGTGATCATGTGGGCCCCGCGTAACAGCGGCTGAGCCTCACTTACGCTGAACGGAGCCGACCGCACACCCCAGACCAGGAGCACCGCATGGCAACCGCACCGTCCGCCGCCTCCCGCATCGCGATCGTCACCGGTGCGAGCAGCGGCATCGGCGCCGCCACGGCCCGGCAGCTCGCCGCGGCCGGCTACCGCGTCGTCCTCACCGCCCGCCGCAAGGACCGCATCGAGGCCGTCGCGGAGGAGATCAACGCGGCGGGCCACTCGGCCGCGGCGTACCAGCTCGACGTCACGGACCGCGCGGCGGTGGACGAGTTCGCGAGCGCCTTCAAGACGGTCGGGGTCCTGGTCAACAACGCGGGCGGCGCGCTCGGCGCCGACCCGGTGGCGACCGGCGACCCGGCCGACTGGCGCGCGATGTACGAGACGAACGTGATCGGCACCCTGAACCTCACCCAGGCGCTCCTGCCCAAGCTCGTGGCGAGCGGCGACGGCACGGTGGTCGTCGTCTCCTCCACCGCCGGGCTCGGCACGTACGAGGGCGGCGGTGGCTACGTCGCCGCCAAGCACGGCGAGCACGTCCTCGCCGAGACCCTCCGCCTGGAGATCGTCGGCCAGCCGGTCCGCGTCATCGAGATCGCCCCGGGCATGGTCAAGACGGACGAGTTCGCCCTCACCCGCTTCGGCGGCGACCAGGACAAGGCCTCGAAGGTCTACGAGGGCGTGCCCGACCCCCTGACGGCCGACGACGTGGCGGAGACGATCACCTGGACGGTCACCCGCCCCAGCCACGTCAACGTCGACCTCCTGGTCCTCCGCCCCCGCGCCCAGGCGTCCAACACCAAGGTCCACCGGGCCCCGTGACCCCCGACAACACGGAACACCGACGCCTCGCCCTGGAGAAGAAGCGCGAACGGTACGTCTGGTACTACCTCGCGTACTTCCTCTTCGGCATCCACATCGTCGCGTTCGTGATGATCTACGCGGTGCTGCACGCCAAGTAGCCCGCGTCAGGTCAGCCCTTCACGCACACGACCTGCTTCAGCTTCGCCACGACCTCGACCAGGTCCCGCTGCTGGTCGATGACCTGCTCGATCGGCTTGTACGCGCTCGGGATCTCGTCGACGACGCCGGAGTCCTTGCGGCACTCCACGCCCTGCGTCTGCTCCTCCAGGTCCTTCGTCGAGAAGCGCCGCTTCGCCGCGTTGCGGCTCATGCGCCGACCCGCGCCGTGGGACGCCGAGTTGAAGGCCTTCTCGTTGCCGAGACCCTTCACGATGTACGAACCCGTGCCCATGGAGCCCGGGATGATCCCGTACTCGCCGGAGCCGGCCCGGATCGCGCCCTTGCGGGTCACGAGCAGGTCCATGCCCTCGTAGCGCTCCTCCGCCACGTAGTTGTGGTGCGCGCTGATCTCCGGCTCGAAGGTCGGCTTCGCCTTCTTGAACTCCCTGCGGATCACGTCCTTCAGGAGCGCCATCATCAGCGTGCGGTTGTACTTCGCGTACTCCTGCGCCCAGAACAGGTCGTTGCGGTACGCCGCCATCTGCGGGGTGTCTGCGACGAACACCGCGAGGTCGCGGTCGACCAGACCCTGGTTGTGCGGGAGCTTCTGGGCCACGCCGATGTGGTGCTCGGCCAGTTCCTTGCCGATGTTCCGCGAACCGGAGTGCAGCATGAGCCAGACGGCACCGGTCGTGTCCGTGCAGATCTCCACGAAGTGATTTCCGGACCCAAGTGTCCCCATCTGCTTCGCGGCCCGCTCCGCCCGGAACTTCACCGCCTCCGCGACCCCGTCGAACCGCCCCCAGAAGTCGTCCCACCCGGCCGTCGCCAGCGCGTGGAAGCGGCCCGGGGCGACCGGGTCGTCATGCATCCCCCGCCCCACCGGAATCGCCTGCTCGACCTTCGACCGCAACCGGGACAGATCGCCCGGCAGATCGTTCGCCGTCAGGGACGTCTTCACCGCCGACATGCCGCAGCCGATGTCGACGCCCACCGCCGCGGGGCACACCGCGCCCTGCATGGCGATGACGGAGCCGACCGTGGCGCCCTTGCCGTAGTGGACGTCCGGCATGACGGCGAGGCCCTTGATCCAGGGGAGGGTCGCGACGTTGCGGAGCTGCTGGAGCGCCGACTCCTCGACCGTCGCCGGATCGGTCCACAGACGGATCGGAACCTTCGCGCCCGGCATTTCCACGTACGACATTTCGTCCTCATTCCCCCGGAAAACAACAGAAGTAAGAAATCGCAAAACCGGTGCCAAGGTCGATGAAACAGGTCAACGGACCGGCGTCCACGGCAGTGCGTGCGATACACATTGTCTCCAGGGGACGCCCCCGCCCAGCAAGCGAATAACCAGCGGGGACACTGGAGCCGCGGCCCCAGCCCCACCGTCGAGAGGAGCCAGCCCGTGCAGCGGAAGGCCTACGTATCCGGCGTCGCCGCGCTCCTCGTGGCGTTGCTGGCCGGCTGCACCGGCGGCTCGAGCGGCGGCGGTTCGACCGACGACTCCAACCCCGACGACACCGGCACCGCGACCGCCGCGGCCCAGCCGGGCAAGTACCGCACGCTGCCCGAGCCGTGCAGCGCCCCCGGCCACAGCACCCTCGACTCGCTGCTGCCCGGCATCAAGGAGATCACCGACGAGCAGCAGCGCGAGAAGGCGTACGAGGGCGAGGCCACGCTCACGTACGACACCGACCGCAAGGTGGGCTGCCGTTGGAAGGTGCAGTCGTCGGACGCGACCGACCATCTCCTCGTCGACTTCGAGCGGGTCGTCTCCTACGACAACTCCGTGAGCGACGACGCCCAGGCGCAGGAGCTGTTCGCGCAGAAGCAGACGGCGGCCGACCTGCCCGAGCCCGAGGCGTCCAGCAGCGCCGGCAGCGCCTCCGGTGCGGATCCCTCTCCCAGCGCCACCGGGGCCGACAGCTCCCCCTCCGCGTCCGCCTCCGACCCGGCCTCCGCGTCCGCCTCCTCCTCCGTCGCGCCGTCCGATCTCCAGCCCCGTGTCCTCGCCGACCTCGGCGACGAGGCGTACCTGGACGACGCCCTCAGCGGCTCCGGGTCGACGGCCCAGCAGCGCACGGTGATTGTGGCGTTCCGCACGTCCAACGTCATTGTGACCATCCAGTACGAGGAGCAGCCGGCCGTCGTGGGCACGGCGCCGGACAGCAAGGAAATGCAGGACAGGGCCCGGAATCTGGCGGCTCAGCTGGCCGACACCCTGGGCGGCTGACGCCCTTTCGGCCGTCCCGGACGCCCGACTGCAATGCCTGTGAAGCAGAAGCACACAGTTTCCTCACCGCGTACCGTGGCCCCTCGGACCCGAACCGCCGACCGCAGGAACCACAGCGTCATGAGTGAAGGAACCATGCAGCGAGCAGCAGAGCGAGACCAGCGGAACCAGCGAGAGCGCCGGCCGAGGCGCACGGGGCGTGTCGCCGTCTGCGCACTCGCACTGCCCGTGATGGCGTTCGCGGCCGCCTGCTCGTCGGACTCCGGCTCCGGCGACGGGGGGAGCAAGAACGCGGGCAGTGACACGTCCTCGTCCGCGTCGGGCGCGAGCGCGTCGCCGACGGTGCAGGCGGCGGCGTACCGGAAGTTGCCGGGCTCGTGCGCGGTGCTGTCGAAGAAGACGCTGACCTCCCTGGTGCCGAAGGGTACGAAGTCCGGCAAGGAGGGCAAGTCGGACGACACCGGGACGCGGGCGAGCTGCTCCTGGAGCAGCCTGGACAACAACGGCGTGAAGGGCTCGCAGTTCCGCTGGCTCAACGTCTCGCTGCTGCGCTTCGATTCGGACGCCCAGCGCGGCGAGGGCAACCAGCTGGCGCACGCGTACTACGAGAAGCAGGTCAAGGACGCCCAGGGCGTCGCGGGCGCGAAGAACGCCAAGACGCAGCCGGTCGCCGGGACGGGCGACGAGGCGACGCTGGTGCACTACGACCTGAAGAAGAAGGAAGGCGCCTTCAAGCAGCAGACGATCGTGACGCGCGTCGAGAACGTCGTCGTCACGCTCGACTACAACGGCGCCGGCCTGGCCGGTGAGAAGACCCCGGACGCCGCCTCCCTGACGAAGGACGCGGAGCAGGCGGCCAAGGAGGTCGTCGCCTCCGTCGCGTCGGCGAACGGCGCCGGCGGCTCGGGCAGCGGCTCGGGCGCAGGCTCCGGTTCGGGGTCGGCGAAGCCCTCGCCCTCCAAGTCCGCCTCGAAGTCGGCGTCCCCGTCCCCGTCGAAGGCCGCGAAGTCCTCTTCGCCCGCCCCGTCCTCTTCAGCGTCCAAGAAGAGCTGACCGTCACATCTGGACGCCAACTCGCAGCTCAACACCGCTTTTTGACGGAGCCCGGCCCCCTGTGGGGACCGGGCTCCCGTCGTCCCGGCACCGCGTTCGCCGGACACTTGTGCCACTCTGTTGCGCGCAACAGCACGCAAGGGGAGGGAAGTACGGGTGGCCGCACCAATGCAGCTGACTCGGATGCACCGGATTCTCATCGGCGTGGTCGTGACCGGCGCCGTGATCATCGCCGGCATCGGTTTCGCCGGTTCGTATGCGGCGGTCCGCGAGTTGGCCCTCAAGAAGGGCTTCGGGAACTTCTCCTACGTCTTCCCGATCGGCATCGACGCGGGCATCTGCGTCCTGCTGGCCCTCGATCTCCTGCTCACCTGGATCCGTATCCCGTTCCCGCTGCTGCGGCAGACGGCGTGGCTGCTGACGGCGGCGACGATCGCCTTCAACGGCGCCGCCGCCTGGCCGGACCCGCTGGGCGTGGGCATGCACGCGGTGATCCCGATCCTCTTCGTGGTCTCCGTCGAGGCGGCCCGGCACGCGATCGGCCGCATCGCCGACATCACGGCCGACAAGCACATGGAGGGCGTCCGCCTCACCCGCTGGCTGCTCTCGCCCGTCCCGACCTTCCTGCTGTGGCGGCGCATGAAGCTGTGGGAGCTGCGCTCCTACGAGCAGGTGATCAAGCTGGAGCAGGAGCGGCTGGTGTACCAGGCCCGGCTGCGCTCCCGCTTCGGCCGCGCCTGGCGCCGCAAGGCGCCGGTGGAGTCCCTGATGCCCCTGCGCCTGGCCCGCTACGGCGTCCCGCTCGCGGAGACGGCTCCCTCGGGCCTGGCCGCCGCGGGGATAGAGCCGGCGGTCCTGCCGGCGGCGCCCCGGATCACGGCCCCCGCGGAGCACCGCGCCGCCGTGGCCCCGCCCGCCCCGCAGCAGCAGACGCAGCAGGCGGGCCCGCCGGAGGAGAGCCCGTGGCTGCACGCCCGGCATCCGCAGCAGATCCAGTACCACGGCGACTACGACCCGATGTTCGAGCCGGAGCAGTACCCGGAGCAGTACTTCGAGCCCGAGCAGTACCCGGAGCAGTACTCCGAGCAGTACTCGGAGCAGTTCCCGGTGGAGGAAGAGCCTCGGTACGAGGAGATGTCCGGGGAGGAGACGGGCAGCTTTCCCATTCCGGTGAGCCCGGGCCGCACCCGTGAACTGGGCGAGGGCGGTGGCCCTCCGGAACCGGACGAGGAGTCCTACTACCAGGTCTTCAAGCAGTCGATCAACGGCAGCTACCCGACCCCGCGGGAGTTCAGTGACAACGCCGAGGCCACGTTCGGCGCCGCCGTCCCGGACGCCGAGGCCAAGCGCATGGTGCTGCGCTTCCAGAACCGCCACACGGCGGAACTGGAAGACGATCACATCGCGTAGAGCCCGGTCCTACCTGGCCGGGTCCTACTCGCCGAGCAGGCGCCGCACCCGCTCCTGCCCCACGGCCAGCAGCAGCGTGGGCAGGCGCGGTCCCGTGTCCCGCCCGACCAGCAGGTGGTACAGCAGCGCGAAGAAGGTCCGCTGGGCGGTCTTGATCTCCGGCGGCAGTTCCTTGGGCGTGGCGTCCGCGGGGAAACCGGCCTGGACCTTGGGCACGCCGTAGACGTGGTGGGTCAGCCCGTCGAGCGACCAGTGCTCGGCGAGCCCGTCGAGCAGCAGCCGCAGGGACTGCCGGGACGGCTCGTCGAGGGACTTCAGCAGCTCGGCGTCCGGCTCGTCGCGCACGATGGTCCGCTGGTCGGCGGGCACCTGCGTGTTGATCCAGGCCTCGGCCCTGTCGTAGCGCGGCCGCACCTCGTCGAGCGTGCCGAGCGGGTTGGCGGGGTCCAGCTCGCCGAGGATGCGCAGCGCCTGGTCCTCGTGCCCGGCGGTGATGTCCGCGACCGAGGCCAGCGTCCGGTACGGCAGCGGGCGCGGGGTCTTCGGCAGCTCACCGGCGGCCGTGCCGACCGCACGCGCGTGCGCGGCGATGTCCGCCGGGAGCGCGGAGCCGTCGGCGACCTTGGCGTCGAGCTTGTCCCACTCGTCGTAGAGGCGCTGGATCTCCTGGTCGAAGGCGATCTTGAAGGACTGGTTGGGGCGGCGGCGGGCGTAGAGCCAGCGCAGCAGCTGGGGCTCCATGATCTTCAGCGCGTCGGCGGGCGTGGGCACACCGCCGCGCGAGGACGACATCTTCGCCATGCCGGAGATGCCGACGAAGGCGTACATCGGCCCGATCGGCTGCTTGCCGCCGAAGATCCCGACGATCTGCCCGCCCACCTGGAAGGAGGACCCCGGGGAGGAGTGGTCGACGCCGCTGGGCTCGAAGACGACGCCCTCGTACGCCCACCGCATCGGCCAGTCGACCTTCCAGACCAGCTTGCCGCGGTTGAACTCGTTGAGCCGGACGGTCTCGGAGAAGCCGCAGGCCGTGCAGGCGTACGTCAGCTCGGTCGTCGCGTCGTCGTAGGAGGTGACCGTCGTCAGGTCCTTCTCGCAGTTGCCGCAGTACGGCTTGTACGGGAAGTACCCGGCCGAGCCGGAGCCGTCGTCCTCGGCGGCCGCGCCGGAGCCCTCCGCGGCCTCCATCTCGGCCTCGTCGACGGGCTTCTGCTGCTGCTTCTTGGCGGGGGCCTTCTTCGTCCGGTACTGCGCGAGGACGGCGTCGATGTCCTGCCGGTGCTTCATGGCGTGCAGGATCTGCTCACGGTAGACGCCCGAGGTGTACTGCGCGGTCTGGCTGATCCCGTCGAACTCCACGCCGAGTTCGGCCAGCGAGGCGACCATCGCGGCCTTGAAGTGCTCGGCCCAGTTCGGGTACGGCGAGCCCTTGGGCGCCGGGACCGAGGTCAGCGGCTTGCCGATGTGCTCCGCCCACGTCTCGTCGACCCCGGCGACACCGGCCGGCACCTTGCGGTAGCGGTCGTAGTCGTCCCAGGAGATGAGGTGGCGCACCTGGCGCCCGCGGCGCCGCACCTCGTCGGCGACGAGGTGCGGGGTCATGACCTCGCGCAGGTTGCCCAGGTGGATCGGTCCCGACGGGGAGAGACCGGACGCGACGACGACCGGTTTGCCCGGGGCCCGGCGCTCCGACTCCTCGATGACCTCATCCGCGAAACGGGAGACCCAGTCGGCTGTCTCGGTGCTCTGAGCCACGATCGGCACGTCCTTCTTTCTGAACGGGGTGACGCTCCATTCTCACAGACGGGCATGCGACGGAGAAAACCGCTTTACCCCCCGTGGGATACTTGCTGGGTCTATCCATCCCCACGAGGAGAACGGCACCCATACCTATGGCCTCGGTCACGTCCCTCAGCGACTCCGTCCAGCAGCAGCTCGCGTCCGCCCTCTCGGCCACCCTGCCGGAGGCCGCCGGTGCGGACCCGCTGCTGCGACGAAGCGACCGGGCCGACTTCCAGGCGAACGGCATCCTCGCCCTCGCCAAGAAGGCCAAGGCCAACCCGCGGGAGCTGGCGACGCAGGTCGTCGGCAACCTCGTCACCGGTGACGTGATCAAGGACGTCGAGGTCTCCGGCCCCGGCTTCCTGAACGTCACGCTCTCGGACCGGGCGATCACGGAGAACCTCGCGGCGCGGTACGCCGACGACACCGGCCGCCTCGGTGTGCCCCTGCGGGAGAACGCCGGCGTCACGGTCGTCGACTACGCCCAGCCGAACGTGGCGAAGGAGATGCACGTCGGCCATCTGCGCTCGGCGGTCATCGGCGACGCCCTGCGCGGCATGCTCGACTTCACCGGCGAGAAGACGATCGGCCGGCACCACATCGGCGACTGGGGCACCCAGTTCGGCATGCTCATCCAGTACCTGTTCGAGAACCCCGGCGAGCTGGCCCCGGCGGACGACGTCGACGGCGAGCAGGCGATGAGCAACCTCAACCGGGTCTACAAGGCGTCGCGTGCGGTCTTCGACACGGACGAGGAGTTCAAGGAGCGGGCCCGCAAGCGGGTCGTCGCCCTGCAGTCCGGCGACAAGGAGACGCTCGAGCTGTGGCAGCAGTTCGTGGACGAGTCGAAGGTCTACTTCAACTCGGTCTTCGAGAAGCTCGACATGCGCATCCGCGACGAGGAGATCGTCGGCGAGTCCGCGTACAACGACATGATGGCCGAGACCGCGCGGCTGCTGGAGGAGAAGGGCGTCGCCGTCCGCTCCGAGGGCGCGCTGGTCGTCTTCTTCGACGAGATCCGCGGCAAGGACGACCAGCCGGTGCCGCTGATCGTGCAGAAGGCGGACGGCGGCTTCGGCTACGCGGCGTCCGACCTGTCGGCGATCCGCAACCGTGTCTTCGAACTGCACGCGACGACGCTGCTCTACGTCGTGGACGTGCGCCAGTCCCTGCACTTCAAGATGGTCTTCGAGACGGCCCGGCGGGCCGGTTGGCTGAGCGACGGCGTCACCGCGCACAACATGGGCTACGGCACGGTGCTGGGCGCGGACGGCAAGCCGTTCAAGACGCGTGAGGGCGAGACGGTCCGGCTGGAGGACCTGCTGGACGAGGCGGTCGAGCGCGCCACGGCGGTCGTGCGGGAGAAGGCCGAGAAGGTGGGCCTGACCGAGGAGGAGATCGTCGAGAACGGCCGGTACGTCGGCATCGGCGCCGTGAAGTACGCGGACCTGTCGACCTCGCCGAACCGTGACTACAAGTTCGACCTGGACCAGATGGTGTCGCTGAACGGCGACACGAGCGTGTACCTGCAGTACGCGTACGCCCGTATCCGGTCCATCTTCGGCAAGGCCGGCGACCGCGCCCCGATCGCCCACCCGGAGCTCGAACTCGCCCCGGCGGAGCGGGCGCTGGCCCTGCACCTGGACGCGTTCGGCGAGACGGTCTTCGAGTCGGCGGCGGAGTACGCACCGCACAGGGTGGCCGCGTACCTCTACCAACTGGCGTCCCTGTACACGACGTTCTACGACCAGTGCCCGGTGGTGAAGCCCGCTCCCGCCCAGGACGTCGCGGAGAACCGCCTCTTCCTCTGCGACGTGACGGCGCGGACGCTGCACCAGGGCATGGCCCTGCTGGGCATCCGGACGCCCGAGCGGCTCTGAGCGCCCGATCGCACGCGCGCGGCCCGTCCTCCCCCGATGCGGGGAGGGCGGGCCGCGGCCGTCGGCGTCAGCTGCAGGGGTAGAAGACGCTCATGTCGTTGGCGAACCGCTTGAACGCGGCCTGGGTGTTGGGGCCGGGGTCGCCGTCGATCTTGTCGGTGTAGTTCCAGCCGAAGGCCAGCATGCGCTGGAGCGCCTTGACCGTGTTGGGGCCGGGGTCGCCGTCGATGGAGTCGGTGTAGTTCCAGTACGCCTTCAGGTGGCGCTGCATCGCCTTCCAGCTGTTGGTGCCCAGCTGTCCGTCGATGGAGCCGGTGTAGCTCGCCGGGGCCCCTCGCATGAAGCACTGCACGTTCTTCGCCTGCTGGCTGCTCAGGCCGAAGTTGTGCGTGGCGAGGATGGAGACGGATCCGGTCTGCGCGGTCTGTGCGGGCGCCGCGATGCTGGTGCCGGCCGTCGCCAGACCGCCGGCGGCGAGCCCGATCACGGCGGCGGCGCCGACCAGAGTCGGGCGGACGTGTGCGCGCCGCCGAGGTCGAGAACGGCGTGGACACGGACTCGTTCGTCTACACCCCGATGACGGTGACGCCTGCCGGGACCGTGCTGCGGATCTGCTTCGACCCGGCGAAGGGCGCCGGCGAGGAGTGCTTCAGCTCCGTCGCGCGGTGACGGCCGGCGCAGGTGTGCGATGCTGCGGACGCAGTTGCGCACGACCGAGGACTCCAGAAGCCCGCTGGAGCGTCTGCCAGGAGAGCGATGAGCACCATACTTCAGGGGTTCGGGCCGAGCCACGACAGCAGCAGTGAAGGCGTTCGGTGCACCGTGGTTGCCGTCTCCTCCCACGCGACCACGCGCTGACATGGCCGCGCTTCCCAACCCGCTGCCGCGGCTCGCGGAGCTCGGGCTGCAGCTCCCTCCCGGCACCCTGATCGACACGCACCTGTGGCTGGCGGACGGCCGGGCCGCCCCCGGCGGATGGGCCGCCCTCCAGCAGACGGCACCCCGTGCCGGCCTCCTCCCCCTCCTCGTCGACGTCGGCTCAGGTCCCGGCGGGCCGGAGCTGTGGGAGTTGACGCCCGAAGAGATGTCGTACCCGGGGGATCACGACGCGGAGGAGGTGCTGGAGGAGTTCTGGGACGCGTACCGGGACGAGGAATGGCCCGGCCTCGCAGAGGCACCGCACACCCCGGACGCGCAGCATGCCGCGGAGCCCGAGGTCGTCGCCGCCGGCATCGCGGACTCCTTGGTCGACGGCGTCGACGGCGGCGGCCCGCTCGAGGAGCCCCGCCTCGCCCTCGTCCCGGCCCGTCGCAGTGCCGACATCCCCACCGCCATCGGCTGGATGGGCCCGGCGAACCACGAGAACGACACCGCACGCCTGTCCGCGGTCCTCCGCTCCTGGGAGGACCGCTTCGGCATCCGGGTGGTGGCGCTCGGCTTCGACACCCTGCTGGTGTCGGTCGCCGCGCCGCCCACCACCCTCGCCGAGGCGGAGGCGCTGGCCGCGGAGCACTACGCGTTCTGTCCCGACACCATCGACCAGGGCAGCGATCCGGCGTTCACCGCCCATGCCGGGCGTCAGCTCCTCAACAGACCTGCCTGGCGCTTCTGGTGGGACTGACGGACCGCGCGGCCGTCGGCTCGGAGCGCGATCCCGTCCGGTGCCTCGGTCCCGAACTCCTCCTGCGGCAACCGCCGTAGGTCCGCCTCCCGCGCCAAGTCCCTTTCAGAGGATGCCGAGCACCCCGTGC
The DNA here is from genome assembly GCF_044457745.1 of Streptomyces sp. NPDC050534. NCBI lineage: Bacteria > Bacillati > Actinomycetota > Actinomycetes > Kitasatosporales > Streptomycetaceae > Streptomyces > Streptomyces sp. NPDC050534. Next base: position 263,458 of record NZ_JBITHF010000012.1, read on the forward strand.
AGAAGGGCGACGACAGCGGCGAGCAGACCGGGGACGAGCGTGGCGAGCATGAGAGACCTCCGTGAGCGGAATGTGTGTTTTCTACCGCTCTCGATAACGCTCCATGATCGTCCGCGTTACGGTCCTGCCCGCGGCCTCCCCCGACCGCTCCGTTCAGGCCTTGTTGCCGACCCCCGCATACACGTTGATGTCGGCGTCCGTGACGTCGTTGATGTCGGCGTACCGCACCTTCTCGATGTCGTCGAGCCCCGCCAGGTACGACTCCTCGGGCTGGTCCGGGACGGGTGCGGCGTGGTCCGCGCGCCAGTGGTGGACGGGCACGACGCCCGGCTCCACCACCTCCAGGGAGCTCTCCGTGAAGAAGCGCTCGACCTCCGCCCGGGTGCGCAGCACGAAGGTGAAACCCCGCTCGGTGTACGTCCGCTGGACCGCGCGGATGTTCTCGGCGTTGAGGTCCTCGGTGAGGTGGCTGAGCACCAGCCGGCTGCCGGCCGGCAGCGCGTCGACGAGCTCGCGCACGATCGGGTACGCCTCCTCGTCCTCGACGAAGTGCAGGATCGCCACCAGGCAGAGCACGATCGGCTGGTCGAAGTCGAGTGTCTTCGCGGCCTGTTCGAGGATCTGCGCCGGGCTCTTGAAGTCGGCGTCGACGTAGTCCGTGCGTCCCTCGGGACCACTGGTGAGCAGCGCCTGCGCGTGGGCCAGCACGACGGGGTCGTTGTCGACGTACACCACCCGCGCGTCGGGGATGGTCCGCTGGGCGATCTGGTGGACGTTCTCCGCGGTGGGCAGGCCGGTGCCGACGTCGAGGAACTGACGAATGCCGTCCTCCTGGACCAGCGCGGTCACCGCCCGGCGCAGGAAGTCGCGGTTGTGCCGTACGTCGAGGTAGCCGCGCGGGTTGGCGGCGAGGGCGGCGGCGGCCGCCGCACGGTCGACCGGGTAGTTGTCCTTGCCGCCGAGGAAGACGTCGTAGACGCGGGCCGGGTGCGCCTTGGTGGTGTCGATCCTCCTTCTCAGCTCGGCGGGATCCTGGCTGAGGGCGTCACCGGACATGGGCGTCTCCCTGGAGAGTCGGCGGGTCATTCAACAGGCAACGAGCAGTCGCCAACAACCTAACTCCCGGCGGAACTTGATGGTGCCCGTACTGTGATCCCGCCGCGGAGCGTCCCGTACCGGCGTCCCGCGGCAGGACGTCCCCGCAGGTCAGCGGTGCTCCGGGGACCTCGGCGTCCCGAATCCCCAAAGGAGAGTGGCGGGTCGGGCGGATCACCGAGCAGGCTGGTGTCCCGACCCCGAGTTCACCATCGAGAGGGCCGAGCCATGTCCGCACCCCCCACCCGCACCAGGGCCCGCCTGCTCCTCGCCGCGACGGCCGCACTCGCCGCGCTCGTGCTGACGGCGTGCAGGGACGGCCAGGGTCTGCGCGACGAGGGACCGTCGTCCTTGACCACACCGGCCGCGCGGTCTGCCCCCGCCGCGGCGCCCTCGCCCGCTGCCCCCTGAGACAGCCCGCGCCGCGCTCAGCGCAGCTTCTGCGCGACCTCGACGGCCCAGTACGTGAGGATGTTCTGCGCGCCGGCCCGCCTGATGCCGGTCAGCGTCTCCAGGATCGCCCGGTCCCGGTCGATCCAGCCCTTCTCGGCGGCGGCCTCGATCATCGAGTACTCGCCGGAGATCTGGTAGGCCGCGACCGGCACGTCCACGGCGTCGGCGACCCGCGCCAGGATGTCGAGGTAGGGCCCGGCCGGCTTGACCATCACCATGTCGGCGCCCTCCTCCAGGTCGAGCGCCAGCTCCCGCAGGGACTCGCGCGCGTTCGCCGGGTCCTGCTGGTAGGTCTTGCGGTCGCCCTGCAGCGACGAGGCGACGGCCTCGCGGAAGGGACCGTAGAAGGCGGAGGCGTACTTCGCGGTGTAGGCGAGGATCGCGACGTCCTCGCGCCCGATCTGGTCGAGCGCGTCACGGACGACGCCGATCTGGCCGTCCATCATCCCGCTGGGGCCCACCACATGGGCGCCCGCGTCCGCCTGCACCTGGGCCATCTCGGCGTACCGCTCCAGGGTGGCGTCGTTGTCGACCCGCCCCTCGGCGTCGAGCACACCGCAGTGCCCGTGGTCGACGGTCTCGTCGAGACACAGGTCGGACATCACCAGCAGGTCGTCGCCGACCTCGGCCCGCACATCGCGGATCGCGACCTGCAGGATGCCGTCCGGATCGGTACCCGGTGTCCCGACGGCGTCCTTCTTCGCGTCCTCGGGCACCCCGAACAGCATGATCCCGGAGATCCCCGCCGCCACCGCCTCCGCGGCCGCCTTCTTCAGGCTGTCGCGCGTGTGCTGCACGACCCCGGGCATCGCCGAGATCGGCACGGGCTCGCTGATGCCCTCACGGATGAAGGCAGGCAGGATGAAGTCGGCGGGGTGCAGTCGCGTCTCGGCGACCATCCGCCGCATGACGGGCGAGGTCCGCAGTCGCCGGGGACGCGTACCGGGAAAGGATCCGTACTTCGTCATACCGTCTACGCTACGCCCGCCCCAGGGGCACCTTTGCCGACGCGTCGTCGGCGCCCGGGCCGTCGGCGACCGGGGCACCGCGCCCATCAGCGCAGGCGTGCGCCGGCGTCGCCGAGCCAGGTGTGCCAGGCGCGCATCCGCGCCGCGGCACCGCCGTTCAGGAGCAGATCGACCGCGCCACCGTCGGTCACGGCGGGCGGCGGCCGGACGGCGCTCACGGCCGCCTGCTGTCCGGCGCTGGGCGCGGGCGACAGGTCAGCGCCCCGTCCGACCAGGGCGTAGCGCTTCCCGCCGACCGTGACCAGCAGAGTGCCGAGCCGGGTCAGCCGGCCGTCGACCTGCCGGGGATCGCCCTGGAAGACGACCTTCCCGTCCCGGTCCTGAGCGCGCAGCTCACCCGGCAGCAGGCTCAGGACCACGGGCACGCAGCGCGCCCCGTTCCACAGACTGCGCCGCCAGTAGACGATCCCCGCGTATCCGGCGTGCTCACTCATGCGCCCGATCATGGCATGCACACAACGCGCCAGGCAGTGCGCGGACACGGCGACGGGACGCACCCGCACGGTGCGTCCCGTCGCCTCACTGCTTCCCCGCTCAGGTCGTGGAGCGGCGCCTCCGGGCGCCCGGACGGCGCTCGCTCGGGCGGGTCACCGGATCGCCGGACTCCAGGGCGGCTGCGCGGCGCTTCAGGCCGAAGTCGGCCAGGGCCTCCGCCAGCTTGTGCACCGACGGCTCCGGGGCCATGACGTCGACCCGCAGCCCGTGCTCCTCGGCGGTCTTCGCCGTTGCGGGGCCGATGCACGCGATGACGGTCACGTTGTGCGGCTTCCCGGCGATACCCACCAGGTTCCGCACGGTGGACGACGACGTGAACAGCACCGCGTCGAACCCGCCGCCCTTGATCGCCTCCCGCGTCTCCGCCGGCGGCGGCGACGCCCGCACGGTCCGGTACGCCGTGACGTCGTCGACCTCCCAGCCCAGCTCGATGAGCCCGGCGACCAGGGTCTCGGTGGCGATGTCGGCACGCGGCAGGAAGACCCGGTCGATCGGGTCGAAAACGGGGTCGTACGGCGGCCAGTCCTCCAGCAGACCCGCGGCCGACTGCTCCCCGCTCGGCACCAGGTCCGGCTTCACGCCGAACGCGACGAGCGCCTTCGCGGTCTGCTCGCCGACCGCAGCAACCTTTATGCCGGCGAAGGCACGGGCGTCGAGCCCGTACTCCTCGAACTTCTCCCGCACCGCCTTGACCGCGTTGACCGAGGTGAAGGCGATCCACTCGTACCGCCCGGTGACGAGCCCCTTCACGGCCCGCTCCATCTGCTGGGGGGTCCGCGGCGGCTCGACGGCGATGGTCGGCACCTCGTGCGGCACGGCCCCGTACGACCGCAGTTGGTCGGAGAGCGACGCCGCCTGCTCCTTCGTCCGCGGCACGAGCACCTTCCAGCCGAACAGCGGCTTGGACTCGAACCACGACAACTGGTCGCGCTGGGCGGCGGAGGAACGCTCACCGACCACGGCTATCACCGGCCGGCCGCCCTCCGGCGAGGGCAGCACCTTGGCCTGCTTCAGGGTCTGCGCGATGGTGCCGAGCGTCGCCGTCCAGGTCCGCTGGCGCGTGGTGGTGCCCGCGACCGTCACCGTCATCGGCGTATCGGGCTTGCGGCCCGCCGACACCAGCTCCCCGGCCGCCGCACCGACGGAGTCGAGCGTCGTCGACACGACCACGGTCCCGTCGGAGACCCCCACCTCCGTCCAGCACCGGTCGGAGGCGGTACGGGCGTCCACGAACCGGACGTCCGCGCCTTCGGCGTCCCGCAGCGGAACACCGGCGTACGCGGGCACGCCGACCGCGGACGCGACACCGGGGACGACCTCGAAGGGCACACCGGCGGCGGCGCAGGCGAGCATCTCCTCGGCGGCGTAAGCGTCCAGGCCAGGGTCCCCGGACACCGCTCGGACGACCCGCCTGCCGCCCCGCGCGGCCTCCATGACAAGATGTGCCGCATCCCGTACCGCGGGGACCCCAGCGGTTGTTGACGAGCCGTCAACAACCGCCAGCTGAGGTGCGCCCGTGCCCGGGTGGGAGTCCGAGGAAGGACTCCCGTCCGTGTGCACCTCGGCGGCGCCTTGCCTGGCGTGCTTGCGCACCACGTCGAGCACGTCGTGCTCGGCGACGAGAACGTCCGCGTTCGCCAGCGCCTCGACGGCGCGCAGAGTCAGCAGTCCCGGATCCCCGGGTCCGGCACCCAGGAAGGTGACGTGCCCGTGTTCGAGGCCGGTGGGAAGGGTGGTGGGGCTCAATGTGCTCGCTCCCCCATCAGACCGGCCGCGCCCTGGGCAAGCATCTCGGCCGCGAGTTCACGTCCGAGCGCCATTGCTTGGTCGTACGTCTCGGGCACGGGACCGGTGGTGGACAGCTGCACCGTGCGCGAGCCGTCGGTCGTGCCGACTATCCCGCGCAGGCGCATTTCCTTGACGACCTGCCCGTCGCCCACAAGGTCGGCCAGCGCGCCCACAGGGGCGCTGCAACCGGCCTCAAGGGCGGCGAGCAGTGACCTCTCGGCGGTCACGGCGGCCCGGGTGAGCGGGTCGTCGAGCTCTCCGAGCGCGGCGATCAGGTCCGCACGGTCCGCGGCACACTCGATCGCCAGTGCCCCCTGGCCGGGGGCGGGCAGAACCGTGTCGACCGACAGGAAGTCGGTCACCTCGTCGCTCCGGCCGATCCGGTTGAGGCCGGCGGCGGCCAGGACGACCGCGTCCAGCTCGCCTTCCCGCACGTACCGGATCCGGGTGTCGACGTTGCCCCGTATCGGGACCGTGCGTATGTCCAGCCCGTGGCTGCGCGCGTACGAGTTCAGCTGCGCCATGCGGCGCGGCGAGCCCGTACCGATGCGCGCGCCGCGCGGCAGGTCGGTGAACTTCAGCGCGTCCCGGGCGACGATCACGTCGCGCGGGTCCTCACGCAGCGGGACGGCGGCCAGCGCCAGGCCCTCGGGCTGCGCGGTGGGCAGGTCCTTGAGCGAATGAACCGCGAAGTCGACCTCGCCCCGCAGCAGCGCGTCACGCAGCGCCGTGACGAACACGCCTGTGCCGCCGATCTGCGCGAGATGCTCGCGGGAGGTGTCGCCGTAGGTCGTGATCTCGACGAGCTCGACGGGCCGTCCTGTCACCCGGCTCACGGCGTCCGCCACTTGCCGGGACTGGGACATGGCGAGTTTGCTCCGCCTCGTTCCCAGTCTCAATGCCTTGCTGTTCATGCCGGCCCTCGGTTCTTGCTGTTCTCTGAGTCGTCGTCGGCGCGGGAGACCGCGGCCACCGCCTCCTGGTCGAGGTCGAAAAGGGTCCGCAGGGCATCCGCGTACCCCGCTCCACCCGGTTCGGCCGCGAGCTGCTTGACCCGCACGGTCGGCGCGTGGAGCAGCTTGTCCACGACGCGCTTGACGGTCTGTGTGATCTCGCTGCGGTGCTTGTCGTCGAGCGCGGGCAGCCGCCCCTCGAGGCGCGCGATCTCGGTCGCGACGACATCGGCGGCCATCGTGCGCAGCGCGACCACGGTCGGCGTGATGTGCGCGGCCCTGAGCGCGGCCCCGAAGGCCGCGACCTCGTCGGAGACGATCCGGCGGACCTGGTCGACGTCGGCGGCCATCGGCGCGTCGGCGGAGGCCTCGGCCAGCGACTCGATGTCGACGAGCCGGACGCCGGCCAGCCGGTGCACGGCCGCGTCGATGTCGCGCGGCATCGCGAGGTCGAGCAGGAAGAGCACGGGCGCGGGCCGCGGGGCCTCGGCGGCCGGCTCGGGCCTGCGGCGCTCGGGGATCCGGCCGACGGTCGCGGCGGTGGCGGCGAGCGCGGTGATCAGCTCGGCGTCGGCCTCGAGCGCGCGGCGGGCTGCCTCTCGGCGGTCGACGGTGCCGTTGTCCACCCAGGCCGCGTGCTGCTCCAGCGTCGCGGCGTCCATCCCGGCGACGGCGGCCTCCCCCATCACGGAGAAGCCGGACTGCGCGGCGGACAGGTCGAGCGGGCAGTTCTCGTCGTTGCCCACGGAGGTGGGCGGCAGCGGACGTACGCCGGTGCCCGCGTCCGGGCCGGCGCTCTCCGAGACGGCGGCAGAGGCGCCGACACGGCCCTCGACCGCTGCCGCGACCGCGTCGGCCGGCAGGACCAGGCTCGTCGCACCGGTACAGGACACGACCACGTCGGCACGTGTCAGCTCGAACGGCACCGATTCCATCGGTACCGCGCGGGCGGTCACGTCCGTTCCGTCGGCCTCGATCAGTAGCTGCGCCAGGCGCTCGGCCCGCTCCGCGGTGCGGTTGGCGACGACGAGCTCGGCGACACCGGCCCGCGCGAGCGTGGCGGCGGCCAGGGAGGACATCGAACCGGCGCCCACGACCAGCGCCTTCTTGCCGCGGGCCCAGTCCTCGACGTCGCCCCCGGCGGCCAGCTGCTCCAGGCCGAAGGTGACCAGGGACTGCCCGGCGCGGTCGATGCCGGTCTCGGAGTGGGCGCGCTTGCCGACCCGCAGCGCCTGCTGGAACAGGTCGTTCAGCAGCCTGCCCGCGGTGTGCAGGTCCTGCGCCTTCGCCAGCGAGTCCTTGATCTGCCCGAGGATCTGCCCCTCGCCCACGACCATCGAGTCGAGGCCGCAGGCCACCGAGAACAGATGGTGGACGGCGCGGTCCTCGTAGTGGACGTAGAGATAGGGCGTGAGCTCCTCGAGGCCGACCCCGCTGTGCTGGGCGAGCAGCGTGGACAGCTCGGCGACACCGGCGTGGAACTTGTCCACGTCGGCGTAGAGCTCGATGCGGTTGCAGGTGGCGAGGACCGCGGCCTCGGCGGCGGGCTCCGCGGCCACCGTGTCCTGCAGCAGCTTGATCTGGGCGTCCGGGTTCAGCGCGGCCCGCTCCAGCACACTGACCGGGGCGCTGCGGTGACTCAGCCCGACGACGAGGAGACTCATGCCGGCATCACGGCGGGTACGTCCCCGTCCGGGCCCTTGTCGGCGGAGTTCTTGCGCGCGGCGGCGACCGGTCCCGTGCCATCGGCCAGGGCGGCGGCCTCCTCCCCGGCCTTGCGCTGCTCGTGGAAGGCGAGGATCTGCAGCTCGATGGAGAGGTCGACCTTGCGTACGTCGACCCCTTCGGGGACGGACAGCACGGTCGGCGCGAAGTTCAGGATGGAGGTGACCCCGGCGGCCACGAGCCGGTCGCAGACCTGCTGGGCGGCGCCGGCGGGGGTGGCGATGACGCCGATGCTCACCCCGTTGTCGTCGATGATCTTTTCCAGGTCGTCCGTGTGCTGTACCGGGATGCCCGCGACGGGCTTGCCGGCCATCGCCGGGTCGGCGTCTATCAGGGCGGCGACACGGAACCCACGGGAGGCGAACCCGCCGTAGTTGGCGAGGGCGGCGCCGAGGTTGCCGATACCGACGATCACAACCGGCCAGTCCTGGGTGAGCCCGAGCTCGCGGGAGATCTGGTAGACGAGATACTCGACGTCGTAGCCCACACCACGGGTGCCGTAGGAGCCCAGGTAGGAGAAGTCCTTGCGCAGCTTCGCGGAGTTGACCCCCGCCGCGGCCGCGAGCTCCTCGGACGAGACCGTGGGGACCGAGCGCTCCGACAACGCGGTCAGAGCGCGGAGGTACAGCGGAAGCCTGGCGACGGTGGCCTCGGGAATCCCTCGGCTGCGGGTCGCCGGTCGGTGAGTTCGGCCAGTTGCCACGGTGCTCCTGCGGGTAGAGCGGGGCTGTGGGCGGTCACATGTACCCAGACCGCCCCGTCGACAGCAGGCTATGTCTTTGTGAACGCGTGCACAAAGATGGTGTCCGATTTGCCCGGCCAACGTGACCGGGGTCACGCGCCCCCGGCGCACTGATGCGGAACCGGCGCACGCGCACCACCGTTCCTTTTCTTCTGGGGGCAAAACCGCACACTCTCCTCAACGATCCCCGCCCCCGAGACCAGACACCATCGATCCTAAGCGACATGCCGGCCGGTTTGGACTACTCGGTCAGTGCCTTGCGCAGCCGCTGCTCGTCCACGCGCCAGAAGGTGTGCTGCCTGCCGTCGACGAGGACCACGGGGATCTGCTCCCAGTACTGCTCATGGAGCTGCTGGTCCCGTGAGATGTCCTTGCTCTCCCACGGCACGCCCACCTCACCGCACACCCTCTCCACCACGGACTGTGCGTCATCACACAGATGACACCCGGGCTTGCGGATGAGGGTGACGGTGCGGCCCTGCGGAGCCTTGCGACGGAAGAGGGAACTCATGTCAGCCATTCTCGCCCGACGCCCCCTCACCCGGACACCCGCGAAAACGCCAAGGAACGTACGGATGAGATGAGTTCTTTAACGACACGGTCGCGGAGAGTTCACAGGCTTCAAACCTCGCGCGTATGGAGGCACCGAACAAACTGGCTATGCTCACGGACATGGCCGCTCTCGGATGGCTCACTCCCCGTAGGCGTTCCGCCACGGCGCGGAGCGTGTTGGCAGGCGAGGCCTCTGCGGAGGCAGCCCGCAAGTCCTCGCAGGACGTCCCCCCGGAGGAACAGGAGTTCCCCGTACTCGGCGACGACAAGGCTGCCGCGTTCTTCGACCTCGACAACACCGTGATGCAGGGCGCCGCCCTCTTCCACTTCGGCCGGGGCCTGTACAAGCGGAAGTTCTTCGAGACCCGCGACCTCGCCAAGTTCGCCTGGCAGCAGGCCTGGTTCCGGCTGGCCGGCGTCGAGGACCCCGAGCACATGCAGGAGGCCCGCGACTCGGCGCTGTCGATCGTGAAGGGCCACCGCGTCGCCGAACTCCGGTCGATCGGCGAGGAGATCTACGACGAGTACATGGCCGAGCGGATCTGGCCGGGCACCCGCGCCCTCGCACAGGCCCACCTGGACGCGGGCCAGCGGGTGTGGCTGGTCACCGCGGCGCCGGTGGAGATCGCGACCGTGATCGCCCGCCGCCTGGGCCTGACCGGCGCACTGGGCACGGTCGCGGAGTCCGTGGACGGCGTCTACACCGGCAAGTTGGTGGGCGAGCCGCTGCACGGCCCGGCCAAGGCGGAGGCCGTACGCGCCCTCGCCGCCGCGGAGGGCCTGGACCTTTTCCGCTGCGCGGCCTACAGCGACTCCCACAACGACATCCCGATGCTCTCGCTGGTCGGCCACCCCTACGCCATCAACCCCGACGCCAAACTCCGCAAGCACGCCCGCAAGCTCGACTGGCGGCTGCGCGACTACCGCACGGGCCGCAAGGCGGCGAAGGTGGGCATCCCGGCGGCGGCCGGCGTGGGCGCGGTCGCGGGAGGGACCGCGGCGGCGATCGCCCTGCACAAGCGGCGGCGCTGACGCCGTGAACATCGCGCGACACGACGGGCCGGGCCATGTTTCCCGGCCCGTTCCGCGTTTGTGCAGTCCAGTTGGCTGAACACCGCCACAACACGCCCTGTTCCGACTCGTAATCCGAACCGATTCGATCAACAAGCGGTCACTCAGAGGTACTTGATCGGGCATCAATCGGTTACAGAAGCGACGGAATCGGTGATTTGAGCAACTGGGTGTAGCAGCGCCTGCACGAAGCGTTATTCTCCTCAGACGCAAACCGGTACCACTCCGTCGCTACGACGGGTGAACGGTCCCGCACTGCACGTGATGGAAGCTCTGCCTCTGGGAGTCCCGTGTACCCACACGTCGGGGTTGACGCCTCGGGCCTGGCTACGCTGCGCGCAACGGTCCTAGACCTGTTGCGCGGCTTCGTCCCCACCGCGTACGCCGTCCCTGCCCTCGCCGTTGCCTCCACCCCCGTCGGTCCGTGCTACGCGCTCGCCGACGGCAGCGCCGCCGTCGGCAGACGCGGCCGGGTGGCCGGCACCACCACCACCCGCCGACCGGCCGCGGACAGCGACAGCGCCCGGATGATGGACCTGGTCGAACGCGCCCAGGCCGGAGAGGCCGATGCCTTCGGGCGGCTCTACGACCAGTACAGCGACACCGTCTACCGGTACATCTACTACCGCGTGGGCGGCAAGGCCACCGCCGAGGACCTCACCAGCGAGACGTTCCTGCGCGCCCTGCGCCGCATCGGCACCTTCACCTGGCAGGGCCGGGACTTCGGCGCCTGGCTGGTCACCATCGCCCGCAACCTCGTCGCGGACCACTTCAAGTCGAGCCGCTTCCGGCTCGAGGTGACGACCGGCGAGATGCTCGACGCCAACGAGGTCGAACGCTCGCCCGAGGACTCCGTCCTGGAGTCCCTCTCCAACGCCGCACTGCTCGAGGCCGTACGACGCCTCAATCCACAGCAGCAGGAGTGCGTGACGCTCCGCTTCCTCCAGGGCCTGTCCGTCGCCGAGACCGCCCGGGTGATGGGCAAGAACGAGGGCGCCATCAAGACGCTCCAGTACCGCGCGGTGCGCACTTTGGCCCGGCTCCTCCCGGACGACGCCCGCTGACGCTCGGTGACACTCAACTAGCGGTCAGTGATAGTGGGTTGACTTCTCGTTCCGATCATCCGTCGTCCGTAACCCAAGTGCCGAGACGCTCGTTGTGCGGGATGCAGGCTCCCTGTGGTCACTCCCTGGCCGTCTACGATCACCCGATCGTGTGGACGTGGTCAGAGGGTGCAACCCTCAGGACCCCCTGGGGAGTCGACCGTCATGATGAGAGGAGGTGCCGCCAGTGATCGCGAACGTATCGGCACACCGGCGGGCGAACGCCTTCGCCCAGGCCCTGGAGGAGCAGCCGGACCGGGGCACGGCGGCCGGGCAGTCCGAGGGATCGTCCCCGGACCCGGCTGCTGCGGAACAGACCGAGCAGGGCCGTCTGCTGGCCCTCGCGGAGTGTCTCGGCGAGGTGCCCGGGCCGAAGCTGGATCCCGAGGTCAAGGTCGTCCAGCGGGCCCAGTTGGTGGCCGCGTTCGAGGCCATGATGCAGGAGGGAGCCGGAGGCGAGGCGGCCGAAACCGCGGTCCCCGTGCAGCGTTCCCGCGGCGCCCACCGCGCGAGCCCGCTCGGCAAGCTGCGGCCACGGTCACGGCTGACCAAGGGCCTGGCCGCGGGCGGACTGAGCGTCGGCGTCGCGGCGGGGGCCTTCGGCGGAGTCGCCGCGGCCAGCCAGGACGCGCTGCCCGGTGACTCGCTCTACGGGCTCAAGCGCGGCATCGAGGACTTCAAGCTCAACTACATGTCCGAGGGCGACGACCAGCGCGGTGTGGCCTATCTCGACCAGGCCTCCACCCGGCTGAGCGAGGCGCGCCGCCTGATGGAGCGCGGCCGCGGCAACGCCCCGATCGACCACGAGTCCCTCGGCGAGATCCGGCGCACCCTGGCCGGCGTCACGCACGACGCGTCGGAGGGCCACCGGCTGCTGCACGAGGCGTACGAGCGGGACCCCGACTCGCTCGGCCCCATCCAGGCCCTGTCCACCTTCTCCCGGTCGCACCGCGACGCCTGGGGCGCCCTGCGCGAGCGGCTCCCGCTCCAGCTCGGGGACGTCAGTCAGCAGGTGTCGTCGGTGTTCGACGCCATAGACGAAGAGGTCGCGCCACTGCAGTCCCTGCTGCCCCCGTCCCCGGCCCAGGGCGGCGGCGACGGCAAGCGGCACGGCTCGGGCAAGGCATCGAAGGGCACGTCCGGCTCCGGTCGGAAGCAAGCGTCGCCCAGCGCCGGCGGCAGCTCCTCCGAGCACAGCCGTCCCAGCAGCCCCAGTCAGTCGGCCGGCTCCACCGGCGAGGGCCTGCTCGGCGGCAACACCGGCGGCCTGCTCGACCCGCCGAAGGACAGCGGCAGCGCCTCCCCGTCCGCGAGCAAGTCCCCGAGCAGCGAGCCGGACGTGACGATCCCACCGCTGCTCCCGGGCCTCCTCCCCGGCCTCGGCATCGACAGCGAGAACACCGGCCAGTAGGAGACCTACGAGTGTGGGGGCGCCCTTCGCAGGAAGGGCGCCCCCACACTCGTACCGGAATCAGAAGAACACCGACCGCCGCTGCACCAGCAGCTTGGCCCCTCTCATCTGCTGCACGCGGCCGGAATCGCGCCCGCGTACCGGCGCGCCCAGGATGAAGCGGCCGGCCCAGAAGAGCGCCCCCTCAGAAGAACACCGACCGCCGCTGCACGAGCAGCTTGTACAGCGTGTGCTGGATCTGCTCCCTGACCTGGTCGGTCAGGTTGAACATCAGCATCGGGTCCTCGGCGGCCTCCGGCGGATAGCCGTCCGTCAGGATCGGCTCGCCGAACTGGATGGTCCACTTCGTGGGCAACGGCACCGCACCGAGCGGACCGAGCCACGGGAAGGTCGGTGTCAGCGGGAAGTACGGGAAGCCCAGCAGCCGTGCCAGGGTCTTCGCGTTGCCGATCATCGGGAAGATCTCCTCCGCGCCCACGATCGAGCACGGGATGATCGGGGTGCCGTGGCGCAGCGCCGTGGAGACGAAGCCGCCCCGGCCGAACCGCTGCAGCTTGTAGCGCTCGCTGAAGGGCTTGCCGATGCCCTTGAAACCCTCAGGCATCACCCCGACCAGCTCGCCCTGGCCCAGCAGCCGTTCGGCGTCCTCCGCGCAGGCCAGGGTGTGGCCCAGCTTGCGGGCCAGCTCGTTGACCACCGGCAGCACGAAGACCAGATCGGCGGCGAGCAGCCGCAGATGACGGTTGGCCGGATGGTGGTCGTGCACGGCGACCTGCATCATCAGGCCGTCCAGCGGCAGCGTCCCGGAGTGGTTCGCGACGATCAGCGCGCCGCCGTCGGACGGGATGTTCTCGACGCCCTTCACCTCGACCCGGAAGTACTTCTCGTACACCGGCCTCAGCAGGGACATCAGGACGTGGTCGGTCAACTCCTCGTCGTAGCCGAAGTCGTCGACCTCGTAGTCGCCGGTGAGTCGGCGGCGCAGGAAGGACAGGCCGCTCGCGACGCGCCGCTCCCAGCCGCCGTCCTGCCGCGGCTTCTCGAGCGGCTCTTCCTCGTGCGTCACGGGAACATCATCCTGCGCAGACACCCTGCTGGGCAGGGGCTGGACCTCACCGACCAGCGCGGGTTCCGTGGTCTTGCGTCGGCTCCCCGCGCCCCGGCGCCGCGACGGCCGCTGAACGGCGCTCCCGCGGGACCGGTCGTCGTCGAACGGAATGACCTTGGCATCCGCCATCGTTGATGCGCTCCTCAGTTGGCGCTCTGCGTCGGGGGGTGGCCGCTGCCCAGGACGGGCAGCGCGGCGATCCGGTCGACGGCCCCCGCAAGGGCCTCCGGCGGCAGGAGCCCGGGTCCGTGACTGCGCGCGAAGTCGGCGAAGGTCTCCGCCGTGGTGTACTTCGGCCTGAATCCGAGCGTCTCCCGCATCTGGTCCGTCGCCACGACCCGGCCGTGGGTCAGCAGTCGGATCTGCTCGGGCGAGAAGTCCGTCATCCCCAGCGTACGCACCAGCGAACCGGCCCAGGTGACCGCGGGCAGCAGCAGCGGCACCGTGGGGCGGCCGAGCCGCCTGGAGCACTGGGAGAGCAGCAGAACCCCGTCGCCGGCGATGTTGAAGGTGCCGCTGTTGAGGGTGCCCCGCACCGGCTCCTTCGAGGCGATCCGCAGCACTTCCATCACGTCGTCCTCGTGCACGAACTGCAGCCGCGGGTCGTAGCCGAACACCGTGGGCAGGACCGGCAGCGCAAAGTAGGAAGCGAGCGGCGTGTCCGCCGTGGGCCCCAGGATGTTGGCGAAGCGCAGCACGCACACGGCCACGTCGGGCCGGCGCCGCGCGAAGCCCCGTACGTACCCCTCGACCTCGACGGTGTCCTTGGCGAAGCCGCCGCTGGGCAGCGACTTGGGCGGGGTGGTCTCGGTGAACACCCCGGGGTCGCGGGACGCGGAGCCGTACACGTTCGTACTGGACTTCACCACGAGCCGCTTGACGGTCGGCGACTTCTGGCAGGCACCGAGCAGCTGCATCGTGCCGATGACGTTGGTCTCCTTGATCGCCGCCCGGCTGGCGCTGCCCAGCGCGGTGGCGCTCACGTCCATGTGCACGACGGTGTCGGCGCCCGTCTCGGCGAGCACCCGCCCGATGGTGGGCTGCCGGATGTCGGCCTGGATGAAGTCCGCGCCGCCCAGGTGGTGCTCGGGCGTCACCGCGTCCACGGCGATGACCCGGTCGACCCCCGGGTCACGCTGGATGCGTCGGACGAACCGGCCCCCCAGCCAGCGGGCCACTCCGGTCACGAGCACGACCTTGCCCAAGATCTGCGCCTTCCTTCCAGCCCGACATGTACTCGTAGCCTGTCGCGTTCCCCGCTTGCGGCCAACTTAGCGGGTCGATGTTGCGCTGTGATGACCACCCAATGCACGAAGTGACGACATCCACAGGCGTACGAACAGACCAGGCCATGTGAAACTCATGCGTAGGCACAGGACGAGCGCATGATCCCGTGTGCTTCCGGTGGTCTCTGTGAAGCCCAAACGCGTGTGGCCCCCCACCGGTTGCGGTGGGGGGCCACAGAACACGCTCCTAGAGCATCGCTTACTTCTTGTTGCGACGCTGAACGCGCGTGCGCTTGAGCAGCTTGCGGTGCTTCTTCTTCGCCATCCGCTTGCGCCGCTTCTTGATAACAGAGCCCACGACTACCCTCGCTCACTTCTCATCACTCGGCGTTGGGCGCCATGGGCCCATACGACCTACAAGGGGCCAGCCTACCCGCCCGAGCGCTGAGGTCGTAATCGAGGCTTCCCGGGGAGATCCCTGTGATGCCCTGAGGATCCCCCCGGGATGTCCGTCAGGCGGTTTCCACCCCCACGTAGCTCTCGCGAAGGTACTCATGAACCGCGTTCTCGGGGACGCGGAAGGACCGCCCCACCCTGATCGCGGGCAGATGACCGCTGTGCACCAGCCGGTACACAGTCATCTTCGACACTCGCATCACCGAGGCGACCTCCGCCACGGTAAGGAACTGAACCTCACTCAGAGGCCTCTGCTCAGCAGCCATGACACACCTGAACCTTCCGCACTCGACGGCCACCGGCTTCCCCTTCCGGTGACGCTTCGTCGCTGCGTGCTCACTCCCCAATGTAGGGGCGGGTGATGCGAGTGGGGAAGAGGTGCACCCATCGGCGGCCTACTGTGACAGACACGCTCGATTGAGTACGTAGCGGGTAAGCGGCCGGTAGTAATCAGACCGCACAGCGTCATCAAGTGGAACGACGACGGACACGGACCCCTCGGCCTCCCCCACGAAGAGCGCGGGGTCGTCCGTATCGGCGAGACCAATGGCCTCGAACCCCAGCTGACCTGCTCCGCAGACCCAGCCGTGGTCCCCGACGACCAGCTCGGGAAGAGTCCCTCCGACCTCGGCCGCCACGGCCAGAGCGGTACGAACCGGGAGCGGAGAGTGCGTGTGCACGCCGGTCGCACAACCGGGGCGGGGCGTCCCGGGTTCCCGCACCAACGCGACTCCTTGTACGTAGTCAAGGTTGTACGTACGTAGACCGAACCGGGTCGTTATGTCGACACTGCGACCATACGCAGGGGTGAGGACGGCACATCCCGCCGCCGACAGCGCGTCCGCCAAGGCGGCGTAGAAGCCGAGCAGGCGGTGCGGGTGACCGGTACCGAGGAGCACAGGGGCGCTGCGCTGGGCCGCTGCGGCGAGACGCGCCGCGAAGGCGTCCAGCGCGGTCAGGGTGCGCTCCGGATCGATCACATCTTGGCCGGAGACATGCCCAGGATCGGCCGAAACCCCGCACTTGTCCGACATCAACTCGATCAGATCCCGCTGTCTCCACGTCCATTCGGGGTCAAGACCGATCAGCACGCGGGGATCGCGGGCGGCGAAGAGCCGATAGCTGCGCAGGCTCTCCTCGCGCGAGGTGGCCACAGGCCCGGCGAGACGGGCAGCCAGGAGATGGGCTCGCAGGGCTCCGGTGCTCAACACGTCTGTGATGGTGGCGGACCGCGGGCGAACGCACGGCGGAAACCGGTGAATTACCGCACGGGTGGCTCAATAAGCCGCATAATGCCGCACCCGGTGGGCAGTGACAGAACGGTGACGGAAGGCACCACAACCACCGGCCGGGCTCCCCGGTCTCATCTTGCGTGGACAGCAACGACCAACTGTTCACGGCACGTTGACCGACACGGGCAACGTGGACCACACCACAGCAGGGGGAACAACCATGAAGAAGCTGTCCCGTCGCGCCACGACCGCCACCGCGCTCGCCGTCCTGGCCCTCGGCGGCACGCTCGCCGCGACCACCCCGGCCTCGGCGGCCACCAAGTCGGCCGCCGCCGCCACGTACAACGGCGCCTGCGGCACCGGCTACAAGGTCATCGACTCCACGCCGGTCGGCAACTCCGGCAAGATCTTCCTGACCTGGAACCAGTCGACCGGCAAGAACTGCGCCGTGACCGTCCGCAACACCACGGGCGCGAAGATCCACATGGAGGTCGCTCTGAAGGCCATCGACAGCAGCCAGCCGGCCGCCAAGGACTCCGGCCAGTACACGAGCTACGCCGGCCCGGTCTACGTCACCGGCCGTGGCTACTGCGTCAGCTGGAGCGGCACCATCGGCACCGCTTCGGCCGGCGACTCGGGCCACTGCAGCTGATCCGGCGCCGGGGGCGGGCCACCGCGTCCGCCCCCGGCACCACACCTACGCCAGCAGCCCCCGCAGCGGAAACGCCGCGCGCCGCGTGGCCAGCACCGCCTGGTCGAGCCGGTCCGCGGGGTCGTATCCCTCGTCCCATCCGGCGTACGACACCGGCCACCGCCCATCGGTCATCCGCGCCGGCGCCAACTGCCGCGTACGGGCGAAGACTTCCTGCCGCCATCCCTCGGGAATCATGGTCTCGGGCGCGACCTCCCGCCCCGCCGCGATCGCCACGAGATGGGTCCACGACCGCGGCACCACCTCGACCACCGCGTATCCCCCGCCACCGAGCGCGACCCACCGCCCGTCGGCGTGCTCGTGCGCCAGCTCGTGACAGGCGACCTGCACGGCCCGCTGCGCGTCCAGCGACACGGCCAGATGCGCCAGGGGATCCTCGAAGTGCGTATCGGCCCCGTGCTGCGACACCAGCACCTGCGGCCGGAAATCGGCGATCAATTCCGGTACGACGGAGTGGAAGGCCCGCAACCACCCGGCATCCCCGGTCCCGGCGGGCAGCGCCACGTTCACGGCCGACCCCTCGGCGGAGTCCGCCCCCGTCTCCTCCGGCCACCCGGTCTGCGGGAACAGCGTCCGCGGATGCTCGTGCAGGGAGATCGTCAGCACCCGGGGATCACCCCAGAACGCCGTCTGCACCCCGTCCCCGTGGTGCACGTCGACGTCGACGTACGCGACCCGCTCCGCCCCCAGCTCCAGCAGCCGGGCGATCGCCAGCGCGGCGTCGTTGTAGATGCAGAACCCCGAGGCGCCGCCCGGCATCGCATGGTGCAGCCCGCCCGCGAAGTTCACCGCGTGCAGCGCCTCCCCGCGCCACACTGCCTCCGCCGCCCCGACCGACTGACCGGCGATCAGCGCCGACACCTCGTGCATGCCGGCGAAGGCGGGATCGTCCAGCGTGCCCAGTCCGTACGCACCGTCCGCCGCCTCCGGATCCGCCGAGGCCGCCTTCACGGCGTCGATGTAGTCCTCCCGGTGGACAAGCCGCAGCGTCGACTCCCCGGCGGGCTTCGCCGCCACCACCTGGACCTCCTTGTCGAGCCCGAAGGCATCGACGAGGTGTCTGGTCAGGGCGAGCCGGACCGGGTCCATCGGATGGTCCCGGCCGAAGTCATAGCCCGTTACTGCCTCGTCCCACATCAGCTGTGCGCGGCCGCTCATGCCCGCCACCGTATCGGTCCGGCCGGGGGGCGAACGAGCGGGCGTAGAACAGTGTCACCAGCACCAACACCATCGGCACGAGCATCGCCCAGCGATAGCTCCACGCGTCCCCCAGCGCCCCCACCAGCGGCGAGCCGATCAGGAATCCGACGTAGTTGAAGATGTTCAGGCGCGCGACGGCGGCATCGGAGGCGTTCGGGAACAGCCGCCCGGCCGCCGCGAAGGTCTGCGGCACCAGCACGCACAGCCCCAGCCCGACCAGCGTGAACCCGAGCATCCCGGCCCACGCCCCCGGGGCCACGGCCACCACCGCGAACCCCAGCGCCCCCACCACGGCACCCACCCGCACGACGGCCACCGCCCCGAACCGCCGCACCCCGTGGTCCCCCAGCGACCGCCCCAGCAGCGTGGTCACCATGTAGACGTTGTACGGCACCGTCGACAACTGCTCCGAGCTCCCGAGCACGTCCTTCAGGTACTTGGCACTCCAGTTGGAGACGGTCGAGTCCCCGATGTACGCGAAGGTCATCACCAGGCACAGCGGCAGCAGCAGCTTGAAGACGATGCCCTGGCCCTGCGCCCGCTCCCGCTCCTGCTCCTCCACCGCCGAGGAAGAGCCCCCGTCGACGTACCAGCGGCTCCCCACCAGCGTCGCGGGCAGCAGCACCGCGACGACCGGCAGATACGACACCCACAGCGCCAGATGCCAGTGCGCCCCCACCCAGGCCAGCGACGCCCCGAGGATTCCGCCGAGGCTGAACGCGGCGTGGAAGCTGAGCATGATGCTGCGGCCGTACGTCCGCTGCAGGCTCACCCCGAGCATGTTCATCGAGGCGTCGAGCCCGCCCACGGCAAGCCCGAACGCGGCCAGCGCGATGCCCAGTTCGGCCAGGTGCTCCCCCGCGCCGACCCCGAGCAGCGCCAGCAGCACCACGGGCTGCAGGCACCGCAGCAGCAGGCTCGGCCGTATTCGCTTCACCAGCTGCTCGGTCGTCACACTTCCGACGCCGGCCAGGATGGGCACGGCGGCCAGGAAGACGGGCAGCAGCGCGTCGGACACCCCGTACCGGTCCTGAATGGCCGGGATACGGGTCACCAGCAGGGCGAAGGTGGCGCCCTGAGCGAGGAAGCTGAACGCCAAGGAGGCCCTGCCGCGCCGCAGCACATCTGTCATGGCGGCGAGCGTAGGGCCCCTGGCTACCTGTGGGTAGATCAAGCCAAAGATGAATTTCCCTCAGCTTTACCTTCTCGCTCAGGCGGCGACGGCGACCTCGGTGCGGGCGGCAGTCTCCTCGGCCTCCGCCTCGGCACGCACCATCGCCTCCATCGGCCCGGCGGCCAGTCCGCCACTGAGCAGGAAGGTCAGCACCATCACACCGATCATCAGGACCCCACCGAGCCACACCATGGTGTCCACGGGGATGGTGTACGCCCCCACGATCCGCGCCACACACTCGGCGAGCAGCGCCACGCCCCACACCACGGAGAACGTCCGCTCCTTGCGCAGGAAGTCCGTCGAGGCGGCCGACCGGCCCGACACCAGCCGCTGCCACGCGGCCTCCTTCGCCTGGTCGCCCTTCACCAGGAACGGCTTCATGCCGGCGGTCATCATCGGCCGGCCGAGAGCCACCGACACCAGGATGCCGATGCCGACGGTGCTGCTGACCGCGCCGTCCTTGGCGAGCATCAGCCGCGGGTCGCCGGAGACGAAACTCAGCAGCAGGGAGACCACGTTGACGACGAGGATCAGCCCCGCCAGGCCGTTCGTCCTGCGCTCCTTGACCACGCTCCACAGGGTCCGCACCGCCGGGACGACGCTGCTCCAGGCGAGCGCCGCGAAGGTGCTCATCCCGAAGGCGTTCTTGAACAGGTAGTACGAACCGAGGGGAACCGCCACGTCCACGATCAGCGGACGGAAGTTGTCGAGCGCGCTGGGGGTCTGGGTGCTGCTCTTGCCCTGGGACACCGTGTTCGTCGTCATGCCCTCAGCTTCTCGTCCGGCACGCGGTCGCCAGTAGAAACGATCGTCCGGAGCTCGGCGTGACAAATGTCAGCCGAGCACCGATGCCGACGTCATACGAGCAGGTCAGCCAACTCGCCCAAGTCACTGAAGAGTTGCGTGGCCCCGGCGAGCCGCTCGGCCGGCGTCATGGCGGTGAAGCCGTACACGTCCATCCCGGCCGCGTTGGCCGCCCGCACCCCCAGCGGACTGTCCTCGACGACCACACATCGCTCCGGCGCGACACCCATCCGCTCGGCCGCGTACAGAAACAGATCGGGCGCCGGCTTCCCGCGACCCACGTCCTGCGAACTGAAGACCCGCCCGTCGTCGAACCACCGGTCCAGCCCGGTCTTCCGGTGCCCCACCCGGATCCGCTCGTGACTCCCGGAGGACGCGACACAGTACGGCACCCCGTCGGCAGCCAGCTTCTCCAACAGCCCGACAGCCCCCGCGACCGGCTCCAGGTCCCGCTCGAACGCGGCGAACACCCGCGCATGGAACACGTCGTCGAAATCCGCCGGCAGCGCCTGCCCGGTCCGCTCCTTGACGACGTCATGGACCCGGTGCATGGCAGCACCCATGTAGTCACGAAGGGATTCCTCGTACGAGGTCGGGTGCCCGAGCTCTGTCAGATAGGCGGCGAGGAGCCGGTTGGAGATGGGCTCACTGTCGACGAGGACGCCATCGTTGTCGAAGATCACAAGGTCGTAGCGCATAACCTTGAGCCTAAACGCAGAAAACCCCCGCACCGAATGGTGCGGGGGTTTTCTCAAGGTTTGTTCGGCGGCGTCCTACTCTCCCACAGGGTCCCCCCTGCAGTACCATCGGCGCTGTAAGGCTTAGCTTCCGGGTTCGAAATGTAACCGGGCG